>NZ_CP109583.1:3828750-5105000 GCF_036250755.1 Streptomyces uncialis | reverse complement strand
CCGCAGTAGCGGCGGGAGATGCTGACGCAAAACCGTTACGGCTCGGCGGCAACTCGGAGAACCTTACGGATCGGCCCGATGCCTGTCAACCGCCGCAGGTCAACATATTTTCAGTCGAGGTCGGTGAGGCGTCCGCCGGCGTCCGGCTGGGCGTGCTCCACGCGGCGCAGCAGGCGGGTGAGGACCTCGCCGAGCACCGAGCGCTCGCCGGTGGAGAGGTCCTGGAGGAGGTCCTCCTCGAAGACGGCCGCGAGTTGCATGGCCTCCAGCCACTTCTGCCGGCCGTCGTCGGTGAGCTCGATGATCACGCGTACCCGGTTGTTCTCGTCGCGTTCGCGGGTGACGAGACCTTCGCCGACCATGCGGTCGATGCGGTGGGTCATGGCGGCGGGGGTGAGTCCGAGCCGCTTGGCGAGGTCGCCGGGTCCCAGTTGGTAGGGGGCGCCGGAGAGGACGAGTGCCTTGAGGACCTCCCACTCGGCGTTGCTGATGCCGAGGGTCGAGGTCTGGCGCCCGTACGCGACGTTCATGCGGCGGTTCAGCCGGCCGAGGGCCGAGACGATCTTCTCGACCTGGGGGTCGAGGTCCTGGTACTCGCGCTGGTAGGCGGCGATCTGTTCGTCGAGGCTCGGCTCGTCCGCGGACGGGGTGTGAGGCATGGCCGCAGTATGGCACGGACCCGGTTGGCATCGAAGTCCTTCTGTGTGTATTGTTAATGCTCTAACTTTAGCTTCGAAGTCTTCATGTCTAAGGCAGGTGAAATGACCAGGGCGATGGGCGCGGCGATGCGCCGGATCCAGATGGGCAGCGCACTGAGTGCGTTCGGCATCGGGTTCACGGTTCCGTTCCTCTATGTCTATGTGGCGAAGGTGCGGGATCTGGGCTCGACCACGGCGGGCCTCGTGCTCGCCGCGTTCGCCGTGGCGGCGCTGATCGCCCTGCCCTTCGTCGGTCGGGTGATCGACCGCCGCGGACCGCTTCCCGTGGTGGTGGCCGCTTCCGTCACCGCGTCGGTGGGCGCGCTGGCGCTCGGTATGTCCGGTACGGCGACGACGGCGGTCCTGTCGGCCGCGGTCCTCGGCGCGGGTACGGCCGTGATGCAGCCCGCGCTCGCCACGATGATCGTGTGGTGCTCCCCTCCCGCGTCGCGCACCCGCGCGTTCGCCACCCAGTTCTTCCTCCAGAACCTGGGGCTCGGTCTCGGCGGCCTCATCGGCGGCCAGATCGTCGACGAGCACCGGCCGGGCTCGTTCACCACGCTGTTCCTGATCGAGGCCGTGATGTTCCTGGTGCTCGGGGCGATAGCGGCCGGGGTACGGATACCCAAGGCCGCGGGCGTCGCGGGTGCTCCGGGGCGCGGTGAGCGGCCGGCGGGCGGCGGTCTGCGCGCGCTGCTCCAGCACCGCGCGATGGTGCAGCTCATGGTGCTGGGCTTCGTGCTGTTCTTCGCCTGCTACGGACAGTTCGAGTCGGGGCTGTCGGCGTACGGCGTCGAGGCGGCCGGGATCTCCCCGTCCACGCTCGGTATCGCGCTCGCGGCCAACACCGCGGTGATCGTGATCGCGCAGTTCGCGGTGCTCCGTTTCGTCGAGTACCGCAAGCGGTCCCGGGTGATCGCGTCCGTCGGGCTGATCTGGGCCGTCGCCTGGGCCGCCGCGGCGTACGCCGGGCTGGGCAACGGCAGCCAGGCCATGGCCACGGCGGCGTTCATCTCGACGTACGCGCTGTTCGGGCTGGGTGAGTCGCTGCTGTCGCCGACGGTCGCGCCGCTGGTCGCGGATCTCGCGCCCGGCGGGATGGTGGGCCAGTACAACTCGGCGTTCGCCCTGGTGAAGCAGCTGGCGCTCGCGGTGGGTCCGGCGGTGGGCGGCCCGATGGGTGCCTCGCTGCACGGCCCGTACGTGGTGACGTTCTTCCTGTTCTCGCTCGGTATCACCTATCTGGCGATACGCCTGGGCAGGGAGCTGACCCCGGTGCAGAACCAGCCGTCGCTCGCGACGCCGCGGGTCGTGGCGCTGAGCAAGCCGGAGCAGGCGCAGGAGCAGGAGCACGCGGCGGTGTAGCCATGGCCCCCGGGCCGTGCCGTCCGGGTCCTGGCCTCGGCCGCGATCCGGGCGCTCCCGTCCGTATCCGCCCTCCCCCTTCCGTCCCCGGGGGAGGGCGGCGTCACATCCGGGCGCTCATGTCCAGGCCGTCACCTGTCTGCGGTGTCACCCCTGGGGCGTCACAGCTGGGGGAGGGTGAATTCGCACCAGACGGCCTTGCCGCCGCCGGGGGTGCGGCGCGAGCCCCAGTTCGTGGCGATGGTGGCGACGATCGCGATGCCTCGGCCGGCCTCGTCGGCCGGTTCGGCGCGGCGGCGGCGCGGCAGATGGTCGTCGCCGTCGGTGACCTCGATGATCAGACGGCGGTCCGTGCGGCGCAGCCGCAGCCGCATCGGCGGGGTGCCGTGCTGGAGCGAGTTCGCGACGAGCTCGCTGGCGGCGAGGACACCCAGGTCGTGCAGATCGGGCGGGAAGCGCCAGCTGGCGAGGACCCCGGAGGCGAAGGCACGCGCGCGGGGCGCGGCCTCGACTCCGCCGAGCAGTTCCAGGGCGGCGTTGCGGAACAGCTCGCTGTCCGGGCCGGTGCGGGCGGGGTGCTGGAGGACGAGGACGGCGACGTCGTCGTCATGGTCGGCGGTGACGCCCGCGCTGCGCACCAGCCGGTCGCAGACGACCTGGGGTGAGCCGGTGGCGCCGGCGAGGGCGACCTCCAGCGCGGTGACACCGTGGTCGATGTCCTCGCCCCGGCGTTCCACCAGGCCGTCGGTGTAGAGGACTGCGGTGGAGCCGGGGCCGAGGGGGACGGAGCCGGAGGCGTGGAGCCAGCCGCCGGTGCCGAGCGGGGGTCCGGTCGGTTCGGCGGCGCGGTGGACGGTGCCGTTCTCGTCGCGGACGAGGATCGGCAGATGCCCGGCGGACGCGTAGACGAGACGGCCCTCGTTCGGGTCGTGGACGGCGTAGGCGCAGGTGGCGATCTGGTTGGCGTCGATCTCGGTGGCGAGGCCGTCGAGCAGTTGCAGGACCTCGTGCGGCGGGAGGTCCAGACGGGCGTAGGCGCGGACCGCGGTGCGCAGCTGGCCCATGACAGCCGCCGCGCGTACCCCGCGGCCCATGACGTCGCCGATGACCAGGGCGGTGCGGCCGCCGCCGAGGGTGATGACGTCGTACCAGTCGCCGCCGACCGCGGCCTCCGTGCCGCCGGGGTGGTAGGTGGCGGCGACACGCAGATCGTCCGGCTCCTCCAGTTCCTGCGGGAGCAGGGACCGCTGGAGGGTGACGGCGGTCTCGCGCTGGCTGCGTTCGCTGGCGCGCAGGCGTTCGGCGGCCTCGGCGTGGTCGGTGACGTCGGCGGCGAAGATGAGGACGCCGCCGGAGGTGCCGGGGCCGCCGAGTCCGTCGACCGGGGTGCAGGTGAAGGTGTACGAGCGGCCGCCGGGGGCCTTGCGGGACTTGACCGTGCGGGGCCGGGCGCTGCTCAGCACCTGGTCGAGGAGCGGCAGCAGGCTGAGGGATTCGAGCTCGGGCATGATCTCGCGCGCGGGTCCGCCGGTGGGGCGTTCGCCGAACGCGGCGGTCCAGGCGCCGTTGACGTACGCGAGGTGGTGGTCGGGGCCCTGGACCAGGGCGACGAGGGCCGGGATGCGGTCGAGGACCTCGTGGGCCGCGAGGCCGGCGACGGCGGCGGTGGGCGCGGCGGGGCCGGTGGGGTGCTCGGCGCGGGCCGCGGGCACGGAGCTGTCGCCCCGTGGCGCGGGGGAGGCGCTGTGTTCGGTCCTGGCGGCGGCGCGGCGCTGCGTTCCGGGGAGCCGGGCGCTCCAGCGCGTGAAGTTCACTGGGTAGAAGCCTCGTGGGGTCGAGGGGCGGGCGGGCCGCCCACAGGTCGCGGGAGCCAGTCTGGCCGACGGGACCGACATTCGTCAGACGCCGGACGGTCGGGGGGAGTTCCTGGCTCCGGTCAGGTCGACCCCTTCGGGTCGTCGGGGTGGTCCTTACCGGCCGCGAGTTCGAATTCCGCCCTGGGGTGTTCGAGTGAACCCAGGGAGACGATCTCGCGTGTGAAGAGACCGGCGAGGGTCCATTCGGCGAGTACGCGTGCCTTGCGGTTGGCGGTCGGCACACGGCTGAGGTGGTAGAGGCGGTGCATCAACCAGGCAGGGTAGCCCTTGAACTCGCGTCCGCGGACCTGGGCGACGCCTTTGTGGAGGCCGAGTGAGGCGACGGAGCTCGTACAGCGGTACTCGTACGGGGTGAGCGGGCGCTGGTGGAGGGTGGCGGCGATGTTGTCGCCGAGGACGCGGGCCTGGCGCAGGGCGTGCTGCGCGTTGGGCGCGGTGTCGGTGCCGGGGGCGGTGAGGTCGGGGACGGCGGCGGCGTCACCGGCGCCCCAGGCGTGGGGGACGCCTTCGACGGTGAGGTGGGCGGTGCACCTGAGGCGCCCGTTGTCGGTGAGGGGAAGGTCGGTGGCGGTGAGCAGCGGGTGGGGTTTGACGCCCGCGGTCCAGACGAGGGTGCGGGTGGGGAAGCGGGTGCCGTCGCTGAGGGTGGCGACGCGGTCCGCGCAGCTGTCGAGCCGGGTGCGCAGCCGTACGTCGACGCCCCGGCGGCGCAGGGCGCTGAGGGTGTAGGCGCCCATGGCGGCGTCGACCTCGGGGAGGATGCGGTCCGACGCCTCGACGAGGACCCACTTCATGTCGTCGGGGGTGATGTTGCGGTAGTACCGCGCGGTGTAGCGGGCCATGTCCTCCAGCTCGCCGAGCGCTTCGACGCCCGCGTAGCCGCCGCCGACGAAGACGAAGGTGAGGGCGGCGTCGCGGATGGCGGGGTCGCGGGTGGAGGAGGCGATGTCCATCTGTTCGATGACGTGGTTGCGCAGCCCGATGGCCTCCTCGACGGTGCGGAAGCCGATGCCGTGTTCGGCGAGGCCGGGGACCGGGAGGGTGCGGGAGACGGAGCCGGGGGCGAGGACCAGTTCGTCGTAGGTCAGGGCGGTGGTGCCGGCGCCCTCCTCGGCGGTGGCGAGGGTGCTGATGGTGGCGGTGCGTTTGGTGTGGTCGACGGAGTGCGCCTCGCCGACGACGACACGGCAGCGGTCGAGGACACGGCGCAGGGGGACGACGACATGGCGGGGGGAGATCGATCCGGCGGCGGCCTCCGGGAGGAACGGCTTGTAGGTCATGTACGGGTCGGGGGTGACCACCACGACCTCGGCGGTGCCCCGCTTGATCTCCGGTGCGAGCGTCCGCTGGAGCCGCAGGGCCGTGTACATCCCGACGTAGCCACCACCGATCACGAGGACGCGGGTGGCGGGCGTCGGTCCGGGGGGTGTGCCCGGGGGGTTGGCAGCCTTCACCCACCCATGACGCAACGGGCTCGGGAGTTTGTCCACAGCCTGAGCAATTTGTGTGACCGGAAGTGGCGCGCGGGGGGTGCGGGAGGGGAGGGGCCGCGGCACGCGGCGTGTTCCCGCTCATCCTGAGGATGTGCAGGTCAGAGGGTGGGAGCGGGACCATGGGAAGTGGTGCATTCAGGGTGTAACCGGTGCGTACCCCGATCGGGTGGCCGGTGTGGCGGAACGTGGCCCTTCGCAATCTCCCCCGGCTCAACTATGTTCGTGGGACGTCGGGGTGTCGGGGGACACACTCGGCGGGCCCACCCACGGGGGCCCGTCCCACGCGCTTCCGTTCCCCGTGCTCCGGCTGCCGACGGCGGGGAGAGTCTCCGGGGGGAGACGTCTGAAACCGGGGGAACACATATGCATACGCAGGATCAGCAGTGGGCGACGGCGACCGCGTCCGCCATCTCGTCGGGCGTCGCCACGGGGGGCGGGGGCCGGGGTCTGCCCGACCCCGGGCGGACCGCGCCGTTGCGGGTGGACGCCCAGCGGAATCTGGAGCATGTGCTGCGCGCGGCACGTGAGGTCTTCGGTGAGCTGGGGTACGGGGCGCCGATGGAGGACGTGGCCCGCCGTGCGCGGGTCGGCGTCGGCACGGTGTACCGGCGGTTCCCGAGCAAGGACGTACTGGTGCGGCGGATCGCCGAGGAGGAGACCTCCCGGCTGACCGACCAGGCACGGGCCGCGCTGGGACAGGAGGACGAGCCCTGGTCGGCCCTGTCGCGGTTCCTGCGGACCTCGGTGGCGTCGGGCGCGGGGCGGCTGCTGCCGCCGCATGTGCTGCGCGTCGGGGTCGACGACGCGCACGAGGAGACCCGGGTGCCGCAGCAGCGGGGGGCGGTACCGCCGGCCGGTGAGGGCGCGGCCGCCCCGGCGATGTCCTCGCTGTCCGGGGCGGGTTCCCCGTACGTCGCCCCTGGTGGGGTGGGCGAGAGCCGGGTCGTGGAGCAGCGGGGGGCCGGGGCGGTCGTCGCCGGTGCCGCCGTCGGTCCCACCATCGGTGGCGCGGTCGGTACGGCCGCCGGTTCGGCCGCCTCGGAGGCGGCGATGGCCGCGGACGCCGGGGCCGACGCGTTGCTGGAGGTGGTGGGGCGGCTGGTCGACCGGGCGCGGGGGGCCGGTGAGCTGCGGGCGGATGTGACCGTGTCCGACGTGCTGCTCGTGATCGCGACGGCGGCGCCTTCGTTGCCGGACGCGGTGCAACAGGCAGCGGCGTCCGCGCGGTTGCTGGACATTCTGCTGGACGGGTTGCGGTCACGTCCGTAGCCCCTTGGCGGGCCGGCCCTGTGGTCCCTTGGCGGGCCCGGCCCTGTGGTCCCTTGGCGGGCCGGCCCTGTGCCTGTCGGGGCCCGTACCTGTGGGGCCCGGCCCTTGGTTGGCCCCGTCCCTTGCGGGGCTTTCCGGGTGGGGTCCGGTCGTCTTTGGCCGGGGCGGCGGGGTTCGTGGTGCTGGGCGTACTTGTTCCTGTGCGGGTCGCCTTCGCTTGCGCCTTCGAGGTCTGTCCTCCCCCGTGGGTGCGCGGTTCCTCGCGCCCCTGGATGCTGCCCCTTGGGGCTTGTTCTCCGGGTGCGGGTCGGCCCTCGTCCTTGCGCAGTTCCCCGCGCCCCTTTGGGGCGCCCCTGTCCCTGTGCGGGTTCTCCGTGGGGTGGGTACGGAGGCGGGGGCCTGGCGGTAGGGCGGGAACTCGCCAAAATCCTGGGGGTGCCGGGGGCGGGGTGGGTGGCAACGTGACGAAATCGGCTCACGCCTCCGACGGGGAGGCCGTGGGGGGTTCGGCACTGTGAGCAATTCACCTGAACAGGCTTAAATCGCCCACCCGATGGGCCGAGTTGGCTGGATATAGGCGACCGGAATCCGCACTGGGTTCCTGGGGGGAAAGGTGCGGAGTTCCGGTAAGACGCCCCGGATGAGTGGTTGATGGTGGTACCAGCTGAGTAGATGACAGCCGTGTGGCACTCTTGCCCGGTGGTCTTTGAGTGTACGGACGGGTGCTTTCCGTGATGGGCGTTGACGGGCCGGAGGAGTCGAAGAGCGGCACGACAGGGGGAGCCGACGACCCCTCGCCGCCCCAAGTACCCCGCCAGGCAGGCCCGGAGGGACCGGGCGACGCCGGATCCGGACCGGCATCCGGCGGCACGTCCGACGCAGCCGACCCGGCCACCACCGCGGCCCCGTCCACCCCACCGGACACAGGCGTACCGCAGCAGCGGGAGCACGAGGAACCCCGGCCCGAGGAGCACCCGGCGGACGATCCCGGCGCCCCGGCCGGCGCCGACACACCGCCGTCCGACGCCGAGCTGATCGGGCGCATGCGCGCGGGTGACGACACGGCGTACGGGGAGCTGTACCGGCGCCACGCGGGCGCCGTGCGCCGCTACGCGCGCACCTGCTGCCGTGACGGGCACACCGCCGAGGACCTCACGGCGGAGGTCTTCGCACGGATGCTCCAGGCCGTGCGCGGGGGTTCGGGGCCGCAGCACGCGGTGCGGGCGTATCTGCTGACGACGGTCCGCCGTGTCGCCGCGAACTGGATGAAGTCCGCGAAACGGGAACAACTGGTCGACGACTTCGCCGTGTTCGCCGCGCAGGCGGACCGGGGGTCGGAGGTGCCCGGTGACGGGTCCGTCGACCTGGGGGCGGACGTCCGCGCCATGCAGGAGGCCGAGCGGTCGATGGCGATGCGCGCCTTCCGCAGCCTTCCCGAGCGCTGGCAGGCCGTGCTGTGGCACACGGAGGTCGAGGACGAGTCCCCGAGCGATGTCGCCACCCTCTTCGGACTGGACGCCAACGGCACCCGGGTCCTGGCCAGCCGCGCCCGCGAGGGCCTCAAGCAGGCGTACCTCCAGGCACATGTCAGTGCCGCGCTCACCGCGAGCGAGCAGTGCGCCAGTTACGCGGACCGGCTCGGCGCGTACGCCCGGGGCGGGCTGCGCAGCCGGGCCGAGCGGGGGCTGCGCAAGCATCTGGAGGAGTGCGCCAAGTGCCGGCTGGCGGCGGGCCAGATCAAGGAGGTCGCGGGCGGCATCCCCGCGGTCGTACCGGTCGCCGTCATCGGCTGGTTCGGTGCCGCCGGGTACGCGAAGGTGGCCGCCCTCGTCGGGGGCGGTACCGCGAGCGCGGGTGCGGCCGGTGCCGCGGCCGCCGCGCAGGGCGGTGCCGCCGGTGCCGCCGGTGCCGCCGGTGCCTCGGGGGGTGCGGGTGCCGCCGGTGCCGGTGCCTCCGGTGCGGGTGCTTCGGGTGCGGGTGCTTCCGGTGCGGGTGCTTCCGGTTCCGGGGGCGGGGGTGCGCTCTCCGAGGCCGTCGGAGGGCCCGTCAAGGCCGGGATCGGGGCGGCCGTCGCGATCGCGGTGGCCGTGGCGGTCGCGTTCGCGCTCGTCGGCGGGGAGAAGCCCGAGCCGGACCGGCCCCGGGCGCAGCCTCCCGTCTCGCATCCCGAGGCGCCGCCGCCCGTGGCCGCGCCGGAGGAGGCGCCGGAGCCCGCGCCGGTGCGCCCCGCGCCCCCGGTGGCGCGTGCGGCCGAGCCCGCGCCGGAGCCCGCGCCGTCGGAGGCCGAGCCTTCGCCGCGGCCGACACCGCCGAAGCCCTCGCCCTCCCCCGAGGCCGAGCCCACGCCGTCGCCTGAGCCGACGCCCTCGCCGTCCGCCTCGTCGTCGCCCTCACCCACGCCGAGTCCGCCGGCCGCCCCGCGTCCCACTCCTTCCCCTCCCAGCTCACCGCCCCCGCCGGAGCCGACACCGCCCGCACCCGTCGTCTACCAGTGGAGCGAGCTGGCGTACGGCGACCTGGGGGACGGGACCGCGCCCGAGATGCGGTACGGGGAGAGCTCCTGGGTGTGGCAGCGGCAGGGGCTGCGGATGGGTGGGCAGGCGTACGGGCGCGGGGTCACCGTGCACGGCACGTCGTCCGTGACCATCGACCTGAACCGTGAGTGCAGTGCCTACGAGGCGGTGGTCGGCATCGACGATCTCGCGATGGGCAGCGGGGCCGTGCGGTTCTCCGTGTACGCGGACGGGGTGCCGTTGTGGCAGTCGCCGCTGGTGCGGGGCGGGGAGCCGGGGGTGCCGGTGCGGGTGGGGCTGTCGGGGCGGAGCGCCATTCGGTTGGTGGTGGAGCCGCACAGTTCGTTCGACACGGTGACGCTGTCCGACTGGGCGGAGTCCCGCTTCATCTGTTGACGTTCAGCGGGTCGCCTTCGCTCGCGCTTCCGAGTTCCTGTGCTGGGCGTACCTGTCCCCGTACCGGCGTTCGTGGGGTGCGCAGTTCCCCGCGGGTCGCCTTCGCTTGCGCTTCCGGGGTTCCATACCTGGACGTACCTGTTCCTGTGCGGGTACTCCGTGGGTGCGCAGTTCCCCGCGGGTCGCCTTCGCTCGCGCTTCCGGGGTTCCACACCTGGACGTACCTGTTCCTGTGCGGGTCGGACGGGGGTGCGCAGTTCCCCGCGCCCCTTCGGTCGCGCCTCTTGCGGTTCCCGTTCGGGTGCGGACGGTCCCTGGTTGCTCGCGCAGTTCCCCGCGCCCCTTTGGGGGCGTCCGGCTGGGGCTGTCGTCCGGCTGCGGGCTCTCAGCAAACCGGGGTCAGGGTTCAAAGCACCCTCCTCGCGCAAACGCTCGGCTGCGGGAGGGGGTGGGCGGGAATCTCTGCTCGCAGACTCCGATGCTCTTCAGTCGAGTCACTGGACGTCGTACCGAGCGTGTCGGATCGAGGACGGAGAATCCCGACCGGCACCGACCCGAAGGACCGGCAGGGTGCGCCCCAAAGGGGCGCGGGGAACTGCGCACCCGACGAGCGACGGCACAGGGACGAAGTACGTCCAGCACAGGAAACCCAGAGCCCCGCTCAGGGCCGCGCACCCGTGCCGAGGGCTCCGCGGGCCGGGGCCACCGACCCCGTGGGCACCGCGCGTTGCCGGGCGGGCGTCCCCGTCCAGCAGGTGCCGCGCCGGGCGAGCAGCCTGCGCAGCCACAGCTCCACGGCCACCAGGTCGGCGAGCCCGTCCAGCGGCAGCGGCTCCCCCTCGGCCGCACCCCGCAGGGCCTTGCGGACGACCCGCGCCTCGACGAGCCCCGCGTCGGCCAGCAGAGGCGTGTCGAAGAGCCTGAGGAGGTCGGGCATCGCGATCCGCAACCCCGCACGGGCCGCGGTCGCGGACGGCGCGTGCGAGGGGGTGCCCCAGCCGGACGGCAGCTCGGAGATCCCCGCGCCCTCCAGGACGGTCCGCAGGATCTCCGCCCGGGCCCCGGGCCGCACCCGGAGCGCCTCCGGAAGGGCACGGCACGCGCGGACGACCTGGTTGTCGAGGAAGGGCGCGTGCAGCCGCTGGAAGCGGACCTCGGCGGCCTGTTCGAGGACCCGGAGGTCCGCGGCGTGCCGGGCGAGGGCCGCCCGCGCGCGGAAGTCACCGGGCCGCTGGCCGGGCCCGGGGCCGGGACGGCCGACCGCGTTCTGGAGGCGGCCGGACACCTCCGCCAGCGCCTCACCGGTGAGCCACCGCGCGGCGGGCCCGGGCCGCGCCCAGGTGAGGGCGGCGAGGGAGGCGCCGACGGTACCGCCGGGTTCGTCGAGGCGGCGGCGCAGCAACTGGTCGGCGAGCCGGTCGACGCCGCTGCGGTACGGGGTGCGGGCGAGGCGGCGGGCGGCGACGTACACGCGCGCGGGGACCATCATCGACACGGAGCCCTCGGCGGTGGTGAGGGCGGCCACGGGGCGGACCAGGTGGCGTCTCTTGCGGTCCATGAGGAGGTCGGCGAGGCGCGCGGGGTGGGCGTCGAGGACCTGGCGGGCGCCGTAGCCGGTGAAGTGGTCGGCGCTCCCGGCGGCGAGCCGCGCGCGGTGGCGGGCGGCGGTGACGAGCGAGGGGCCGGGTTCGTCGGTGAGGGGGCCGTCGAGGTCGGTGTACGGAAGGGTCTCCTCGCCGCCCGCGACGACGACATGGTGCAGTCGCGGGTCCGCGGCGATGGCGCCCGCGCGTTCCACCTCGGCCTCGCGGCCGGGCACGGCGAGGTCGTTGAAGGTGACGGCGAGGAGGCGTTCACCCGCGCCGCTGCCGTGCCCGAGGACGGTGCCGGGCACGCCGGGCAGTCCCGCGGCGAGCAGGGCGAGGGTCGCGGAGGCGGGTCCGCCGGAGAGGTCGGCGCCGATGCCGGGGACGGGGGTGCCGCGCGCGGCGCGCCGTTCGGCGGGCCCCATACCCGGTACGGGCCCGGGGTCGATCCCGCCGCCGGGGACGTGCCGGGGGGCGGTCAGCCGCGCGCGTACGGCTTCCACGAGGGCGTCACGGACGCCGTCGACGGCGCCGGCGGCGTCGCTGGGCGGCGCGGCGACGGCGAGGGAGGTCACCGGGTCGTACCCGGCGATCTCACGGGCGCCCTGGCGCAGGATCAGGGCGTGACCGGGCGGCACCCGGTGGACGCCGAGGTAGGGCGTGGAGTCGTGCAGGGCCTCGGGGACGTCGGGGGCGGCGAGGAGGGCGGCGAGATGGCCGATGTCGAGGTGGGCCTCGACCAGGTCGGCGAGCGGGAGGGCCGCGGTGGCGTAGGCGGTGCCGCCGGACCAGGGGGTGTGGAAGACGGGGCGGGCGCCCGCGAGGTCACCGGCGACGGTGACGCGGCGGCCGATCCGGGCGACGGCGGTGTAGCTGCCGGACCAGGCGGTGAGATGGCGCAGGGCGCCGCCGCGCGCGGCGAGCAGCCCCAGCCGCAGGTCCTCGTCGCTGGCGCCGCAGGTGCCGAGGACGGCGATACGGGTGTGGGGGTCGACGGTGACGACACGTACCTCGTCGGGGCGCCAGTCGCCGACGGCCCACAGGGGATCGGGGTCGCTCCACAGGAGTTGGGAGCCGACGGGCTGGAGTGCCTCGCCGTCGGGTCCGGTGGCACCGGCGGTCACCGGGCCGCTCGTTCCCGCGGTGGCAATGCTCCACCCCACCAACCACCGCATCGTCGCCTCCACGGGCTGGACAACCGTGCACCGTACGAACTCGGGACCATGCTGCCACGAAGGAGGCGTGCGGGAGCGGGCCCCGGCCGCTTCGTGCCCACCCGTACGCGCCCCTGACAAGCCCCCCTCGAACCCCCTTCGAACCCTTCGCGCTCCCCTCGCGCTCCCGCCGCGGCCCTGCGGGCGCCGTCCGCGCGGAGCTCCGGTGCGCGGCGGCCCGCTGCCCCAACTCGTGTGCCGGGTGCGGCGGGTGAGCCGTACGGGCGCACTCCTGGGCGGCCCCTCATGGGCGCACGGGAGGGGCTGGGAGGATGCGTGGGACGACCGGGGGAACGGGTGTCCCACGGGCACGCGGGGCGACCGGTACGCGGAGGGAAAGCGCGCTCACGCGTGCGGGGGGACGCTCAAGGGCGTGACCAGCAGGGTCGATATTCGGCCAACTTGGCCGCGCCGGACCCATGAACGACATCATTGCGGACCTTGAGGGCACAACGCACGGTCCGGGAGGTGGTGTTCACCTCCCGGACCGGTCCGCCGCCCGCGGGGATGAAGGCGGCGGTGTCCCCCAGCCCACTGGAACCAGTTCAGCGGGCCGACCCACGCACGATCCATGGAAGCGGCCACCCCGGAACCGGTGAAGAGCGCACGCACGGGCGCACTGCCACACAGGCGGAGCACATGGCGCCCGGGGGGCGGACAGGCCACGGGCAACAATCCCGCCATCCGGAACTATGCCTCTTAACGCATGGGATGCGTCGAACTACGCTGTGTGTGTCTGTGTTTCACGGAGGCATATACCTCCGGGGTCGGCCACCCGCTCATTCGGTTGCCGCCCCGGGCAGAAGGCCGCCGGGAGCGCATGGCGCGAATGCCGCGCGGTCACCACCGTCGCGGCAGCCGTCTGTGTCGAGGGGTGGCGCAATGTCCAGGGAGCAACGCGGGCCGAACGAAAAGCTCGGCGCCGTTCTCGCCCTCGCGGGAATCAGCAACGCCGGCCTCGCGCGCCGGGTCAACGACCTGGGCGCGCAGCGCGGCCTGACACTCCGGTACGACAAGACCTCCGTGGCCCGCTGGGTGTCCAAGGGCATGGTGCCGCAGGGCGCCGCCCCGCACCTCATCGCGGCGGCCATCGGACAGAAACTGGGCCGCCCGGTCCCCCTGCACGAGATCGGGCTGGCGGACGCCGACCCCGCGCCCGAGGTGGGCCTCGCGTTCCCCCGGGACGTGGCCGCGGCCGTGAAGTCGGCGACCGAGCTGTACCGGCTCGATCTCGCCGGCCGCCGGACCGGCGGCGGCATCTGGCAGTCGCTCGCCGGTTCCTTCGCCGTCAGCGCCTACGCCACCCCCGCGTCCCGCTGGCTCATAACCCCGGCCGACAGCTCCGTCGCCCGCGACGCGAGCCCGGCCGAGGACAGCGTGTCGGCCCTGAAGGTCGGCCACAGCGATGTCAGCAAGCTCCGCGAGGCCGCCGAGGACGCCCGCCGCTGGGACTCCAAGTACGGCGGCGGCGACTGGCGCTCCTCCATGGTCCCCGAGTGCTTACGCGTCGAGGCGGCGCCCCTGCTGCTCGGCTCCTACTCCGACGAGGTCGGGCGCGCCCTGTTCGGCGCCTCCGCCGAGCTGACCCGGCTCGCGGGCTGGATGGCCTTCGACACCGGCCAGCAGGAGGCCGCCCAGCGCTACTACATCCAGGCGCTGCGCCTCGCCCGCGCGGCGGCCGACGTCCCGCTCGGCGGCTACGTCCTGGCGTCGATGTCCCTCCAGGCGACCTACCGGGGCTTCGGCGACGAGGGCGTCGACCTCGCGCAGGCCGCCCTCGAACGCAACCGCGGGCTGGCCACCGCCCGCACCATGAGCTTCTTCCGGCTCGTCGAGGCACGCGCGCACGCGCGCGCCGGGGACGCGCACGCCGCCGGAGCGGCCCTGAAGGCCGCCGAGGGCTGGCTGGAACGCTCCCGGGACGGCGACCACGACCCGTCCTGGCTCGGCTTCTACTCGTACGACCGGTTCGCCGCCGACGCCGCCGAGTGCTACCGCGATCTGAAGGCGCCCCGCCAGGTGCGCCGCTTCACCGAACAGGCCCTGTCGAAACCCACCGAGGAGTTCGTGCGCTCCCACGGGCTGCGGCTCGTCGTGTCGGCGGTCGCCGAACTGGAGTCGGGCAACCTCGACGCGGCCTGCGCCCAGGGTGTGCGCGCCGTCGAGGTCGCCGGGCGGATCTCCTCCGCGCGCACCACCGAGTACGTCCGCGACCTGCTGCACCGGCTGGAACCGTACGGCGACGAGCCCCGCGTCATGGAGCTGCGCGAACGCGCCCGGCCCCTGCTGATGGCACCCGCCTGACCGGCTCCCGCGGAGCCCGGCGCCGCCCTCGGCCGGGGTGAGTCGCGCGATGTCCTCGGTCTCCCGGGTTTGGCGGCGCTGTCAGTGGCGCAGTGCATTATCGGGAGCGGGAGGTGACACGCGTGGCGTACGACTGCGATGTGCTCGTGATCGGCGGCGGGATCGTCGGTCTGTCGACGGCGTACGCCCTGACGCGGGCCGCGCCCGGCACCCGGGTCACCGTCCTGGAGAAGGAGGACGGCCCGGCCCGGCACCAGACCGGCCGCAACAGCGGCGTCATCCACAGCGGGATCTACTACCGCCCCGGCTCCCTCAAGGCCCGGTACGCCGTCCGCGGCGCCGCCGAGATGGTCAAGTTCTGCGCCGAGTACGACATCCCCCACGAGGTCACCGGCAAGCTCATCGTGGCCACCCGCCGGGACGAGCTGCCCCGGCTGCACGGCCTGGTCCAGCGCGGCCGGGAGAACGGCATCCCCGTCCGTGAGCTGGGCCCCGCCCAGATCGTGGAGTACGAGCCCGGGGTACGGGGCCTCGCCGCCATCCAGGTCGGCACCACCGGGATCTGCGACTACCCGGCGGTCGCCCGCCGGCTGGCCGAGGTGTCCGGCGCCGGGATCCGCTACGGCACCGAGGTCGTCGCGATCGACCGCCGTCCCGACCGCGGGGTCGCCGTCCGCACCGCGCGCGGCGAGGTGCTGCGCGGCAGGGTCCTGGTGAACTGCGCGGGGCTGCACTGCGACCGGATCGCGCTGCTCACCGGCGACGACCCGGGCATGCGGATCGTCCCGTTCCGGGGGGAGTACTACGAGCTGGCGCGTCCCGAGCTGGTGCGGGGCCTGGTCTATCCGGTGCCCGACCCGGCGTTCCCGTTCCTCGGGGTGCACCTCACCCGTGGGATCGACGGCGGCGTCCACGTCGGGCCCAACGCCGTCCCCGCGCTCGCCCGCGAGGGCTACGACTGGGGCACCCTGAACCCAGCCGAGCTCGCCGGGACCCTGGCCTGGCCCGGCTCCTGGCGGATAGCGGGCCGCCACTGGCGCTACGGCGGCGGCGAGCTGCGCCGCTCCCTGTCGAAGCGGGCGTTCACCCGCGCGGTCCGCCGGCTGCTGCCGGCCGTCACCGCCGACGACCTGATACCGACCGCCGCCGGGGTCCGCGCCCAGGCCGTCCTGCGGGACGGCACCCTCGTGGACGACTTCCTGCTGCGCGAGGGCCCCCGTACGGTCCATGTGCTGAACGCCCCCTCCCCCGCGGCCACCGCCTCGCTGCCGATCGGCCGGGAGGTCGCCCGGCGCGCCCTGCGGTCCCTGACCTCGCCGAACTGAGCAGGTCATCGCCCCGCCGGGCAACCGGACCGGGGTGATCACTCGTCCCCGGTTGCAGTGCGGCACCGAGCGCCGCCCGGACATAAGGATGCACATGCCTGTACGTCGTCTCGCGCTGGCCGTGACCACCGCCGGGATACTCCTCGGCGCGGTCGGCTGCTCCGGTACCAGCACCGACGAGGGCCCGGACCGCGCCAAGGGCGGCGACGGCACCGCCACGAGCAGCGCGCGGCCCGCCGCCGAGTGCGCGAAGGCGGCGTTCGTCTGGAGCGACGTCAAGCGCGAGCGGAAGCTGACCGGGGTGAGTGAGCTGGTCGAGCACGACGGCAAGGGTGAGCTCTCCGTCCTGGTCGAGGGCTTCACCCAGCAGTACCCCGCTGGTGCGACCGGGGTCTTCAAGGGGCTCAAGGCCGAACAGGCGATCAACGCCCTCGGCAAGCACCTCGGGATCAGCGAGGAGACCCCGCTCGGGCAGCCGGGCGAGAGGACGGGCACGGAGTCCGTGCAGTACGAGGCCGGCGAGACAGAAGCGGGCCGGTACTTCGGCTGGCACGACATCGAGCTGATCACCGCCACGTTCACCCATCCGTGCGCCGACGGGAAGGGCTTCGTGAAGTCCTGGCCGCAGATAACCCAATTCGTGCTGCGCTGCGAGGACCGGATCGTCTGGAACGACAAGCTCACGAATCTGACGGAGGCGGAGGCGCGGATCGCCCACCAGGCCGCCGTCCGGGTGTGCCCCAAGGGTTCGGCCGCGACCGGGGAGCCCCGCGAGAAGGCGTAGCGCCCGTACCCCGCCGGGGCCGGACCCGCACCCGGCCCTCGGCGGCGGACGGGCACCCCGGGACCTCCGTAGAATCGGTCCCACTGTGTCCGAGCATGACGAAACACCCCAGACAGCGGCCCCCGAGGCAGCCGGAACGTACGAGGCGTCCGACGGAGCCGTGGGCCGGCCGCCGCGTACCCCGATGTTCCCGCCCGGTGAGGGACCCGCCCCCGACCCCGCGGGGGCGCACTTCGACCGGCGCATCCGCAGCTTCCAGCCGCGCCGCAGCCGGGTCACCCGGGGCCAGGCCGACGCGATCCGGCGGCTGTGGCCGCGCTGGGGACTCGATGTCGACGGCAGCCGGGTCCTCGACCTCGGGGAACTCTTCGACGGGCTGCCCGTCGTCCTGGAGATCGGGTTCGGCATGGGCGAGGCGACCGCGCGGATGGCCGCCGACGACCCGGGCACCGGAATCCTCGCGGTCGACGTCCACACCCCCGGCCAGGGAAATCTGCTGAGCCTCGCCGACCGCGGGGAACTCACCAACGTCCGCGTGGCCAACGGTGACGCGATCATCCTGTTGACCAGCATGCTCGGCCCCGACAGCCTCGACGGGCTGCGGATCTACTTCCCGGACCCCTGGCCCAAGAAGCGGCACCACAAGCGGCGGATCGTCCAGCCGGAGTTCCTGGACCTCGCGGCGGGCCGGCTCAAGCCGGGCGCCCTGCTGCACTGCGCGACCGACTGGGAGCCGTACGCCGAGCAGATGCTCGATGTGCTCACCGCGCATCCCGCGTTCGAGAACACGCAGGTCGACGGGGGTTTCGCGCCCCGGCCCGCGTTTCGTCCACGGACGCGGTTCGAGGGGCAGGGCCTGGACAAGGGCCATCCCGTCCACGACGTCCTCTTCCGCAGGTCGCCTTCGCTCGCGCCCCCGAGCCCCGCCTGAGCCCACTTGTCCCTGTGCGGGACGCCTTCGCTTGCGCTTCTCAGGTCCGTCCGGCTGGGCGCACTTGTCCCTGTACGAGGCGTTCGGGGGTGCGCAGTTCCCCGCGGGTCGCCTTCGCTTGCGCTTCTCAGGTCCGTCCGGCTGGGCGCACTTGTTCCTGTACGGGGCGTTCGTGGGTGCGCAGTTCCCCGCGCCCCTGGATGCTGCCCCATT
The DNA here is from genome assembly GCF_036250755.1 of Streptomyces uncialis. NCBI lineage: Bacteria > Bacillati > Actinomycetota > Actinomycetes > Kitasatosporales > Streptomycetaceae > Streptomyces > Streptomyces uncialis. The sequence continues at coordinate 5,087,032 of NZ_CP109583.1, read as the reverse complement.
GCGGTCGCCCTTCGGGTGCGGGTCCGCCCTCGTTCTTGCGCAGTTCCCCGCGCCCCTGGATGCTGCCCCCTTGCGGTTGTTCGTCGAGTACGGGCCCGTCCTCGTTCTTGCGCAGTTCCCCGCGCCCCTGGATGCTGCCCCATTGCGGTCGCCCTTCGGGTGCGGGACCGCCCTCGTTCTTGCGCAGTTCCCCGCGCCCCTGAGGCGCTGCCCCCTTGCGGTTGTTCGTCGGGTGCGGGGCCGCCCTCGTTTTCGCGCAGTTCCCCGCGCCCCTTTGGGGGCGCCCCCTGAGGTTGCCCTTTGGGTGCAGACCCCTCCTCGCGCAGTCGCAGGACTCACCGGAGGGGGTGGGCGGGAATCTCTGCTCGCAGACTCCGATGCTCTTCAGTCCGGCAAGGACACGTCGTACCGAGCGTGTCGGATCGAGGACGGAGAATCCCGACCGGCACCGACCCGAAGAACAAGCAGAACGCGCCCCAAAGGGGCGCGGGGAACTGCGCAAACCCACCGAGCGACAGCACAGGAACGAAGTACGCCGCGCCGGACAGACCTAAGAAGCGCAAGCGAAGGCGACCCGCGGGGACAAGTTCGTCCAGCCGGACGGAGCTCGGGGGCGCGAGCGAAGGCGACCCGCCGATTAAGGTCGAGTCGATGGCCACCACCCCTGAGCCCCGCCCGGCCCCCGCCGAAGGCCCCACCGAGGGCCCCGTCGAGGACCCCGCGGACGGACCCGCCGACCGCACCCACCCCACCGCGCCGCCCCCGGCCCCCGCCCCCGCCCCGCCGGACATCCCCCACCAGGCCCCCGGCCTGCTGGGCGTCCCGCCGCGTATCGCGTGGTGGCGGCGCCCCGCCGTACGGATCGCCGGACTCGGCGTCGTACTGGCCCTGTGCGGCGCGGTCCTCCTCGCGCTGGTGCGGGAGGAGACCGGGACCCAGGGGTTCCTCGTCGGCCTGGGGCTCGCCGTACTGCCCGTACCGCTGCTGATCGCCGCGTTCCGGTGGCTGCACCGGGTCGCCCCCGGCCCCTGGCGGAACGTCGTCTTCTGCTTCGCCTGGGGCGCCTGCGCCGCCGCCCTCATGTCGATCGTGGCGAACAGCTTCGCGACCGAGTGGATCGCGGAGACGACCGCCGACCCGGGCGGCGCGGACACCATCGGCTCGACGGTGATAGCCCCGGTGGTCGAGGAGACCGCGAAGGGCGCGGCGATCCTGCTGATCTTCCTCTTCCGCCGCCGGGAGTTCACCCGGCTCGTCGACGGGGTGGTCATCGCCGGGGTCACGGCCACCGGCTTCGCGTTCACCGAGAACATCCTCTACCTCGGCAGGGCCTTCGGCGACGACCAGACGTACGGGGACCAGGGCATCGGCTCGGTCACCGTCGCGACCTTCTTCGCCCGCGTGGTGATGTCACCGTTCGCGCACCCCCTCTTCACGGTGCTCACCGGCATCGGCTTCGGCCTCGCCGCGCAGGCGGCCCCCCGGCGACGGGTGTGGCGGGTCCTCGCACCCCTCGGCGGACTGCTGCTCGCGATGGGGCTGCACGCCCTGTGGAACGGTTCGACGGTGTTCGGCGGGCTCGGCTTCCTCGTCGTGTACGGCGCGTTCATGGTGCCCGTGTTCGGGCTGCTGATCTGGCTGGCCGTCTGGGCCCGCCAACGCGAGCTGCGGACCGTCCGGGACGAACTGCCCGCGTATGTGGCGGCCGGCTGGCTGACCGCGCCGGAACCGTACGCCCTCGGCTCGCTGCGCGCCCGGCGGCTGGCCCGGGACTTCGCCCTCCACCACGGGGGCAAGCCGGCCGCCCGCGCCGTCCGCGAGTACGAGCGGCACGCCACCGCGCTCGCGTTCCTGCGGCACCGGGGCGCACAGGGCCGGGCGGGCGCCGACTTCGGCATCCGTGAGCAGGAGTCGCTGGACGCGATGTGGGCCCGCAGGGCGGCGGCCCGCCCCGCGCTGACGCACGCCGCGCTGATGACGGCACCGCGCCCCGCCGTCCCCCACCCGTACGCGCCCCCGTACCCGGGCCCGCACCCCGCGGCGTACGGCCACCCGCCCGCGTACGGACAGACACCCGGCTACGGACAGGTACCCGCGTACGGACAGGTGCCCCCGTACGGACAGGTGCCCCCGTACGGACAGGGGTACGGCTACCCGGGCCACGGACAGCCGGTGCCCGGTCACGGCCAACCGGATCCGGCCCACGGACAGCCGGGTCCCGGGTACGGCTACCCGCCGGTCCAGCCGGGCACCGGTCCCGTGCCCGGCCAGGGCGGCCCGTACGGCTCCGGCACCCCGGCCCCGTACAACCCGTACGCGGCCCCGGGCCGGAACGACGGCTGAGGGCGGCTCACGACGACCGACGACAGCCGGATCGGTGTACGCGCCGTCAGGCGGAAGCCTCCGTCAGGAGGGTGAGGTCCTCGGGGGTGAGCTCCAGGTCGGCCATGGCGAGCAGCGCGGGGAGCTGTTCCGGGTTGCGGGCGCTGGCGAGCGGGGCGGCGACCGTCGGGCGGGCGGCCAGCCAGGCGAGGGCGACCGTGGCGACCTCGGCGCCCCGGTCCGCCGCGACCGTGTCGAGGGCGGCGAGGACGCGCTGACCGCGCTCGGTCCCCAGATGGGCTGCGGCCGAACCGGAACGGGCGCTGCCCACGGTGGCACCGGGCCGGTACTTGCCGGTGAGGAACCCCGAGGCGAGCGCGAAGTACGGGACGGCCGCGATACCGGAGCGGGAGGCGACCGCCTGGAGGCGGCCCTCGTAGGTGTCACGGGAGACCAGGTTGTACTCCGGTTGCAGCACGGAGTACCGGGTCAGGCCCTCGCGGTCGGCGAAGTCGAGTGACTCCTGGAGCCGTTCGGCAGTCAGGTTGGACGCGCCGACGGCCCGGACCTTGCCCGCGCGCACCAGTTCGTCGAGCGCGGTGACGATCTCCTCCACGGGGACCGTCGGATCGTCGAAGTGCGTGTAGTAGAGGTCGATGTGGTCGGTGTCCAGCCGCTTCAGCGACGCGTCGGCGGCGCGTTTGACGGTGGCGGCGGACAGCCCCTTGAAGTCGGGGTGCGAGCCGGCCTTCGTGGCGACGACGATGTCGGAGCGGTTGCCGCGCGCGGCGAGCCACTGGCCGATCAGCGTCTCGGACTCACCGCCCTGATGACCGTCCACCCAGGCGGAGTAGACATCGGCGGTGTCGAGGAAGTTGCCGCCTGCGGCGGCGTAGGCGTCGAGGACGGCGAAGGTGTCGGACCGGTCCGCCGTCCAGCCGAAGACGTTGCCGCCGAGTCCGAGCGGGAATACGTCGAGCCCGGAGGAGCCGAGAGGGCGCAAGGAAGTCATGGTCCTACTCAACACCGTCGAGGGGCCGGAATCCGTCCGCGAACGGGAACCGGCGGCCCTGACGTCGGGGGGTGATCGTCAGGACCGCCGGCGTTCCAGCGGTGGGGGGCGGGTTGACGCCTAGATCGACAGGCCCTTGCCGCGGAGGTACGCGGCGGGGTCGACGCTGCCGCTGCCCAGCTTGACCTCAAGGTGCAGGTGGGCGCCGGTGACGTTGCCGGTGGCGCCGACGCGGCCGATGATCTCGCCGGTGGAGACCTTCTGACCGACGCTCACACCGATCGACGACTGGTGGGCGTACCGGAGCTCGGTGCCGTCGTCGAGGGTCAGCACGGTGAGGTAGCCGTACGAGCCGGACCAGCCGGCCTCGGTGATGGTGCCGCTGTGGATGGCCTTGAGCGGGGTGCCGGTCGGGGCGGCGAAGTCGAGGCCGGTGTGCGAGCCGGACGACCACATGGCGCCGGACTGGCCGTACGTCGACGTCAGCGTGAACGAGGCGAGGGGGAGGGAGAAGCTGCGCGCGAGCTGTTCGAGGCGCTCCTTCTCGGCCTTGGCCCTGGCCTCGGCCTCTTCCTTCAGCCGCTTGGCCTCCGCCTCGGCCTTCGCCTTCTCCTCGGCCTTCTTGGCCTTGGCCTCGGCTTCCGCCTTGGCCTTGGCCTTCAGCTCCGCCTCGGCGGCGGCCGCGTCCTGGGCCGCCTGGTCGGCGGCCTTCTTCTCGGCGGCGGCGCGGGCGGCGGTGTCGGCCTGGTCCTGCTGCTGCTCGGCCTGCTGGAGGATGCGGGCGCGCAGTACCTCGCCCGCGTCGGTGGTGCCCTCGGCGGCGTCGGCGCCGGTGACGCCCGCGCTGGTGAGGGGGGCGGCGGCCTGCTGCGCGGGGCCGGTGCCGGGCTCCTCGGGCTTCTCGTCGCCGGACATCATCGAGCCGAGGTCCGGCATCGATATCTTGATCGGGGGCTTGCCGCCCTGCGCGGTGGCGATGCCGCCCGCGCCGACGGCGGCGATGACGCCGACACCGAGGACCGTGGAGCTGCGGGCGAGTCCGCCGCGCTGCTTGGCCACGCGGTGCCTGCCGCGGACCGGCCGGACGGTCTCGGCGGTCGGGTTCCAGACCTCCCGGACCTCGTCGTCGGTGACCGCGGGGCCGAACACCTGCCCGTGGGAGGAAGCGTGAGGCCCGTCCACCGTCGGTTTAGGCGCGTAGAGAGGTTCGGGGGCAGGCCGGTTTGACGCCACTGAGGCGTACTCCTTTCCTTCCTTCTCGCCTACCGGGTTAGCTGACGGGTTCGGAGCAGGAAGGTCTCCTACGGACGTCCTTCACATGAAGGATGTCCGATTCACCCCAAGGAATGGTTCCCCGGTTCCCTTGCGGAATTCGGCGCGTGCGCGCGGAGCCGTCTCTTGTGACGGCTGGGACGACCGCGCTGCGTTATCGAACGTTAATAGACCTGGGGGCCGGATTCCAAGCGCTTCCGACTGATCGTTAACGCCGTTGGCCAGGACTTATCGGGACACGGGCGGGCGGAACGGGGCGAGTTGACGGCATGTCGGTATTCCCTTTCATGCCGACGTCACATTGATGGTTGCTCAGTTGTTATACGAACGGGAGGGGGCGGCTACGGCGTGTGAGGGGGCGCGCGGGCGGGGTGACGCAGGGGCGGGGGCGGGACGGCGCGCGAGGCCGCCCCCGCCGATGGACGGGCCCGCGCCCGGCCCCTCCGCCCCCCGCCCGGCCGGCCGCGCACCCCGCACTACGCACCACGCAGCACGCACCCCGCACCACGCACCCCCGCGCGACCGCACCCGATCCGACCGCTCCGCACGTTCTCGTACGCGATCCCGCGTCCTGGAGAGTTCCGGGGGGGCCTTTGGAGTCCCCTGGAGAGTTCCGGGGGCCTTTGAAGTCCCCTGGAGGGTCCGTCAGGGCCTGCGGACGGCCAGCAGGGCCATGTCGTCGCTGGTGCCATCGCCCGTGTGGGTGACGACCCCGGCGGTGACGGCGGTGAGCAGGGCGTCGGGTCCGCCGAAGGTCCGACCGCGCAGCCATGCCGCCGGGTCGAAGAACACGCCGTGCCGGTCGCGGGCCTCGGACAGTCCGTCGCTGTGGACGAACAGCGTCGAGCCCGCCGGGAAGCCCGTCTCGTCGGTCTCGTCGGGCCAGCTCCCGAGGTCGGCCATCCCGAGCGGAAGGGCGAAGCGGCCCGGTTCGAGGACGGTGAGTCCCCCGTCCGGGGCGAGCAGCAGGGGCGGCGGATGTCCGCGGTTGAGGGTCCGCAGCAGCTCCTCGCCGTGCGGGAGTTCGGCGAGGACGGCGGTGGTGAACCCCTCCTCGTCGTCCACGCCCCGGCGCCGCAGCCCCTCCCTGGCGAGCGCCCGCTCCAGCCGCTGGGCGACCGCCTCCAGGGTGCTCTCCTGCTCGGCCGCCTCACGGAAGGCCCCGATGAGGACGGCGACCGCGGCGACCGCGCCCATCCCCTTGCCCCGTACGTCACCGAGCACCAGCCGCACTCCGTACGGCGTGTCCTGGACGGCGTACAGGTCTCCCCCGATCGCCGCGCCGGCCTGCGCGGCCTCGTAGTGGGCGGCGATGTCGAGCCCGCCGATCCGGTCGGCGGGCTCCGGGAGGACGGCGCGCTGGGCGGCCTCGGCGATCTCCCGGGCGGTCGCGAGCTTGGCGTCGCTGCGGCGGGAGAGCCGGTTGATGGCGAGGGCGAGCGCGGAGACGGTGACGATCGTCGCGATGTCGGTGAGCGACTCGCTCCGGGCGACCCCGTCCTCCGCGCGCATCCCGAACGCGGCGAGACAGGCCGCGGCCCCGGTCAGCAGGGTGCCGCGGCGGCCGTAGAAGGGCGCGGCGGCGAGCGGGGCGGCGGCGAAGAGCGGGGCGGCGGTGTAGCGGACGGGGGTCAGCTCGTCGTAGACCACGCCCGCCACGATCAGCAGCCAGGGCAGCACCCTGCTGAAACTCCGGGCGCGGCGGGTACGGCGATGACGGCCGGACAGCGGGCCGCCCGGTTCCGGACGCCCGTCACCGGTCGGCCCGCCTCCGTGCCCCACGCGCCGTCTCCCGCCGCTTCCGTGCCCGTCCACCACCGTCCCTCCAGGCTTGCCCCGGAGGGGTCGGCGGGCGAACGGGACGGGCCGACCGGGTGAGACCCCCGAACACGCCGAAGGCCCGGAAGCTTTTCGGCTTCCGGGCCTTCGGCCTGAGTAGCGGGGACAGGATTTGAACCTGCGACCTCTGGGTTATGAGCCCAGCGAGCTACCGAGCTGCTCCACCCCGCGTCGGTAAACCTGACTCTACACCATCCGGGTGATGGCGATTCACCGTTCGCCGGGGCGCGTGGGAGCGTCGTCCCAGCTGAGAAGGGGGTAGGTGTCGGCGGGGTAGTGGCCGCTTTGCCGGCCCACGCTGGGGTGGATGTCGTACCGATCGAGCTCGTCGGGCCGCACGAACCGCACACCGTCGGCCTCGTCGTTGACGATGGGTTCACCACCGACGGGGCGTCCGATGCAGGTGTTCTCGTACTGCTGACGGATCTCACCGTCGGTGTACGCGACCCCGTCCCTGTTGGTGACGGTGGGGTCAGCTTGTCCAAGTAGCCGTAAGCGCAAAGCGCCCAGTGCCCGTGTGGTCGATCCAGCATCGGTTCCTGGGATGCGGTCGGCTCCCGCGTCGTAGCCTGAGGACGCGACCCGACAGGCAGATACGGAGCAGGTACATGCCCGATCAGCGTCCCCGCTCCTCCGGTACCGCGCCCAGCCCGCTCAGGCGGCTCATCGCCGAGTTACGTGACGTGGCCGGATGGTCCCAGACACGGCTGGCGGAAGAGCTCAGCCTCGTCACCGGCCAGCCGTACACACGCCAGGACGTCTCCCGCTGGGAATGCGGCAAGCGCCGCCCGCGCCCCCGCATGCTGCGGGCGCTCGCCGCCGCCCTTCAGGTCCCCGTGCAGATTCTGGAGTCACCGTTGCGCCGACGTACCTTCGTCACCGATCTCGCCGCCACCGCCATAGCTCCCCTTGTCGCCTCCGACCTCATCCACGCCGGATTCGCCTCCGCACTGGAGGGGCGCGGCCCGGACGTGGACGAGTGGCGGGCCAAGCTCTCCACCTACGGCCACGACTACATGTCCATGGGCGCCGCCGAGATCCAGCAACGCCTCGCGGGGGAACTCGTCCTGCTGCAACGGCAGGCGGACCGGCCCGAGCTGTGGGGCGTCGCCGCCAAGCTGATGACCCTGTACGCGAAGACGTTCCCGGGCAGCGACGGGGTGAAGGCCGTCAACTGGTACGGCATGGCCGCGGAAGCCGCCGACCGGTCCGGCGCCCCGGACACCCGGGTCTGGGTCCGGGGACGTGCCGCCATCGCCCTGGGCTACGAGGGGGCCGCGCTCCCCGTCGCGGACCGGCTCGCCGCCGAGGCGTTGCGCCTCGACGACCGCCCGTCCCTCGGCCGGCTGAACGCGGTGATGGGCCGGGCTCACGTCGCCGCCCTCCGAGGCGACCGGAGCACGGCGCTCACGCTCGCGGACGAGGGACGCCGTATCCACGACCGGGTCGGGTCGCACGAGCAGGACTCCGACTACGCCGTGCCGTGGTGGCGGCAGAACGTCTTCCTCTCACTCCTGCTGGCCCGGCTGGGCGAAGAGCGGGGCGCCGTCGAGGCACAAGAGGCGGCGGCACGTGAGCTGCCGCCCGCCCTGCCCCGCTTCACCACACACCTGGAACTGCACCGGGGCCTGATGATGGCCCGGTCCGGCGACAGGGCCGGCGGTGCCGGATACGCGAGGGCCGCCCTGGAGCAGCTTCCGCCGGAGAAGCATTCGTTGACGCTCCGTATGCTCCAGGCGGAGATCGAGTCGGTACCGGCCGGGTAACGGTGATTGGTCGACAGAGCGGCTGCTCCCGCGAACGCTCATCCATGGGCTCCTCATGGTCCGGCCAGTGTTCTGATCGCCTCCGCTGTCTCGTGGGCTGTCGTGTTGCCCTGGAAGTACGGTGCGGACAGCAGCCGGGCGAGCCGGTCCATGCGCTTCACGATCCATGAGATCTGGTCCTCGGGCGGGAGGGACAGCAGGGGGCGGACGGTGTCGGCCGCGCCCTCCACATCGCCGAGTTGGGCGTGGGCGGTGGCCGCGTAGATGTGTGCCAGACGTTCGTCGACCAGGGACCGTTGTCCTGCCGGGGCCGACTGCCATATGGCGATGGCGTCTGTGGCGGCCCGCAGCGCGCGGCGCGCGTCCTCGCCGCCGTCGAGCCAGATGAGCGAGGAACCGGCGTAGTAGAACTGCTTGGCCCGGCTGAAGCCGAAGAGTCCGGGTGCGTCGCCCCGTACCCGTTCCCGCGCGTCCTCCGCCGCGTTCAGGGCGCTGTTCGCGCCCGCCGAGTCGCCCATATTGGCCAGGCACTGGGCTTCCCCGCACTTCAGACGGGCTCTTCCCGTACCCCGCCCGGACCCGGCCTGCCGCAGGCCGCCGCGCGCGAGGTCGAGGGCGAGCGGGAAGTCCCCCTGGAACCGGGCGATGAGGGACCGCGTCCCCGCCACCCAGACGGCCAGGTCCGCGTCACCGGCCCGGTCCGCGCAGCTCGCCGCCGCCTCGGCATGCCGCATGGCGTCATGCGGGCAGCCGAGATCCAGCAGCGCGTAGGCGAGGACGCCCGAGAGGCGGCCGACCGCGACGTAGAGGTCCGCGAGGCCGGTGGGGGGATACTGCCCCGCACGAATACGGTGCAGCGCTTCGTCACGGAGTACGTGGGCGCGCTCCGCCATCAGTGCGGGCGGGGTGGATCGCGACACGACGGCGATCTCCTCGACCCCGTCGTACAGGTCGTCCACGTCCAGCTCGGCGAGACCGCAGAGGTCGTGGGACACGGCGAGGGCGGAGGCCCGCGTCGCGTGAAGCGCGGCATCCCGCCGCCGCACCCGCTCGTCCCGCTCCCACGCCGTGAACAACTCCCCGTCGGCGCCCAAGGCGTGGTCCAGCGACTCGGCGACGGCTCTGGTCGCCCGGCGCCGTCCGGTCTCGACGTGATGCAGATGGGACCGGTCGTAGTGGGTGCGTGCCGCCAGCGCGCCGAGGGAGAGTCCGGCCCGCCCGCGAAGGGCGCGCAGCGCATCGGGTAACGACATGTTGCCCCCTCTCCGGCTCAAACGAATTGAACCGAACAGACACCTATGTCCTGTTGTCATTGCCGCCAGACACCGCTTGACAACAGTGGACCACGCTCTGTGACCGCGGGCCGGTTTCACCATAGAGGCACCCGACCCACCTGGGAGCAGACATGGTGCGCGATCCCGCCGTCACACCGACAACTGAACCGCCGGTCCCGCGACTTCTCAGCGACCGCCTCATCGCGTGGGCCCATGACCGTGACATCGGTGAGCCGGCGGCTGTGGCGGCGTTGATCGAGGAGGGGGACATTCTGGCGCGGGGGGATGTGCGGGATCTGCTGCTCGTGGAGGGCGGGGCGTTCGTGTTCTGTGACTGGCCGAGGTTCGAGGCGCGGTACCGGTGTGTGCTGGTGCTGGACGAGGGGGAGGACGCGTTTCTGACGCTGGTGCTGGCGACGGCGTTCCCGCGGCTCGTTCCGTTGTGGAAGGTGGAGGTGCTGGGGGAGCGGCGGTTGGGGATCGTGCTGCGGGCGCTGGCGCGGCTCGCGGGGTGCGCGACTCTCGCGGTGGGGGTGCGGTCGTGAGCGCGGCGGCCGGGGTGATCTGCTGCCGGTGCGACGGGGGGATCGGGGCCGGGGAGCCGTACGAGACGCTGCTGCGGCACTCGATGTCGGGGCCGGGGACCCGGATGCACCGGCACATGCGGTGTCCCGACGAGGCGGACGGCGTGGACCGGGACCAGGCTGCGCTGGACGCCGCGTGGGGACGCCTGATGACCCACCTCGGGGCCTGCGCCGTATGCCTCAGCGACGAGCCCGGGGAGTGTGCCACCGGACGGCGCCTGCGCGAGGAGTGGCGCACCGTCGAACGCGACACGCGCTGAGGGGACGGCCCCGGCCACAGCGCCGCCCACCTCGCCACCTGCCACGGCGCCCACGTCACCGCGGTCGACCTGGTCGGCCTCCAGATCCGACGAGCCCGCTCCCACTACGGAGCGGAGGGTCGTACGGCATCCCCGCTCACGTACGAACCCCGCAACGCCGAAGCGCCCCACCCGGTCGGAACCAGGTGGGGCGCTTCCTCGCAGGTCGCGGGCTTGCGCCCGGCCCTGCGGCTTGTAGGCCGTGTGGGACTCGAACCCACAACCAATGGATTAAAAGTCCACTGCTCTGCCAATTGAGCTAACGGCCCGCACCCCGCAGCATAGCGGGGTGTCGGTCGCGGGCGTGGACCTGTCCCTGTGGGGGAACAGGGCGAGCGCCCTGGGGGTGGTCCGCCGGGGCGGGGTCCGGTGGTGCCTGGACATCCTGACATCTTCCGGGGCGGTGCGCGTCCGGTTTTGCCGGTGCGGTCCGGTCGTACGGCGTGAACGGGCCAGGCCCCGCCCGGTGGGGGCGGGGCCTGGCGTCCGTCGGTGTGCCGACCGGCTGCGTGCCGGTCAGCGGGTTCCGGTCACCCGTGGGCGACCAGGACCCGGCTGTCAGTCGTTGCGCTTCCAGCGCGGCTTGTCGTCACGGCGGTTGAAGCCGCCCGTGCCGGTGCCGGTGCCGGTGCTGCCGCGGTGGCCGTACGGGCGGTCGCTGCCGCCGGTGCGGTGGCCGCCCGCGGGGCGGTCGTCGCGGCGGTCACGGTTGACCGGGCGGTCGCTGCCCCGGTGGCCGGTGGACGGACGGTCGTCGCGGCGGAAGCCGGGACGGTCGCCACCGCGGTCACGGTTGAAACCGCCACGGTCGTCACGGTCACGGTTGAACCCGCCACGGTCACCGCCGCGCTCGCCGTCACGACGGTCGTCACGACGGAAGCCCGGACGGTCGCCGCCACGGTCGCGGTTGAAACCACCACCACGCTCGCCACCACGGTCACGGTTGAAACCACCACGGTCACCGCCACGGTCACCGTCACGACGGTCGTCACGACGGAAGCCGGGACGGTCGCCGCCGCGGTCGCGGTTGAAGCCGCCACGGTCGTCACGGTCACGGTTGAATCCACCGCGCTCGCCACCGCGCTCACCGTCACGACGGTCGTCACGACGGAAGCCCGGACGGTCGCCGCCACGGTCGCGGTTGAAACCGCCACCACGCTCGCCACCACGGTCACGGTTGAAACCACCACGGTCACCGCCACGGTCACCGCGGTCGTCGCGGCGGAAGCCGCCACGGTCCTCACGGCGGTCCTCGCGCCGGTCACGGTTGAACCCGCCGCGCTCGTTGTCACGGCGCTCGTACGACGCGGCGCGGTCCTCGCGGGCCGGACGCTCGGTCGCGGTCTCCGCCACGGGGGCGGTGGCCGGGGCCTCGGCGGCGGCCTGGGTGCCGGCCTCGGCGGTGGCGCTCACGGCGCCGGCGACGGGGGCCTCGGCGGTGGCGTCGGCCACGGGGGCGACGGCCGACGGGTCCTCGCCCCGCTCACGCGCGGCACGCGCGCTGAGCCGGTCGGCCTCCTCGCGCAGCTCGGAGGCGCGGCGCTCGGCCCGCTCCAGCTGCTTCGCCAGGTCCTGGACCTCGCGCTCGGCCTGCTTGGCGGCACCCGCCACCGACTCGGCCTGCACCTCGGTCATGGACCGGGCACCGGTGATCTCGGCGACCTCGGGCTCGAACACCCCGCCACCGCCGACGATGTGACGCCCGGCGTCGACGCCCGCGTCCTCCATCAGCCGGAAGATCTGGCGCCGCTGGTGCGGCAGGGCCAGCGACACGACCGTGCCGGAGCGGCCCGCGCGGGCGGTACGGCCCGAACGGTGCAGGTAGTCCTTGTGGTCGCCCGCCGGGTCGACGTTCAGCACCAGGTCGATGCCGTCGACGTGGATGCCGCGCGCGGCGACGTCGGTGGCGACGAGGACGTTGACGTAGCCCTCCTTGAAGTCCGCGAGGGTGCGCGTACGAGCGCCCTGCGTCATTCCGCCGTGCAGCGCGTCGGCGCGGACACCCGCGTCACGCAGCTGCTCGGCGACACGGTCGGCACCGAGCTGGGTGCGGACGAAGACGATCGTGCGGCCCTTGCGGGCGGCGATCGCGGCGGTGACCGGGGCCTTGTCGCGCGGCTTCACGATCAGGATGTGGTGGGTCATGGTCGTGACCGCACCGGCCGACGGGTCGACCTCGTGGATGACCGGGGCGTTCAGGTAGCGCTTGACGAGACTGTCGATCTCGTTCTCCAGGGTGGCGGAGAACAGCATCCGCTGGCCGCCGCTCGGCACCTGGTCGAGCAGCTCGGTGACCTCGGGCAGGAAGCCCAGGTCGGCCATCTGGTCGGCCTCGTCGAGGACGGCGATCTGCACGCTGTCCAGCGAGCAGGCGCCGCGGTTGATGATGTCCCGCAGCCGGCCGGGGGTGGCGACGAGGATGTCGACGCCGCGCTCCAGCGCGTAGATCTGGTTGCTCATCGACGTACCGCCGCAGACGACCTTCATCTTCAGGCCGAGCACGTCACCGTACGGCTGGAGGGCGTCCGCGACCTGCATCGCGAGCTCACGGGTGGGGGTGAGGATGATGCCCCGCGGGTGCTTCTTCTGGGTGTGGCCCTCGGAGAGGGTCGTCAGCAGCGGGAGACCGAAGGAGAGGGTCTTGCCGGAGCCGGTACGGCCACGGCCCAGGATGTCCTTGCCGGCCAGGGCGTCCGGGATGGTCGCGGCCTGGATCGGGAACGGGCTGGTGACGCCGTTCTGCGCGAGCTTGCGGACGACACCTTCGGGCAGACCCAGGTCACCGAACGTGACGGTGGGCTCCGCGTCGGCCTCGGCCTCGGCGGTGTCCTCCTCGGTGGCGGACCCGGCCTCGGGGGCCGTCGCAGCGGACGTCTCGTCGGCGGTCTCGGTCACGGCCTGCGTGACGGTGCCGGCGGTCTCGACGGTCTCGGTGACCTCGGCGGCGACGGGCTCGGTGACCTCGGTCACGACGGCGTCGACGGCCTCGGGGGTGCTGGTGGGGGCTTCGGCGTTCTCGGTGAGAACAGCGCGGTCAGCAGGGGAAACGGACATGCGAAATGCGAACCTTCCGGAGTTCACGGCACGCGCCCAAACTCCGTGAAGCTACAAATCGACCGCCTCTATGCGGTCCGGCCACGGCAGGGAGTACGCGCCACACGCGGCGCGCTGCTTTCCTCGCTCTGTGAGGAGTGCGCCGGGCAAATGGGATCAAACGATCTACCACCATACGCACCTCTGGGGCCGCAAGGCAAATGCCGTACCGGGTGACCCCGGTCACGCCCCAGCAGGGCCCCGGAGGTGGTCGGTACGGGGCTCCTGGGACCGATGGTACGGGTCCGGGGACGCGGGCGGGACAGGGGTGGTGCGGGGGTGGTGCGGGGGTGGTGCGCGGCCGGGGACCTGGGCGGCGCGGGCCCGGGGACGGGGGTGGGACCGGGACGGGGACAGGGGGTGGGACCGGGACGGGGACCGGTGCGGTGCGGGCATCCGGTCCTCCGGAGGCGGGGGCGCGTACGGCCGCCGCGGGCCCCCGCGGCCGGTCCCGTCGGCGGCGGACGCGCCCGGCGCGCGGCGGACGGCCCGGGGGTACGGGGTGCGGCGGCGTGTCTTCTTGCGGGGGGAGGGAGTTGGACAGCCGAACCCTGGATCCCGCGCCCCGGAGGTGGCCCGTGCGCCCCATGTCCGTCCCCGTCCGCCTGGCCACCCTGGCGGCGGCCCTCGCGGCCACCGCGGGCTGCGTCAGCGTGGGCGAAGAGGCCGCCCGCCCGGGCCCCTCCCACTCCTCGGGCCCCCGGGACGGCGAGGGGGCGCAACCCGGCGGCGCCGCCACGACGGTCGACGGCGGCTACGGCCGCTACCAGGGCGGCCGGGACGCCAAGGCCCACCTCGACGGCAGCCCCCGCAAGAAGGGCGCCTCCCCCTCCGCCCCGGCCCCCGGCACCGCCCCGGAGCCCGGCCCGAAGCCGGACCCCGGCCCCGACCCCGCCGGAGCGCCCGCCCCGGAACCCGACGCCCCGCGGCCCGCCCGGCCCACCCGGGCGCCCCGCCCGACCGCCCCGGGCGCGCCCACCCCGGTGGCCCCGCCGGAGCCCACCCCGACCCGCGCCACCCAGGCCCCCGAACCCCCGAAACCGACACCCGAGCCCCCGGCCCCGGAGCCCACCCCGGCGGAGCCGTCCTCGTCGGCCCACGAGGACCCGCCGGCGCAGGGCCAGGCGGCCCGGATGTTCCGCCACGAACCGTCGCCGGAGGCGGGCAGCCCGGTGTGACGGCCACGGGTGCCCGACGTGCCGGGTACGGGTGCCGGGATCGTCGGGGACGCGCCCAGGCCCGTTCCGCGCCGCGTCCCGGACAATGGGGCTGTGCTGGAAATGACACGAGACGCGTTCGAAGAGCTGGTGGCCGAGGCCCTGGACACGATCCCGCCGGAGCTGACGCGGGTCATGGACAACGTGGCCGTGTTCGTGGAGGACGAGCCACCCGCCCATGACCCCGAACTGCTGGGGCTCTACGAGGGGACACCGCTGACCGAGCGCGGCGAGTGGTACGCGGGGGTGCTGCCGGACCGGATCTCGATCTACATGGGGCCGACCCTGCGGTACTGCGCGACCACGGAGGACGTGGTCCACGAGGTCGCCGTGACGGTGGTCCACGAGATCGCCCACCACTTCGGCATCGACGACGACCGGCTCCACGAACTCGGCTGGGGCTGACCGCCCCCGCACGACCGGTCCCCCGCGAGACCGGCCCCCGCGCACTCCCCGCACCACCGGCCCCCACGCCACCGGTCGCCACGCCACCGGCCCCCGCACGACCGGTCCTTGCCTGCCGGTCCCATGACCGCCCCCCATGACGCTCCCCCGCATGGCCGACCGGCCGCCGGGGCATACGGGACCAATGCCCCGCGACACGCCCCGCGGCCCGGACCGCGGCACCTCCCGTACGCCTGCCCGCACTTCGCCCCGTACGACGTCCCGCACGGCCTCCCGCACGACTTCCCGTACGAAGAAGTCGTCCGCGGCATCCCGTAGGGCGTTCCGCGCGAGGTTCGGTAAGGGGTTCGGTACGGGGCTCGGCAAGGCGTTCCGTACGGCGTTCCGGCCGCGGGCGCGGCGGTCCCGTCCCGTACGGCCGGTGGAGCTGCCGGCGCGCCCGGGGCACCCGTACCGCAGGGCGCTGGGGATGGCGGGGGTCGTGCTGGCGGGGGCGTGGCTGGGGCTGCTGGTGGTGGGGAGTGTGCGGGTGCCGGTGGGTCCGATGGACACGAGCATGACCCTGCGGGCCTCGCTGTCCGGCGGTACGAAGATCAATGTGTCCCCGCTGGGCGCGCTGGAGCTGGACACCCACACCGCGCCGATCCGGCTGGACGTGGACGTGGAACAGCTCGACCCGGTGCGTTCACAGGCGCTGGTCAAGCACCCGGAGCGGATATCCGGGCTCCAGGACGAGGTGGCCCGGGACGTCGGGCGCGGCACGCTCGACCTGGCGGTGCGGTCCTGTGCGGCGGTCGTGGTGGGGGCGGGCACGCTGGGGCTCGTGGTCTACCGGCGGCCGCGCCGCGCGGTGGCGGCGGGCGGGCTCGCGCTGGCGCTGCTGGTCACCTCGGGGGCGACCGCGCTGGCCACCTGGCGGCCCGGCGCGGTGCTGGAACCGCGCTTCTCCGGGCTGCTCACCAGCGCGCCCTCGGTGGTCGGGGACGCGCGCAGCATCGTCAGCGAGTTCGATGTGTACCAGCAGGAGTTGGCGCGGCTGGTGACCAATGTGACCAAGCTGTACGACGCGACGTCCACGCTCCCCGCGTACCGCCCGGAAGCGTCCACCCTGCGGGTGCTGCATGTGTCGGACATCCATCTGAACCCGGCGAGCTGGAAGATCGTCGCCTCGCTGGTGGAGCAGTACGCGATCGACGTGATCGTGGACACGGGCGACACGATGGACCACGGCAGCGCGGCCGAGAACGGCTTCCTGGACCCGATCGAGGACCTGGGCGCCCCGTATGTGTGGGTGCGGGGCAACCACGACTCCCGGACGACCCAGCGCTATCTGGAGCGGATGCGCGATGTCCATGTCCTGGACGAGGGACGCGCGGTCACCGTGGCGGGAGTGAGGTTCGCCGGTACGGGTGACCCGACGTTCACGCCCGACCGGTCGACCCCGGCGGGCGGTGACGCGGCGAACCGGATGGCGGGCATCCGGCTCGCGTCCACGCTGCGGGACCAGCGGTCGGCGGGTACCCCGGTCGACATCGCGGTGGTCCATCAGCCGGCGGCGGCGCGGGAGACCGACGGGACGGTCCCGATGGTCCTGGCCGGGCACTACCACCGGCAGGAGACGCGGACCCTGCCGCTGGGGACCCGGATGCGGCTGGAGGGTTCCACGGGCGGCGGCGGGCTGCGCGCGGTCGAGGGGAAGAAGCCGGACCCGGTGGAGGCGTCGGTCCTCTACCTGGACCGGGACACCCGCCGGCTCCAGGCGTGGGACGAGATCGAACTGGGTGGTCTGGGCCTCAGCACGGCCGAGGTGAGCCGCCATCTGGCGGAGGAGAACCGGCCCGGCGCGACCCCTCCGGAGCGGGTCCCGTAAACCGTTTTGGCGATACCTCCCGGCATCCCATATGCTTCTCACGTCCCCGACGCGCTGAGAAGCGCCCAGGCGGGCCGATAGCCCTCATCGTCTAGCGGCCTAGGACGCCGCCCTTTCAAGGCGGTAGCACGGGTTCGAATCCCGTTGGGGGCACAGTGTGCAAGACTGTTTCGGCACACGCACCGGGTCCTGTGGAGCAGCTTGGAGTGCTCGCCACCCTGTCAAGGTGGAGGCCGCGGGTTCAAATCCCGTCAGGACCGCTGAAGTTCTTCGTGAACTTCGTGGCTGGGTAGCTCAGTTGGTACGAGCGATCGCCTGAAAAGCGATAGGTCGCCGGTTCGATCCCGGCCCCAGCCACTTTCGCCCGTAAGGGCACACAGCCCCACCGGATCTCTCCGGCGGGGCTGTTCTCGTTCCCGGGCCACCCTCCCCGCCCGTTCCCCTCCCGGTTCCCTCCCTCGCCCCACGCCCCGTCAAGCCGCCGTGGGATAGGGGAACCTCAGCGACACAGATCACCGCCCGGCTGACTACAGTGCGGCGAAACAACTGGGTACCCTCGAACGAACCCCATAAGTTACCGCTTAGTAGTCAAGTTCTCGCAGGCCCGAGGAGCCTCCATGCAACTCGCCGCGATCATTGTGTCGTTGGTGCTCGCCACGGTCGGCGCAGCCCTGTTCGTCCGGGCCATCGCACAGATCTACCGCTATGTGCGCCTGGGGCAGGATGTCCCGGCGGGCACCCGAACGGACGACCCGGCCGGGCGTACCGTCACGGTCGCACGGGAGTTCCTCGGCCATACGCGGATGAACCAGTGGGGCGTCGTCGGCGTGGCGCACTGGTTCGTCTCGGTCGGCTTCTTCGCGCTGGTCCTGACCCTGGTGCACGCCCTCGGGCAGCTCTTCCAGGCGGACTGGACGCTCCCGCTCATCGGGACCTGGGCGCCGTACGAGATCTTCACCGAGCTGATCGGCGTCCTGACCGTCCTCGGCATCCTCACCCTCATCGTGATCCGCCAGCTCTCGCTGCCGGACCGCCCGGGACGCAAGTCCCGCTTCGCGGGCTCCAACATGGGTCAGGCGTACTTCGTCGAAGCCGTCATCCTGATCATCGGTGTCGCGATCCTGGTGCTGCGCGGGCTGGAGGGCGCGCTGCACCACGTGGACGGGTACACCCCCGCCTATCTGGTCTCGTACCCGCTGGTCGCGCTCTTCGACGGGCTCTCCGTCGGCACGCTCCAGAACCTCGTGTACCTCTTCGCGATGATCAAGATCTCCACGTCGTTCATCTGGATGATCACGGTCTCGCTCCGTACCGACATGGGTGTCGCCTGGCACCGGTTCCTCGCTTTCCCGAACATCTGGTTCAAGCGGCGCGCCGACGGCGGCACCGCGCTCGGTGAACTGCTGCCGATGACCTCCGGCGGCAAGGTCATCGACTTCGAGGACCCGGGCGACGACGACGTGTTCGGCGTCAGCCAGGTCGAGCACTTCTCCTGGAAGGGCCTGCTCGACTTCTCCACCTGCACCGAGTGCGGACGCTGCCAGTCGCAGTGCCCCGCCTGGAACACCGGCAAGCCGCTCTCCCCCAAGCTGCTGATCATGTCGCTGCGCGACCACGCGCACGCCAAGGCCCCGTATCTGCTCGCGGGCGGCGGCAAGACGATGGAGGGCGAGGAGAAGGCGAGCGCCGAGGCGCTGAAGGACGTACCGGCCGCGGCCCTCGCCGAGGCCGAACGCCCGCTCATCGGCACCGCCGAGGAGAACGGCGTCATCGACCCGGACGTGCTGTGGTCCTGCACCACCTGCGGCGCCTGTGTCGAGCAGTGCCCGGTCGACATCGAGCACATCGACCACATCGTCGACATGCGCCGCTACCAGGTGATGATCGAGAGCGCGTTCCCCTCCGAGGCCGGGACGATGCTCAAGAACCTGGAGAAGAAGGGCAACCCCTGGGGGCTGGCGAAGAAGCAGCGCCTGGAGTGGACCAAGGAGGTCGACTTCGAGGTGCCGGTCGTCGGCCAGGACCTCGAAGACCTCGGCGAGGTCGACTATCTGTACTGGGTCGGCTGCGCCGGCGCCTTGGAGGACCGGGCGAAGAAGACCACCAGGGCGTTCGCCGAACTGCTGCACATCGCGGGCGTGAAGTTCGCGATCATGGGCGGCGACGAGAAGTGCACCGGCGACTCCGCCCGCCGCCTCGGCAACGAGCCGCTGTTCCAGCAGCTCGGCCAGGAGAACGTGGCCATGCTGAACATGGCGTTCGGCGAGGACGACGAGGACGCGACGACCCGCAAGCCGAAGTCCGCGAAGAAGATCGTCTCGACCTGCCCGCACTGCTTCAACACCATCGCCAACGAGTACCCGCAGCTCGGCGGCGACTACGAGGTCATCCACCACACCCAGCTGCTCCAGCACCTCATCGACGAGGGCCGGCTGATCCCGGTCACCCCCGTCGAGGGGCTGATCACCTACCACGACCCGTGCTACCTGGGCCGCCACAACAAGGTCTACACACCGCCGCGCGAGATCATCGCCAAGGTGCCGGGCCTGCGGAACGAGGAGATGCACCGCCACAAGGAACGCGGCTTCTGCTGCGGCGCGGGCGGCGCGCGGATGTGGATGGAGGAGCGGATCGGCAAGCGCATCAACAACGAGCGGGTGGACGAGGCGCTGTCCCTCAACCCCGACATCGTCTCGACGGCGTGCCCGTTCTGCCTGGTGATGCTCACCGACTCCGTCAACGCCAAGAAGGCGGCGGCCGAGAGCGGTACGAGCGAGGGCGGTACCGGCGGGGCCCAGGTGAAGGAGTCCCTCCAGGTGGTGGACGTCGCCCAGCTGCTGCTGGAGTCGGTGCGCACCCCCGGCGACGAGCCTCCGGCCGGGACGGCCCCCGCGGAGAACGAGCCGGAGCCGCAGCCGGCCACCTGACCGCGGTCCGGTGACCCTGGGCCGCGTTCGCGGTTCGCGGTTCGCGGTCCGGCGACCTGACTGCGGCTCACGGTCGCGGTTCGCGGTCCGGCGACCTGACTACGGCTCGCGGTTCGCGGCTCATGGCTCGCAGCTCGCGGTTCGCGCCGGTTCGTCGTACGCCCCGGAGACGGGATCAAGGCCCGGGTCCACCCCTTTGAGGTGACCCGGGCCTCGTGCGTACCCGGGGGCGGCGCGGGAGGCGTACTGATGGACGTACGTACCCGGCCTACGACGCGGAGGCGGACCCACCGGGACGGGCCCTGCCGGGAGACGTACCGTCCGTACGCCACGAACCGTACGCGCGTGCGAATCCGCTGCAACCGTTCCCCGGCGGTCGGCGTCGGAATATGCGCCGGACAGGTACGGGCCCTCTCCGGCGGCCCCCGCGCCTGCCCGGCCACCCCCTTCCCCACCCAGGAGCCGTACGTGCGCAACAACCGATCGGCCGCCGCCCTGGCCGCGTTCCTCCTCGCGTCCGGGGCGGCCGTCACCCTCGCCACCGCGCACCCCGCGCTCGCCGGGACCCCCGGCGGTACGTACGCGAACGACCGCAACAGCGACTTCGACGGCGACGGGTTCGAGGACGTCGTGATCGCCGCGCCCGACGCGACCGTGGCCGGGGCGAGCGGCGCGGGCCGGGTGAGCGTGCGGTACGGCACCGCCGACGGGGTCGGCGTCCAGCGCGTCAGCCGGCTCAG
The DNA here is from genome assembly GCF_036250755.1 of Streptomyces uncialis. Taxonomy (NCBI): domain Bacteria; kingdom Bacillati; phylum Actinomycetota; class Actinomycetes; order Kitasatosporales; family Streptomycetaceae; genus Streptomyces; species Streptomyces uncialis. The sequence goes on along the minus strand of NZ_CP109583.1, from coordinate 5,066,412 downwards.
CCAGGCCACCCCCCGCGTTCCCGGGGCACCCGAGGCGGGCGACCGGTTCGGCGCGGCCCTCGCCACCGGTGACCTCGACAGCGACGGGTACGACGACCTGATCGTCGGCGTCCCCGGCGAGGATCTGGGCGGCGCGCGCGACGCGGGCGGGGCGACCGTGCTGTGGGGCACCCCGACGGGTCTCGCGGGGTCCGTCGGCTGGCTCCAGGCACCGCGTCCCACTGGTGGGGACCGCTTCGGCGCGGTGCTCGCCGCCGCCCGTTTCAGCGCGGCGAACCCCGGTGATCTGCTCGTCGTGGCCGACCGCGACGGCCTGGAGCTCCTCGAATTCGCGCCGGGGGAGCTCCCCGGTCCCGGACCCGGCCCGGGACAGCCCGGCGGCGACCAGCCGGGCGGTATCGTCCCGCGCGCGGCCGAGGCGGGTGCCGGTCAGGCCGCGGGTGCCGGTCAGGCCGCGGGTGCCGGGTCCACCGTCACGCCCCGGACCGTCACGCCCCGGACCCTCACCCGGCAGCCGCTGTCCCGGCCCGCCGGCGCGCGTGCCGTGCTGCCGCGGACCCTCACGACCGGCGACCACAACCGCGACGGGCTCGCGGACCTCGTCGTCTCCGGGGTCACCACCGGCGCCGAACCCGGTCACGGCTGGTCCGCGTACTTCCCCGGCGGCGACCGGGGCCCGGGGTACGCGCGGGAGTCGCGGGGCGGGCCCGTCGCCGCGTCCGGGGACATCGACGGCGACGGGTACGACGACCTCGTCACCGGTGAGCCCGCGTCCCCCGACGACGGCGGCGAGACCCTGACCGGGGGGCTGGTCGGCGTCCGCTACGGCGGTCCCGACGGGCCCGCGGCCACACCTCAGTGGTGGACCCAGGACTCCCCCGGGCTCCCGGGCACCGCCGAACGCGGTGACGCCTTCGGCGGCGACCTCTCCGTCGCGGACGCGGACGGCGACGGGTACGCCGATGTCGTGATCGGCGCACCCGGCGAGGACGTGGGCCGCGCCGCCGACGCGGGGGCGGTGTGGGTGCTCAGGGGTACGGCGTCCGGGCTCTCCGCGCGCGGGGTCGCGCACTGGAACCAGGACTCCCGGTGGATTCCCGGCAAGGCGGAGCCGGGGGACGCGTGGGGGGCACAGGTCCGGTTCACGGGGCCCGACCCGCGGGGCCGGTACGCGTTGCTGGTCTCGGCACCCGGGGAGGACGGGCGCCGGGGCGTGGTGTGGGCGCTGCCCGCGGGGCCCGGCGGGGTGAGCGGGGCGGGGGCCTGGACGTTCGGGCTCGACGCTGACGCTGGTGCCGCCGCCGGGAAGTTCGACGCGGCCCGGTTCGGTTCGGTCATCGACGAGTAGGTCCCGCCACGGTCCCCCACCCCGGTACGCAGGCCGGCCCCGCACCCCCTCCGGCGGAGCCGGCCTGCTTTTCGCCTTCGCTTGCGCTTTTGAGGTCTGTCCGGGTGGGCGCACTTGTCCCGTGCGGGTCGCTCGGTGGGTGCGCAGTTCCCCGCGCCCCTTTGGGGCGCGTCCGGCCGGTTCTTCGGGTCGGTGCCGGTCGGGATTCTCCGTCCTCGCTCCAACGCGCTCGGTACGACGTCCAGTGGATGTACTGGTGGCGTCGGAGTCTGCGGGCAGAGATTCCCGCCCACCCCCTTACGCAGCCATGCGACTGCGAGAGGAGGAGGGTGAAGAACAACCTCAGGGGGCGCCCCCGAAGGGGCGCGGGGAACTGCGCGAAGACGAGGACGGTCCCGCACACGACGAACAATCCCGAAGGGGCAGCATCCAGGGGCGCGGGGAACTGCGCGAAACCCACGAGCGACGGCACAGGAACGAAGTACGCCCAGCACAGGGGACCTCGGAAGCGCGAGCGAAGGCGACCCGCGGGGAACTGCGCACCCACGAACGACGGGCACCGGGACAAGTACGCCCCGCCGGACAGACCCCGAAGCGCCCAGAAGCGCGGGCGAAGGCGACCCGTCGGGGGTCCCCTAGGGGATGTCACAGCTCGGCCGCAAACCCCGTCCCCCACCCCCGCCCCCAGCCCACCGCTCCGCCGGACCAGGTACGTTCGATGACGTGGCTGGATTCAGGATCGGACGCGGCCGGGACAACCGCACACCGCAGGCGCGACCCCAACAACCCCCGCAGCAGCAGCCGTACGGTCAGCAGGCCCCGTACGGCGGGCCGCCACCCTCCCCTGCCCAAGGCCGACCGCCGTACGGGCAGCCGCAGCAGTACGGCGGCCAGGGCGGTGGCTACGGCCAGAGCGGCGGCTGGCCGCAGGGCCCCGCCCCGGGACAGGGCAGGGGACCCGGACAGAGACAGGGCCAGGGACCCGGCCAGGGGCAGGGGCCGGGTCGGCACGGGGAGCCGGAGTACTTCGGCGACGGGCAGCACCACCCCCAGCAGTGCGCCCACGACCCCTACGCGGCCAACAACCCCGGCCACACGCAGGCGTTCACCGTCGGCGAGGACCCCTACAACCAGGGCGGGACGTACCACGCGGGCCAGCCCGCCGCGCCGCCCGCCGGCCCTCCGCTGCACTGGAAGGAACTCCTCAAGGGCATCGTCGTCCGCCCCGGAGCGACCTTCCTGCGGATGCGGGACTACTCGGTCTGGGGCACGGCGCTGGTCGTGACGTTCCTCTACGGCCTGCTGGCGATCTTCGGCTTCGACGGGGCGCGTGAGGACGCGATCAGCTCGACGCTGTCGTCGGCCGTGCCGTACGTCCTGCTGACCGGTGTCGTGATGGTGTTCGGCGCGTTCGTGCTCGGTGTGGTCACCCACACGCTGGCGCGTCAGCTCGGCGGGGACGGGGCCTGGCAGCCGACGGTCGGTCTGTCCATGCTGATCATGGCCCTCACGGACACACCCCGGCTGATCGTGGCCATGTTCGCCGGCGGCGACAAGCCGTTCGTGCAGATCCTCGGCTGGATCACCTGGATCGCGGCGGGCGCCCTGTTCACGGTGATGGTGAACAAGTCGCACGACCTGCCGTGGCCGAAGGCACTGGGCGCGTCGGCGATCCAGCTGGCGGCGCTGCTGTCGATCATCAAGCTCGGGACGTTCTGACCGCCCCCGGGGGCCGGTGTACGACGACGAACGGGGCGCGGGGGCGGAGAAGGATCCGCCCCCGCGCCCCGTTCGTCGTACCGGATGCGGAAGGACCAGGTCAGGAGTGGATCAGGCGTAGGTCAGGCGTCGAGGACCTGTCCGGAGCGGCGTACGACGGGCGGCTCGACGCTCCAGGGGAAGTTGATCCACTCGTCGGTGCGCTTCCACACGTACTCGCACTTCACGAGGGAGTGGGACTTCTCGTACACGACGGCGGAGCGGACCTCCGCGACATGGTCGAGGCAGAAGTCGTGGACGAGCTTCAGGGTCTTCCCGGTGTCCGCGACATCGTCCGCGATGAGGACCTTCTTGTCGGTGAAGTCGATCGCGTTGGGGACGGGCGCCAGCATCACCGGCATCTCCAGGGTCGTCCCCACCCCGGTGTAGAACTCCACGTTGACCAGGTGGATGTTCTTGCAGTCGAGGGCGTACGCGAGACCGCCGGCGACGAAGACGCCGCCGCGCGCGATGGAGATGATGACGTCCGGCCGGTACCCGTCGTCCGCGATCGTCTGCGCCAGCTCCCGGACGGCGGTGCCGAACCGCTCGTACGTCAGGTTCTCCCGTACGCCGGTCCCGGAGGCGCTCATACCTGGGTCCGGTGGAAGTTCAGGAAGGAACGCGAGGCGGTGGGACCGCGCTGGCCCTGGTAGCGCGAACCGTAGCGCTCGGAGCCGTAGGCGAACTCGGCGGGCGAGGTCAGCCGGAACAGACAGAGCTGGCCGATCTTCATCCCGGGCCACAGCTTGATCGGCAGCGTCGCGAGGTTCGACAGTTCGAGGGTGACGTGCCCGGAGAACCCGGGGTCGATGAACCCGGCGGTCGAATGCGTCACGAGCCCGAGGCGTCCGAGGCTGGACTTCCCCTCCAGCCGGCTCGCCAGGTCGTCGGGCAGCGCGATGACCTCGTATGTCGAGGCCAGCACGAACTCACCCGGGTGCAGGATGAACGGCTCGTCGCCCTCGGGCTCCACGAGTCTGGTCAGGTCCGCCTGCTCGACCGAGGGGTCGATATGCGGGTACCGGTGGTTCTCGAACACCCGGAAGTAGCGGTCCAGCCGCACGTCGATGCTCGACGGCTGCACCATCGATTCGTCGTACGGGTCGATACGCACCCGGCCTGCGTCGATCTCGGCCCGGATGTCCTTGTCAGAGAGAAGCACGTCCCGAGGATACGCAAGTCGGACGGCCCCGCTCGCATGCGGGCGCGCCGACGGCGCTACGGGGACGGTACGGCGGCGACCGCGCACGGAGCGCGGCCGCCGCTGCCGGGCGCTAACGCTTGGCGGGTACGACGGGTACGGCGCTGCGGAGCCGAGCGCAGCGGGGGCAGCGCAGGAGCCGCCCGGGGCCGAGCCGCTCGGCCTGCTGCATCGGGAACGAAGCGGTGCTGAACACGTGCCCCTCGGCACACCGGACGACAGTGAGCTGCATCAAGTCCTCTGAGTCCCTTCCCCACGATCCTGGAACGGCGCCGGACCGGGGACAACCGCACGGGCATCCGACGGACCGACGAGAACCGCAACATTACGGGAGGAAAGGGACGCCCATCCAGGCGGCACTCCGATACCCCGCCCACACCCGCCCCGCACCCCAAGGTACGCCCCAACTCCCCCGCCCCACACACCCGTCACCCCCACCCGGGCCGACAGGCCCCACGGCTCGGACGCCGGGGGCCTGGCATGGGGTAGAGTGAGCGCCGATGCACAACCGGTCCCGACCGGTGCACACGCGGGTGTAGTTTAATGGTAGAACATGAGCTTCCCAAGCTCAGAGCGCGAGTTCGATTCTCGTCACCCGCTCCACAATGAAAGCCCAAGTCAGCGACTTGGGCTTTGTTTGTTGTCTAGACCTGTCTAGGTGTCTCGTGCCCGCTCCGTGCCCGATGCCTGTTCATCAGTCTTGGCCGCAGCCTTCCGCCTTTCAGCCTGCATCAGGGAGTCGAGCCCGGAAGCGACCTCACGTTGGCGCTCGGAGTCCGAGTGCTGATAGATGCGCGCGGCCCTATCCGTGGACTGGCCGACACGCACCACCGTGTCCTTGAGCGTCGCGCCCAATCGGGTGGTCAGGGTGTGTTCGGTGTGACGAAGATCGTAGAACCGGACATCGGCCGGCAGTCCGACCACGCTACGGGCCTTGCGCCACTCCCGGCCGAAGGGCGAACGACGGAAAAGCTTGCCCCGCTCGCCCACGAACAACAACCTGCCCGGGGTCTTCTCCGCGTACCAAGCGAGCCAGGCATGGATCAACATGAGTCGATTGAGAGTGGTGGCGCCCTCGCGTACCTTCTGGAACATGGGAGAGGGACGGGACGTCACCAACAACGTAAGCAACGGCGTGAGCGGCCATGTCAACGGGCCCGTGGTCCAGGCTGGATCCATCAACGGCAATGTGATCCTGCCTGCTACGCCGAGCCCAGAGGAGGCAGAGTTACGTGCTCGCTGGTCGGCACGCACGAAACGAATCCTGGACGCCGAAGATGCAGAACGTGCAGCACGCTACGCCCAGTCTCAGTTTCAAAGACAGAAATTCCTCAAGAAGGCACGTCGCGGAATCTACGGGTCTGTCGTATGGATCCTTTTCGGCCTGTTCCTGGTTGTCGGTGGTCACGGATCCGGGGGCGACAGCACGCGAGTGACGTGGGCGTCGATTGGGTGGTTCGACGTGGTGATCGGTTTCGGACTCCTGGCGAAGCACTGGTTGGCTCTTCGACGCTATCGCTGAGTCCCCGGATTGAGCAGCTGATCAACCGCTGTCCTTCAATACGTCTGACACTTGGCGCCACACGTGCGCAGTCGAGTGGATCACGTACCGCAGCCCGTCGCAGGAGCGGTCGTGGCACTTGTTCTGCTTGTCCTCGCCGCGTGCTGTGGTCTCTTCTGGCCAGGCGTAACCGGGCAGCTCGTCGAGGAGTCCCCGGCATGATCGATGTACGCGCAACAGCCCGGAGCCGAGCGCGGTTGACACGCTACGGATGCCGTTGAGCACCTCGCTGTTCGCAAGGGCGACGACGGGATGCCTGTCTGTTCACAATTGAGCGGACAAGCTCGTCGCGGACGGGTCAATAAACGTCCACTCGGGAACGACCTGCTGCTCGTCGAGCCATGCGCTCACGGCGCGGCTGAACTGCGCGTCGGTCATCTGTCGGTGTAAGGCTCACGAGTTGGGGCGCCACTCGTTGACCGCGTACAGCCGGTCGTCGGCGCCGAGGCCGTACAGGATCGCCGAGAACTGGTTCGCGGTTCCGTAGTCGATGGGGACCCAGTACCGGCGCATCGGCGGCAGTTCGTCGAACATATCGTAGACCGCGCCCTCGGCGATCACCCAGGTGCCCTCGATCATCCGGCGGCGCCAGAGTCCGACGCACTCGGCCCGCAGCGCGTCGTTGTAGGCCGCGGAGAGGCTCGGGTTGTCGTCGAGCCGGATGTGCCACGAACGCAGGTCGACACGGTGCACAACCAGCCGGTTCCCGCCGAGCAGTGCAGCGACGTTCGCCTGCTCGTTCCCGGTCACAGCGAGGTACCACTGCGTTTGCGGCGTCGGCCCGTCCGGCACACCGGCGAGCCACTCATCGAGCTGGTACGCGCTGCAGGTTTTGATCTCCAGCAGGCTGGACGGTCGAACCACGAGTGCTTTCGAGAAGGGTTGCACGAACGGTTGCCGAGGTTCTGGGACGAAACCAGGAAAGTACGAGCGGCCAATCCTGCATAGCTGATGAGCGAGCAGGTGGCGCCAATCGTGTGCAGTGGCATGGACGGCGTAGCACAGGGCGTCGACGCTGTGGTCGTCGAGTTTCAGGGGGTACGGTGGAGGCCTCAGATGCTGCAAAGGTGGTTCGATGGAAGCGGAGTTGGTGGCACTTGCTGCCGCAGGCGCTACGGCATTGGTTCAGCAGATGGCGGTGGACTCCTGGGCACAAGCTCGTGACCGGATGGTGTCGTTCTTCTCGCGTCGCGGTGGTGGTGAGGAAGACGTGATCGAGGGGGAGCTGGAGACCTCGCGCGGAGAACTGGCGGCGGCAATGGAGGCCAGCGACGAACAGACCGCCTTGGATGTCCAGGCGGAGTGGCGTACACGATTGCGGCGCACTTTGCTGGCAAATCCGGCCGCGGCTGCCGAACTGCGGTCAATAATTGTTGACTTGGCGACCCCAAAGGGTGATCAACAGGCCGCGGATGTCCATAACACTATTAGCGGGGGCGTGCAGCACGGTCCAGTGATTCAGGCTGGCAACGTGGGCTCACTGAGCTTCGGGACACCTTTCGATCAGACCTGAGCCTGGCGGCAGTACGGGGCCCACGACGGCGACGGCCACGGTACGCCGCTCTCCGGGAAGGCGAAGGAGGCGGTCACCAAGTGTGCTCGCGGGCATTGGCATCGGCCGCTTCGATGGTGATCTTGTGAGTCAGCGCGTATCTTCCGCCTCATGAGCGAACAGCCTTCCATACGAAACGAGTTGGGTGGAAGCGTCGAGGGCCACGTTGTGCAGTCCGGTGCTATTCACGGCGACGTTGTGTTCACTTCGCCCGCTGCGCCAGTGGACCCGGAGGCAGTAGAAACGCAACGACGTTGGAGCGAACGCCAGCGGCGCATCCTCGATGAAGGGACCGCCAAAGAGGCGGCAGAGCAGCGCAGGTTTGAAGACTATGTCAGGGTCATTCACAGGAAGCGACGTTGGAACTTGTGGTTGCTGTTGGTTGAGGGTCTGGCCGTGGCGCTGGGGTATCTGCGCGCGTTCCCCTCGGCTGTGTTCGTTGGCACCTTGGGTATTCTGCTTGGGCTGATCTCCCTGTACGGCTGGGTCCACTGCTCCGTGCTCTTGTGGAGGGCCCGGACGGGGCGGACTATCCCGATTCCCCGGCACCGGTGGATGTGGTGAGCCGGTGGCGTCACTCGTGCGCACTGGAGTGCACGACGTAGCGCAGCGCGTCGGCGCTATGGTCGTCACGCTTGATCGGCTGGTCCTCGTCGCGGTCGGATGCTGCGGGGTCCCATGCGTAGCCCGGTAGCTCGTCGAACAGCCCGGTGCATGGGCGGTGGATAGGCATCAGCCCGGAGTCGAGGGCGGTCGACACGGATCGGATGTCGTCGAGGACGTCGTTACGCGCCGGGGTAGTGCCGAGGTGCCCGCCATCCTCCCGCTTGATTGCGGGGCGCCGGTGGTGCTTCTAGGTTGCGTCTGGCGATGTGTCCTGTGTTGTTGCTGTGGGGCGCGTTACTGCTTCAAGGCGGCCTTGAAGATCTCGGCGACCTCGTATTTGACGGCGTAGGCCCACAGCGGATCGGTGTCGGCGATCCGCATGGAGGCGGGAAAGTCCCTAGCCATCGGTCGTCCGACCTTCCTGTTTCGGCAGCACTGGCAGGGAGCGCGGGAAGTGAGGTCGGCCGCCAAGCTTGGGCGGGGCTGGCTGCCTTGGTGCGACGCCCGTTCCAGCGCAGGACGGTTCCGGAGCCGGCTGGGAATGGGCCGCCCCAGGCCAGTTCCGGCGAACTGAAGCTCGCCGCGCTACAGGAAGACAGCACCGATCTGAACCGGGCACAGGTACTTGTGACAGCCCTTCACGTACGGGCGGCTCTAGACGAAAAATTCCGCGTCCGCCTCGAAGAGTGGTGGCAGCGGGCACAGGCAGCCGGTGGCGAGGTGCACAAGAGCGTCTCGGGAGGTACGCAGAACGGTCCGGTGATCCAAGGCCGCGACTTCTCCGACCTCACCTTCCACATGACCTGCGGAACGGAGAAGCCGGATCGCGAGTAGCCGGATCGGTCTCACCACGATGCCCGCCGCCACCGGCCTGGTGCGGCACAAAACACCGCCCCCCTGCCTGGTCCGTCAAATCTTGCGGCGAATCGCGCACGCGCCCCGATACTGCTGATGCACGATGGTCGTCTCGAACGATGCGAACGGGAGTGGACTGGTGGAAGAGCACCGCACAGACCGCAACCACCGGCGGCAATGTACGGCATCCCAGACCAACAACGAGGCCAGCGGCGGTACCTTTCACGGTCCTGTGATCATGGGCGGTAAGGTTCAATTCGGGAGAATCAGATTCCGGTCCGGAACGGAACCAGGCTTGGGGCACATGAACAGATGTACTCCTGCGGGGAGTGGGTCGACCTGGCCTACGATCCTGTACCGGAGGCGGGCACCGGCGACTTCTATGACGATCTCCGCGCGGCAGAATTCGATCCTTGGCTCGCCGCAGACGGATTCGCAGACAAGATCGACAGCCGCTGCGCTCACGACCGTCACCTGCCGCTGAACTTGGTCGTGTACGAGAGGCACTCGCGTGTGCCCCGATTCGTCATCGTGTTGACGGGCAACACCTACGGATCCACAATCACCACCTGCGCTGCTTCCCTGCCCGACCTGATGGATCTCCTGGCCAAATGGACTCCGACCATAAATCTCCTGGCCCAGATCGACGGTTTGGCAAAGGATCAAAGGAATTCGACGGAGGCAGACGAGCATTCCGCAGCGGCTCTCTCTGCCCGCGTCCTCCCACCTGTCACGCATCGTGAGCCCGAATGGGCCTCGTACCCCGCGACGGGCCGACTGACGAGGCCCTGAGGTCCGGCTGCGCCTCCATCCAGTTCCGAGCCATCCTGGCCCCAGAATCTGCACGGGTGACCCGATCCCTCCCATCGCACTTAAGGTCGTGCCACAACGTGCCAGTAGGGGCGGTAAGCAGCGGTCGTCAGGGGCTACTCAGGAGCTGGCCGCAAACACCGCAACATTAACCTTGCCGCAGGTCAGAGGCTACGGGTCGAAGTCCCGGCTGCTTCCCAAGCTCAGAGCCCGAGTTCGATTCTCGTCACCCGCTCCAAAAACTAAGCCCCAGGCCAGCGGCCCGGGGCTTAGTTTTTGTCTAGACCAATTGAGGGTCGCGTGTCCGTGTGCGTGCCCGACCACCGCTGATCGCGCTCGTGGTCTCCGGGCCATAGCGTCCGGCCGGGCTCGGGAGCGGGCCCCAACCGCCGTGTTTCCTGGCGGCCTCGCTCGGCGGGGGCCTACGGTGCTTGTGGGTTCGAGAGCCGGAGGGGGTTCCGTGATGGATACGGGGACAGGGTTGGCGGGGCGGATCGCTGAGCGGCGGGCGGGGGCGGGGGATCCGCGAGCGCTGGTGGGTGAGTTGCGGCGGGCTCTCGTTCTGGTGCCGGTGGCGGGCGGTGGGCTGTGGAGGGCGGAGTTCGGCGGGGTGCGGTGGGTGTGCGCTTTCACGGACGAGGAGGCGTTCGCGCGGTTCGCGGCGGCGCGTGGGGAGGCGGGGCGGTCGTGGGAGTTCGCTCAGGTGCGCGGGGCCCGGCTGCTGGATGAGGTGGTTCCCGCGCTGGGGGCGCCGGCCGGGGTGGCGGTGAATGTCGCCGATGGGGACGGGTCGATGCTGTTTCCGCCGGTCGTGGGCATCGTGCCGGACGCGGTGGCCGTGGACGCGGCGGGCCGGGGCTGATGGACGGCGGGGCCGAGGACCTCGGCGTCTCCCGGGAGAGTGTCCAGCAGATCACCTCAGGGCTGCGGGCCGCGATCGCCGAGCTGGGCGAGTTCGGCACCAACACCGGCTCGCTGATGGGCAAGGGACTCTCGGATCTGTCGATGACAGGGGTGGAGGCCGGACACCACGGGCTCTCGACGGACTTCGAGGACTTCTGCGAGTGCTGGGAGTGGGGTGTACGGGCGCTGGTCCAGGACGCGAACACGATCGCGGCGAAGCTCGGGCTGGCGGCGGGGCTGGTCTGGGAGGAGGACCGGTATGTCGAGGGCACGCTGAAGGTCGCGGTGAACGCGGCCCTCGGCAATCCGCACGCCTCGGAGGACGAGATCGTGAAGCAGGAGTGGGGCGAGGTCCTCAGGCCGGACTATCTGGACCCCGACTACAGCCGGGAGTCGTTCGACCAGGCGAAGGCCGAGGCGGCTCAGACCTGGAAGGACACGAGCCGGACGGTGCTGACCGAGGGAATGGGCGGACAGCGCGTCAGCGCGATCAACGACCTGATCGGCGTCGACCAGGAGCAGTTCGAACGAGCCGTCGACAGCACGTACGGGCCCTCACCCGAGGAACGGACCGCGCAGCAGCAGGGCAACGGGGGGAACTGAATCCATGGGCATCGGGGACATCGTCGGTGACCTCACTCCGGACTCGGTGGAGAACGCGGTCGAGAAGGGGACCGAGTGGGTCGGCAACCGGGTCGAGGACGCCGGGGACTGGACCGCCGACCGGCTCGACGATGTCGGCTGGGAATCGGGATCCGACTGGGTCCGGGACAAGTCCCGCTCCCTCGCCAACCGCATGGGCGCGGAAGTCGACGAACTCGACCTCGGGCAGAGCGACGACAAGACCAGACTCGTCTACGGGTCCCCGTCGAAACTGCGCTCCACCGCCGCCCATCTCAAGGATCTCCAGAAGGCCTTCGACAGCGTCGGCAAAGGACTCGGAGGGCTGGACTCCTCCGCGCTCAAGGGGCAGGCCGCGGACGCGTTCCGCACCACGGTGAAGATCGAACCCCCGAAGTGGTTCAAAGCCGCCGACGCGTGTGAGAAGGCAGCCGGAGCGCTTGAGGCCTTCGCCGGCACGGTGGAATGGGCACAGGGGCAGGCACAGACCGCGATCGACACATGGAAAGCCGGGACGAAGGCCTCCGAGGACGCTCTGGACGCGCACAAGGCGAGCGTCGACACGTACAACAAGGCCGCTGACCAGTACAACGCGAAGCCTGCCGACGATCGGGACCCGTCCACCCTGCCACCGAAGCCGGGTGAGTTCTCCGACCCGGGCAAGGCCCGGATGGAGGAAGCTCAGGAACTCCTCGCCGAGGCCCGCAAGCAGCGCAACACAGCCGCCGACACCGCCCGCGGCGCGGTGGCCGCCGCCCGGGACGCGGCCCCGCCGAAGCCCTCGTACGCCGCTCAGATGGCGGACGGCCTGGCCGAGTACGAGGTGCTCCAGACCCACTTCGGCGCGGGAATCGTCAAGGGCACGGCCGGGCTGGTCACATTCGCCCGCAGCCTCAACCCCCTCGACCCGTACAACATCACCCACCCCGCCGAGTACGCCCTCGCCCTCAACAACACCGCCGCCGGCCTGGTCATGGTCGCCAACGACCCCGCGGGCGCCGGCAAGCAGATGATCACCGGCTTCATGAAGGACCCCGCCGAAGGCTTCGGCCGGCTCGTCCCCGACCTGCTGCTGACCGCCGCCACCGGCGGCGCCGGAGCCGGCGTCAAAGGCGCCCGGGTCGCGAAGGAGCTGGCGGACCTGGCCGCCGACACCAACCGGGCACGCAAGGCAGTCGACGACACACCGGAAGGCGCCCACAACCGTACCGACGGCGAGAAGACCACCACCGGCACCGACCCCGTCGACCTCGCCACCGGACGCATGTTCCTCGCCCAGACAGACGTAGCACTCCCCGGGGTGCTGCCCCTCGCCTTTACCCGCCGCGTCGAGTCCGGCTACACCCTCGGCCGGTTCTTCGGCCCCTCCTGGGCCTCCACCATCGACGAACGCCTGAAAATCGACGCCATCGGTGTCATCCACATCACCGACGACGGCAGACTGATCACCTACCCCCACCCCGCCCCCGGACTGCCCACCCGCAGCGAGTCAGGCACCTCCCGCACCACACTCGTCCGCCTGAACGACGGCGACTACACGATCACCGACCCCGACACCGGCCGTACACACCGCTTCGCGGCACCACCGGGTGATCCCGGCGACGACGGCAACGCCTGGGCCGTCCAGATCACCGACCGCAACCACAACACCATCACCATCGACCGCACCGACGACGGCACACCCCTGGCACTCGTCCACTCCGGCGGCTACCACCTCACCCTCACCACCGAAGACGGCAGGATCACGGCACTGGCCCTCGCCGATGGCGAGGAGATCCACCCGATACGGCGTTACGGGTACACGGCCGACAACCTCACCACCGTCGCCAAACCCTCCGGTGCCACACTCACCTTCGAGTACGACCACCACCACCGGATCACGGCCTGGATCGACTCCAACAACAGCCGCTACGACTACACCTACGACCACCGGCACCGCGTGATCGCCGAAGGCGGCGAAGCCGGCCACTTCCGACTCACCCTCACCTACAGCGAACCCGACCCCGAAAGCGGCCACCGCACCACCACCCTCACCACCGCCGAAGGCCACACCACCCGCCACCTCATCGACGGCCAGAGCCGGATCCTCGCCACCACCGACCCCCTCGGCCACACCACCCGCCACACCTACGACGCCAACGGTCATCGGCTCACTCACACCGACCCTCTCGGCCACAACACCGCGTACGCCTACGACGGCGACGGAAGGCTCATCACCGCCACCCGCCCCGATGGCACCGAACTGCGCATGCTGTACAACGAACTGGGCCTGCTCGCCGAGTTCACAGCCCCGGACGGCACCTGCCAACGTCAAGAACACGACGAACACGGCAACCGTACGGCGACCACCGACCAGGCCGGCCACACTACGTACTACACCTACAACAGCAGTGGCCACATCTCCTCCATCAGGGACGCGCTCGGCGCAGTGACCACGATCCGCTGCAACCCTGCCGGACTGCTCATGGAAGTAACCGATCCCGCCGGTTCCACCACCCGGTACGAACGCGATGCTTACGGCCGTCCCCTAGACATCACGGATCCCCTCGGCGCAATCACACGACTTGAGTGGACCGTCGACGGTGAGCTGACACGCCGCACCGGGCCCGACGGCTCAGTGAGAATCTGGACATACGACGGCGAGGGCAACTGCACCAGCCTCACGGACCCCATGGGCCAGACGGTCCACTTCGAGTACACCCATTTCGATCTCCTCGCGGCCCGCACCGGCCCGGACGGCGTGCGGTACGCCTTCCATCACGACTCCGAGCTGCGGCTCACCAGAGTCACCAATCCGGTGGGGCGTAGCTGGAGCTACGCCTTCAACCCGGCAGGGCGGCTCGTCTCCGAGACGGACTTCGACGGGCGCACTCTCACCTACATCCTTGACGCGGCCGGGAGGGTCATGAGCCGTGCCGACGCAAGCGGGAGAGAACTCACGTTCATACGGGACTGCTTCGGCCGCGTGACCCGCAAGACCGCAGGCGGCACCACGACGACCTACGCGTACGACGCGGCTGGGCGACTCGTTCACGCCATCGGCCCGGACAGCGAGCTCATCCATCAGTACGACCGGCGCGGACTGCTGAAAACAGAGATGGTCAACAGCCGGATCACCACCTATGGATACGACAGAGTCGGCCGTCGCACCCACCGGATCACCCCCACCGGTCACCGGACCACCTACGGACATGACGCCACCGGACGGCGCAGTCACCTCACGCCCGGCGGCCACCGCATCACCTTCTCCCATGACGAAGCCGGGCGGGAACGCGAACGCTCCTACGACGACACTCTCACCGTCACATCCGCTTGGGACCTCGCGGGCCGCCTCGCCGCCCAACACCTGACCGCAGGAGACCGCACCCTCAACCACCGCGGCTACACCTACCGCGCCGACGGCCACCTCACCACCGTCGACGACGCGCTCCGCGGCCCGTCCCGCTTCGATCTCGACACCGCCGGCCGGGTCACCGCCGTCACCGCCACCAACTGGAGCGAGACCTACACCTACGACGACCTCGGTAACCAGACCTCGGCCTCCTGGCCCACCACGCACCCCGGGCACGAAGCCACCGGACCCCGCAGCTACACCGGCACCGCCATCACCCGTGCCGGAAACATCCGCTACGAACACGACGCCCTCGGCCGCATCTCTCTGCGCCAGAAGACCAGGCTCTCCCGTAAACCCGACACCTGGCACTACACATGGGATCCCGAGGACCGCCTCACCGCCGTCACCACTCCCGACGGCACCCGCTGGCGCTATCGCTACGACCCTCTGGGTCGCCGCACCGTCAAACAACGCCTCCACGACGACGGTGAGACCGTCCACGAGGAAGTGCGGTTCACGTGGGACGGCACCACCCTCTGCGAACAGACCACGGTCGCGACCGGGCTCCCCCACCCCGTCACCCTCAGCTGGGACCACCACGGTCTGCGTCCACTCGCCCAGACCGAACGCATCCTTGACGCTCACGCACCTCAGTCGGTGATCGACCAGCGCTTCTTCGCCATCGCCACCGACCTCATCGGCACACCCACCGAACTCATCGACGAATCCGGCGACATCGCCTGGCACACCCGCACCACGCTCTGGGGCACCACCACCTGGAATACCAACGCCACCACCTATACCCCCCTCCGCTTCCCCGGCCAGTACCACGACCCCGAAACCGGCCTTCACTACAACTACTTCCGCCACTACGACCCCGAAACCGCCCGCTACCTCACCCCCGACCCTCTCGGCCTCGCACCAGCCCCCAACCCGACCGCCTACGTCCACAATCCCCATAGTGCGTTCGATGCCCTGGGCCTTTCCCCATGCTCAGGCATGAGGGACATGGACTACATGGAGGACAGCGGAATCCCGTCCGGCGCGCCGGTCACTCATGGCCCAACGGGAACACTGGTCGGCGATGACGGGTCCAGCATGCGCAATTTCCGCAATGTGCAGAACGCCGGCGAGCACGACGTGGTCGCCCATGGAACTCCCGATGGCTTCTTGGGCCTGCCCGGGGGCAATGTCAATGGCGGCCAGCTGGCCGATGCGGTGATGAACAATCCCCACTACAATGGGGGTCCGCTCCGTCTCATGGTCTGCCATTCCGGAGCGGATGGGTCAGGCATCGCCCAACAGCTCGCCAATGAACTAGGTGTCACTGTGCGCGCCCCTACCGATATGGTAGGCACGAACCCGGTTCTGGGCCCGGGTCAGGCACCTCAGATCGCCAACAATGGGAACTGGCGTGTCTTCTTGCCGATCACAGGAGCGAGTTGATGAGAACCGTCGGATTCTTCAGGGAAATGTCAAAGACGGATTCACCGGTCTACACGGAGACCCTCCCGAAGGCCCGCGCCGAGGCATCCGACTATTCACGGCGAGACGTTTTTCAATACTTGAATGCCGGCTACCCGGTGCTCGATGTCATGGAATCCACGACCGATCTCATCGGCGGGGCATTTCATGTGCCTGGAGGCCCCTCCGTCCTGACCGACGGAACATTTATTTGGCGCACAGACCTAGCGCCCTATGTTCAGCATTACGCAATCGAGCTGCCTGCCGATTTCGTCGACTTCATGAAACTCAATCGATATATCATTCCACAGGTGCCACAGAATGCCCTGATCGAAATCGCATATTCGGTGAGCAGCATGCTCGGATTCCGTCACGACCCAGGAGCCGCCCCTCAGTCATGACTCAATATACGGGCAGTTTCAACCATCCATGACGCATGGCTTGGGGAATGGATCGATGACGCTTTTCTCAGATGAGCCGTGCAGTGTCGGCCATCCGGGGTGGACGAACCTTCCGATTTCTACACGTCACTCGAACAGCACCGCCACCACTCTCCGTCAGCATTCCATTCGAATCAGTCCCACCGAATTGTCGCAGAAGTGCGCCGCAAATTCGGAGGCATGATCGCCAGAGGTCAAAGGTCGTCCTTCGCCACCAGGGGCGACGCTCGCGAGCGCCACGTTGCGAAGTCGCCATCAGCGCCTGGAGCGCATATGACGGGAGGCTGCCAGGCAGGAGGACAGCCATGACGCCTCCGAGCGATCGATGATCAGATCGCCGATGGTGATCATCCCGTCCATGGGTCCGTCCACCCGTATCGAATGATCACCAATACGGAACATCTTCCAGTCCGCGTCGCTGTGCCAGAGCCGGGCCGTCTTCTCGCCCTTGCGCTGAGCGAAAACGAGTTCCTCTCCGTGCTCGTTGAGGAAGTAGCCGATGTAATCCTTGCCGGTGATCGCGCCACCGCAGAGGCTCGCAAGGAGCGACTCGATCCCAGGAGTGGTGTCGTTCATGCCGTGGGGTCCTCGATCGGGGTGGGGTCCTGACCTGCCGACGAGAGCGCCAGCATCCGGGATGCCGACTCCAGCAGGGTCTCGTACGTGATCACTTCTATGCGTGCCATGTGCGTGTTGTAGGTTCGCAGCGTCTCCGCGACCTCCTGGGGTGTGATGCTCCCTCTCACGTACTGCGGGTGCCCGATCACGACCGTCGCCGAGGCCCTGCGAGTATCGATGCCGTACCGCGCGAGGATGGTCTGTCGGTTCTCGTCCATGGCCCGGAGGTAGTTCTGCGCCTGGGAGACCGCGCGGTGTGCCGGCGCACCCAGCATGAGGTGGCCGCTGGGCCGGATCACCAGGTCCTGGATGTTGGCGCGCTTGAGTTCCACCACGTGGAGAGATCCGTCACCACGCAGCAGCGGGATGTCGAGAATGGTTTCGGGGGTGTACTGACGGCGGGCAAGCTCGGCCACATAGGCACCACCGAAGATCCACTCCTGGTTCTTCAGACAGGCGTGGAGCGCGCTCTCGGAGCTGTCCGAGTGGTCCACCACAGCACGCAGGGACGCAAGGCCGGCCCGTCTGGCCTTCAGTTCGAGCAGTTGGGCCAGCATTCCCGCGTCGGCGTCCGCCAGGACATCGCTCATCATCCGGGCGGTCTCGGCGGTGGCTGGCCGGGGCAGGTTCCGTAGGACCAGCTCCATGTGGCCATGTCGCTGGAGGTACTTCAAGTCCCTGGTGGACAGCTGGATCCCGCCCTCTCCGCTTCCGATTCCCAGATGGTCGGTAGATCGGGCGATGCCGCGAAAGAGGGCATGGGCATCGGCGGCGCTCGCGTCAGGGTTGTCGGCGCACAATGCCTCCAGGACTGCCACCGCTCGCTCGGCACCCAAGGCGGCCATCCGCCGCATGTACTCCTCGCTGCGCCGCCGAGCCCCCTCGTCGTAGTAGTACTCCACGGTGTCGAGGAAGAGGCTGCCGCCGGCGTAGCCGGCGAACCTCTGGAAGCGCTGAGCGAACGCGATGTCCTCGTGCAGAAGGGCCTCTTGGGCGACATCCTCCAAGGCCTCCACCAGCGGTCTGCCCTTGCCGTACGTCCCACCAGGGCCACCCATTATGTGCAAAACCGCGTCGATCCGCTCCCGCACGGTGGCGTGCTCGGTGAGCTCCCGCGCCTCCTTGACCATGCGCCTGAGCGTGAAACCGGATCGAAATGTCGCCATGGGGGCACCCTAGAACCGGGCACTGACAACCACGCCTGATGGCTCCAAGGCCGCAGAGGCTGACGTGCCCTTCTGTCGAATGCACGGCCGTGACGCCCTCGGCCGCCCGAGGTCGGGGGAGAGCCCAGGGGGTCGGCTCTCCCTCTGTACAGCGAGGTTCCGGGGTCAGCGGTTGACCATGAACTCCAGTTGGCCGGCCGTTTCGCCCTGCCTTCCGTACGTGTCCACGGCGAACACGGTCACCGCGCAGGGGCCGTTGTACGGGGGTGTCCACGAGATCGTGGTGGTCGTCGTCATGCCGCCCAGGCCGCTGTCGCCGCACGCGCCGGAGATGTTCCAGGAGTAGCCGCTCAGCAGCCTCTTCTCGTCGCCCGCGCCGGGCTTGATGCCGACCATGATGGGTGACCGGGTGGAACCCGACGAGATCAGGTCGAGTCGCGGTGCGCGCGGCCCGTCGCTGGTGGCCGGGGTGCGGCGGTCGAGGGTGGTCGTGCCGGACGGGGCCGACTCGGCGTCACCGTCGTCCACGGCCACGACGTAGTAGTACGCGCGGCCCTTCGGAGCCGACGTGTCCTGGTACGAGGTGGCGGACGCGGCGGCCTTGCCCACCAGGGCCCAGGCACCGGTCGACGCTGTGCGGCGATAGACGTGGAAACCGGTGACCGCGGCGTCGGAACCGTCGGCGCCGGACCAGGTGACGTCGGTGAAGGCGTCCAGGGGTTCGGCCCGGAGCGCGGACGGGGCGGGCACGGCGGAAGCCGCGGGCCGGGTGACCGAGACGGGCTGGGACACCGCGGACTTGTTCCCGGCCGCGTCGACCGCGCGCACGGTGTACGTGACGGGCGTACCGGCGACCGCCGCCGGGTCCGTGTAGGAGGTGCCGGGGACGACGACGGGGCCGTCCGCGTCCTGCTGTCCCACCGGTGCGCCCGACACCTCGTAGTGGCGGACGTCCTTCGAGGAGGCCAGCCAGTGGACGGTGTTGCCCGCGGTCGTGCCCTCCGCCGAGATCCCCCTGACCCGGTCCGGCGCCGTACGGTCGGCGGTCGTGACGCCCTTGTCGGCCGTACCCGCCGACTGGTTGCCTGCCTTGTCGCGGGCCCGTACCTCGTAGTAGTACACGTCCCCGTTCTTGGGCAGGGTGGTGTCCGTGTACGTCGTGGAGATCGTCGTCGCGAGCGGCCTGGTGCTGAAGGCGGCTCCCTTGGCGCGGCGGAACACACGGTAGTCCGCGAGGTCCATCTCCTTGTTCTTCGCCCAGGTCAGCTCGGCCTTGCCGGTCGAGGCGCTGTACGACACGGCCGGAGCCGTCGGAGCAAGGGGCTTGACCCTGTCGACCGACGCCGCGGTCCGCGGCTGGTAGCCGAACTTGACGTTCGCCTTTCCGCTCCAGTTGACGAAGTCGACCCGGAGGGTGTGCTTGCCGGAGGGGACGTTGATGTTGACGGTCTTCTTCTGTGTCGCGGAGACGTTCCTCCAGAGATCGACCTTGCGGCTGTTGTCGAGGTACACCCGGATGCCGTCCTGAGCGGCCACGTTCAGCGTGAACGGGCCACCGGAGCCGAAGTCGCGGGTCACGGTCCAGCGAACACCGAAGTTGTCCTTCGGCACGCGGGACGCGGGTGCGCCCGTACCCCAGTTCTGGTCGATCGCGGAGTCGCAGTCCGTCTTCTTCGGCGTACCGGCGAACGTGGTGTTCGCGAAGACCTGCCGCTTGAAGACAGGGGAGGTACAGCTCACCGCCGCGGAGGCGGGCGCGGCAGTGGCGTGGAGCACCCCGCCCGCCGTGGCCAGGACCAAGGCTGTGGCGGTGGTGCGTCTGGCTGGGTTCATCGAGTCCTTCAGTCCTGGTCGGCCACGGACAGCGGCCCGTCGGGCCGTGATCCGTGATCCGTGATCCGTTGATCAGAGGTTGTCGAGCAGGACCGTCGGAGGCGGCCATTGGTTGTACGGGTCTCAGCAGGTCACCGCAGGTGTGACCGGCTGGCAGGGCACGCGGGCGGACTGTGCGGCGACAGGCGGTCCGCTTCCCGCCCGCCCGGCGGCCGCACGGCTCCGGTGGTCACTTCCTGCTCGCCTTGTCGAGTTCACGGGTGACCGCTTGCGCGTTCCGGCCCAGCAGGGATTCCTCAAGGCTGGTGTCGTCCGGGCGGGAGAAGCGCTCGCCTCGGGCGACGTCCTCCTTGCTGAGGTCGCGCCCGCACCATTCGCCCTGGCCGACCGTGCGGTCGTCGAAGGGGACGGCGGCGCCCTCCCCGAGCACGGCCCACCGGCCGGCATCCCATCGCAGGGCGAGGAGGTAGGTGTGGCCGGTTTCGAAGCGGGGCGCGTTCGCGTTCGTATGGTCGAAGCGGTCGCCCGACGCCCTGATCACCCTCCAGCCGGGAGCGACCAGTTCGAACTCGGCGCCTACCGGACGTCCGGGGCGCTCCGTACCCCAAAGGACGTCATCGGCGCGGAAGGTCACCTCGCGTTCCACGTCGTATAAGGTCCGGCCTTCCTCGTAGTCCCGCCTGTTGATGCTCCGCTCCTTCACCGGGGTGGCCACGACCACGTGATCCGCGTGGGCGGTCCAGTCCCCGGCGGTCTGGGACGGGTAGGCGTCACTGCCGAATCCGCAGCCGGGCACGGTTCCCAGCGCGGAGTTGCCGACCAGCACGCCCGCGAGTATTCCCGCGACCGCCAGGCACGCGGCGGCGGAGCGGCTCGTGAGGCGGTCCGCGAAACGTCCTTCTCGCCTGTCTACAGATCTCATGGGGTCCCCTCGGTACCGGTCGTCCGACGCCCGCCGTGCGAGCGGGCGTCGGACCCAAGACCTGTGGGGGAGGTGAGTTGGTTGCGGGTCGCCTTCGCTTGCGCTTCCGAGGTCTGTCCGGCGGGACGTACTTGTTCCCCGTGCCGTCGCTCGGTGGTTTCGCGCAGTTCCCCGCGGGTCGCCTTCGCTTGCGCTTCCCAGGGCTGTCCGGCGCGGCGCACTTCGTTCCTGTGCCGTCGCTCGTGGGGTGCGCAGTTCCCCGCGCCCCTGGGGTTCCATTCCTGGGCGTACCTCATTCCGTGCGGGTACTCACGTGGGTGCGCAGTTCCCCGCGCCCCTGGGATTCTTGTGCTGGGCGTACTTGTTTCCGGTGCCGTCGCTCGGTGGTTTCGCGCAGTTCCCTGCGGGTCGCCTTCGCTTGCGCTTCCCAGGGCTGTCCGGCGCGGCGCACTTCGTTCCTGTGCCGTCGCTCGTGGGGTGCGCAGTTCCCCGCGCCCCTGGGGTTCCATTCCTGGGCGTACCTCATTCCGTGCGGGTACTCACGTGGGTGCGCAGTTCCCCGCGCCCCTGTCGGGGCGCTGCCTGGCTGGTGTTGTCCTTCGGGTGGGGGCTGTTCTCGGCCTGCGGGTGTGGTCAGGCTCCGGGCCGGGCGGGGTTGAACCACCCTCCCCGTGCGGGCGCTCGGCTACCGAAGGGGGTGGGCGGGAATCTCTGCCCGCAGACTCCGATGCTCTTCAGTCGGGTCAGTGGACGTCGTACCGAGCGCGTTGGAGCGAGGACGGAGAATCCCGACCGGCACCAACCCGAAGGACCCACAGGGTGCGCCCCAAAGGGGCGCGGGGAACTGCGCACCCCACGAGCGACGGCACAGGGACAAGTACGTCCAGCCGGACGGACCTCGGAAGCGCTAGCGAAGGCGACCCGCACGGGCCGCCGGGCTGCCGTACACCGCGTATGCCAGGCCCGTCGGGTCGCCGTCGCCGCGGCGGACCGCTCTGCGGGCGTGGAGGGACGCCTGGCCCAGGGTGCGGTCGCGGGTGAGGAGTTCGGTGTAGAAGGCGCGGGCGAAGTCGTGGGCCGCGTCGGAGCGGACCGGCCAGAGGGTGCCGACGAACGCTCCCGCGCCCGAGCGCAGGAACTGCGTGCCCCAGCCGAGGCTCGCCGCGTACCAGCCGATCTCGCCGGCGCTGCGGCACGCGTTGAAGAACACCAGGGGGCGCGAGTCCCGCAGCGAGCGGGAGTGCGTCGCGTACGCCAGGTCGATCGGGTCGAACGGGCCGTCCGCCATCGCCACTTGCGAGCCCTCGTCGCTGAACGTGTTGTGGCACGCGAAGTGCAGCAGCCCCCCGAACCCGCTCTCGACCAGACCGCTGACCGCCGAACGTTCCGTGAACACCCCGAGGTCGGTGACCCCCGCGCCGAACAGCCGGCGCAGCGACGCGATCTCCTCCGCCGCGCCCTCCGGGGAGTCCGGCGGCACGACGAACGCGGCCCGGGACAGATCCAGCTCCCGGACCCGCTGCTGGCCGAACGTCCGGCGGATCACCGGCAGCCACTCCGACAGGAACCCCTCGCCCTCGCAGTCGCCGTCCAGCGGGTACAGCAGCTCCCACGGCACCAGGTCGTGCGCGCCGAGCACCGTCACCGACGAGATGCGGTCCGCCTCGGCCCAGAACTGCCGCCGTACGGGTTCGGGTACCGCCGACGCCCACATCTCGACGCCCAGGTTCCGCAGCCGCCGGGCCCCCGCCACCCCGTCCGAGCCCGGTCCCGACTCGGCCGCCGCCTGGCGCAGCTCCCGGTACACCCGGTCCGCGATCCACCGGGGGTCGCCGCCGAGCAGCCGGAACGACTCCGGGGCGTAGCAGGTCTCGCTGATCAGCTGGAAGCTGTACGAGCCGTCCTCGCCCCTGAGCACCTGGAGGGTCACCTCGCCCGGGTCGAAGGCGACCGACGCGAGCGGGGCCACACGCGGCGGGCCGGAACGGGCCGGGGTGCCGTGCCGCACCGACAGCTGGACCCGCAGTTCGCCCAGGAACGTCCCCGCGTGGAACGCCCGTACGGTGACCGCGCGCAGCCCCTCCGCCGCCGTGCGCAGCCCGAACGTCAGCACATCGGAGTCGGTGCCGGGCCGGACCGTCACCTCCTGCTGGAGGTCGCCCAGCGCGATCAGCCCCGGCGCGTGCACGGTGATCAGCAGCCGCGCCCCGTCCGCCGGGACCGCGAACGCGCGCAGCGCGATGCCCGGTTCCGCGCGGTCGTCCGCCGACCGGTCCTGCACGATCTGCACCTGGAGGGGCACTTCCGTGCCGGGCGGTGCCTGCTCGACCAGTTCCACGACCATACGGCGGGGGTCGGGGGGCGGCGGGGTGTCCCGGTCGGGCCGCCCGGTGGTGTCCGGGTGCGGGCGGGCGCTCGGGTACTCCGGGTGCGGGCGGACTCTCCGCGACGGCAGGCCAGGGTGCGGGCGGCCGCCCGTACCCGGGTGCGGACGCCCGCCGGGATACGGGTACTGCGGTTGCGGGTACGCGTGCGCGGGGGGCTGTGCCTGGCCGTAGCCTCCGTGCGGGTGGGGCGGGTCGGCGCGTACGGGTGGCTCGGGGTCCGGCGGACCTGAGTCCTCGCCGGGGTCCCTGCCGGGTGTCTTCGACGGGCCCCATCCGGCGCCCGGCTCGGTGCTCCCGTGCTCGCGCTCCGGGTCGTCGTACGGCGGCTCGTCCTCGTCCGGTTCATCGGCGGCGTCCCAGGCGCCGTAGTCGGGGCTGGAGAAGTCCGGTTCGCTGCCTCCCGGCCAAGGGCGGTCCCGTTCGCTGCCTCCCGGCCAAGGGCGGTCCGGTTCGCTGCCTCCCGGCCAGGGGCGGTCCCGTTCGCTGCCTCCCGGCCAAGGGCGGTCCAGGGTGTCCGTCGTGGTCCCGGAGTCGGCGGCGGGCGGTGGTCCGTACCCCGGACCGCGCTCCGAGACGCGCCGCCGGGCGGTGGGCCTCAGCCGGATGGTCCTCGTGCTCCGCACATCCGCCAGCCGTGCGTCCAGGCGCACCTCGGCGGAGGACTCCAGCGCGGTCCGCAGGAACGGCAGCACGCCCCGGTACAGAAGCGCCGCCTCCCACTCCCGCCTGGCCGTCCGGAGGTCGTGGCCCCTCGTGGGCCCGTCCGCCCGCCCGGCCTGGGCGACGGGCTCGGGGGCCGGGCGCCGCCGTCGCAAGGGCTTCGGGAGCCGGGCGGCCCCCAGACCCCGGAGAGGCACCGCGCCGAGGACCGTGAGAGCGGCCACCGCACCGAGCACGACCGCGGCCGTGCCCGGTTCCCCGAGCAGCAGTACGGCCAGGGCCGACCCGCCGAGCAGCAAGCCCAGCACGACGAGCGCCACCCGCCCACGGGGGAACGGCTTCCGTGCGGGCGCTGTCGTCGGCGCGGCCCCGGCGAACGCGTCACCAGCGTCGGACGCCCACCCGGGCGAGGCCCGCGCCGCCGCCCGCCGCCGGACGTACTCCTCGTACTCCGGCGCGGCCGACTCGTTGACCTGGAACGTCGCGTTGAGGGCCATCGTGCGCAGGACCTCGGACAGCCGCGGGTCGGGCGGCGACGGGCTGGCCCGCAGCGTCCGGATGCCCTGGTCGACGCACCTCTCGTACGCCGGACGGTCCTCCGGCAGCAGATTCGGATGGTCGTTCACACGCGTTCCCCCGGTCGGGCGTGGACGGCGGGCCCGGAGACACGCACCCCGTGGCACACGCCCCGGTACGGAACCCGCACCGAGCGTAGTCCCGGCCCCGTACCGGCGCACGGCCGTATCCGGTACGCCCCCGCGCGAACCGCGCGGGCCCCGGCGGCGTCTCTGTGCGCGACGGGCGGGCGACCGCGTGATGACGGGACCCTGGTGACACCGCGTCGGATTCCGGCCACGCTGGATACCATCGGTACCCGTACGGCAAGCGGAGCGCGGGGGTTGGGGTGCTCACCTGGTCCGAGGACGACATCCAGGAGACGGGCCGCGTCGTGTCCGCGTTCCTCCTCGACGACGGTACGGAGGGCGCCGCCTTCACGCCGGACGAGCTGTGCCGGATCGCCGTACCCGCCCTGCTGGCCCTCCGCCGCCGCGCCCTGCTGCGCGGCGGTACGCTCGCGGCCGCCCCGGACCCCGGCGGCCCGCGCGGGGACGGCGATCTGCTCACCCGTATGGTCCGGACCGCCCGCGCGGACGGCGGACCCGAGGCCGCCGCGCTGGCGCAACTCCTGCTCGGCGCGCAGCGGTTGTGGACCGGCGGCGACGGCGCGCTCACCGGCGCGGAGGGCTTCACGGGCCCGCTCGCGCCCGTCGCCGCCGCGGCTCTGCACCCGGGGCCGGACCCGGACGCGCCACGCACGCCCGGCGGGACACCGGTCCTCGTGGCGGTCGCCCGCCACGCGCTCACGGCGGCGGGTCCCCGCTTCCGGCACCGGATCGCCGTCGCCGTGAGCACCTGGGGGCTGCCGGACGACGAACTGCGCGCCCATCTGGCGCCGTTGGACGAACTGCGGGACTGGGCGGACGGGCTGGTGGCCGGTGCGGGACCGGAGGACGCGGCGGTGCTCGGTCCGCTGCGGGACGCGGTCGACGCCGCGCTGGAGCGCGGGGACATCGACCGCGCGGAGGACGGCGCCGAACTCCTCGGCGCGGAACACCGGCGGCTGGAGGTGACCCGTCGGCTCCACACCGCCGACCGGTCCCTGGCCCCGGCTGTGGCCCGGCCCGACTCCCCGTCCACGTCCGAGTCCCCGTCCCCGTCCCCGCACGGCACGCGCGGTGGGCCGAGCACGGAGGCGGACGGGGACGCGGACGAGCACGCCGGGTTGCTGCGGCTCCATCTGCGGACCGCCGAGATGTATCTCGCGGCGGGCGACCTCGACACCGCGGTCCGCTATCTGGAGGTCGTGGAGCAGGAGTCCGCGTCCACCGTGGAGCAGGAGTCCGCGTCCGCCCGGTCCGGCCCGGCACAGGACCCCGTACCCGTACCCGACCCCGCGCCCGCCCCCTCCGCGCCGGACCCCGAACCCGTACCCGTAACCGAAGCGGCACCCGTACCCGGCCCCTCCGCACCGGACCCGGCGCAGGACCCCGAACCCGTACCCGTACCCGAAGCGGCACCCGTACCCGGCCCCTCCGCACCGGACCCGGCGCAGGACCCCGCACCCGTACCCGACTCCGTCCCCCGCCCCACCCCCGGCCCACCGCCCGAGGACCCCGTGGAGGTCGCGGCGCGGCTGCTGGACCGTGGTTCGCCGGAGCGCGGGGCGGCCCTTCGGGCCACGCTCACGGAACCGCATCGCGGGCGGCACTGGCAGGCGCTGGCCGAGGAACTGCGTGCGGAGGGCGACCGGGCGGGCGCCGACGCGGTGTTCGCCCTCGGGCACCCCCCGCTCCCGACCGGTACCGACCCGCTCCCCCCGCTGCCGACCCACGCCGACCCGCACGGTCCGCTGCCCGCCGACAGCACCCCGCACCCCACCACCCCCGCCGACAGCACCCCGCACCCCACCACCCCCGCCGACGGCACCCCCCTCCCCCACGACGCGCTCACCCTCGTCCCCCTGCTGGAGGACCCACCGGGGACCGGGACCGGGACCGGATCCGGGACCGCGACTGGGACCGGGACCGGGACCGGCAGCGCGCCGGAGGGCGGGACCGGCGAGGTGGAACCCCTCGGGGCCGCGGCGTACTTCGCGCGGGCCGTGGCGGAGGGGTCGCCGGTCGCGCTGGGGCGGGCCGTCGGCTGGTACGTGCGGGGCGGGGACCCGGACTCCGGGCTCGCGCTGTACGCGCGGTACGCGCACACGCAGTACTTCGGGGCCGCCGCCGTGTGGAACATCGCGTGCGCGTACGCCGCCGCCGGGCGGGACGGGGCCGCGCTGGAGTCGCTGCGGGTGTTCGCGCGGGTCCTGCCCGGGGTGGTGGCGCCCGACCAGCGGGCGGCCGTCGACGCGTACTGCGGGCGGCTCGGGGCGCCCTCGCCGCTGCCGCGCGTACCGGCCCCGGCCCCGGCGCCCGCGCCGGGTGCCACGGCCTCCCCGGGTGCCACGGCCGCCGCGCCCGACCCGGCCGCCGCGCCGGTGGACGAACCGGCGCTCGCCGCGCGGGCCAAGGAGCTCCACGACGGGGGCCGGACCGACGACGCCGTCCGGCTCCTCGACGAACTGCTGCGCGCCAACCCGTCGGCGCCCGCCGCGTATCTGCTGATGCGTATCCACCGCGAACGCGGCGATCTGGCGGCGGCCCGCGCGGCGACCGGCCGGATCGAGGCGGCCCGGGGCGAGCTGAGCTGGCGGCACCATGTGGAGCTGGCGCGGGTCGCCCTCGACCGCCGCTGCACCGATCTGGGGCTCGCCCGCGAACAGCTGGGCCAGGCACGGGCCAAGGGCGCCGGACCGCACTGGACGCAGCCGCTGGAGGAACGCCTGGAGCGGGCCTCCGCACCGCAGCGGACCCCCGCGTACGGGTCGGGTCCCTTCCGGACCGGGGACCGCGAACCCGACGACGCGCAGGCCCTGTTCGAGGGGCAGCTGCCCGAACTGCTCGCGGAGGCGCGCTCGGGGCGGCCCCGCCCCGGCCGCGATCTCGCGACCGTCCTCGCGCATCTGCGGTCCACCCGGATGAGCCTGCCGCCGCCGGGCACCCTGAACCTGGTCATCAAGGCCGTCCTGGAGATCCGGGACGACTTCGCGGTGCGGGACCTCGCGGCCTGGCTGATGGACCACCGGTACTGGGACGAGGCCGTGGAGGTGCTCCAGAGCTGTGTGCAGTGGATCTCCCCCGAGCGGCTGCCGCGCATCCTGCATCTGCGGGACCAGGCCGCGCGGGCGGGCAGCATCCTGGAGGAGCTGAACCCGGCGTGCCCGCCGGTCCGGGAGGACGTGGGCTCTCCGGTGCGCGGGGACCGCCAGGAGATCCAGCCGCATCTGGTGCGGATCGTGGAGCCGGAGGCGTCCCTGGTCGCGATCTGGCGGGCGCAGAACCCCCCGGCCCTGGCGACGCAGAACGATCTGGTCGATCTGTGGACCGACGCGGTCCGCGCCCATCCCGTCGCCCTCGGCAACGCGCTCGGCCAGCTCATCATCTCCGGCCGCCCCGAGGACGCGCTGCGGCTGCACAGCGCCTACGCGGACGAGATGTGGCTGACCGCGGGCGCCGCCTGGAACCTGGGCTGCGCGTACGCGGCGACGGGGCGGCTGACGGCCGCCGCCGACACGTTCGTCTACCACGCGCGGGTCACCACCCGGTGGTTCACCGCGCAGCAGAACCGGGAGCTTGCGGAGCTGTTCGGGGCGGCCGGCCGGGCCGTGCCGCAACCCGCGCACCGGCCCGCCCCGGTGGTGCGCGGGCAGGCCGCGCGGACCCCGGCGCACCGGCCGCCGCGCGCCGCGCTGTACGTCACCGAGGCGGAGTCGACCGCCGCCCGGCTGGTCGCCCAGTGCCGCAACGCCCCGAGCACCCATCACTTCCGGCTCGCCGCCGACGCCGTCCGCAAGGCGATCCGGCTCGACCGGGGCGGCCGGGAACGCCATGTCGCCACCGTCCGGGAGCTGTTCCCGCTCCAGCCGCCGGAACCGGCGACCGCCGCCGCCCTGGTGATGGTGCTGGAGACGGCGCGGATGACGGCCGAGGCGTGGGAGCTGCTCGCCCGGTGGATCGACGACACCGGGGCCCACCCGGAGCTGCTGGGTCCGGCGGTCCGGATCGCCCGGGAGGCGGGCCGGCTCCCGGAGCTGCGGGACGCGCTGCTCGCGCATCTGCGGCCGGACGCGGGCTTCGAGCACTATCTGACCCTCGCGAAGGCCAGTGACGAACTCGGGGACGGCGACGGCCGGGTCACCTACGCGCAGCAGGCGCTGACCCGCAACCAGAGCTGCGCGGAGGCGGCGTACCTCCTCGACCCGGAGGGGCAGCGCGCCGAGAAGGCGGTGCAGGTCGTCCGGCCCCGGGTGCGGCTGGACGCCGGTACCCCGCGGGAGCGGGCGGTGGCGCTGCTGGAGGAGTCGTACGGGACCGCCGTCGACTTCCTCGACCAGCACGCGCTGATCCGCTACCGGCCGACCCCGAACCGGGGCTCGCTGACCACGGCGCTCAAGGCGCACAAGAAGGCGCGGCTCGCGGAGCGGGACGCGCCGCCCGAACTGCTCGCCGACGCCACCGACATGATCGTGGCGGCCGAGCGGGAGGACTGGGAGGCCGCCGCCGCGTACGCGCGGGAGCTGGTGAAGGAGCGGCCCTGGCACGCGGGCATCGCCAACGCCGCCGCGATGTGCCTGATCCGGCTGCACGACCTGCCCGAGCTGAGCGCCACCGAGAAGGAGGAGACGGACGACGAGATCCGCGGGCTGTCCGATCTGGCGGGCACCCCGCAGATCCGCCAGGAGATCCTCGTCCAGCTCGACTACGCCCGCGCCCGCTACGAGCGGGCGGACGCCCTGCTCACGGCGGCGCCGCACTGGTGGCGCACCGAACGCGATGTGTGGGCGCAGGTCGGGCTGCGGGCCGGGCAGGGCATGTGCGGGCGGCCCGCGGCGGCGGCGGCGCTGCTGCTGGAGTACGGCAAGCTGCGGCCGGGGCAGCCGGGGATGCGGGCCGCCGCGGTCGCGGCGCTCCTCGCGCACCGCGGCGGGGACGGCCGGCTCACCGACGAGGCGATCGCGCACTACCGGCTGGCCGGGGAGCGCGACCGGCCGGCGGCCCGTCTCGTCACGGACGCGCTGGCCGCCGATCTGCCGGAGATCCTCAACTCCAAGGGCGTACCGGTCCTGCCGCCCGAGCAGATCGACCGGGTGGCGCGGCATCTGGCGGACGACCCGCCGCGGCTGCTGTCGTTCCTGCGCCGCACCCGTCAGCACGGCAACCGCAAGGGTCCCGACCAGCGCCGCGAGGTGGCCGCGCGCAAGCTGCACCAGTTCCGCGCGTACGCCGGGATGGGCCGGGTCGGCGCGGCGCTGGCCCGGCTGCGGGAGGCCGGGGACAGCGGCGCGAGCCCCGCGGAGGTGAGGGCCCCGCTGGAGGAGCTGTGCGCCCGGCACGGCCATCCGGACCCGGTGACGGCCGCCCGTGAGCTGCTGGAACGTCCCGCCGCGCCGTCCGTCGGTCCGCCGCCCGGGGAGGCCGTACGGCTGGCCGCCGAGATCGCGGAGCTGCCGCCGGACACGGAACTGCCCGAGCGGGTGGCCCGGTTCATGGCATTCCTCACGGCCGGGGTGGACCCGCTGACCGGGGCCGTCGCCGAACGGCTCGCGGGATGCTGGGACCGGCAGGCGCGGCTGATCCTCGCGACGGCCCGGCTGGCGCCCCGCGGACCCGGCACGGACTCCGTGGCCGAGCTGACCGCGCGGACCGCCGCCGCGCTCGCGGAGAGCGACCCGCTCGCCGAGGACACCCTGCTGCGGGAGAGCGCGTTCGGCCCGCCCGTCCTGACCGTGCAGCGAGCACTGCGCGTCCACTGGCAGCACACCGCGCAGCGGCGGTTGCAGCAGGGCGAGCCGGTGCTGGCGGAGCCGCGGGCGACCCGGATCGGGAGCGGCCCGGTGGAGGCGGTGTTCGAGCTGCGGGCCGGACAGCAGCCGCCGGAGGTCGTGCGGGTGGGCTGCGAGGGCGCCGCGTACGAGTGGGAGAGCGGGGAGCTGACGCCGGAGGAGTCCCGCAAGGGGTCCCTCGTCATCGACTCCCGCGCGCGGGAGGTGACCCTGACGCTGCGCTGGCGGTTCCCCGGCGAGGGCTGGTCGGAGCCCGTCGGGCATCCGGTGCCGGTGGAGCCGCTGGAGCGGCGGGGGTCGGTGCGCCAGCGGTTCACCCCGCGGATCACCACCGGCAAGGACATGTTCGTGGGCCGCCGGCTGGAGAAGGCGGAGATCCGGCGGGCGTTCGAGGACGCGCCGCACGCCCCGGTCAGCCCGCAGTTCATCACCGGCGCGCGGCGCGCGGGCAAGACCTCGCTGATCGAGCATCTGCGGAGGCTGCGCAACTCCCCCGGGGACGAGCTGCCGCCGCCGTCCGGCTGGCCGGTGCCGCATCTGTTCCCGGCGCTGGTCAGCGGGCAGTCGCAGGAGCATCCGGTGCGCAATCTGCTGCCGCTGGTCGCCGCGGACATCGAGGGTCTGCTCAGCCGGGTCCACCCGGACGCGGACCCGTCGGCGTCCCTGGCGGAGCTGCGGCGGCGCAGCGAACCGGTGGAGGTGGCGTCGTTCGCCGCGTGGTGGGACGGGGTGCGCCGGACGATGTGGCCCGGGGACGTCGTCAAGCCGCTGGTGATCATCGACGAGTGCCAGGACCTGCTGCGCGGCTACAAGTCGGACGTCGAGGCGAAGCGCCGGGCGTTCGGGATGCTGCGGGACCTCACCCAGCGCGGTGAGATCGCGCTGCTGTTCAGCGGCTCGTGCACGCACGCCCAGCTGGAGACCCTGCTCGGGGGCACCAAGCTGGACACCGACATCGCGCAGCCGCTGCCGATCGGGCTGCTGGACTCCGACCCGGCGCTGGAGGTCATCCACCAGGGTTTCCCCGACGACGGCGGCGGGACGCGGGTGGAGGTCCTGAACCGTTCGGCGATCGCCGCGTACGAGGCGACCCTGGGGCATCCGTACCATCTGCATCTGCTCGGTGAGGCGCTGGCGAAGCTGCTGAAGGACCGGGACCGCCGGGTGATCGATCCGCGGCTCGTACGGGAGGCGGTGCACTCCATCGCCACCAGCGAGGGCGCCGTCACCGGGCTGCTCGACCAGTACGACGCGCCGGAGAAGATCCCGCCGCTGCTGTTCGAGGTCGCGGACCGGCTCAAGGACAGCCGCTGGGAGAGCGACGTCAAGGCGGGCTGGAGCGACACGAAGTCGGGTGAGCTGGCCGACTACATCGATCTGGGGCTGCTGCGCCGCGAGGGCCGCGATCCGGCGAGCCTGGCCTGGGTGAACCCGATCGTGGAACGCTGGTTCGACAGCGGGCGGCACCGGGCGGCCGAGGAACAGACGCCGGAGACCGTGCAGTTGCTGCGCGAGGGCCTCCAGGTCGTGAGCCGGGACGAACGCGACGGGGTCCTCGTCGCCCGGGTCCGGGACGCGCGCGGGCTGAAGTACCGGGCGACCTGGCTCCAGGAGGGCGACGCGGCGGCGGCCGTCGCGCGGTACGACCGGGTCGCCCGGGAGGCGGGTCTGGCGCTGCCGGGCGCCTGGCGGCACTGCGGGCGCTGGTTCCTCCAGGAGGACGTGGGCGGCCGGTCGTTCACCCGCTGCCTGGAGAACGAGGACGTGCCCCCGGAGCGGGCGGTGCGCTGGATCGTGGACGCGGCCCAGGTACTGGACGAGGTGTACCGGCGGCACGCGGTGACCCACGGCGACATCCACCCGGACAATCTGGCGCTGGTCGACGGCGAGGTACGGCTCAGCGGCTGGGGCCACAGCGGTACGCCCGATCCGGCGCGGCCCGGGGAGGTCGTCCCCCCGCCGTGGGACTCCGTCTACTACCGCCCGGCGTGCGACGCGGGCGTGCCGCGCACCCCGCAGCACGACACGGTGGCCCTCGCGGCCCTGCTGCACCAGCTCCTCGACCCGGAACGGCGGCTGCCGTGGCCCGACGAGCCCGGTACGGCGGTCGCGGAGACCAATGTGCTGGTGGCCGGACCGGTCGGCAAGATCCTCTACACGATCCTCAAGGAGCCCCGCGCACCCCGGACCACCACCCCCGGCGAACTCGCGGACGAGCTCCGCCGCACCCTCCCGGCCGACCCCGTGCCGCTCCCCGCGCCCCCGTCCGGCATCACCGTCATCACCAACGCGCGGGCCGACACCCGGGTGGAACGGCGCACGAACGACTTCCGGGGCCCGGTGGGCGCGGTGACCGGCGACCACGCCGACGTCCGTGTCGACGAGGTGTCCGCCCCCGGGCCGGGGGAGGAGACGCCCCCCTGACCGCGCGCCGCCCCGCGTCCCGCGGGCGGGCGTCCGTACCAGCCCGGAACGGCACCGAGCCGTCCCGGGGGACCACGACAGAAGGACCTGATCTCCATGGCAGAGGTACGCAACACCTTCAAGGGCCCCGTCGGCAGCGTGTCCGGCGACCACGCGAAGGTGAACATCGGCAATGTCGGTGACGGCACGGGCACGGTGAACGACGGGGTGGCCGCCCCCGAGGCGCCCGCGCTGCTGGAGCTGATCGAGCAGCTCCGCACGGAGATCGCCCAGGTCCGGGCGGAGCTCCCGGAGCGGGACGCCGCCGAACTCGACACGGCGGTGGCCCAGCTGGAGGAGGAGGCCCGGCTGCCGGAGCCCCAGCCGAGCCGTCTGCGGCGGTTCGCCCGGACCGTCCGCGACATCCTCGCGGACGCGGGCGAGACGCTGGCCCCGTTCGGCACGGCGGTGGGGATCTACTCGGCGGTGGCGGGAGGCTGACCCCCCGGGCGTTCACCGGTGGGCGCACCCGTTCCCGGTCACGGGAGGACCACCGCGCCCAGCGGGCGGTCACCACCGGGCAGGCGGCGGGTCGTCCCCCGGGCCAGGTCCACGACGGTGATCCCGTCCCAGGACCCGGCGCGGGTGAACCCGCCGGTGACGTACGCGGTACGGCCGTCGCGGGAGACGGCCACGTCCTCGTGCGGGCCCTGGAGCGGGACGGTCCGCTCCGTACCGTCCGGGGCCCGGACCGTCAGCGAGGGCGCTCCGGTGGCGTCGCCGACCGGTCCGGTGCCCACGACCAGCAGGGTGCCGTCGGGGGTGAGCGCGGCACCGTGCTGATGGGTGTCCGCGGTCATCGGCTCGACGGTGACCCGTCCCGTCCGGGGGTCCAGCACCGCCAGCCGCTCGCCCTCGAACGGCAGCAGCAGCCGTCCGTCGGCACGGACCACCGCGTAGTGCGGCTTCAGCCAGGACCCGAGGCCGCCCTCGGTGCCGTACGGGGCGACCTCGAACCGGCGGGGCGCGAGGGTGTCCGCGCGGACGGCGGTGACGTCGAACGAGTCGTGGTTCGTCACGTACACCTCGGCGCCGTCCCGGGCCACGTCCACGTCGAAGGGCCGGCGCCCGACCGGGACCGTGGCGGTGACCTCGCGTTTCGCGGTGTCGACGACCTCCAGCACCCCCGGCCCGTCCGGCACGTTCACCCCGACGTAGAGCCGTTCGCCGTCCGGCGCGAGGGCGATGCCCATGCCGCCGCCGCGGTACTCGCCCCCGGTGACGGGCCCGGTCCCGGTCCGGTACGGGACGCGTCCGAGGGAGCGGCGGGTACGGGTGTCCACGACGGCGACCCCCTCCGCGGTGGCCACCCACGCCCGGCCGTCGTCCCCGAGCGCGATGCCGTACGGGGCGGTGCCCACCCGTACGGAGCCGGTCGGTCCGTCCACCGGGTCGAGGAACGTGACGGTGTCCCCGCCGAAGTCGGCCACCAGCAGATCCCCGGCGGGGGTGACGGCTTTCTTGCCGGTGCCGGACGGCGCGGGGGTGACGGCGTCCGTCCCGGTGCCGGACGGCGCGGGGTGCGGGGGGCGCGGGTCGGGCGTCGCGGTGGGCCGGTCCCGGGCGGCGCCCGTCGTACGGGTGCTGTCGCCGGGGGCCTCGGGGCCGGTGGCGCAGGCACCCAGGAGCGCGGCGGCGAGGAGGGTCACCACGACGTGCGACGACGTGCGGCGGGCCGGTTTCCGTACGGCGGGGGACGGACGGGTACGCGGCACAGCGGCCTCCTGTCGGTCGGGGAGCGGGCGCGCGGAGCGCGGGGACAAGGACGAGGGGCCAGGCAGCCCGTCCCACCCCCCACCACCCTCCCCCGTGGACCGTGCCGCACCGGCACCCGGGTGGCGGTCCCCCGGGTCGTCCGAACGGCTGATGCCCACCCGCGCCCACCCGGGTACGGGACCCCTCACCACGCTTCCGTCGCGGTGGCCGTCCCCTCGGCCGGGGCGCCGGACACCCTGCGGTGCCGGGACGCGAGCAGCGGGAACACCAGCACCGAGACCATCGCGGCGCCCACGAGGGCCGCCGCCTCGCCCGCGGTGACCGTGCCGTCGTCCAGCCCGATCGTGGTGATGGCCACGACCAGGGGCAGCGCGGTCGACGAGTACAGGGTGAGGGCGGTGCGGTCGCGGCGGGGCAGGTCGCGCGGTGCGAGCAGATACACCGGGACGCCTCTCACCAGGAGGAACAGCAGCAGGAACAGGGCGAGCAGGATCAGTTCACGCCCACCGTCCAGCAGCGACCGCAGATCGAACCCGATACCCGTGACGACGAAGAAGACCGGGACGAGGAACCCGAACCCCATCGCCTCGACCTTGCCCAGGATCTCCGCGCTGCTCTCCGGTACCGCGCCGGTCAGCACCAGCCGGGTCAGCAGCCCCGCGGCGAACGCGCCGAGCAGTGTGTCGAGCCCGAACACCGCGGAGAGCGCCAGCATCGCGCCGAGCAGCAGCATCACGAACCGGACGGCGAACTGTCCGCTGGTGTGCAGGGTCCGCGCGACGATCCGCGCGAACCACGGGGGACGGGGCCGCATCGCCCAGTACACGGCGCACGCCGTGACGGCGGCGAAGGCCGCGAGCAGCGCGGTGGACGCCCCGGGCGAACGTCCGCCGAGCAGCAGGGCCATGGCGATGATCGGCCCGAACTCCCCGACCGCCCCGAAGGCCAGCACGACGGTGCCGAAACGGCCCTTGAGTTCTCCGGTGTCGCGCAGGATGGGCAGGATCGTGCCGAGCGCGGTACTGGTGAGGGCCGTGCCGATCACAAAACTCTTGGCGGTGTCACCGCCGTTCACCGCGAACGCGACCCCGAGCCCCGCCGCCAGCGCCAGCAGCCAGGCCCACACCGCGCGGCGCAGGGTGTCCCCGCGTACGGCGGCGAACTCGATCTCGTAGCCCGCGAGGAAGATCAGCATCGTCAGTCCCAGGTCGGACAGGGTGTCGATCGCCGGATCGTCGTGCGCCAGCCCCAGCAGGTCGGGCCCGACGACGATCCCGAGCCCGATCTCGAAGATGACCAACGGCACCCGCACCCACCGCCCCAGCCCGTACGCGAGCAGAGGCGCGACCACAGCGACGGCAAGAATCAGAAGAAGGGTGCCCGAATACCCCATACGCCCTACCCAACTCCCTTCCGCCCCAGCCCCCCAGAACAGGGCCGGCCACGACGGTCACGCCCCCGCACAGGAACAAGCACGCCCAGGTGTGGAACCCCAGGGGCGCGAGGAACTGCGCGAGCAACCAAGCACCACCCGCACCCGAACGGGAACCGCAAGAGGCGCCCCCAAAGGGGCGCGGGGAACTGCGCAAAAACGAGGGCAGCCCCGCACCCGAAGAACAACCGACCGGGGGCAGCATCCAGGGGCGCGAGGAACCAAGCACCACCCGCACCCGAACGGGAACCGCAAGAGGCACAACCCAGGGGCGCGGGGAACTGCGCAAAAACGAGGGCAGACCCGCACCCGAAGAGCGACCGCAATGGGGCAGCATCCAGGGGCGCGAGGAACTGCGCACCCACCGAACGACCCGTACGGGAACAAACGCGTCCAGCCGGACAAACCTCGGAACCGCAAGCGAAGGCGCCCCGCACCAACGAAGCGAGGAACGGGCACACAAGACCCGGGGGGCCCACGGACCCGAGGGGACCCCGTCCCCCGGACCCGGGAAGGGGGCGTCACGCCGAACGGGGGACGCCACCACCCGGAACAGGGGAAGGAACCGTCACACGTGGGACCCCCCACCACGGACAGGCCGGTAGGCCACCAGCGCCCAGATCACGAAGACATCGATCGCGATCATGATCACCGCCCACACCGGCTGGTACGGCAGGAACAGGAACTGCGCCACAAGACTCAGCGAGGCCAGCACGATCCCGGCGATCCGCGCCCAGTCCGCGTTGCTCAGCAGCCCCCACCCGGTCACCGCCGCGAGCACCCCGAGCCCCAGCAGCAGCCACCCCCACCCCGTCAGATTGATGTCGTACACATACGAGCCCACCGACTCGTACACGTCGTCCTGGGCGATCGCGGAGATCCCCTGAAGGATCGCCAGCACCCCGTTGCACAGCAGCAGCACCCCCGCGAACAGCACCCCGCCCAGCACCCACTCCCTGCGCGGGTCGTCGGGCGCCGGAGCCCGCCCGTGATCCCACGGTGTGCCCCCGGCACCCTGCGGCGCCCCCGCACCTCCCGTCGGCGGAGGGTTCGGACCCGCACCACCCGGACGCGGACCCTCACCACCGGGACGCGGACCCTCGCCACCCGGGCGCAGGCCTTCGCCGCCCGGACGCGGACCCGCACCGCCCGGACGGGATGTCCCGTCGCCCGGACGCGGTGTCTCGTCGCTCATGGGGACCACCTTTCTCACCGGCCCGCGCACACCGCGCGCACCGCACCGGGCCACTCCGGCCCCGCCGTCCCAACGTCACCCGGACCACCACCCCCCGCCACAGGGACACCCCCGCCCGGGTGAACGCCGCACACCACCGCGACCGCCCGCCGACACGGCCCGCACCCACCCCACCGAACACCCCGGCCACCCCGAACCCAGCCGGACCCAGCCACCTCAGCCGGACCCAGCCACCTCGGCCGGACCCAGCCACCTCAGCCGGACCCAGCCACCTCAGCCAGACCAGCCACCCCAGCCGAACCCAGCCACCCCACCCGGGCCACCCGCCAGCCCACCCGTCAGCCCCCTCAGAGCCCCCCAGAGCCCCCTCAGACCCCCGCCAGAAACGTGACCAACGCCAGCGCGAGGACCAGCGCCAGCGCCAGCCCGAACACCACCCACCCCGTCGGGTACGACCACAGCACCAGCGTGAGCACCGCCGCCGCGACCAGCGCCCACCCCACCCACACCCCGTACCGTCCGAGCCACGGACCCACCGGACCGGTGCGGAACCCGAAGCGGTCCGCGGCCCCCCGTACCGCTCCGATCCCGTCGCCCCAAGCGCCCCGCACCCGCCGGGCCCACCGGCCGCCCCCGGTCACCCACGCGGCGAGGGCGACGACCACGCCGACCGCCACCACGGTCCGTACCGCGACCCGCAGGAACCGGGTCAGCGCGTCGTACACCGAACCGGCGGCGCCCCGCGACACCCCCGGGGGCAGCGCGTCGAGGTAGAGCGCGCGGAACACGACGAGCCCCGCGCCGAGGAGCAGCGTCGCGAAGGCGGCGCCGAGCGCGGCGGCGACCGTCGCCCGGCGCCGCCCGCGGGCGAGCAGCACACCCACGGCGAGGAACAGCACGGCGACGACCGGCAGCCAGTTGCCGAGGACCTGGAGCACCCGGAACGCGGGGCGGATCTTCCCGATGTCCTCGGAGCGGGCGACCACCAGCTCCGTATGGACCTCCGGAATCCGCCCGGCGACGGTCAGCCCGTCGGCGACGAGCCGCTGCTTCACCTGGTCCACCACGGGCCCGAGGTCGATGGTGACGGCGTCGTCGGTGAGCTGGACGGCCCCGCCGCCGCTCCCGGTCAGCGCCTTGTCGACCGCGCTGTGCGCCCGCCGGTTCGCCCGCGTCCACACCGTTGCGAACGCGTCGGACCCGGCGACGGCCCGCGCCTTGTCGTGCACGAAGCCGCGTACCGCGTTCTGGAGCGCGTCCCCGAGCTTGCCGAGCGCCTTCTCCAGGGCGGGCCGCTGGTCGGGGGCCACCCCGGACAGCAGCGCGTTCAGGTCGAGATGCGACATCACCGCGTCGGTGACCCGGTCCGCCACCGCGTCCTGGACATCGGCGTCGGAGGCGAGGGGCGCGACGGTGGCCACGTACCGGTCGGTGTCGCCGACCTCGGAAGAGGTCCAGGACGCCAGGACGGCGAGCGGCGCCAGTACGCAACCGACGACGATCAGCAGCGCC
Organism: Streptomyces uncialis; assembly: GCF_036250755.1. NCBI lineage: Bacteria > Bacillati > Actinomycetota > Actinomycetes > Kitasatosporales > Streptomycetaceae > Streptomyces > Streptomyces uncialis. The sequence goes on along the minus strand of NZ_CP109583.1, from coordinate 5,027,607 downwards.
GCGAAGAACGCCCGCACCCGGTGCCGGGACGCCCCGGCGCCCCGGTCGGCCTCCAGCACGGCGACCCGCTCCCGCAACAGCGCGAACTCGTCCCCCGACCGCTCCCCAGGCCCACCGCCCCCGACCCCGGACCCGCCACCGGCCTGGCCCCCGCCTCCGGTCCCAGCCCCAGCCCCAGCCCCAGCCCCAGCCCCAGCCAGGGACCCATCCGATCCCGCCGCCCCAGCCGGTGACCCACCCGCCCCAGCTGAACCCTCCACCCCAGCCGAGCCCTCCGCACCGGGTGCCCTCTCCGCACCGGATGCCCCCTGCGCACCGTGGGCCCGTCGCGCCCCGGGGTCCTCCTCGCCGTCCCCGGGCATACCGATCTCCTCGCCGTACGGGCCCCGCTCCTGCCCGACAGCAGACCTCACCCCCCGTCAACCGGCGACCGCGGAACCCCCGAACAGGTGACCGTCCCCGGGTGGACGGCACCGCCCGGCGACGGTCAGGACGACGGCCGTTCGTACCACCGGGGCGTGACCACCCGCCGGGGCCGCGACGGCCAGGGCGGACGCGGCACACCCGCGAGGGACTCGCACAGCTCCCGCGCCCACCGCTCCGGCAGCGTCCGCACCGCCGACGCGGACCGCGCGTGCACCACCGCGCACCGCACCACACCACCCGCACGGGTGAACGAGACGTACGCGCCCAGCGGGAACCACGGGTCGTAGAACATGGCGCCCCCCACGAGCCGCGCCCCGAACGCCGCCACCACCCCCGGCAGGGTCAGCGAACTGGCGATGAGCGGCAGCGCGCGGGGGTCCGCGAGCCGGTGCCCGGTCCACTCGGTGACGGCGTACGGGGACACCGCCGCGGCGACCCGTGCCACATCCCGCAGCCGGGTGTCACGAAACGCGCCGGTCGCCGCGCCGACCCGCCGCACGGCCTGCGCCAGATCGTCCGCGCCGACGGGCAGTTCGAGCCGGAACAGCGCCGTCAGATTGCCGGGCGCGGACCGCTCGTCCGCCCCGCGCAGGGACATCGGCACCTGCACCGGCAAGGTGGCGGGCGGCCCGTCACCGGCACCCGGACGCGGCCATCCGCCGCGCAGGGCACGCGCGAGCCCGGCCAGGCACAGATCGTTCACACTGACGCCCCACCCGCGCGCGGCCTCCTGTAACAGCGCCTCGGGCACGTCCGCGTGGACGATCCGGGTCGGCCCCGGCACCGGGGGCCGCAGCGCCTCCCAGCCGCCCGCCGGACGGTACGAGCGGCCCAGGTCCCCCAGCACCCGCAGCGCCCCGCGCGCGGTGGGCCGCCCCGGCGGATACGACCAGGGGCCGGGCGAACCGCCCGGCCCCTGGTCGTCCAGCAGATCCAGCGTGCTGTGCGCGGCGCCCACCCCGTCCTGGAGGGCGTGGTGCACCCGGAAACAGAGCCGGAACCGGTCGGCCGCCGTACTGGACCGCAGCAGCCACAGATCCCACGGGGGCACCTCACCGCCCGGCAGCGGCGCGCGCATGACCTCGTCCAGCGCGGCGACCGGGTCGGCGTGCTCCCGCACCCGCAGATGGTGTGCGGGGACGAACACCCCCTCGGCCGGCCGCCAGCGCGGGCGCCGCCAGGACGGGCCGCCCCCGGCGGGGGTGATGTACCGCAGCGGTCCGATCAGCGGCGCGCGCTCCGCGAGCCGCTCCCGCAGCGCCTCCGTCGGCGGCGCCGGTCCGCTGAAGTCGAGCACGAGGCCGGTCGCCTGACGCTGTGTCCGGGCCCGGTTGAGCATGAAGCGGTCCGCTCCGTTGAGCAGCGGTCCCCGTGCATCCGTCATCGTCCCCCGCCTTCCTCGACAACGCGGCACCGCGCACCCGGCCCCGCGCACCCCCGGCGGCCGCCTCCCCCGGTCCGCCTCCGCCCCGGCACCGGCCGACAGCTCCACCCCTCACCACAGTACGTACCCCCTCTGACACCGGAAGCGACTGTCGGCCACCCGCGACTTCCCGTTCCGCCGCGTGGCGGACGGCGGGGGCGCGGGGCCATGTCCGGGGGAAGGACATGGGCCCGCGCCCCCTGTTCACGGGTGGCCCGTCAGCTGTTCACGGGTGGCCTGTCAACGGAGAACGAGCTCGTGGTCCCCGCCGTTGACCCCACCGAGGTAGTAGTCACCGCCCAGGGGGCCGAGGTGGGTGCCCGCCGCCTTCGTGGTCACGGTGATCACATGGGTCTTGCCGGGGTCGAGGTTCGGCAGCCGGTAGTTCAGCCCCGTCGTGCCGTGCGATCCCGTGGCGCCCTCGACCGTGGTGACCTTCGTGATCGGCCCCGACGCGGGGTTCATGACCGCCCTGAGCCAGACGCCGGTGGCCCGGTGCACACCGGTGTTGCCGATGGTGACCGTCTGGGTGAGCTCACTGCCCGGCGTGCCGTCGCCGGTGATCCCGCCGGTGATGCCGAGCCGGGCGTCGGGACCGTTCAGCGAGTCCTGCTTCAGGTTCCTGGTGCGGACCTCGCCCGTGTTGTTGCTCATGTTGCTGTCGTTGAAGAGGACCAGGTCCGGACCGCCTCCACCGGCCCGGAAGACCGCGGGCAGCACCGGAGCGTTCTTGTGGTTGCCGATCCGCGCGGCGATCCGCAGCGTACGGGTCTCGCCCGGGTCGAGGGTGTTCAGCAGGATCCTGCCGTTCACCACGGGCCGGGAGTCGTAGGAGATCTTGGTGGTGCCCTTCGGCATCGTGGTCCCGACGATCAGCGGGGCCGCCTCACGGCCCTCGTTGGCGACGGTCACCACGTACTCGACCATGGCCCCCGGGTCGGCCCCGGCCGGGCCGGTGACGCGCAGGCTCATGTCCGTGTCCGGTGTGCCGTCCCCCTGGACGGCGGTGGCGGGAAGCACGAGGGCCGCGGCGGTGAGCGCGGTGATGGCGGTGATGGCGGTGATGGCGGCAGGACGTTTCATATCCGGGTTCCTCCCCGATCGATATGGGTCGCGGACCGGACGGGGCCGGGCTCACGCGCGGGACGCGACGACCGGGGTGACGGGTCCGGGAAAGGTGGGCCCCGCTCGTACCGGCCGGGGTGGCACGGAGGGCACGAGCGGGGGTCGAGCGGGGGTGCGGGGCAGCACCTGGGGAGGTCACCTCCCCGCACCCCCTGTCATGGGGCCGCCTGCTCGCGGCCGCTCTGCTCAAGGTCGCCCTGCTTGCGGGCGCCCTACTTGCGCAGGTCGAGCGTGTGCTCCCCGCCGTTCGCGGAGCCGAGCACGTAGAAGCCGCCGTACGCGGACCCGGGGCCGGTCTCCGAGGTGAGCCGCGTCTTGACGATCACCGTGCGGGACCTGCCCGGATTCAGCGGGGAGAGCCGGTAGCGGAAGCCGATGTCGGTGTGGTGGCCGCGGGCGGGGTCGACGCCGTCGATCTTGAGGATCTTCCCGGAGAGACGGTGCACCCGTCCTTCGAGCTCGATCTCCGTGGCCCGGTGCTCACCCGTGTTCTTGATGGTGATCACCTGCTTGAGCACCTTGGACTGCGGAGAGGTCGCGAGGATCTGCCCCTTGACGCCGAGTACGGCGTTCGGGCCGATGAAGGGATCGCCCTTCTCGTTCACCGTGTCGACGTACGCGTGGTTGTTCCGCCAGTCGGTGTCCTTGTAGGTGTTCAGGAGCGGCTGGTCAGGAATCCTGAAGCTCGCGGGGAGCTTGATCCCGCCGTCACCGGCGCCGATCCTGGCCCCGATCCTGAGCACCCGCGTACTGCCCGGGAGGAAGGACTCGACGGGTATCAGATGCTCCGTCACGGGACGTGAGCCGACGGTGATACCGGTCGAACCCTTCGGCAGCTCGAACTCCAGCTCGGTGGACACCTCCTCCCCCTCCAGATTGGTGACCCGGACGACGTACTCGACCAGATCCCCGGCGACGACCTTCGCCGGACCGGTCGCCTCGACCTTGAGATCCGCGAAGGGGATGTCGACCTCGGCTGCCTTCCCGCCCCCCGCGGCCTTCCCGGTCCCGCCGGTGGCGAGGGCGGGTCCGGCGACGGCCGGACCGGCCACGAGCGCACCGGTCAGGACGGTGGTCAGGACGGTGGTGACGACAGCTGCTGTCCGGCGCGGGCGCTGCATCAGGTGCTCCTTGTACGGGGGCGGGGTGGTCCTGCGGTACGGGGCGGGGGCCCGCGGTGCCGCAAGTCTGTCCCGGGAGCCCCAGGCGTGGCGATTACCTCCGAGGTAACGCGAATGGGAACCTCAGCGGGTCGAGCGGTGTACTAAAAACAGCGCCACCCGACACCCGCACCAGCCAAATCCACCCCCGCACCCGCACCCGCAGACAGACCGGCACACAGACCGACACACAGGCACCCCGAAACCGACGCGTACCCATCCCCGCCCCGTACCCGAGGAGTGATCCCACGTCATGTCCGCCACCCCCCTGACCCCGGCCGAGCTCGACCAGGCCCTCGGCGAGCTGTCCGACTGGTCCGTGCAGGAAGGCCAGCTGTACGCCTCCTTCACCCTGGACCGCGCCACCCTCCCCGCGCTCTACGCCGCGGTGGCCGCCGTGGAGGACCAGGCGAACCACCACGCGTCCGTCCACATCCTGTACAACACGATCACCTTCGCCCTGGACACCCATGACGCGGGCGGCGCCATCACCGCGCTGGACACCGCGCTCGCGGCCAGACTCAGCGCTCTTGCCGCCCAGCACGGTTCGCGCCCGAGCGGTTCCTGAGCTGGGAGCGGAGCCTGGTCGACACGGCGGTGGCCGAGGCCGTCAGGAACACGAACGTGTAGAGGATCTGGACGATCACCACCACCCGTGACGCCTGCCCGTGCGCGGTGATGTCCCCGAAGCCGACGGTCGCCAGGGTCACCACCGTGAAGTACAGCGAGTCCACCCGGGTGTACAGCCCCCCTTCGAACTCCCCCGGGCTGCGCGCCAGCGCGAGGTACGCCGTGGCGAAGACCAGCACGGTCATACACATCAGCACGACGATCGCGAACGCCGGATGGGTGCCCTCGCGCTCCATCAGGACGTCCCGGATATGTCGGAGCAGCAGCGTGGCGATCAGCACGAGCGCGGCGATGAACGCCAGCCAGCTCACGGCGGGGTGGTCGGGCCCGAAGGCCGTGTTGGGGAGGAGGAAGTACAGAGTGACGAGAATCGTGACCGTCCCGGCGATCGCACCCCACCGCTGAAGCGGATCGCGGAACCGCCGGTGCCGCGGACCACGGCCGGAACCGCCGTCCGGCTCCGCCGTTCCGGAACCCGGGTCGTCCGCGGCGTCCGGTACGTCCATCACGTACACCTCGCACCGGTGGGGGGACGATCACCCCCCACGATCCGCCGCCCCACCCCACCCCGCAGCCCACAACACCCATCCGGGTGACCGGTCCCCCCGGCTGAGCGACCTTGCTCCTGTCCTGCACCCCCCTCCTCGTGCACGCGCCCCGCTACGGGAGGGGGTGGGCGGGAATCTCTGCCCGCAGACTCCGATGCTCTTCAGCAGGACAAGAGGGACGTCCGACCGAGCGCGTTGGAGCGAGGACGGAGAATCCCGACCGGCCCCGCCCCGAAAGACAGCAGAACGCGCCCCAAAGGGGCGCGGGGAACTGCGCGAGCAACCACGCGCCATCCGCACCCGAACGGAAACCGTAAGGGGCGCGACCTCAGGGGCGCGAGGAACCGCGCAAACACGAGGACGGCCCCGCACCCGAAAAGCGACCGCAAGGAGGCACCACCCAGGGGCGCGGGGAACTGCGCGAGCAACCAAGCGCCACCCGCACCCGAACGGAAACCGCAAGAGGCGCGACCTCAGGGGCGCGAGGAACCGCGCAAACACGAGAACCGCCCCGCACCCGAAAAGCGACCGCAAGGGGGCACCACCCAGGGGCGCGAGGAACCGCGCGAGCAACCAAGCGCCATCCGCACCCGAAGGGAAACCGCAAGAGGCGCGACCTGAGGGGCGCGGGGAACTGCGCAAAGACGAGAACCGGCCCGCACCCGAAGAGCGACGCACAGAGGCACCACCCAGGGGCGCGGGGAACTGCGCACCCACGAACGACCTGTGCGGGAACAAGCGCGTCACGCCGGACGGACCTCGGAAGCGCAAGCGAAGGCGACCCGCGGGGAACCGCGCACCCCACGAACGACCGCACAGGAACGAAGTACGCCCAGCCGGACAGACCCCACAAGCGCAAGCGAAGGCGCCCCGCACGGGACAAGTACGCCCAGCACAGGGGGGACCTCAGAAGCGCAAGCGAAGGCGCCCTTCACACGTCGATCAGGGCCGAAAGGCCATCAAGCACGCACCGCAACCCGAACGCGTACGCGTACTCCGCGCTGTACGGCCCCCCGTACTCCACAGCCGCCGCACCCCCCACCCGATGGGCCAGCGGAAACCGCTCCGCGTCCAGCACCCGCGCGAGCAGCGGCCCATGCTGCTCCCACCACTCCGCATCGCTCTGCGCACTCTCGCGTTCCACCGTCCGCACATCCAGCCGCCCGCGTGCCACGGACTGCACGAACCCGAGGACGTGGGCCAGCGCCGAGTCCATCTGCACATCGGTGAGCCCGAGCCCGTCGAAGGCCCGCAGTTCGTGCTCGTACTTGGTCATCACGCCGGGCCCGAGGGGCGGACGGACCGTGGGCAGCCCCGCGACCCATAGATGTGCCTCGTACAGCGCGTGGTTCTCGTCGGCGACGGCGGTGACCCGCTCCCGCCAGCCGCCGCCCGGGGCGGGGACCGTGCGCGGCATCCACAGGTACACCCGGTCCAGCATCAGCGCGAGCAGCTCCGCCTTGCCCGGGACATAGGTGTAGAGGGACATGGGGGTGAAGTCCAGCCGCTCGGCGACCCGCCGCATGGTGACGGCGTCGAGCCCTTCCGCGTCGGCGAGCGCGATCGCCGTGCGGACGACGGTGTCGACGCTCAGTCCCGGCCGGGGCCCACGCCCCGAGTGCTCGTCGCCGGGCTCCCGCCACAGCAGCTCCAGCGTTCGCGCGGGATCGCCTGTCTGTGCCCCGCTCCGACCGGTCACCATGTCCACCAACTCCATCTGCGTACATCGTATGCAGTACTGTGTATCCTGTACGACGTACAGAGTATCCACGGAGATTTCTGAACCATGTCGACGACAGCCCCTGGGCGCCCGAGGAGAGTCATGCCGGCCGACGCCGACCGCACGTCCGCACCGAGCAACAGCACGCCCCCCACCACGCCGAGTGCCCACCCGGACCCCGCCCCGGACCCCGCCCCGGGCACCGCACCCACCGCCACCGCTGCCACTGCCCCGGCCCCCGCCACACCGGCACCCGCACCCGCACCCGCACCCGCCCCGGGCATCGGCACCCTCCCCGCCCTCGTCCTCACCGAGGCGGACGGGCATCACGTCATCGAGGTGCGTGGGGCGCGCGCGAACAACCTCCGTGATGTCTCGGTCGACATCCCCAAGCGGCGGCTCACCGTCTTCACCGGGGTGTCCGGCTCGGGGAAGTCCTCGCTGGTCTTCGGCACGATCGCGGCCGAGTCCCAGCGGCTCATCAACGAGACGTACCCGAGCTTCATCCAGTCGTTCATGCCCGCGCCCAGCCGCCCGGACGTGGACGGGCTGCGCAACCTCAGCGCGGCGATCGTGGTGGACCAGGAGCGGATGGGCGCCAACTCCCGCTCCACCGTGGGCACCGCCACCGACGCGTACACGATGCTGCGGCTCATCTTCAGCCGGCTCGGCGAGCCGTACGCGGGCACCTCGAACTTCTTCAGCTTCAACAGCGGCGAGGGCATGTGCGCGCGCTGCGAGGGGATCGGGCAGACCTCCGAGATCGACGTCGACCGGGTCGTCGACCGTTCGCTGTCCCTGAAGGAGGGCGCGATCCTGGTCCCCGGGTTCGCCGTCGACTCCTGGCAGTGGGGCGTGATGGCGGGCTCGGGCTTCTACGATCCGGACACCAAGGTCGGGGACTTCACGGAGACCGAGCTCCACGACCTGCTGCACAAGCCGGTCACCAAGGTGAAGGTCGGCACCAGCAACCTCACCTACGAGGGGCTCGTCCCGCGTATCCAGCGGTCGTTCCTGTCCAAGGACCGCGAGGCGATGCAGTCGCACATCCGGACCTTCGTGGACCGGGCGGTCGTCTTCGCCGTCTGCCCGGACTGCGGGGGCGCGCGGCTGAGCGCCGCCGCGCTGGCGGCGCGGATCGGCGGGGTGAACATCGCCGAGTGCTCGGCGATGCAGATCAGCGATCTCGCCGCCTTCGTCCGCGGTCTCGACGCCCCCGAGGTGGCCCCGGTGCTGGGCGCCCTGGGCGATCTCCTCGACGGCCTGGTCGAGATCGGTCTCGGCTATCTGAGCCTGGACCGCACCTCGTCCACGCTCTCCGGCGGTGAGGCGCAGCGGGTGAAGATGGTGCGCCATCTCGGCTCACCGCTCACCGATGTCACGTACATCTTCGACGAGCCCACCATCGGGCTGCACCCGCACGACATCCAGCGGATGAACAGCCTGCTGCTGCGGCTGCGCGACAAGGGCAACACCGTGCTGGTGGTGGAGCACAAGCCCGAGGTCATCGCGATAGCCGACCATGTGGTGGATCTCGGGCCGGGCGCCGGGGCGGACGGCGGGACGATCCAGTACACCGGGGACCTGGCGGGGCTGCGCGCCTCGGACACCCTCACCGGCCGCCATATCGGGCACCGGGCGCGGCTGCGGGAGACGGTCCGCAAGCCCACCGGCCAGCTGGGCATCGAGCACGCGGACCTGCACAACCTCAAGGACGTCTCGGTGGACGTGCCGCTCGGGGTGCTGACGGTGGTGACCGGTGTCGCGGGTTCCGGCAAGAGTTCCCTGATCCACGGTCATCTGGCCGACCGGGAGGGAGTGGTGGTCGCGGACCAGTCCCCCATCCGGGGCTCCCGGCGTTCCAACCCGGCGACGTACACGGGGCTGCTGAACCCGATCCGGACCGCGTTCGCCAAGGCCAACGGCGTCAAGGCGGCCCTGTTCAGCGCGAACTCGGAGGGCGCCTGCCCGCGGTGCAACGGGCTGGGCCATGTGTACACCGATCTCGCGATGATGGCCGGGGTGGTCTCGGTCTGCGAGGAGTGCGAGGGCAAGCGGTACACCCCGGAGGTGCTGGAGTACCGGCTCGACGGGCGGAACATCAGCGAGGTGCTCGGGATGTCGATCGCCGAGGCCCGGTCCTTCTTCCCGACCGGTCAGGCCCGCAAGGTGCTGAACCGGCTCCATGACGTCGGCCTCGGGTACCTCCGGCTGGGGCAGCCCCTCAACACCCTCTCCGGTGGCGAGCGCCAGCGTCTGAAGCTGGCCATCCACATGGCGGAGAAGTCCTCGACGTACATCCTGGACGAGCCCACCACGGGTCTGCATCTGGCGGACGTGGACAAGCTGCTGGCGCTGCTGGACCGGCTGGTGGAGGACGGGAACTCGGTCATCGTCATCGAGCACCATCTCGCGGTGATGGCGCACGCGGACTGGATCATCGACGTCGGTCCCGGCGGCGGCCAGGCCGGTGGGGAGGTCGTCTTCACGGGGACACCCGAGGAGTTGGTGGCCGGCGGGCGGACGCTGACGGCCCGGCATCTGAGGGAGTACGTGGCCGGTTCCTGAACGACTTCCTGAACGACACGCGGCGAACCCCTCGCCAAATCGCTTTAGGTTAGGCTAACCTAACCAACGGACGCCGGGGGCAGAAGTGCCACCGGGGGCGACCGGCGAGGGGAGTGGTGATGAAGCGGGGCTGGGAAGGTGCCGTTCTCAAGCTGCTCCGGAGCAAGGACTTCGTCCTCACCGTGACCGGCACCGAGGTGGTCAACGACCGCTTCCGCAGGATCCACGTCACGGACGGCGGCATGCTCGCGGTCACCGGGGTCCACCCCACCATGTGGGTAAGGCTCTGGTTCAGCAAGGCGGGCAAGCCGCACCAGCGCGGCTACACCCTCGTGGACCCGGACCCGGACAAGGGCACCTTCAGCCTGGAGTTCGTGCTCCACGAAGGTCCCGCGAGCGACTGGGCCCGTGCCGCCCGCGAGGGCGACACCATCGAGGCGACCGTGCACGGCTCGGACTTCACCACGCCCGATCCACCGCCCTCCCATCTCTACGTGGTCGGCGACGCCGCGTCGCTGCCCGCGATCAACTCCCTGCTCGACGAGCTGGGCGAGGTTCCCGCGACCGTCTGGTACGAGACCTCGCATCCGCTCGACGCCCGGCTGCCGATGCGGCTCGATCCGGCGCGGCACGACCTGCGTACGGTCGCGCGCGGCGGCGGCGGACTCATGGAGGAGGTCCGGTCCACCCTCCCGGACCTCCTCGGGAAACACCGGGACACCGACGACTACTTCGTCTGGGTCGCCTGCGACACCGTCACCACACGGTCCCTCACGGCGTACCTGCGCAAGGAGCTGTCGGTACCCAGACCGCGCGTCAAGGCCCTCGGGTACTGGCGTCCGGACTGACGGGGGTGGACGCATGTCCCTTCCCAGTGGGACATGCGCCAGATGGCGGACCCGGACTGTGGCGGCTCTCAGCCCGGTTCCGCCGACTCTTCCCGGAAGCCCTTGCGACACCCGGCCACGGCCGCCGTGTCACAGGGGCTTCCGGGCTTTCTTCGCCGCCTTGAGCTCCTGCTTGTGCGCGCGGACCTTCGCCAGCGACTCCGGCCCGGTGATGTCCGCCGCCGACCGGTACGCCCCCTGCTCCCCGTACGCCCCGGCGGCCTCGCGCCAGCCCGTGGGGCGCACCCCGAGCTGCTTGCCGAGCAGCGCGAGGAAGATCTGGGCCTTCTGCTTGCCGAACCCCGGCAGGTCCTGGAGCCGCTTCAGCAGCTCCTTCCCGCTGCCGACGCCCTCCCACACCGCCGCGGCATCACCGTCGTAGTGCTCCACGAGGTACTGGCAGAGCTGCTGCACCCGCTTGGCCATCGACCCGGGATACCGGTGCACCGCGGGCTTCGCGGACAGCAGCGCGGCGAACGCCTCCGGCTCGTACGCGGCGATCTCTTGTGCGTCGAGATCGTCCCCGCCCAGCCGTTCCGCGATCGTGTACGGCCCCGCGAAGGCCCATTCCATGGGCACCTGCTGATCCAGCAGCATGCCCACCAGCGCGGCCAGCGGGCTGCGCCCCAGCAACGCGTCGGCGTCGGGCTGCTGCGCGAGACGAAGATTCACATCCATACGACGATGATGCCGCCCCCCACCGGCCCCGGCACCCCGGCACCCCCCACCCGGCACCCCCCACCCGGCACGCCCACCCGGCGCCACCCCACCCGACACGCTCACGTTCCACAGGCCCACAAGTCACCGTGCACGCCTCGCCCACCGGAGCTCACCACCCGGAGGTCACCGCCCCCGGATCACCGTCTGCGGGCCGTGCCGAACAGCGAGCGGCTGATCTCCCGCCCCAGCTGGGTGCCGACGGACCGCGCCAGGGACTTGAACACCCCGCTCCCCACCACCTGCTCCACCAGCGAGGGGTCCGCCCGCCCGGCCGCCGCCCCCTTCCCCCGAGCCGACTCCCGGTCCGACGCCGACCCGGACCCCGACGACTCCCCACCCGGACCCGAGCCCGACTCAGGCCCAGGCCCAGGACCAGGCCCCGGACCAGGCCCCGGCTCCCGACCCGAGCCCTCGGCTCCCCGTGCGGCCAGCCGCTCGAACGCCGACTCCCGGTCCACCGCCTCCGCGTAACGCCCGTACAGCGCGGACCCCGTCACCGCCGCGTCCAGCGCCGCCGGGTCCAGCGGTCCCATCAGGGACTCCGGGGCCCGCAGCCGGGTCGCGGCGACCGGGGTCGGCGCGCCGTTCTCGCTGAGGACGGTGACCACCGCCTCGCCCGTGCCGAGCGCGGTCAGCACCTCCTCCAGGTCGTACGGGGAGTCGGGGAACGTCCGCACCGTGGCGCGCAGCGCCTTCTGGTCGTCGGGGGTGAACGCCCGCAGCGCGTGCTGCACCCGGTTGCCGAGCTGCCCCAGCACCTCGGCCGGTACGTCCTTCGGCGTCTGGGTCACGAAGAACACCCCCACCCCTTTCGAGCGAATCAGCCGCACGGTCTGCGTGATCGCCTCCAGGAACGCCTTGGACGCGTCGCTGAACAGCAGATGCGCCTCGTCGAAGAAGAACACCAGCTTCGGCCGGTCGAGGTCCCCGACCTCGGGAAGGTCGTGGTAGAGGTCCGCGAGGAGCCACATCAGGAACGTGGAGAAGAGCTGCGGCCGGTCCTGGACGGCGGACAGTTCGAGCAGGGACACCACCCCGAGCCCGTCCGCGGTCCGCAGCAGCTCACCCGTGTCGAACTCCGGCTCCCCGAAGAACGCCGAAGCGCCCTGCTGTTCGAAGGCGGTCAGCGAACGCAGGATCACCCCGGCGGTCGCGGCCGACAGCCCGCCGATCCCCTTCAGCTCGGCCCTGCCCTCGTCCGAGACCAGGAAGGCGACGACGGCCCGCAGGTCCTTCAGATCGACGAGTTCGAGGCCCTTGCCGTCGGCGTAGTGGAAGACCAGCCCGAGGGACTGCTCCTGGGTCCGGTTCAGCTGGAGCACCTTCGACAGCAGCACCGGACCGAAGCTGGTGACCGTGGCGCGGACCGGGACGCCGTGCCCGATCCCGCCCAGCGCGTAGAACTCGGCCGGACAGCCGCCCGCCTCCCACCGCTGCCCCACTTCCCCGGCCCGCGCGGTGACCCGCTCCCCCGCCTCACCCGGCTCGGAGATCCCGGAGACATCGCCCTTCACATCCGCCAGGAACACGGGGACGCCCTGCGCGGACAGCTGTTCGGCGATGAGCTGGAGGGTCTTCGTCTTGCCCGTACCGGTGGCGCCCGCGACCAGCCCGTGCCGGTTGAGCATGCCGAGCGGCACCCGGATCTGCGCCTCCGGGACGGCGCGGCCGTCCCACAGCAGCGCCCCGAGGTCGAGCGCGGGGCCGGTGAAGGAGTACCCGGCAACGATGTCCTTGACGGCCGACCCGGCGGTCCCGGCGGGCTCCGGCACGCTGTCACTCATGGTTCAGGCCCCTGTCCCCGGCCCCAGTGGTACCGGTCCGTACCGTTAAGGGCGTTATGCACCACACTCGCACTGCCCCGCCGAGGCTGCGCCCGGAGAGGCTTGGCCGGTAGGCTTTCCGTGTGATCTTCAAGCGCATCGGAAACGGCCGGCCATACCCCGACCACGGCCGGGAAAGCACCCGGCAGTGGGCGGACGTCGCACCGCGTCCGGTCCGCCTCGATCAGCTCGTGACCACCAAGGGCCAGCTCGATCTGGAGACGCTCCTCGCCGAGGACTCGACCTTCTACGGCGACCTCTTCGCGCATGTCGTGAAGTGGCGGGGCGATCTGTACCTGGAGGACGGGCTGCACCGGGCGGTCCGGGCCGCACTCCAGCAGCGGCAGGTGCTGCACGCCCGCGTGCTGGAAATGGACTGAGCCGGTCCGCTCACGGTGGCCGATCGGAACCGCTCACGGCGACGACCGGGCCCCCTCATGGCGGACGATCCGGTCCGCACCCGGTGGACGACCGGGTCCCGCTCCTCGTGGACGAGCCGGTCGCCCGTGGTGGACTGAGCCGGTCCGCCCAAGGCCGTTGGCCCTTTCGGGTTGGACCGGCCCTCAGCAAATGATCATTTAGTAGGCATCATCGCCGCGCAGCACTACGCTGCGCACATGAGCATGCTCACACCCCCCGGCATGGGCGGTCAGTACCGCATCACCGGGGAAAGATATCCCCGTATGCGCCGGGGACGCCGACGCGGCTGGATCGTCTCCGTGTGCGTCGCGTCCGTCGTGGCCCTGGGCGTGATCGGCTGGGGCACCCTCCAGCTCGTCGGCGTCTTCACGGGCGACGGCGGCAAGGCGTCGGCGGCCGGCGCCGGATGCGCGCCCTCGGCGAAGCCGTCCCCCGGCCGGTCCGCGGACGTCGCGAGCCGGACGGGCAAGGCCCTGCCGCGGCCCGCCGGGATAAAGGTCAACGTCCTCAACGCGACCCCGCGCAGCGGGCTGGCCAAGAAGACCGCCGACGAACTGCGCAAACGCGGCTTTGCCATCGGTCAGGTCGGGAACGCCCCGAAGGAGTTCGACAAGAAGGTGCCGGGACCCGGGCTGGTGGTCGGGGCGAAGACCTCCGAGCGGGGCGCGCTGCCGGTCCTCGCGACGCAGCTCGCGGGCGCGCAGCAGCGGACGGACGCGCGGGGCGCGGGCGATGTCGACCTCATCCTCGGTACGGCGTTCACCAAGCTGACCCCGCAGGCCGCCGCGACCCAGGCCCTGTCCGCCCTCGCGTCCCCGAGCCCGGCACCCACCCCGTCGTCCTGCTGACCCGGCCCGGGAACCGTCCCCGTCGTCCCGTTCCGACCCCGTGCGGGAACCGTCCCGCCGGGGTCACGTACGCGGAGGGGACCGGGGTCGAGGAGCCCGGGATCACGCCCGCGCGGAAGACCGGGCCGCCCGGGAACGGGTTCAGGACAGCCAGGCCCTGAACCCCGCGCACCCGCGCACCCGCGCACGCACCTCGTGAACCCACCGCACCCCGGGCACCCCGGGCAACACCCTGGAACCCGGTCCAACGCGCGCGGGGGGGGCTACGCGGGGGGCTACGCGACGGCTATTCAGCCGCGCCGTACATCCGGTCGCCCGCGTCACCGAGACCCGGGACGATGTACCCGTTCTCGTTGAGCCGCTCGTCCACGGACGCCGTCACGACGGTGACCGGGACGCCCGCGAGATCCCGCTCCATGATCTCCACGCCCTCGGGCGCGGCGAGCAGCACGACGGCGGTCACATCGTCGGCGCCGCGCCGCATCAGCTCCTGGACCGCGGCGACGAGCGTGCCGCCGGTCGCCAGCATCGGGTCCAGTACGTACACCTGGCGCCCGGACAGGTCGTCGGGCATCCGGGTGGCGTAGGTCGACGCCTGGAGCGTCTCCTCGTCCCGGATCATGCCGAGGAACCCGACCTCGGCCGTGGGCAGCAGCCGGACCATCCCGTCGAGCATGCCGAGACCGGCCCGCAGGATCGGCACGACCAGGGGGCGGGGGTGGGAGAGCTTGACGCCGGTGGTCGCGCAGACGGGCGTCTCGATGTCGACCTGCTCGGTCCGCACATCGCGGGTCGCCTCGTAGGCGAGCAGGGTGACCAGCTCGTCGGCGAGACGCCGGAAGGTGGCGGAGTCCGTACGGCGGTCGCGCAGGGTGGTGAGCTTGTGGGCGACCAGCGGGTGGTCGACGACGTGGAGACGCATGTCCACCACAGTAACCGGGCCTCCGTGCCCTCCGTGCTGGCATCAAAACCGCCGACCGGGGGAAAGTGGGAGGGACCGACCGGGGCCCACCAGGGCCCCTTGGGGGTGTGACCGATGCCTGAGCGGGCCCCGCGAGGCGGGGAAGACGCCGGGAGCGACCGCTGGACGGACGCCGAACGCCGAAGGCGCCGCGCCCAGTTCCTGCGTGAACTGACCGAGGCGCGGGAGCTGAGACGCCGGGTGCAGCCGCGCCGCGCCCGGGCGCAGCGAATGCGCCAGGCGATGCGCAACCGGACATTCCGCACGCAGTGACGCGCGCGGCGCGCGAATGGTGAGGAAGTGACACCGGACACGTTCCGGTATCGATCCGGCGGCCTCGCCGGTGCCTTTCCCGGGGCCCCGGCAGGGGGCGCCGGGCCGTCCGGGCCCTGGGACCGACGGCCCCGGGCAGGCGTGCGGGGGGCGCGTGGGGGCGGTCGTACGGGACGGTCGCGGGGTGGCGAAGCCCCCGCGCGGAGGACGCGACGCGCACACAGGCCCCGGAACACCTCTCCTCGGGCCGTGGTTTCTGCCACGATTCCGATTGGGCGGGGCACTCGCACCGCACGGCCCGCCCACAACCTCCGCCGGGGGGAACCCCAAGCGGCACGCCTCAGACCAGTGGGAGAGTCACGGTGTACTTCGCCGCACTGCTCGCGCGCACCGAAGACGGGTGGGAAGCGAGCGACACGGAGCTCGACGATGTGGAGTCCCTGTCGGACCTGGCCGATCTGGCCCGCGACGCCTCGATCGACGACGACAGCGTTCTCGTCTTCATCGAGCAGGAGGACGCGTGGTTCGGGGTCGTCCGGGTGGACGGCGAGGAGGACCCCCGTATCTACGTGTCGGACGCCGCGAACGCGGCGCGCAGTTCGTACGGGGAGATCCTCACGAACGAGCTGATCGGACGGGAGCCCGGGGACGACGACGTCGATCTCGACGCGCTCGACCTCGACGGTACCGAGGAGGGGGAGCCGGAGAGCTCCTCGTCCTCCGACGACGAAGCCCCGGAGGGCGGGGACGCGGTGTCGTCCGGTCCGCTCGGGGACCTGGACCTGCTGGGCGACTTCGGGGTCTCCGCCAGGGAACTGCGCGCGCTGGAACCCGGTGACGCGCTCGGCGAGATCGCGGACGCGTTGGGGGTGGCGGAAGTACTCGAAGCGGTGCGCTGACCGACGGCCCCGGTACGGGGTACGACCCGCGGCCACGCGGCACCCGTACCCCGGCACCCCGTACCTTCCTACCGCGCCACCAGGCCCGCCGTGGCCACTGATCCCGTCACCCCGGGTCGGTAGGTTGGGGTCGTGGACGGTACGGGCGGGTTGTGGGAGCGGGTCATGCGGACCGCGCTGGACGAGGCACGGGCCGCGCTCGCGGGCGGAGACGTCCCGGTGGGCGCGGTCGTGCTGAGCCCGGCGGGCACGGTGCTCGGAACGGGGCACAACCTCCGGGAGGCCACCGGTGATCCCACCGCCCACGCGGAGATCGTCGCCATCCGCCGCGCGGCCGTGGCCCTGGACGCCTGGCGGCTGACCGACTGCACCCTGGTCGTCACCCTCGAACCGTGCACGATGTGCGCGGGCGCGATCGTCCAGTCCCGGCTGGACCGGGTGGTCTACGGCGCCCGGGACGAGAAGGCGGGCGCGGCGGGTTCGCTCTGGGACGTCGTACGGGACCGCCGCTTGAACCACCGCCCGGAGGTCGTCGCGGGCGTCCTGGAGGAGGAGTGCGGACGCCTCCTCACGGACTTCTTCCGCTCCGACCGCTGACCCCGGACCCGGGCCCTCAAACGATTTCGGCGCACACCCCACCTTGGGGTAAGGTCTCTCCCGGTAGCGTGTCCGAGCGGCCGAAGGAGCTCGCCTCGAAAGCGAGTGTGGCGCAAGTCACCGAGGGTTCAAATCCCTCCGCTACCGCTTTTAACACCCCCTTGAACTGCGGAAACGCGTTCAGGGGGGTGTTTTGCGTGTGAGGGGCGTGACCATCTCGGCAGCAGCCCGACCCAGCGGTAGCAACATGCGCTACATGGAAGTCACGGCCCGTGAGTTCAGTCAGCAGTCTTCACAGATCCTCGCCGCCGCCGCACGTGGCGAGACCATCACCGTCACCAAGAACGGCGTCGCCGTCGCTCGCGTGGTACCCGTCGACGACGACATTCCCCCGTACCCCACGGACCTCATGGGCGAAATCGATCTGCCCGACCTCGGCCTCCCCGATCTGACCGACGACGACATCGAGGAGACCCTTCAGGGAGACGTACGCGCCGAACGAGGCGACACCATGGCTTCGGCCCCCGTTCCGGTTCCGGTCAGTCGGCGGTGATGCCGTGGGCCGTGAGGATGTCGAGCTTGTCCGGGACCGCGAGCAGGGCCTCTTCCGCGCCGACGACGCTTCGGAGATTCGGTACGAGGGCGAGATCCGCGAGTGAGCGGACGTCGAAGAGCTCGTCCTCGCCGTCCCAGACCGGCGCGCACTCCTGGTACACCTGGTGACCGCCGTCGATGGTCAGTTCGTCGACCGTGAGAAGCAGTTCATCCGGTATGTCCAGCCCCTCGAAGTAGGCGCGCGCCTCGGGGAAGACCTTGTGGTCCAGGTCGTTGTCGACCGCGTACCGGTGGAGGTCGGTGACCCCGCTCCGTTCGCGCAGGTGCTCCCCGAGGCTGAACTGCGGCGTCAGCGTCTCGTCCCAGTACATGAGTTTCTCGATGACGAGCAGCTTGAAGTTGAAGTCCTTGAAGGCGATCATGCGGTCAATTTAGAACAGGGCACTGACACACCGGCCCCCGACCGGGCGTACCAGGCCTACCGGGCGTCGCGCCGCCTGCGCGCGCGCTCGAACTCGTCGACGTCCGACATCCAGGAGCCGTGCCGTTCGAGTGCGGCGCAGCCGCCGCGGACGAAGACGCTCACCAGGTTCCGGTACCCGCCGATCCCGTCGACCAGGGTGTACTCGACCCGGTACTCCGGGTCCGCCCCGCCTCGGCCCTCGCGCACCGTCGTGATCCGGGCGAGGGAGTCCGCGTAGAAGTGGAGCTGGACGCCTTCGCCCTTCTCCTCGTCCTCGATGGTGAACACCTCGTTGTCCCCGGCGGAGCGCTCGCCGACGAACTCCCAGAACTCCGCGGTGGCGGAGCGGGGGCCGTCCGGGAGCCACTTCTTCTCGACGCCCTTGTCGTCGGTGAACGACAGGGGCCCGCGCCTCGTGCTCCCGCCGAGGTCGGCGCGGTCGGCGGAGGTCTCCTCGTCGTCCTCCATGGGCGCGTTCCTGGAGCGGTCCGATGCCTCCGAACACATCAGGAAGCTCACGGTGCGGACCGCGTCGTCCGCGAGCGCGGGGTGTGCGCGGCGCACCGCCGCGTCGACCACCGCCGCCATCCGGTCCCAGTCGCGCTTGTCCGTGGCGCGCTTGCCCCGGCGCGGATCGCGGCTGATCCGCATCCCGGCGCATGCCTGCTCCGCCGTGGCGATCACAGCCATGACCCGGGGCAGCAGCGCGGGGTCCACGGCGTCGGGCAGCCGCTTCGGGACGGTCGAGCCGTGCAGGTACTGGCCCGTGTACCGCAGCACCGCGGCGTCGAGCGGGCCGAGTACCGTTCCGCGCTCGGCCCGGCGGCGGTCCGCGTGGTACTCCTGAGCGCGCTTCCCGTCGGGCGCCTCCGTCGCCGCGCGCATCGCCGCGCAGACCTGACCGCGCTTGAGGAGACCGAGGTCGGCGCCATGGGCGACGAGCCTGCCCCTGTCCCACCGGATGCTCCGGAAGAACGCGTCGACGTCCGCGGGCGTGGAGAGGAGGATCGGGTCCAGCAGCGCCACGGCGGCGTCCTCGTCGAGCCGGCCCCGGGTCCCGGCGGCGTCGCACAGCGGAAGGACCGCACTCCACAGCAGCAGGTGTCTGGCCAGGTCCTCCTGGATCACCGCGAGATGGGCCTCCCCGATCGGGAACGTGAACGTGCGGGGCTCGTGGTTGGCGTCGGCCCCGGCACCGAGCATCAGCTTCAGCTCGCCGTCCTCGCTGATCACCTGCGGTATCCAACCGCTCTGGCGCGTGAAGACGATGTCTCTCATGGACCCGGTCCCTCCCGTCGGACGAGACCGGCGGGTCCCGCCCGCACCGATCCGACCAGCTGCTTTCGTGTACACCCGCGCCGCACGCCCGGAGCGAGCAGGCCCGTCATGCCCGAGTCGGACAACCCATGCCCGGGCCGGACACCGCAAGCCCCGGCCGGACACCGCATGCCCGGGCCGGAAACCGCAAGCCCGGGCCGGAAACCGCATGCCCGGGTCAGACATTGTCAGACATCGAACCCGAACTCGACGTCGGGCCTTCATCAAGGGGGACGCCCAGCGGGGAACAGCGGTTCTCGGCCAAGAGGCCGGATATGGCACTCACCGTGCGGCCCCGCCCGGGAGCGACTTCACCATGGACCGCGGCCCCGGCCGGCCCTCCGCAGTGGCCGGGCCGGGAACCGCCGGTCGGATGGGGGAAGCGGCGACGGGGGGGTGGCCGCTTCCCCCGGGCGGACGTTCCCCCGGGTCCGCGCCACGCTCAGGGGGAACGCGAGCGGCGCGGACCCCGCACGGGGGTTCGTCCCTGGGCCCCGCGGGGACTCCTGCCAGGCCCCGCCGGGCTCCCCTTCATCCTGCTGCGGACCCCGCGCCGGAGCGACGGGCAAAGGGCCCGAAGGGGTGGGTCGTTGGTCCCGGGTTACACTGCACCGCCGGTTAGCGGGGGACGGACAAGGGCACGGCGACAGGGGAGGGCACCACGTGGTGCACACGAAAAAGATCGCGCTGTACGTCGTGGTCGTCTTCTTGCTCTATGTGATCATCACCGACCCGGAGAACGCCGCCGATTATGTCCAGATAGGCTTCGAAGGCGTCTCCAGCGCCGCCCAGGCAGTCGGTGACTTCATGACCTGGGTCGCCAACGGCGGCAAGAGCTGACCTTCCGGCCCCGCGCCCCACGGCGTGCGCGGCCCCGTAAGCGCCGAGGAGTTCCCCCGTGATCCGTCACCTCGTCCTGTTCAAGCTCAACGACGGCGTGCGGCGCGACGATCCGCGGGTGGTCGAGGGTGTCGCGGCGTTCCGCGCGCTCGGCGGGCAGATCCCGGAGCTGGAGTTCTGGGAGTGCGAGTGGAACATCTCGGACCGGCCCATCGCGTACGACTTCGCGATCAACTCCGCGGTCGCCGACACCGAGGCGCTGAAGCGGTACGTGGAGCACCCCGCGCATCAGGCGGGAGTGACCCTGTGGCGGGAGTTCGCCACCTGGGTCATCGCCGACTACGAGTTCTGAGGCGGCCACCGCCCGGTCCGGCACCGTACCCCGTGTGATCCGGCGGCCCACCGCCCCGTCCGGCGCCGCGTCCTCGCGCGATCGGGCACCGCACCCCGCGCGATCCGCCACCTCGGGCCCTCCCGTTCCGGCGCCCCGCCCCGCGCACCTGGCCCCATCGGCGTCCCCCTGACGGTCACGTACGGGCGCCGCCGCTCTCGGCGCCACCGCTTCTCCCGAGCCCTCCACGGCCCCCGTGGAGGGCTTCGCCGTACGTCCTCCGAGCTCAACACGGCTTTTTGCGGTGCTTGCACACAGTGCACATGTCTTGTGATGCTATGACCGCTTTTGACGGATGAGTTGAACCGTGCGATCGAAACGTGTCGAAGGGGTGGCGTTGACCGTGCCGGCCAGTACAGCGCCTCAGGCTCCGCCCCATGAAGCCGCGGCACCCGATGCCGCCGCCCCCGTGGTCTGCGGGGCACCCCTGCCCGATCCCCCCGTCGCGCCCCATGAACTCCCCCTCGCGCTCCCCGAGCACCGGGCCGTGCCGTCCGACCGCCCCGGTGCTCCCCTTGAACCCCGCCGCGCCCCCCATGACACGGTCACCCGTGACGCGGCACCGGGAGCCCCCCGCGGCCCGGCCGACCCGCCCACCGAGGAACCCGACGCCTCCACCGCCCCGCCCGCTCCTCCGCGCAGCCGCGGCGCCGACACCAGGGCCCTCACCCAGGTGCTGTTCGGGCAGCTCAAGAACCTGGAGCCCGGCTCGCCCGAGCACACCCGGGTCAGGGGCGCGCTGATCGAGGCCAACCTGCCGCTGGTGCGGTACGCGGCGGCCCGGTTCCGCAGTCGCAACGAGCCGATGGAGGACGTCGTCCAGGTCGGCACGATCGGGCTGATCAACGCCATCGACCGGTTCGACCCGGACCGGGGCGTGCAGTTCCCGACGTTCGCCATGCCGACCGTCGTCGGCGAGATCAAGCGGTACTTCCGCGACAACGTCCGCACCGTGCACGTCCCGCGCCGCCTCCATGAACTGTGGGTGCAGGTCAACGGCGCCACCGAGGACCTGACGACCGGCTTCGGACGCACCCCCACCACCGCCGAGATCGCCGAACGGCTGCGCATCACCGAGGACGAGGTGCTCGCCTGCATCGAGGCCGGCCGCTCGTACCACGCCACCTCGCTCGAAGCCGCCCAGGAGGGTGACGGTCTGCCGGGGCTGCTCGACCGGCTCGGTTACGAGGACCCCGCCCTCGACGGAGTCGAGCACCGGGACCTCGTACGGCATCTGCTCGTCCAGCTCCCCGAGCGCGAGCAGCGCATCCTTCTGCTGCGCTACTACAGCAATCTGACCCAGTCGCAGATCAGCGCGGAACTGGGGGTCTCGCAGATGCATGTGTCAAGGTTGCTGGCGCGAAGTTTCGCGCGTCTTCGATCCGCAAACAGGATCGAGGCATAACCGGATCGGGTTGACCCCTCCGTGCGCCGGTTACCGACACCCCGGCCCCCCAAAGCACCCAGACCCCCTCTTTCCTGCACGGACCCAGCAACACGATGTCGACAAGTCACTACAGCGTGTTGCCGACATGTGACATTCTGCGGAAAGCGCGTTTGCCGAGGCTCAGGCTCCGGTATTCAGGTGGAGGCCGGGTTCCTCGGACGGAACGAACGGCCGCGACCGTCAGCGACCTCAAGGGGGTGGCATGTCCGCAGAACAGGGCAGCTCGAAGGTGCTCACGCTCACGAAGAGCGAATCAGCGCCCGCCGAGCTTCACGGCTCCGACCGCTCGGAGGTCCTCGTCGCTCCCGAGGCCCTCACGACCCCGCCGGCACCCGAGGTGTTCGTCACCCCGGGGCCCATCGACACCCGGACGCTGTCCCGTTCCCTGTTCCTGCGGCTCGCGACCCTGGACGAGAACAGCCCCGAACGGCCCTACGTCCGCGACACCCTGATCGAGCTGAACCTCCCGCTCGTGCGTTACGCCGCGGCCCGCTTCCGCAGCCGTAACGAGCCCATGGAGGACATCGTCCAGGTCGGCACGATCGGGCTGATCAAGGCGATCGACCGGTTCGACTGCGAACGCGGGGTGGAGTTCCCGACCTTCGCGATGCCGACGGTCGTGGGCGAGATCAAGCGCTTCTTCCGGGACACGTCCTGGTCGGTGCGGGTGCCCCGGCGGCTCCAGGAGCTGCGGCTCGCCCTCACCAAGGCGAGCGACGAACTGGCGCAGAAGCTCGACCGCTCCCCGACCGTCCCCGAACTGGCCGTGGTCCTCGGGGTGTCCGAGGAGGACGTGGTCGACGGCCTCGCCGTGGGCAACGCGTACACCGCCTCTTCCCTCGACTCCCCGGCCCCCGAGGACGACGGCGGCGAAGGTTCCCTCGCGGACCGCCTCGGCTACGAGGACACCGCGCTGGAGGGCGTCGAGTACCGCGAGTCGCTGAAGCCGCTGCTCGCAAAGCTCCCCGCGCGTGAGCGCCGGATCATCATGCTCCGGTTCTTCGCGAACATGACGCAGTCGCAGATCGGCGAAGAGGTCGGCATCTCCCAGATGCACGTCTCCCGCCTGCTGACCCGCACCCTGGCCCAGCTCCGCGACGGCCTCATCTCCGACTGACGACGCGACGCCCCCACCGGGCCCGGGGACCCCGCCCCGGTGGGTACGGCGACGCCCTCAGGACGCGTCGCGTTCGGCGGCGCGCCATTCCTCGCGCAGGCGCCGTCCGGTCACACACTCCCCGGGCTCGTCGCTGAGGCATACGGCGCAGGCCCCGAGGTGGGTCATCAGCTTTCCCCAGGCCGCGTGAAGGGCGGCCTGGCGAGTGCTGGACTCGTCCGGGCAGCGGGTATGCCGGTGCATCCGGGTCCCCGGCCCCGACACCGAGTGCCGCAGCAGCGTCTCGTACGGCTCTCCGGGCCCGATCCCCCCGTCGCACCGGCAACAGATCACCCCGGCCGCCGCGCTCACGACCGCACCCCCACCGCGACCGTCGCGCACCCCGCGAGCCGCGCCAGCGCCCGCAGCACGATTCCCAACCGCCGCTCCCCCAGCACCTCCACCTTCCACAACGGAACGAGCCGCGGAAACGCCGTAGCGAGCACCAGCGTCAGGAACGCGTCCTCCCCCTCGTCCAGCACCAGCACACACCGGTACCGCGCCTCGAACCTCGGCCAGTCACAGAACACGAAAGCGTCGTTCTCCACGACCAGCAGATCCCGCACATCCCCCCGCGCCAGAATGTCCCCCTCCTCGATCAACGCCGCCACAGCCGCCCGCTCACCGATGTCACGGTCATGGGCCCACGCGATGAGGCGGTCGGTCAGGAGTGGATGGACCGCAGCGGAGGTAGCTTCTCCCGCTGGTTCCGGAACAGCTGGACAGTGCTGCACGTCGGCTCCTTCGCTGACGGCCATGGCCCGGTCGGCATCACGCGGTCGCCCGGACGGTGGCCCCGGCTGGGGGTTGGAGGATTGACGGCCACACGCATTGCCCGATCTCAGCTGGCTTCCGGCAATCCGTCTTGATATTCCGAACGTTTCCAGAACCACCCGTGTGACCAGGCACAAGCGAAGCGGCAATGCCCGGCGAACACCACCGCAGAACGGTGGCAAGGATGACGCAGAAGTGTGGCGTTCGGCGGTCTCACCTGCACGGATGACGAATCGGGTTTAGCCTTTGGCATCCGCCGGTCGAAGGGGGTGAGGGCATGGCGAGCAAGCGGGTGCGCTTGTCCCAACGCCGCAAGTCAGCAGGCTTCACCCAAGAAAGTCTGGCTGCTCGTTTGGGCGTTGAACGGACGACGGTCATCCGTTGGGAGACGGCCGTGACTGAACCACAGCCACCCATACGTCCGAAGCTGGCAAGGCTGCTCGCAGTCACAGGCGACGAGTTGCAAGCCCTCCTGGACGACATCGTCATCGTCGGCGGACCGGGCCCGAGCGAGCGCATCGCTTACGCGATTGAACGCCCTTCAAGTGTCGATCTGATCGCCGTCGCCTATCTGCACGAACGCATCCGGCACCTGGATGAGTCCTATGACAAAGCTCCGTCCACGGGGCTACTCGGACCGGCCGGCCAACTGCACGGACAGGTGAGCCACCTTCGGCAGCATGCGGGCAATCCCCGAGTGAGGCGGGCGCTGCTGGGGGCAGAGGCCGAATCAGCGACGCTGATGGGCCAACTCGTCTGGGATGTGAGTCAGCGGCGCGACCACGCCGGATCTGCCTACTACCTTGATGCAGCCATCCACGCCGCGCGACAGGTACGTGACCCGAACGCTGAGGCGCACGCCGTGCTGCGGAAGAGCTTCGTGGCTTTGTACGGTGAGAGGAATCCGGGCAAAGGCCTCGTGCTGGCCCAAGAGGCTGCGGCTGTCGCCCAGCTCGGCAGTCCGGCACTGCTGGGCCTGTCCCTGCTCCATATCGCTGAAGGACAGGCCATGGCCGGTGACGCCAAGGGCTGCGAGGACTCGTTCAGGAAGGCCCGAGCTCAGTTCGACCGGGTGAATGAGGACGACCTGGCCGCAGACCTCTACACGGTGAACGAGTTCAATCGGCTGCGCGGGTCCTGCTATCTGCATCTGAACCTGCCGGACCGGGCCGAACCCATTCTGTCCGCGACCGTGACTGCGCTGACCGCGAAGAGAAAGAGCCAAAGCATCGCGCTCAGCAACCTGACCCTCGCTCTCATCCGCCAGCGTAAGCTCGAAGAGGCAGCGGCAACCCTGCACCGGACCATCGACGCAGTGGAACTGACCCGGGGTGGAGGCGGTTTGAACCTGGCGTTCACGGCCGGCAGGGAACTGCGCGAATGGCGTTCGGAGCCATGGGTGCATGACATCAACGACCGCTTGCTCGCCTTGATGACTGCTAGCTGAGTAGGAGGGGCATGACAAGCATCGACCGGCTCAAGCAACGTGTCCGCGAGCGGGCGTGGCGTCGCTTGATGGACGGAGGCGGCGCGCCACCGACTTCGTTCGGCAAGATTCCTGGCTTCCATGGTGCGGAAGCGACGGCGGAACGTCTGGCCGGACTCGACGTGTGGCAACGGTCAACGGTCGTCAAGGCAAACCCCGACCGAGCGCAGTTGCCCGTACGGGTAAGGGCATTGGAGGACGGCAAACGTCTCTATATGGCCGTACCACGCATGGCTACGCTCGAACCGTTCTACCTGCTCGATCCCGACGCGCTCGGGCTTCCCGCTGAGGAAGCGGCCGGAAAGAGCGGAGCGGCCCAGCTGGCGCCTCGTGTCGGTGTCGAAGACATGGAACCCATCGACTTGGTGGTGTGTGGAAGCGTGGCCGTGAACCGGTCTGGAGCACGTATCGGCAAGGGGGCGGGATACTCCGACCTTGAGGTGGCGCTATTGATCGAGGCCGGCCTGGTAACGGAGCGGACCGTGATCATCGCACCGGTTCATCAACTCCAGGTGCTCGAAGAGGACATTCCCGAATCCGAGCACGATTTCTCCGTGGACTACATCGTCACACCTGACGAGGTGATCCGGTGCCCCACTCCACGACGTCCGAGCGGCATCGTATGGTCCGATCTGACCCCCAAGAAGATCGCTGCCATTCCAGTGCTCGCGGCACGGCACGCACTTCATCGCTCCGAATCACCTGCGGTGCACCCGCAGAGCACGCTGCCGAACCTTCAGGGAAAGTGAGGGCACCCGCAGCCAACGTCGGCCCACCAGAAGGGGACCGAGCGTGACGGACACTCCCGCACCGCTGACCGAGCGCGAGATCGCAGCAGCCCTGGATGACGCTCCCGGCTGGCATCGCGACGGGGAACACATCACCCGTGGCTACGGGATTCGCTATCACGGCGGCGTCGCCCTGATCGTGCATGTCGCCGACACGGAACGGCTGATCGGCCACCACGCGGACATCGACCTGCGCTGGGACCATGTGCGGTTCACGATCACGACTCACGACGCCGGGCACCGGCTCACCGCAGCGGACTTCGACCTCGCACGACGTATCGACGCGATCGCCACGGCCCACGGGGCCCAACCACTGGAATGACCGACAGATACGTGGACCCCTACTCTGGGCCGAAGAAGGCTGCCAAGTCACGGTGCTGCGGCGACAGTCGGGCTCGCTTGCTGGTTCTGATGATGTCGCGGAAGGTGTCGGCGGCCATCCGCTGGTGACGGAGCCATTCCGGGGTCTCGTTCCGCAGGGACCACAGGACGCCTGTGGCCTCGTCCAAGTGCCGCAGCATCACGTGCGCCTGGGCGACATCGAGCAGATGCCGACGCATGAAGAGGCGCTCCTTCTGGTCCTTCGGCGCGGGCAGCCGTGCCGACAAGCCCAGGACCCGGTCGGGCCGACGTGCCACCAGCTGGTTCTCGATCCCCTGGAAGGCGACCGTCCGCCAGTCGAACCGGCCCCAACTGGACGCCTCCACAGCCTGACCGCCACCGAGTGCCACACCTGCGGCCCGTCCGAGTCGCAGCATCTCGCGCGCCTCCTGGTCGCGGTTGTTCCGGGCCGCCGCCGCACTCGCGTGGACGAGCAGTTTGCCCCAGGCCCCGAGTGACGCTCCGGTGGCCTGGGAGATCCGGGGCTCCACGGCGTCGGCGGTGGCGACACTGACCTGCTCGGCCTCGTCAAGGCGGCCCTGGCGCATCAGCAGCCAGCCGAGTTGGTACACGGCCCCGGCGACCGCGCCCTTGTCGTCCACGTGCACCGCGTCCTGGACCGCGTCCCGCAGCGCGGTGTGCGCCAGGTCGTAGGCACGTACCTGGGTCAGATACCGTCCCGCCATCTGCAACACGTTCGACCTGAGCCGCAAGGCGTCGCCGTGCTGGGGAGCGCCCGCGAAGTGGTCGACCGCGTCATGGGCGGCCCGTACGAGGGAGGGCAGGAGTTCCGCCACGCGGCCGTAGTCGTCGCGGCGGTAGGCCAGGCCCATGTCCGTGGCGGTGGCACGGAGCCGGGTCAGGTCCGGCTCCGGGTCGGGGCTGCCCACCCGCAGGCACCCGGTGAAGGTCACGGCCGGGGCGAGGGCCTGCCGGAGCGGCATGAGGTCGATGTTGTCGTCGTCGGTCCGGGTCGAGGAGTGCGGACCGGCGGGCTCGAACAACCGCGAGGTACGGACCCCGAGGGCCCGGGCCAGCGCGTGATAGCTCTCCATCCGGGCGGTACCGCCACGCTCCAGCTTCTTCACCACCCCCAGGCTCGTCCCCGCACGTTCGGCGAGCAGTTCCTGGGTCAGTCCGCGGCCGAGCCGCAGTTCCTTGAGGGTGTCACCCGAGGGCGCGGAATCGTCGGTGTGCTTGGGCATACTGACTCCCACATCGCATTGCTGACCCTTGCAATGTAAGCCCGGGACGACACGGTGGCGTATCCCCCGCGACGGGGTACACGTCTCGGTGACGCTCGTCATGTGCGAGAGGGGTCCGGCCATGACGTATCCGCCACCGCCCACCGGGCCCGACCTCCGGTTCCGGCACCACGGTCACCAGGACGCGGCCTCGATCCGGGGTCTGCTGCTCGACGTCCACGACGAGGTGTACGCGGGGAGCGACGATCCGCTCGCGGGGTAGGGGCATTCGGGGAGGGTGTGTGCGGGTGCTCGGAGCGCTGTCCGGGATGCGGCTGGTATTACTGGGGGATGCAGGAAGAAGCCGCGCAATCTGCGATCGACACGTTCATCTCTGCGTTCAACGCCTCGGACGACAGCTACGTGACTGCCCTGTTGTCCCAGGCTCTGACCTCGGACGTCATCCTCTGGGGGCCGTTGGGGCGCAGCGAGGGGATCGAGGCGGTCGAGCGCTTCGTGCTGGACATCCGGCGGCATCCGGCGGGAGCCGGTTCCATGGTCCGTTGTTCGGGGGTGGACATGCCTGACGAATGGGCCCGGTACCGGTGGGCCTTCACGACACCGGACCAGGGGCCGCGCCTCGCGGGGACGGACATCGTCCACCTGCGGCGCAATCTGATCGACCAGATCATCGTCTTCGCCGGGGACGTCCAGCCCGTTTCCTGAACGCTCGGCGGACAGTGGGCGTACGCGGAACCCGGCCTCACGGACCCGCCCGGGCTACCCGTACCTGGCGGAACCGGACCGGCGGACCGTCGTAACGTCCCGCCGGGGTCCGGTGGTTGCCGTAACCGTCAGCCGAGGGCGAGCCAGGCGACGCCCGCGACGATCACGATCGCGGCGATGACGCCGATGATCAGGCCGATCCGGGGACCGGAGGACGCGGGGGTGCCGTGTGCCGAAGCCTGGGGGGTGCCGCCCTCGTCGACGAAGGCGCGGAACATCTGGGTGTTGCCCGCGGGGTCGTGACCGCCCTGAGGGCCTTGCGGGGCTTGGGGGTTCTGTGCCATGTGGCAGGACACTAGCCGAATTGGAGCGGCGCCCCCAAGAGCGGGGTACGGGGACGACCCCCGGAACACCCTTCCGTACGGTCGCGGCTCCCGTTCCGCACCCGCGGGGGACACCCGGCCGTACCGGGCCGGATTCCGTCCCGTCGCCCCATGATGCCCGGAAACCCGCTTCCACCTGCGGTTTTACCGGTCCCACCCGGCACGTTTGCCAGGTTTTTAAGGGCTCCGACCCCATTTAGCTTGCCTTCGGCAACCAACGATCCCTTATGGTTGCTCTAAGCAACAAACAGGAGGGGTCATGGCCGCGCGTGCCAGATTCGGGGAGCTGGCCCGGCAGCTCAGTGCCGTGGGAGCCGTGAACCGGGGGCTCGCGCGGGCGCTGCCCGCCGAATGTCCCGCCGGGGCGGCGGCCGTCCTGCACACACTGGACCGGCACGGCGAGATGCGGATCAGCAAGCTCGCCGAACTGCTCACCGTGGACATGTCCGTGACCAGTCGTCATGTCGCCCATGTCACCGACCGGGGCTGGGTGGACCGTTCGCCCGACCCGGACGACAAACGGTCCCGCATCCTGCGGCTGACGCCGTCCGGCAAGGTCCAGCTCAACGAACTGGCCGAACGCTATTCGGGGGCGCTCGCGCACTATCTGGACGGCTGGTCGGACGACGAGATCGGCCAGCTCACCGTCCTGCTGACCCGGCTGCGCGGGGAGTTCGGGGACTGCCGCGCGCCCTCCGGCCGGCACCCCTACCCCCGGTCCCGGCCCGCGTCTGCGCCGACGCCCACCGGAACCGCCCCGCTCCCGGACGGCACCGTCCCGGTTCCAGGCGGCACGGCCCCGGTCCCAGGCCACGTGCCTCCCGCCGGGCCCCTCGCCGATCCCTTCGCCGGGACCCCCGCCCCGGCGCCCGGCTGACCCCGGACCCAAGCCGTACGTACCTGGCCCCGTACCCGTACCCGTAGCGGTGCGGGTGTCGACGGACCCGCACCCACCACCTCCCGCACCCGCGCACCCGCGAACCCGGCGGACGTGACGAGCGGAGCGGCGGGGTGGCGGGGCGGACATCCCGCCCGCCGTCACCGCCCCATCGTCACCGCCCCACCGTCACCGCGGACCGCTCCGGACCGGAGCGCCCGGCGGAACCAGCACGACCAGAGGAATCAGAGGAAGAGGACGACCATGGCAACTTCCACACCGCCCGAGGTGCGGGGCAGCGGTGCCGAGGGAGCCGGTGCGTCCGGGCCCGGTACGGACGACGGCATGCCGCAGATGACCCACCGGCAGATCATGGAGGCCCTGTCCGGCCTGATGCTCGGGATGTTCGTCGCGATCCTCTCCTCGACCATCGTCACCAACGCGCTGCCGGAGATCATCGGGGACCTCGGCGGCGGCCAGAGCGCGTACACCTGGGTCGTCACGGCCGCGCTGCTCGCGATGACCGCGACGACCCCGCTGTGGGGCAAGCTCGCCGACCAGTTCTCCAAGAAGCTGCTGGTCCAGATAGCCCTGGTCATCTATGTCGCCGGTTCGGTGGTGGCCGGGCTCGCGCAGAGTCCCGGGATGCTGATCGCCTGCCGGGTGGTGCAGGGCATCGGGGTGGGCGGACTGTCCGCGCTCGCGCAGATCGTGATGGCCGCGATGATCTCCCCGCGTGAACGCGGCCGGTACAGCGGCTACCTGGGCGCGAACTTCGCCGTGGCGACGGTCGGCGGGCCGCTGCTCGGCGGGGTCATCACGGACACCTCGTGGCTCGGCTGGCGCTGGTGCTTCTACGTCGGGGTGCCGTTCGCGCTGCTCGCGCTGGTGCTGCTCCAGAAGACGCTCAAGCTGCCCGTGGTCAAGCGGCCGGTCAAGGTCGACTGGACCGGGGCGTTCCTCGTCTCGGCCGCCGTATGCCTGCTGCTGGTGTGGGTGACCTTCGCCGGTGACAAGTACGCGTGGCTGTCCTGGCAGACGTACGCGATGGTCGCGGGCTCGCTGCTGCTGGGCGCGCTGTTCGTGTACGTGGAGTCGCGGGCGGCCGAGCCGATCATCCCGCTGCGGCTGTTCCGCAACCGGACGATCACCCTGGCCTCGCTCGCGTCCCTGTTCGTGGGCGTCACGATGTTCTCCGCGACGGTCTTCTTCAGCCAGTACTTCCAGCTCTCGCGGGGCGAGTCACCGACGATGTCGGGGGTGCTGACGATCCCGCTGATCGCCGGACTGTTCGTGTCCTCCACCGCGTCCGGGCTCATCATCACCCGTACCGGGAAGTGGAAGGCGTGGCTCGTCACGGGCGGCGTGCTGGTGACGGCCGGGCTCGGGCTGCTGGGCGGCATCCGGCACGACACCGAGTACTGGCACATCGCCCTGTACATGGTGCTGATGGGCCTCGGCATCGGGATGATGATGCAGAACCTCGTGCTGTGCACCCAGAACCAGGTGGACTCGGCGGACCTGGGGGCCGCGAGTTCCGTGGTGACGTTCTTCCGGTCGCTGGGCGGTGCCGTCGGCGTCTCGGCGCTCGGCGCGGTCATGGCCACCCGGATCAACGGTTACGTCGAGGACGGGCTCACCGCGCTCGGCCCGGCGGGCGCCCGGTTCGGGGACGGCGGGGCGGGGAGCGGGGCCATCCCGGACCTGGACACCCTGCCCGGACCGCTGCGGGGCGTGGTCGAGAGCGCCTACGGGCACGGGATAGCGGACGTGTTCCTGGTGTCGGCCCCGCTGGCCGCGGTGGCGTTCCTCATCACGCTGTTCATCAAGGAGGTGCCGTTGCGGGGGCGCGCACCGGTGGCACGCGAGGTGAGCGGTCCCGCCGCGCGCTGAGTTCGGCGGCCGCCCTTACGTTCACCTGGCGGAACGTGGGATTCGCCCGGCGGGACGCGGGGATTCGCCGCCCGTGCCCGCACCCGGCCCCATCCCCGTACCCGCGCCCGTACTGGTACCCGCGCCCGTGTCACCCGGCGGGACGCGACGGCGCGGTACCGGTCCCCGTAGTCGTACTCGTACTCGTACCGGCTTCCGCGCCCCGGGCGACCATCGTCTCGATGCCGGCGATCAGCAGTTCCAGCGCGAAGGCGTACTCCCGCTCCCGCATCTCCTCGACGGTGTCGCCGCCGCGTGCCGCCATGAGGTCGGACGCCTCACCGACCGTCTGGGCCACCGCGGGGGACATGGCGACCGCGCTCATCGCCTCCTGGAAGTACGCGTCCTGGCTCATGCCCGCCTCCCGGCACCGCTGGAGGAACTGGCCCTCGATCGTCCCGAAGCCGTAGACGAACTGGAAGACGGCGGAGAGCGCCCCCATCTGCTCGTGCGCGGCGAGCCCCGTGCGGCGGATGATCCGCTGGGCGGTGAGGGAGAAGTTCAGCGAGTGCGGGCCGACGTTGAGGAAGGTCCCGGCGAGCGGGGAGATCCACGGGTGCCGGACGAGCAGGTTCCGCAGCTCCCGCGCGAGGCTGCGCAGCATGTCCCGCCAGTCGGCGTCGGGGTGGGGGGCGGTGGCGGTGCCGGTGGCGTTTTCAGTGCCGGTGGCGGTTTGGGTGGCGGTGGCGGGTTGGGGGGCGGTGGCGTCGTTCCCGATGCCGTCGCTGTTGCCGACCCCGGCTCCGGCTCCGGCTCCGGGCTCGTTCCCGTACCCGTACCCGTCCTCGTCCCCGGGCCCCGGTTCCCCGGGGGCGGCGACCGCGCCCACGGGGCCCACCGCGCCGCCGAAGGTCCCCGCGTCGAAGGTCCCCGCGAGCGGCGAACCGGGGCCGCGGCCCCGGGCCTCGCCGCCCGGGAGCGACAGCTCCGGCAGCCGCAGTTCCCCGAAGGCCCTGTCGAGGGCCAGTTCCAGCAGGTCGTCCTTGGTGTCGACGTACCAGTACACGGACATCGCGGTGACGTTCAGCTCGGCGGCGAGCCTGCGCATCGAGAACTTGGCCAGCCCCTCCGCGTCGAGCAGTTCGACCGTGGTCCGGATGATGACGTCACGGTCGAGCCCGGACGGGTGGGCGCTGCGGCGGGCCGAGGCGCCGCGGGGCGACCCGTCCGCCAGCCAGACGCTGGACCGTCCAGGGCGTCGGGACCTGTCGGCCGGCCTCACCATCGTGTACCTCTTCCCGTCCTCCGGGCCGTACGGACCAGCACCGTCATCGCTCGTCCACCGCCCACCCGTCCCGCTCATCACGTCCTGCGGCATCTCGTACCGCTTGTCCGCATGCTAAGCCGGAGCTCAGGGGGCCTGGGCCGCCCCTCCCTCACGTGCGGCCCCACCGGTCCCCTGCGCGGTGCCGACGCCGGTGCCGGTATCCGCCGGGGTCCCCGTACCCGTACCCGTCGAGGTGCCCGCCGGGGTGGCCGTACCGGTGGAGGTGGTCCGGCCGGTCCCCGTACCGCCGGCCGGTCCGGGCGACGCGTCCATGGCCGCCGGGGCGGACACCAAGGAGTCTGCCCGCTCCGCGCGCCTCAGCAACGCCGCCGCGAGGAGTCCTCCGAACAGCACCCAGGCCGCGCCCACGAGCTGGCTGGTGGCCAGCCCGGACGCGAACGCGTCCGCGATCCGCTCCCGCTCCGCCTGCGAACCGGCGGCGGCGAGCGCGGCCGGGAGCGAGGCCGCCGACACGGCGACGAGCGCGAAAAAGCGGGAGCTGAGGACGGCGCCGAGGACGGCGACACCGAGTCCGGTGCCGAACTCCGCCAGGGTGCCGTTGATCCCCGCTCCGACGCCCGCCTTCTCCTGCGGGATCGCGCTCATGATGGCGTTGGCCATCGCGGGCGCCGCGACGGCGATACCCGCGCCCATCATCACCAGCCCGAGGAACATGCCCCCGTACGTGCCGTCCGTGCCGCCGGACAGCAGCGCGATCGCGGCGAGCCCGCCGGACAGCAGGCTCATACCGGTGGTGATGGCACCCGGCGTACCGAGCTTGACGACCATGCGCGCGCCGAGCCCGGCGAGGTTGAGCACGACCACGGTCAGCGCGAGCGGCGCGGTCCGCACCCCGGCCTCCAGCGGTCCGTACCCGAGGACGAACTGGAGGTGCTGGGTCAGCAGGTACAGCGAGCCGCCCATCCCGAACGCGACGAAGACCGCACCGGCGACCGCGCCGACGAAACGCCGGTCACGGAAGAAGTGCATGTCCAGCATCGGGTGCGGGATGCGCAGCTCCCACAGCACGAACAGCCCCAGCACCAGCACACCGACGGCGGCCGGGACGAGCACCTGACCGGAGGTCCAGCCGTGATCGGGGCCGGAGATGATCGCGTAGACGACGGCGGTCATACCGATCGTCGACAGGACCGCCCCGACCAGATCGGGCCGGTCGCCCCTCGGGTCCTTCGACTCCGGCACCATCCGCACCACGGCGACCAGCGCGACCAGGGCGACCGGGATGTTGATCAGGAAGATCGCGCCCCACCAGAAGTGGTCGAGCATGATGCCGCCGATCAGCGGTCCGGAGGCGAACCCGAGGGAGTTCACGGTCGACCAGAGGGCGATCGCCTTCACCCGCTCGTCCCTGTCGAAGACCTGCACGACGACGGCGAGCGTGGTCGTCATCAGCAGCGCCCCGCCGACACCCATCCCGGCGCGCGCGGCGATGAGCTGCCCCGAGCTCTGCGCGAGCCCGGCCGCGAGGGAGCCGATACCGAACAGCACGAGTCCCGCCGCGAGCAGTTTCTTGCGCCCGTACCGGTCGGCGGCGCTGCCCGCGGTGAGCAGCAGCCCGGACTGCACCAGCGAGTAGGCGTTGATCATCCACTGGATGTCCGAGCTGGACGCGTCCAGCTCCCGGGTGAGCGAGGGGATCGCGACGTTCAGCACGGTGTTGTCCAGCAACACCGTGAGCTGGGCCACGAGGATCACCCCGAGAATCAGCCAGCGCCGTGGATGTCCCTGTGCTTCCCGGCCCCCCGAATCCACGGCCATGGCTGCCATACCCACTCCTTCTACGGTGTACGTCAACGATCGACGTACACCGTAGAGGAGTCCCTATACGACGTACAATCAGTTATCCGGGCGCCGCGCGGGCGGGTCGCGGGGAGGGGTTCTTCGTCGTGCGGGCGTTCAGACCGTCGCGGCCGGTTTGATCAGATATCCGGCGCCCCGCCGCGTGTGGATCATCGGCTCCCGTCCGGCGTCGATCTTCCGCCGCAGATACGAGATGTACAGCTCGACGACGTTCGCCCGGCCGCCGAAGTCGTAGCTCCAGACCCGGTCCAGGATCTGCGCCTTGCTGAGCACCCGGCGCGGGTTGCGCATCAGGAAGCGCAGCAGCTCGAACTCCGTGGCGGTGAGATGGACGGCGGTACCGCCCCGGGCCACCTCATGGCTGTCCTCGTCCAGCGTCAGGTCGCCCACGACCAGCAAGGACGCGCCGCGCCGGTCGAGCGTCCCGGCGCGCCGGATCAGCCCGCGCAGCCGGGCGACGACGTCTTCGAGTCCGAACGGTTTGGTGACGTGCTCGTCGCCCCCGGCCGTGAGTCCGGCGATCCGCTCCTCGACCCCGTCCTTGGCGGTGAGGAACAGCACCGGGACCCCGGGCAGATCGCGCCGCAGCCGGGTCAGCACGTCGAGCCCGTCCATACCGGGCATCGCGAGGTCGAGGACGACCGCGTCGGGCCGGAACTCCCGGGCGGCCCGCACCGCTTCCGGCCCGTCGCCCGCGCTGCGGATGCTCCAGCCCTCGTAACGCATGGCCATCGACAGCAGTTCGGTGATCGTCGGTTCGTCGTCCACGACGAGTACCCGGACCGGAGTTCCGTCCGGCTTCAGCAGTTCCGTACGTCCTTGGGTCACGGTCATGACGAGAACCCTGGGCGAACGCTCTGAGAGAAAACTATCGGCAGCCTGTGAAACACCTGAGAATCACCGCCCCTGGTCAGGCCGTTGCCCGCAGGCCCGCCCGGCACCCCTGACCGGTACCCAAGCCCGACCGGTACCCGCGCCGGACCGGTACCGGGTGCCCGAGCCCGACCGGTACCCGCGCCGGACCGGCAACCGCACCCTGCGCGACGCCCTCCCCTCAGAACAACCCGCCCTGCACGGCGGACACATCCCGCACGGGAACCGTCACCGCCCCGGCCCCGCCGTCCCCGCGCCCGCTACGACCCCCGTGGCCGGCCCCATCGGCGGCGGCATCCCCCATGTACTCCATCTCCCCCGAGTCCCGTACGAGTTCCCAGCCGCTCATCAGCCGACCGTCCAGCACGACGACCCGCCGACCACCGGGACCGGGCCCACCCCGACCGGACCCACCGCCGGAACTCGCAGGGCCACTCCGCCCGGGGGCATCGGGCCTACCGGGGGCATCGGGCCTACCAGGGGCGTCGGCCTGACCAGAAGCATCGGGCCGACCGCGGGCATCAGGCCGACCAGGGGCACCGGCCGACCCGGAGGGATCAGCCCAGCCATCCACCCGAAGGTGCAGGTCGGGACCGGCGGCCGCCACCAGCACCCCGCGTACGACTCCGCCGTCGCGCAGTTCGGTGACCACGGACGTGGCCGGGGGCAGCCCCGCCGTCGAGAACACCTCGCCGTGATCCACGACCGCGCAGCCGCCGGGCGTCCGCTCCAGCGACTCGGGCCACCCCGGCAGCGCCACGGCCACCCCGTGCAGCGCGCGCAGCTCCGCCGCCCGGACCTCCGGCCCGGGAAGATCGGCCCGTACGGCCCGCTTCCGGTCGTACGGGACCCGGTCCGGCACGCCGAGCGCGGCGCGCAGCAGTTCCTCGGCGCGGCGCGCGGCCATCAGCGGACCCGTACCGAGCCAGACGAAGGCGACGGCGCCTTGCTCCAGCAGCCGCGCGGGCCCCCGATCGGCCCGGGTGATCCCCACCTTGACCAGCCCGCGCCCGAACCACGCGAGGTAGACGCGGTAGGGACGGGGGTCGTCGGCGTAGGTATCGGCGGCGACGGACCGGGCGCGGTCCAGGCGCGCGCATTCCTCGCACCGGTCGCTGACGGCGCGCGCCCCGACCACGGCACCCACCGCGCACGGCACCTGGTTCCCGCCGCGCCACACCCCCGGGCATCTGCGCTCCCCGACGACCCGGAACCCCAGCGTCTCGCCGTAACGCAGCACGCGCTGCCGGGTCCGCCCGCCGTCCTGCCATCCCAGCAGGGGCGTTCCCGTGTCCCCGTCCCACCGCACCCCGGTGCACCGCCACGTCACCCTTCGAAAGTAACCCCCACCACTGACATCGGCCCCGGACGAGGCGGTCTTGTGACACCGCGCCGACCCTGTTGCGATAGCGGGGACAGCGCACGGCACGGCCGAGGGGGGTCCGGTGGCGGAGTTGAGGGTCAGCGCGTGGAAACGGTTCGGCCACGACCGGCTGTACGTGAACCTGCCGGACGGTACGTCGGTGGCCTGGCTGGACCGCAGGACGGGTTCCCTGACGGTCACCGATCCCCGCTACCACCAGGCGGCGCTGGCCGCCCTGCGCACCGCGCGGGCCGTCCCCCGTCCCACGGCCCCGCCGCCGAGGGCCCGCCCGAAGGCCCCGCCACGCAGGACCCCGACCGGGCCCGGCACCCCGTCCGCCTCACCCCCGGGACCGCTGTCGCCGGCCCCCGGCCGAGCTGTCCCGCCCCCGCCGGACTTCGCTCCGCCCCCGGTAGGCGTCCCGGCAGCGGACCTGGCGGACAACCTGCCGGGCGCCACGCTGCGGGCGCGGCTGGAGCTGACGGGCCCGAGCCGCCTCGAACGCCTGCTGATCCTGTTACGGCTGCGCCCGGACCGGATGGCGAGCTGGCGGACCGGGCTGAAGGGCGAGCAGGTGGTGGGGGCCGAGCTGGGCAGGCTCGCGCGGCACGGCTGGCGGGTCATCCACTCGATCGAGCTGTCCCCGCACAACGACATGGACCATCTGCTGATCGGCCCGGGCGGCGTCTTCACGATCAACACGAAACGGCACCCCGGCAAGACGGTATGGGTGGGCGACGACATGGCGCGGATCAACCACGGACCGCCCCGCCCCCACCCCCGCAACAGCCGTGCCGAGGCGGAACGGGCCCACCGCACCCTGCGACGGCACTGCCCGTTCCCGTTCGAGGTCCACCCGGTCCTGGTCTACGTGGACACCGAACCCCCGCGGGTCGCCCCCACCCAGCGCACGGTCCGCGTCTACCAGCCCCGCCAGCTGTCCTCCCTGGCCCCCCTGACCGGCACCCTCACCCCCGCCCAGATAACCCACCTCCACACCGTCGCCCGCCACCCCAGCACCTGGCAGCCCCGCTGACCACGGAGAACGACGACGGGGGCGCGGATCACCGTCACCGGCCCACGACCGACAGCCGGTGACGGCAGGCACCTGCACCAGGACAACGCAAAAGGGCCCCGGATACTCCGGGGCCCTCTCACTGCTGCGCACTCGGCAGGATTCGAACCTGCAACCTTCTGATCCGTAGTCAGATGCTCTATCCGTTAAGCTACGAGTGCTTGTGTTCTGTTGTGCTGTGTGCTTCCCCGTCCCGCTTTTCAGCCGGTCGGCGTTGCGGGAACAACATTACATGACCGGCGCCGTGAGGCGAAATCCATTCCGCATCGCTGACCTGACCTGCGGTTTTGTTGATTCTGACCGTACTCGACGGGGTGGGCGGCGAGCCGTCGCGCGGGGGTGTGGGAGCGGGCGGGGCGGGTCGGTGCGGAAGGCTCCGCGCGACGGGCCGACAGGCCGACGGGTCCCGTCTCCGGTGGTCGGCGGTCGGTCCCGGGCGGGTGGCGGATGTGCGCCAGGAGCGCCGGACCGTGGAATGCCTGAAGCCCCGGCCGTGGGGCCGGGGCTTCAGGATCATGTGCGGAGGCGGAGGGATTTGAACCCTCGATGGGCTTTAAGACCCAAACCGCATTAGCAGTGCGGCGCCATAGACCGGACTAGGCGACGCCTCCCGCACAACCACCCGCGCGAGCGCGAACGGTGCGTGCAGATGATGACACAGCCCAGCGGGCTGTCACCAATCGCCCCCTACGGTACTAGGCGGCCCGGCCACAGGGCAAAGCACTTCGGACGCGCCACGGCGGACCACCGGCGGGCGGACCGGAAGGCGGACCGGAGAGCGGACCGGCGGAGCCGCCGGGAGACCCTGCCCGCGCCCCGACCGCGCCCCGCACCCGCCCCGTCCGCCGGTCCGGTCCGCACCCGCGACCACACCCGGCCCATCCGCCAGTCGCACCCGCACCCGCACCCGCACCCACCTCCGCGCCCCGGAGCGACACCGGGCCGCTGCGACCGGCGGCGCGGCGGTCGGCGCCACCGCGGTCCGCAACCCCGTCCCGTCCCGCGCGTTAGACCGGGTGACCCGAACCGCCCCGGACCCCGTCCGCGCAGCCACCCAGGGACCTCGTATGCCGTCGTACCGTCTGCTCCGCTCCGTCTCCGCCGCCTTCGTCGCCCTGTCGGGGCTCGTCGCCGTGCCCGGTACGGCGTCCGCCCTCGACACCGTCCCCCTGCACCGCCTCCTCGGCGAACCCGACCGGCTCACGATCGCGGTGAGCGGCACCGACCGGGGGCTCGACGGGACGTACCGCCTCCGGTGCGGGCCCGCCGGGGGCACCCACCCGGAGGCCGAGGAGGCGTGCGAGCGGCTGACGAAGCTGTCGGAGGGGAACCGTGACCCGTTCGCCCCGCTGCCCGCGGACACCTTCTGCACGCTCCAGCACGGCGGGTCCGCCACCGCCCGGGTCACCGGCCACTGGCACGGCCGGCCCGTCGACGCGAAGTTCTCCCGCACCGACGGCTGCCAGATCCACCGCTGGGACGAGCTGGTGCCGGTCCTGCCCGTCGCGTGACCCCGCCCGGACCCGGCACCCGGCCGGATCGCGTCCGGCACGCGCCCGACGCGATCCGGCCGGGCCCCGAAGTGCTCTCGCGGCGGCCTTCCCTGGTCAGCCCGGGGGCACTTCGCGAGCGCCCGGAACCCGCACACCCTCCGCACGCCGACTCCCCCGCATCCGCCGTCGCGAGCGCAACCCAGGGCCGTAGACTCCCTCCCGTGACACGTCGCGTCCCGCGCGGCAAGATGGCCTTCGCGGCCGGCAAGATGCGGTAACAGGGAGGAAGCGTCTCGTGAGCAGCAGGCCATCCCGAGGCGCTGCTCGCCTCGCAGCCATACTCGACGCGCTCCCGGACGCGTTGGTACTGGTCAACGCCAATGGAACGGTGGTCAACGCCAACACCATCGCGCTGGAGGCGTTCGAAGCGCCGGGCACCGCGCTGGTCGGCCGGGGGCTGCTCGATCTGCTGCCGGAGTTCGACTCACGGCTGATCCCCGGCTCGATGCGGCGGCCGGAGAGCCCCGACCCCCGGGGGCGTACCAAGCCGAAGCGGATGACCGCGCGGCGCACCGACGGCAGCGAGTTCCCGGTCGAGGTCACATCCGCGAATCTGGAGAACGGCCAACAGGCGTACGACGGCCACGGCTACACCGGTGACGAGCTGCTTATGCTGGTCGTCCGCGACCTTTCCGGCACCGTGGACACCGAAGCGGAGCTCGCGCGTTCGCAACGCCAGACCGAGATGATCCTGCGGGCCGCCTCCGAGGGAGTCGTCGGCACCGACCTCGACGGGCGGATCGTGCTCGTCAACCCGGCCGCCGCGCAGATCCTCGGCTACCGGGCCAACGAGCTGGGCGGCAAGGAGCTGCACACCCTCGTCCTGCACTCGCGTGCCGACGGCGAGCCGTTCCCGTACGAGGGCTCACCGCTCGCGGACACCCTCAAGTCCGGTCGCAAGCACCGGGTGCGCGGGCAGGTCCTCTGGTCCAAGAAGGGCACACAGGTCTCCGTCGACCTGACGACCGCGCCCGTACGGGACGGGGACCAGCTCGTCGGCGCGGTCATGACCTTCACCGACCGCCGCCCCTACGACGCGCTCATCGAGGAGAAGGACGGGCTGGTCCGCGACCACGCCTCCGCCCTCGAACGGCTCGACGCGGAGCACGGCGCGGAGGTCGGGCGGCTGGCCGACGAGCACACCGCCGCGCTCGGCGAACTCGCCGAGCGGCACGCGGAGGAGATCGCCACCGAGAAGGACCGGTACGCGGCGCTCGCCGAACGCGAGAAGGACCGGTACGAGGCCCAGGACGCGCGGTACGAGCAGCTGCTCGCCGTGCTCGACGGATCGCTGCGGGGACCGCTGGACGAGCTGCGCCACGAGCTGGCCGGACTCGCGGCCGACGACGCCGGGCAGTTGTGGCCCGAGGCGAACCAGATCCTGCACCACCTCGCGGCCGGGTACTCCCGGATCACCACCCTGGTCGACAACGTGCTGCGGTACCAGCGGCTCGACCGGGGCAGCGAGAGCCTGGCGCGCCGGCCCGCGATGCTCGACGCGGTCGTGGCGGCCGGTGTCGAGGGCGCGGTGGAGCTGATCGGCCCGGGACGCGCCCAGTTCGCGGTGCACGCCCCGCCCATCGAGGCCGAGGTCGACCCGGAGCGGCTGGCGACGGCGCTGGCGCATCTGGTCGCGGATGTCGCGGGCGTCGACTCCACGGGCAACGCCCCGGTCGCCGCGAACGGCTACATGGACTCCACGATCGTCGTGGCCGCCGCGCAGCGCGGGGAGGGCGTCCGCATCGAGGTGCGCGGACCCTACGCGGGTGGTGACCCCGTCCACGAGCCGATCGTGCGCGGCATCGTCCGTGCCCATGGCGGGGTGCTCCAGACGCACGAGGTCCCCGGGATGAGCGGCAGCGCGTACGTCCTTGAGGTGCCGATCGGCGGCGGGGCCGGTGCGATGACCGGCGCGCGGCCCGGTACGGACCGGTCTGCCGATGCCGACGGCCAGGACGCGTACGCGGACGGTCCCGACGCGTACGCGGGCGACCAGGACTCGTACGGGGATGACCAGGACTCCTACTCGGGTGACCAGGACGCCTATCCCGACGGCCGGGGCGGGTATCCGGACGGCCAGGGCGGGTACGCGGGCGGTCCTGACGGCACCGACGGGTCCGGTACGGACGGTGAGGGGACCCGTGGCGGGCGGCGCGCCCGGCGGGGCTCGACGGACGCGTTCCTGGAGGGCTTCCGTCCCGTGGGTTCCACGGGTCAGGCCGACTTCGGCGACGACGGCACGGAGGGCGGCGCCGACGGTGCCGCCGGGGCGCCCACCGGACGGCGGCGCGGCCGGCGGGCCGATGAGCAGACGGCGGACGCGGCGCCCGAGCCCACCGGGCCGGTGCCGCCCGCCAGGGCCATCGGAGCCACCGCGGCGGGCGGCGGGAACGGTACGGGCCGCAGGCGCGGACGGCCGAGCCCGGCCGAGGGCGCCGTGGTGGCGTCCGGCGAGGCCGGTCCCCCGGGACCCGCGGGGC
The DNA here is from genome assembly GCF_036250755.1 of Streptomyces uncialis. NCBI lineage: Bacteria > Bacillati > Actinomycetota > Actinomycetes > Kitasatosporales > Streptomycetaceae > Streptomyces > Streptomyces uncialis. The sequence goes on along the minus strand of NZ_CP109583.1, from coordinate 4,985,447 downwards.
TCGGGCAGGTGCCGCCCGGCGGCGTACCGGTCGATCAGGGCGCGGCCGAGCGGCGGACCGGGCGGACGGCAGGTCCGTCCCGACGGCGGGCAGATGGCGTTGCCCGCCGGTCCCGGCGCGGGTCCGCGGAACGCGTACGGCCAGGGTGCGGGCGCTCCGGCGCTGCCCTCCGGGGCACGGCCCGTCGATCCGGCGGGCATGCCCCGGGGCGGGTCCGGACAGGTCCAGCAGGACGGACGGCGGGCGCGGCGGGCGTTGGCACCCGCGAACGAGCGGGGCGCCGCGGCGGACGCGGGCGGCGGTCCCCGGTCCGCCTTCGCGCTGCCTCCGGCGGAGGCGGACCGGGCCGTGCCCGGCGCTGCCGCGCGGTACGCCCACGGCGGTCAGGGCCAGGCAGGCGAGGCGGCGGCCGGTCGGCCCGGCTTCCCCGGCGGGCACGGGCAGTCGGGCCCGGGCGGCGGTCCTCCCGGACCGTTCCCGAGGTCGCTCCAGGGTGGCGGCCACGAGCCGGACGCACATGGGCGGGTCGGACGGGTCGGCCCCGACGGACACGGTCAGGTACCGCGCGCCGGCGGGTTCGCCGGAGGCGGGGCGCAGCGGCCGACCGCGCCGCACGACCCGGTCGCCGACGAACACACCCCGCCCCAGCCCCACCCCACGGAACAGCCCACCGGTCGCCGCAGGGCCATGGGCGCGGGAGCGGGAGCGGGCGCGGCGGATTCGCGGACAGGTCCGTCGACGGGTCCGGGCGGCCCTGGCGGTGCCGGTCATGGCATGACCGGAGCCGGGATGCCTGACGGTCCCGCGATGCCTGGTGGCGGACCGGGTGCGCCCGGTACGCCTGAGGGGACCGAAGTACCCGGTGGACCCGGCGTACCGGCCGTACCCGGTGGACGCGGCGGTCCCGGTGCTGCCGCCGGTGCCCCCGTCTCCCCGCAGGGCGTACCGCCGCAGCCGGTGCCCGTGCCGGGTGGCGCGCCGCAGGGGCACCCCGGTCAGGGGGCCGGGGCGAACGCGCCCGCGCACCATGCCGCCCCCGGCTTCCCGCACGCGGAAGCCTCTCCGCAGGGCGTTCCCGGTGCGGGCACCCCGCCCGACGGGTTCCCCGCCCAGGGCGCGCCCGTCGGTGCCCCGGGCCATGCGCCGCAGGGGCAGTTCCCCCCGCCGCCGCAGGTCCCGCCCGCGCGGGCCGTCCCGCGTCAGGGTCAGGCCCCGTACCCCGGCGAGACCCACCCGGCGGGCACCGACGGTCAGGGCATCCCGGCGCAGGCCGGACCGCCCCAGCCGCCGCGGCCTCCGCATTCCCCGCAGGCACCCCAGCAGCTTCCGCAGAGGCGGACCGGGCAGACCGGGCAGACCGGGCAGCAGCGGGACGGGTCCGGGCAGCAGCCAGGGGTTCCGCACGGCGGTCCCGTTCCTCCGGCGCGCGCGGGCCGTCCCGGTCAGCCCGGTCAGCCTGCCCCGGCCGACCCGCACGGGCAGCCGACGAACCAAGCTCCGCCCGCCCGGCCCACCACGGCCTGGGGGGGCGGTCCCGTGCCCGGTGGACCGCTGCCTCCGCAGCGGATGGCCGCGCAGGACGGACAGCCCCAGGGTGTCCACCCGGACGGCACCCCGTACGACCCGGACTCCACCCAGGGGCGGGCCTTCAGCGTGCGCACCCTCGGGCAGGGCGTACCCGTGACACGGCCCGCCGGTGATGCGCAGGGCGGCTCCGGCGGCCAGGGCTCGCTCGGTGGGGGCGCCGGAGGTTCGGGGCGGCGGCGGAAGCTCGGCACCCGGCCGGACACCGGTCCCGAGCAGCCCGAACCGACGGCACGCCCGCTTCCCGTACCGCCGCAGCAGGCACCGGGGCGGCAGCCCGGGCCGGGGTCCTCGTCCCAGGCGCGGCTCGCGGCCGCGACGGCCGGGGCCGGCCGGTCGTACGCCATAGGGGCGCCGGACCAGGACGCCGACGAGGGGCCCGAGCCGCTGGACGGTCCGGGCGGGGCGGTGGAGGTCTCCGACCAGCCGCATCCCCGGCCGATGGACGACGAATTGCCGCCGGAGCCGCTGGACAATCCGCGTCGGCTGCTGGTGTGGCCCGCCCCGGACGTGAGCACCCAGCAGGCGTTGAGCGACCGTGGCTACCGTCCGGTGATCGTGCACTCGCGTGAGGAGGTCGACGCGCAGATCGCCGCCTTCCCGGCCGCGCTGTTCGTCGATCCGCTGACGGGACCGATCACCCGGACCGCGCTCCAGTCGCTGCGGACGGCCGCGGTCGCCGCCGAGGTGCCGGTCCTGGTCACGGCCGGGCTCGGTCAGGCGACACGGGAGGCCGCGTACGGCGCCGATCCGGCTGTGCTGCTCAAGGCCTTGGCCCCCCGGGACAGCGAGCAGCATCCGCCGCGCGTCCTCCTGATCGAGGAGCACCCCGAGATCGCGCTCGCGCTGACATCGACGCTGGAGCGGCGCGGTATGCAGGTCGCCCAGGCCGCCAACGACGCGGACGCGGTGGCCCTGGCCTCGCAGATGCGGCCGAACCTCGTGGTGATGGATCTGATGCAGGTCCGGCGCCGACGCGCCGGGATCGTGGACTGGCTCCGGGCGAACGGCCAGTTGAACCGTACTCCGCTCGTCGTCTACACCGCCGCGGTCGACCGGACCGAACTGCCGCGGCTCGCCGCGGGTGAGACCGTGCTGTTCCTCGCGGAACGGTCGACCAGCCCCGAGGTCCAGGACCGCATCGTGGATCTGCTCGCCCGGATCGGCACCAATTGAGTTTCACGTGAAACGCCCGGGTGGGTGTGTTTCACGTGAATCACACCCACCCGGGCGTACCGGACGGATGATTCACGTGAAACACGCGACCGTCGGGCCGGGTCAGAGCTGGGTGACGTCCAGACCGCCATCCGCGTACTGCTTGCGGATGACCTTCTTGTCGAACTTGCCGACGCTCGTCTTGGGCACCGCCGCGACCAGGCTCCATCGCTCCGGCAACTGCCACTTGGCGACCTTCCCCGCGAGGAAGACGCGGAGCGTCTCGAAGTCGGCGGTGGCGCCTTCGGCGAGGACGACCGTGGCGAGGGGACGCTCGCCCCACCTGTCGTCGGGAACGGCCACGACCGCGGCTTCGACCACCTCCGGGTGGGCCATCAGCGCGTTCTCCAGCTCCACGGAGGAGATCCACTCGCCGCCGGACTTGATGACGTCCTTGGCGCGGTCGGTGAGGGTGAGGAAGCCGTCGTGGCTGATGGTGCCGACATCGCCGGTCTTCAGCCAGCCGTCCTCGCTGAACTTGTCGGCCGGTCGCTGCGGCTCCCCGCCGGGCCCGCCGTAGTACGCGGCGGCTATCCAGGGGCCGCGTACCTCCAGTTCCCCGGCGGACGCGCCGTCCCAGGGCTGGGTCCTGCCGTCTGGCCCGCGAAGCCTCGCCTCGACACCGCTCGGGAACCGGCCCTGGGTGACGCGGTAGGCGAACTCCTCGTCGGTGCCGACCGCCGCGGCCGGGGGCCGTGCGGTGGTCCCGAGGGGGGAGGTCTCGGTCATGCCCCAGGCGTGGCAGACGCGCATACCGAGCGTGTCGAACGCCTCCATCAGCGCGGGCGGGCAGGCCGCGCCGCCGATGGTGACCTGGGCGAGGGAGGAGACGTCACGGGGGCGGGCGGTCAGCTCGGCGAGCAGGCCCTGCCAGATGGTGGGGACGGCCGCGGCATGGGTGGGGCGCTCGGACTCGATCATCTCGGCGAGCGGGCCGGGCTGGAGGAAGCGGTCCGGCATGAGCAGGTTGACCCCGGTCATGAACGTCGCGTGGGGAAGACCCCAGGCGTTCACATGGAACTGGGGGACGACCACCAGGCTGGTGTCCGCGTCGGTCAGCCCCATCGACTGGGCCATGTTCATCTGCATCGAGTGCAGATAGACCGAACGATGGGAGTAGGCGACCCCCTTGGGATCACCCGTGGTCCCCGAGGTGTAACACATCGCGGCGGCCTGCCGTTCGTCCAGCTCCGGCCAGTCGTAGTCGGCCGGTCTGCCGGCTATCAGCTCCTCGTACTCATGGACCCGCTGAGCGACACCCGCGAGGGCGGAGCGGTCGCCGGGGCCGGAGACGACGACATGCTCGACGGTCTTCAGATGCGGCAGCAGCGGTACGAGCAGGGGGAGCAGCGAACCGTTGACGATGATGACGCGGTCGGCGGCGTGGTTCGCGACCCAGACGAGCTGTTCCGGGGGGAGCCGGAGGTTCAGGGTGTGCAGGACCGCGCCCATGGACGGGACGGCGAAGTACGCCTCGACGTGTTCGGCGTTGTTCCACATGAGTGTCGCCACCCGGTCGTCGTCCTGGACGCCGAGTTCGTCGCGCAGCGCGTGGGCCAGCTGAGCGGTCCGCTCCCCGACCTCGGCGAACGACCGCCGGTGCGGTTCGGCTTCCCCGGTCCAGGTGATCACCTGGGAGGAACCGTAGATCGTCGCCCCATGGCGAAGAATCCGGGAGATCAGGAGCGGTACATCCTGCATGGTGCTCAGCACGGGGGCCTCCGGAGTGGGTACGGCGGTGCGGTGCGGGTTCCAGCCTGCGGGCGTGGTGCGGAATGTGCGCGGTGCGGCTTCCGGCCTGCGGGGCATGGTGGGGATGTGCGCGGTGCGTGTCGCGATTCTGCGGCCGTACCGGGCGGTATGTCACTACCCGCCGGGACACTTGTCCGCCCGGTACGGCATCGGCCTCCCACGTACGCCCGAGGTACGACCCAGGTATGACCGCGGATCCGGGGGGAGCTGTTCGGGGCATGGGTGCGGGAGCGGGCCGGGGGGTACGGATGGGACGGCGACACGGGGTTCAGGGGCAGGCCGACGGCCCAGGAGCGCTCTTCGGACGGCGCGGTACCGGCTGCCGACCCCGGGTCGGGGTTCTCAGGGCTGTACCCCGAGGGGGCGTGCACCGGTCTCCACCTCCAGTAGGTGGGGGCACCACCGCTCCTACAACCTGAGGCGGACACGGCTTCGGGACCTGCGGCCGATCCGCTGAGGCGGGGGTCGAACCTAGCGTGTAGCCATGACCGCAACCATCGCGCCTATCTGCACCAGCGCATCGACACACGTGGCACCGATGACCACGGTTCACGCGGCCCCGACCCGGGTTCCGGGCGTGACACCGTCCGGCACCACGACCTCGGTCCCGGCCCAGGGCGGCTCGGCCCCCGCTCCGGCGACCCATCTGACGTACCCCTCTTTCGCCTCGTACGTCCGCGCCCGCGGGCCGGTTCTGCTGCGTACCGCCAGGTCGCTGACGGCGAACCCGAGCGACGCCGAGGACCTGCTCCAGACCGCCCTCACGAAGACGTATGTCGCGTGGGACCGGATCGTGGACCACCGCGCCCTCGACGGCTATGTACGCCGCGCCCTGGTGAACACGCGGACGTCGCAGTGGCGCAAGCGCAAGGTCGACGAGTTCGCCTGCGAGGAGCTGCCCGAGCCGGAGACCGTCCCGCTGAGCGACCCGGCGGAACAGCAGGCGCTGCGGGACGCGATGTGGCGCGCGATCATGAAGCTTCCGGCCCGCCAGCGGGCCATGGTCGTACTGCGGTACTACGAGGATCTGAGCGAGGCCCAGACCGCGGCGGTGCTCGGTGTGTCGATCGGCACGGTCAAGAGCGCGGTGTCCCGTGCGCTGGGCAAGCTGCGCGAGGACCCCGAGCTGATCGCGGCCTGACAGCCGACCGCCGCCGGTCCCCCGCCCGGCGCGGCCCGACAGCCGATGCCGCAGGTCCCGCCCCCGCCCGGCCCAGTTCGGCGCGCGGACCGGTCCCGTGCCGGACCGGATCCCGTCGCCCCGCCGGGTAGGCCCATGTCCGCTGTCAGCCGTCAGTTGTTCACGGGCTCGGCGGTTCGCCGCTGTCACGACCAGGGAACGGGCGTCGTTCGCACAGCCGCCCTACGTACGCGCACCCGTGCCCGATGCACCGCCCCGGACGCAGAAACGTCTGTGCGGCGGTGCCGAAGCACCGCCGCACAGATGATCACGCCACCCATGGAGCCGCCGTCGCGAGACGGACCCGACCTAGAAGCTCACCTCACCCCGGAACGGATTCATCGGGGCGGACCGCTCAGAAGAGGTCGACGAAGTTGACCGCCACGGACTTGTGGGACTGGTCGATCGCGGTGAAGGCGGAACCGTTCACCTGCGCGGTGCTGTTCAGGTTCGAGGCGCCGTCACCGACGGCCTGCTGCTGCGTGGTGGAGGAGTTGCCGAGGTTGTGGCCACCGACACCACCGCCGGAGATGGCCGCCACGGCGGCGTTCGATCCGTCGTTCGCGAAGGACCCGTTGTCGGCGACGGCCGTACCCGAGAAGAGGGCGGCGGCCAAGGGCAGAGCGGCGGCAGCGGCGACAACGCGGGCAGTACGGATACGTGCCATTTCCATGTCCTCCATAAGAAAAGTACGGGCCGGTGCGGGCACCGGAAAGTACGTCTGTACCCGGGCAGTTGGCCGGCTGCCGCAGGTGGATCACAACGTCGCGAGACCAGAGTTGCCCAGCGGATGCCCGGCGAACCAGGCGGGAAGACCTGATTCCCTCGCAAGCGTGAGGACAAGTCGATAAACACCCTGAGGGGCTCAAACCCCTCGGAACGCCGACCTCTGCCCTGAAAACCCTTGGGACACAACAGACGAAGCGTTTCCGCACATTCTTGGAGAATCGTTACACCTCACCCCACCGCCACCTCGGCCCCGAACGTCCGTACGGAACACACGGGATCAGCGTGGATCGGCTGGGGATCAGCGCGGGATCAGCCTGAGACCACTCGGGATCAGCTCGGGATCAGGGCGGCGATCTCCCCGGCCGTCCAGTGCCCGGCCGCCCCCGGCGCCGCGGCCAGATAGCGGGCCACGGTGTCCGCATTCCACGCGCCGGTCTCCAGGAGTCCGGCGGCGAGATGCCGCAGATACGGGGCGGACGGCTTCGTCACCTCGACCTCGCGGGCGCGCCACGGCGCCGTGAACGTCAGCACCGGGACATCGTCGAGGTACCCGGGGCAGACCAGGGTCTCGTAGCGGCCGGGCCCGAGCGCGGCCCGTCCCGTGGTCAGCACCTCGGTGAGATCGAGGTCCGTACCGGGCGGTCGGTACATCTCCTGGGCCGCCACATCGGAGAACTGCCCGGCCGTGACGAGATGGGCGCGCCCCCACAGCACGCCCTCGGCTTCCGGGTCGTGGAAGGCCCGGCCGCCGGTCCAGGTGGGCGAGAGGGTCGCGAAGTACAGCGCGCCCGGCATCAGCACCGGGACGGACCGCTCCGGCGGGCGGGGGTCACGGCACCCCGGACAACCGCGCGCGGTTCCCGGCGGCCGTCCGCCGGTGAGGTAGTACCGGAACCGCTCCATGTTCATGTTCGACCCGTACGACGCGTACCAGACCCGGGGGACCGGCACGTCGGGACGGGCCGGACGCGCGGTCGGACGATGGGCGCGGCTCATGGTCACTCCCGGCACCGGCTACGCGCAAGGGGTGCCCCTGGTCCGGGACACCCCTTGTACGCGGCTACTTCTCTGACCTCTGCGGAGACGGTGGGATTTGAACCCACGGTGACATCGCTGCCACGACGGTTTTCAAGACCGTTCCCTTCGGCCGCTCGGGCACGTCTCCCCGTGCCGCCCGGCGGGGGCGGCGCGGGGACAAGAGTAACGGGTCAGCCGCTGTCGCCCTTGCGCTCACCCAGGACGAGGTTCGCCGTGCGCTCCTTGCCGTCGCGCTCGTAGGTGATTTTGACCGAGTCGCCGGGCTGGTGGGTCCAGATCTCACCGATCAGGGTGGGGCCGCTGTCGATCACCGTGTCGTCCAGCTTGGTGATGACGTCGCCGGGCTGAAGGCCCGCCTTGGCCGCCGGACCGTTCGGGGAGACCGGGTCCGAACCGCCCGCGCCCTCCTGGGTGATGGTGGCGCCGCCGCCGCTCTCCTGGAGGGAGACCGAGGCGCCGATGACCGCGTACACCGGCTGGCCGGTCCTGATGAGCGTCTGGGCGACCTCGGTGGCCTGGTTGACGGGGATGGCGAAGCCGAGGCCGATGGAGCCCGCCTGGCCCGCGCCACCGAGGCCGCTGCCCGCGGACTGGATCGCGGAGTTGACGCCGATGACCGCACCGCGCGCGTCCAGCAGCGGACCGCCGGAGTTGCCCGGGTTGATCGACGCGTCGGTCTGGAGGGCGCTCATGTACGACGCCTTGCTGTTGCCGCCGTCGCTGGAGGCCACCGGGCGGTCCTTGGCGCTGACGATGCCCGTGGTGACCGTGTTGGACAGGCCGAAGGGCGCGCCGATGGCGATGGTGGAGTCGCCCACGGCGACCTTGTCGGAGTTGCCGAGCGGCAGCGGCTTCAGGTCCGAGGGCGCGTTCTTCATCTTGAGGACGGCCACGTCGTACCCCTGGGCGCGGCCGATCACCTCGGCGTCGTACTTCTTGCCGTTGGAGAAGGTCACCGAGAGCTGACCGCCCTCGGCCGCGGACGCCACCACATGGTTGTTGGTGAGGATGTGGCCCTGCTTGTCGTAGATGAAGCCGGTGCCCGTGCCGCCCTCGCCTCCGCCGCCCTTGGCGTCGATCGTGACGACGCTGGGCAGCGCGGTGGCGGCGATGTTCGACACGGTGCCCGGATCACGCTTCAGGTCCGCGGGGGTGTCGGACGCGGAGACCGTCGTCGAGTCCACGGACTCGTCGTTGCGCTCGGCCGCCCAGTAGCCGACCCCGCCGCCGAGGGCGCCGGCGAAGAGCGCCGCGGCGGTCACGGCCGCCAGCAGGCCGCCGCGGCGACCGCCGCGCGGCTTGTGCTCCGCCGACTCGTACGCCGCTCCCCAGCCGCCCGCTCCGCCGGCGTCCGCGTAGGTGGGGACCGCCGGAGGGGGCGGCGGGGGCCAGGCGCCGACGGGCGGCGGTACGGCGGCGTGCGGCGCCGCGTACGGGTCGCCGCCGGGCGGGGCGAGGCCCGGGGCGGGCGCGGGGGCGCCCTGGGTGTGCTCGTGGGCGCCGGGTGTACCGGGTGCGCCGCTGGTCGCCAGCACCGCGGCCCGTCGCTCCGGCGCTTCCTGGTATCCGCCGGGGGCGCTGTCCTGAGGGACGGCTCCCGGGTGGGGCGCGTCGGCGTACGGGTCCGCCGGGTACGCGCCCGGCGGAGGCGTCTCCTCCGCCCCGCGTGCGGGGGGCGTGTCGGGCCGGGGCGGAAGGGTCTCGCCCTGTGCCGGTCCGGCCGCCTGGCTGTGGGGCGCTGGAGCGGGGGAGCCCGATGGCGGCACGGGAGGTGCGGACGGGGCCGGGGGTACCGGGTTGCCCTCGTTCTCGGTGCTCACAGCTGCTCTCTCCTCGGTCCACGCCTCGGTCGGCGGTCTGGTCCCGCGCCTGGTGACCCACGACCGGTGACGGTCGCGTACGGTCCGCGGTCGACGCGGTGTCCTGACAGCTTTTCCCATGGGCCGTCAGGGCACCATAAGCCGATCCTGTGCGTACGATGACATTCTTTATGCCGGACATTACGGACTGACCGTCGGACGTCCCCCAGGCGGACGAGACGACGTCCTCCACGGACACCTTCCCCGCTCCGGTGGCACCATGACTCGGTGACCCACGCACGGCAGCACGAGACCCGACGCCCCATCCAGGTAGTGGCCCACCGGGGCGCCTCCGAGGACGAGCCGGAGCACACCCTGGCCGCGTACCGGAAAGCCATCGAGGACGGCGCCGACGCGCTGGAGTGCGATGTCCGCCTCACGGCGGACGGCCACCTCGTGTGCGTCCACGACCGCCGGGTCAACCGTACGTCGAACGGCCGCGGAGCGGTCTCCGCCCTCGAACTCGCCGATCTCGCCGCCCTCGACTTCGGCTCCTGGAAGCGCAGCTCGGCGGGCCAGGAGGGCCCCGGCTGGGAGGAGAGCCCGGACTGGGAGGCGAACCCGGACCGCCCCGGCGCCACCGGGCCGGGGACCGCTTCCGTCCTCACCCTGGAGCGGCTGCTGGAACTGGTCACGGACGCCGGACGCCGGGTGGAGCTGGCCATCGAGACCAAGCACCCCACCCGCTGGGCCGGTCAGGTCGAGGAGCGGCTGCTGGCGCAGCTGGGACGGTTCGGACTCGACGCCCCGCGCGCGGGGGACGACTCCCCGGTCCGGATCATGAGCTTCTCGGCCCGCTCGCTGCACCGGGTCCGGGCCGCCGCTCCCGCGCTGCCGACGGTGTACCTCGCGCAGTTCCTGACCCCGCGCATACGGGACGGACGTCTTCCCAGGGAGGTGCGGATCGCGGGACCCTCGATCCGCATCCTGCGCAACCACCCGGGTGCCGTGGCGAAGCTCCGGGGCGCGGGCCACCAGGTGCACGTCTGGACGGTGAACGAGCCCGAGGACGTGGAACTCTGCGTCGGTCTCGGGGTCGACGCGATCATCACGAACCGGCCCAAGCAGGTGCTCGCACAGCTCGGCCGGAGCTGATTCCCGTCACGGGGTGTGCCCCGGCGCGTTCACTGCGTGTCCGACCTCCACGAGTGCGTCACAGGAGTCCCGCGGACCGGTTTCCGGTCCAGTCCATTGGGGCATCCAAACGGTGGCGTGGGGCGAAGGAGGTCTCGGGGGTGGCATTTGTGGTGGCACAAGAAGTGCCCACGTCTTCGAGCATGGCCGTACCCCATGGCCCTGCGGGCGTGGGAATGGCGAGGCGCCGGATGCGGGGGCAGTTGCGGGGCGGCGGAGTACCCGAGCAGGTGGTGGACGATGCAGTCCTGATCCTGTCGGAACTGCTCAGCAACGCGTGCAGGCACGGTCGGCCGCTGGGCGACGCCCTCGCGGGCGACGGCGATGTCCGGGCCGCGTGGCGGATGGACCCGTCCGGGCGGCTGACGGTCGAGGTGACGGACGGCGGTGGTCCGACCCGTCCGGTTCCGGCGACGCCCTCGGTCACCGCGCACGGCGGCCGTGGGCTCAACATCATCACCGCCCTGGCGGACGACTGGGGCGTACGGGACGACGCACGCGGTGAGATGACCGTCTGGGTCGTGGTCCGCGACCATCAGGACGATCGTCCCGATGTCCCGGACCGTCGCGGTGATTTCGCTACGCGCGTCACATCACCGCAGGTCACGGCGATCCCCGAGTTGGACTTCGGTGGCGCCGTCGACGAGCACGCATGAGCGGGCGGGATCAGACGGCCCGGCCGTCCGGACCCCCGGCCGAGCCCTGAGGACCGTCCCCCGCATCCCCGCGCGGTGGCCCGCCGGAGGCCCGTCGCCTCCGGAATCGCCGGGTCCGCCGGGTCCACCGGGCGCGCAAGATCCGCCAGGTCCGCCAGATCCACCGGGTCCGCACAGCCTCGGTGGGTCGGCGGAACGGTGCGCGCCGTAGGACATGCAGGACATGACACGTAGGGCATGACACGCACGGGATGGCCGCGAACGCGCCGCTTCGCGTTCGCACGCCGTCCCGGCGGCACCCTCCGTACGTCGCTACGTATGCCGCTCCATATGCCGCTCCGTATGCCGCGACTCCCGCGTGCCGTCCGGTGATGCCCGTTATGCCGCCCCGGTGCGCCCGCGGGCCCCGTACGGCAGCCGCAAGCGTCACGCCCGATCGGGCGTGTATCGCGCGCTCCGCGAACGTCCGACGCGATCGGTCTACGCGCGCTGCGCGGTCCACCGGTCCCCCGCGCGCGTACCCCCGCTACGCCAGTCGCGGCCGTACCGTCCACCCCGCGCCGTAACGGTCCGCACGGTGGAACGCCCGGTCGGGGGTGGCGTCCGCCCCTGCGGAGGGACGCACTCCATGTCCCGGCGGACCGTCCTGGCGCGGGCCCGGGTCAGGGGCGGGCCGTCACTGTCAGTGGGAGCGGATAGGGTCGACGCACACCAGACCAGCCCTGAGCGGGAGACACGCACGATGGCCAAGAAGCGCCCCCAGACCAAGGCCAAGCCGCGATCCGCCGGTGCCGGCGACAGGGAGATCCCGGTCGTAGGTGCCCGCGAGCCCTGCCCGTGCGGATCGGGCCGGCGCTACAAGGCGTGCCACGGCCGCGAAGCGTCCCACGCGGCGACCGAGCTGGTGCAGCGGCCCTTCGAGGGGCTGCCCGGCGAGGCGGACTGGGTGGCGCTGCGCGAGCTGGTCCCGGCCGCCACGGTGGAGTTGACGCTCAAGGGCGGGCTCCCCGAGGGCGTCCCCTCGGTCACCCTCGCCACGGTCCTGCCGATGGCGTGGCCCGCGCTGCGCCGTGACGACGGCTCGGTCCTCCTCGGTGTGCAGAACGACACCTCCTCGGGTGACCTCAGCCGGGATCTCGCGGACACGCTCCAGCGTGCGCTCGACGTCGCGCCGGGCACTCCCGTGCAGGGCCGCCGGGTCCCCGTCGACGGGCCGCGCCTCCAGGACCTGATCGCGGCGGACAGCGCCTTCGAGCCGGTCGTGCACCCGGGCTTCGAGTTCTGGGTGCAGGACGCGGGGAACGCCACCGCGGAGGTCACCGCGTCCCTGGAGCGGGCCAACGAGGCCGCGATCCCCACGGTGAAGCTCACCGGTGTGGACGCCGCGTACTGGTGCGAGACCCCGGACAAGAACCATCTGCGCTGGGTCATGCCGTACGGCGAGGACGAGCTGCTCGACGCGCTCGCGCGGCTGCACGCCGCCGGGACCTCGTCGCTCGGCGCGGACACCCGCCTGGTCGGTTCGTTCCGGGCGCACGGGCTGACCGTGCCGGTCTGGGACCTGCCCACGGGCGCCACCGCCGAGGATGTCGAGAAGCCCGCCGCGGCGTTCGCCGAGCGTCTGACCGCCGCGCTCGCGGTGGACACGCCGCTCACCCCGGAGGAGCGCCGCGCGCGCGGAGGGCTCACCAACCGTCAGATCACCCTGAGCTGATCCCCTGATCCCCTGAACCGCTGAAACTGCTGGACCGCTGAACCGGGCCGCAGGGGACCGGGTCCCGTGGACCGGGCCCGTGCGACCGGGGCCGACCGCGCCCGTGCGCCCGGGGCCGGAGGGCACCGGGTGCGGTGGGCCGGGTCCGGTGGGCCGGGGCTCCGCAGAGGTCCGACCTTCCGGGCCCGCGCCACGGTCCCGTCGGCCCCCCGCCCCGGTCCGCACCGCGCCGCCCGCCGCGCCCGGATCACCTCCGGACGCCCGCGCGGGCGCAAGGCTCCGGCCAACCTCGGGCGGGCCGGACCGCGGTCGGACGGCCGCGGAGGAACCGTCCGATGCCGCCCCTTCCGGGCCCGTCGGCATACCCCCAGCTCCGGTGGACGGCACACCGCGCAAGGCCGATCGGGTACGGCCCGCAGCAGCGCTGTCGCCGGTCCGGGCGGTCGCCACGAACTGACCGGCCGGTCAGCAAGGAGGGCGGGTGACTCCGGTCACAACTGCCCGCGTGGAAGCCTGAATCGCTGTCCGAATAGGCGAGATCGAATTTGCTAACCGCCGATCTCTTGTTACCGTTCTGGTAGCCCGGTTGCTGGTGCATCCCCCGTCGCCAGCAACCGGGCGCTTCCATGTCCGCGGTCCCGCGCCCCGCGCGCCGGGCGACTCCCACCGCCGACCAGGACTTTCAACTCCCTTGCCGGACAGCGCAGTTCTCGCGCGTCCCCACCGCGCTCCGCCCTCGCCCCGCACATGGGCCGGGCGGGCCGCACCTCCCGGGACCGACCCGCGCCGGCCGACGATCGTCCAGCCGCACCCGGGTCCCGCTACACCGCCGTGCCGCCGCACCCCCGCCACGCCTGCGCCCCCGCCACACCCTCGTACCGCCGCACCTCCGTACCGCCCCCCGGCCCCGGTGGACCCCGTCCCGCTACGCCCTCGTCCCGCTGCCCGAGCGCAGCAGCAGCGGGCCGCCGTGGGGACCGTGCGCGGTACCGGGTGCCGCCGCGAACTCCGCGACCGCCGCGTACCCGCCGGGGCCGCCGGACGTGGGTTCCCTCGGGGTCTCGCACACCCCGGGCTCATCGGCCGCGCCCACCGGGCACCGGGTCCGCAGGGTCTGCGCGCGGGGTGCCATCAGGGTGAGGACGGCCGTCAGTTTCGCCCCGGACGCGTTGCGGTAGTAGGTGCGCGCCCAGGTGTCGCCGTCATGGGCGAGGACACAGGTCTGGGCCTCCAGACCGTCGGGGGAGGAGAGTTCGGGGCCGCACCGGGCCCTCGGACGGGCGTCCGGCGGCGCGGTGCGGTGCCCTGGGGAATCGGCCATATCCGGGTGGCCGGGCGCCGGGCGGGGGTTCCCGGCCAACGCCGGGCCGTCCGGACCGGCCGGCGCACCCGGGCCGCCGGACACGCCGGGCGCGGCCGTGGCCCCGGTCCGCGCGAAGGAGTCGTCCGAGCTCCAGGGCCGGGCGTGCGCCCCCGGGCGCGCACGGGCATCCGCGGCCACGCCCGTCACCCGGGAGGCGGCAAGGCTCCCGCGTTCCGTGGCGGAGGAACCCCCCGGCGCTGCGGCGGCCCCCGCTCCCACGGAGCCCGCCTCGCCGTTCGTACCGTCCAGCAGTCCGCGGACGGGTCCCGCCGACGCCACCGCGAACGGCAGCACGGCGGCGAGCGCCACGACGCCCATGAGCATGACCAGGCGGGAGTTCATGGCCCGAAGATAGACCCCGGGCGGCCGCCGCCGGCGCTCACGCGCGCCTACGCGCCTACATCTCCGGCGCGCTCACACCCGTACGAGTGAGCGCGTCGACCACACCGTCCACCACGGCCTCCACACCGGGCACCCACGGGGTCGCGGAGCCGGGCAGCGGCGCGCGTTCCCAGCGGATCTGGCCAGCGCCGGTCACCGACGGCGGCAGGGCGATGTAGCCGCCCTCGCCGTGGAACCGGAGCGAGCCGGGTACGTGGTCCTTCGCGTAGAGCAGCTCGCCCAGTTGTTCCAGGGAGTACGGGGCGACGAGCAGCGCCCAGCGGTCCGGGGTCGCGATGACCGGACCGAGGCGCATCCCCGCGAGGTCGAGTGCCGCGAGGGCACGGGCTCCCGCGGGGGCGGGCAGGCTGACCGCGCACGGCGCGTCGCCGCCCGTGGCCAGGATGACGGGTGCGCCGGGCCGGTTGGTCCACCACCAGCGCACCATGCGCTCGTCGGTGGTGGCGGCCAGCAGGCCCGGATCGAAGGGGTGCGCGCCGGGTACCACGCAGTCGGGGTCGGAGCAGGAACAGCCGGCATCGCGCGGCCGAGTCCCCACCCCCGGGAGTACGGGCCACTGCCACTGGGTCGCGAAGGTCAGGGCCGCACCGAGGATCTCGGGCCGTCCGTCGTTCCGCCTGGACAGGAGCCCGCGTCGCCTTCCGAGGATCTCGCGCATGAGCGCTCGTTCCTTTCCTTGAACGCCGAAGACCACATCACAGCATGTATCGATCAGTTCACCGTGCGTACGAAGCGGCTGTTCACCGTGCACTCGTACTGGCGCGCCGGACGTCCCCGCGGTGGGCATGATGATCCCTGGGCCGGGCGTTGGCTGCGTCCGTATTGCGTCTATCAAAAGCATGGCCGTGGCGTGGGGTGGCGGCGCTCGGCGTTTCGCCGTCCCGCGTCGTACTCGCCGCCTGAGCCACGGAGGATGGGGCACGGTCACTGAAGGTTATGACGCCCGGTTCCGCCGCCAGGTTCCGGGACGCTCCCGGCCGCTCCTGGCCTTCACCGATTACGTACCCATCAAGACCGCTATGACGCTCCGTCGAACAATGCCAGTCGACCGCAATATGCCGTTACCAAGGTCGGTTTTTGGCCAACTTGCCTGACACTCAATACCGGTGGGACACCAGGCATCCCGGCAGGACAATGCTGGACATCCCCTTACCAGTGCGTGTAGATGTGGAGACATTGCTGGCGGCGCAGAATGACAGGGGGTTTGCGATGCTATTGAGCAATACGCACCGGCCCGGGAGTCGGACACCATGACAACCCCGCATCCGCCGAAAGTGGCCGGAATCGATTCCGAGGTCCCCGCGCCCGCACAAACTGTCGCGCCGGTCGCCGCGCCAGTACCCCCGGGAACCGGGCCGTCCGCCGCCGAACCGGGCGCCGGGGCGCCGGGCGACGGGCATCCCCGAGCCGGGGTCCCGCCCGCCTCGGCGGTCCTCCAGGACCGGCTCGCGGGATGGGTCTCGGACCTCACCACGCTGCACGAACTCACCGAACGGCTGACCCGCACCGGGAGCATCGACGACGCGCTCCAGGAGATCCTGCGCGCCGGAGGCGCCCTGGTGGGGGCGCGACGCGGACTCGTCGTCCTGGAACCGGCCGACGGGCTCGGGCCCGACACCATGGTCGGACTGGGCCTCGCACGCGCCGATCTAGGCCATATCGAGACAGTGCCGCGCGACTCCACCTCGTACGGCAGGCTCCTCGACGCCCCGGACGGCGAGCGCGAGATCGCGCAGCCCGACCTCCGCGCGGACGGCGCCCTCGACCCTCGCCACCGCGAGGTCGCCGACCGGCTCGGGTACGCGGCCAGTTACGCACTGCCACTGGCCGCCGGATCGGCGGGCAGGCTCGGCGCGGCGGTCTGGCTCTACGACGAACCCGCCGAACCGGTCGAACGCCAGCGGCATCTGGTCGGCCTCTACATCCGCCAGGCGGGCGAACAGCTCGGCCGGCTGCTCGATCTGGAGCGCGTCCGGGCGGCGGCCACGACGCTCACCGGGGAGCTGCTGCCCGGCCGGCTGGCCCGGGTGCCCGGGATGCGGCTCGCCGTACGGCACCACAGCGGGCCGCGCGGCGGCGGCGACTGGTTCGACGCGCTGCCGCTGCCGGAAGGGGCGCTCGGACTGTCGGTCGGCTCGGTCGGCGGCGCGGGTCCCAGCGCGGTCGCCGCGATGGGACGTCTGCGGGCCTCGCTGCGCGCGTACGCGGTGATGGAGGGCGAGGACCCGGTGGCGGTCCTGTCCGATCTGGAACTGCTGCTGCGGCTGACCGAACCGGCGCGCAGCGCCACCGCCCTGTTCGCGTACTGCGAGCCCGCCGCACGGAAGATCACACTGGCCGGGGCGGGACACTGCCCGCCGCTGATCGTCGGCGAGCGGCGCACCGAGTACGTGGAGACCTCGCTGTCGGCGCCGCTCGGGATGCTGGCGTGCTGGGAGGCACCGAGCGTGGAGCTGCGCCCGGAGCCCGGAGAAACGGTGCTGCTGTTCACGGACGGCCTGCTCCAGCGCACCGGGGACCCGATGGACCGCGCCTTCACACGGCTGCACGCGGCGGCGGCGAGTGTGCCCGCGCGGCTGCGGGACTCGCCGGAGGCCGTCGCCGACCATGTGGTGCGGACGATGCTGCCGGACGGCGCGGACGATCCGTCCAGCGACGAGGACGTGGTCCTGCTGGCGGCGCGCTTCGAGTAGCCCGAGTAGTCCGAGTAGCCGGAGCAGTTCGAACCGGGCGGGGCGCTTCGGGCAGCGGGCGGGGGGCTTCGGGGCGGTGAGCGGGGGCTTCGGGCTGCGCGCGGGGGTCGGGCGGGCGGGTTCGCCTGTCCCGTGCGGGGCGTCCTCGCTCGCGCCCGCGGGTTCTTGCCGGTGGGCGTACGGGTTCCTGTGCGGGTCGTTTCGTGGTGCGGGGCCGGGGGCTTCACGCGTTGGGCGCGGTACGGGGCGTCACGCGTTGGGCGCGGTACGGGGCGTCACGCGTTGGGCGCGGTACGGGGCGTCACGCGTTGGGCGCGGTACGGGGCGTCACGCGTTGGGCGTAATAAAGGGGAGAAGGGGCACCGGGGTGGCGGGCCGTACGGTCCGGTGCGGCGCGGGTTCGATCACCCAGGGCGAGGCCCGGTACGCCCAGCGTGTACATGGCACCCACAGGAACCCACCACTTCCGGCCAGAGCACCCTTCCGTACGACCGTACGATGGAGGGGGTCCAAAGCCGTATCCAAGGAGGAAGACCGTGTCGGAGGAGCTCGCCCCGGAGACCGCAGCAAGGCTGGCAGATCCGGAGAACCCGGAGAACCAGGCCATCGCGGACGCTTCGGAGGGCGCCGAGGAGGAAGAGCCGGTCAAGCAGCGCAAGAACGGGCTGTACCCCGGCGTGTCCGATGAGCTGGCCGAAAGCATGCGGTCCGGCTGGGCGGACACGGAAAGGCACGATCTCGCCCCCGTCGCACAGGCCGCCGAGACCGCGGCACGCCGTGCGGCACTGTCCGCCCGCTTCCCCGGCGAGCGGCTGGTCGTTCCCGCGGGCAACCTGAAGACCCGCTCGAACGACACGGAGTACCCGTTCCGCTCGTCCGTCGAGTACGCGTACCTCACCGGCAACCAGACCGAGGACGGCGTGCTCGTCCTGGAGCCGACCGCGACCGGGCATGACGCGACGATCTATCTGCTGCCCCGGTCCAACCGGGACAACGGCGAGTTCTGGCTCGACGGCCAGGGGGAGCTGTGGGTCGGCCGCCGCACCTCCCTCACCGAGGCCGGGAAGCTGTACGGCATCCCCGCCGCCGACGTCCGCACCCTGCCGGACGCGCTGCGCGCGGCCACCGGCCCGGTCCGGGTCGTCCGCGGCTTCGACGCCGCGATCGAGGCCGCCCTGACGGACAAGGTGACCGGCGAGCGCGACGAGGAGCTGCGCGTCTTCCTCTCGGAGGCGCGGCTGGTCAAGGACGCGTTCGAGATCGGTGAGCTCCAGAAGGCCGTCGACTCCACGGTCCGCGGCTTCGAGGACGTGGTGAAGGTCCTCGACAAGGCGCAGGCCACCAGCGAGCGCTACATCGAGGGCACGTTCTTCCTGCGGGCCCGCGTCGAGGGCAACGACATCGGCTACGGCTCGATCTGCGCCTCCGGCGCCCACGCGACCACCCTGCACTGGGTCCGCAACGACGGCCCCGTCCGCTCGGGCGACCTGCTGCTGCTGGACGCCGGGGTCGAGACCCACACCCTCTACACCGCCGACATCACCCGCACCCTGCCGGTGAACGGCACCTTCACCGCGCTCCAGAAGAAGATCTACGACGCGGTGTACGAGGCCCAGGAGGCCGGGATCGCGGCCGTGCGTCCCGGTGCGAAGTACCGCGAGTTCCATGACGCCGCGCAGCGGGTCCTCGCCGGGAAGCTGGTCGAGTGGGGTCTGGTCGAGGGCCCGGTCGAGCGGGTGCTCGAACTGGGCCTCCAGCGCCGCTGGACCCTGCACGGCACCGGGCACATGCTCGGCATGGACGTGCACGACTGCGCCGCCGCCCGTACCGAGACGTATGTCGAGGGCACCCTGGAGCCGGGCATGTGCCTCACGGTCGAGCCCGGTCTGTACTTCCAGGCCGACGACCTCACGGTGCCGGAGGAGTACCGGGGCATCGGCGTCCGGATCGAGGACGACATCGTCGTCACCGAGGACGGCCATCTGAACATG
Source organism: Streptomyces uncialis (assembly GCF_036250755.1). Lineage (NCBI taxonomy): Bacteria > Bacillati > Actinomycetota > Actinomycetes > Kitasatosporales > Streptomycetaceae > Streptomyces > Streptomyces uncialis. Next base: position 4,966,137 of record NZ_CP109583.1, on the reverse strand, counting down.
TCGGCCGCGCTGCCCCGGCGCTCCGACGAGATCGAGCTGTGGATGGCGAAGCTCCAGCAGGGCTGAGCGCGATGCCCTGACGGGGCCCGGCGGGACGGCCTCCGGCGGGGGCGCGGTCCAGCGGGACGCCCTCCGGCGGGCCGCGCACGGCCGACGGGCCCGGGACCTTCAGGTGTCCCGGGCCCGTCGGCGTACCTCCACATCTCCGGACGGGCACGCGTCCCCGGTCCGGCCCATCCGCCCTGGTTCGCCCCGGAGTTGGGCGTGACCGGTCCGCGGTCGTTAGGCTTCCGGGCATGGGTACCCGCGGGGGACGCGGCACCGGGGGCTCGTCATGACAGCCCACCACCTCCGCGGCCGTGGCCCGAGCCCGGGAGGTGGCCGATGATCGAACTGAACGATCCCCAGCTGGTCGAGCGGGACCTGGTCCTGACGCCCATGGGCGTCCTGCGGGACACCGGCGGGCCCGTGCCCGCCGGAGGGGACGGGACGGAGCCGCTGGCCGGGCGGGTCCGGGTCGGTGGGCCGCACGCGGTGCGGCTGACGCCCGAGGAGCTCGCCGCCGACCCGGAACTCGCGCGGTACGCCAAGGAGCAGGCCGCCCTCTACGACCACTATCTGGTCCGGCTCGCGATCACCTTCGCCACCGGACCGCGTTCCCCCCGGCTGGAGTTCGCCCATGTCGGGATCACCCTGTCGTCCACCGGCTGGGCGCCGCAGCCGGTCGTCCACTCGATGGACCCGCTGCGGCTGACCGACGAGGTGCGGTCCCAGCGGTCCTGGCGGCTCGGACCGCAACTCGCGCTGCTCGGCGCCGAGGCGTCCCTGGGCGAGCTCGGCCGGACCCGCGACTTCACCACCCATCAGCCGCTCGTCCAGGCGATGGACCTCGGCAGCGCCAGGCCCGCGTGGGAGTTCCGCCGCACCGAGGCGACCGAGCTGACCGGCAGCTATCCGCTCGGGCTCGTGGTGCGCTGCGGCGCCGGGACGGTGACCGAACTGAGCTGTACGGTCACGGCGGGCGTGAAGCCCGGCGGACCGCTGCGGCGTTACCGGCGCGAACTGCCCGACCCGCTGCGGCTGGAAGCGGTGCTGTGAGCGCGGACCGCGGGGGGTCCGGGCGCCTTGCCGGTGTCCGCGCACCGTCCGACGCCTGACCGGCCGACCGGACCACCGGGCCAGAGGGCCAGAGGGCCAGAGGGCCAGAGGGATCAGGAGGTCGGGGGATCAGCGGAATCAGGGGGGATCAGGGGGGATCAGACCGTCATCAGGGGTGCGTCCTCGGTCCATTTGAGGATCTTGTCGAAGCTGACGACGGCGCCGCCGCGGCCCGGGCGGTTGGTGAAGTGCACGTGATCGGCCAGCTCCCGGATGATCCGCAGTCCCCGGCCGTGCTCGGCGTCGTCGGACACCGGGGCCCGGGCGGCGGCCGGTCTGGGGTGCGGGGCCGACGGGAAACCAGGACCCGAGTCGGCCACCTCGATACAGCACTTCTCGCCGTCCAGGTACGCACTGACCCGGTACGCGCCCGACGCCCCGCCGGGGCGCGCCGCGCCGCCGTGCTCCACGGCGTTGGCACACGCCTCGCTGAGGGCGACCGACACATCGAAACAGATGTCCGGGTCGACCCCCGCCGTCTCCATCGTCCGCAGCAGCAGCCGCCGGGCCAGGGGGACGCTCGCAGCGTCGCGCCGCAAATGGAGAGACCACGAGATGCTCATGCTCCAGCCTCCTGGCTGCGGTTCGACGTACCGTTACGTATTGCCATCGGTGCGTGACCGCAATCGCGCGGCCGACGTGATGCCGCCCATACGGCGGAGGCGCACCGCCTCCCCACCGGGGCGTCCGGACGGCTCGCGGGCATCCCGTACGCCGGTCGTGACCGCCCGGCCGCCGGTCGGGCACCGCCCGTGGCCGGGACCTTTGGGACCTACCGGACCGTCCTGGACCTGCCGCACCACGGCCGTCGGCCCAGTGGGATGATGTCCCGGCCATGACTGCCCCCCACCAGCGCGAGGGACGCGCCGGAAGAGACCTCCGGCTGCTGCGGGCCGCGGTGTTCGCCGCGGTCTGTGTCGTGCTGTCCGCGGCCGGTCATGTGCTCGCCTCGTACGAGTCCGTGCCCCTGTGGTCGGTGACGGCGGGGTTCCTCGTGGTGTTCGCGGTGGCCGTGCCGCTGGCCGGACGGGCCCGGTCGCTGCCGGGCATCGCCGCGCTGCTGGCCGCCGGTCAGCTGACGCTCCATACGCTCTTCGGCATCGGCCAGCACGGTCCGGCCGTGCCGGGCGCGCCGTCCGACGCCTCGCTGATCGCGCAGGCCGCGCAGTTGATGTGCGGGGCGGGTGCCGTGGCCATCGGCCCGGCGCAGGCCCAGCGCATCCTCACCGACGCCCGGGTACTGCCCGGCGGCGGTACGGGCGGCGGCGCGGTACCGCACCACTTCGACCCGGCGTCCCCCGTGGCGTCCGGCTCCGGCTCGGTGGCCGATCTGCTGCCCACCCTGCCGATGCTCCTCGCGCATGTGCTGTCCGCCGCGCTGGTGGGCTGGCTGCTGCGGCGGGGCGATCTCGCGCTGGTCCGGCTGGTCCGGCTCTCCGCGCAGGGCGTCGCCGAGGCGGCGCTGGTCCGCGCGCTGCGGTCGGCGCTCGCTTTCGTCCGGTGCCTGTTCGCGGAGTCCGGCGGGGCGCCGTCGACCGGCCCCCGGCCCGTGCCCGCCGACCGGTCCGAGCCACCCGTGCCCCGGACCGAGGCACTCCAGCACTCGGTGATCCGACGGGGGCCGCCGTCCCCGGTGGCCGCCCACGCGCTCTGCGCGTGACGCGCTGACCCACCTCGCCCCGGACCGACGCCGACCCAGGCGCCGCGACCCCGGTGTGCCGACGTTCCTCCCCTGCCCCCGGAGCCCGTACCGGCATCCGTGACGGCATCCGCCACGGATTCCCTGCCGGAGCCCGTAGCGGCATGCGGGACGGCATCCGTACCGGACTCGCGCCGGGACGTGTGCCGGACCCTGTACCGGGATCCGTACCGGCACGGCCCCGTCGCCGTGCCGCCGGGGAGCGCCATGCGTCCGTACGCCGTCGTGTCGTGTGCCGCCCGCGATCGTCCCCCGGCCCGCCCGGCGCCCTGACCGGCCCGTGCGGTGTCCGTCGTGTCCTCCGGTGCCGGGTGGCACCTGTGCGCGCCTGCCGGCGTCCTCCCGGATGCCCGTCCCCGGCCGCGCGGCCGGCGGCAACCGCCGCCGTCGTCGCGGAGGAGTGCGGGGCGGTCCGGGCCCGAGGGCGCGCCCGTCGTCCGTCATGACCACCGAACCGCCATGGCCCGGCCATGGAACTGGAGTGTTTCCCATGAAGAAGTCCCGTGTGCCGCTGTACGCCGCCACCGTCGCCGCCACCGCGTCCGCGGTCGTCGTCCTGTCGTCGCCCGCGTTCGCGCATGTCTCCGTGCAGCCCGAGGGCGAGGCGGCCAAGGGCGGTTACGCCACGATCGGCTTCAAGGTCCCGAACGAGCGCGACGACGCCTCCACCACCAAGCTGGAGGTGACGTTCCCCGGCGGCCAGCCGCTCGCCTCCGTCCTGCCGCAGCCGGTGCCGGGCTGGAAGGCCGAGGTCACCAAGGGCAAGCTCGACAAGCCCCTGAAGATCCACGGCAACGAGATCACCGAGGCCGTCACCAAGGTCACCTGGACCGCCGACGGCAAGGGCATCGAGCCCGGCTTCTTCCAGCGGTTCCCGGTCTCGGTGGGCCAGCTCCCCGAGAAGGGCGACGAGCTGGTGTTCAAGGCCGTCCAGACGTACTCCAACAAGGAGGTCGTGCGCTGGATCGAGGTGCCCGGGGCGGGTGGCGAGGAGCCGCAGTTCCCCGCGCCCGTGCTCGCGCTGAGCGAGGCCGAGGACGACCACCACGGCTCGGGTGACGACGACAAGGCCGAGGACAAGGCCACCGCCACCGCCGGCAGCAAGGACGCGGAGGCCAAGGACGACAAGGCCGACGGACACGACGGGCACGAGTCCTCCTCGGCCGCCGGGTCCGACGACAGCGACACCACCGCCCGCGTCCTCGGCGTGACCGGCATCGTCGTCGGTCTGCTCGGCGCGGCCTTCGGGGTGTTCGCGAGCCGCCGCAAGAACAGCACCGGCTGACCGCCGGCCGTACCACCCGGGCCGATTCCACCGTCTCGGCCCGCCCCGACAGCCGGGACGCTCACGACGCACCTCCGGCCGGACACCCGGGTCCGGCCGGAGGCCGTCCACGGTCCCTCTGGAGAATGCAGTATGCGCAAGAAGACCCTCCTCGCCTCCGCCCTGCTCACCGCCGCCGCCCTCACCCTCACCGCGTGCGGCAACGGTGGCGACAGTGCCGCGGACAACATCCTTGAGGTCACCGCCGAGCCGGACGCCAAGGCCGCCACGCCCCTCGACTCCCCCTTCACCAAGCCCGACCTCGTCCTGACCGACACCAAGGGCAAGAAGTTCGACCTGCGGGCCGAGACCAAGGGCAAGCCGACACTCCTCTACTTCGGCTACACCAACTGCCCCGACGTCTGTCCGCTCACCATGGGCAACCTCGCCCAGGCCAAGAAGCAGCTCCCGAAGGAGGACCAGGACAAGCTCCAGGTCGTCCTCGTGACCACCGACCCGAAGCGGGACACCCCCGCCTCGCTCGGCAAGTGGCTGGGCGCGCAGGACCCCGAGTTCATCGGGCTGACCGGCGACTTCGCGACCATCCAGGCCGGGGCCCGGCAGCTCGGCATCGCCATCGACCCGCCCAAGAAGAACGCCAAGGGCAAGATGGAGTCGATGCACGGCAAGCAGGTCGTCGCGTTCTCCCCGAAGACCGACGACGGCTACGTCCTCTACAACGGCGACACCGCGACCATCGACGACTACGCCAAGGACCTGCCCAAGCTGCTCACCGGGGAGAAGCCGTGAGGCGCGGCGCCCTGACCTCGCTGGCCGCGGCGGCCACCGCCGGACTGCTGCTCACCGGCTGCGGCGGCGGGGCGTCCGCGTCCGGGGGCGAACCCGAACTGACCGTCGGCGGCGCGTACATCCCCGCGCCGCCCACCGCCGACCTGGCGGCCGGGTACTTCGTCGTCACCAACTCCGGCGGCGCCGACACCCTCGTGTCCGCCACCAGCGAGCTGGCGGGGACGGTCACCCTGCACTCCACCGAGGGCGGCCGGATGCGGGAGGAGAAGTCCTTCCCGGTGCCCGCCGACGGCACCCTCGACTTCGCGCGCGGCGGCAACCACCTCATGTTCGAGGACCTCACCCGCAAGCCCGTACAGGGCGACACGGTGACGCTGGAGCTGCGCTTCGAGAAGTCCGGGGTCCACACCGTCGAGGTGCCGGTCCGCGAGGCCACGTACAACCCGGCGAACGACAAGTCGTCGACTTCGTCGCACGCGCCGTCATCGCACGCATCCCCGTCCCAGCCGTCCGCTCCGGCGGACCATCACTGAGGGAAGGCCCGCCGATGCTGACCGTCGTTCCCCGTTTCCGGAGCCTGCTCCTGCTGTTCCTGCTCGCCACCGGTGCCGTGCTCACCGGTGCCCCGCCCGCGTCCGCGCACGCCGCGCTGACCGGTAGCGTCCCGGAACGGGGATCGGTGGTCGACACGGCGCCCGAACAGGTCTCGATCACCTTCTCCGAGAAGGTGGCCCTGGCCGACAACTCCCTGCGGGTGCTGGACCCGAAGGGCGAGCGGGTCGACACCGGACCGACCAGCGAACAGGGCGAGGCCGGCTACTCCGTCGCGCTGAAGCCCGAGCTGCCCGACGGCACCTTCACCGTCACCTACCAGGTGGTGTCGGCCGACAGCCACCCCGTGTCCGGCGCGTTCACCTTCTCCGTGGGCGCCCCCTCCGAGACCACCGTGTCCGTCCAGGACCAGGACAGCGGCGGAGCCGTCGGGGCCCTGTACGACCTCGGTCGCTATGTGTCCTACGCGGGCTTCGTGCTGGTCGTGGGCGGCGCCGCGTTCGTCCTGGTCTGCTGGCCGCGGGGCGCCGGGGTCCGGGCCGTCCAGCGGGTCGTGGTCTCCGGGTGGCTCGCGCTGACCGCGGCGACCCTGTCGCTGCTGCTGATACGGGGCCCCTACACCGGCTCCGGGAAGCTCGCCGACATCTTCGACCTCGGACTGCTCGGCGGGGTCCTCCAGACCAGGACCGGGGCGGCGCTGATCTCCCGCCTGCTGCTGCTCGCCGCCGCCGCGTTGTTCATCGCGGTGCTGTTCGGTGCGTACGCACGCGCGGTCGCGGAACGGGACGCCTCCGGCACCGAGCCGTCCGGGTCCGACCCCGCCACGTCCGGACCCGAGCTGTCCAAGCCTGCTTCCAAGCCTGCTTCCAAGCCTGCTTCCGGCGGTACGAAGCCGGTCGCGAAATCGGCCGGTACGAAGGGGACCGGGGCGAAGCCGGTCGGTACGAAGCCGGTCGGTACGGGAGCGACCGGTACGGAGGCGACCGGTGCGGGTGCGGTCGCTACGGGTGCGGTCGCTACGGAGGGCGCGGACCCGGGTGTGTCCCAGCGGGACCTGGCCTTCGGGCTGAGGGTCGGCGGATTCGTCGTCGCCGCCGGGATCGCCGCGACCTGGGCCCTGTCCGAGCACGCCTCGACCGGTATCCAGACCGGCCTGGCGATGCCCCTGGACGTGGTGCATCTGCTGACCGTCGCCACCTGGATCGGCGGGCTCACCACCCTGCTGATCGCCCTGTACCGGGCGCCGTCCCTGGAGACGTCGGCCGTCGAGCGGTTCTCCCGGATCGCCTTCGGCTGTGTGGTCGTCCTCGCGGTGACGGGGCTGTACCAGTCGTGGCGGCAGGTCGGCTCCTGGTCGGGCCTGACCGGCACCGACTACGGGCGGCTGCTGATGACCAAGATCGTGCTGATCGCCGTCGTGATCGGCATCGCGTGGTTCTCCCGCCGCTGGGTCGCCCGGCTGACGCAGCGCCCGACGGACCTCTCCACGGACCTCTCCACGGATCTGTCGACGGACCCTTCGGCCGATCCCGGGGCGGACCAGGACGGGAGCCGGACGCCGGACGGCCGCGGAAGCGGCACACGGGCCGGTTCCACCGCCGACGGCACCGGCAGCACCGACGGCACCGACAGCCCTGACGGGACCGACAGCGCCGTCGGCACCGCGCCGGAACCGGACACCGCGCGGGCCGCGCAGCTCGCCCGGCAGCGGACCGCCGTCGCGACCGCCCGCGTCAAGCGGACCCGGGACGCCGACCCCCTGCGCTCAGGACTGCGCCGCTCGGTGTTCGCCGAGGTGGCCGTCGCGGTGGTACTGCTCGGGGTGACCACGCTGCTGACCGCGACGGAGCCCGCCCGTACCCAGGAGTCCGCCGAGCGGGCCGTCCGTACCGCGGGCGCTCCGGCCGGGCCGCTCAGTGTGCGGCTGCCGTTCGACACCGGCGGCCAGGACGGCAAGGGGGTCGCGACCGTCGATCTGGAGCCCGGCCGTACGGGCAACAACGCCCTGCATCTGTACGTCGAGCGGCCCAACGGCAGCGGCTTCGACGTCCCCGAGGTGCAGGTCGCCTTCACCCTGAAGGCGAAGGACATCGGCCCGCTGCCCGTCACCCCGGACCGCGTCGCCACCGCGCACTGGACCGCCGCCGGGGTACAGCTCCCGATGGCGGGGGACTGGGAGATCGCGGTGACCGTCCGTACCTCCGACATCGACCAGGTCACCGTGAAGAAGACCACGAGGATCGGCTGAACCACCATGGCGGAACGTGCCCGGACCACATCCCAGCAGCCGAAGGACCCGCGTCCCCCGACGGCCCCCGGCGCCTCCCCCGGCGTGCCCCGACCCGGCGCGTCCCGCTCCGGCGGGACGGGTGACCCGGCCGGTCCGGCGTCACAGCCCGGGGTCACCCGGCGGCGGCTGCTCGGTACGGCCGGTGCCACCGGGCTCGCGCTGGGCGCGGTCGGCACGGCGGCCGGATACGCGGCGGCGGGCTCCGGCGACCCGGACACCGCCCCGCTGACCTCGGTCGGCGCGGAGACGGCCGTGTTTCACGGGAAACATCAGCCCGGCATCCTCGACCCGATGCAGTCCCGGGGCCATCTGATGGCCTTCGATCTGGCACCCGGCGCCGGACGCAAGGAGGCGGCCGCGCTGCTGCGGCGCTGGTCGGCGACGGCCGAGCGGCTGATGGCCGGTGAGTCGTCGGCTTCGGACACCGGGGTCGCCCTGGACGCCGGTCCGTCGGCGCTGACGGTGACGTTCGGGCTCGGGCACAGCTTCTTCGCCCGGACCGGACTGGAGAAGCAGCGCCCGGTGGCCCTCGATCCGCTGCCGGACTTCTCGTCCGACCGGCTCGACAAGGCCCGCAGCGACGGTGATCTGTGGGTGCAGATCGGCGCGAACGACGGGCTCGTCGCCTTCCACGCGCTGCGCGCGCTCCAGAAGGAAGCGGGGAGCGCGGCACGGCCGCGCTGGGAGATGACCGGCTTCAACCGCTCCCCGGGAGCGACCGCGCGGCCGATGACCGCGCGCAATCTGATGGGCCAGGTGGACGGCACCCGCAACCCGAAGCCGTCTGACCCGGACTTCCAGCAGCGGATCTTCGTCCCGGACGAGCCGAGCGGCACCGGTACGGCAGAGGTACCCGGCGGCGGTTCGCCGCGCTGGATGGCGGGCGGCTCGTACGCGGTGGTCCGCCGGATCAGGATGCTGCTGGACTCCTGGGAGAAGCTGTCGGTCACGGAGCAGGAAGCGGTGATGGGACGTCACCGGTCCGACGGCTCCCCGCTGACCGGGGGCGGTGAGACGACCGAGCCGGACCTGGAGAAGCTGGGCCCGGACGGCACGCTGGTGATCCCGATCGACGCACACGCCCGGATCAGCCGCCCGGACCAGAACGGGGGCGCGGCGATGCTGCGGCGCCCGTTCTCGTACCACGACGGTTCCGACGGGAAGGGGGCGCCGGACGCGGGGCTGCTGTTCATCTGCTGGCAGGCCGATCCGGTACGCGGCTTCGTCCCGGTGCAGCGCAAGCTGGACCGGGGGGACGCGCTGTCCCCGTTCGTCCGGCACGAGGCCAGCGGGCTGTTCGCGGTGCCCGGGGGCGCGGAGCGGGGCGGGTACGTGGGGCAGGCCCTGCTGGAGGGCTGAGCGGGGCGGTACCTGGGCAGGCCCTGCTGGACGGGCGGAGGGCTGAGGGGGCGGGTACCCGGGCCGGCCCTGCTGGACGGGCGGAGGGCTGAGCGGGCGCCCGACAGGTTCGGGGAGGGGTGCCCGGGCCCACTAGGGTGACCGTATGTCGGCCACGCGCTACACGTATCTCGGCCCCGAGGGAACCTTCACCGAGGCCGCCCTCCGTACGCTTCCGGAAGCCGCCACGCGCGAGCTGGTGCCGATGGTGTCGGTACCCGCCGCGCTGGACGCGGTCCGCGCCGGGGAGGCGGCGGGCGCACTGGTCCCGATCGAGAACTCGGTCGAGGGCGGGGTCACCGCGACCCTGGACGAGCTGGCCAAGGGCGAGCCGTTGATGATCTACCGCGAGGTGCTGCTCCCGATCGCCTTCGCGCTGCTGGTCAGGCCGGGTACGGAGCTGTCCGGGGTGAAGACGGTGACCGGGCATCCGGTGGCCCAGCCGCAGGTGCGCAACTGGCTGGCCGCGCAGCTGCCGGACGCGGTGTGGGAGTCGTCGGCGTCCAACGCGGACGGGGCCCGGCTGGTGCAGGAGGGCCGTTACGACGCGGCGTTCGCCGGGGTGTTCGCCGCGGCGACCTACGGACTGCACCCGCTGGTCACGGACATCCATGACGCGGCGAACGCCGAGACCCGGTTCGTGCTGGTCGGCCGGCCGGGGCGGCCCGCCGCGCGGACGGGCGCCGACAAGACCTCCGTCGTGATCTGGCTCGACGACGACCATCCGGGCGCGCTCCTCGAACTGCTCCAGGAGTTCGCGGTACGGGGCGTCAACCTGATGCGGATCGAGTCCCGGCCCACCGGGCAGGGCATCGGCAACTACTGCTTCTCGGCGGACGCCGAGGGTCATATCACCGACCGCCGGGTGGGTGAGGCCCTGATGGGGCTGAAGCGGATCAGTCCGCAGGTGCGGTTCCTGGGTTCGTATCCGCGGGCCGGGGTGTCGCCGGACGAGGTGGGGCCGGTGCGGGCCGGGACCTCGGACCGGGCCTTCACGGATGCCTCGGACTGGCTGACCCGCTGTCTCGACGGTCGTTTCTAGCCAGCGATCAACAGATGATCGGCTGCTCCTACCTACCGATCACCTGCGGGTTCCCGCCCGGCCGTCCCTGTCCACAGAGTTATCCACAGGCACCCGTCTCGACCTGGGGACAAGTCGACAACTTCTTCCGACATGGTCGACAAATCGGTTCAGTGGCCCCAAGTCCGTCCACAGTCGGCCACGTCACCCCTCGTCCACCTTTTTCTCTTGATCAACTCTTTGGAGCGAACCAATTCCACTCGAAAGTGCGTGTGGTGATGGTTTGATCCGGGAATCCCTCGCCCCCCGAGTTGCTTTCGGAGCGACCGACTCCGGCGTCCACAGAGTTTTCACACAGCCTGTGGATAACTTTCCCCCGAAGCGCCAACCTGTGGACAACCGGCCTTGACCGGCACGCCAAGTCCCCGCTCCCGCAAGGAGAATCGAGTCAAGGCGACGCCTTCCGCACTCCCCGGTTCGAAGGAATAGGCACGTTTTATGGACGGCGACGGGTGATCATCCGGCCCGGCGGTCCGGCCCGGCGGCCCCGGGGCCGCCACCTCTTCGCGCACCGCCGTTCACCATCGGTCAACGCGCACCAGGCCCACCGGGCACGATTTCGGGCGCATCGCGCGCATTCCCCATTCCCTCGGCATTCCCTCATTCCGGCAATTAGGACATTGCTCACAGAATGCAAAACCTCGTCGTGGGGTGGAACCCCGCACCGGTAGCCTTGAGGGGTGATTGACCTTCGTCTGCTTCGTGAGGACCCCGACCGTGTTCGCGCTTCGCAGCGCGCCCGTGGAGAGGACGTCGACCTCGTCGACGCCGTGCTCTCCGCCGATGAGCGGCGCAGGTCGTCCGGTGTCCGTTTCGACGAGCTGCGCTCCGAGCAGAAGGCGCTCGGCAAGCTCATCCCCAAGGCCGCCGGGGACGAGAAGCAGGAGCTGCTGAAGAAGGCCGGTGAGCTGGCCGCCGCCGTGAAGACGGCGAACGCCGCCCAGGACGAGGCCGAGGAGGAGACGAAGCGGCTCGCCCTGCGTCTGGGCAACCTCGTGCACCCCGACGTCCCCGTGGGCGGCGAGGAGGACTTCGTCGTCCTGGAGACCCACGGCACCATCCGTGACTTCGCCGCCGAGGGCTTCACCCCCAAGGACCATCTGGAGCTCGGCGAGGCACTCGGCGCGATCGACGTCGAACGCGGCGCCAAGGTCTCCGGTTCGCGCTTCTACTACCTCACCGGTGTGGGCGCCCTGCTGGAGCTGGCCCTGGTCAACGCGGCGATCGCGCAGGCCACCGAGGCCGGGTTCATCCCGATGCTCACCCCCGCGCTGGTCCGCCCGCGCGCCATGGAGGGCACCGGCTTCCTCGGCCAGGCCGCCGAGAACGTCTACCACCTGGAGAAGGACGACTACTACCTGGTCGGCACCTCCGAGGTCCCGCTCGCCGCGTACCACATGGACGAGATCATCGAGGCCGACAAGCTGCCCCTGCGGTACGCCGGTTTCTCGCCCTGTTTCCGCCGCGAGGCGGGCACCTACGGCAAGGACACCCGGGGCATCTTCCGCGTCCACCAGTTCGACAAGGTGGAGATGTTCACGTACATCGCCCCGGAGGACGCCGAGGCCGAGCACCAGCGGCTGCTGGACTGGGAGAAGCAGTGGCTGACCGCCCTTGAGCTGCCGTTCCAGGTCATCGACGTGGCCAGTGGCGATCTCGGTTCCTCCGCCTCGCGCAAGTTCGACTGCGAGGCGTGGATCCCCACCCAGGGCAAGTACCGCGAGCTGACGTCCGCGTCCAACTGCGACAGCTTCCAGGCCCGCCGGCTGTCCGTGCGGATGCGGGAGACCGGCGACGGCAAGAAGGTCCTCCGGCCGCTCGCCACGCTGAACGGCACGCTGTGCGCCGTCCCGCGCACGATCGTGGCCATCCTGGAGAACCACCAGCGGGCCGACGGGTCCGTGGTGGTCCCCGAGATGCTGCGGCCGTACCTCGGCGGCCGCGAGGTACTCGAACCGAAGTAGACCGAAGCAGGGGGCAGGCCCGGCCCGTGGGCGCGGGCCGCCCGCAGCGAACGCAGCTTGGAGCCGATCAGCCAGTGAGTCCCGCGTCGATCCCCGCCGAGCCCACCCGCTCCGCCGTCGTACCGTCCGCCGCCCCGTCGTCCACCGTGCCGTCCGCGCGGCCCGGCGGCTCCGGGCCCGACGCGGTGTTCCCCTACCGACTGGTCGCCACCGATCTTGACGGAACGCTTCTGCGCGGGGATCACACCGTTTCCGAGCGCACCCGTGCCGCGCTCGCGGCGGCCACCGCCGCGGGGGCCGCGCACATCGTCGTGACGGGGCGGGCCGTGCCCTGGACCCGGCACATCCTCGACGCCCTCGGGTACGAGGGGCTCGCGGTCTGCGCGCAGGGCGCCCAGGTGTACGACGCGGGGGCCCACCGGCTGCTCACCTCGGTGACCCTCGACCGGCAGGTCGCGGCGCTCGCGCTCGGCAAGATCGAGGCCGAGGTGGGTCCGCTGGCGCTGGCCGCGAGCCGGGACGGGCTGGACGGGGACGTGCTCGTCGGCCCCGGCTATCTGACCGACGAGGGCGGTCCGCTGCCCTACATCCCGTTCACCGACCGCTCCGACATGTGGGAGCGTCCGCTGAACAAGCTGTACCTCCAGCACCCCACGCTCGGCGACGACGAGCTGGCCGCCGCCGCGCACCAGGCCGTGGGCGGCCTGGTCGGGGTGGTCATGGCCGGGCCCGGGATAGTGGAGATCCTGCCCGCCGGGCTCACGAAGGCGACGGGGCTTTCGCTGGCGGCGCGGCGGCTGGGGGTGAAGGCGGCCGAGACGATCGCCTTCGGGGACATGCCCAATGACATTCCCATGTTCGCGTGGGCCGGGTACGGGGTGGCGATGGGCAACGCGCATGACGCGTTGCGGGCGGTGGCGGACGAGGTGACGGCGTCCAACGAGGACGAGGGGATCGCGCGGGTCCTGGAACGACACCTGGCCTGATCCCAGGGGGGTCATGGGTCGCGCCCCTCGCCCTGTGCCGCGGTCCCTGTGCCGCGGTCCCTGTGCCGCGGTCCCCTTGTGCCGCGTGGCCCCGTGCCGCGTGGTCCTGTGCCGCGTGCCGCGTGCGTTGTGTCGCGTGGCCCGAGGTCTGTCCGGGTGGGCGTACTTGTTCCTGTGCCGTCGCTCGGTGGTTTTGCGCAGTTCCCCGCGCCCCTTTGGGGCGCACCCTGTTTGTTCTTCGGGTCGGTGCCGGTCGGGATTCTCCGTCCTCGCTCCAACGCGCTCGGTACGGACGTTCAGTGGCGGTACTGGTGGCGTCGGAGTCTGCGGGCAGAGATTCCCGCCCACGCCCTTGCGTGAGTCCTGCGACTGCGCGAGGAGAGGGGTTTGAACCCCGGCCCCGGTTGATGGCAGCCCGCAGACGGACGACAGCCCCAGGTGGGCGCCCCAGCCGAGGGGCGGGGGACGGGTGTGGGGTGAACGCCGGGGAGGGGGCGACCGAAGCGGTCGCCCCCGGGCAGCTCCCCGTACGGAGTGGACTCGACGGAGCGGGTGAACTCCGGCGCCGCACTCCGCCGACTGCCCCGCGAGGAGCGTGACGGACCTCAGGAGGCCACGCCGCACTCCGTCCCGGTACCCCGCCGGTCACCCGGCGTGGACACCACTGTCCTCGGGTGCGAGCCGGGAGGCCACCGGTTATTTCCGGTCACCGCTTCCGCCGCTTGCGCCGTCGCGCCTTGCTCCAGAACCATCCCGCGGGCGGCTCGTCCGACCGCCACGGCTGCGGCTCGGGCGCCTGCGACCGCCACTTCTCGGCCAGCATCCGGGCCCGCGCGGACGGTTCCTTGACCTCCGCGCCCCGCACGAAGTCCTCGTCGAACTCGATGCCGTCGACCGGCCGCTCGTCGCCGCTCCCCGCGGCGTCCTCCGGTGGCTTCGGTTCCCCTGCCATCGTCGCTCCTTCCTGGGGTGGGGCGCCTTGAGACAGCGCGGCCCTCCCCCAGTGTTCCCGGGGGAGGGTGAAAGCACCGTCAAGAGGGTCGGGCCACGGGCCCGCTCACTCCTCCCCGGCCAGCTTCAGGGTGCGCAGCTTCTGTCCCGCGTACCAGGTGGCCAGCACGGTGACCGCGACGAGCAGGACCGTCGCGGAGGTGAGGCTCACGTCCGAGGTGACGAGATCGTTCCCGGCGACCTCGTGCGCCACGGCCAGCGACCACTGCTGCACGCTCAGCGTGCGCGCCCCCGCGACCAGGGTGCCGAACACGGCTTCCCAGACCAGGGCGTAGACGAGGCCGAACACCACGGCGTGCCGGGTGATCGTGCCGAGCAGCAGGAACAGCGCGGCGTAGGCGATGGAGCCGACGAGCGCGGCGATCGTGTAGGCGACGGCGACCTGCTGGCCGTTGCCGTTGAGGATGTAGCCCGCCGCGAAGGTCGGCAGCGCGGAGAACGCCATGGTGACCGAGACGGCGACGATCAGCTTGGTGAAGATGATCGTGGGCCGCTTGATCGGCTTGGCGAGCAGATAGACCACGGAGCCGTCGTCGATCTCGGGGGCGATCGCCCCTGTACCGGCGATGACACCGATGATCGGGACCATCGTGGCCAGGGCGAAGCCGCCGAGGACGTCCGAGGCGATCTGGTCGTCGGCGCCCGAGAGGATCCGGACCGCGACGGCGATGGCGATGAGCAGGGCGGGCAGGGCGAAGAGGATCAGGGCACGGCGGCGGCCGAGCAGGGCTCGATAGGTGAGCCGGGCGACAGTGGGGTCGTACATTCTTCGGCCTCCTACGCCGCGACCAGATACGAGAACACGGACTCAAGGGACTCGTCGGACGGCGAGACCGAGAGGAGCCGGATGCCCTGGGCACGGGCGACCCGGGGCAGCAGCGCGGTGAACCGCCCGAAGTCGATCGCCTGGATCCGCAGGACACCCTCGCTGATGTCCACCTCGATGCCCGCGGTGGACGGGTCCGCGATGAGCGCGGCGGCGAGCGCGCGGTCGTCGCTGGAGCGGATGGTGTAGAGGTGCGGGCGGTCGGTCATCAGCCGGCGGATGCGCCGGAAGTCGCCGCTCGCCGCGTGCCGCCCGGCGACGATCACCTCGATGTGCGAAGCGAGTTGCTCGACCTCTTCGAGGATGTGCGAGGAGAACAGGACGGTACGGCCCTCGTCGCCCATACGGCGCAGCAGTTCCATGAGGTGCATGCGCTGACGGGGGTCCATGCCGTTGAACGGCTCGTCGAGGAGCAGCACGGTCGGCTGGTGGACCAGGGCGGACGCCATCTTGACCCGCTGGCGCATGCCCTTGCTGTACGTGGAGATCTTGCGGTCCTGGGCGTACTCCATGGCGACGGTGGCGAGGGCCTCCTGGGCCTCCTGGTCACCGAGGCCGTGCAGTTCGGCGTTGGCCACGACGAACTCGCGGCCGGTGAGGAAGTCGTACATCGCCTCGCGTTCGGGGACGATGCCGATGTGCTCGTAGATCTTCTCGTTGCGCCAGATGGTCCTGCCGTCGAGGGTGACCGTGCCGTTGGAGGGGGCGAGGAAGCCGCCCATCATGTTGATGAGGGTGGACTTGCCGGCGCCGTTGGGGCCGAGCAGGCCGGTGACGCCGGGGCCGATGGTCATGGTGATGTCGTTGACGGCGACCACGTTGCCGAACCAGCGGGACGCGTGGTCGATCTCGATCGTGGTCACAGTCCGACCTTCCGGTAGCGGCGCGCCATCAGGCCGTACGAGCCCGCGATGATGCCGAGGATGACGACCAGGTAGACGAGGCCCTGCCCGGCGGACGGTCCGTGGCCGCCGGGGAAGGCGGAGTCGGCGCCCAGGAAGGCGGTGCTGAGGCCGTCCATGAGGGTGGCGGGCGAGAACAGGCCGAGCCAGGCGACGGCTCCGGTGCTGTCCTGCTCGAAGGCGATGGCCTGGACGGTGGAGACGGCGCCGTAGGAGATGGTGAGCGCCGCGATGACGGCGGCGATGCCGAAGCCCCGGCGGGGTGTGACGGCGGAGATCACCAGGCCGATCCCGGCGAACAGCAGCGAGAGGACGGCCACGGACACCATGCCTTGCAGGAACCCCTCGGTCTGGTCGGCGAAGTCGAGTTTGGCGAGCAGCGCGCCGACGTAGAGGATCACCAGCGGGACGCCGGTGAGGACGAACAGGGCGGACGCCATCGCGCCGTACTTGGCGACGACGTAGTCGACGTGCGCGATGGGCCGTGAGAAGTACAGCGGCACCGTCTTGAAGCGCAGGTCCCGGGAGACCGCCTGGGGTGCCTGGGAGGCGAGGTAGAGCGCGATGACCGCCTGGAGCACCACCGCGTACCGGGTGTACTGGATCGGCAGTTCCCTGGCGTTGGTCGCCACGGCGACCGCCACCATGATCAGTGCGGGGACGCACATCACGGCGAACAGCAGCATCGGCAGGACCTTGGACTTGGCGGACCGGCCGAGCCCGTAGGACCCGCGCAGGGTCTGGGAGAAGAGCGAACGGCGTGCGTAGGCCCGGCCGAGACGGGGGCCGTCGTAGTTGCGATAGCCGATGTTGTGGATCTGGGTCTGGGCACCGGCCGTGGGCTGTTCAGTCGCCATGACGGACCGCCTCCTTCCGCTTCTGCTCGTCGTGGGTGACCGGGGTGGCTGCGGCGTCGGCCCGGTCGGTCTGCCCGGTGGTCCGTCCGTCGGTCTGCCCGGCGGTCCGTCCGTCGGTCTGTCCGGTGGTCTGTCCGGCGGTGTCCGCGTCGTGGAACACCTCGGCGATGTGGTGCCTGCGCTGTTCCATCCGGACCAGGCCGAGGCCCAGATCGGCGACGACGTCCCGGACGAGGTCGTAGGTGTCCTCGCCCTCGGCCGTGAGCAGCACGATGTGTCCGGCGCCGGGCAGTACGCCACCGGTGTCGGTGGTGATCCCCCGGGCGTCCAAGGCGTCACGCAGCGCTTTGGTGCCGTCGGGGTGCTCGTCGGTGTCGGTGACCTCGACGGCGAGGATCGCCGTCGACTGTGTGAAGTCGGTGGTGGAGCTGGAGCGCAGCAGCTTGCCGCCGTCCACCACGACGACGTGGTCGCAGGTGCGTTCCAGCTCGCCGAGGAGGTGGGAGGTGACGAGGACCGAGATGCCGAAGTCGGTGTACACCCGGCGGATGAGGCCGAGCATGTCGTCCCGGCCGACCGGGTCGAGGCCGTTGGTCGGCTCGTCGAGGAAGACGAGCTTCGGGTCGTGCACCAGGGCCTGGGCGAGCTTGACCCGCTGCTTCATGCCCGTGGAGTAGCCCCCGATGGGGCGGTAGCGCTCTTCGTAGAGGCCGACGTGCCGCAGGGTGTCCGCCGTGCGTTCCCGGGCCGCGGTGGGCGGCAGACCCGACATCCGGGCCATGTGCACGACGAACTCGGTCGCCGAGACGTCCGGCGGCAGGCAGTCGTGCTCCGGCATGTAGCCGACCTGCTCGCGGATGGCGGGTCCGTCGGTGGCGACGTCGAGTCCGAGCACGGCGGCACGGCCTTCGGTGGCGGGGGACAGACCCAGGAGGATCTTGATCAGAGTGGACTTACCGGCTCCGTTGGCGCCGACGAGTCCGGTCACCCCGGGTCCGATGTCCATGGAGAGTCGGTCCAGCGCGGTGACCCGCGGGAACCGCTTGCTCAGGCTTTCGGTCGCGATCACATTCACGGTTCGACGCTAGTGGCGCGGACCACACAGGTCGTCAGACCAGGGTGCCGACCTCACCTCAGACTCCAGTATTACGTGCCCGTAGGTGTCCCCCACAGGTCTCATGCCCACCACCCGGGAAGGTGAAGGCAGGGAAGGCTTCGGCGCGGTTGTCCACAGGTCCGGCCGGGGGCACCTTGACGCCGCCGCCGGGCAAGGTCACATTCGTTGGTGTGACGCGGCGGACACGCAGCGCACAGGCCGGGCGGGGTGGTCGGGCGGCGTTCGTGCACGGCGTTCGTGCCCGGCGGGGACGGGTCGGTGGGACGGGTCGGTGGACGGGTCGGTGGACGGGTCGGAAGGGGACGGTATGGGTCTGCGTGGAGCGCGTGAGCGCCGGGTGCGCACGGGTGGGGTGGAGCTGTGCGTCGCCGAGCTGGGCGACCCCGCCCGGCCCACCGTGGTGCTCGTGCACGGCTACCCGGACTCCAAGGAGGTGTGGTCGGAGGTCGCGGCACGGCTCGTCGCACAGGACTTCCATGTGGTGCTGTACGACATCCGCGGGCACGGCGGTTCGACGGCCCCGCGTCCGCTGCGCGGCGGGTTCACCCTGCGGAAGCTGACGGACGACTTCGTGGCCGTGGTGGACGCCGTGAGTCCGGACCGCCCGGTGCATCTGGTGGGGCACGACTGGGGTTCGGTGCAGTCCTGGGAGTTCGTGACCGTCGCACGGACCGCGGGCCGGATCGCCTCGTTCACTTCGGTGTCCGGCCCTTCGCTCGACCACTTCGGTCACTGGCTCGCCCGCCGGAGGTCCCGGCCCACCCCCCGGCATCTGACGCAGCTCCTCGGCCAGGGCGTCAGGTCCTGGTACGTGTACGCGCTGCACACCCCCGTCCTGCCGGAGCTGGCCTGGCGCGGCCCGCTCGGCAGGCACTGGCCGAAGGTGCTGGAGCACACCGAGAAGGTTCCCCCCGGTGACTACCCGACCGCGTCGCTCCCGTCCGACGCGGCACACGGCGCGTGGCTGTACCGCGACAACATCCGCGCCCGGCTGACCCGGCCCCGCGCGGACGCCCACGCGCACGCGCCCGTGCAGCTCGTCGTCCCGCTGGGGGACAAGTTCCTGTCGCCGCGTCTGTACGACGATCTGGAGCGGTGGGTCCCCCGGCTGACCCGGCGGACGGTCGACGCCCGGCACTGGCTCCCCCGGTCCCGGCCCGACCAGCTCACCGCGTGGATCGCGGAGTTCGTCACCCGCCACGAGGACGACGGCAAGGTCGACGGCGAGGGTGGCGGCGCCGGTGTCGGACCGGACCCGTCTGCCCTGGCCGACGACGCGCTCCCCCCGAAAACGGTGGCACCCGGCACGCCGCAGTCGGCCCGCGCGCCCCGAGCGGTGCAGGGGTCCCGCGCTGCCCGGGCGGCCCGGCAGGTCCGAGATCCGTACGCGGAGCGGTTCGGGGGCCAGTTGGTGCTGGTCACCGGTGCGGGCGGCGGGATCGGGCGGGCCACGGCACTGGCCTTCGCGAGAGCGGGCGCCCGGATCGTCGCCGTCGACCGCGATCCCGGGACGGCCGCCCGCACCGCGCTCGCGGCCCGCGAGGCGGGCGCGCCCGGCGCCTGGGGCGAGACCGTCGACGTCGGTGACGAGCGGGCGATGGAGAAACTGGCCGCGCGGGTCGCCTCCGACCACGGGGTGGTGGACATCCTCGTCAACAACGCGGGCATCGGCCTGTCGGGGTCGTTCCTCGACACCACCCCTGGCCAGTGGCGCGAGCTCCTCGACGTCAATCTGTGGGGCGTCATCCACGGCTGCCGGCTGTTCGGCGGACAGATGGCGGAGCGCGGACAGGGCGGTCACATCGTGAACGTCGCCTCGGCCGCCGCGTACCTGCCCTCGCGCGCGCTGCCCGCGTACAGCACGTCGAAGGCGGCGGTGCTGACGCTCAGCGAATGCCTGCGCGTGGAGCTGGCGGAGCGGGAGATCGGCGTCTCCGCGATCTGTCCCGGCATCGTCAACACCGGTATCACCGCGACGACCCGGTTCACCGGGGTCTCCGCCGAGGAGGAGCAACGGCTCCAGCGCGCGTCGTCGCGGCTGTACCGCTTGCGGAACTACCCGCCGGAGAAGGTCGCCGACGCGGTGCTGCGCGCGGTGCTGCACGATCGGGCGGTCGTCCCGGTGACACCCGAGGCCCGGACGGCCCGGCTGCTGTCCCGCCTCGCACCAGGAGTGCTCCGCGCATTGGCCCGCCGTGGGCCACGGTTGTAGCGGCGCCCAGGGAGCCCGGACGAAGCGAATGGCGGTCAGTGGTGGGGAGTTCGAGGATCCGGCCTCCAGTCGCCTTCTGTGCGCGTCAGTTGACCGGGGCCGATCTCCTCCCGTACGAGGTCGCCTCAGGAGTAGGGGCGTTGGGGGAGTGAGCGCACACCAAGCGGCGGGGTGAGATCAGTTAACGACGCGGAGTCTTTGTTCAGCAGCAGCACGGACGGGCTTCGCGCGTCGAAACCGGGAAGGTCGCGACAGCGGTCCGGATGTCGTCCGAGACCACTCGCGCGACTTGCGGCCGATGCGGAACCAGACTGTGCGAGCGGGATGTTCACCGTTCTGCCAGCGGCTCCTGATGTGTCGTTGGGGCGGCAAGCGGACGGCTCGCGCTGCTCACAACCGGCCTCCTGCTGTCACTTGTTGCTGATGGAGTGGTTCTCGGAGTCGATGAGTGCGGAGGGAGAACAGACAAGACAGACACGGCCATTAGGTGCATTTGCCATAAATGGACTGAAACATAGAAGAGTTGACCAAACCCCCTCAAAAGTTAGGGGAGTTGTCCACAGGAATGTCAAATAGCCTGTGGATAACTCGACTTGACTGTGGATCAAACATCAGGACCCGAATTCGGATGCGGAAATTTCTGCCGACCGGCACGCTGGTGTGATGGACGAGCGACGCACCGTGAAGGTGTCGAAGTACCTCTCGAAACATCTGCGGCACCAACCGGAACGGATCGGACTGGTCCTCGACGAGGGCGGCTGGACGGGGATCGACGCCCTGCTCGCCGCGACGGCCGCGCACGGCTTCCGCGTCAGCCGCGCCGAACTGGACCATGTCGTCGCCGTCAACGACAAACGCCGCTTCGCCGTCGAGGGTGACCGCATCCGTGCCAGCCAGGGGCACACCGTGGACGTCGATCTCGGGCTGCCGGCGGCGGTCCCGCCCGCGTTCCTCTTCCACGGCACCGTCGCCGGTCACCTGGCCGCGATCCGCGCCGAAGGGCTCCGCCCGATGGCACGGCACGATGTGCATCTGTCCCCCGACCGGGAAACCGCGACACGGGTGGGCGCCCGGCGCGGACGCCCGGTGGTGCTGTCCGTACGGGCCGGGGAGATGCACCGGGACGGCCATGAGTTCCGCGTCAGCGCGAACGGCGTGTGGCTGACCTCCGCGGTGCCCCCGGAGTATCTGAGCACGCCGTCCGCGCACTGACCCGGCCACGCCTGTCCGGCCTCCGACCCCGTACGCCCGACCCACCCCGTACCCCCGTCCGGCATACACGACCGGCCCGTCACTGCGCGCCCGCCCGTCCCTGGACTGCCTCCCGACCCGCGCGCCGTCCTCCCGGCCCTCCCACCGCCCTCGTTGACGTCAACTCCCGCTCCAGGGCGGCCCGTACCGGCCCCAGGAACACCCTTCGTCCCTCTGGCAGGATGAACCGCATGCCCGCACCGGACACCACCGAGCCCCCGGCCCAGGCCCCCGGCCCCGCTGCCTCCGTGCCCGTCATCCACCCGGACCCCGACACCGGACCCGTAGCGCTCCAGCACACCTCGCTCACCGACTACATCACCCGGCTCGCCTCCCGCGCGCCCGCGCCCGGCGGGGGTGCCGCCGCCGCGGTGCACGCCGCCCAGGGCGCCGCGCTCCTCGCCATGGTCGCCCGCTACAGCACCGGGGCGAAGTACGCCGAGCACGGCGTTCTGATCGCCCGGGTCACCGGCGAGGCCGACGAACTCGCCGCCCGCGCACTGCGCCTGGCCGACGCGGACGCCGCCGCGTTCACCGCCGTCACGGACGCCTACCGGCTCCCGCGCGCGACCCCGCAGGAGAAGGCGGCCCGGTCCGCCGCCATCGCGGACGCCCTGACCGGTGCCGCCGGACCACCCGCGGAGGTGATCACGGTGGCCGCCCGCGCGCTGGACCTGGCCGACGAACTGCTCCCCGTGGGCAACCGCAACGTCCTCACCGATGTGGCCGCGGCGGCGGAGGCCGTCCGCGCGGCGGCCACCACGGCGCGGATCAATGTCGAGATCAACCTCGGCGGGGTACGGGACAGCGCCGAGCGCGAGCGGCTGTCCACCGCGATCGCGCAGGTGGACGCCCTGACCGCCCGTGCCGACCGGGTCACCGCCGCCGTACGCCAGGAGATCACTCAGTGAGCGCCACCAGCCCCGCACCGAGCCCCGCCACCGGTATCGGCACAGCCCCTGCCACCGGCCCTGGTACCCGCCCGGTCACAGGTTCCGACGCAGGTCCCGACGCCACCGGACCGGACAACGGTCCCCGCACCCGCCCGGACACCGACCCCGACGGTGACGGCCCGGCCGCGTCCCTCTCCGGCAAGGCCCTCGCCGCGGAGCTCCGCACGGAGCTCGCCGCTCGGGCCGCCGATCTCGCCGCCACGGCGGACCGGCCGCATCTCGCGGTCGTCACCGCGACCGCCGACGAGTCGAGCGCGTGGTACGTCCGGTCCATCGCCCGCGCCGCCGGGAAGGCGGGCCTCGACTGCACGGTGGTCGACCTCGGGCCGGACGCGGCGGCCCCGGCCCTCCGGATCCGGCTGGCCGAACTGAGCGCCGATCCGGCCGTGCACGGGATCATCCTCCAGACCCCGCTCCCGGACGGGGCGCGGCTGGACGACCTCGCGTCGGCCATCGATCCCGCCAAGGACGTGGACGGGGCGAACCCGCTCTCGCTCGGCAGGCTCGCCGCCGGGCTGCCCGCCTTCGCCCCGGCCACCGCCGAGGCGGTCGTCGCGCTGCTCGACCATCACGGGATCGCCCTGTCCGGGCGGCGTGCCGTGGTCGTCGGCCGCTCCACCGTCGTCGGGAAGCCCCTCGCCCATCTGCTGCTGGACCGGGACGCCACGGTGACCGTCTGCCACTCCCGCACCGCCGACCTCGCCGCGGTGACCCGTGACGCGGAGGTGCTGATCGCCGCGGTGGGCAGGCCGGGGCTGGTCACCGCCGGGCATGTCCGGCCGGGCGCGGTCGTCGTGGACGTCGGCACCAATCCGACGGACGACGGCGGGCTGGTCGGCGACGTGCACCCGGACGCGGCACAGGTCGCCGGATCGCTCAGCCCCGTTCCGGGCGGGGTCGGACCGGTCACGACCGCTCTGCTGCTGCGGCACACGGTCGACGCGGCGGCCACCGCCGCCCGGACTCGCTGACGGGCGGGTACGAGGTCAGTTCCGGGCGATCCCGGGCGCGATGTCCTCGTACACACCGGCCAGTCGCGCCCCCCGGTCAGGGGCGTCCGTCCCCGGAGCCTCGGCGGCCGGCGCCTGTGCCGCCGGGGTCCCGCTCACGGACGCCGCGCCGCTGCCGCCACCGGCACCACTGCCAGTGCTGCCGCTGCCGCAGAAGGTCGCCTCCAGGGTGCCCGCCATCGTCACGAGCACGTTGCCGTTGTTGGAGGTGTTCGCGAGGGAACTGACGCTCCGCTTCCCGTCCTTCGACGTGAACGCGTACGTGTAGTAGCCCTGGACGGTGCCGGTGTGGCCGTACACGGACACCCCGCAGGACAGATCGCGGCGCCGCAGCCCGAGCCCGTAGTGCTGGGTGCCCGCCGCGTTCGTGGGGGCCCAGCGCTGCATCTCCGCGAGCAGATCGGCGCGGAGCAGACGACCGCCCAGCAGCGCGGAGAAGAAACGGTTCAGGTCCGCCGGGTCCGAGATCATCGCACCGGCGGTCTGCGCCCAGGAGGCCGTCTGCCGCGTCGAGTCCACGAGCGGCGCGCCCGCCTCGTCCGGGGTGAGGTACCCCCGCGCGTACCGGCCCGGGATCGCGGTGGCCGGGTGCACGTACTTGGTGTTGTCCAGCCCGAGCGGCTCGATGATCCGGGACTGGTACGCGCTGCGCGCCGACTCTCCGGTGACCTTCTCGATCAGCATCCCGGCGACCACGAAATTGGTGTTCGAGTACCCGTACGCCGTGCCGGGGGCCGGGGAGGGGGCCCTTGTCAGCGACCGGTCGATGAGTTCCTGGTTCGTGAACACCTTGTTCCGTACCGCCTCGAAACCCGGCACGGTCTGCTGGAACATGTCGTTCGTGTAGTCCCACAGTCCGCTGCGGTGGTTGAGGACGTGCCGTACGGTGATGCGGTCGTCGGGGAGCAGGCCGGGCAGATAGTGGTTGACGGAGGTGTCGAGTCCCAGGTCGCCCTCGGCGACCAGTTGCAGGACGACCACCGCCGAGAACGTCTTCGTGACGCTGCCGATACGGAAGCGGTCGGCGGTGCTGATCTGCCGTCCGCTCTCCCGGTCCGCGACACCCTCGGACACCCGGTACGTCTCCCCGTGGTCGTCCACCCGCGCCATCGCCCCGGGCGCGCCCTGGGACAGCGCCCGCTGGAGCACCGCGCGCAACGCGGCCGTGTCCGGCGCGGGTGCGGGAGCGGGGGTGCGTACGTGGGCGGATACCGAGGCGGGGGCCGTTGCCGGGGCGGGGGCGGCGGGGGCCGAGCCCGGTGCCGCCGCGTACGCCGACTGCGCGGGCAGTGTGCCGAGGGTCAGCGCCGCCGCTCCCAGCGCGACAGCACTCAGGGCCTTACGTCGAACCATCGTGATCCCCGTTCCTGTGTCGAACAGCCGTACATGGGTACGGGATCGGCCCATGACGGTCGGTCGGGCCCACCCCGTAGGCGCCATGCTGCGGCACTCCGCGGGCGGGCCGGTGGGGGACACGTCCGGTGGATGGCGCGATGTTCACTTGCGGCGGGGCGTCACGTTTCCCTCACATCCCACCGGCCGCGCCCGCCACTCGGCCCCCGCCGCCCGGCGGACCCGCCGACCTCCTGGGACGCGCCTGGGGGCCACCCCTGAAGACGGCCGAAATCCGCCCATGACGGCGCGCCGGCCCGGCGTCGGGCGGCCACACGGCCGTCGGCCGACCCGCGACCCACGGCGACGGGCCGGGGACCAGGCAGCAGGCAGCAGGCAGCAGGCAGCAGCACGGAAGGCGGATCGCGGATCGAGCGGCCCCCGGCTCGGACGGAACGCGGGTCAGGGGCAGGCTCAGGGTCAGGGTCAGGCTCAGGCGGTGCGCAGCTGTGCCGGGGCCTCGACGGCGATCCGCTCGAACACGGCCGGATCGGTGGCGAAGTCGGAGTCCGGGATCGGCATATGGAGCACGATCTCGGTGATCCCCAGTGCCTGGTGACGGCCCGCGAAGTCCACGAAGGCGTCGACGGACCCCAGCGGCGTGTTCCGGTCCGGGGTGAAGCCGGTGAGCAGCACCTTCTCCACCTCGTCCACGTCCCGGCCGAGCTCGGCGCACGCCTTGCCCAGCCGGGCGATCTGGGCGGCGACGGCCTGCCGGGACTGCTCGGGCGTCCCCGTCTCGAAGAGCTTCGGATCACCGGTGGTCACCCACGCCTGGCCGTGCCGGGCCGCCAGCCGCATCCCGCGCGGACCGGTCGCGGCCACCGCGAACGGCAGCCGGGGCCGCTGTACGCAGCCGGGGATGTCACGCGCCTCCAGCGCGGAGTAGTGGGTGCCCTCGGCGCTCACGGAGTCCTCGGTGAGCAGCCGGTCGAGCAGCGGGACGAACTCGGCGAACCGGTCGGCACGCTCCCTGGGCGTCCATGCCTCCTGCCCCAGCGCGGTGGCGTCGAATCCGCTGCCTCCGGCACCGATACCCAGCGTGATCCGGCCACCGGAGATGTCGTCCAGGGAGATCAGTTCCTTGGCCAGCGTGACCGGGTGCCGGAAGTTCGGCGAGGTGACGAGGGTGCCCAGCCGCATACGTTCCGTGGCCGTCGCGGCGGCGGTGAGGGTGGGCAGCGCACCGAACCACGGCCCGTCGCGGAAGGTCCGCCAGGACAGATGGTCATAGGTGTACGCGGTGTGGAAGCCCAGCTCCTCGGCACGGCACCACTTCCCGCGCCCCCCTTCGTGCCAGCGGTCGACGGGAAGGATCACAGTGCTCAGGCGCATGGCGGCAACCCTATGCCGCGAGGACCGGCCCGAGCGCGCATACCGCAGCTTCGAGGGATCCCGCCGATCGATCCGCGGCCGGCGTGGACGGCGGCGCGAGGGCACCTTCCTCACTCCGGTTCCCGAAGGTGCGGGGGCGCCCGTCGCGCCCGGCCACCACGCGGCCGCCCGAGGGCGGACCGAGGGCGGAAATCACTCAGATGTGCGGACTCCCGCACGGTCGTGCGGGCATATGCGCGAGAATGACGGGGTGACCTCAGCTTCCCCACGGCCGTGGACATCGGCCTCCCCCACGCTCCCGACCCGGCTGATCGCGACGGATCTCGACGGAACCCTGCTCCGCGACGACAAGTCCGTGTCGCCCCGGACGGTCGCCGCGCTCGCCGCCGCGGAGGCGGCGGGTATCGCGGTCTTCTTCGTCACCGGCCGCCCGGCCCGCTGGATGGACGTGGTCAGCGCCGTGCTGCACGGCCACGGCACCGCGATCTGCGGGAACGGCGCCGCGGTCGTCGATCTGCACGGCGGCCCGACCGCACCCCGTTTCCTCACGGTCCGGGAGCTCACCGCACCCCTCGCCCTCGGTGTGGTCGAGACCCTGCGGGAGGTCGCCCCGGGCACGTCGTTCGCCGTGGAACGCACCGGCGGGCTGCACCACGAAGCGGCCTACCCCCCGCTCCAGCTCGATCTGGCGGAGAGCGTGGCGCCCGCCGAGAAGCTGCTGGCCCCGGGCACGGACGCCGCCGACCAGCCGGTGCTCAAGCTGCTCGCCCACCATCCCGGGCTGGCCCCGGACGTCTTCCTCGCGCTGGCGCGCGCCGCCGTGGGGGAGGACCGGGCGAACATCACCCGGTCCAGCCCGACCGCCCTGCTGGAGATCAGCGGACCGGGCGTCTCCAAGGCGAGCACCCTTGAGCTGTGCTGCGCGGAGCAGGGGATCTCCCCCGCCGAGGTCGTCGCCTTCGGCGACATGCCCAACGACATAGAGATGCTGGACTGGGCGGGCACCTCGTACGCCATGGGCAACGCCCACCCGGATGTCCTGGCCGCCGCTTCGCACCTCACCACCGGCAACAACGACGACGGTGTCGCGACCGTGATCGAGCGCATACTCGCGGAGCGCTGACCCGCGGGACCCGCCCCCGGATCACCGGCCCCCGGGCCCGGCCCCTCACAGCACCACCCCGCGCTCCGCGAGCCACGGCATCGGGTCGACACCCGAGCCGAGCTGCGGGGTCAGCCGTACCTCGAAGTGCAGATGGGGGCCGGTCGAGTTGCCGGTCGTCCCGGACAGCCCGATCCACTGCCCCACCGCCACCCGTTCGCCCTGGTCGACGGCGGCCGACGACAGATGCGCGTACTGCGTGTAGTAGCCGCCGGGGTGCTGGAGCACGACCGCGATCCCGAAGGCGCCCCCGCAGGACACGCTCACCACCCGGCCCTCGCCCACCGCGCGCACCGGTGTACCGACGCCCACGGCGAAGTCCTGTCCCGTGTGGCGGCTGGCCCAGCGCTGACCGGAACCGCCGAAACCGGCCGACAGCTGATATCCCGCCACCGGCGCGACCCAGTCCGACGCACCCGCCGCAGAACTCCGCGGCAGCCGCACCGCGCCCCGGCACCGGCACCGGCCGGCGGCGACCGACCGGTCGGCCTCGCCGCGCAGCCGCCACTGCGCCCGCTCCAGCTTCTCCTCGATCTCCTGCCTCAGCTCCGCGAGCCGGTCGTTGCGGCTCTCCAGCGCGCGCCACGCCTGCGACGCCTCCTTCTCGTCCTCCGCGAGCCGCCGCTCCGCCGCCCGGCTCTCGTCGATCTTCCGCCGGACCGCCAGCTCCGCCTGCGAACCGGCCCGCTGGCTGTTCATCACGTCCTCGGGGCGGTCGGCCAGCAGCATCCGGGCGGTGTACGGGACATCGCCCCCGGTGCGGTACTGGGCACGGGCGATCCGCCCGAGGTCGGCGTGCAGGATCGCGATACCGCGCCGTTCCTCCGCGAGCCTGCGCTCCAGTTCGGACGCCTCGGCGCGCTGGATCCCGGCCTGCCGCCGCCCCTCCTCGTAGCGGCGGGTCGCGTCGGCGGCCTCCTCGTACAGCTTGGCCACCTCCGCGCCCGCGCCCTGCGCCCCGAGGCTGCCGCCGTCGGTTCCCGGGGCCTCGCCGTACGCGCTGACATGCGGGACGGCGAGTCCCAGCAGCACGCACAGCACCGCGGGGACGAACATCGGACGGCGACGGCCTGAAGAGAACGACATATGACGGATCGTTACGCGTCCGGGGGGACCCGGCGCGCCGGGCTCGTACGCCCGGGGGACGTGCCACCCCGTACGGATGACCGGGGTACCGCCGAACAGGGTGTCCTCGGCCCGGAGCGCGTCAGGTGCGGGGGATCAGTGGGGTGCCTGCCAGACCACACCGGTGCCGCCGCCGTCCTCACCGATGCCCGGCCCGTACCAGCTGTCGCCGCCCAGCGACTCGGCACGCCGTTTGAGGTTCTTCAGCCCGCTGCGCCGGCCGCCCTCGGGGATGCCGACCCCGTCGTCGGCGACCGTGAGCCGTACCCCGGGGGCGCCGTCGGGCAGGGTGACCGTCGCGTCGACGACGACATCGATACGGTCGGCGTCCGCGTGCCGGAACGCGTTCGACAGCGCCTCCCGCAGCGCGGCGATGAGATTCTTGCCGGTGAGTTCCCCGACCAGCGCGTCCACGGCGCCGACGAAGTGGTGCGAGGGCTTGAACCCCAGCGGTACGGCGGCGGTGTTGATCTCCCGGAGCACCCGGGTGCGCAGGCCGGACGGTGCCTCGGCGGGCTCCTGCTGAAGGGCGAAGATCGCGGTCCGGATCTCCTGGATGGTCACGTCGAGCTCGTCGACGGCCCTGCCCACCCCCTGCCGCACCGCGGGGACGACCGACTTGCGCTGGGCGCTCTCCAGCATCATCCCGGTGGCGAACAGCCGCTGGATCACCAGATCGTGCAGATCACGGGCGATCCGGTCGCGGTCCTCGTAGACAGCGAGCCGTTCCCGGTCCCGCTGCGCCTCCGCCATCTTCAGCGCGAGCGCGGCCTGCGCCGCGAACTGCGCGGCGAGGGTCCGTTCGCCCTCCGTGAAGGTACGGGCGCCCCGCCCCCGCAGGGTGACGAGGGTGCCGAGGACCCGGCCCTCGCTCCGCAGCGGCAGCAGCATCGCCGGACCGTAGTGGCGGGCCAGTTCGCTGAGGACCCGGGGGTCGTTCGCGGCGTCCTCCAGGAACACGGCCTCGCCCGCGAGCAGGCGGGTGGTGATCTCGCTCTCCGGGGCGACGACCACGCCCAGCGCACCGGTGGGCCGCTCCGAGGAGACGGCGACGATCTCCAGGCCGCCCTCGTCGGCGGGCAGCAGCACGAGCCCGGCGGTGGAGTCCGAGAGATGGCGGACCTGTTCGGCGACCACCTGGAGCGCGTCCTCGGCGTCACCGCCCGACAGCAGCGCCGTGGTGACGGCCACGGCCCCGTCGATCCAGCGTTCCCGCTGCTGGGCGGCCTCGTAGAGCCGGGCGTTGCCGATGGCGATGCCCGCCTCCGTGGCCAGTACCCGGACCATGCTGAGGTCGTCGTCGTCGAACCGGGCGCCGCCGCGTTTCTCCGACAGATAGAGATTGCCGAAGATCTCCCCCTGGACCCGGATCGGGACGCCGAGGAACGACCGCATGGGCGGATGGTGCGGGGGAAAGCCGCAGGACCGCGGATCGGCGCTGAGGTCCGCGAGCAGCACCGGTTCGGAGTGCTTGATGAGGGCGCCCAGCAGGCCGCGCTGTCCGTCGGGCAGACGGCCGATGAGCCGCGCGGTCGCCGCGTCGACCCCGTGGTGGACGAAGTCGGAGAGGCCGTCGCCGTCTTCCGCGACGACCCCGATCGCGGCGTACCGGGCGTCCGTCAGCGCGGCGGCGGTCTCGCAGATCCGGTCGAGCGTGGAGTGCAGCTGGAGGCCGGTGCCGACCGACCTCATGGCCTCCAGAAGTTGCGGGACCCGCGCGGTCAGCTCGGTCGGCAGGTCCGACGCCCGAGCACCCTCTTGCTCCCCATCCATACCCAAAGCCTAATAACACCGGTTTCCGACCGAAACCCGACCCTTCCCCGACCCTTCCCCGAGCTGCCCCCGACGATCGTCCGGCGATCGTCCGGCGCCCCCGCGCTACACCGCCGCCGCCAGCAGATCCGCCGCGCCCTCGCGGTCCCGCATCCGTGCCAGCGGCCCCTCGACCGCGGTGAGCGTGTCGAACGCGCCCCGCTGGACGATCCGCCCCGCCTCCAGCACGATCACCTCGTCGACCTCCTCCAGTCCGGCCAGCCGGTGGGTGATCAGTACCGTCGTCCGGCCCTCGGTGGCCGCCAGCAGGTCGGCGGTCAGGGCGTCGGCGGTCGGCAGGTCGAGGTGTTCGGCGGGCTCGTCCAGCACCAGTACGGGGAAGTCCGCGAGCAGGGCCCGTGCCAGCGCGAGCCGCTGCCGCTGTCCGCCGGACAGCCGTGCCCCGTGCTCCCCGACGAGCGAGTCCAGTCCGTCGGGCAGCGAGTCGGCCCACTCCAGCATCCGCACCCGGGCCAGTACGTCCCGCAGCTCGGTGTCGTCCGCGTCCCGCCGCGCCAGCAGCAGGTTCTCGCGGACGGAGCTGTCGAAGAGGTGCGCGTCCTGGGCGCACAGCCCCACGAACCCCCGCACGGTGTCGCCGTCGAGCGAGTGCGCGTCGACCCCGCCGAGGGTGTACGCGCCGCCGGTCCCGTCGGGACGCGGGTCGAGGAAGCGCAGCAGGACCTGGGCGAGGGTCGTCTTCCCGGAGCCGGAGGTCCCGACGACCGCGATCCGTCGCCCTTCGTCCAGGGTCAGATCGACGCCGGCGAGCGCGTCGCGCCGCTGCCCCTCGTAGCGGGCCCGCAGTCCTTCCAGCCGCAGCGGGAACGGCGAGGCGGGCGCGGCGGCGGGGGTGGCGGGCTCGCGTACGGGTGCGGGCGCGTCCAGCACCTCCTGCACCCGTTCGGCGCTCTTGCGGACCCGCTGGCGGTACTGGACGGCGAGCGGCATCCCCATGACCGCCTCGAACGCGGCCATCGGGGTGAGCACCACCACCGCCATGGCGACGCCGTCCAGCCGTCCGTCCGCGACTCCCCGCGCGGCGACCAGGGCGGTCACCGCGACGGTCAGTCCGGAGACCAGCGCGGTCAGCCCGTCCCCGAGCGCGGTGGCGGACGCGGCGCGGGAGGCGATCCGGGTGAGGACCGAGTCGGCCTTCCTGGCCTCGGCGGTACGGGCGGGCAGGGCGCCCGCGACGGTCAGTTCGGCGGTTCCGGTGAGCAGGTCCGTGACCCGGGTGGCGAGCACCCCGCGGGCCGGGGCGAGCCTGCGCTCGGCGCGCCGGGCGACCGCGCCGGACAGCAGCGGTACCCCGGCACCGGCGGCGAGCAGTCCCACGGCGAGCACGGCACCGGCCTCGGGCAGCAGCCAGGCGGTGAAGCCGACGGCTCCGGCGGAGACGGCGAGGGCGGCACCGGCCGGGAGCAGCCAGCGCAGCCAGTAGTCCTGGAGGGCGTCGACATCGGTCACCAGCCGGGTCAGCAGATCCCCGCGCCGGGTGGTGCGCAGTCCGGCGGGGGCGAGCCGTTCGAGGCGCCGGTAGACGGCGACCCGGGTGTCGCCGAGCATCCGCAGCACCGCGTCGTGCGAGACCAGCCGTTCCGCGTAGCGGAAGCAGGCCCGTCCGATGCCGAAGGTGCGGGTGGCCGTGACGGCCATCATCAGATAGAGCACGGGCGGCTGCTGGGAGGCCCGCGAGATCAGATATCCGGAGGTCGCCATCAGGCCGACCGCGCTGCCGAGGGCGAGGCTGCCGAGCAGCAGGGCCAGGGCGAGCCGTCCCCGCCGGGGTCCGGCCATGTCCCGGACCCGGCGCAGCGCGGACCGCTGCCGGGACCCGGTCCCGGTACGGCCGTCCGGCCCGGGGTGTCCGTCCCGGACCGGCGTGTCCCCGTCCCGTTCCGGGGCCTGCGCGCCCACGAGGTCCATGGCGTGCGACGGGTCGCCGGACCGCTCGCGGTCCCGGTCCTGGTCGCGCTCCGACTGGAACAGCTCGTCACCGAAGGCCGCGCCGTCGTCGGTCAGTTCGGCGATCAGGTCGCCGCCGGTGGGCCGCCTGCGCGAGCCGTGGTCCGCGGCGATGGCGACCCCGGCGGTACCGGCGGTGCGTGCCGTACCTCCCTGGGCCGGGACCGTCCGCTCGGGCATCGCGAGGGTCACCACCCGGTCGGCCACGGACAGCAGCGCCGGGCGGTGCACCACGAGCAGCACGGTCCGGCCGACGGCCAGTCGCCGTACCGCCTCGACCACATCGGCCTCGGTGTCCCCGTCGAGCGCGGCCGTGGGTTCGTCCAGCAGCAGCACGGGCCGGTCCGCGAGGAAGGCCCGCGCGAGGGCGAGTCGTTGCCGCTGTCCGGCGGACAGTCCGGTCCCGTCCTCCCCGAGCAGGGTGTCGGCCCCGTCGGGCAGCGCGTCCACGAACTCCAGTGCTCCGGCGTCGCGGAGGGCCCGGCGGACGGCGGTGTCGTCGGCGTCGGGCCGGGCGAGGCGGACGTTCTCCGCGACGGAACCCGCGTACAGATGGGGGCGTTGGGGCACCCATGCCACCTGCTGGTGCCAGGACTCCCGGGCGATGCCGGTGAGCTCCGCCCCGCCGATCCGTACCCGGCCCCGCTGCGGGCGTACGAAGCCCAGGGCGGCGGCGACCAGGGTCGACTTGCCCGCGCCGCTCGGTCCGACGAGTGCGACGGTCTCCCCCGGTCCTACCTCGAAGGACACCCCGGACACGGCGTCGTCGTCGCGTCCCGGGTACCTGACGCCGACCTGGTCGAAGCTCAGTCCGAGCGCCTTACCGGCGGGAAGGACACCCGTGCCGTTCGTGGGGACCTCGGTCTCCAGGACCTCGAAGACCTCCTCCGCCGCCGCGAGTCCCTCGGCCGCCGCGTGGTACTGCGCGCCCACCTGCCGGACCGGCAGATACGCCTCGGGCGCCAGGATCAGGATCATCAGCCCGATGGAGAGGTCCATCCCGCCGTGGACCAGCCGCATCCCGATGGTGACGGCGACGAGCGCGACCGACAGGGTCGCGAGCAGTTCCAGGGCGAACGACGAGATGAAGGCGATCCGCAGGGTGCGCATGGTGGCGCGCCGGTAGTCGCCGGTGATCCGGCGGATCGACTCGGCCTGGGCCTTGGCCCGGCCGAAGACCTTGAGCGTGGGGAGTCCGGCGACCACATCGAGGAAGTGTCCGGAGAGCCGGGACAGCATCCGCCACTGACGGTCCATCCGGGCCTGGGTCGCCCAGCCGATGAGGATCATGAAGACCGGGATCAGCGGAAGGGTGCCCGCGATGATGGCGGCGGAGACCCAGTCCTCGGTGACGATCCGTACGAGCACCGCGACGGGTACGACCACCGCGAGCCCCAACTGGGGGAGATAGCGGGAGAAGTAGTCGTCCAGGGCGTCGATGCCCCGGGTGGCGAGGGCGACCAGTGATCCCGTGCGCTGGCCGCTGAGCCACCCCGGGCCCAGCGCGCCCGCCCGCTCCAGCAGCCGTCCCCGCAGCTCCGACTTGACCGCCGCACTGGCCCGGTGGGCCGCGAGTTCGGTGAGCCAGGAGACACCGGCGCGGCCGACGGCCACGGCGGCCAGCGCGATCAGCGGGGTCCTCAGTTCACCGGCCGACAGACCTTCCTGGAAGGCACCCACCACGATCTCGGCGATCAGGGTGGCCTGGGCGATGACCAGCCCCGCACCGACCAGCCCCAGCAGCACCACGGCCAGCAGGAAACCGCGGGTGGCGCGGGTGTACCGGAGCAGTCGCGGGTCGATCGGTTTCACGTGAAACACACCCTCGGGGTTGGTTCAGGGGTGTTTCACATGAAACACACCCAGGCGGTGCGGGGTGCGGACGGAGCCGGTGACACCGGCCCCGTCCGAGGGGGTCAGTGCACGGGGTCGGAGATGTGCTGGGTGCCGATCCGCTTGCGGAACACCCAGTACGTCCAGCTCTGGTAGAGCAGGACGAGTGGGGTCGCGATGCCCGCGCACCAGGTCATGATCTTCAGGGTGTAGGGCGTCGACGAGGCGTTGGTGACCGTGAGGTTCCAGGCCGGGTCGAGCGAGGAGGGCATGACGTTCGGGAAGAGCGTCAGGAAGAGCATCGACACGGCGGCGATGATCGTGACGCCGGAGAAGGCGAACGACCAGCCCTCCCGTCCGGCCAGATTGGTACCGAGGGCGGCGACCAGCGCGGCCACCGCCACGACCATCGCGACAAGGCTCGCGGTGTCGCCCTTGTCGAACTGGGTCCAGAGCAGGAATCCCAGGGCCAGTACGGCCGTCAGCAGTCCGACCCGGGTGGCGAGCCTGCGGGCCCGGACCCGGATGTCACCCACCGTCTTGAGGGCGACGAACACCGCTCCGTGGAAGGTGAACAGCGTCAGGGTGACCAGCCCGCCCAGGAGCGCGTAGACGTTGAGCAGATCCCAGACGTTGCCCACGTACTCGAAGTCCTGGTCGATCTTCACGCCCCGCACGATGTTGCCGAAGGCGACACCCCAGAGGAAGGCGGGCAGCAGGGAGCACCAGAAGATGGCGTTCTCCCAGTTGCGCTGCCACTTCTCCTCGGGCCGCTTGGCGCGGTACTCGAAGGCGACCCCGCGCACGATCAGACTGACCAGGATCAGCAGCAGCGGAAGGTAGAACCCGGAGAAGAGGGTGGCGTACCACTCGGGGAAGGCGGCGAAGGTGGCGCCGCCGGCACTGAGCAGCCAGACCTCGTTGCCGTCCCAGACCGGGCCGATCGTATTGATCAGTACCCGCTTCTCGGGCCGGTTGCGGGCGAGCAGCTTGGTCAGGACACCGACCCCGAAGTCGAAGCCCTCCAGGAAGAAGTAGCCGATCCACAGGACCGCGATGAGCACGAACCAGACATCGTGGAGTTGCATGCCTCAGTTCCTTTCCCTCGGTACGAGAAGGCCGTCAGTACGAGAAGGCCATCGGCCGGTCGGGATCGCGGTCGTTGCCGCCGATCCTGGTCGGCGGGTTGAGGTCCGCCTCGGTCAGTTCGGGCGGCCCGCCCTTGATGTACTTGGCGAGCAGCTTGACCTCGATCACGGCGAGGATCGCGTAGAGGGTGGTGAACACGATCATCGAGGTGATGACCTCGCCCTGGCTGGTCCCGGGGGAGACCCCCTGCCGGGTCTCCAGGACGCCGTAGACGACCCAGGGCTGACGGCCCGTCTCGGTGAAGATCCAGCCCCAGGAGTTGGCGATCAGCGGGAAGGCCATCGTCCAGGCGGCGAGCAGCCAGTACCAGCGGGTGAACCGGGGGCTGATGGCCTTGTTCCGGAAGAGCACGAGGTTCGGCATCTCGTCCTCGCCGACCCTCATATGCGCGGGGAGCAGGAACTTCTTGCGGGTCAGCCACAGTCCCAGCAGCCCGATACCGAAGGACGCCATCCCGAAGCCGATCATCCAGCGGAAGGACCAGAACGCCACGGGGATGTTGGGCCGGTAGTCGCCGGGCCCGTGCTCGGCCTGCTCGGCGGCGTTGACGTCGTTGATGCCGGGGACGAAGGAGTCGAAGTCGTCATGGGCGAGGAAGGACAGTATCCCGGGGATCTCGATGGCGACGGTGTTGTGGCCCTTGTCCACATCCCCGTAGGCGAAGAGGGAGAAGGGCGCGTTCGTCTGTCCGTCCCAGAGGGCCTCGGCGGCGGCCATCTTCATGGGCTGCTGCTCGAACATCACCTTGGCGAGCCGGTCACCGCTGACGGCGGTGAGCAGTCCGGCGACGGCGACGGTGATCAGACCGAGCCGCAGCGAGGTCTTCATCACCGGGATGTGCTTCTTCTTGACCAGGTGGAAGGCGGAGACGCCGACCATGAACGCGCCACCGGTGAGGAAGGCGGCGGTCAGGGTGTGGGCG
This sequence comes from Streptomyces uncialis, assembly GCF_036250755.1. NCBI lineage: Bacteria > Bacillati > Actinomycetota > Actinomycetes > Kitasatosporales > Streptomycetaceae > Streptomyces > Streptomyces uncialis. The sequence continues at coordinate 4,930,098 of NZ_CP109583.1, read as the reverse complement.
ACCTGGGTGAGCGTGGTGTTCTGGCTGAGGACGGCCCAGAAGTCGGTCAGTTCCGCGCGGCCGACCGCCTCGTTGATGCGGTAGCCCACCGGGTGCTGCATCCAGGAGTTCGCGGCGAGGATGAAGTACGCGGAGAGGATGGTGCCGATGGCGACCATCCAGATACAGGCGAGATGGATCTTCTTCGGCAGCTTGTCCCAGCCGAAGATCCACAGCCCGATGAAGGTCGACTCGAAGAAGAAGGCGATCAGCGCCTCGAAGGCGAGCGGCGCTCCGAAGACATCACCGACGAACCGCGAGTAGTCGGACCAGTTCATCCCGAACTGGAACTCCTGGACGATGCCGGTGACGACACCCATGGCGATGTTGATCAGGAAGAGCTTGCCCCAGAACTTGGTGGCCCGGAGGTACTTCTCCTTCCCCGTGCGCACCCAAGCCGTCTGTAGTCCGGCGGTGAGGGCCGCCAGGGAGATCGTCAGTGGGACGAACAGAAAGTGGTAGACGGTAGTGATGCCGAACTGCCATCGCGCCAGGGTCTCCGGCGCCAGAGCGAGGTCCACGTCTCCTTCTCCTTACGTGCCGTGTTCACAGCGGCAGTTTGCCCCTTTGATCTCCCGCATAACAGGATCTTCCGGGCGCGCTTGTGAACGCGTTCACATTCACAAGCATTATGTCCTACCGGTTGCGACCCATCGCACGGGGGTCCCCCTTAACGGAGGCAGCGCACGCGGGTGACCGTGGGAACCATGGCCGGGCACGACGAAGGCCCCCGAACCGAAGGTGCCGGTCGTCGGGGGCCTTGTATGAGAGGGCGCTCATCTCCTACATGACGGGCGTCACAGCTCCTTGCGGAACGCCTCGGCGGCCCGCACGAAGATGTCGTTCCCCTCGGTCTCGCCGATCGAGATCCGCACGCCCTCCCCCGCGAACGGCCGGACCACCGCACCGGCCCGCTCGCATGCCGCCGCGAAGTCACTCGTACGGTCCCCGAGCCGCAGCCACACGAAGTTGGCGTGGGTCTCCGGCACCGTCCAGCCCTGGTCCGTCAGCGCCGCGACCACCCGCGAGCGCTCCGCGACCAGCGAGCCGACCCGGCCCAGCAGTTCGTCCTCCGCGCGCAGCGACGCCACCGCCGCGTCCTGCGCGAGCTGGCTCACCCCGAACGGCACCGCCGTCTTGCGCAGCGCGGCGGCCACCGGCTCATGGGCGATCGCGAACCCGACCCGCAGCCCCGCCAGGCCGTACGCCTTGGAGAAGGTCCGCAGCACACAGACGTTCGGCCGGTCCCGGTAGACCTGCGCCCCGTCCGGCACCTCCGGGTCCCGGACGAACTCCCGGTACGCCTCGTCCAGCACCACCAGCACATCCCCCGGCACCCGGTCCAGGAAGCGCTCCAGCTCGGCCCGGCGGACCACCGTCCCGGTCGGGTTGTTCGGGTTGCACACGAAGATCAGCCGGGTCCGCTCGGTGATCGCGTCGGCCATCGCGTCCAGATCGTGCACATCACCCGAGGTCAGCGGCACCCGTACCGAGGTCGCCCCGCTGATCTGCGTGATGATCGGGTACGCCTCGAAGGACCGCCAGGCGTAGATCACCTCGTCGCCCGGACCCGACGTCGCCTGGAGCAGCTGCTGGGCGACACCGACCGAGCCGGTACCGGTCGCCAGATGGCTCACCGGCACGGCGAACCGGTCGGCCAGCTCGTTCAGCAGCACCGTGCACGCCATGTCCGGGTAGCGGTTGAAGGCGCCCGACGCGGCCACGACCCGCTCCAGCACCCCGGGGAGCGGCGGGTACGGGTTCTCGTTCGAGGAAAGCTTGTAGGCCACCGGGCCGTCGGCGGACGCGGGCTTCCCGGGCGTGTACGCGGGTACGGCGGCCAGTTCGGCACGAAGCCTGGGATTCTGCTCGCTCACCACGGTCCTCCTAGCGACTCGTTCAATACTCCATACCCTCAGAGGATTCCCCACCCACCCGTCCCGCTACAAGGCTCCACCCCCGCCGCACCACCGCGACACCCCTGTCCCACGGCCGGCCGCCCCGCCGCGCGCCCCGCCCGTCCGCCCCGGTTCCACCGGCGCCCACGGGTCACCCTCACGCCCGGAGCGCTCCGCCCGCCCGGGCGGGGGGCGCGCGGGTCGTGTCCTCGCACCCCTGGCTCACTCCGTGGCGCGCATCCCCCGTGAAGGTGAGTTGAGACCTCTTCGAGACATGACTCCTTCACCAGGCCCACCCCCACCCGGACGCACCCATTCACTGGCGGAAGCCACAACAGCCCTCGGTTTTAAGCGACTTCACCCCGCACGGCCATGCAGAAACGTTCCTGTCAACGTATGAATATGCGTCCGACCCACCCCACCCGCGGCGCCCTACTATCGGCACGCCATGACAGCAGCAGGGAAGCACCAGGTGAGCCGGGCGGACACCCCCCGCCGAGGCGGTCGGCCAGGCCGAGCGGGTATCAGAGATGTTGCCGCCGCCGCCGGTGTCTCCATCACGACGGTCTCCGACGCCCTCAACGGCAAGGGCCGGTTACCGGACGCCACCCGACGACATGTCCGCGAGGTGGCGGACCGGCTGGGCTACCGGCCCTCCGCCGCCGCCCGCACCCTGCGTACCGGGAAGTCCGGCCTCATCGGACTCACCGTGACGACCTACGGGGACGAACCCTTCACCTTCACGGAGTTCGCGTACTTCGCGGAGATGGCCAGAGCCGCCACCTCCGCCGCGCTCGCCCGTGGATACGCCCTGGTCATCCTGCCCGCGACCTCCCGCCGCAGCCCCGTGGACGTCTGGTCGAACGTCGCCCTCGACGGCACCGTGGTGATCGACCCCTCGGACAAGGACCCCGTCGTCACCGAACTGGTCCGCCAGGGCCTGCCCGTCGTCTCGGACGGCCGCCCGGCCGGTTCGCTGCCGGTCACCGCGTGGGTGGACAACGACCACGAGGCCGCCGTCCTCGGCATCCTCGACCATCTCGCGGCGGCCGGCGCCCGCCGGATCGGACTGCTCACCGGCACCACGACCGATACGTACACCCATCTGTCGACAACGGCGTATCTGCGCTGGTGCGAACGGGTGGGCCAGGACCCGGTGTACGAGGCGTACCCCGCGCACGACCCCTGCGCGGGAGCCGTCGCCGCCGACCGGCTGCTCGCGAGGCCCGACCGGCCCGACGCCGTCTACGGTCTCTTCGACCCGAACGGCACCGACCTGCTGGCCGCCGCCCGCCGCTACGGACTGCGGGTCCCGGACGATCTGCTCCTCGTCTGCTGCTCCGAGTCGACCGTCTACGCCACCACCGAGCCGCCCATCACCACCCTGTCCCTCAAACCGCGCCGGATCGGCACCGCCGTCGTGCAACTGCTGATCGACGCCATCGAGGGGGTGCAGTCGGACCAGCCGGTCGAGCAGGTGATACCGACCGAACTGATCGTGCGCACCTCCTCCGAACGGCGCCATCCGCGGACGACCGTCAGCCCGCCCCGGTCGCCCCGGAGCGGCTAGCCGGCGATGAACGGGTCCCCGGCCGCCGCCCAATTCGGGAGAAATGCGCGGTGAACCGGGCCCCTGTTCCGATTCACCACCCCTGGGTCATCACACAGCGCGATCCGCATTCCTATGATGGGCGGACGACACCGCGGGCCGCTGCGACCAGGCAGTCCGTTCCGGTGCAGTTGCGGCGCAAGGTGGTGGAGGGGTCGATGACTCAGGGGGCAGGTCAGGGACCCGTCGTGCGAACGCCGACAGTGCGCGATTTCCGCGTGCCGGCCTATGTGCACGAAGCGGGTCCCGTAGATCCCGGACAGCCCGCCACGCGGCCCGATCCCCGGATCGATCCGCGTACGGAACAGCCGTCCCGGCACGACGATCCACAGCAGGACGCCCATCAGGGCCAGGCACCGGCGGGCGCACCGCGCTCCGGTCCGCCGCCCTACCCGCCGGGCGGGACCGACGGCCCACCCGCGCGGGTGGGCGGCGCCCCGTACCCCGCACCCGGCGAACCGGGTCCGCCACCCGGCCCGCCCCCGGTCACCGTCATGGGCACGGCACCGGTCATGGACGTGATGGGCCTTCCCGCCGAGCCGCGCCCCGGGCCGGGGACGCCCGACGGGCCGGTCGGCCACGCGGTCGGCTCGACGCCGCCCATCGGCCCGGAACCCGTCAGCGAGACGCCGATCGGCTCGACGCGCGTCAGCTCGGCGCCCGTCGGTTCCATGTCGCCGCCGCGGGACAGCGTGCCGCCCTACGACGAGGGCCAGGAGCCGGAGGGCTACACCCCGACCCAGCGCGACCTCCCGGTGATCAAGCGCGGGGACACCCTCCAGGCGCCGGTGGCCCCCGCCCCGGCCGCCGCCGCCCGGGAGCCGGAAGGGCTCGGTCCGCTCTTCGTCGTGGGGGACGTGCACGGCTATCTGGACGAGCTGATCGCCGCGCTGCACGCCAAGGGCCTGATCGACGCCGACGGCAACTGGTCGGCCGGCAACGCCCGCCTCTGGTTCCTCGGTGACTTCACCGACCGGGGCCCCGACGGGATCGGCGTGATCGACCTGGTGATGCGGCTGTCCGCCGAGGCCGCCGCCGCCGGGGGCTACTGCAAGGCCCTGATGGGCAACCACGAGCTGCTGCTGATCGGCGCCCGCCGCTTCGGGGACACCCCGGTCAACTCCGGCGCGGGCACCGCCACCTTCCAGGCGGCCTGGCTGCTCAACGGCGGCCAGAAGGCCGACATGGACCGGCTCCAGGACCACCACCTCCAGTGGATGTCCCGGCTCGACGCGATGGAGCACGAGGACGACCACCTCCTCGTCCACTCCGACACCACCGCGTACCTCGACTACGGCGACTCCATCGAAGCCGTCAACGACACGGTCCGCGAGACCCTGACGCGCAACGACGCCGACGAATGCTGGGACCTCTTCCGGAAGTTCACCAAACGCTTCGCCTTCCGCGACGAATCGGGCCCCCGGGCCGCCCGGGAACTCCTCTCCGTCTACGGCGGTTCCCGTATCGTCCACGGTCACAGCCCCATCCCGTATCTGCTGGGCGAGGTCGGCTCCGAGGACGGGGACGACAGCCAGGGGCCGGTCGTGGACGGCCCGCACGTCTACGCCGACGGACTCGCGATCGCGATGGACGGCGGAGTGACCATGGCCGGAAAGCTGCTGGTCCAGCAACTCCCCCTGCACGACTGAACCGTTCCGCGGACAGCCGCGGCGGCGGCGGGCCCCAGGCCGTGCCCGGCTCTTCGCGTCGGGCCGGCCCGCGGCGTCCGGCGCCGTGCGTCGCACGGCGGAGGGCCGCCCTCGTACCGGACGTACCCGGGCATGCCCGGCAGCGCGGCGGGGTCCGGCGCGGTGCCGGGCGTCGCGGGCCCGGCGGGAATCGCCGGACACGGCCCGGGGCCCCGGGGCCGATTTTCGCTATTTCTCTGTCACCTTGAGCCGTGGCGGCTCTACCATCGCACTATCCGTAGCAGGCTCCCCTCCGTTTCTGCCCGACGGCTCTCAACCATGTGAGCCACACGTCCTACGGAGCATCGGGGGATGCACATGAACAGCGTTCCGCAACATCTGTCGAGTGAGGACCGCACCGAGTACGAGCGCGTCCTGGACGCGGCGCTGCGCTCCGCCCGTCCGGAACTCGCCGCGGCCGAAGGCCGGTTGAACACCGAGCAGCTGCGCACCCTGGCGCTGAACGCGGGCGCCCTGATCACCGACGCCGCCGCCGACGAGTACGACGCCTATGTCAAGATCCGCGAAGAGGCCCACGAGGCCGCGTCCGGGCCGACCGGGTCCGGATCGTCCGGTACCGGGTCCGCGTCCGGGCCGCGCACGGCGGGGCTCGCGGACACGATGGGCGAGGTGCCGGAGCCCGCGGGCGCCGGGGTCCTCGCCGTCGTCGCGGCGCTCGCGCCGGTACTCGCCGGTGCGGCGGCCGTGATCTTCCTGCTCGTCGGCTATGTGCTGCGGGCCCTCTCCCCGGACCTGGCGATCGGCCGGACCTTGCTCACCACGGGCTGGGTCTTCGGCGCGATCACCGCAGCGGCGATCCTCGCCGCCGCGGCCGGTCTGCTGATCGCCGCCCTGCGCAACAACGCCACCGCGCTGCGCGCGGGGCCCCGCGGCGAGCTGGACCAGCAGGTCGAGCTCGCCCGCGCGGCCTGGCGCGAGGCACTGCTGGCACGCGGCATCACGCCGTTCCTCCAGGAGGCCCTGGCCAACGTCCCGGCGACCGGCCCCATCACCGGTGTGGACGGTGACCCGGCGGGTACAGGCGGCGGCCGGAGGTCCGAGGCGACGACCGGCCGGATGCCCCCTCTCGGCTATCACCGGCCGGGGTTCAGCAGCCCGGACGGGGGCCCCGCGGCGGGGCCCCGGCCCAGTTACTCAAGTCCGGACTTCTCCAGCCCGGACTTCGGCGGCCCGGAGCACAAGCCGGAGTAGCCGGTACGTGCCGCTCCACCTCACAGGTACGCGGGGCGGGCGGCACGGCATCCGGTACGTGAAGCCGCACGTCAGCCGGTGCGCGGGGCAACCTCGGCCGGGGAGGTGAAGCGGCACGTCAGCCGGTGCGCGGTGAGGCCCGTGGACGGCTTCGCGGACCAGGAAGGTCCACGGGGTCCTCACCGCGTGTCCGCCCGCAGGCGGGGCCGGGGTCAGTCGGCCATCGGCAGATACACCCGGTTCCCGCCGGCGGCGAACTCCTTGGACTTCTGGAGCATGCCCTCGGTGACCTCGTCCAACGAGGCCCCGTCCTCACCCGCGCCGCCGAACCGTTCCGTGATGCTGTGGCTGATCTTCATGGAGCAGAACTTCGGGCCGCACATGGAACAGAAGTGCGCGGTCTTCGCGGGCTCCGCGGGCAGCGTCTCGTCATGGAAGGCACGTGCGGTGTCGGGGTCGAGCGCCAGATTGAACTGGTCCTCCCAGCGGAACTCGAAGCGGGCGTCCGACAGCGCGTCGTCCCACTCCTGCGCACCCGGGTGGCCCTTGGCGAGGTCGGCGGCATGCGCGGCGATCTTGTAGGTGATGACACCGGTCTTGACGTCGTCCCGGTTGGGCAGGCCCAGATGCTCCTTGGGCGTGACGTAGCAGAGCATCGCCGTGCCCCACCAGGCGATCATGGCGGCGCCGATGCCCGAGGTGATGTGGTCGTAGGCGGGGGCGATATCGGTGGTCAGGGGGCCGAGGGTGTAGAACGGCGCCTCCTCGCAGATCTCCTGCTGGAGGTCGATGTTCTCCTTGATCTTGTGCATCGGGACATGACCGGGGCCCTCGATCATGGTCTGTACGTGAAAACGCTTCGCGATCCGGTTGAGTTCCCCGAGGGTGCGCAACTCCGCGAACTGCGCGTCGTCGTTGGCGTCCGCGATGGAGCCGGGGCGCAGCCCGTCCCCCAGCGAGTACGTGACGTCGTACGCGGCGAGGATCTCGCACAGCTCCTCGAAGTTCTCGTACAGGAAGGACTCCTGATGGTGGGCCAGGCACCACGCCGCCATGATGGAGCCACCGCGCGAGACGATCCCGGTCTTGCGGCGGGCCGTGAGCGGGACGTAAGGGAGCCGGACCCCCGCGTGGACGGTCATGTAGTCCACACCCTGCTCGGCCTGCTCGATGACCGTGTCCTTGTAGATCTCCCAGTTCAGTTCCTCGGCCTTGCCGTCCACCTTCTCCAACGCCTGGTAGAGCGGCACCGTTCCGATCGGCACGGGGGAGTTGCGGAGCACCCATTCACGGGTGGTGTGGATGTTGCGGCCGGTGGAGAGGTCCATGACGGTGTCGGCGCCCCAGTGGGTCGCCCAGGTCATCTTGTCCACCTCCTCCTCGATGGAGGAGGTCACCGCGGAGTTCCCGATGTTGGCGTTGACCTTCACGAGGAACCGCTTGCCGATGATCATCGGCTCGATCTCGGGGTGGTTGACGTTGGCGGGCAGCACGGCCCGCCCGGCGGCGATCTCCGCGCGGACGACCTCGGGTTCGACGTTCTCCCGGACCGCCACGAACTCCATCTCCGGGGTGATCTCACCGCGGCGCGCGTACGCGAGCTGGGTGACGGGCTGCCCGTCCCGGCCCCTGCGCGGCTGGCGGGGCCGCCCCGGGAACACCGCGTCCAGATTGCGGAGTCCGCCGCGCGGCGAGGTGTGCTTGATCCCGTCGTCCTCGGGCCGCACCGGCCGTCCCGCGTACTCCTCGGTGTCACCGCGGGCGATGATCCAGTTCTCGCGCAGCGGCGCCAGCCCCCGGCGGACATCGGTGTCGGCGTGCGGATCGGTGTACGGGCCGGAGGTGTCGTACAGCGTGACGGCCTTGCCGTTGGTGAGGTGGACCCGCCGGACCGGTACGCGCAGATCGGGGCGGGAACCCTCGACGTACCCCTTGTGCCAGCCGATGGTCGGCCCGGTGCCGTCCGGCCCGGCGCTGTCCGGACCGGCGCTGTCCGGACCGGCGCTGTCCGGCTCGGTGCCGTCACCCCGGCCGTCGGCGTCGGCAGGACCGGTGGTCTCCGTGTCCGGACCGGTACCGGTACCCGTGGTGGGGCCGTTCCCGGCGGACCGCTCGGGTCCGGCGAACTGCTCGGCTTCCGTGGACCGCCCGGCCGTCGAGGGGGCGTCGGTCTGTGCCGTCGGCCCGGGTTCGTCGGTGGGGACCCGCGCGCCGTCCGTCTCGCGTTCCGCGTTCACGGCAGGCGTGCGTACGTCCTTGATGGTCATGAGACCTACTCCCTACGCCGGCATTACCCGGTAACAGGTTCAGCGGTCGACGCAGCCGTTCTCCGCCGGACCGCTCGTACGCCGAATGCGTCGAGTACGTCCGTCAGCGGAGGTCAGCGCCCTCTCAGCCCGGTGCTCCGAGCTCCCGCGTGTACAAAGGTGCCTCCACGCTAGCGTCATATCTGGCGTGCTGAACAGTGGGCCCCGGTCGTTCTTGCGATGATCGGGCGGTGACCACGACGCCGCAGCCCCCCGTCCCGCCCCCCGGTCCGCCCCGGACGCCGTTCCCCGGAGCGGCACATGGGTCACCCCCGTACGCCCCGGAACACGGGCATCCGCCGGGCGCCGGACCCGGCGGACACGGACCGGGCGACCAGGGGCCCGCCGGGTACGGAGGCCCGGGCGGCGGCCGGTCCGGTCCCGGGCACGGCTCCCCGCAGCACAGCGCACCGGAGCACGGCGGACCCGGGCACGGCGGGACGGGGGCCGGGCACGGGGGGCACGGTCACGGTGGTCATGGGCACGGCGGGCACGGTCACTCCCACTCGCACGGTCCGGCGGCTCCCGTGTCCGCGCGGCTGCGCCGGATCATCGCGGCGGTGCTCATCCCCTTCGCGGCGGCCGTGGTGGTGGGTCTCGCGGTGCTGTGGCCCGGGGGGACGCCCGGACATGAGCGCACGGGTGTGGGTTTCGACCGGCAGACCCAACAGGCGACCGTCACCAAGGTCGACCGGGTCGACTGCAAGTCGGTGAACGTGGGCGCGGTCCCGCCGACCGGTGACACCTCGACGGCCGAGGGCAGTTCGGCGCAGCAGCGGGCGACCGGCGACTGCGGCAAGGCGACGGTCGAGGTGACCACGGGCCCCGACAAGGGCCGGACGTTCACGGAGATCGTGCAGCCGGACGCGACCCGGAAGCTGACCTCGGGGCAGCAGGTGATCGTCGCGTACGCCCCCGACGCGCCCCAGGACCTCCAGTACTCGGTGACCGATGTGAACCGGCGGCTGCCGATGGCCCTGCTCGCCGGGCTGTTCGCGCTCGCGGTGGTCGCGGTCGGCCGGCTGCGCGGACTGATGGCGCTGATCGCGCTCGCCGTGAGCTTCCTCGTGCTGACGTTCTTCATCCTGCCCGCGATCCTCCAGGGCTCGAACCCGCTGGTGGTGGCGGTGGTCGGGGCCAGCGCGATCATGCTCATCGCGCTCTATATGTGCCATGGCCTGACCGCCCGGACCTCGGTGGCCGTTCTCGGCACCCTGGTGTCGCTGCTGCTGATCGGGCTGCTGGGGTCGCTGTTCATCGGATGGGCCGCGCTCTCGGGCGACACCGACGACAACACGGGGCTCATCCACGGCCTGTATCCGTCGATCGACATGAGCGGGCTGCTGCTGGCGGGGGTGATCATCGGGTCGCTCGGTGTCCTCGACGATGTCACGGTCACCCAGACCTCGGCGGTGTGGGAGCTGCGTCAGGCCGATCCGACGATGAGCCGCCGGGCGCTGTACCTCGCGGGCATCCGGATCGGCCGGGATCACATCGCGTCGGTCGTCAACACGCTCGTCCTGGCGTACGCGGGCGCCGCGCTGCCGCTGCTGCTGCTGTTCTCGATCGCGCAGAGCGGGGTCGGTACCGTCGCCAACAGCGAGTTGGTGGCCGAGGAGATCGTACGGACGCTGGTCGGCTCCATCGGGCTGGTCGCGTCGGTCCCGGTGACGACGGCCCTGGCGGCGCTGGTCGTCTCCGCGGACCGGGAGCCTCCGACGCCCCTTCCCGCACGGACCGTTCCGTCCCCCACGGGGCGCGGCCGCCGCCGCAAGAAGTGACCCGCCGCACCACCCCGCCGCACCACCGCGCCGCCCCGGCCGGCCGCGCACCGGGACCGCGTTCGGCAACAGGAACGGCGGGCGTAAACCTCCGGAGCGGACCACTTCACGGTTGACGACCCGCCCGGGACGTCAGCCCGCGCTCTGTTCCTCCGCCAGAATCCGGTCCAGCGCCTGGTCCAACAGGGAGTCGAATCCGGCCATCGACCGCTCCTGACCCAGCGGAACGAGCTTGTCCGTACGGTCCAGGAAGGCGATCAGGGGAGCGACCCCGGCCCGGAACACGGCCTGCTCCGTGCCGACCTGAAGGGTGATGAGGACATCGCTCAGCAACTCCGGATCATCCGGCGCGATATGCACATCCCCGTCCCCGCAGGGTCCCGCCACCCCGTCGACCAGCAGTTCCCGTCCGAACGTCCAACTCACGGGAGCGTCACCGGGAAGATGGAAAGTGAGCTGCACGGCATACGGATCAGCGGCCTCGTAGCCGAGCTCCACGGGAATGCGGAACGCGAGCTCCTCGGACACGAGAAAGCTCATCATGACCTCTGCCTGTACCGACTCGCGCATTGGCTACCCCGTCGTGTGGCGTCGACTTGGCCAGGAATCATCCCCCTGACACTGATGGCATCTTGCTTAACGTACACGACAGATCACAAGGAGTGAGTTTTCAGATGCTGATAGAGAAACCGAGTGTCCCTAGTAGCTTTCCGACCTCCCGCTCCAATCGTGCCAGCGTCGGAAGCAATCGTTCCTCTTGATGCGTCGGCAGCGAGAATCCGATGGCCATCGCGGTGTTCCCGGCCATGAGCGGAATCGCCGCGCACACCGTGCCTAGCGCGTACTCCTGATGCTCCAGAACCGGTTGCATCCGGTCGACCGCGGCCAGCCGTCGCAGAAAGGCGTCCTCGCTGCGCACCGAGTACGGCGTCACGTACTGGATCGGATGCCGGTCCAGATGATCGCGGCGCGCCTTCTCCCCGAGCTGTGACAGCAGGCATTGGCCGATCGCGTGGGCGTGCCCCGTCTCCCGGAAGTCGGCCCACTCCTCGACCGCGGGATGCGCGGGGGTGTCGGCCACCGCGACGATCTCGATCTCCCCTTCGCGGTACACCGCGAGGTACACGGGCGCGCCGAGGGTGTCACGGCAGTACGCGAGCGCGTCGTTGATCATGCCGCGACGATTCTGCTGAACCGCCGCACCGCCCAGCCTCTCGGCCGCCTCCGCCAGCAGATAGACCCCGCGGTCCCGGCGGACATAGCCCTCATGGGCGAGCGTGCGCAGCAGGTGGTACGCGGTGGGGAGCGCGACCTCGGCCTCGCGCGCCAGTTGCTTGGCGGGCGCGCCGCCCGGATGCCCGGCCGCCGCCTCCAGCAATCGCAGGGCACGCTGGACGGAGCCGATCAGGGTCGGAGCTGGATCAACCGGGGCCAAGGCACACTCCCGTGGCGATTGGAGGTCCAACCGGACTCTAGTCGTCCGATCCGGACTATCCTCCCCGGAGGGCAAACTTCCCTCTGCCGGGGGACCACGGCCACCGGCGCGTACCGGCGTGTCCGGCCGTCCCGCCCGATTCCGGTCCGGCCGACGAGCGGTCCCGGACCCCCGAGCACCCCGGCCCACCTGTGGCCCAGGCATGCCTGCCGCCCCGGCCCACCTGTGGCCCGGGCCTGACCTGCCGCCCCGGACTATGGCCACCGCGGGCCACCAGCGGCCCTGTTCACCGAGCCGCCCGTGCTACCGAGCCGCCCTGACCACCGAACCGCCAGGACTACCGAACCGCCAGGACTACCGACCGCCGCGGCCTACCAACCGCTCCGTGCGGATGTCGACGCCGTGAACTTCCGCACGACGTAGATCAGCCCGGCCACGGCCGCGACCAGCGCCAGCGCCTTGAAGAGCAGGCCGACGAGGACCGAGAGCACCCCGACGATCAGTCCGCCGAACACGAACAGCGCGACGACCGGCACCACGACCCATTTCACCCACCACGGCATGCCCGCGAAGATCTCCCGCACAGTCCTGTCCTTCCACTTCGCGCGCCGTCCTTCGGCAGCGCCGCACCGGCCCGTACCCGGCCCGTACCCGGTCGGGACCCGGTGTCCGGCCCGCCCGGCCGCCGCACGACCGGTGCGGACGGGCGTCCCGGGAGGGACGGGTCCCCTGGTACGTGCCTTCGATGCTAGGACGCGTGAGCGCCGGGCGGACGCCGCGGAGCCCTTGTCCTCCCCTGACCGCACCCTGACGGAACCCCGAGAACGGAGCTCAGCCTTCCGGTGGGGAGAAGACCACCATCACCCGCAGGTCCTCGGTGATGTGGTGGAACTTGTGCGGGACCCCCGCCGGTACGTAGACCACGCTGCCCCGGGCCACCAGGGTCGTCTCCATCCCCACGGTGATCGACGCCCGTCCGCTCACCACGAAGTACACCTCGTCCTGGCCGTGCGGCTGCTGCGGATCGGCCGCACCCGCGTCCAGCGCGTAGAGGCCGACCGACATGTTCCGCTCGCGCAGGAACTGGAGATACGCCCCGTCGTTCGTGGCCCGCTCGATCTCCAGCTCTTCCAGCCGGAATGCCTTCATGGTCCTCTGTCCGTCCTTGTCCGCTCCGGGAGCCGCCCCCGCGATGCCCGCGTTCTCCTCCGCGCCGGGTCAACCGCCGGGCGCGTCTGTCACGATCAGACACATGATGAATTTTCTGGTCAAGACGATCGCCAACGCGGGGGCCCTGGCCGTCGCGATCTGGCTGCTGGACAAGATCACCCTCACCGGCGACAGCACGGGCGCCAGGGCGCTCACGCTGATCGTCGTCGCGCTGATCTTCGGCCTGGTGAACATCCTCGTCAAGCCTGTGGTGCAGATCCTGACCTTCCCCCTGTTCATTCTCACCCTCGGGCTGATCACACTGATCGTGAACGCCCTGATGCTGCTGCTCACCTCCTGGGTCGCCGACCTGCTGGACGTCGGCTTCCATGTCGAGGGCTTCTGGACCGCCGTGCTCGGTGCGCTGATCATCTCCATCGTGTCCTGGGCGCTGAACGTCGTCCTGCCCGACGACAAGAGCTGACCCCGGCCCGTCCGGCCCGGCCGTGCGTCCGGCGGGGTGCCACCACCCCCGCCGTCCCGTCCCGCCCCGACATGACCGACCCTGGTGGCGGAGGCGTCGGCGGACGCGTGCCGTGTCCGGCGGCGCCCGGGACCGCGGGCGGGAACCCGCTCACGGCGGCTACCCGGGCGGTGGAACGCCGCAGTACAGCGAGGAAGGCGGTTCGGGATGGCAGCGGACGGTACGGGACGGACTCCGGCCCGGGACGCGGCGGGCGGTACGGGACAGGTCCCGGCCGGGGACGGCACACGCGCGGTACGGGCCGGGCTGCCGGACCCCGTGAAGCATGAGCCCGCGCTCCCCGGGCCCGTGTTCGCCGCGCACTTCCATCTGCCGGGCGACGCGACGGGCCCGTACCGCTACGGACGGGACGAGAACCCCACCTGGACCCTGCTGGAGCGGGCCATCAGCGAGCTGGAGGCCCCCTTCGGGGTGGCCGGCCAACCCGGCCCGGACGCCGCGACCGCGGGGGAGAGCGCGGACGGCGGGCCCGCCGAGACGCTGGTGTTCGCCTCGGGCATGGCCGCGATCTCGGCGACCCTCTTCTCCCAGCTGCGCGCGGGGGACACCGTGGTCCTGCCCGCCGACGGCTACCAGGTCCTGCCGCTCGTCCGGGAACAGCTCACCGCGTACGGCATCGAGGTGCGGACCGCGCCGACCGCCGGGGACGCCCAGCTCGATGTCCTCGACGGGGCACGGCTGCTCTGGATCGAGACGCCGTCGAACCCCGGGCTCGACGTCTGCGATCTGCGCCGGATGATCGACACCGCGCACGCCCAGGGCACCCTGGTCGCCGTCGACAACACCCTGGCGACCCCACTGGGCCAGCGCCCGCTGGAGCTCGGCGCGGACTTCTCCGTGGCCAGCGCCACCAAGCAGCTGACCGGGCACGGCGATGTCCTGCTCGGCTATGTCTCGTGCCGTGACAGCGCGACCGCCACCGCCGTACGCCGCTGGCGCAAGATCATCGGTGCGATCCCCGGCCCCATGGAGGCCTGGCTGGCGCACCGTTCGCTGGCCACGCTCCAGCTCCGCGCGGACCGGCAGTGCACGACCGCGCTCACGGTCGCCGAAGCGCTGCGGACCCGGCCCGAGGTGTCCGGGCTGCGCTATCCGGGCCTGCCCGACGATCCCGCGCACCCCGTCGCCGCCCGTCAGATGCGGCGCTTCGGCTGTGTGGTGTCCTTCACCCTGCCGTCCCGTGAGCACGCCGAGCGCTTTCTCGGCGCGCTGACCCTGGTCGACGACGCCACCAGTTTCGGCGGGGTCCGCTCCACCGCGGAACGCCGTCGCCGCTGGGGCGGGGACCCCGTTCCGGAGGGTTTCATCCGGCTCTCCGTCGGCATCGAGGACCCCGATGACCTGGTACGGGACATCCTGCGCGCCCTGGACCACCTGGCCGACTGACAGCTGCGTTCCCTGGCCCGGCGCGACGGCGCCGGGCCCGCGCCGCGCCCCATACACGTACGTCCGTAGGGCCCTGGACGGAGCGGACGGCCCGAGCCTCCCCCCTCGTGGCTCGGACCGCCGGTCGCGGTTCAACGCGCGAAGAACCGCGCGACCAAGGCTAGTTGACCCTGTGTCGGTGTCCAATCACCGTAGCGACAGCGACCTATCGACATATTTATAGTGGGCCGTCCGATCACCACGGGGACCGGAGGAGGCGCACGATGGACCTGGCTCTGCTGCGCACCTTCGTGACCGTGCACCGGGCGGGTTCCTTCACCCGGGCCGCCGCCCTGCTCGGACTCTCGCAGCCCGCCGTCACCTCACAGATCCGGACGCTGGAACGCCAGCTCGGCCGACCCCTGTTCCTGCGCCAGGCGCGCGGTGTCACCCCCACGTCCATCGGTGACGAACTGGCCCACAAGGCCGCCCCCCATCTCGACGCCCTGGCCGAGATCGCCGAGACAGGGCTGGACGGGGAGTACACACCCCGGACCCTCCATCTCGTGGGCCCGCCCGAGTTCATCGCCGAGCGCGCACTCCCCTCGCTGGCCACCATGACCGGACAGGACGGCCGGAGCTTCGCGCTACGCGCCTCCTTCGGCACCGCCGAGGACTCCCTGGAGGGTCTCGCCGCCGGGCACCACGATCTGGCCATCTCGACAGCCCGGCCGCGCGGCAGCCTGCTCACCGCGACGGCGCTGTGCGACGAGGAGCATGTACTGATCGCGGCTCCCCGCTGGGCCGCCCGGCTCGGCCCCGGCCGGCTGCGCCGCAAGGGCGTCCAGGCCTTGGCGCACCTGCCCGTGGTCGAGGTCCATGAGTCCCTGCCCTTCGTGACCCGCTACTGGGCCACCGTCTTCGACGCGGTCCCAGCCGCCTCGGGCACGGTGGTGGTCCCCGATCTGCGGGCCGTTCTGTCCTGCGCCCGGGCGGGGGCCGGCCTCGCGGTCGTACCCCGTTATCTCACCGCCCCGGCGCTGGCCCGTGGAGAGGTGGTCGCCCTGCTGGAACCTGCGGTACCGCCCCTGCGCACCTACTTCCTGGTGGTGCGCACGGGGACCCTGTCCATGCCGCATATCGCCCGGGCCCATGAGTGGCTGCTGCGAGCCGGAACAGGCTGGGACTGAGCGGGTCGGGACACCGTGATCGGCATGCGATGTTTCACGTGGAACCAGCCGGGCCACATTTCCCCCATGAAGGTCCGCCCCGTGGTCAAACGCACCGCCCGCGCCATCCTGCTCGACGGCGACGACCTGGTCCTGATCAAGCGGACCAAGCCCGGGGTCGACCCGTACTGGCTCACCCCCGGTGGCGGGGTGGAAACCAGCGATGCCACCGTCGTCGACGCCCTGCACCGCGAGGTCCATGAGGAGCTCGGCGCCAAGATCACCGATGTCGTCCCCTGCTTCGTGGACACCGTCGAGCACATCGGCGAGGACGGCGGCGCGACCGGAGTGAAGGTGCAGCACTTCTTCGTCTGCCGACTGGCGTCGATGGACGTCTCCCTCCGGCACGGCCCCGAGATCGACGAGCCCTGCGGGGAGTACGAGATCGTACGGGTGCCGTTCACCCGGGTCGGGATCGCCTCGGTGCATCTCGTACCGCTGTCGCTACGGCACTACCTGGACGGCAACATCGAAGGCGTACGCGCCATGCACGCACCTGACCTGGCCTGAGCTGCGGCACCGGGGCCGGACTCGCGTCGGCACGGGGCCAGCGGCGAGGTCGCGTCGGGGCTTGGCGTCGGGTCCGGGGCCGGGTACGGGGTCGAGGGACGGGACGGCTTGGCGCGGTCGGTTCAGGAGCCCGCCGCGACCAGTTCCTCCACGGAGTCGTGCCGTATGCGGCTGACCGGGACCCCGGTGTCCCGCAGCGCGTGGACACCGCTGCGGATCATCCCCGGCGGTCCGGACAGATAGGCGTCGTACTCGTACCAGGGACCGAACTCCCGGACCGCGTCGGGAAGCTGGCGGTGTGCCTCGGCGTCGATGAAGGGGCGGACCGAGAGCCAGGGGTGCGCCTGCTGGAGCCTCAGCATGGTGTCGATGTCATAGAGATCGATATCGGTGCGGGCTCCGTAGAAGACCTCGACGGACCGGCGGGCCCCGTGCTCGGCGACATCCTCGACCAGGGCCTTGATCGGAGCGATCCCGGTTCCCCCGCCCACGCACAGCAGCCCGCTGCGGGTGGTGTGGTCGACGGTCATCGACCCGGTGGGCGGGCCCAGTCTCAGCACATCGCCCGGACGCGCCCGGTGCACCAGGGCGTTGGAGACCCAGCCCGCCGGGACGGCCTTCACATGGAAGGACAGCAGCCCGTCGGCGCGTGGGGCCGACGCGAAGGAGTAGTGCCGCCAGACCCGGGGCCACCAGGGCGTCTCCACACCGGCGTACTGGCCCGCCAGGAAGGGATAGGGCTGATCGGGGCGGACGGTGATGACAGCGATGTCCGGGGTCCGCAGCTCGTGCGACACCACCTCGGCGTACCACCAGGCGGGCGCGCGCAGTTCGTCGGCGGCGGCCGCGTCGATCATGATCTGCGAGATCGTCGTATAGGTACGGACCCAGGCCGCCTGGCACTCCTCGCCCCATGAGTCGGTCGCATGGCTCGACAGCGCGCCGATCAGCGCCTCACCGACCGCCGGGTAGTGCTCGGGGCGAGTGCCGTACTTGCGATGCCCGCGCCCGAGGTTCTGGAGGTACTCCACCAGGACATCGGTGTTGTCGATGTGCTCGGCGGCGGTCAGCAGCGCCTTGAGGATCCGGTCCCGCTGGGTGTCCATCGCCGCGGGGAACAAGGACCGCAGATCCGGGTGCCGGAGGAAGAGCAGTGCGTAGAAGTACGAGGTGACCTTGTCGGCGATCGGCTCGATCTCCTCCATGGTCCGACGGACGTGCACGGCGTCGGGGGAGGGCGGGACGGCGTCCGCCGGACCCGTGGGTCCGGCCGGGCCGGTTCCCCCGGGGACCCCGAGGTCTCCGGACCCACCGGCGGGCACGAGCCGGTCCCGTCCGACGCGGGACGGTGGCATCGGTGCGGGGACGGGCTTGAGGGTGGCGAACAGATCCGGAGCGGCCGGAGCGGCGGCGGAACCGATGGCTATTCGCGCACGGTCCGGCTCCGTCGCGGGGACCGGCCCCGGGTCCACCACCGGGTCGGACGCCTGGCCGGACCCAGGCTCGTCCGCCGGTTCCGGTGCGGGTTCCGGTGCGGGACGGCCGGATGGCGGTACGGGACGGGCGCTTCTGCCGACCGGTCGGAGCGCGGCGATACGGGGCCGGTCCGAGGCCGGGACCTCCTCGGACACCGGCTCAGGGGGCGTTCGTGACGAGAACCAACCGCCTCCCGGCTCGTCGTCGTCCTCACCGGAAGTGCCATTGGCCGACATGGTGGTCGGAGCATCCATTTCTCTGCCTCGCCTCAAGCATCTTTCGGTCGATCCGCGTACTTCTCTGATCGGAAGTCGCCGCTGTCCCCGTACTGTGCCCATCGGTCCACGCCGTGCTCATTGAACCGCGGTTCCCTACCAGGCCGGACGAGTTGGGCCAAAGTGTGACATTGACCGCAGTCATCACATAGCAGCTTCCCACCCAAGGATTTCCGTATGGGCGCAAAGCGTGAAGTACGGGACGCCGGTCCCCTGCTGCGGCTAAGCTGCCCCGCCCCGCTCCCCCCGGTGACGCAACGGAGCGCGGTCCGTCGAACACGATCCGGAGTCGACGATACCGGTAGCGGCCGAACGCACAAGTACCCTGCACGTCAACGGAATTCCCTCTCGCACGGTAAATGAATTCCTTCCCCGAACAGGCAACCCGCACCTGTTCCTACCCATCAGATATCGACAGTCCGTATCTCCCGCATTCGCTCCGAGCCGCCCGGAAAAGCGGCTTGAGTTCCCTCGGAACCCCTCAGCACCACGGCTCCAGAGCACTCCTGACCGGGATTCAGCACCTGAAACGGATACGGACCGTGAGCGCCCTCACCCCCGGCACCCCCGCATCGGACACCTGCCCCCGTCCGTTCGTGCGGCACGTTTCACGTGAAACCACGCCCTGCGCAGGCGCCTTGCCCCTGCCGCGCCGCACGCCTTCAGAGCCCGGGACTCACCGCAGTGGCCGAAAGTTCCGGGCGAGTGCCGCCAAAGCGGTGGACGCCAGGGGGGTACGTCAGACAGCCTGACCAGCGTGTCGACACCTTCCCTTTCCCTCTCCGCGCTCCCCGTCCGCCGACTGACCCCCAGGGACACCACGCTCTGCTCCGACCTCTCACAAGACCGCGACTGGCCGCGGGAAGACCACAAGTGGGGACACCTCCTGACAGCAGGCAGGGGGTACGGCATCGACGCCCCAGACGGCGAAGGCCTCGCCGGCGCCTGCGTGGTGACGTCGTACGGCCCTCCCGGCCGCCCCGACCTCCAGGCGATCGGCATGGTCCTCGTCGCGGAGCGCTACAGCCGCCGGGGGCTGGGACGCCGTCTGATGCGCTACGTCCTGGAGGAGGCGGGGTCGACACCACTCACCTTGCACGCCACCGCGAACGGGCAGCCGCTCTACGAGGAGTTGGGCTTCACCTCGGTGGGCCAGGTCAACACCGTGCGAGGCACCTTCGTCGCCGCCGGGCCGACCCCCCGTGTGCGCACCCGGCCGGCCACGGGCGAGGATCTGTCGACGATCCTGCGGCTCGACGGTGAGGTGTTCGGGTCGGACCGTACGCATGTGGTCGCGCGCCTTCCCGCGTTCACGGACCGGCTCCGGGTGGCCGAGGACAACGGCCGGATCATCGGGTACGCGGGCATCTGGCCCAACACCGACACCGACGTCATCGGCCCCCTGATCGCCCGTGACACGGAAACCGCCCAGGCCCTCATCACCTCACTCGCGGCGGGCGCGGCACGACCGCTGCGTATCGATGTGGACGTACGGCACGAGGAACTGCTGGCCTGGCTCCGTGCGCAGGGGCTCACCCTGGCGTTCAGCAATGCCGTGATGACCTATGGTCTCGCGGCGTTGCCCGGCGACTGGACCCGGCGGTTCGCCCCGGTGACCGTAGCGGCCGCCTGACAGCCCCCGGCATCTGCTTGAGCCGCCCGGTCGGCACATCCGCCGACCGGGCGGCTGAGGCACCTCACCACACGGACCGCCCATGTCGGCCGACCGATCGCGAGATCACGCGTTCACCCCCGCACGGCCGCCCTTGCCGCCGGATCGGCCGGCTCATCGCTTGCGGGCGTCCCCCTGACCGAACCCGTCGCTGTACGGCTCGGTGCGCCGGTCCGCCGCTCCAGCAAGGCGGACACCAGCGCGAGGACCAACGCGGCCAGGGCGAGCAGGGCGCCCACCCAGTTCGGTGAGGTGTAGCCGAGGCCCGCCGAGATCGTCAGCCCGCCGAGCCACGCCGCGAGGGCGTTGCCGAGGTTGAAGGCACCGATGTTGACGGCGGAGGCGAGGGTCGGCGCTCCCTGGGCATGGTCGAGAACCCGCTTCTGCAACGGCGGCACCGTGGCGAAGCCGAGGGCGCCGACCAGGGTGACGGTCACCGCGGCGGCGGCCTTGTGGTGCGCGGTCACGGTGAACAGGGCGAGCACCAGGGCGAGGGCGCCCAGCGACACCAGGAGCATGGGCATCAGCGCCCGGTCCGCGAACCGGCCGCCGACCAGATTGCCGCCGACCATCCCGACACCGAACAGCACGAGCAGCCAGGTCACCGAGGAGTCGGCGAATCCCGCGGTCTCCGTCATCATCGGAGCGATGTAGGTGATGGCCGCGAAGACCCCGCCGAAGCCCAGCACGGTCATCGCCATGGCCAGCAGTACCTGAGGATCGCGCAGTGCGGTCAGCTCATGGCGCAGTCGTACGCCTTCGGGCCGGGGCAGGTCCGGTACGAGCTTCGCCACGCCGAGAAGGCCCACCACGCCGAGCGCGGCGACCAGCACGAACGTCACCCGCCACCCGGCCGTCTGCCCGATGTACGTCCCGAGCGGCACCCCGATCACATTGGCGAGGGTGAGCCCGGTGAACATCATCGCGATGGCCCCGGCCTTCTTGTGCGGCGCGACCAGTTCCGCGGCGACGACCGCGCCGATGCCGAAGAACGCCCCATGGGTGAGTGAGGCGATCACGCGTCCGGTCAGCATCAGACCGAAGACGGGCGCCAGCGCCGAGACCAGATTGCCCACGATGAACAGCCCCATCAGGGCCATCAACATCCGCTTCCGGGGGATCTTGGTGCCCAGCGCGGTCATCAGCGGGGCGCCGAGCAGCACCCCGACGGCGTATCCCGACACCAGATGGCCTGCGGTGGGAATCGAGACGCCGTAGTCGGCCGCGACCTCGGGGAGCAGCCCGAGGATCACGAACTCGGTGGTGCCGATGCCGAAGGCCCCGATGGCCAGGGCCAGAATCGCGAGTGGCATGAGAACGTCGACCTTCCCTACTACTTGCAGGCACACTTAACAGGCGTCCACATTAATTGCAGACGCGTTATATTTGCAAGCGCGGGCTATTGCATGGCTGCCCTATCCTGGGGTCAGCCGCTCGGGACGGAGAAACCACCGCCATGAACGTCACGGACCCCGCGCCGACCGCCCTCGCCCAGGGCTGGTGCGCGCTTTCCCTGCTGCACGGCAGGATCGAGACCCATATCGAGCACGCGCTCCAGGCCGGACACGACCTCAGCGTGCGCGAGTACTCGCTGCTGAACACGCTGAGCCGGCAGTACGACGGCCCCGGTGGGCATCTCCAGATGAAGCAGGTAGCGGAGGCCGTCGTGCTCAGCCAGAGCGCCACCACCCGACTGGTGACCCGGCTGGAGAACCGGGGCCTGCTCAACCGCTATCTGTGCCCCACGGACCGGCGCGGCATCTACACCGAAGTCAGCGAGGCGGGGAGCGCGCTGCTGGCCGAGGCCCGCCCCACCCATGACCACGCCCTGCGGGAGGCACTCGGTACCGCCGCCGAGAACCCGGAGCTGGCGCCCCTGGTCCGGGCGGTGGAGGCCGTCCGCACCCCGGAAGCGGTATAGCCCGGGCCCGGCCGCCCGCCCACCGGTCTCCCGCGCGCCCGCCTCCCCACTCGCAGGCCCGCACCACCCAGCTGCCGCCACCATCCAGCTGCCTCACCCACCCGCACCGGGCGCCCGACCGCGCCTCCGGGACACCTGCACCCACGCGGCCAACGGCACCAACCGGTCCCCGTACGACAGGTTCTAGGCTCGCCGCATGAACGACCTCGACATACGTCCGGCCGGTGCCGCCGACATCCAGGCCATCGTGGACATGCTGGCCGATGACCCGCTCGGCGCCCAGCGGGAGTCCCCGGACGACCTCACGCCGTACCTCGCCGCCCATCAGCGGCTCGCCGACGACCCCAACCAGCATCTGATGGTGGCCGTCCGCGCGGACCGGGTCGTGGGCACCCTTCAGCTCACCGTCATCCCCGGACTGTCCCGCAAGGGCGCCGTTCGCTCGGTGATCGAGGCCGTCCGGGTCCACGCCGACGAGCGCGGCAGCGGGCTCGGAACGCGGCTGATCGAATGGGCGGTGGAGGAATCCCGCCGCCAGGGCTGCCGGCTGGTCCAGCTCACCTCCGATGCGACCCGGGCAGACGCCCATCGCTTCTATGAGCGGCTCGGCTTCCAGGCATCACACGTCGGGTTCAAGCTCGCCCTCTGAGCAACCGCGGGCGGTGCGCTGTTTCACGTGGAACAGCGCACCGCGCGACGGGCCGAGGGAGGGCACAGGCCGGCTACTGCTTGAGCCCGCGCCACCCTTCGGGGTCCACCCCGCCCGGCACGGGCGCCCCCGCGTCGTACGGCTCCCGGGTGAAGACGAACGACCCGATGTCGAGATGACTCGGCGAGCCGTCGGGGCGCCGTACGGCCCGCAGGACCTCACCCGCGAAATAGCCCTCCAGGCCAAGCCAGGTGCCGTCCTCCTGAGCCAGGAAGGGGGACCCGCGTCCGGCCGCGGTCAGCGAGTCCAGTACGAGACCGCCCTCCGCCGCGAGGCGCAGCGCGTAGGGGGACGGGCCCCAGTACCAGGGGCCGGTCAGCTCCAGTTGTCCCTGATCCACCTCGCGCAGCGGACGCCACGGCTGCGGAGGACGGGGTTCGGCCTCGGCCACGATCCGTACGAGATCCACGGCTGCCACGAACACGGCGGGACCGGAGGTGCAGTTGGCCAGGACCACCGCGGTGAGATCGTCGTCGACGCTGGTGAGCAGTGCCGCGAGGAACCCGGGCACCGATCCCCCGTGCCCGACGAACGTCCGCCCCTCGATATGCAGCACCTGCGTCCCCAGGCCGTACGACGCTCCTGACGCGAGGTCCCGCGTCGCGGAGGGCGCCGCCGGGGTCCGCATCTCCCGTACCGACTCCGCGCTCAGCACCCGGTCGTCGCCCCGGGACAGGAACACGGCGAAGCGGGCGAGGTCGGCCGTGGTCGACCACAGCTGACCGGCCGGCGCCATCAGCCCGTAGTCCTCGACGGGTTCGGGCAGCAGCACATCGGCCCAGGGATGCACCGCCCAAGCCTCCGCGTACGGCGCCGAGGGCTGTGCGGCGGTCCGGTGCAGGGCGAGCGGCTCCAGGACCTCACGGCGCAGCACGTCCTCCCAGGACGCGCCGCGCAGTCGTTCCACCACGGTGCCCAGCAAGGCGTATCCGAGGTTCGAGTAGTGGTGGACCCGTCCGGACGGATGACGGAACGGCTCCTCGCCCAGGATGTCCGCGAGGTGCGGTCGCAACGACCCGGGGGTGCGCTCCCACCAGGGCCCGGGGCTCTCGGCGGCGAGGCCGCCGGCGTGGGCGAGAAGCTGGGCGATGGTCACCTCACCCGCTCCGGTGCCTGGAACGTGCTTCTCCAGGGGGTCCCCCAGGTCCAGCAGACCTTCGTCCCGCAGTCGCAGGATCAGCACGGCGGTGAACGTCTTGGTGATCGACCCGATCCGGTACTGGGTGTCCGTACCCGGCGCCTGGCCGTCCGACGCCGAACGCGAGCCGTCCCAGACGATCTCGCCGTCCCGCACCACGGCGGCGGCCACCGACGGCGCCCGGCCTTCGCTCTGGGTGGTCGCGAGGCGGTGCAGCAAGGCGCGACGGGTGGCGGGAAGCAGCTGTTCAGGAGGTGTTGTCATCCTCCCAGTCCAGCCGCTCCGGCCCGTGGAGTCGAGTTCATTTCTTGTGAGGCCGACCTCGCCTACGACTCCTGTTCCCCGTCCCGGCGCCGACGGTAGGTGAGGAACAGCGACCCGCTGCCCAGCACCACACTGTCCGTCAGCGTGAAATGGGCCGGGGCGAAGGGGGTACGCGGTGAGAACAGCGGCATTCCGGAGCCGAGTGTGAGCGGGGCGAGCTTGATGAGCAGCTCGTCGATCTCGGGGTAGAGCGCCCCGGCCAGTTCCGAACCGCCGACGAGCCAGATGCCCTTGCCGTCCTCCCGCTTCAACTCCCGCACCCGGGACACCGGGTCGCCGGCGACGATCTCCACGGCGGAACCGGGAGTCTGCTTCAGCGTGCGCGAGAACACCAGGTGCCGCAGATGCGGGTACGCGTCCGGGACACCGGCGTCGAGCCCGATCTGGAAGGTCTTCCGCCCCTCCAGCGCCGTGTCGAAGCGCGTGCCTTCGGCCGTGATCCCGAGCGCTTCCCGCGCGACCACGGGAAGGATCTCCGGGTAGTGCGCGACCAGGTGCTCGATGTAGTCCGCCGGAATGGGCCAGAAGCCCTCCGGCCCGGTCGGGTCGCCGCCGTCCGGAGCGGTGATGAACCCGTCGATGCTGCTGGCGATGCAGTAGGTCAACTGACGCACAAGACTCCCGTGGTCGCTAAGCACTTCACTTGAAGTGATGCGAACATAGTACTTAGCTTGAAGTGGTGTCAATGCTTCAACACCGCCCGCGCGTGGCAACACCTCATCAGCCGCCGCTCAGTGCCGCGTGCGGCGGACCGCCCGGATACCTGCCGACGGCGACGCGCGGATCGCCGACCACCGCGCGCGCCGCGCGCTGCCGGTCCCCCTGCGGCTCATGGCAGTGCGGACCCGGCAACAGCGGTGGAGATTCCTGGACGCGTGGACGAACAGGCCGATCAGCCGCCCCCGACCTCTGACCGATCAGGACCGGAACGGCCTCCGGCCACGAGGCGCGTCACCTGGAGATACGGGCTTCAATACCGTCGAGCAGGAAGTCGAGGCCGGTCTGGAAGGTCTGGTCGGCGTCCAGATGAGCGGCATCGCGCACCACCGTGGCCAGCGCGGGGAACCGGCCGGTGGCGAAGGTCCGCTCCAGATAGGGCCCGAGCGCGGCCTGCCAACGCTTCTCGTCCATCCCGGTGGCCCGCTCGGCACGCCGTTCGGCGATCTCCCGGCGCACCGCGCCGATCGCGTACGCGTTGACCGCGGCGACCACCGGCATGACGACGTCCACGTCCACGTCACCCAGCGCGGCCACCACGGCCTCGCCACTGGCCAGCGCGTGCGGCCCCAGCTGGGGTCGGCCGCCCAGGAGATCGGCGAGCCACTCGTGCTCGTGAGCGGCGTGCCGGGTGGCTTCGGCAAGAGACCGGAGCACCTCCCGCCAGCCGCCCCCGGTCGGCCGGATCTCGGCGTGGACGGCGTCGACCATGAGGTCGAGCAACTCCTCCTTGCCGTCGATGTAGCCGTACAGCCGCATCGGACGGACATCCAGCACGGTGGCGACCTTGCGCAGCGACACCGCGTCCAGGCCGTCCGCGTCGGCCAGCTGGATCGCCGCTCGCACGATCCGCTCCCGGCTCAACGGCGCCGGCACGGGACGATTCGACGGCTCCGGCCTCTCCCACACCAACATGCCGCTCACAGTACATCGCATCGATCGATACAGTGTATCGACAAGTACGGTGTATCGCTTCGGACGGTGCATCGACCCGTACGGCGTATCGAAGGGGCACCCATGACCATCGCCATCGTCGGAGCCGGCCTCGGCGGCCTGACTCTCGCCCGTGTGCTGCACCTGAACGGTATGGATTCCGTCGTGTACGAACGTGAGACATCACGCGGAGCGCGCGGCCAGGGCGGCATGCTCGACATCCACTCCGGCCAGCGGGCGCTGCGCGAGGCCGGTCTGATCGACCGGTTCCACGCGATCGCCCGCGGTGAAGGCCAGGACATGCGCCTTCTCCAGCCGGACGGCACCCTGCTGTTCCAGGAGGACACACCCGACGACGCCCCGCTGGAGCGACCCGAGGTCGACCGCGCCGATCTGCGCGACCTGCTGCTGGACTCCCTCCCCGAGGGGGTGGTGCGCTGGGGGCACGCGTGCGCATCCGCCGACAACGGTCTGCTGCGCTTCGCCGACGGCGGCAGCGCGCCGTATGACCTGCTGGTCGGCGCGGACGGCGCACGGTCCCGGGTCCGCGCGCTGCTCACCGATGCCCGCCCGACGCATATCGGCCAGAATGTCGTCGAGATCGGCATACCCGACATCGATCGCACCCACCCCGACCTCGCGGCGATGGTCGGCCGCGGCAGCTACTGGGTGCTCGGCGACGGGCTGTCCCTAGCGGCACAGCGCAACGGCGACGGCCGCGTCCGCATCGGGCTCAGCTTCTACAACACCGCAGAGGACTGGTTCGCCACCAGCGGGATCCCGTTCGACGACCCGGCCGACGCCCGGGCGCGGCTGATCGAGCTGCTCCCCGGCTGGGACCCACGCTTCACCGCGCTGATCGCGGCCTGCGACGACACGGTCGTACCGCGGTCGATCACCACCCTCCCGGTCGGCCTGACCTGGCCGTCGGCGCCGGACGTCACGCTGGTCGGCGATGCCGCGCATCTGATGCCGCCGGTGGGAGAGGGCGCCAACATGGCGCTGCTGGACGGCGCCCTGCTCGGTCGCGCGCTGGCCACCCACCCGGACGACTTCCCCACCGCCGTCAAGGACTACGAACGCGAGATGTTCGCCCGCACCGGCGCTGCCGCCCGGATGTCCGCCGACCTCCAGGAATTGCTGATGTCACCGGACGCCGCCCAGCACATGCTCGCGTTCTTCCGACCCGGCTGAGGGCACTGAGGGCAGCCGCGTACGACCAGGGCGGGGCAGTCGTACGATCGGCGCGACAGACGGCCGTGCCGGGTCTCGCCGTCGGTGACCTGTCGATCTTGCGTGACCTGGGGCGGTCTTGGCTGCCTCACGGTCCAGGCACCCATGATCAATCCTGAATCCGCGGCATTTCCCCGCGAGGGCGAGGCCGAGGCCGGATCAGGCGGCTTGCCCGGGCCGGCCGAGTACACCACGCTGAGCCCCGAGCACGAGGACTGCCGGCGAACCCGGATCGCGCACCGATGAGCTTCCCGCACCGCGCCGGTCTGCACACCGGACACCCACGGACGGAAGGCTGGGCAATGCGGAAACTGATCTACGGCATGAACCTGACCCTGGACGGCTATATCGCCGCGCCCAGAGACGACATCGGCTGGAGTGTGCCGAGCGACGAGCTGTTCCAGTTCTGGTCCGACCAGTTGCGGGCGACCGACCTGACGCTGTACGGGCGCAAGCTGTGGCAGACGATGAGCTCCTACTGGCCGACCGGCGACCAGCAGCCCAACGCCACCCCGGCGGAGATCGAGTACGCGCGCCGCTGGCGGAACATGTCGAAGGTGGTGTTCTCCTCGACGATCGACAAGGTCGACTGGAACACCCGCCTGGTCAGCGGCGACGCGGTCGCCGAGATCACCCGGCTCAAGGCCGAGGACGGCGGCCCGATGGACATCGGCGGCGCGACGCTCGCCGGGGCGGCCATGCGGGCGGGACTGATCGACGAGTACGTGCTGGCCACGGCCCCGGTCCTGGCGGGCGGCGGCACGCCGTTCTTCGCCGCGATGGACAACCAGGTGAACCTCGACCTGGTGGAGACACGGACGTTTCCCGGCGGCGTGGTCCTGAACAGGTACGAGACGAGGCGCTGAGCGGGTGGCGTCAGAAGTCAGGACGGCTGGGCTGTGATTCGCCGGCGGGCGGTGTCCCAGATCTCCTCGAACTGCTCAGAGGTCAGCGTCTCGGGGTCGTGGAAAATCTGAGGCCCTATCGGGGGGTCAGCACACAGAACTCGTGACCGTCGGGGTCGGCCATCACCACCCAGTCGACGTCCCCTTGGCCTATGTCGATGCGCGTTGCCCCGAGGGAGACGAGCCGATCGACCTCCGTCTGCTGGTCACTGCCGGCCGGTGGAGCGAGGTCGAAGTGCAGCCGTTCCTTCCCCGTCTTCGGCATCAGGGGTGGACCACCCCATGTGACCTTCGGACCTCCGTGCGGTGAACGGATCGCGGTCTCCTGGTCCTGGTCCCAGACCAAGGGCCAGCCCAGCGCTCGACTCCAGAAGTACCCGGTCTCCTGCGAACCGTCGCCCGCCAGCGCTCCGATGAATCCGCACTCGGCGAGGAAGCTGTTGCCCGGCTCGATGACACAGAACTCATTGCCCTCGGGGTCGGCGAGCACTACATGCCCCTCTTCCGGGCGTTGCCCGATGTCGATGTGCCGGGCGCCGAGTTGGAGCGCCCTCTCCACCACCTGCTTCTGGTCGTCGAGGGACGTGCTCGTCAGATCGAAGTGCATGTGGTTCTGGCCTGTCTTCCGCTCCTGGGTCGGGAGGAAGCGGAGCCGGAACCCGGTGTCATCGCTGGGAAGCAGTGTGATGCCGTCGGGGGAGTCCTCAGCTGTCTCCCAGCAGAGAAAGTCCGCCCAGAAGCGCGCGAGACGGAGCGGGTCGTGCGCATCGAAGGAGAGCGCGTGCAGGTGAGAAGTCATCCGTAGGTCTCCCGGTGGGGGCAGGCGGGTCGTGCTGGAGCCTGCCCAACCGGTGCCACCCGGTCAACTGGCTAACGCCCAACTACCGCCCACACGGCATGAGTCCCATTCGCCTGTCCAATTGAACACGCAGTGGACATCGTCAGTGGGAAAGGACGCGAGATCTGGGAACCTACAACGGCAGCGGCCTACGTCTGGGCCATGTCGACGAAGCGTGAGTAGTGGCCCTGGAAGGCCACCGTGATGGTCGCGGTCGGGCCGTTTCGGTGCTTGGCGACGATCAGGTCGGCCTCACCGGCGCGCGGCGACTCCTTCTCGTAGGCGTCCTCGCGATGCAGCAGGATCACCATGTCGGCGTCCTGCTCGATGGAACCGGACTCCCGCAGGTCCGAGACCATGGGCTTCTTGTCGGTGCGCTGCTCGGGGCCACGGTTCAGCTGGGACAGCGCGATGACCGGTACCTCCAGCTCCTTGGCCAGCAGCTTCAGATTCCGGGACATGTCCGAGACCTCCTGCTGACGGCTCTCGGCCCGCTTCGAACCACCGGACTGCATGAGCTGGAGATAGTCGATCACGACGAGCCGCAGATCGTTGCGCTGCTTCAGCCGACGGCACTTCGCCCGGATCTCCATCATCGACAGATTGGGGGAGTCGTCGATGTACAGGGGCGCGGCCGAGACATCGGGCATCCGGCGGGCCAGCCGGGTCCAGTCCTCGTCGGTCATGGTGCCCGAGCGCATATGGTGCAGCGCCACCCGCGCCTCGGCGGACAGCAGACGCATCGCGATCTCGTTGCGTCCCATTTCGAGGGAGAAGATCACGCTCGGCAGATTGTTCTTGATCGAGGCGGCGCGGGCGAAGTCCAGCGCCAGTGTGGACTTACCCATCGCGGGCCGGGCCGCGATGACGATCATCTGTCCCGGGTGCAGCCCGTTGGTGAGGGAGTCGAAATCGGTGAACCCGGTCGGGACACCCGTCATCTCCCCGCTGCGTGACCCGATCGCCTCGATCTCGTCGAGCGCGCCTTCCATGATGTCGCCGAGCGGAAGGTAGTCCTCGCTGGTGCGCTGTTCGGTGACCGCGTAGATCTCCGCCTGGGCGCTGTTGACGATCTCGTCGACGTCGCCGTCCGCCGCATACCCCATCTGGGTGATCCGGGTGCCCGCCTCGACCAGACGGCGCAGCACGGCCCGCTCATGGACGATCTCCGCGTAGTACTCGGCGTTCGCCGCCGTGGGCACCGTCTGCACCAGCCCGTGCAGATACGAGGCACCGCCCACCTTGGTGATCTCACCGCGCTTGACCAGCTCCGCGGCGACCGTGATCGGGTCGGCGGGCTCCCCCTTCGCGTACAGATCGAGGATCGCCTGGTAGATCGTCTCGTGTGCGGGCCGGTAGAAGTCATGGCCCTTGATGACCTCGACGACGTCGGCGATGGCGTCCTTGGACAGGAGCATGCCGCCGAGCACCGACTGCTCCGCGTCGAGGTCCTGCGGGGGCACCCGCTCGAAGGCGGTTCCGCCACCCCCCTCCCAAGACCCTTCGCCGCCCCGGTCGTGCCGGTCCTCACGGCCTCGGCCGCGTTCACCTCGCTCACCGCGTTCCCCGCGCTGGCGGGAGACGGGCAGCCGGTCACTGGGACCGCTGTCGGCCCACGGCTCGTCCAAGGGCTCGGAAATGCTCACCGGGCCACCTCCTCCCGTCCGCGGAGCGGACCTCGCCGTGCCCCTCATTCCTACGGCACGACACTGACAAATAAGAGCCCCAACTCCGGTGACGACGCGTCGGTTTTGCGAGCTTTCCGACAGCGGAGGACAGGACGGGCGCCGGACCACGGTAGGCCCGCGGGCACCGTCAGCCAATCTGGTTATCCACAGGCTCTGTGGATAACAGCCCCTACGCTGTGGAGAAGTCGCTGAAAACTGTGCACGACCCGGTGGACAGCGCTGTGAACAAGCACTCGTCCGCCGCCACGGACCCATCCTGACCTGGCACTTTCCCATCCACCGGCTGTGCAGAAGAAAAACTTTCCCAGTCGGAGCAAGATCCGTTCGAGTCGCACGCCACAGCGCGCCCCGGCGTAACACGAGTAAGGGTCTTAGCTGTCTTGCATCTCTTACCTGTGGACGATTACATTGATGGCCATGACACAGGCTTCCGCGACGACCAAGGCTGCCCGCCGACGGCATGACCGCGAGATCGTCGCGCTCGCCGTTCCCGCGTTCGGCGCGCTCGTCGCCGAACCCTTGTTCCTGATGACCGACAGCGCGATTGTCGGCCATCTCGGCACCGCCCAGCTCGCCGGTCTCGCCATCGCGTCCGCGCTGCTGCTGACCGCGGTGAGCGTCTTCGTCTTCCTCGCCTACGCCACCACCGCCGCGGTCGCCCGCCGGGTCGGCGCGGGGGATCTCCCCGGTGCGATACGCCAGGGCATCGACGGTATCTGGCTCGCCATCCTGCTCGGCGTGGCCGTCACCGCCCTCACCTTGCCCGCCGCGCCCGCCCTGGTCGAGCTCTTCGGCGCCTCCGACACCGCGACTCCCTACGCTCTCACCTATCTGCGGATCTCGGCGCTGGGCATCCCCGCCATGCTGATCGTCCTCGCCGCCACCGGTGTACTGCGGGGCCTTCAGAACACCAGGACCCCGCTCTACGTCGCCATCGGCGGTTTCGCGGCCAACGCTGTCCTCAACGTCGTCCTCGTCTACGGCGCCGACCTCGGTATCGCCGGTTCGGCCTGGGGCACCGTCATCGCTCAGTACGGGATGGCCGCCGTCTACGGCTTCGTGGTCGTCCGGGGAGCCCGACGCCATGGTGCCTCCCTGCGACCGGACGCAGCGGGGATACGGGCCACCGCCCAGGCCGGAGCTCCGCTCCTCATCCGTACGCTCTCCCTGCGCGCGATCACCATGATCGCCACGGCCGTCGCCGCCCGGCTCGGTGACGCGGATGTGGCCGCCCACCAGATCATCCTGAGCCTCTGGACCCTGCTGGCCTTCGCGCTCGACGCGATCGCCATCGCCGGGCAGGCCATCATCGGGCGCTACCTCGGAGCGAACGATCCCGAGGGAGCCAAGGCGGCCTGCCGCCGCATGGTCGAGTGGGGAGTCGTCTCCGGGATCGTCCTCGGCGTACTGGTGATCGCCACCCGGCCGCTCTTCGTCCCGCTCTTCAGCAGTGACCCTGCCGTACAGAACGCCGCCCTTCCCGCACTGATCGTCGTGGCGATCGCCCAGCCGATCTGCGGCATCGTCTTCGTCCTGGACGGAGTGCTGATGGGTGCCGGGGACGGTGCCTACCTCGCCTGGGCGATGATCGTCACCCTGGCCGTCTTCACTCCAATGGCTCTGCTGATCCCTGTCTTCGACGGTGGTCTCACCGCCGTCTGGATCACCATGAACGTGATGATGGCGGTACGGATGGTCACCCTCTGGCTCCGTTCCCGCTCCGGCCGCTGGATCGTCACCGGCGCCACCCGCTGAGGCCGCCACCCGCGCCGTCAGGCACCCGCAGTCGGGCACGGCTGCCCACGTGCGGATGAGCACGCGCTGATGGGCATGCGCTGACCGGCGCCCGCAGGTGCCGCCGATGGGCACAGGCCGACTGTTCGGGGGGCCGGCAAGGCCGCCGGGTCAGGCATCCGTTCCCCGCCCTTCACCGGCCCGGTGCCGTGTTTCACGTGGAACACAGCACCGGGCCCGGTGTTTCACGTGGAACACGGCAGGTGAAGGTCCGCCGCTTCAGGGACGAACAGCACCTGTGCCCGCGCCCCGGCGCCCCCCGGAGGCCACCAGGAGCCACCAGGAGCCACCAGGATCCACCAGGAGCCACCAGGAGCCACCAGGAGCCACCAGCCAGGAACAACAAAGTGGGGCCGCACCTGTCAGGGTGCGGCCCCACTCAGTGAGCCTGAACGACGTCAGGCGCAAGGCAACGCTTACGCGGCGATGACCTCGATGTTGACCTTGGCGGCCACCTCGGGGTGCAGTCGCACGGACGTCGCGTGGGCGCCCAGCGTCTTGATCGGCGTGCCCAGCTCGATGCGGCGCTTGTCGACCTCGGGACCACCGGCGGCCTTGATCGCCGAAGCGACGTCGGCCGGGGTGACGGACCCGAAGAGACGACCGGCGTCGCCGGAGCGGACGGCCAGACGGACCTTGACGCCCTCAAGGCGCGCCTTGATCTCGTTGGCCTGCTCGATCGTCGCGATCTCGTGGATCTTGCGAGCACGACGGATCTGCGCGACGTCCTTCTCGCCACCCTTGGTCCAGCGGATCGCAAAGTTCCGCGGGATCAGGTAGTTGCGAGCGTAACCGTCCTTGACGTCCACGACGTCGCCCGCGGCACCGAGGCCGGAGACCTCGTGGGTGAGGATGATCTTCATGTTTCGGTCACCCTTCCCTTATCGCGCGGTGGAGGTGTAGGGCAGCAGCGCCATCTCACGGCTGTTCTTCACGGCCGTGGCGACGTCACGCTGGTGCTGCGTGCAGTTGCCGGTCACGCGGCGGGCACGGATCTTGCCGCGGTCGGAAATGAACTTCCGCAGCATGTTCGTGTCCTTGTAGTCCACGTACGTGACCTTGTCCTTGCAGAATGCGCAGACCTTCTTCTTAGGCTTGCGCACAGGCGGCTTCGCCATGGTGATTCTCCTGTGTGATCAAGAAGTGTGGGTACGGGCCCGCCCTCAGAAGGGAGGCTCGTCCGAGTAGCCGCCGCCGCTGTTGCCGCCGCTGTTGCCGCCGTTGCCGGAGCCACCGCCCCAGCCACCGCCGCCACCGCTCTGCTGCTGGCCGCCGCCGGCCGGTGCTCCGGTCGCCCAGGGGTCGTTGCCGGGGGCTCCGCCACCCTGCTGCTGACCGCCGCCACCGGGGCTTCCGCCCCAGTTGCCGCCACCGCCCTGCTGCTGACCACCGCCGCTGTACCCGCCCTGGCCACCGCGACCGGTGGTCTTGGTGACCTTGGCCGTGGCGCTCTTCAGGCTGGGGCCGACTTCCTCGACGTCCAGCTCGTAGACCGTGCGCTTGACACCCTCACGGTCCTCGTAGGACCGCTGCTTCAGCCGGCCCTGCACGATGACGCGCATGCCTCGCTGGAGCGACTCCGCGACGTTCTCCGCCGCCTGACGCCAGACCGTGCAGGTAAGGAACAGGCTGTCGCCGTCCTTCCACTCATTGGTCTGACGGTCGAAGGTGCGGGGGGTGGACGCGACACGGAAGTTCGCGACGGCCGCACCGGAGGGGGTGAAGCGCAGCTCGGGGTCTTCGACAAGATTGCCGACGACCGTGATGACGGTCTCGCCTGCCATGGGGAACCTCTCGGCGATTGCTGCTGGCTGCTTGTGCTGCTACTCGTGTCCCGGAACCGCTGAGCCGTTGGCTCAGTGGGTCTCGGGGCGGAGGACCTTGGTCCGGAGGACCGACTCGTTCAGGTTCATCTGGCGGTCGAGCTCCTTGACGATCGCAGGCTCGGCCTGCAGATCGATGACCGAGTAGATGCCCTCGGGCTTCTTCTTGATCTCGTACGAGAGCCGACGACGGCCCCACGTGTCGACCTTCTCGACCTTTCCGTTGCCCTCACGGACCACGGAAAGGAAGTTCTCGATCAGGGGGGAGACAGCGCGCTCCTCCAGATCGGGGTCGAGGATGACCATCACCTCGTAGTGACGCATGTAAAACCCACCTCCTCTGGACTCAACGGCCACGGTCGTTCCGTGGCAGGAGGGTTGTGATGCGTACGCAACGGTATCGGCCGCCACTGACACTGAGGACCCCTGGAGGGGTCCGGCCAGGTACAGGGCAGACACCGGTGCAGACGGTACAGACTACCCGCCTACCCGCTTCCGGTTGAAATCCGGCGGTACTGCGTCGCACTCTGTATCCATCGGGTGTGTACGGCGCTACGATGCGCCGCCCTTTCGCAGGAGGTGCCCATGGCACAGGCAATGCGACCGAACTCCGGGGTGTCGATCTTCGCCACCGACGGAAAGCCCCATCCCCTTCAGGACACCCTCATGGTGATCACCCTGGTCCTCGGACTGACGGCGATCATCTCCTCCCTCTGGACCGGCCTCCATCTGCTCAGTTCCTGGGCGGGTCTCATCGGCATCCTGACCGGTGGGTACGGCCAGTACATCTCGGTGACCACCCGCGAACGTTTCGGTCTGATCCTGGGCCTGGGCGCCTCGGCACTCGGCTTCTTCCTCGGTATGGCCCACGGCGGTCTCTTCGGCGGCATCGTCGGCTGAGAACACCCCGCGGGACCGAAGGTGCCGTACTGGTCAGTCGGGGCGCTTCCCGGGCGCAGTAGGCTTCGGCGCGAGAGCCGGAGCCCCTGCCACCATGGGGACAACGAGCCCGAGGAGCGCCCCGCATGAGCCTGACCCTGAGGACCATCAGCCGAGAGCAGCATCTGGCGTACATCCAGAGCCTGCCCGCGGCAAGCCACATGCAGGTCCCCGCATGGGCCGATGTGAAGGCGGAGTGGCGCTCCGAGAGCCTTGGGTGGTTCGACGACAGGACCGGCGAGATGGTGGGCGCCGGTCTGGTGCTGTACCGCCAGCTCCCGAAGATCAAGCGCTATCTGGCGTATCTGCCCGAGGGCCCGGTCATCAACTGGTTCGCCCCCAATCTCGACGAGTGGCTGCGGCCGATGCTGGCGCATCTCAAGCAGCAGGGCGCCTTCTCCGTGAAGATGGGCCCGCCGGTGATCATCCGCCGCTGGGAGTCCACGTCGATCAAGAAGGGCATCCAGGACCCGGATGTGAAGCGGCTGCGGGACGTCGAGGCCGACTTCATCGAGCCGCGCGCCTTCGAGGTGGCCGACCGGCTGCGGCGGATGGGGTGGCAGCAGGGCGAGGACGGCGGTGCCGGTTTCGGTGACGTCCAGCCCCGCTACATCTTCCAGGTGCCCCTGGCCAACCGCTCGTTGGAGGATGTCCACAAGGGCTTCAACCAGCTCTGGCGGCGGAACATCAAGAAGGCCGAGAAGGCCGGTGTCGAGGTCGTCCAGGGCAGTTACCACGACCTTGAGGAATGGCAGCGGCTCTACGAGATCACCGCAGTGCGCGACCGCTTCCGGCCGCGCCCGCTGTCGTACTTCCAGCGCATGTGGTCGGCCCTCAACACCGAGGACCCCAACCGTATGCGGCTCTACTTCGCCCGCTACGGCCACGAGAACCTGGCGGCGGCGACGATGCTCGTCGTCGGCGGGCATGTCTGGTACTCCTACGGGGCCTCGGACAACAAGGGGCGGGAGTTCCGCCCCTCGAACGCCATGCAGTGGCGGATGCTCTGCGACGCCTACGCGCTCGGAGCGACCGTCTACGACCTGCGCGGCATCTCCGACTCGCTCGACGAGTCCGACCACCTCTTCGGCCTGATCCAGTTCAAGGTCGGCACGGGTGGGCAGGCTGCCGAGTACCTCGGTGAGTGGGACTTCCCGCTGAACAAGCTGCTGCACAAGGCGCTCGACATCTATATGTCGCGCCGCTGAGAAAGCCGCTCGGAGGGTCCGGTACGCGGGCGCTCCGGGGCACTTGGCAGAATTTCCGTCCATATCTCTGATACACCGCAGCCACGAGAAAGGTTCCGGGACCGGCCATGGCGCTCACGCTTTATGTCGACACCGCGCGCTGGCGGGCACACCACAAGCACGTCCTCGAACAGTTTCCGGGGATCGTCCCGGTCTGCAAGGGCAACGGCTACGGCTTCGGTCATGAACGGCTCGCCGAGGAGGCCACCCGTTTCGGCTCCGACGTCCTCGCCGTCGGCACCACGTACGAGGCCGCCCGGATCAAGGACTGGTTCAGTGGTGACCTGCTTGTTCTCACCCCGTTCCGACGGGGCGAGGAGCCCGTACCACTGCCCGACCGGGTGATCCGCTCCGTCTCCTCGGTGGACGGCGTGCACGGCCTGGTGGGCGCTCGCGTCGTCATCGAGGTCATGTCCACGATGAAGCGGCACGGGGTGAGCGAGCAGGATCTGCCGCAGCTCCACGCGGCCATCGAGGACGTCCGGCTGGAGGGCTTCGCAATACATCTCCCCCTGGACCGTACCGACGGCTCGGACGCCGTCGAGGAGGTCATCGGGTGGATGGACCGGTTGCGGGCCGCCCGGCTGCCGTTGCACACCATGTTCGTGAGCCATCTGCGGGCGGAGGAGCTGGTGCGTCTCCAGCACCAGTTCCCGCAGACGCGCTTCCGCGCCCGGATAGGGACACGGCTGTGGCTCGGTGACCACGACGCCACGGAGTACCGGGGCGCCGTTCTCGACGTCACCCGTGTCTCGAAGGGCGAGCGCTTCGGCTACCGGCAGCAGAAGGTGGCCTCCGACGGCTATCTCGTGGTGGTCGCCGGCGGAACGTCCCACGGGGTGGGGCTGGAGGCGCCGAAGGCATTGCACGGCGTCATGCCCCGCGCCAAGGGCGTCGCCCGTGCGGGTCTGGCGACGGTGAACCGGAACCTGTCGCCGTTCGTGTGGGGCGGTAAGCAACGCTGGTTCGCGGAGCCGCCGCACATGCAGGTGTCGATCTTGTTCGTGCCCTCGGACGCGCCCGAGCCGAAGGTCGGCGACGAGCTGGTGGCGCACTTGCGGCACACCACCACCCAGTTCGACCGCCTGGTGGAGCGCTGAGCGAGCCTCTGGCGCCCCACCGGCGACCAGAGGCTCCCAGGGGCAGCTGAAGGCTTCCAGTCGCTCAGAACCGCAGGTACAGGCTGCGGCCGGTGTTCCGCCCCGCCGGGGCGGGGCCTTACGGCCCGGCAGGACATGCGTGAGGGGTGGTGCACGGCTCACGCCGTGCACCACCCCTCACGCATGTCCTGGCCACCCGGCCTGCCCTCTTGCGAGCGTGTTCGCTCAGAGCGAACGCTTCTCCGGGCCACTCCGTACGGACCCCGGCGCCGCGGAGGGGCCCCATCCCGCGATGGCGTGGGCGGTACGGCCCTCCGACCTCCTGCCGAGGCCCACCACG
Source organism: Streptomyces uncialis (assembly GCF_036250755.1). Taxonomy (NCBI): domain Bacteria; kingdom Bacillati; phylum Actinomycetota; class Actinomycetes; order Kitasatosporales; family Streptomycetaceae; genus Streptomyces; species Streptomyces uncialis. The sequence continues at coordinate 4,892,261 of NZ_CP109583.1, read as the reverse complement.
AAGACATCCGGGGCACCGTCCAGCACCCCGCCCGACGGATCGTCGTCGCCGCCGCGCCGCACCACGTCCCGTTCCGGCAGCAGGATGTCGCGGACGACCATCGCACACAGATACAGCGTTCCCAGCAGATGGGCGGCGATGGCGAGGTGGTAGCCGTCCGGGGGAAGCCCCTTGTGGGCGTCACCGCTGGTTGTGTACGCGAGGTACATCCAGATCCCGAGGAAGTACGCCACCTCGCAGGCCTGCCACACCAGGAAGTCCCGCCAGCGGGGCCGGGCCAGCACCGCGAGCGGAACGAGCCACAGGACGTACTGCGGGGAGTAGACCTTGTTCGTCAGGATGAAGGCGGCCACGATCAGGAAGGCGAGCTGTGCGAACCGGGGACGCCGGGGCGCCGCCAGGACGAGCGGGATCATGGCCAGACAGATGATCACCATCAGGGCGATCCCGTAGTTGTTGGCCTCCTGCGGGTCGATCTGGAAGTCTCCCCGCTGCGAGATCAGCAGCCAGATCGACCCGAAGTCGACACCCCGTTCCCGGCTGAACGAGTAGAACTTCGCCCAGCCCTCCGGGGCCAGCACCATCACCGGCAGATTCACGATCAGCCAGGCGCCGGCCGCTCCCCACAGGGCCGTGCCGAAGGCCCGCCATTTCCCCGCCCGCCAGCAGAGCAGGAACAGCGGGCCGAGCAGCAGGAACGGATAGAACTTCGCCGCGGTCGCCAGCCCCAGCAGCACACCGAAGGCGAACGGACGCCCTCGCGCCCACATCAGCGTCGCGGCGGCCAGCAGCGCGACGGCGAACAGGTCCCAGTTGATCGTGGAGGTCAGTATGAACGCCGGTGCGAGGGCCACCAGCAGTCCGTCCCAGGGGCGACGGCGGTGGGTGCGGGCCACGCAGACGGCGATGACGACCGCGCAGACCATGAGCATGCCCGCGTTGGCGAACCAGTAGAGCTGCTGCTGGTCCTGGAGACTGCCGCTGCCCGGGGTGAGCCATGCCGCCACCTGCATGAAGATCCCGGTCAGTACCGGGTACTCCAGATACTCCATCTTGTCGGGCAGCCGGTCGAAGTACGGCACCAGCCCAGCGGCGAATCCACGGCCCTGGTAGAGGTGCGGAATGTCGGAGTAACAGGCATGGGTGTACTGCGCACTGGCGCCGAAGAACCAGCCGCCGTCGTAGCAGGGGAACTTCTGCACCATGCCGAGCGCGAACATACCGATCATCACCAGCGCGATGATCCGCACCGGTGTCCACCAATGGGCGCCGAGCAACGCGCGGCGGCCGAGGGGGCCGCCGATCAGTTCACTGCCGGTCGCGGCGACCCTGTCCTCCCGGGTGGGCGCGACCGGATCGGTCCGGGTCGGTGGAATCGGCTCCGGCTGGCGCACATCGGAGGGTGTCGTGTCTGCACTGGGCATGGCCGACATCCTGCCGTACCGAGCCGGGAACACGGCGAGGGCCGCCGCACGGGGAGTGCGACGGCCCTCGTTTCACGTGAAACGACGATCACTTTCCGTGACCTTCGGTTCGGTTGTCCCTGATCCCCGACTGCCCGGTCTCAGGGGACGAGCCCCGGAAAGCAACGCCTTCCGGGCCTCATGGTGTCTCCGTTCCTCCGAAGAGTCCTCCGTTGTCGGCACCGCCGTTGTTGTTGCCGGTATTGGCGCTGCCGCCGTTGTTGTTGCCGGCGTTCGCATTGCCACCGGGTTGACCAGGGGCGGAGGTGCCGGGTGAGGCACCGCCGATATCGCCACCGCCGTTGTCGGACCCACCGCTGTCGGAGCCGCCGCCGTCAGCACCGCCGTTCTCGGTGGTGCCGTTCTCCGCGCCCTCGTTCTCGTTGCCGCCGGTGTTCTCGCCGCTGCCGTTACCGCTGCCGCTGCCGCAGCCCCAGTCACCCGGCTCGCAGGTCTGGCTGGGCGTCGGGGACGGCTTCACCTCCGACTTCGTCGGGCTCGGCGTGGGTTCCGGAGTGGGCTCGGGCTCCTTCTCCTCGGTCTTGGTGGCCGAAGGGGTGGGAAGCGGGGACGGGGACTCCTCGAAGATCTCACCGATCTCACCGGGCTCGGGGAAGGGCTGAGGATCGACGCCCTTCATCGCCTGGGCCATGTAGTCCTGCCAGAGTTCCGCCGGGATGTCACCACCGTGGATCGACGAGACACCGCCCGTGCCGTTCATGGAGAGCAGCTTGCCCTCCTTCGGGTCGGTGCGGAACAGGGTGACAGCCGTGGACAGCTCCCTGGTGTAGCCGACGAACCACGCGGACTTGTTCTTGTCGGTGGTACCCGTCTTGCCCGCGACCGGGAACCCGATGTCCTTGATCCCCTTGGCGGTGCCGTTCTGGACCACGTTCTCCAGGACCTTGGTCACGTTGTCCGCGATCGGGGCGCTCAGCGCCCTCTTCTGCTTGGGTGCCTCGAAGCCGGGAAGCGGCTTGTCCTTGTGCTTGACCTCGGTCACGGAGTAGGGCTCGAAGTGCTTGCCGGAGTTGGCGAAGGTCCCGTACGAGCTGGCCATCCGGATCGCGCTCGGGGTCGACGTACCGAGCGAGAAGGAGGCGTTGTTCAGGTTTCCCTCGTCGAAGCTGCTCTCCAGGATGCCCAGATCCTTGGTGACGGACCGGGTCTTGGAGAGGCCGACGTCGATACCGAGCTGCACGAACGGGGTGTTGATCGAGTCCTGCATGGCATCGAACAGGGTCACATCACCCCACACCTTCTCGCTCTCGTTCTTCTGGCGGAAGGGGCGACCCTTGGCGTCCTTGATGGGATCACCGTTCTGGTCGTTGATCACGATGAGGTCGTTGCCGTTGTACTTGGTCAACGGCGACAGCGGAACGCCCTTGCTGCGGAAGGTGCCGTACTTCATCGCCGCCGCGAGGACGTACGGCTTCCAGGTGGAGCCGACCGGCACACCAGTGGTGTTGGCGTTGTTGCTGTAGTGGCCTGCCTCTTGGCCCTCGCCGCCGTACAGGGCCACGATCTTGCCGCTCTCCGGGTCCACCGACGCCGCACCGAACTGGACGAGATCGTCGGTCTTGGGGCGCTTCTTCTTGTCGAGGAAGTCCTTCTTCGTGGCGTTGACGGCCTTCTCCAGTTCCCGGACCTTGTCCTTCTGGAACGTGGTGGTGATGTGGTAGCCGCCCTTTTCCAGTTCCTCGGGCGTGAGTCCCGCCTTCTTGGCGACGAACTCCTTGGCGGTGTCGACCAGGTAGCCGCTCTGTCCGGCCAGCGACGACTTCTGCTTCACGAAGTCCGGGAACTTGGTGTACTTCTCCCGGTCCTCGGCCGACATCCGCCCGACCTCGACCTGCCGGTCGAAGATCCACTTCCAGCGTTTCTCGGCCCGCTCCCGGTTCGCCTCCGGGGTCGCCATCGCCCCCACCCCACCGTCGGGGTTGTACAGGTTGGGGCCCTTGAGCACGGAGGCCAGGAACACGGACTGCTCCGGCGTGAGGTGCTTCGAGTCCACGCCGAAGTACGCCTGTGACGCGGCCTGGATGCCGTAGGCGTTGCGACCGTAGAAGGCGGTGTTGAGGTAGCCCGTGAGGATCTTCTCCTTGTCGACCTCGGCGCCGACCTTGATGGAGATGAAGAGTTCCTTGACCTTGCGGCTCACGGTCTGGCTCTGGTCCAGATACGTGTTCTTCACATACTGCTGGGTGATCGTCGAACCACCCTGGGTGTCCCCACCGAGGGCCATGTTGTAGACGGCCCGCCCGATGCCCATCGGGTCGACGCCCTTGTCCTGGTAGAAGGTGGCGTTCTCCGCCGCGATGACCGCGTCCTGCATCGACCTGGGGATGTCCGCGAACTTCACGTTCTGGCGGTTCTTCTCACCCCCCGTGGACGCCATCTGCGAGCCGTCGGCCCAGTAGAAGACATTGCTCTCGGCCATCGCCGCGGCCTTCTCGTCGGGTACTCCCACCATGGCGTACGCGATACCCGCGGCGCCCATCAGCAGGCCGAGGAAGCTCACGAAGGTGCCCGTCACCAGTCGCCAGGAGGGCACCCAGCGGCGCCAGCCGTACTTGCCGGATCGCGGGTAGTCGACGAAACGCTTCTTTGCGGCCGGGCCCCGGCCGCGGCCCCGGCCCGGACCGCTCGTGTCACCCGCTCCACCGGATCTGCGGCCTCCGCCGCCCGATCCGCCCCGTCCGGCGCCGTCGGCCGACCTGCGGCGACCGGCGCCCGTCCGCTGGGCGGCACGGCGCGCTTCGGCACGGCTTCCATAGGGGCGGTCCTCGGGCCCGGACTCCTGGGGGCCGTAGGAATCCGCGGGGGATTCTGTGGTGTTGCGCGGGGCGGCACGACGCCCCGCTGACGATCCGGACGTGCCGCGTCGTGCCGCGGCGCGTCCACCGCTCTGCGGCTGCGGCGGTTTCCGACGGTGCTCGCTCATCGAACGACTACTCCTAGGGCAGGCGCTCCCGCGCCTGGAAACGGCGGCTGGTTCCCGGTTCCCCCCGACATACGGATGCGGCCCGGTCAGCTCCCATCCGCAACGCATCCGGGACGACGACGCGTTCAAGCCTCGCGCGGTTCCCCCCGGATTGCATGCCGCACAGACTACGCACCACCAAAACCCACCTAGCTCCGAAGTTCACCCCAAATCAGGCAACTTGCTCCCACGAATCAGTGATGTGACGCCGTTCACCATGCCCCCTCTTGTCCCATCCGGATGACCGTTCTATCGTCGTGATGTATCGAGTCGATACATCGGCCCGGTATAAAGACTGTGACAGGGGACTTCGGCCCCCGGCCGACGACAGTGGACCGACAAGGAGGAGGCGACGATGAGCCGGCGCTCCGGCATCCTTGAGTTCGCCGTTCTCGGCCTGCTGCGTGAGTCCCCCATGCACGGCTATGAGCTGCGCAAACGGCTCAACACCTCGCTGGGGGTGTTCCGCGCCTTCAGCTATGGGTCGCTCTACCCCTGCCTGAAGACCCTCGTCGCCAGCGGATGGTTGATCGAGGAGTCCTCAGGCACCCCCGAGGACGCCCTGGCCGCACCGCTGGCGGGGCGCCGCGCGAAGATCGTCTACCGGCTGACCGCGGAAGGTAAGGAGCACTTCGAGGACCTGCTCTCGCAGACAGGCCCCGACGCATACGAGGACGAGCACTTCGCTGCTCGCTTCGCCTTCTTCGGGCAGACGTCGAGAGATGTACGCATGCGCGTACTGGAAGGGCGCCGCAGCCGGCTGGAGGAGCGCCTCGAAAAGATGCGCGCCTCCCTGGCACGGACCCGGGAGCGCCTCGATGACTACACCCTCGAACTTCAGCGACACGGAATGGAGTCCGTGGAGCGGGAAGTGCGCTGGTTGAACGAGCTGATCGAGAGCGAGCGGGCGGGACGGAACCAGCGGCCGTCCCCGCCCGCACCGGCCCCCGGCGGGGACCCCGCTCAGCACCGAGCGTCAGCTCATCAGGACACATCAGGGAAATCGGACGGCCTGCCCCGGCCCGGGGACACCTCCCGGCCGGATTCGTCCGACGACACCGCCATCTGAAGTCCGCTCAGGACTTCACCGTTACATACAGGGAGCAAGCGGAATGGGTTCGGTTCGCGTAGCCATCGTCGGCGTGGGCAACTGCGCCGCCTCACTGGTGCAGGGCGTCGAGTACTACAAGGACGCCGATCCGGCGGCCAGGGTCCCGGGCCTCATGCACGTCCAGTTCGGCGAGTACCACGTCCGTGACGTGGAGTTCGTCGCAGCCTTCGACGTGGACGCCAAGAAGGTCGGCCTCGACCTCTCGGACGCCATCGGGGCCAGCGAGAACAACACCATCAAGATCTGTGACGTGCCGTCCGCCGGTGTGACGGTCCAGCGCGGCCACACGCTCGACGGTCTCGGCAAGTACTACCGCGAGACGATCGAGGAGTCCGCCGACGCCCCGGTCGACATCGTCCAGACCCTCAAGGACAAGCAGGTCGACGTCCTCGTCTGCTACCTGCCCGTCGGTTCCGAGGCCGCGGCGAAGTTCTACGCGCAGTGCGCCATCGACGCCAAGGTCGGCTTCGTCAACGCTCTGCCGGTCTTCATCGCCGGTACCAAGGAGTGGGCGGACAAGTTCACCGAGGCCGGTGTGCCGATCGTCGGTGACGACATCAAGTCGCAGGTCGGTGCGACCATCACGCACCGCGTCATGGCGAAGCTGTTCGAGGACCGGGGCGTCGTCCTGGACCGCACGATGCAGCTCAACGTCGGCGGCAACATGGACTTCAAGAACATGCTTGAGCGTGAGCGCCTGGAGTCCAAGAAGATCTCCAAGACGCAGGCCGTCACCTCGCAGATCCCCGACCGGGACCTCGGCGAGAAGAACGTCCACATCGGCCCGTCCGACTACGTCGCGTGGCTGGACGACCGCAAGTGGGCCTACGTCCGCCTGGAGGGCCGTGCGTTCGGTGACGTTCCGCTGAACCTGGAGTACAAGCTGGAGGTCTGGGACTCCCCGAACTCCGCCGGTGTCATCATCGACGCGCTGCGCGCGGCGAAGATCGCCATGGACCGCGGGCTCGGTGGCCCGATCCTGTCGGCGTCCAGCTACTTCATGAAGAGCCCGCCGGTGCAGTACTTCGACGACGAGGCCCGCGAGAACGTGGAGAAGTTCATCAAGGGTGAGGTCGACGGCTGAACCGCGCCGGCAAGACCCAGCGAAGCTGAGGGCATCGGCGGTGCCGGAAGCTTGACGAGCACCGGGACGGCGTCCGCGCGGCACACACCGCGCTGACGCCCTCGTTCCGGAAGGCGGCCGAGGCCGCCGCTCCACAGGGTTGTCAAAGGTCCCCGGGTCTCCTGCCCGGGGACCTTCGCACAGGTGAGGGTGTGGAGATGGCTGTCGTTCGGGATCTGCGTGTACTGCTGCGCTTCCAGGGATTCCGGCGTCTGCTTGCCGTGCGTCTGCTGTCCCAGGGTGCCGACGGGGTGTACCAGGTCGCCCTCGCCACCTATGTGGTCTTCTCCCCGGAGAAGCAGACCTCGCCCGCCGCGATCGCCTCGGCGATGGCGGTCCTGCTTCTGCCGTACTCGCTCATCGGCCCGTTCGCCGGTGTGCTTCTCGACCGCTGGCCCCGCCGGCAGGTGTTCCTCCACGGAAACCTGCTGCGGGCGGTCCTGGCCGCACTGACCGGTGTCCTGATGATCAGCGGCGTGCCGGACTGGCTGTTCTACGCCTCCGCGCTGTGCGTCACCGCCGTCAACCGGTTCGTCCTCGCCGGGCTCTCGGCCGCCCTGCCCCGGGTCGTGGACGCCGACCGGCTGGTCATCGCGAACTCGCTCTCCCCGACCGCCGGAACCCTGGCCGCGACCGCGGGCGGGGGACTCGCCTTCGGTGTCCGGCTGATCGTCGACGACTCCGATGTCGCCGTCGTCCTGCTGGGGGCCGCCCTCTATCTCTGTGCCGCGCTCGCGGCGCTGCGGTTCGGCCGTCAGGCCCTCGGCCCCGACGCGACCCGGCACCGCCACGACCGTCTGACGGCCCAGCTGACCGGGACGGCACGGGGACTCGCCGCCGGGGTCCGCCATCTGCTGGAGCCGCCCCGTCAGGGTGCCGCCTGGGCGCTGGGCGCGATGACGGTGATGCGGTTCTGCTACGGCGCCCTGACCGTGATGGTGCTGATGCTGTGCCGGTACGCCTGGTCGGCCGATGACGACGGCTCCGAGCGCGGGCTTGCCCTGCTCGGGCTCGCGGTGGGTATCTCCGGCGCCGGATTCTTCGTCGCCGCCGTCTTCACCCCCTGGGCGGTGAGCCGCTTGGGCACCCGTGGCTGGATCGCCGTCTGCGCGGGTTCCGCGGCCGTGCTGGCACCGGCTCTGTGTCTGTCCTTCGCCCCGGCCCCGATCCTGGTGGCCGCCTTCGTGCTGGGACTGGTGACCCAGGGCGCCAAGATCGCTACCGACACGGTGGTGCAGTCCTCGGTCGAGGACCGCTACCGGGGCCGGATCTTCTCCGTCTACGACGTCCTGTTCAATGTCGCGTTCGTGGGCGCGGCCGGAGTGGCCGCCCTGATGCTTCCCGCCGACGGACGGTCCGCACCACTGGTGATCACCGTGGCGGGCCTGTACGCGGTGATCGCGCTGACGATGATCCGGCTGGGCCGACGATCAGACGGAGGGGCGATGTTTCACGTGAAACATCGCCCCTCCGTCTGATCGCCACCGTCCGCTCCTGGCTCATGTTCCACGTGAAACTCATGTTCCACGTGAAACATCGAGCGGGGCGGTCAGCCCTGTGACTGCGTGGCCCACCACTCCTTGAGCGCGGACACCGCGTCATCGCGCTGCATCGGCCCGTTCTCCAGCCTCAGCTCCAGCAGGAACGCGTAGGCCTGGCCGATCGCCGGGCCGGGTCCCACCGAGAGGATCTCCATGATCTCGTTGCCGTCCAGGTCGGGGCGGATGGAATCCAGCTCCTCCTGCTCCTGGAGCCGCTCGATACGCTCCTCCAACCCGTCGTAGGCCCGGGAGAGAGCAGCGGCCTTCCTCTTGTTCCGGGTGGTGCAGTCGGACCGTGTGAGCTTGTGCAGCCGCTCCAGCAAGGGGCCCGAGTCCCGCACATAGCGGCGGACGGCCGAGTCGGTCCACTCCCCTGTGCCGTAGCCGTGGAACCGCAGATGCAGCTCGACCAGGCGCGAGATGTCCTTCACCAGCTCGTTCGAGTACTTGAGCGCGGTCAGCCGCTTCTTGGTCATCTTCGCGCCGACCACCTCATGGTGGTGGAACGAGACCCGCCCGTCGTCCTCGAACCGGCGGGTGCGGGGCTTGCCGATGTCATGCAGCAGGGCCGCGAGCCGCAGGACGAGGTCCGGACCGTCCTCCTCCAGGGCCATCGCCTGCTCCAGCACGATCAGCGTGTGCTCGTAGACGTCCTTGTGCCGGTGGTGCTCGTCCCGCTCCAGCCGCAGCGCCGGAAGCTCGGGCAGCACATGCTGGGCGAGGCCGGTATCCACCAGCAGTGTGAGGCCCTTACGGGGATGCGCGGAGAGGATGAGCTTGTTCAGCTCGTCCCGTACCCGCTCCGCCGACACGATGCCGATCCGGTCGGCCATCGCGGTCATCGCCGCGACCACCTCCGGAGCGACCTCGAAATCGAGCTGGGCCGCGAACCGCGCCGCCCGCATCATCCGCAGCGGATCGTCCGAGAAGGACTCCTCCGGGGTACCGGGCGTCCGCAGCGCCCGCTCCGCGAGATCACGCAACCCGCCGTGCGGGTCGATGAACTCCTTCTCCGGCAGCGCGACGGCCATCGCGTTCACCGTGAAATCCCGACGTACAAGATCCTCTTCGATGGAGTCCCCGTACGACACCTCGGGCTTGCGCGAGCTGCGGTCGTACGCCTCCGACCGGTACGTCGTGATCTCGATCTGGAATAGCTGCTCCGCCGCCCCACCGTCCGCGTCCGGGCTCTCCACCCGGGCGTCCTTCTGGCAGCCGACCGTCCCGAAGGCGATCCCGACCTCCCAGACGGAGTCCGCCCAGGGCCGCACGATCTTCAGCACATCCTCCGGACGCGCGTCCGTGGTGAAGTCGAGATCATTGCCGAGACGGCCGAGCAACGCGTCCCGGACCGAGCCGCCGACCAGGGCGAGGGAGAACCCGGCAGCCTGGAATCGGCGGGCTAGCTCGTCGGCGACAGGGGAGACCCGCAGCAGCTCACTGACGGCGAGATGCTGCGCCTGGCTCAGGGCGCTGAGGTTGTCTTCATTGGCGTTCGGCACAACAGGAAAGGGTACGTGGCTCCGCCTGGGGCGGGCGCCCCGTTATCCGCGATGATCGGCCGGCGGGTGGAAGGCAGGCGCGGGAGAGGCGCCCCTTCTTCTGCGTGTGCCATTCCTGATCATGCGGCCATTAATACGGTCATGATCGGACAGCGCCCGATCCCGCGAGGTGGCGCCGGGCGGCACCAGCGGGCCGTACGATCCGACGACCGCCGCCCTCCATGATCTGGAGTGGACCGCGGCACTTGTACCCAGCGCGCATCGTTACCATGCGTGGACGCACTTATGGACGACCACTGACGACGACGAGGGACGGGCAAGCGCGTGGCCGAGGCGGCAGACTTCCAGGGGACCACTCCCTCACCTGCCCGCCGGTGGCTCCGGCGCACCGGTGTCCTGGCCGCCGCAGTCCCCCTACTGGCCGGAGCGGCGCTCCCCGCCGCCATGCCCGCGCACGCGCGGCCGGAGACGGCACCCCAGGCCGACGCGGACAAGGGCGTCGTCGATGTCTCGCTCAACACCCTCACGCCCACCGCGCCCGGCGAGGACGACACCCTGACCGTCCGGGGCACGGTCACGAACAACAGCAAGCGGACGATCACCGACGGCACGGTCGATCTGATGGTCGGTTCCGTGCTGCGCACCCGCAGCGCCCTCGACGCCGCCGACAGGCGCGGCCAGTACATCCAGGGGGTGGACGGCGAGCGGGTGGGCGGCAAGTACGTCCAGGACATCGCCGAGCTGCCTCCCGGGCTCACCCAGGACTTCAGCATCTCGGTGCCCGTGAAGGACCTCGATCTCGACTCCGAGGGCGTCTACCAGCTCGGGGTCGCCCTCACCGGCCTTCCCTCGGCGCAGTCGTACGAGCAGGTGCTGGGGATCGAGCGGACCTTCCTGCCCTGGCAGCCCGGGGAGTCCGACGCCAAGACGAAGACGGCGTTCCTGTGGCCGCTGGTCTCCGCCACCCATCTCACGGCGGAGACCGGTTCGGACGAGCAGCAGACCAGGGTGTTCGAGGACGACGCCCTCGTCGAGGAGATCGGCCCCGGCGGCCGGCTCCAGCAGATGCTCGCCCTCGGCAGCTCCCTGGACGTGACCTGGGTCGTCGATCCGGATCTGCTGGCGTCCGTCGCCGCGATGGCCTCCGGGTATCGCGTCAAGGACGGTGACGGCACGGTCCCGGGCAAGAACCGGGCCGTGGCCAGTCAGTGGCTCGGCGATCTCCAGAAGGCCGTCCAGGGCAAGACCGTGGTGGCCCTGCCGTTCGCCGACCCCGACCTGGCGGCCCTCGCGCACAAGGGCAAGCATGTCGCCGGTTCCCTGGGGCACCTCAAGAACGCCACCGATGTGGCGTCGGTGACCGTCGAGTCGACGCTCAACGTGAAGCCGGTCACCGACTTCGCCTGGCCCGCCGACGGCGCGATCGACCCGTCCGTCGTGGATGTGGCGACCTCCGCCGGAGCCGACACCGTCATCACCCGCAGCGACAGCCTCCGTGAGACCGGTGGACTCCCCTACACACCGAGCGCGCCACGACCCATAGGCGGCGGAACGACCGCGGTGGTGGCCGACGCACGGCTTTCCACGGTGTTCCAGGGCGATCTGACCCGCGCCGGGACCGCGACGCACGCCGTGCAGGAGTTCCTCGCCCAGAGCCTGATGATCACCCTCCAGGACCCGGGCGAGCCGCGCAGCGTCGTGGTGGCCCCGCAGCGTATGCCCACCGCCAGTCAGGCCCAGTCCATGGCGGCCGTGCTCCACACACTCCAGGACGGGCGCTGGACGGACATCCAGGACCTGCCGGCGGCGGCCAAGGCGAAGCCCGACCCCGGCGCGACCACCCGGGTCCCGTCCGGTGGGGAGTACCCGAAGCGGTTGCGCAAGCAGGAACTGAACGTGCAGGCGTTCCAGCAGATCCAGCGCATCCAGTCGGAGCTCGGCAGCTTCAAGGGGATCCTCGCCGAGCCGGACCGGGTGGTGACGCCCTTCGGACGGGCGATCGACCGGGCCATGTCGACCTCGTGGCGCGGCCGGGCGGGGGAGGCGTCGGATTTCCGGGACGGGGTGGAGAGCCATCTGGCCGATCTGATGCGCAGCGTCCAGCTGATCGACAAGTCGGACGCACAGCTCTCCGGCAGAAGCGCGATCATCCCGGTGACCGTCAAGAACACGCTCGTCCAGGGCGTCGACGATCTGGTGCTGCGGCTGACCTCCAGCAAGCCGACCCGCCTCAAGATCGGCGACGAGGCGTACGCGGAGCAGCCGGTCAAGGTGGCCGCCCAGCGGAGCCAGACCCTGAAGTTCGACACGAACGCCAACGCCAACGGCATCGTCGATGTCGAAGCGCAGCTCTTCACCAGGGACGGCACCCCGTACGGCGACCCCGTACGGTTCCAGGTCCACGTCAATGAGCTGACGCCCACGGTGATGCTGGTGATCGCGGGCGGGCTGCTGCTGCTGGTCCTCGCCGGGTTCCGGATGTACCAGCAGCGCAAGCGCGCGGTGGCCCGGCAGGCCGCCGAGGAGGCCCAGCGGGACGGCGACGCGCCCGGGGCCACGGACACCGGCGGGGGAACGGACGGTACGGCGGGGACGGACGCCGTACCGGGCGGTGCCACCACGGCCGACGGCGTGTCGCCCGCCACGACCGGGGCAGCCGATCCCGTGCAGCCGAGTGACCCGACACCGGACACCGCTGCGGAAAGCGCCGACCCGTCCGGCACGGGTGAGAGAGTGGACCGTTGAGCGATGTCGTGGCCGGTGGGCCCGGGGACGATGAGGTGGGGTAAACCATGAACGCGCCGTACGACGGTGACCGCGGGCAGGGCGCGGACGGCGACCCCTCCGCCCAGGGTCCCTGGCCCGACCCTCATGACCCCCACCAGGTACCGCCGCAGCAGCACGCTGCCGATATGTACGTCCAGGACGCCTACGCCCAGGACCCGTACCGGACACAGGATCTCTCCGCGCAGGACCCGGTGGCCGAGGCGCTGTACGACCGCGCCGCGCACCCCCCGCCGCCGCCCGGCACCTACCAGGACCCGCAGCAGCTCTACGCCCAGCCGCCGTCGGCGCAGTACGCGCCGGACCCCCGGCTCTGGGCCCAGCCCCCCGCGCCCGAGCCCGAGGGGCTCACCCAGCACCTTCCGTACGGTGACGACGCGCGCACCACCCAGTTCGTCGGGGTGGACGACCTGGTCACCCAGGCGGGGGACCAGCGTCACGAGCCGGACGCGTTCGCCCATCTCTTCCGGGACCAGCAGCAGGCGGGCGGGGTACGTCCCCCCGTGCACGACGAGAGCGCGGCCACCACCTACATGGCACCGGTCGCGGCCGTGGCCGCGCCCGCGGTGCCCGCCCCGGCCCCCGAGCCGGCCGCGCCTCCCCCGGCGCGGTCCAAGGGCCGCGGTTCGAGTGTGCTGAAGTCGAGCGCGGTGATGGCGTCCGGCACGATCGTGTCCCGTCTCACCGGCTTCGTCAGGACCGTGGTGATCAGCGCGGCGCTGGGTACGGCGATCCTCGGTGACGCCTACACCGTCGCCTACACCCTGCCGACGATGATCTACATCCTCAGCATCGGTGGCGGCCTCAACTCGGTCTTCGTGCCGCAGCTCGTCCGTTCCATGAAGAACGACGAGGACGGTGGCGAGGCCTACGCCAACCGGCTGCTGACGCTGGTCATGGTGGCCTTGGCCGTCATCGTCGGCTTGTCGGTGTTCGCCGCCCCGCTGCTCGTCCAATTGATGTCGGACCCGATCGCGGACAACCCGGACGCGAACAATGTCGCGGTCACCTTCGCCCGCTACTGCCTGCCGACGATCTTCTTCATGGGCGTCCATGTGGTGATGGGGCAGATCCTCAACGCCCGCGGCAGGTTCGGCGCGATGATGTGGACCCCGGTCCTGAACAACATCGTCATGATCGCCAGCTTCGGGCTGTTCATCTGGGTGTACGGCAGCGCCGCCGACTCGAACATGCGGGTCACCACGATCCCCGACGACGGGGTCCGGCTGCTCGGGATGGGGACGCTCCTCGGCCTGGTCGTCCAGTCGCTCGCGATGATCCCCTATCTGCGGGAAGCCGGTTTCCGGTTCCGGCCGCGCTTCGACTGGAAGGGCCACGGACTCGGCAAGGCCGTACGGCTCGCCAAGTGGACGGTGCTGTTCGTCCTGGCGAACCAGGCCGGTGTCCTCGTCGTCACCCAGCTGGCGACCGCCGCGGGTGTCTCGGCCGATGTGCCGGGCGCGGGCATCATGGCGTACTCCAACGCCCAGCTGATCTGGGGCATGCCCCAGGCGATCATCACCGTCTCCGTGATGGCCGCGCTGCTGCCCCGGATCTCCCGGGCCGCCCACGACAACGATCCGGGCGCGGTCCGTGACGACATCTCCAGCGGTCTGCGTACCTCGGCGGTCGCGATCGTGCCCGTCGCGTTCCTGTTCGTGGCGCTCGGTGTCCCCATGTGCACCCTGCTCTTCGCGTCCACCGGCCTTCAGTCGGCGCAGTCCATGGGCTACATCCTCATGGCGTTCGGCCTGGGCCTGATCCCCTTCTCCGTGCAGTACGTGGTGCTGCGCGGTTTCTACGCCTACGAGGACACCCGGACGCCCTTCTACAACACGGTCATCGTCGCCGCGGTGAACGCCGGTGCCTCGGCCGCCTGCTACTTCGTCCTGCCCGCGCGGTGGGCCGTGGTCGGTATGGCCGCCTCCTACGGGCTGGCGTACGCGGTCGGTGTCGGGGTGGCCTGGCGCCGGCTGCGGATCAGGCTGGGCGGCGACCTCGACGGCGCGCAGGTACTGCGGACGTACGCCCGGCTGTCGCTGGCGTGCGTCCCGGCGGCCCTCGTCGGCGGTGCGGTCGGTTTCGGGATCACGGGACTCCTCGGGCAGGGTGCGCTGGGCTCCGCGACCGCACTCGTCTTCGGTACTTTCGCCCTACTGGCGGTGTTCTACGTGGCGGCCCGCAGGATGCGGATCGAGGAGCTGAACTCGATGGTCGGCATGGTCCGGGGACGTCTGGGACGCTGAGTACGGGGAAGTCGCACAACCATCGGCCGCCTTTGCGTGTCGTGCATAGCACCGGACTGTGGGCACAATTGGCTTTGGCGTCGACAGAGCGCAACGGATGGGGAGGCAGGAACGACGGTGGCGGAACGGAGCACGGCTGCCGTCGACGTGGCAGACAACAGCGGTGACGAACCGCTGACCGCCAAGGCGGGGCAGTCCACGGCCGACGGGGTGGCCAGGACCGGCGAGACCGGGGAGCAGAACACCACGGACACGGACGCGGAGAACACCGGCACGGCGGGCGGAGCCGAGAAGACCGCACCGCCGGAGTTGCACAGCGGGCACAAACTCGCCAGACGCTACCGCCTTGAGGAGTGCGTCACCCGTCTGGACGGATTCAGCAGCTGGCGCGCGGTGGACGAGAAGCTCCGCCGGGCGACCGGTGTCCACATCCTGCCCGCGGACCATCCCCGAGCGCGGTCCGTGCTGGCCGCGTCCCGCTCGTCGGCGCTGCTGGGCGACCCTCGCTTCGTCCATGTCCTGGACGCGGTCGAGGAGAACGACCTCGTCTATGTGGTCCATGAATGGCTGCCCGACGCGACCGAGCTGACGGCCCTGCTCGCCGCGGGCCCGCTGGAGGTCCACCACGCCTACGAGATGGTCGACCAGGTGGCCCAGGCGATGGCCGCCGCACACCGTGAGGGGCTGGCCCATCTGAGGCTCACCCCGAGCGCGGTGCTGCGGACCGCGTCCGGCCAGTGGCGCATCCGGGGCCTGGCGGTCAACGCGGCGCTGCGGGGCATCACCTCACAGACCCCTCAGCGCACCGACACCGAGGCGATCGGCGCACTCCTGTACGCCTCCCTCACCCAGCGCTGGCCCTACGAGAACGACGCGCATGGTCTGCGCGGGCTGCCCAAGGGCGTCGGGCTGATCTCCCCCGATCAGGTGCGCGCCGGAGTGCACCGCGGTCTCGCCGAGCTCGCCATGCGTGCCCTTGTCAACGAGGGAGCCACCGCTTCCCGGCAGGAGCCGCCGTGCACCACACCGGAGGATCTGGCGCGGGCCGTCGGTGAGATGCCGCGTATCCGTCCGCCGGAGCCCACGTTCACCAATCCGCCGGAATACCAGCGGACCACCTACCAGCAGGGCTCGTACGGCCGGCCCGCCGGTGCCCCTGCCCGTTCCACGGCCCATATCCCGCTTCCTCCGCCGCCGCTCCACAGCCGCACCGGGAAGGCCCTCAAGTGGGCCGTCTCCGCGCTGTTGATCGCCGCCCTGGGCCTCGGGAGCTGGCAGCTCGCGGATGCGCTGATGGACCAGGACAACCCGAACGAGCCCAGCGAGTCCCAGACCAGGGACACCAGCAAGAAGAACGCCGAGAAGAAGCCTCTCGCGCCGCTGAAGATCCAGACCGCGCAGGAGTACTACCCGGACGGCAAGCCGCAGCACGCGGCCGACGCCGGACTGACCTACGACGGCGACAGCTCCACCTACTGGCGCAGCTACTCCTTCCGGGGAGGGCCCACGCTGGCTCCCTTCAAGCAGGGCGTGGGACTGGTCTACGACCTCGGTTCCGAGAAGGCCGTCGCGTCCGCGTCGATAGGGCTCAGCTACGCCGGGGACCGCACCACGGGGTCCCTGTACGCGGCGGACTCGGTGTCCTCCTCGACGCCGCTCACGTCCATGAAGAAGCTCGCCACGGCCACCACCCAGGGCCAGGAGCTGAAGATCGACGTCGACAAACCGGTCAAGACCCGGTACGTCGTGGTGTGGCTCACCGACTTGCCCTACGCTTCCGGCGATCAGTTCAGTGGTGCCGGGTACAAGCAGGGCATCACCGATGTGAAGTTCACCGGCTGACCGCACGCAGACGTCCGGGGAGGGTGGTTCGACCGTGTCCGACGCCGCGTACGACGGGGTGAGCGACCACGACCTTCTTGCACGCCACGTGGACGGGGACGCGGACGCCTTCGGCGAGCTGGTCCGGCGCCACCGCGACCGGCTGTGGGCCGTGGCCCTGCGGACCCTGGGGGACCGGGAGGAGGCGGCCGACGCCGTCCAGGACGCCTTGGTCTCCGCGTACCGGGCCGCACACACCTTCCGCGGCCAGTCCGCCGTCACCACCTGGCTGCACCGCATCACCGTGAACGCCTGTCTGGACCGGGTCCGGAAAGCCGCGTCACGCAAGACGGCGCCGGTGGACGACACCGAGCGGCTGGAGCAGTTGCTGGAGCCCCATGAGTCGGCCTATGCCCCGGCCGAGCGCAACGATCTCCACCGGCAGCTGATCGACGCGCTGGCCACACTGCCTCCCGACCAGCGGGCCGCCCTGGTCCTGGTGGACATGCAGGGCTACTCCGTCGCCGAAGCCTCACAGGTTCTCGACGTACCGCCGGGCACGGTGAAGAGCCGTTGTGCCCGGGGTCGCGCGAGACTGCTGCCGCTGCTCTCCCACCTCCGGACGCGGACGGAGGACACGGAGGGCAAGAAGCACGGCCGAAAGAGGAACCAGTCTTCGGGGACATCCGTCCCACCCGCAGGGGAAGCACCCGATTCCGGGGCGACCGATTCCACTGCTGTGAAGGGCGGAGGTGGGCGAGCGTGACTTCGAGCACCGATACGACCGGGCATCCGGGCGTCGAGGAGCTGTCGGACCTCACGGAGGGCCTGCTGTCCCTCGGCCGTGCCACGGATCTGCGTCTGCATCTCGGCGGGTGCGGCGACTGCGCCGATCTGTACGCCTCACTCGAAGAGATCCGTGATCTGCTGGGCGACGTCCCGGACACCGGGCCCATGCCGGACGATGTGATCACCAGGATCGACCTCGCACTCACGGCAGAGGCCATGCACGGGGCGGAGTCATCCACGATCGGCCCGGCGCAGACATCCCGCCCGCTCACCGCGTCCGGTTCCGCGACCGCGCCGTCGGCCCCCCGGTCGGCCCCGGAAGCAGCGGCCGTCCCCGGGGGCCGGAACACCGTCGAGAAGGATGTCGTCGAGGCCCAGGAGACGACCGGGTCGGGGCGCGCGCGTACGGGGACCGAGAATGTTTCACGTGGAACCGCGCATGTTTCACGTGGAACATCGCCCCTGGTATCCACCACCGACCGTCCCGCAGGGCACGCTCGTACTTCCACCGGGCCCGGTCGGGGTGGCCGTCAGCGGACCGGCCGCCGCCGGACCGTCTCCATCGGCGCTGTCTTCACCGTGGCCGCGATCGGCTTGGGCACCTTCCTGGTGCAGTCGCTCGACAGCGACTCCTCATCCCGGGACACCTCGACCCACCGGCCCATCCGAGGGACCAGCGGCACCAGTGGCTTCTCCACCGATGAGCTGGAGAAGCGGGTCTCGAAGCTGTTGGCGGAGAAGCCGTCTGCCGCGGAGTCGACCGGGTCCTCTTCTTTCGGAGCCCATTCCAGTTCGGATCCGAGCCGCCCCAACACTCCGCTGCGCGGTGAGGACACAACGACAGCGGCGGCCGTGCAGGTACCCGCGTGTGTGCAGCAGGGCATCGGCCGCAGTGACGCTCCCCTGGCCGCCGAGCAGGGAACCTTCAAGGGCCGGAATGCCCTCCTGGTCGTGCTGCCCCATCCCTCCGACAGCGGGCAGGTCTCGGCCTATCTGGTCGACACCGCCTGTGTCGCTCAGCGCTCGGCGGATGCCTCGGGCGAGGTGCTCTTCAGTCACTCGTACGCCCGCGACTGACACCCCCGCGCCGCTGTCCGGGACGCCCTTGGCCCGCACGGTCGAGGGCGTCGGCATGAGGTGGCCACAAGATCGGGCGGGCGTCCGCACCGGGCCGCCAGTGTGCCCGGCACCGTAGGGGAATGCACGCCCCGTAGTATCCGTTGGGTGGTGTGGGAGCTCTACCAGTCGACTTCCCACCCTGGCAGTAAGCAGCAGTCTCCAGAGACGAGGAATGAAGCCGTGAGCGACGTCCGTAACGTGATCATCATCGGCTCAGGGCCCGCCGGATACACGGCCGCGCTCTACACCGCACGCGCGTCGCTGAAGCCTCTGGTCTTCGAGGGCGCTGTCACCGCGGGTGGCGCGCTGATGAACACCACCGAGGTGGAGAACTTTCCTGGCTTCCAGGACGGCATCATGGGCCCGGCCCTCATGGACAACATGCGCGGCCAGGCCGAGCGCTTCGGCGCGGAGCTGGTACCGGACGATGTGGTGGCCGTCGATCTCACGGGCGAGATCAAGACCGTCACGGACACCGCCGGTACCGTGCACCGGGCCAAGGCCGTGATCATCACCACCGGTTCGCAGCACCGCAAGCTCGGCCTCCCGAACGAGGACGCGCTCTCCGGTCGTGGCGTCTCCTGGTGCGCGACCTGTGACGGGTTCTTCTTCAAGGACCAGGACATCGCCGTCATCGGTGGCGGCGACACGGCGATGGAGGAGGCGACCTTCCTCTCCCGCTTCGCCAAGTCGGTGACCATCGTGCACCGCCGGGACAGCCTCCGTGCATCGAAGGCGATGCAGGACCGCGCGTTCGCGGACCCCAAGATCAAGTTCATCTGGGACAACGAGGTCGCCGCGATCCATGGCGACCCGAAGCTCGCCGGGGTGACGCTGCGCAACCTCAAGACGGGTGAAACCTCCGAGCTGCCGGTCACCGGGCTGTTCATCGCCATCGGCCATGACCCCCGTACCGAGCTGTTCAAGGGCCAGCTGGACCTCGACGACGAGGGCTACCTCAAGGTGGAAGCTCCCTCCACCAAGACCAACCAGACGGGTGTCTTCGGCGCCGGCGATGTCGTCGACCACACCTACCGCCAGGCGATCACCGCCGCCGGGACGGGGTGCTCCTCCGCCCTGGACGCCGAGCGTTACCTCGCGGCCCTGGCCGACGAAGAGGCAGCCGTTGTCGCGGCTGTCTGATCCTCCCCTGCACTGCCTCATCGCATCATCGAGTTAAGGAGCTCGCCGTGGCTGGCAGCCTCAAGAACGTGACCGACGATTCCTTCGACGAGGACGTCCTCAAGAACGACAAGCCCGTCCTGGTGGACTTCTGGGCGGCCTGGTGCGGTCCGTGCCGGCAGATCGCGCCGTCGCTCGAAGCGATCGCCTCCGAGTACGGCGACAAGATCGAGGTCGTCAAGCTGAACATCGACGAGAACCCGGCCACTGCCGCCAAGTACGGCGTGATGTCGATCCCGACCCTCAATGTCTATCAGGGCGGCGAGATCGCGAAGACGATCGTCGGCGCCAAGCCGAAGGCCGCGATCGTGCGCGACCTGGAAGACTTCATCGCCGACTGACAATCCGCGATGTTTCACGTGAAACGCGAAGGGGACCCATTCTCACCGGTGGGTCCCCTTCGCGTTTCACGTGAAACATCGTCAGAGGGGCCGCAGGACCGGCTCCTTCTGCACAGCTCCCAGAAGGCGGTCGAGTGCCATCTCGACATCTTCCTTCCATGAGAGCGTGGTCCGCAGCTCAAGCCGGAGACGTGGGTAAGTGGGATGAGGCCGGACCGTCTTGAAGCCCACCGCCAGCAGATGGTCCGCCGGAAGCACACACGCCGGACCCTTCCACCGCGTATGCCCGAATGCCTCGATGGCCCGGACATTGCGCCGGATCAAATCCTTGGCGACCGTCTGGACCATCACCCGGCCGAGTCCCTGCCCCTGGAATCCCGGTTCGATCCACGCTGTCATGAGCTGCACGGCGTCAGCGGAGACAGGGCTGGTGGGGAACGCGGTGGAACGTGGCACATAGGCGGGCGGGGCGTAGAGCACAAAGCCCACCGGCAGGTCGTCCACATACACGACCCGTCCGCAGGAGCCCCATTCCAACAGGACGGCGGAGATCCAGGCTTCCTTCTCCAGGCCGGGCCGCCCAGCCCGTACCGCCGCCTGCCCGCTGACCGGGTCCAGCTCCCAGTAGACACACGACCGGCAACGCTGGGGAAGATCCTTGAGGTTGTCCAGCGTGAGCGGTACGAGCCGACGCCCCATGAAGGCAGGTCCTCACTCTTCTCGCCCGTGTCAGAACGGGCGGCTGTCAGAACGCTCGGTTGCTGAGCAGGTCGAGACGCGACGGAAGAAGGAAGCGGGCCGCCCTCCGGCGCACCGGACGCGACCCGCTCCCGCTTGCTCCTCCCACACCACAGGAGCGCACAGCCAACTCAGTCCTGCTCGTCCTCGGGAGCGTGGGCGGTCAGGCCCTTCTGAAGGACCTGGCCCTCGCCCGGAGCCAGTGAGCCAAGGATGCGCTCAAGATCCTCCATCGAGGCGAACTCGACGACGATCTTGCCCTTCTTCTGCCCCAGGTCGACCTTCACCCGGGTCTCGAAGCGGTCCGAGAGACGGGTCGCGAGGTCGGTCAGCGCGGGCGAGACCCGACCACCGGCACGCGGTCCCTTGGACCTCGCGGCGGGCTGCGGGCCCGAGCCCATCAGCGTGACGATCTCCTCGACCGCACGGACCGAGAGACCCTCCGCGACGATCCGGTGGGCCAGGCGGTCCTGCTCCTCCGAGTCGTCCACGGACAGCAGGGCGCGCGCATGGCCGGCCGACAGCACTCCGGCGGCGACCCTGCGCTGGACCCCGGGGGACAGCTTCAGCAGCCGCAGGGTGTTGGAGACCTGCGGCCGGGACCTGCCGATCCGGTCCGCCAGCTGGTCATGGGTGCAGTTGAAGTCCTTGAGCAGCTGGTCGTACGCGGCTGCTTCCTCCAGCGGGTTGAGCTGGGCCCGGTGCAGGTTCTCCAGCAGGGCGTCCAGAAGGAGCTTGTCGTCCTCCGTGGCGCGCACGATCGACGGGATGAGGTCCAGTCCGGCCTCGCGGCAGGCCCGCCACCGGCGCTCGCCCATGATGAGCTCGTAGCGCCCCGGCCCCACCTGCCGTACGACCACGGGCTGGAGAAGGCCGACCTCTTTGATGGAGGTGACCAGCTCCGCCAGAGCGTCCTCGTCGAAGACCTCACGCGGCTGGCGGGGGTTGGGGGTGATGGAGTCGAGCGGCAGTTCCGCGAAGTGCGCGCCTGTCGTCGATTCCGGGACCACGGCCACGGAGGCTTCCGGGGACACGGTGCTCTGCGGGAGCGAGGTCACCTTCGCCGCGGCCACTCCGCGCTCCGCCGTGAGGAGCGGCGCGGACGGGGATACCGGACCTCCCTGTGCCGCCCTCTTCTCGGGCGTCGGGGCAGCTGGGATCAGGGCACCAAGTCCGCGGCCCAGACCCCTACGTCGTTCACTCACTGAATCCCCTCCGCCATGCTCTGCTGTTTGTTCTGGTGACCCGAGTGGGCGTACTGCCCGTCGTAGACGATCTCGGCCCCACGCAGCGCGATCTCCCGCGCGGCCTCCAGATAGGAGAGGGCGCCGCTCGACCCAGGGTCATAGGTCAGGACCGTCTGTCCGTAGCTCGGCGCCTCGGAGATCCGCACCGAGCGGGGAATGCTCGTCCGCAGTACCTCTTTGCCGAAGTGGGTGCGGACCTCCTCGGCGACCTGTGAGGCGAGCCGGGTACGGCCGTCGTACATGGTGAGCAGAATCGTCGAGACATGCAGGTTCGGGTTGAGGTGCCCCCGAACCAGGTCGACGTTCCGCAGCAGCTGGCCCAGCCCCTCCAGCGCGTAGTACTCGCACTGGATCGGGATCAGCACTTCCGCGCCCGCGACCATGGCGTTGACCGTGAGCAGCCCCAGGGACGGCGGGCAGTCGATCAGCACGTAGTCGAGCGGCTGATCATAGGCCTGGATGGCGCGCTGCAAGCGGCTCTCCCGAGCCACGAGCGACACCAGCTCGATCTCCGCGCCCGCGAGGTCGATGGTGGCCGGCGCACAGAAGAGACCTTCGACATCCGGGACGGGCTGCACCACATCGGAGAGCGGCTTGCTCTCCACCAACACGTCATAGATGGAGGGCACTTCGGCGTGGTGGTCTATACCCAGGGCGGTCGAGGCATTGCCCTGAGGATCGAGGTCGATCACCAGGACCCGGTTGCCGTGCAACGCGAGGGAGGCGGCGAGGTTCACCGTCGTGGTGGTCTTGCCTACCCCGCCCTTCTGGTTGGCGACCACCATGATCCGGGTCTGTTCCGGCCGGGGCAGACCTTCTCCTGCTCGCCCCAGTGCTTCCATCGCCTGTTGGGCAGCACGACCGATGGGGGTGTCGTCCATCGGGGGCGGTGTTTCACGTGAAACATCCTCCCCCGCTGTCTCGGTACGGGGACCGGGGACCGGATCGGTCATCGGTCCCGCGATGTTGGCGTCGGACCGCAAGGATTCACTCTCCTCGACTTCAGGCTCGCAATGAACAGAGCCTCCCATGTCTGCGGGGTGGTGAACCAGCGAGGCTTGGTCTTCTGTGGAGAAATCCACCTCTGTGGAAATCTCCTTGGCTCGGGCGGGTGACTTCAGGGAGCCAAGGGGTCTGCGGTCACGAGGTTCGGCCGCAGCCCGACCGCGGCTGATGATGCCGTGCAGCAGTGAGCGACGTTTCACGTGAAACACGATGCCGAGCCGACACCGCCGATCAGGCGCGACACTCCGACCGGAGGGGCTTCGGCAGCTGGTGTGGAGTACCGCCACACCCCGGAACCGTCTCACACGGCCATTCGGCCCCGCCCACACGATCACCGATCGCCGCGCCACGCGTCCGGGCGCGACCGCGAAGGCTCCGGCCGGTGACGAAGCACACAGCCGGAGCCCGGTGATCAGCGGCGCCGACGCACCCTTCCGGTGCGGGCGGCCTTGGCGCGCTTGGCGGCGAAACGCACACCACCGGGGCTCTCGCCCACCTCGACCCGGACCACGGTCGCCAGGGGCTCGACGATGCCCTCACCGACATGGAGGACGGAGGTGTCCACCGCGCCGAGCTTGCTGAGAGCGGCGCCCGCGTTCTTGACCTCTTCCTCGGCGGTGTCGCCCTTGAGCAGCAGCATCTCCCCGTACGGGCGGAGCAGCGGCACGCCCCAGGCGGCGAGCCGGTCCAGCGGGGCCACGGCACGGGCGGTCACCACATGGACCGGGGTGAGCTTGCCGAGCACCTCCTCGGCACGGCCCCGCACCACGGTGACATGGTCGAGGCCGAGCAGCTCCACAACCTCGTTCAGGAAATTGGTGCGCCGCAGGAGCGGCTCCAGCAGAGTGATTTTGAGGTCGGGGCGGACCAGGGCGAGCGGGATTCCGGGCAGTCCCGCGCCGGACCCCACATCGCAGACGGTGACGCCCTGGGGCACGACCTCGGAGAGGACCGCGCAGTTCAACATGTGGCGCTCCCACAGGCGGGGCACCTCGCGCGGGCCGATCAGCCCGCGCCGTACACCCGCCTCGGCCAGCAGCTCGGCATACCGGACGGCGTCGTCGTAGTGATCGCCGAAGACCGCCCGGGCCTGCTCCGGCGCCGGGGGGAGTTCCGCTTCCTCCGTCACGGGGACCGTCCTTCCGTACCGCGTAACCCCACTGGGGCTTGAGTATCAGGCTGACAAAGTCCGGCCCCGTCTGCGAACAGACGGGGCCGGGACATCACTGGACCGATCAGGCGGGGAGCACGACGACGAACCGCTGGGGCTCCTCGCCCTCGGACTCGCTCCGCAGCCCGGCGGCCTTCACCGCGTCATGGACGACCTTGCGCTCGAAGGGCGTCATCGGGTCGAGCTTGACGGCCTCACCGCTGTTCTTGACGTCGGTGGCGGCCTTGGCGCCCAGCTCCGACAGCTCCTCGCGCTTCTTCGCGCGGTAACCGGCGATGTCGAGCATCAGACGGCTGCGGTCACCGGTCTCCCGGTGCACCGCCAGCCGGGTGAGCTCCTGGAGGGCTTCCAGGACCTCACCGTCACGGCCGACGAGCTTCTGGAGGTCACGGCCGCTTGAGTCGCTGATGATCGACACGGCGGCGCGGTCGGCCTCGACGTCCATGTCGATGTCACCGTCGAGGTCGGCGATGTCCAGCAGACCCTCAAGGTAGTCCGCCGCGATCTCGCCCTCCTGCTCAAGGCGGGTCAGGGTGTCGCCGCCCTCGGCAGGGGCGGAGATGGTGCCTTCCGTCACGGGATGGACTCCTTCTTACTTCTTGGACGGGTGGGTGGGCCGCTGCGGGCCCTTGCGCTGTCCGGACTTGGCCTTGCTGCGGCCACCGGCTCCTGGCTGTCCACCCGCGGGCTTGGGCTGACGCCTGGTGTCCTGCGGTTCGTTCTCGGACTTCGTCAGCGAGGTCTTGGGCGCGTCCGGGTCGGACTTGTGGGGCACGGCGGACTGGCGCTGGGACTTCGACTGGCGCTTGGGCTGCTGCCGGCGGGCGGCGGCGCCACCGGTGGGCGTGCCGTCCTCGGAGTCGGCCGGGATCACGTCGCTGACCGCCACGGCGCCATCGGGCTGGGCCGCCAGGCCCGCCTTGCCGAGTCCGTTGACGAAGCGCCGCTCCTGCTCGTTGCGGTCGCGGCCCTTGGCGACGATGAGCTTGACCGCGGCACGGTCACGACGGCTGCGGATCTTCTTGCTGTTCGTGGCCTGCTTGAGGAGCCGCTCCAGATACGCGCCCTGGGCCTTGCTGCCGGGGGTCGGGTTCTGGCGGATGACGTACATCTGCTGGCCCATGGTCCACACGTTGGTGGTCAGCCAGTAGACGAGGACACCGACGGGGAAGTTGATGCCGAATACGGCGAAGATGACGGGGAAGACGTACATCAGCATCTTCTGCTGCTGCATGAACGGCGTCTTCACCGTGGTGTCGACGTTCTTCGTCATCAGCTGGCGCTGTGTGTAGAACTGCGACAGCGACATCAGCACGATCATGATCGCGGTGACGACCCGGACGTCCGCCAGCGTGGAACCGAGCGCCTCGACCTTTTCGGCGCTGTCCATGAACTTCGCCGCGAGGGGGGCGCCGAAGATATGGGCCTTCTGCGCGCTCTCCAGCAGCGGCTGGTCGATCACGCCGACCGTCTTGCCCGAGGCGATGCTGCTCAGCACGTGGTACAGGGCGAAGAAGAACGGGGACTGCGCCAGGATGGGAAGGCACGAGGAGAGCGGGTTGGTGCCCGTCTCCTTGTACAGCTTCATCATCTCTTCGGACTGACGCTGCTTGTCGTTCTTGTAGCGCTCCTGGATCTTCTTCATCTCGGGCTGGAGCGTCTGCATGGCCCGAGTGGCCTTGATCTGCTTCACGAAGAGCGGGATCAGACAGATCCGGATCAGGATCACCAGGAACATGATCGACAGACCCCAGGCCCAGCCCGTGTCGGGGCCGAAGACGGCACCGAACAGCTTGTGGAACTGGACGATCACCCAGGAGACAGGCGTGGTGATG
Organism: Streptomyces uncialis; assembly: GCF_036250755.1. Lineage (NCBI taxonomy): Bacteria > Bacillati > Actinomycetota > Actinomycetes > Kitasatosporales > Streptomycetaceae > Streptomyces > Streptomyces uncialis. The sequence continues at coordinate 4,866,260 of NZ_CP109583.1, read as the reverse complement.
AAGGTGAACAGACTGGCGATCGAACTTACGATGTCATCCACTAATCAAGCTCCTTGAGCATGGGACGGGGTCTCGGCGGCCGGGCTCGGGGGTCGAGGACCTTCCCCGGAGGGCGCGCCGAGGGCGGGGTTCCCGCCCTTGCGACCGCGCCAGGCGTCGCGCAGCATTTCGTGCCACCGCGGACGCTTGCGCGGCGGAACATGGTCGACTCCACCGAGTGACCACGGATTGCACCGCAGAATGCGCCAGGCGGTCAGCGCCGTGCCCTTGATCGCTCCGTGCCTGTCGATGGCCTGGTAGCCGTAGTGGGAACACGACGGGTAGTACTTGCAGACCGGCCCCAGCAGCGGGCTGATGGTCCACTGGTACAGCTTGATGAGAGCCAGCAGCGGATATTTCATCGCGTGCCCCCTCCCAGGAGCCGCTGAAGGGCGGCGTCCAGGTCTCGGGCCAGATGGGGGTGATCGGCGTCGCCCGCCCCGGGCAACGCGCGTACCACTACCAGGCTACCGGGGGGCAGCAGGTCGATCCGTTCGCGCATCAGGTGGCGGAGTCGGCGTTTCACGGTGTTGCGTACGACCGCGTTCCCCACGGCTTTGCTCACGACGAAACCCGCACGCGACAAGGGAACGCTCTCCCCAGGCGCGTGCGGGTCGGTGGCACCGCTGCGTAGATGGACGACGAGGAGCGGGCGTCCGGCCCGGCGTCCTCGGCGTACCGCGGTCGCGAAGTCCTCGCGCCGCCTCAGCCGATGCTCGGAAGGCAGCACGACGTCATGACCTGTAGATCAGGCGGACAGGCGGGCGCGACCCTTGTCACGGCGGGACGCGAGAATCGCGCGGCCGGCACGGGTGCGCATCCGCAGCCGGAAGCCGTGGGTCTTGGCGCGACGACGGTTGTTCGGCTGGAAAGTGCGCTTGCTCACTCGGGGGCTCCAGAAATGAATTCGGTGGCTGTTGCCGTGCTGGCTGTCACCGTGCGCCCACGAGTAGCTCGTATCACGCCCGAGTGCACCGCTCTAACGATCACTTGAGGTGACCCATGCCCTTCGGAGGCAGGCGGCAGCAGCCATCGACAACTCGACCTGGTTACGGTACGCGGGGCCGCGCCGTCAGGTCAAACCAGCGATCCTCGGCCGGAGCCCGGCGGAGACTGCGAGACACTATGCACAGCCTGTGGACAACAACTTGAACCGCAGCGGTCGCCCTGACTACCGTGGCTGAACTCCGTTTCGTTTCTTCCCTCGTCCCGCGCGCGAGCCGGCCCCGTCCGACCCGGCGCCGCCGGGCGCCCCACCAGATCGTCCGATCTGCTTCCCACCCCGTCCCAAGAACCACACCTTCGTGGGACCTGCGAGAAAGCGTGCCCTGTGGCTGATGTACCTGCCGATCTTGCCGCAGTGTGGCCACGCGTACTGGAGCAGCTTCTCGGGGAGGGCCGCGGCCAGGGGGTCGAGGCGAAGGATGAGCACTGGATCAAGCGCTGCCAGCCGCTGGCACTCGTCGCGGACACGGCCCTGCTGGCCGTTCCGAACGAGTTCGCCAAGGGCGTCCTGGAAGGCAGACTCGCGCCGATCGTCAGCGAGACGCTGAGCCGCGAGTGCCGCCGGCCGATCCGGATCGCGATCACCGTCGACGAGACCGCGGGTGCCGAGCCGGGCGCGTCCGTACCGCCGCAGCGCTACGAGGAGCCGGAGCTCACGCAGTCCGCGGGCCAGCCCAGGGACTCCTACGACGGCTACGGCCGCCGCCCCTCCGACGACCACCCGGGCACCCACCCCGACCAGGGCCCCGGGGCCCACGGGGAGCAGCTTGCGGGCGGTCGCGGCGATCAGCTGCCGACCGCGCGTCCCGCCTACCCGGACTACCAGCGCCCCGAGCCGGGCGCCTGGCCCCGCCCGCAGCAGGACGATTACGGCTGGCAGCAGCAGCGCCTCGGCTTTCCCGAGCGGGACCCGTACGCGAGCACGGGTCAGCAGCCGCGGCACGACTACCGGGGCCAGCCGCCGGAGCGGACGGGTTACGACCCGGACCGCTCCCCTTATGACACGGAGCGTCCCGGCTACGACACGGAACGCTCCCAGTACGACACCGAGCGCCCGTCCTACGACGGGGAGCGCTCGCCGTACGAGCAGCGGCGCGTGGCGTACGACGGCCAGGATGGCCGCTCCGACCGCTCCGACCGTGCCGACCGGGGTGAGCGCCCGGACCCCGCGCAGGGCGCGCGCGGTCCCCATGGCGGCGCGTCCCGGGGGCCCGGCCCGGCGGGACCGGGCGGCCATGGCGAGCCCGGCCCACGAGGTCCGCACGGGGTGCGCGCGATGCCCTCCGCGAGCGGTGCTCCCGGTCCGCTCGCCGCGCGTCCCGCGCCGGCGTCCGGCCCCGGTGAGCCCACCGCGCGGCTGAACCCCAAGTACCTGTTCGACACCTTCGTCATCGGCGCGTCGAACCGCTTCGCGCACGCCGCCGCGGTCGCGGTCGCCGAGGCCCCGGCGAAGGCGTACAACCCGCTCTTCATCTACGGGGAGTCGGGGCTCGGGAAGACGCATCTGCTGCACGCGATCGGGCACTACGCGCGCAGCCTGTACCCGGGCACCCGGGTGCGGTACGTCAGTTCCGAGGAGTTCACCAACGAGTTCATCAACTCCATCCGGGACGGCAAGGGCGACAGTTTCCGCAAGCGCTACCGGGAGATGGACATCCTGCTCGTCGACGACATCCAGTTCCTCGCGGACAAGGAGTCGACACAGGAGGAGTTCTTCCACACGTTCAACACGCTCCACAACGCGAACAAGCAGATCGTCCTGTCCTCCGACCGGCCGCCCAAGCAGCTGGTGACCCTGGAGGACCGGTTGCGCAACCGGTTCGAGTGGGGGCTGATCACGGATGTGCAGCCGCCCGAACTGGAGACGCGTATCGCGATTCTCCGCAAGAAGGCGGTCCAGGAGCAGCTCAACGCACCGCCGGAGGTCCTGGAGTTCATCGCGTCACGCATCTCGCGCAACATCCGGGAGCTGGAGGGCGCGCTGATCCGGGTGACGGCGTTCGCCTCGCTGAACCGCCAGCCGGTGGATCTGGGGCTGACGGAGATCGTGCTGAAGGACCTGATCCCGGGCGGGGAGGACTCCGCGCCCGAGATCACCGCCCCGGCGATCATGGCGGCCACCGCGGACTACTTCGGGCTGACCGTGGACGATCTGTGCGGGTCGTCCCGCAGCCGGGTGCTGGTGACCGCGCGGCAGATCGCCATGTATCTGTGCCGGGAGCTCACGGATCTGTCGCTGCCGAAGATCGGGGCGCAGTTCGGGGGCCGGGACCATACGACCGTGATGCACGCGGACCGGAAGATCCGCGCGCTGATGGCCGAACGGCGGTCCATCTACAACCAGGTCACCGAGCTGACCAACCGCATCAAGAACGGCTGAGCCCGCTTCCGGGCCCCGTCCCCGGCTCCTCAAGCCCCGCGTCGTACGGCGGTCCGCCGTACGACGCTTCTCGTTGTACGCCGCCGGGGCGGTGGGGCCCGTCCTCGCCGCCGGCGTCCCGTACGGCGGCGGGTGTCCGGTCCAGCCCGCCGTGTCGTCCCGATGGCCCCCGTACGGCTGCGTGGGGCCTCCGTAGCGCTGCCGTCGGGCTGCTGTGAGCTGCCGTGGGGCTGCCGTATGGCCTCGGCAGGCTCGTGCGGCGGGCTACGGCGGCTCCTCGCACCGGGTGCGGACCGGGTGCGGACCGGGTGCGGACCCGCCCGGAGGGGGTGTGAAGGGTCCGTCGGGAGCTGCGCGCGATCGGTCGGCGCCGGAGCTGGGCCCGTGGGTGTTCGATTTACCGCCGGGTTACGGGTGTTCTCCACAGATTCGGCGACTTTCTTGCATCCACACCCTGGGGATCGCGAAGTTGTCCAGACTGTATCCACAGGCTGTGCCCGACGATGATCGTCATCCCAGTTCAGAGGGCTGTGGATTCGTGGACAACTGTTGTCCACAGGGTGTGGACAACTATTTCGTCCACAGGACGCCTCCGCGGTTGTCCACCGGCCACCCACAGGTCGAGGGCGGTTTTCCCCAGCGTGACGGCGCTTCTCCACATCCCTGTCCACTGTTCGGCAACACGACGCGCTCTCTCACCGGGTCGAGTGAAAGGCGTCACACCGAGGTGCCGGATTGGGCTGTGGGGAACCGGGGTAAAGCTGGGGACAGTGCTGGGGAGAACTACCCCCCACCTGTGCATCAGGTGTGCACAACTTTCGCCTGTCCACAGAGAGCCGGGGTTATCCACCATCTCCGCCCACAGGGTCGGTGGACAAAAAACAGCCTCTGAGCTGCGAAAACGGGGTTATCCACTGTATCCACAGCCCCTACTACTACTCCCGACTAGAGTTACCGGGAAATCCGCTTCGAAGTGGGTCCTGTGCACAACTCGGCTCGGACGGCTCCGGAGCCGTCGGGCGCGACTTGACCACGACCGGCACCTACTGTCAGTGGGGTGCGTCAGACTGGTCCCCGGTGTTCTCCCCTTGCCGGGACCCGACGACACCGAAACCACGGCTGACGAACCCGTCGCCGGACCGACAGCAGGACGACCCCTGACGGGGCGAGAGCGGCCAGCAACAGCAGGAGGCGGGCTTACGTGAAGATCCGGGTGGAACGCGACGTACTCGCGGAGGCAGTGGCCTGGGCGGCGCGCAGCCTTCCGGCCCGTCCGCCGGCGCCTGTCCTCGCGGGCCTTCTCCTGAAGGCCGAGGACGGCTCGCTGAGCCTGTCCAGCTTCGACTACGAGGTCTCCGCGCGGGTCTCCGTCGACGCCGAGATCGAGGAGGACGGCACCGTCCTGGTGTCCGGTCGGCTGCTCGCCGACATCTGCCGCGCCCTGCCCAACCGCCCGGTGGAGATCTCCACCGACGGTGTGCGGGCCACGGTGCTCTGCGGCTCCTCCCGCTTCACGCTCCACACCCTCCCGGTGGAGGAGTACCCGGCGCTGCCGCAGATGCCCTCCGCCACCGGCACCGTCCCCGGAGAGGTCTTCGCCTCGGCCGCCGCGCAGGTCGCCATCGCCGCGGGCCGGGACGACACCCTCCCGGTGCTCACCGGTGTGCGGATCGAGATCGAGGGCGACACGGTGACGCTGGCGTCCACCGACCGCTACCGCTTCGCGGTCCGCGAGTTCCTGTGGAAGCCGGAGGTCCCGGACTCGTCCGCGGTGGCCCTGGTGCCCGCCAAGACGTTGCTGGACACCGCCAAGGCCCTCACGAGCGGCGACAGCGTCACCATCGCCCTGTCCGGGTCCGGCTCGGGCGAGGGCCTGATCGGCTTCGAGGGCGCGGGCCGCCGCACCACCACCCGGCTGCTCGAAGGCGACCTGCCGAAGTACCGCACGCTGTTCCCGACCGAGTTCAACTCCGTCGCCGTGATCGAGACCGCCCCCTTCGTGGAGGCCGTCAAGCGGGTGGCCCTCGTCGCCGAGCGGAACACCCCGGTGCGGCTCAGCTTCGAGCAGGGCGTGCTGATCCTGGAGGCCGGTTCCAGCGACGACGCACAGGCTGTGGAAAGGGTCGACGCCGTCCTGGAGGGCGACGACATCTCCATCGCGTTCAACCCGACGTTCCTGCTGGACGGGCTCAGCGCGATCGACTCCCCGGTCGCCCAGCTGTCGTTCACGACGTCCACCAAGCCCGCGCTCCTCAGCGGCCGTCCCGCGGTCGACGCGGAGGCCGACGACGCGTACAAGTACCTGATCATGCCGGTGCGCCTGTCGGGCTGACCCGGTCGGCGTTCCTCCGGGTGGCCCTGTCCCCACGGGCCGGCACCCGGCGGAGACCCGCAGGTCGGAGTACGTATGAGCGGCCGAGCCCACAGCTGTGCGCCGGTGCGCGGGCGTAGGCTCGGACGCGGGTACGGACGTGCCCGTACGCCACATCGCGACTTTAAGGAACCACTGATGGAGCTCGGTCTCGTCGGCCTCGGCAAGATGGGCGGCAACATGCGCGAGCGCATCCGCCGCGCAGGCCACACCGTGATCGGATACGACCGCAACCCGGACCTCGCGGATGTCCACAGCCTTGAGGAGCTCGTGGGCAAGCTCAAGGGCCCCCGCGTGGTGTGGGTGATGGTCCCGGCGGGTGCCGCCACCCAGGCCACGATCGATGAGCTGGCCGCGCTCCTGGAGCCGGGCGACGTCGTCGTCGACGGCGGCAACTCCCGCTGGACCGACGACGAGCGGCACGCCGTGGAGCTGGGCCTCAAGGGCATCGGCTTCGTGGACTGCGGTGTCTCCGGCGGTGTCTGGGGCCTGGAGAACGGCTACGCGCTGATGTACGGCGGCGACCCGGAGAACGTCGCCAAGGTGCAGCCCGTCTTCGACGCGCTGAAGCCGCCGGGCGAGTTCGGCTCGGTCCACGCGGGCAAGGTCGGCGCCGGTCACTTCGCGAAGATGGTCCACAACGGCATCGAGTACGCCATGATGCAGGCGTACGCCGAGGGCTGGGAGCTGCTGGAGTCCGTACAGTCGGTCACCGATGTGCGCGAGGTCTTCCGCTCCTGGCAGGAAGGCACCGTCATCCGTTCCTGGCTGCTCGACCTCGCGGTCAACGCGCTGGACGAGGACGAGCATCTGGAGCAGCTCAGGGGCTACGCGCAGGACTCCGGCGAGGGCCGGTGGACGGTCGAGGCCGCCATCGACAACTCGGTCCCGCTGCCCGCCATCACGGCGTCGCTGTTCGCCCGCTTCGCCTCCCGGCAGGAGGATTCCCCGCAGATGAAGATGATCGCGGCACTGCGCAACCAGTTCGGCGGCCACGCCGTCGAGAAGGCCTGATCCGGCGGTTCCGGCGGACGTCGGCCTGTGCCCGGCGCTCGCCGGGCCCGGCCGGACGCCACGGCCCGGCTGCCGCAGGGCGGCCGGAGCGTCACGGAACCGGCCCCCGGGGGCATCGGACCGCGACGGCGGCGGGTGCCGCCCGCCGCGGGTGACTGCCGTGGCGGCAGCGGCCCGGCCGCCCGTCCCGGACCCACCGGTCCGGGCACCTGACCACCGTCCGCACCCGGGGCCCACAGGTCCCGGACCGCTCCGCCGACCGGCGGGGCCCGCCCACACAGGGGAGGTCGGCCCCCGACCATGCACGTCACGCATCTGTCGCTGGCCGACTTCCGCTCGTACACCGGGGTCGAGGTCCCGCTGGACCCCGGTGTCACCGCCTTCGTGGGACCCAACGGACAGGGCAAGACGAATCTGGTCGAGGCCGTCGGCTATCTCGCCACCCTCGGCAGCCACCGCGTCTCCTCGGACGCTCCGCTGGTCAGGATGGGCGCCGAGCGGGCGATCGTGCGGGCCAACGTCCGCCAGGGCGAGCGGCAGCAGCTCGTCGAGCTGGAGATCAACCCGGGCCGGGCCAACCGCGCCAGGATCAACCGGTCGTCGCAGGTCAGACCGCGTGATGTGCTCGGGATAGTGCGTACCGTCCTGTTCGCCCCCGAGGATCTGGCCCTGGTGAAGGGCGACCCCGGGGAGCGCCGCCGCTTCCTGGACGAACTGATCACCGCGCGCTCCCCCCGGATGGCCGGGGTCCGCTCCGACTACGACCGGGTCCTCAAGCAGCGCAACACCCTGCTGAAGTCCGCGGCGCTCGCCCGCCGCCACGGCGGCCGGACCCTGGACCTGTCGACCCTCGACGTCTGGGACCAGCACCTCGCCCGGGTCGGCGCCGAACTCCTCGCCCAGCGGCTGGATCTGATCGCCGCGCTCCAGCCGCTCGCCGACAAGGCGTACGAACAGCTCGCGCCCGGCGGCGGCCCGCTCGCCCTGGAGTACAAGCCGTCCGCGCCCGGCGACGGCCACACGCGCGAGGAGATGTACGAGCAGCTGATGACCGCGCTGACCGGGATCCGCAAGCAGGAGATCGAACGCGGGGTCACCCTCGCCGGGCCGCACCGCGACGATCTGGTGCTGAGGCTCGGCCGGCTGCCCGCCAAGGGCTACGCGAGCCACGGCGAGTCGTGGTCGTACGCGCTGGCGCTGCGGCTCGCCTCGTACGATCTGCTGCGGGCCGAGGGCAATGAGCCGGTGCTCGTGCTCGACGACGTCTTCGCGGAGCTGGACACCCGCCGCCGGGAGCGGCTGGCGGAGCTGGTGGCGCCGGGTGAGCAGGTCCTGGTGACGGCGGCCGTGGACGACGATGTGCCCGACGTGCTGGCCGGTGCGCGGTACGCGGTGTCCGAAGGTGTGGTGGAGCGACGGTGAGCGGTATGGGCGCGACGGGCGGCAGGGGCGTGGGCGGCCCCGAGGGACCCGGTGCACGCGGGGGCGCGGCCACGGGCCGTCCAGGTGCCTTCCCGGGCCCCGGGAGCGCCTTCCCCGGCGGTCCCGTCGGCTCCGGCCCGCGACAGGCCCCCGGGCCTGTCGGCTCCCGCCCTGTCGGCCCTGGCCCCGGCTCCGGCGCGGTCGGCCCCGGCTCCGGCGCGGTGGACCCGGCCGGTGGGACGGCCGCCCCGAGCGGTGTCGATCTCGCGCGGGTCGCGCTGCGGGCGGCGAAGGAGCAGGCACGCGCGCGTGGAGACGCGGCGGCCCAGAAGAAGCAGGCGCGCCGCGGCGGGCTGCGCTCCGGTGCCCGCGCGGACGGGCGCGACCCGATGGCGCTCGGCGCCGCCATCAACCGGCTGATCACCGAGCGCGGCTGGGAGACCCCGGCGGCGGTCGGCGGGGTCATGGGCCGCTGGCCGCAGATCGTCGGTGACGATCTGGCCAATCATTGTGTGCCCCAGCGTTACGACGAGGACGAGCGCGTCCTGAGCGTGCAGTGCGACTCGACGGCGTGGGCGACCCAGCTGAGGCTGCTCGCCCCGCAGCTGGTGGCCCGGCTGAACGAGGACCTGGGTCATGGCACCGTGAAGCTGATCAAGGTGCACGGCCCCACAGGTCCCGCCCGTCGCTTCGGCCCCTTGCGTGCCCCCGGCAGCACCGGACCCGGCGACACCTACGGCTGAGCCCGCCGGCCCGCGCCGCCCGTGCGCCGGGCGCCCGGTCCCCCACCCCCTGTCCCTGGTGATGTCTGCGCTGGTCACAGCCTTGTCGGTCGACTCCTGACCCGCTGTCGACCGGTCCGCCCGCGGCGTCTTCCCGCCCGCCCGGAATCATGTGTTCTGCGTCACTCGGGCGTGGTCGCTCGGGGTTGACGCCCCGAAGCGCTGAGTGCCGCTGTGAGCCACTTCGCCCCCTGGGGCGCATATGGGGAGTCGGGAGAGACCGGTTCAGGGCGGCACATGCGGACTCAGGTACCGGCAAACCCCCATCGCTGTCGGCGCTACCGGTAGACTGGAGCACAATCCCGCCGCACTCGGGGGACACACACCGAGCAACGCTGATACAGGCTTACCCACGCATCACGCCGCAGCCGCTCCGGCCACCGCCGGGCGACTGGCTTGTGCTGTGCCAGAAAGGGCGCTTCGTGGCCGATTCCGGCAACCCCAACGAGAACATCCCTTCCACCGGCTCCGGCGATTCCGCCGCGGCCGCAGAGGCCGTACCGGAAGCACCCGCGGCCCGCGAGAGCGCGCACAGCGTGTCCTCGTCGTACGACGCGAGCGCGATCACCGTCCTCGAAGGACTGGACGCGGTCCGCAAGCGCCCTGGCATGTACATCGGCTCGACCGGTGAGCGCGGTCTGCACCACCTCGTGTCCGAGGTCGTCGACAACTCCGTGGACGAGGCGCTGGCCGGTCACGCGGACACCATCGACGTCACGATCCTGCCCGACGGCGGCGTCCGGGTCATCGACAACGGCCGCGGCATCCCGGTCGACATCGTGCCCTCGGAGAACAAGCCGGCCATCGAGGTCGTGCTGACCGTGCTCCACGCGGGCGGCAAGTTCGGAGGCGGCGGCTACGCGGTCTCCGGCGGTCTGCACGGTGTGGGTGTCTCCGTGGTGAACGCCCTGTCCACCCGGGTCGCCGTCGAGGTCAAGCGCGACGGCCACCACTGGACCCAGGACTACAAGCTGGGCGTCCCGACCGCCCCGCTGGCGCGCGGCGCGGCCACCGACGAGACGGGCACGTCCGTCACCTTCTGGGCCGACCCGGACATCTTCGAGTCCACGGAGTACTCCTTCGAGACGCTGTCGCGGCGTTTCCAGGAGATGGCGTTCCTCAACAAGGGTTTGACGATCAAACTCACGGACGAGCGCGACTCCGCGAAGGCCACGGCCGGTGCCGACACCGACCAGCCGAGCGACGACACCGATGCGCACGCGCGCACGGTCTCGTACCACTACGAGGGCGGCCTGGTCGACTTCGTGAAGTACCTCAACTCCCGCAAGGGCGAGGTGGTGCACGAGACCGTCATCGACATCGAGGCCGAGGACAAGGACAGGCTCCTGTCCCTTGAGGTCGCGATGCAGTGGAACAGCGGTTACACCGAGGGCGTCTACTCCTTCGCGAACACGATCCACACGCATGAGGGCGGTACCCACGAAGAGGGCTTCCGCGCCGCGCTGACCGCGCTGATCAACCGCTACGCGCGCGACAAGAAGCTGCTGCGCGAGAAGGACGACAACCTCACGGGCGACGACATCCGCGAGGGTCTGACGGCGATCATCTCGGTCAAGCTCGGTGAGCCGCAGTTCGAGGGCCAGACGAAGACCAAGCTGGGCAACACCGAGGCGAAGACCTTCGTCCAGAAGGTCGTCAACCAGCACCTCGCCGACTGGCTGGACCGCAACCCCAACGAGGCCGCGGACATCATCCGCAAGTCGATCCAGGCCGCCTACGCGCGCGTGGCGGCCCGTAAGGCGCGCGACCTGACCCGTCGCAAGGGCCTGCTGGAGACGGCGTCCCTGCCGGGCAAGCTGTCGGACTGCCAGTCGAACGACCCCACCAAGTGCGAGATCTTCATCGTCGAGGGCGACTCGGCCGGCGGCTCCGCCAAGTCCGGCCGTGACCCGATGTACCAGGCCATCCTGCCGATCCGCGGCAAGATCCTGAACGTCGAGAAGGCCCGGATCGACAAGATCCTCCAGAACACCGAGATCCAGGCGCTGATCAGTGCCTTCGGTACCGGTGTCCACGAGGACTTCGACATCGCGAAGCTGCGCTATCACAAGATCATCCTGATGGCGGACGCCGACGTCGACGGCCAGCACATCAACACCCTGCTGCTGACGTTCCTCTTCCGCTTCATGCGTCCGCTGGTCGAGGCCGGGCACGTCTACCTGTCGCGCCCCCCGCTGTACAAGATCAAGTGGGGCCGGGACGACTTCGAGTACGCCTACGCCGACCGTGAGCGCGACGCGCTGATCGAGCTGGGCCGCCAGAACGGCAAGCGCATCCGGGAGGACTCCATCCAGCGCTTCAAGGGCCTCGGCGAGATGAACGCCGAGGAGCTGCGCATCACCACCATGGACGTCGAGCACCGGGTGCTCGGCCAGGTCACCCTGGACGACGCCGCACAGGCCGACGACCTCTTCTCCGTCCTCATGGGTGAGGACGTCGAGGCCCGCCGCCAGTTCATCCAGCGCAACGCCAAGGACGTCCGCTTCCTCGACATCTGAGTCGGTCTCAGCCTGACCGCGCAGAAAGGACCCGCACCAGCATGACCGACCAGAACCCCACAGGCACGACCGAGGACCAGGGCCCCGTCATGCGGATCGAGCCCGTCGGGCTCGAAACCGAGATGCAGCGCTCGTACCTCGACTACGCGATGTCCGTCATCGTGTCCCGCGCCCTGCCCGACGTACGCGACGGCCTCAAGCCCGTCCACCGCCGGGTGCTGTACGCGATGTACGACGGCGGCTACCGGCCCGAGAAGGGTTTCTACAAGTGTGCCCGCGTCGTCGGCGACGTCATGGGCAACTACCACCCGCACGGCGACTCCTCGATCTACGACGCGCTGGTCCGTCTGGCGCAGCACTGGTCGATGCGGATGCCGCTGGTGGACTCCAACGGCAACTTCGGCTCCCCGGGCAACGACCCGGCCGCCGCCATGCGCTACACCGAGTGCAAGATGGCGCCGCTGTCCATGGAGATGGTCCGGGACATCGACGAGGACACCGTCGACTTCACGGACAACTACGACGGCCGCTCCCAGGAGCCGACCGTCCTGCCGGCCCGCTTCCCGAACCTGCTGATCAACGGCGCCGCCGGGATCGCGGTCGGCATGGCCACCAACATCCCGCCGCACAACCTCCGCGAGGTCGCCGCCGGTGCCCAGTGGTACCTGGACCACCCGGACGCCGGCCATGAGGAGCTCCTCGACGCGCTGATGGAGCGCATCAAGGGCCCCGACTTCCCGACCGGCGCCCTCGTCGTCGGCCGCAAGGGCATCGAGGAGGCGTACCGCACCGGTCGCGGCTCCATCACCATGCGCGCGGTCGTCGAGGTCGAGGAGATCCAGAACCGCCAGTGCCTGGTGGTCACGGAGCTTCCGTACCAGGTCAACCCGGACAACCTCGCGCAGAAGATCGCCGACCTCGTCAAGGACGGCAGGGTCGGCGGGATCGCCGACGTCCGCGACGAGACCAGCTCCCGCACCGGGCAGCGCCTGGTCATCGTCCTCAAGCGGGACGCGGTCGCCAAGGTCGTCCTCAACAACCTCTACAAGCACACCGAGCTCCAGACCAACTTCGGCGCCAACATGCTGGCCCTGGTCGACGGGGTGCCGCGCACCCTGTCCCTCGACGCGTTCATCCGTCACTGGGTGGCCCACCAGGTCGAGGTCATCGTCCGCCGGACGAAGTTCCGGCTGCGCAAGGCCGAGGAGCGCGCGCACATCCTGCGCGGTCTGCTGAAGGCCCTGGACGCGATCGACGAGGTCATCGCCCTCATCCGGCGCAGCGACACCGTCGACATCGCGCGCACCGGCCTGATGGACCTGCTCCAGATCGACGAGATCCAGTCGAACGCCATCCTGGAGATGCAGCTCCGCCGCCTCGCCGCGCTGGAGCGCCAGAAGATCATCCAGGAGCACGACGAGCTCCAGGCGAAGATCACCGAGTACAACGCGATCCTCGCCTCGCCCGTCCGCCAGCGCGGCATTATCAGCGAGGAGCTGGCCGCGATCGTCGAGAAGTTCGCCGACGACCGCCGCTCCCAGCTCGTGCCCTTCGACGGTGACATGTCCATCGAGGACCTGATCGCCGAGGAGGACATCGTCGTCACGATCTCGCGCGGCGGTTACGTCAAGCGGACCAAGACGGACGACTACCGCTCGCAGAAGCGCGGCGGCAAGGGCGTACGCGGCACGAAGCTCAAGGAAGACGACATCGTCGACCACTTCTTCGTGTCCACCACCCACCACTGGCTGCTGTTCTTCACCAACAAGGGCCGCGTCTACCGCGCCAAGGCGTACGAGCTCCCCGACGCCGGACGCGACGCGCGCGGGCAGCACGTCGCCAACCTGCTGGCCTTCCAGCCGGACGAGGCGATCGCCGAGATCCTCGCCGTCCGCGACTACGAGGCCGCGCCCTACCTGGTCCTCGCGACCAAGGGCGGCCTGGTCAAGAAGACCTCGCTCAAGGACTACGACTCGCCCCGCTCCGGCGGTGTCATCGCGATCAACCTCCGGGAGACCGAGGACGGTTCCGACGACGAGCTGATCGGCGCGGAACTGGTGTCCGCCGAGGACGACCTCCTGCTGATCAGCCGTAAGGCGCAGTCGATCCGCTTCACCGCCACGGACGACGCGCTGCGCCCGATGGGCCGCGCCACCTCCGGTGTGAAGGGGATGAGTTTCCGCGAGGGGGACCAGCTCCTCTCGATGAATGTCGTCCGGCCCGGTACGTTCGTCTTCACCGCAACCGACGGCGGGTACGCCAAGCGCACCCCGGTCGACGAGTACCGCGTCCAGGGCCGCGGCGGCCTCGGTATCAAGGCCGCCAAGATCGTGGAGGACCGCGGTTCGCTGGTCGGCGCGCTGGTGGTGGAGGAGACGGACGAGATCCTCGCCATCACGCTCGGCGGCGGTGTGATTCGCACGCGAGTCAACGAGGTCAGGGAGACGGGCCGTGACACCATGGGCGTCCAACTGATCAACCTGGGCAAGCGCGATGCCGTGGTCGGTATCGCACGCAACGCCGAGGCCGGTCGGGAGGCCGAGGAGGTCGACGGTGGGACCGCCGCCGACACCGACGCCGATCCGGCCACCGGGACGGCCACCGCCCCGGACCAGGGCACGGACGAGGGCGCGCGGCCCCCGGCCGAGTAGCGCGAGGAGAGACACGTGAGCGGAGCCACGGGCGCCGGATCTTCCGGTGCCGCGGGTCGGCAGGGCCGGGCCGGAACCGAGGACCGGTCCGGCCCGGCCGCCCCCGCGGAGGCACGCGCCGCCGGCCAGGACGGCGCCCGCGGTTCCGCTTCGGTCTCACCCGCCTCCGATGAATCCCACGTATCCCAGGGGGGAACTGTGACGGACACCAGAGGTCCGCGGACCCAGAGCTACGACGGGTACGCGGGCCAGGCCCCGGAGGGCCGTGCCGGCGCCCCCTCAGGGGCCCAGGAGGGCGCTCTGCCGGGCGAACGGCCCCAGCAGCCCGGTGGTCAGCCCTACCACCCGCCGCAGGCGTACCAGACGGCCCCCTCGGGCGCCGTCCGCCGGCCGCGGACCGGGGCACGGACCACGCCCCGTACCCGCAAGGCGCGGCTGCGGGTCGCCAAGGCCGACCCGTGGTCGGTGATGAAGGTCAGTTTCCTGCTCTCCATCGCCCTCGGGATCTGCACGATCATCGCGGCCGCCGTGCTGTGGATGGTCATGGACGCGATGGGCGTCTTCTCGACGGTCGGCGGCACGATCTCGGAGGCCACCGGCTCCAACGAGTCGAACGGCTTCGACCTCCAGTCGTTCCTGTCGCTGCCCCGCGTCCTGATGTTCACCAGCATCATCGCGGTCATCGACGTGGTCCTCGCGACCGCGCTGGCCACCCTCGGCGCCTTCATCTACAACCTGTCGGCGGGATTCGTGGGCGGCGTGGAGCTGACCCTGGCGGAGGACGAGTAGCCGCCTCCGGCTTTCACGGACATGTCCCTGACCAGGGGATCGGGCCGCCCCGACGGGGCCCGGCAACCGATTTTGGGACTGAGCGCGTCGTGCGCTAATCTTCAGAGGTCAGCGCGCAGCGCGGCGGGGCTATAGCTCAGTTGGTTAGAGCGCATCCCTGATAAGGATGAGGCCACAGGTTCAAATCCTGTTAGCCCCACAGCAGCCCGATGGCTGGTCAGACGCCCGGCAGGTCCACTGGACCTGCCGGGCGTCTGCGTTTGTGTGTGGCCTGCGTGGCGTTTGGGTGCGTCGGGGGTGCGTCTGCGGGTTCGCGGGGGCGCGAGGGTGCTGGTCCCTGGGGTGCTGGGTCGCCGGGGGGTCGGGTCGCCTGGCTGCCGGGTTGGTGTCCGCCGGTGGCTCTGCTGGTTCCGCTGGTTCTGTGCCCTGTGCCCTTTGCGGTCCCTTGCCTGTGGTCGATGCCCGGGCATGCGGAAACGCGCGTCCCTGTGGGTGGGGACACGTGGGGTGGGATCGGCTGTGGGGGCAGTGGCTCGTCGCCTGGGGGCGAGGGCGCTGCTGCCGTGGGGCGTGCGTGGGTCACTGAACGCGGTCGGGCGCCTTCTAGACGGTTGCCTTCAGGCGGTCGCCTTCAGTGGTGTTGCGCTGGTTGCGCTGATCGGGCTCTCGGGCAGGCGGGCGTACGTGGGCGGCGGCTTGTCGTCTTCGTGCCGTTCCCTCGTGCTGCTCGTCGTACCGCTCGTGTTGTGCGGCGTCGTGGTGCTGCGTCTGTCGTGTCGTCGTGTCGTACGTGGTGTACGTGTCCTGCTGTTCCTGTCGGGCTGTTCCTGTCGGGCCGTTACTGCCGGCCGCTGGCGATGTCCGTTGCCTGTGGTTCGGTGCCCGTTGCTGTGGGGCTGCTGTCGCCTGTCGGCGGGGTCGCTGAGCTGGTACCAGGGTGTTCGCTGCCTTCTGTGGCTGTTTCCCGTTGACCGCTGAGTGGTGCGTCACGGGTGGCGCTTCAGGTGATGCGGTGCTGTGCGGTGCTGTGCGGTGCCGTGTGGTGCGGGGTGTATCGCGGTTGGGCCGGTCGGCTGTCGTGGGCCGGCGGATGTGTCGTACGGGGTGGACACCTCGTAGGTGGGGTGGCGCCGTTCGTCCGGCCGCGGGGACTGTCTGGGGTCCGGGTGTTCGGCGGTCGGGGCTGGAGTCGTTGGGCTGTGCCGTTGTGTGCCGGCTGTGTCGTGTCCCGCGTCTGCCGTGTGTGCCGTCTGCCAGGTGTGCCGCCTGTCGCGTGCGCCGGGGTGCCGGGGTCGGCTTGGCTCCGTATGCGCTTCGGCGGGGTGTGGCGGTGCGCTGTGCGGGGCGTACGGCGGTTGAGCCGTGCTCGGGGCGCGGGTCATGCGCGCGCCGCTGTTCAGCGGGGTGCCGGGACATGCGCGTGCTGCGCGGTGTCATGACCGTTCTCGTGCGAAACGGGGTGCTGTGCGCTTCCGGCGCGCGAAGCGGGCTGGTGCGAGGCAGGCCCGTGCGGGTTGGGCCGGTGCGAAGTGGGTCCGTCCGAGGTGGGCCGGTGTGAGGCGGGACGGTGGGTCGCGGGGCCGTGCGAGGCGGCGGGCCGGTGCGACGTGGGCCGGTGGGTCGCGGGGGATTGCGACTTGGGGCCGTGCGACTTGGAGCCGTGCTGCTCAGGGCCGTGCTGCTTGGAGCCGTGCTGCTTGGGGCCGTGGTCCGAGACGGCTCGCTGGTGGGCGGTCGCCGTGACGCCGGACGGGGTCCCCTGTGCCGTGGGCGGGGTGTGCGGGGCGGGGGCCGGTGCCGGAACCGCCGTGCTGCCGCCGTCGGGATCGAGCGCGGCGTTCACGACCTCGGCCAGTGCCGCGTCGAAGTCGTACGGGGCGGCGCAGGAGCGGCAACTCGGCGAGGAGCCGTGTGCCTCCGCACGGATGCGTTGCTTCATCGTGGGCGGCAAGGAGCGGTCGTACCGGGCCGGTGCCGTGGCCGCCGGCTTGCTCGCCTCCCTGGCCGCCGGAGCGCTGTTGCGGGCCTCACCGGTCTGCTGTACCGGGGCGGCGACGGCCGGGGAGGAGAGCCCCAGTGTGGCGAGTACCGCGACGATCGCGGAGATGAGCGCTGTCCACAGCGCCATGACCTTGTCCCTGGACATGATTCCCTCACTTTCGGGTTGGGCGATTTGCGTACTTTCCTCATCATGTGTATGGAGGCCCGTGAGGGAAGGACCGACGTGGATGACGCGTTGATCTTCAGATGAACACCACTCGGATGGGGGCATCCGTCCCTAAAAATGGGCTGGAGCGGCGAAAGTCACCATGTGGGAAGAGGGGGGGGAGTGCCTTCGCGCGCTCCGCGTCGTTGCTTGAGGGGTGTCCGGGGCGGCAGTTGGCGCCCTCCGGGCAGGTCACCGATCGATATCGGTCGGTGTGTATAGTCGGGCGCCAGAGGTCCCCTACGTCAAGGAAAGACGAGGTCGCGCGGTGAAGAAGCTTCTCCTGGTCGCACTGGCCGCTATCGGCGGGCTCCTCGTGTACCGCCAGATCCAGGCGGATCGCGCCGAGCAGGACCTGTGGACGGAGGCGACCGACTCCGTGCCCACGGGTTCGTGATCAACAACACCCATCACTTCGAAGACCCCGGCAGCCCCGAGCGGCCGGGGTCTCTGTGTGTCCGGCGCACGTCGGGAACGGGCCCGGGGTTGCCGGGGAACGCGTCCGGGGTCGTCCGGACATGTGTCCGGGGCTTCGTCCTTCCTCTCCCCTCTCTTTCCTTCTCCGCCCGCTCCTCCTTCTCCCTCGTTCCCGTTCCCTCTGCTTCGCGTGCGCGAAGGGAACCTTTGTGATAGCGAATCCCTGGGTGGGATGCCGACGGTTCGCGGACTCGCCACGGTCCTGTACGGGTGCGGCGGACAGACCGGTGGCGGGCGCGGCAGGATGGCCGGGGGCACCCGGGTGTCGGCCGGGCGGGTGACGACGAGGGCGGACCGGAGAGGGGTGGGCGCGGGATGGCGCGGCTGACGGGGCGGCGGTACGGCGGATTCCGGGCGGTGCTGGGCGCGGGGGCCGCGCTGTGTGCGGTCTTGGCGGCTGCGGGGCCTGGGACGGCTGCGGGGGCGGAGGCGGGTGCGGGTGCGGGTTCCGTGCGGGGTGCGGTGCCTGCGGTCGGTACGGTGCCTGCGGTCGGTACGGTGCCGGGCGTCGGTACCACCGGCCCGGTCGCCGGTACGGCGGCGGGCGTCGGTACCGCGTCGGAAGCCGGTTCGGTCCCCGCGATCGGTGCGCCGGGGCCGTACGCCTTCGACGAGGGCGCCCGTCAGGTCACCGGTGCCGGGAGCAGTACCGACGCCGAGCGGCTCACCCCGGGGCGCACGTACCGCAGCGCCCTGGCCCGTCCGGGGAAGCTGTACTACCGGCTGGAGCTCGGTGCTCAGGAGAGTGTCTACGTGTCGGCCACGGCCGTACCGGGACTCGGGGCGAAGGTGTCCTTCCGGGACGGTCTCGCCGTCTCCGTGGAGGACGGCAACGGCATCAACTGCTCCTCCGAGCGCACCCGTTTCGGCAGCTCCGAGAGTCCCCGGCCGATCAGTACCTGGGCGACCCGCCGGATCGGTCCGGGCACCTACAGCTGCAAGACCGCCGGAACGTACTACGTCGTGGTCGAGCGCGAGAGCGAGCCCACGTCCACGCGGGACCCGTGGGAACTGGAGCTGCGCGTCTCGTCCGAGCCCCGGGTACGGACGCTCGGGCCGACCGCCGCGCCGGAGACCTGGAACTCCGCCTCCCCCGTGCCCATGACCGGGGATCAGCGGACGCGGGCGGGAGGCACCAGCTTCAACAGCGCGCCCGGCCTGGAACCGGGCGTCTGGCAGGACGGGATACGGGCCGGTCAGACCCGGTACTACTGGGTCCCCGTCGACTGGGGGCAGCAACTCTCCGCCCGCGCGGAACTGGGCACCGCCCCGGGCGACGGGTTCGTGCCGTCCGCGCTGGTCCTCACGCTCTTCAACCCTGCGCGCGGGCCCGTCGACCAGACGCAGAGCACCTATGACGGCAAGCAGAAGGTCGCCGCCTTCGACCCGCTGCCCCCGGTGCGCTACGAGAACCGCTATCACGTGTCCGACGACGTCAAGGGGATGCGGTTCAGCGGTCGGTACTACCTCGCGGTGCACCTCAGCGAGGAGGTCGCCGAGACCTTCGGCGAGGAGCCCATCGGGCTGACCCTGCGGGTCCGGGTCGACGGGAACCCGTCCGGCGCGGCGGCACCCGCCTACGACGGTGAGTTCGTGCCCGCCGAGGAGTTCGGGGTCACGGCCCAGGACAAGGAACAGGCGCGGCAGGGCGGGACCGACGGAGCCGGCGACGGGACGACGGAAGCACGCGACCCCGCGACGATGCGGGCACTGGCCGTCGGGTCCTTCGGGCTGGGGACCGCGCTGGTGCTGTTCCTGGTCGGGTGGACGGTGCTTGCCCGGCGGCGGGCCGCTTCCGGGCGGCTGTCCCCGGTCCGGGGTGTGGACGGGAGCGGGGGCGGGGGCGGGCGTGGGCCCGGAGGTGGGTCCGGGGCCGGGGGCGGCGGGTCCAGGGGTGGGGCTGGTGACGATGCCGCGGTCGGCGCGGTGCCTCGGGGGCGGCGGAGGAGAAGCCCGGGTCGTTGACGAGGGTTTGCGTGCCGGGTGCCGGGTGCCGGGTGCCGGGTGCCGGTGCCGGTGCCGGTGCGGGTGTGGGTGCCGGTGCAAGGGCGGGCGCAGGCACTGGCTTGGGCAGGGCCGTCCGCCGGTCAGGTTCAGGTCATTGGGTCCGGGTCATCTGGCGTTGCCGTCAGGTCTGGGTCAGGGCCCAGATGCCCACGGCGAAGCAGAGCAGGGCCAGGACGAGTACCGGGACCGTGACCTTCGGGGGCGGTCCCGGTCGGCGTTCGAGGGCCGTTCGCGGTCGGCGTTCATGGGCCGGGGCGGAAACATCCGGCACCGGATCGGGAACCCGAGGGGCTCGGGCGGTGTACGGAAGAGTAGGGGCCTGATCCTCCCGCCTGGCAGCGGTGTCCGCCTGGGCGAAGTCGTCGGGATCGGCGAAGGCGGCGAAGTCGGCTGGGTGCGGGGGGCGATGGGCGTGCTGGGGGTACGGGGCGTGCTGGGCGTACGCAGGGTCGGTTCGGGCTGCCCGGGAGGCGGGGGAGCCGGGATGCCGCGGTGCCGTTGGTTGGGCGTGACCGCTCGCGGGTGGCGCGGAGGGCAGGTGCCCGGTCGTGGAGTACGGCGGATCGGAGGAGGGCGAGAGGGCCGAGGGGGCGTGCGGGGGCGAGGCGGAGTGCGGTCCGCCGGGGAACTGCTGGTGCGACGGCCCCGTCGCCTGTGGCTGTGGCTGTGGCTGTGGCTGTGGCTGTGGCTGTGGCTGTGGCTGTGGCTCGGGGTACGGGGGCGAGTGCGGGTGGGGGTGCGGGTCGGGGTTCCGGCCGGGGGAGACGGGGGGTGGGCCGCTGCTGGTGCCTGGTTCCGTGCCGAGCCCCGGGTTCGCCTCTGCGCCGCTGCCCGTGGTGAGGCCGTGGCCCGTCGGATGGGGCCGCCACTGCTCGACGGAATCGACGGAATCGACGGAATCGACGGAGTGGGAGGAGCTGATGGAGGGCGGCTGGGCCGTCGGTGGCGGCGGTGGGAGATAGAAGCTGCCCGTTTCCGACATGGCGGACCGACCGGGGGCGTGGGCCCCGCTGGGGTCGGGCGGGGTGACGCCCGGTGGCGTCGGATCGTAGGCGGGAGGTACGGGTACGGGAGGTACGGGAGCCGCCGGTGGTGGTCCGGGCGGGACCGGGGGATCGGCCTGCACCCCGTGGGGCGAGCCCGGTTGCGGGTGCGCGCCGCTCCGTGGGTGCGCGGCGAGCCGGGAGGAGGGACCGCTCTCGGACGGGCTGTTGCCGTGGAGGTCGGCGGGGTACGGAGAGAAGCCGCCCGCGGCGGGAGCGGGGGAGATCCGCCCGTGCGGAGGCGGCAGCGGAGGCAGAAGCGGAGGGGCGGGTGTGCCGGTCGGTTCGTGCGGCGCGGGTCCCGGGACTCGGCCGTGAGGTACGGACCCGGGGGTGTGAGCCGGGTCGTGGGACACGGACCCAGGTCCGGGGGGCGGGGCATGAGGCATGGGCCCGAGTCCGGGAGCCGGGTCATGGGGTACGGGTCCGGGGGCCGGGACGGGGGAGCCGTCCGGTGCCGGGGCGTGGAACGGGGAGGGCGAAGCCGGGTCGGGGGCAGCCGTGGGGGACGGCTGCGGAGTGGGGGTGGGAGTGAGGGAGGAGGCGGACGCGGGGTCGGGCAGGGGCGCCGGAGCCGATCCCGTACGGGTGGGGGTGTGCGAGGAGTGGGCGTCCCGGGGGCCGTGGGCGGCGTGGGGGGCGCCTGCCCGGTGACGGCCCGCGCGGGCGGGGGCGTCCGGACCGTTCGGACCGAAGCCTGGGGGCAGCGGGCCGATCTGGTCGAAGACCTCCACCAGCTCGTCGTCCGGTCCGGGCTCCGGAAGCATCTCGGCGGCGGACAGCAGGGCCTTGCGGGCGCCGGTGGCCGTACGGAACCGCGCCTCCGGGTCCGGCTGGAGCAGCCCCGCGATGACCTGCCACAGCGGCTCGTCGATGTCCTGCGGCGCGGAGGGGGTGCCGTGCGCGGCGAAGTGCTCGATCAGTGCCTTGGCATCGGGCTTCGCGCCTTGGAGGAGATAGAGGGCGACCAGGCCCACCGCGAAGAGGTCCGCGGTGAAGTCGGGCTCGGCGCCCATCATCTGCTCGGGCGCGAAGTAGCCGGGGGTCCCGACGACGTAGTTGGTCTCGGTCAGCCGGGGCTCCCCCTTGCGCATCGAGATACCGAAGTCGGACAGCCTCAGCCGGGGCCGGCCGATGCCGGTCGCCTCCAGCAGGATGTTGGCGGGCTTGATGTCACGGTGCACGACGTCCTCGGCGTGCACGGCGGCGAGCCCGGAGAGCAGCTGGTCGAGCAGGGTGCAGACGAACTCGGGGGGCAGCGGCCCGTAGTCCCCGATGAGATGGGCCAGCGAGCCGCCGGCGACGAGGTCCATGGTGAAGAGGACCTTGTCGTCGTCGGCGGCCCAGCTGGCGGGAGCGAGGACATGAGGATGATCGATACGGAGCGCCTGCTCGCGGACGAAGCGCAGCAAGGTGTGCGCGTCGCTCTGCTGGAGGACTTTGGCGGCCACATACCGGTGGCGCCGGTGGTCCCAGGCGCGCCAGACGGCGCCGACGCCCCCGCGTCCGATCGGGTCGGCCAGTTCGTACCGGCCGGCGAAGATCTCGCCCATCGTCGTACGTCGCTCCCCGTGGGTGTTCGGTCGGCTGGGCCGTGGCTCAGCTCTGGTGTGCCTGATAGTGGGCGACCGCGTCGGCGGTGCGCCCGGCTCCGTACACGCGGAGGAACTCTGCCAGTTCGGGGTGGGTGGGGGCGAGGGAGTCCGCGGCGTCGATGATGTCCCCGGCGGCGGCGACCGAGCGCAGCAGCGACTGGATCTCGCGGACGACCCGCTTGACCGTGGGGGCTCCTGAACTGCTCGTCGTCTGGGTCGTGTTGCTGAGGACGGAACCGCCCTGTGACTTCTTGATCTCGTCCATGCGCTCGGTGGCCTCGGCGGCGCTGACGCTGCCGTCGGCGACCTGGGCGGCGAGATCCTGGAGCAGCTGGACCCGCTGGACGACGGCGGGGTTGCCGATCTTGGCGCGCTGGCCGCTCATCAGCTGGGACAGCATCGGGGCGGAGAGTCCGAGGACCCCCGCGAGCCGGGCCTGGTTCAGCCCGAGGTCCTCGATGAGCCTACGGAAGAGCGCCCCCAGCGGCTCCCCGTACCAGTTCCGCTGAAGCTCCCTGGCTCTTGCAGTAGCTTCCTGCTGTGCGGCGTCCATTGCGTCTCCCCATCGCTTCCCCAAGAACCGCGGTTCGCTGTAGCGAAGCGCGTGCGAGCATCCTACGGAGAGTGGTCGCGCACGGGGACCCCAATCCTTTTGCGGGATTCGGGGGGTGACCCGGTACTCTGGTTCCCGACGCAGACCCGCGCCACCTGCGGGTCCGCACCCCTTCCGGGGCCTTAGCTCAGTTGGTAGAGCGCTGTCTTTGCATGGCAGATGTCAGGGGTTCGACTCCCCTAGGCTCCACTTCTTCACAAGACCCCTCCGAACTGCGGGAACGCGGTTCGGAGGGGTCTTTGCGTGGGCGTGGGCGTGGGCGGTGACGATCCGCTCGACGGGCACTCCTCGATCAGCAGGCCGGGCGCGGTACGGCGATGGGGTCGCAGACGTAGCGGGCGACGGCGGTCCGGTGATCGTGCGGAGCCACGGTCGACTTGCGGGGGCCGGACTCCTCCAGCATGCATGCCGACGGCCCCTCCGGGGTGGATCTTCCAGGAGAGGCGGTCGGCGGCGGTGTGGAAGCCGTAGCGGCGGACGGTCAGGTCGGTGATCCTCACGATTCCGCCCGGCAGGCGGCAGGCGGCAGGCGGCGTGCGGCGCGGGCCGGCTCGGCGAGGGCCGGGCGGTCCGTGCGGCGGCGGTGGGGGGCGCGGTGCCGCAGCGGTCCGCGAAGGCGCGTCCGGGTCCCACGTGGTCGGGTCCGGGCTGGGCACCTGGATACCTGCCAGATGTTCGGACGGCCGGTCTTCGTACCTGTCCGTGGACGCGCCTCGGCGGACGCGGGGGCGAGCCGCGTCCGCCGGGGGCGGGTGCCGGGGAACGGGGACGGTCCGGCACCGGGTGTGGGGACTACTGCGCGGGCATCAGCACGCTGTCGACGATGTGGACCGTCGCGTTGGAGGTCTGGACGTTGCCGCAGACGACGTTCGACGCGTCGTTGACCTTGTACGACTCCCCCGAACCCGCCGTCGTCAGCTTGCTCTTCGCGAGCGTCGCGTAGGAACCGTTCTCCAGCTTCTGCGGCGCCAGGCGCTCACCGACCACGTGGTACGTGAGGACCTTGGTGAGCTGGGCCTTGTCGGCGAGGAGCTTGTCCAGGTCGGCCTTGGGGATCTTCGCGAAGGCGTCGTTCGTCGGGGCGAACACGGTGATGTCCTGCGCGGTGTTGAGGGTGTCGACCAGTCCGGCCTTCTTCACCGCCGTCACCAGCGTGGACAGCGCCGGGTTGTTGGAGGCCGCGGTGGCGACCGGGTCCTTGGCCATGCCGTTGAACGAACCGGCACCGTTCTCGGGGACCGACGCACAGGCCGTGCCGAACGGCTTGTCCGAGGTCATCCCCTCGGAGGCATCGTCGGCCGGGGTCTCCGGCGCCTCGGCGGGGGTGCTCGGCGACGACTTGGCGCTGTCCGCCTTGTCGCCGTCACCGCTGTCCGAACAGGCGGTCAGCGTCACCGGGAGAACGGCGGCGGCGACCACGGCGAGCGCGGCACGGCGGAAACGGAGGGTGCTGGCGTTCATTCTTGATGCTCCTCGGGGAAACGAGCGAAACGGCGGGAAATGGAGGAAACGAGGGAAACGAGGGAAAGAGGTCGCGGTACGGCCACGGGTACGTGCCACGGGTACGGGCTACGCGTGCGGCCATGGGTGCGAGGGGGCGCGGGGCACGGGCACGGGGGCGCGGTCAGTCCACGGTGATCACCACCGAGTGGTGGCCGCTGGCACCGTCGGGCACGGTCTTCGCGCGCCGCGAGGTCTGGACCTGGCCCGTCCCGTCGGTGGCCCGGACGGTGAGGGAGTGGTTGCCGGGCACCGCCTGCCAGGACAGCGACCACTGACGCCAGGTGTCCCGGGTGTCCTCCGCCGCGAGCCGCGCGTCCTGCCACGGGCCGTCGTCGATCCGGACCTCGACCCGCTCGATGCCCCGGCGCTGGGCCCACGCCACCCCGGCGATCGTCACCGGGCCGGGCTCCAGCTGGGCCAGCGGCTTCGGGGTGTCGATCCGGGACGCCGTCTTGATCGGCGCCCGGCGCGCCCAGTCCCGCCGCACCCAGTACGGGTCGAAGTCCTCGAACGTGGTCAGCTCCAGTTCCTGGAGCCACTTGCACGCGGAGACATAACCGTACAGACCGGGTACGACCATCCGTACGGGGAAGCCGTGGTCGAACGTCAGTGGTTCGCCGTTCATACCGATGGCCAGCAGCGCGTCGCGTCCGTCCATGACGTCCTCGACCGGGCTGCCGAGGGTCATCCCGTCCACCGACCGCGCGACGAGCTGGTCCGCCGGACCGCCCTTCGAGGGCGGACGTACTCCGCATTCGGCCAGCAGATCGGCCAGCCGGACGCCGAGCCAGCGGATGTTGCCCGTATAGGGGCCGCCGACCTCGTTGGACACGCAGGTCAGGGTGATGTGACGTTCGATCAGGTCGCGCCGCAGCAGATCGTCGAAGCTGAGGGTGACGGGCCGGGTGACGCCCTTGCCGTGGATGCGCAGACGCCACTGCCCGGCGTCGATCTTCGGCACCACCAGGGCGGTGTCGACCCGGTACAGGTCCTTGCCGGGGGTCAGGAACGGGCTGATCCCCTTCACCGCGAGACGGGCGGCCCGAGGGACGGGCGGAGCGTGCGATACCGGCGCGGGGAGCACGATCCGGGCGCGCGAGGCGATGGCCCCGGCCCCTCGCGAGCCGTTGAGGGACCGGCCCAGGGCCCCGGCGGCGGTGGCGGCGACCGCGGACCCGGCGGCGAGGGTCAGGAACCTGCGGCGAGGGCTGCCACCGGGCCACCGGTTCAGCCGTCGGCTCAAGCGCTGGTTCGGCGGCTGGTTCAGCGGCTGATTCGGCCGCTTGTTCAGCCCCTGGTTCGGCCGCTGGTTCGGAAGTTGTTCGCCGTCGGGCCGCGTGTCTTCCTGGGCCTGAGCGTTTTCGTCGGTCCGCTCGGTCCGCTCGGTCCGCTCGGTCCGCTCGGTCCGCTCGGGCTCGTCGGCCTGCTCGGCCCTGTCCGTCTGCTGGCCGTCGTCCGTCTGTTGGCGTTCGGCGGGATTCCGGCCGCCTTCGGGTCGCGCGGTGCCACGGGCCGTCGCCGCCGTCACGGGAAGGTGGACGGCGGTACGGGGAGCCGGGGTCCGTGCCGGGCCCGCTTCCGCGTTCACCGGTTCCGCGCCCGCTTCCGCGTTCACCGGTTCCGTGCCGGCCTCCGCGTTCACCGGTTCCTGGCCCGCCACGGCAGACCGTTCCGGCGCCCCGCGTACCGCGCCCGCCAGGACGTACAGGAGGCCCGCGCCGGCGACCGCCCCGACCAGCGAGGGGAGCGCGTCCACGAAGCCTGTGGAGTCGGGCCGTTCGGTCGCGGCGAACGCGCCGACCACGCCGAACAGTGAGACGCCGGCCGCGCCCACCCGGCGGTGGTGGGCCGCGAACACCCCGAGGGCCAGGGCGATCAGGACCAGGACGAGCAGGATGCCGAGCTGGAGGACGAGTTTGTCCTGGGTACCGAAGGTCCGGATGGCCCAGTCCTTCACCGGGGCGGGCGTCCGGTCGATGGCCGCGCCGCCGACCGCCACCACCGGGCTCGACTCCGGACGCACCGCCGCCGACACCAGCTCGGCCACCGCGAGCGACGCGTACCCGGCGAGCACCCCCGACAGGGCGCCCAGCGCGCTCCGCCGCCGACGGGCCTGCCGTCCTGGGACCTTCCGCTCTTCGCTCACGTGGGGAATCCGGTGCCGACAGGGGTTCCGGATGGGTCCCGGACGGAGGACTCACCCGAACGAGTGGAATCCGCTCCCAGCCCCATCCGATGGGGGGTCCGGCTCCGAATGACCTGTGTACAGCCCGTCGCCGAGCGGCCCGGTCCCGGGCGTACGAAGGCGGGGCGGAGGGTTACGACCCGCCGCCCCGCCCTTCACCTTCTGCCCGCAAGGCCATGGACACCCTGCCCACCGGGGGGTGTTCCGACCATGTCCACCGAGGGCGTCACGTACCGTCCTTCATCCTCGCGCCCTGGCGGGCGTGCGAACCCGGCCCGCCAGGGGCGTGCGACCCGGCCCACCAAAGCCAGCCGTCACGTATCGCCAAGGGTGTTCGGAGCCTGCCCGGCCAAGGGGCCCGCACCGCCTCGCACCCTCAGCGCACGCGGGGCGTCACGCTCCGAACGACACGAGACCCACCGGATCGGATGTCGGACCGGGTGAGCCGCCCGCGGGCTCCACCGTGATCCCCACCCCGCTCGCCCCGCCCAGCGGGCCGTCCAGAAGAACGGCCTGGTCACCGCGCGCGGGTTCCATCAGCCCGGCGGAGCGCATCGTTCCGCCGTCGTCGTACCAGAGCTGGTAGACCTTGCCCGCCGGGGGACGCGGCATCCCGGCGCCGATGAACACGGCCTCGTCCCGGGCGCGGGAGGCGACCACCGTGCCGCGCGCGCCGTCCGGGAAAACGGCGCTGCGGGTGCGGGCGTCCGGCGCGGTGAGCACCCCGGTCAGCCGCTCCAGCCTGCCGCTCTCTGATCTGGCCTGGTCACGAGCGCGTTCGGCCTCCTGGTGCTGCCATACGGTCGTCCCTCCCAGTCCCGCCGCGACGGCCAGGCACACGGCGAGCACCCACCGGGACCCGCCTCGCGCGGAGCGCTGCCCCGGGGAAGAACCGTCCGCCCCGCCCCCGCCCCACCGGGCCGGGAGCCACCGGCCCGCGAAACCGCGCCCCGAGGAGCCACGCCCCGCGTAACCACGCCCGGGGAAGCCCTGGGCCTGGGAGCCGCCGACCGGGGACCCGCCGCCGGAAGCGTGTCCGGGGCGCGGGGCCTCCTGCCGGATCGTGGTGATCTCCCGCAGTACCCGACGCTTCAGCGCGGGCGGCGGGGTGACGGTGGCGGCGAGCCCCAGTCTGCCCGCCGTGGCGGCGAGTTCCCGGGTCTCCTCGGCGCAGGCCGGGCAGTGCGCGAGATGGTTCTCGAAGCCCGCCCGTTCGTCCTCGTCCAGCGCGTCCAGCGCGTACGCGCCCGAGAGCAGATGCACATCGGTCGGTGTCATGCGCTCACTCCCAGGCAGTCGCGCAGCCGGATCAGGCCGTCCCGCAGACGGGTCTTGACCGTGCCGAGCGGGGTCGTCAGCACGTCGGAGATCTCGCGGTGCGTCAGCCCGCGGTAATAGGCCAGCGTCACCGACTCGCGCTGGACCTCGGTGAGGGTCCGCAGACACCGCCGGACCTGCTCCCGTTCCAGCCGGGTCTGCACCTCCTCCTCCACCTGGTCGTACTCGGGCGTGTGGTCCAGCCGCGCGGCCTTGTCGTCGCGGGCGGCGGACGCCTCCACCGAGCGGACCCGGTCCACCGCCCGCCGGTGGGCGAGCGTCAGGACCCAGTTCATGACCTGGCCCCGGTCCCGCCGGTAGCGCGCGGCGGTCCGCCACACCTCGGTGAGGACCTCCTGGGCGACCTCCTCGGACTGCGCCGGGTCACGCAGCACGGCCCGCGCCACCCCCAGCACCGGACCGGCCGTGATGTCGTAGAGCCGTGCGAACGCCTCCTGGTCGCCACGGACGACCAGGCCGATCAGCTCTTCGAGATCCGGTCCCGGCGCCGGTTTCCTGCCGATGTGCACGGCTTCTCTCACGCGGTCGCTCCTCCCAGGGCAGACGGGGTGTTCCTGATGATTCGGAGCGGGGGCGGTCCTTGGATGGGGTCGCGGCCAAGTATCTCGGGCACCTGTTCACGGCCCGCGACCGGAACAACGACCGGGACGGCAACGGCAACCGGGACGGCAACAGCGGTCGGCCCGGGGGACCGGAAAAGCAACCGGAACGGCGGCCGGCGCGATGACCGGCCCGGCGACCGGAACAGCAACCCGCCCGGGTGACCGGAACAGCACCCCCCCGGTGACCGGAACGGCGTCCGGAACCCAACCTACGCATATGCCAGACGCACTCACCAAAGTGTCGTACCCATGACATACCCTGCGTCCAGCGGCGGGACCGCGCCCCGGGCCGGACACGGCCGCGGGCGTCGCGCGGACCGCTGGAGCAGGGGGTATGGCCCTGGCCGGAGGGTGTCCGGCCGTCTTTCTCCGTGGGGGTACGAATCACGTGCGTACGCGCACCCTTTCCACCGCGACCGCGCTCGCGGTGCTCATAGGCTCCGCCGCGCTCGGCGTGGTCGGGGCCGGTTCCGCCGTGGCGGACAGCAGCAGGATCATCCCGGTCTCCAACGTCGGTGACGTCGTGATCGACGGTGTCGGCAAGAAGATCTTCGTCAGCGATCCGTACAGCGGCAAGATCGTCGCGCTGGACTACACCGGACGGACCCTCGCCACCGTCGCCGGGCTGCCCGGGGTGCGCGGACTCGCGCTCTCGGCCGACTCCACCCAGCTCTACGCGGCGGTCCCGGGCGACAACTCGATCGTCTCGCTGGAGACCGCCGGCGTCACCCGTACCGCGCGGTACGGGACCGGTGACGGCACCGCCCCGCAGTACATCGCCCTCGCCGGCGGAAAGCTGTGGTTCGGGTACGGCGGCCAGGGCAAGGGCGGCCTCGGCTCGCTCGAAACGACCGGCGACGAACCCACGGTCACGCTCGACCAGGACACCGGGAGCGGCTGGCGCGCCGCACCGCGGCTGGAGGCGTCCCCCGCCGAACCGGGGAAGCTGGCCGCGGGCGCGACGGAGTACTACGGCAGCGCGCTCGCCCTCTACGACGTGTCCGGACCGACCGCGAACCGCACCGCGTACGCGGGCGGCTCCGTGGTCTCCGGCGACACCCGGGACCTCACCTTCACCGCCGACGGCAAGAAGCTCATCACCGCCCACCCGGGCTACACCCACGACGTCTGGGACGCGTCCACCCTCGCGGACCTGCCCGACTACCGGACCGGTTCCTGGCACCCCAACGCGGTCGCGGTGGCCGCCGACGGCAGCTTCGCCGCGGGCCACTCCGACTCGTACGCCGCGGACGTGTTCGTCTACCGGCCCGGCGCCCCCACACCGGTGCGCTCGTACGACTTCCCCGAGACCGACTCGCGCGTCAGCGGCTCAGACATGCTCGCCGACCGTTCCCTCGTCTGGGAGCCGGGCGGGCAGCGGCTCTTCGCGATCTCCTACAACGACGGCGGAAAGTACTCGCTGCGGGTGCTGGACGCCCCGTACCGCGCCCTGCCGGTCCTCACGGTCGATGTCCCCACCAGCGCCACCCGGGGCAAGGACCTGACCCTCAAGGGCACGCTCAAGGCCACGCTCCCGCTGCGCACCGGGACGGAGGTGACAGTCACCCGCACCGACGCCGAGTCCCCGGGCGGCAAGTACCTCGGCAAGGCGAAGACCGACTCACGGGGCGCGTTCAGCTTCAAGAACGCGCCGCCGTCGGGCGGCAAGGTGAAGTACACCGTCGCGTACAAGGGTGACGCCGACCGCGCCGCGGTCAGCAAGTCCGACACGGTGTCCGTCTCCCGCGCCAAACCCGCCCTGAAGCTCGACCGCGCGGGCAAGGTGTACGCGTACAACAGCAAGGTCGCCTTCACCGCGAACCTCGGCAAGACGTACAAGAACCGTACGGTCAAGCTGTACTACGACGCCGCCGGCGACGGGCGGGGCAAGATCCATCTGCGGACCGCCAAGGTCAACTCCCGTGGCAACCTCTCCGCGACCGTCACCCTCAAGCGGGACACCACCGTCTCCGCCGTCTTCGACGGTGACACACGGACGTCCGCCCGCACCGTGACGAGCCGGGTGGGCACCAAGGTCAAGCTGAGCACCTGGATCACCCAGCACTACCGGACCGGTTCCCTCAGTGGCAGGACGTACCACTACGTCCGCAAGAACAAGTCGCCGCTGTTCCACACGGCGATGACCTACAACAAGAACCGCAAGTACCGGTTCGACGTGCAGGTCTGGTTCGACGGTCGCTGGAACTCGGCCGGCCCTGAGTACTTCGCCCTCGGCACGTCGGGCAGGTCGACCCTGGACATGGGCAAGCCCGGACAGGCGGGCTACAAGCTGCGGGTGCGCAGCGTGTACGTGGACGGCGCCTATGGCGACTCCGTGAACGCCGGCACCGTCAGCACCTGGAAGTACATCTACACCACCAACTAACTGACGTGCCCACGCGCGCGGGTGACGGATGAGGCCGTACGACGCGTCCGCGGTGTCCGCCCTGGCGAGATGACTCCCCCCAGCGCACGGCTTGTCGACCCTCCCACGCGCGCGGCCGAGGCCCCGACCGGACTCATTCCGGCCGGGGCCTTCCCGCGCGCGTGGGCTGTGCGTGACGGGTGGGCGGGCCCGCCGACGCGGAAGAGGCTGATGGGTTCCGGCCGTCGGCCGATGCGATCCGGACAAGCCGGGGGTGGTGGGCCGCGAGCGGACGGCTGGGGGAACCGGACGCGGCCGAAACGCGTTCTTCCTCGTAACGGCTGTCCCTGGGCGCAACCGGGCGACGCGGACTCCGACGTGGCCGAGCGAGGGCGGAAAAGCCCCGCGACAGCGGGCGTCCGGATCGCGTACAAAGGCGGGACGAAGGCATCAGGGCAGTCACGGCAAGGCAGTGACGCGGCTGTGCGGCGGTGCCGCACACGACTGTTCGGGGGTGGGTGCGTGAAGTTCGACATGGGTAGTACGACGCTGGGCGACCTCGGCAAGTCCACGACAGGGTCGAGTGACGACCTGGGGACGCTGATCCGGCAGCTCATCGCGGCGGCCGACCCGCTGGAAGGCAAGTTCAACGGCGCGGGCAAGGCGGCCTTCGACTCGTTCAAGGCCCGCGCGGACGAGATCACCGCCGCGCTGAACGGCTCGCTCGGGGCGATCCTCGGCGGCCAGGGCGGTATGGAGACCGCGTTCGGCACAGGTGACCAGGAGCAGGAGAGCAACGCCCAGCAGAACATGGGCTCCGCGAACTTC
Organism: Streptomyces uncialis; assembly: GCF_036250755.1. Classification (NCBI taxonomy): domain Bacteria; kingdom Bacillati; phylum Actinomycetota; class Actinomycetes; order Kitasatosporales; family Streptomycetaceae; genus Streptomyces; species Streptomyces uncialis. Next base: position 4,834,526 of record NZ_CP109583.1, on the reverse strand, counting down.
GACGCCGCCCGCTTCGGCGCGCGCTGACCCAGCAGGAGTTGACGATGGGACAGAATCTCGACCGCCGGTCCTACGACACGGGGGCGTCCTCCGAGGTCCAGGGCGGCTTGCAGGGGATCATCGCGCAGCTGGAGCGGGTCCTGGGCGACCGGGACACCGCGGTCAAGGCCGCCATGGCCGAGTTCCAGGCCGACGGGGTCTCCGACGAGTACCACGGCAAGGAAGTCCGCTGGAACAAGGCGGCCAACGAGGTGCGGGAGATCATCCGCCTCGTCCGCGGCACGCTGGAACAGAACGACGGCACCGCGCAGTCGACACTGGCCAAGGCCAAGGCCGCGGTCGACGCCATCGGCTGACACACGGCTGGACGGGGGCTGATTCATGACCGGATGGGACATCTCTCCGACCGGGGTCAAGGGCGTACTGGAGAAGACGGGTACGGCCGCCGAAGGGCTCGGCAAGGCGGGCACGACCCTCCAGACCGCGGTACCGGCCGCGGCGAAGGCGGCCGGCACCCTCAGCATGGGCGGGGGTGGCGGCGAGAGCGAGGGCCAGGGTCTGGTCGCGGTCGCCCTCAGCCAGTTCATGACGGCGCACACCGAGCGCCTCCAGAAGATCGGCGCCCGCGCCTCCGCCTCCCTGAACGGCGCCGCCAACGCGACCAACGCCTATCTCACCGGCGACCTGGAGCAGGCGGCCAACGCCCAGCGCGAGGCCGTCAAGGAACCCAAGATCGACCTCCCGGGCCAGGGCCCGCCCCCCGGCCACCCGGCCGCCTACCAGGCCGGTACCGGGTAGCGAGCCCACTGCGGAGCGGCACGCGGTACTGACCGGCACGGGCACGGGGGTCTGTGGTGAATGGCGGGGCGATCAATCCGGGGACGATTCCTCAGTTCACGGGGGATCTGGGGGAGTTGGAGACGCAGCGGGGGCTGCTTCATGGGGCTGCGGGGCAGTTCCGTGATGCGGGTGCGGATGTGCACGCTCGTTTTCAGGGGTTGTCGGCGTTCTACACGGCGCCGGAGGCGGAGCGGTTGTTCGCGACGACGGGTCCGGTGAAGTCGGAGTCGGATGTGTTCGCGGATCAGCTGGAGTCGGTGACGACGGCGTTGTCGGAGTACGCGGCGGAGGTCCGTCCGATCGAGGCGCGGCTGAAGCAGTTGCGTGAGGATGCGACGGCTTTTGTGTCCGGGATCAGTGGTGACAAGCACTGGAAGGACGACGGGGACAAGGTCGAGGAGAACAACGACCTGGTGAAGGATGTGAACGCGGCGGTGGCGGCGTTCTGGGAGGCGGAGCGGACCTGCGCGAACAAGATCACGGCGCTGGTGTGCGGGACGCATTTCATCGCGGACGACGGCACGGGCAAGTCGAACATGTACGGGTTCAGCGAGAAGGACCTGGACGGTACGAAGGAATTGCCGTGGGGTTCGCAGGTGGAGGAGTCCCGCCGCTGGTGGGAGGTCCATCATCATGTGGGGTCGTTCCTGAAGGGTGTGTTCGTCGACGGCCTGTGGGGCACGATCCGGGGTCTGGGGACGCTGGTCGGGGTCGACGGGTGGGACGCGGCGGGCCAGGCGTGGACGGGCCTGGCGAAGGTCGTCACCGGTCTGGCGATCACCATCACGCCGGTGCTGGGCACGGTGTTCTGGGCGTTGCCGGAGGAGAAGCTGCCGGGGTGGTTCCGTGAGTCGCGGACGGCGGTGAAGGAGACCGGCAAGGCCCTCGTCGCGTGGGACGAGTGGGGGAAGAATCCGGCGCGGGCGGCGGGTGCGACGACGTTCAACGTGGTGACGACGGTGTTCACGGGTGGTGCGGGCGCGGCGGCGAAGACGGGCTCGGTCGCGAAGGTGATCTCCGCCCTCGGGAAGACGGGGCGTCTGCTGGACCCGGTGACGTATATCGCGAAGGGCGGCAAGGTCGTCACCGTGAAGGTCGGTGATCTCCTGGCGGGTCTGCGGAACGTGGACGCGGGCGCCCGGATCAACATCCCCGAACCCGCCACCCCGGCCCCGGTGGCAGGCGCCGACGACGCGGCACGGGCAGGCACCGGCCCGGACCCTTCCCACACGGTGCGGTTGCCGGACGACGCGAACGGCAGCCCGCAGTACCTCGACACGAACACCGGCCAACTTCTCGACGCGGCGGGCAACCCGAAGCCGGACGTGATGCCCCGCGATGTGACCAACCCGGACCGCTCGGGTGCGGAGGTCCCGCCGGTGCGGTCGGAGACCCCGGTCCAGGTGGGCGCACGGGAGCCGGCGCTGGTGGGCGCGGGACCGGTGGCGGGGACCATCGACAACGCGGCGGGCGGCGGTGCACCGGGTGGGGTGACCCCGGGTGCCGGTACCCCGGGCGGTACGCCTGGTGGGGTGACGCCGGGTGGTGGTGCTGTTCCGGGTGCGGTGACGCCGGGTGGGGGTGCGGTCCCGGGCGGCGGAGGGCTGGACGGCCTGCCGGGCGGAGGCGCGAACAATCTCCCGGGTGGCGGAGCGGGTCAGCTTCCCGGCGGCGCGGTGGACAACCTCCCCGGTGGAGGCGCGAGCAATCTGCCGGGCGGGGGAGCGAACCACGTCCCGGGCGGAACAGCGGACAACCTTCCCTCCAACAGCCTCGGGGACGACGCCACCCCGGGCGGGGGCGCGGCCACCACCCCCGACACCACACCCGGCGGCGGAACCGGCCAGGGGGACGGCGTTCCAGGTGGTGGCATCACGGACGACGGTCCGGGCGTGGGCCGGGGCGAAGTCGATGCCGACCACGGGCCCATCAAGATCGGACCCGAGGGTGGCTGGACCGGAGCAGGTTGGATCGAGAGGCCAGATCATCCACTCGCGGGGCAGATGTACGAGACGATTCGGGCCACGAACAACAGGGTCGACCTTCCGGCCATCTCGCGTAGCACCGGTGTTACGGAGGGTGTCCTGCGTGAGGTGAAGAGCCATATGTTCCGGTCTCAACACGAGTTGGCCGTCGGACCGGGACAGTTCAACCGTGGGTTGTTCACGCCCCGCCTCGATGTCGCTCAGCTGTGGATGGACGCGCAGCGCGGCCTGTTGGACGAGAGCCGCCTGGCACAGTTCAAGTACCTCATGGCCCACGAGTTCATCGAGAGCCGTCTGATGAAGGCCGGGCTTCCATACGTCAGCGACTCGCCTGCCGTATGGCAGCTCGACGAGGTCGACGGCGGCTACTACAGGGATTTCCCTGACCGGCCGGAGAACGCCGGTGCCCACGACCTCGCCTCGAACGACAAGAAGGGGGGATTCGCCCACTGGGCCAAGCTCGGGTTGAAGGAGCCGGACGTCGCCCTCAAGCCCGATCTGTCCAATCTTGGCGATATCGTCAAGGAGATCGGCAAGGTGCTGCGAGCGAAGGGGATTGAGCTTAGGTGAGCGACGAGACGCCCCGGGACGTACTGACCCGGCTTCGTGCGGTCGAGTGGTACGAGTGGGACAAGTCCTACGCCCATCGCAGGAGCCGGGGCATGCTGATGCGTGAGCACATGCGGCGCGCGGCACTGTGGGCCGAAGCCTACGGCGCTCCTGAGTACTGGCCCTTCTTCGATGTCGCTCAATTCGCCGAGCCGGACCTTGTGCTGGATGACGAGGTGGAGTCCGAACTGGACGAGTTCGTGAAGACGGTGACTCCGTCCAGCATTCGCGTGCTGTGTCGTGCCGCCGTGCGGTGGGCATCGGTCCAGGAGAAGGAGCTGCCCGATCTGCCGCATCCGTACGAGCCTATTCTGATCATGTTCGAGCGGGGCGGCGGTTACAACATCGAGGAAATGATCGACCTGTATGGGGTGAGCGTTCCGTACGGGGACTTCCCCCGGAGTCTCAAGCTGGAACCGTTCATGTCCCTTGATCGGTTCGTTCTGGACACCTTCGACTCCACGGCGGGCGACCGCGTCTCGTACTTCGCGGAGATGGCCGGCCCCCGGGCCAGGGTGCTTGTCCGCCGCAGGACCAGGGAAGTCCAGGGAGTCGAACAGATCCTGGACGAGGTCCTGGACGAACACGGTGAGTGGCAGCCTACGGAGCAGCTCCGCGACGGTGACTCGTCCGGACTGGCGGAGATCACCACTCGCAGTGCGGGCTCTGCGATGAGCGACATCGTGAGGCGATGACGTGTACGCCGGGGCGGCTCGTTCTGCGAGATCGCCAGCGGCGCGAGGCGGGCCTGTCCCCGACAGTCGGCGCGGCGGGTCGGCAGGGAGACTTACGCAGCGCCCTGCGATGCGGTGGGACGCCCTGATGACTGTGCCGGACATGATCGACATCGATGGTCCCGATGTGGACATGGATGACGGTTTGCGTCTCTTCTACAAAGGTGAGCTGTACACGGGCGAAGTGGTGGAATACCTCGGTGACGCGTTGGTCAGTCAGGAGACCTATGTGGAAGGGCGGCCCAATGGTCGCACTCGGCAGTGGTACGAGGATGGTGTGTTGCGGGCCGAGGGTACTCACACCGGAGGTCGTCTCAAAGGGGAGTTCAAGGAATGGCACCCCAACGGGGTTCTGAAGTGCAGGCAGCTCAACAGTGAGAACGGGATGTCGGTACTGGAGGACGACCGCTGGGACGAGGACGGGCAGCAGATCCAGGCGCGTCGGTACTCGTCTCACGGGTGATGGCCCACGGTCCGGCGAGTTCACCTGGTTCGGGTGCGGTGACGAACGCGAGTTCGCGACTCCGGAATTGATCGACGGTAGGGGATCTGGTGGGCTGACTGGGAAGGCATACCTCTGATGAGCCGGCCCCAATGGCCTCCCGCCGGGGATACGCGTGGCCTCGATGCCGTCGGGATCGATCTCAGTGGGGCGGATCTTTCCGGACGTGACTTCAGTGAAGCGTGGTTCACCGGTGCCACGATGCGCGAGGTCAGGCTTGTCGGTGCGGAGTTGTACCGGGCGGACATGCAGGGGGCGGATCTGCGGGGCGCCGATCTCACGTCGGCCTCGCTGGTGCGGGTCAACCTCGATGACGCCGTGCTGATCGGTGCGGTGCTCGACGGCGCGGATCTGGTGAAGGCGTCGCTCTACGGTGTGGACGCGACGGACGCGCGCTGTCGGGGCACACGTTTCCAGGGGTCTTCCCTTCTGAACGTGGACTTCCGTGGTGCGGATCTGACGGACGCGGTCGTCGTGGAGAACTCCTTCAAGGTCCGGGTGGATTCCCGTACCGTGGTGAAGGGGCTGACGGGGTCGGTATTCGGGCCGGTCGAGGTCGTCACCGACGTGGGGTTCCGGGAGATCGCCGGGCAGGAACTCGCGCGGTGGATCGCCGAGCGCGGGGGAAACGTGCGCGTGCTGTCCTGACGGGGTGCCACAGGCCGATCCGGGCGGTCGGACGACGGGGAGCGGGAGATGGCGGCGCAGGACTACGACAGTCAGTTGCTGGAGTCCGTGGTGATCCGGCGGCGGCGGATGCGGGACGCCCTGCTGTTCGGGGCGGAGCGGTACCGGCGGGCCGCCGACGAGCGGGTGGGCAAGGTGCTCGCCGGGCTCGTCATCGCCGCCGTGCTCTGTGCCGGCTGCGTGGGCTGGTCGTTCGTCGTGAACCGGCTGCTGGAGGACGACACGTCCAAGTCCCAAGGCCCTGCTGTCGTCTCCGTCGTCGACGAGGGACCGTACGGCCTTCGTCACGGCTCCGGGAGCGGTGCTTCCGGGGCCCCTGGTACGGGCGTTGCCCGGTGATAGGTTCGGTCGCGTGGTGAGCGGGGGAACGAGAAGCCGGACCGTCCTGAGCAGGGTCACCCTGGTCGGTGAACGACGGCGCATGGATCTGGTGCTGCCGTCCCAGGAACCCATCGGACGGCTGCTGCCCGATGTCATCAGACTGCTCGACGACCGGGTGGCGAGCCAGCCGCAACTGCGGCATCTGGTGACCGCCGACGGTTCCGTCCTCGCCCAGGACAGCACCCTGGAGGACGCGGGCGTGCCGGACGGCGCGGTGCTGCGGCTGGTCCGCGTCCAGGACGCGCCCTCCGCCCCGGTCGTCCATGACGTCACCGACGAGGTCGCCGAGGATCTGGACGTACGGGCCTGGCGCTGGCGTCCTGCCGCGCGGCGGGCGACCGCCGGAGCGGGACTGGTCGGCTGGGCGCTGGCCGCCGGGCTTCTCGCCCGTGGCGCCTTCGACGCCCGGACGGTCGCCACCGCCCTGCTCGCCACGGCCGCCGTCACCGGTGGCGGCGGGGCGATAGCCGGACGGCGCGGCAAGGCGGGCCTCGCGACCGCGCTGCTCGCCGTCACGGGAGCCGTCGCCGTCCTCGGCGCGTGGACCCTCGCCGACGCCCAGGGCTGGGACGGCACCGCACGGCTCGCGGTGGTCGCCGTGGCCGTCGTCGTCTCCCTCGCGCTGCTCGGTCTCTTCACCCCGCTGGGGCGTGGCGGACTCGTCGGTGCCGCCGCGACCCTGGTGATGACGACGGTGTGGGAGGTCGTCGCCGCCACCCAGGACGGCGCACTGACCGTCACCCAGCAGGCCCGCACCGGAGCCGTTCTCGCGGTGGTGTCCGTGGTCGTCCTCGGACTGCTGCCCCGGCTCGCGCTGTCCGCCGCGGGTCTGACCGGTCTGGACGACCACCGCTCCCGTGGCGCGTCCGTCAGCCGCTACCAGGTGTCCACCGCGCTCGGCGCCACCCACCGGGGCCTCGCGCTGGCGACCGTCGTCGTCGCGGTGTCCGCCGCGGCGGCCGGGGTGCTGGCGCTGCGCGATCCGAACGTCTGGACCGTGCTGCTGGCCGTCGACACCGCGCTGGTGCTCTGGCTGCGGGCACGGGCCTTCCCGCTCGTCGCCGAGGTCGTGGTGCTGCTGCTCGCCGGCGGAGCCGTCGCGCTGCGCGCGGTGCTGGTGTGGAGCGGGAACGCGGGGGCCGAGGGCCCCCTCGCGGTGCTGGTGGTGCTCGCGGTCCTGCCGCTGCTGGCCCTCGCCGTCCAGCCCCCGGAGGACGTCCGGGTACGGCTGCGCAGGGCCGGTGACACCGCCGAGTCCTTCGGTGTGATCGCCCTGGTGCCGCTGCTCATCGGGGCGTTCGGGGTGTACGGGGATCTGCTCGACACGTTCGCGTGAGGGAGGTGGCCCCCGGGGGCCACGGGGGCACGGTGACCGTAGAGGCACGGCGGTCGGCGGCCCGGACAGCTCAGACAGTTCGTGCAGGCGTGTGGTTCGCCCCAGGGGGTGCGGTGTTGTGGAACGGAACGACTGGCAGGCGGGCGTGCTGGGTGAGTTGGGCGCTCTGACCTCGTCGAAGAAGCCGGGAGCGCGGCCGGGCGGGGACACCCCGGCCACGGCGGCGCGGCCCGGGGAGCCTGCGGGGACCGCTCCGGCCACTCCACCCGACGCCACACCGTCCACCCCCGCGTCAGGTACCCCTGCGCCATCCAGCCCCGGGTCGTCTGCCCCTGCGTCGGCTACTCCTGGGTCGTCTGTACCCGGGTCGTCCACGCCTGCCGCTTCGCCGACCGCTTCGCCCACCACCGCGTCGACCGCCGCGCCCCCGTCCGGTGCCTCGCCCGGTTCCCCGGCCGGACCCGGGGAGGGCCGCTCCGGGCAGCAGCCGCCGCCCAGCGCGACCCAGACCGCTCCCGTGGCGGGCGCCCCCGCACCCCGTACCGCCCCGGAACCCGGTACCGCCCCGGAACCCCGTACCGCCCACGCCGCGCCTGGCCCCGCCCACGCCGCGCCTGGCACCGCCCTTGCCGGGCCGGGTGCCGCGACAGCCGGGCCGGTCGCCCCCGCCGCCGGACCCCCGGTCGGTGCCCTTGGTGGCGCGACTCCCCCCGTCTCCGCCGCTTCCCCCGCTTCCACGAGCCCCACCGGACCGTCCGGCCCCGCCGGTACCCCCGCCCCCGCCGGTACCCCCGCCCCCGCCGGTACCCCCGCCCGCGCCGGACACCCCACCGCCCAGCCGTACGCCCACGCCGCCCCGTTCACGGGTACCGCCACCCGTACCTCCGGCGGCACCCGGCCCGACGGGCCCCTGCCCGGCGGGGTGCGTCCCGGTTCCGCCCCGGGCCCCGACACCGTCCCCGTACTGGGCGCCGGGGCGAAGAGCGCCCGGCTCCGGCACGGCGACCCGGTGCTGCGCCGGGTGCTCCGGCTGGCGCAGCACGCGTTCGGGAGTTCCGCCGCGCGGGCCGTGGCCGAGAGCACGGAACTCGTCGCCCAGGTGCAGCAGCCCGTCACCACCGGACGGCAGATCGTCGTCACCAGCATCCGGGGCGGCGCCGGGAAGACCACGGTGACCGCCCTGCTCAGCCGCACGTTCAACCACTTCCGGCACGACCCGGTGCTCACCCTGGAGGCCGATGCCGCGCTCGGTACCCTCCCCGCCCGGCTCGGCGTCGACCAGTTGCGCTGGACGTGCACCGACCTCGTCCAGATCCTGCGCCCGTCGATGCAGCTCACCGACGTCACCGGCTATCTCGTACCGCTCACCGACGGAGGCTGGCTGCTGCCCGGCAGCCAGGGCCGGATCGGTGCCCGGATCGACATCGCCACCTACCGCACGGTGATGGTCGCGCTGCGCCGGTACTTCGGGGTGACCCTCGTGGACTGCGAGACCCTGCCCGGCGAGGTCGCCCGTACCGCGCTGGACACCGCCCAGGCCCGGGTGCTCGTCACCCCCGCGACCACCGAGGGCGTCGCGTCGACCGGCGCGGTCCTGGACTGGCTCGGCTCCCTGCCGGTGGCCGTCCTGCCACGCACCGTCGTCGTACTGACCGCCACGAGTCCCGATGCCTCCCTGGACGCGGGCGCAGCCGCCGAGGCGCTGGCCCGCAGTGGGGTGGGCGTCGTCGTCCTGCCCTACGACCGTCATCTGGCGTCCGGCGGGGTCATCCGCACCGACCATCTCGGCGCGGCCACCCGGCAGGCGGCGACCCGGCTTGCCGCCGAGGTGATGCAACGCGCGGTCGGTGCGCGGTGACCCAGCAGCTCGTCCACCGGCCGGCCCGCAGCTCCCGGCCCCTGCCGCCGCCCGCGAACCGGGTCGTCGAGGCCCCGCCGAACCTCCCCGAGGGCAAGATCGGCGGCGCCGCGACCGCGCTGCTGCCGATGGCCGGGGTGATGGGCTCGGTCGTGATGATGACGGTCATCCGCAACAGCCGGTTCGCCGCCGTCGGCGCGATCGTGCTGGTCTTCGCGCTGCTCGGCGCCGTCGCCCTGTTCTGGTCCCAGCGCGGCAAGGCGCAGCGCACCCGCAGTACCCAGCGCGAGCGTTATCTGGAGTACCTGGAGGAGCAGCGCGAGGAACTGGGCGTCGTGGAGCGCAAGCTCCGTGGCCAGGCCCGGCGGCTCAATCCGCCGCCGCAGGCCCTGTACGACATCGTGCGGGACCCGGCCCGGCTGTGGGAGCGGCGCCGTACCGACCCGGACTTCCTGCGGGTACGCCTCGGCACCGGTGAGGTCGCCCTCCAGGACCTGACGCTCGGCCAGAACCCCGGCGGGGTCCTCGCCCCGCCCGACCGTTTCATGCTGAACGAGGCGGGCGCCCTGCTGTCCCGCTTCACCCGGGCCCGGGACTTCCCGCTGACCGTGCCGCTGGACCGCGCCGGGAACATCAGCGTCGTCGGCGACCGCGAGGGCGTGCTGCGGGTGGCGCGGGCGCTGCTCACGCACACCGCCGTGCTGCACGCCCCCGAGGACGTGTCGCTGGCCCTCGGGGTGCCGGGGGAGCGGCTCGCGGACGACTGGGAGTGGGCCAAGTGGCTTCCCCATGTCCTCGACACCCAGGAGCAGGACGGCCCGGTGGCCGTGCGCCGGATCGCCCCGAGCATGCCGCAGCTCGCCGTGGTGCTCGGCGGGGAACTGCGCCGCCGCGCGTCCTACGCGGCCGAGGTCCGCCGGGGACTGTCCGACCGCAACGCGCTGCGGATGGCGAGCCGCATGCTGGTGGTCAGCGACGAGTACGGCGGCAACGCCGTCGAACTGCCCGTCCCCGACTCGGCGGTGGGCCTCGCCGACATGAACGTCACCGTGCTGCATCTGCTCGCCGAGCAGGTCCACGAGCCCGACGAGGTGTCCGTACGGATCACCGTCGACGGTGAGCACGTCACGGTGGAGGATCTGCGGGTGGTGCCCGACCCGACGTCCGCCGCGCCCGAGGCCCGGCCCGACGAGGGCACCTCGGACACGCTGGGGGTGCCCGGCGCGGAGGGCCTCGCCCGGATGATGGCGCCGCTGCGGCTGTCCGCCGAGTCCGTCGCGGACGGCACCCCGGTCTCCGGGCCCGTCGACTTCCCCGCCCTGATCGGCGTCACCGATCCCGCCGCCCTCGACCTCGACCGGCTGTGGGCGTCGCGCGGGGAACGCGACTTCCTGCGGGTACCGATCGGACTGGACGACCGGCACGGGCCCGTCCTGCTCGACCTCAAGGAGTCCTCCCAGCTGGGGATGGGCCCGCACGGACTGTGCGTCGGCGCGACCGGCTCCGGCAAGAGCGAACTGCTGCGCACCCTCGTCCTCGCGCTGGTCGCCACCCACTCGCCGGAACAACTGGCGATGGTCCTCGTCGACTACAAGGGCGGCGCGACCTTCGCGCCGTTCGCCGAACTCCCCCATGTCGCGGGCGTGATCACCAACCTGGAGAACCAGGCGGGGCTGGTCGAACGCGTCCACACCTCCCTCGCGGGCGAGGTCAAGCGCCGTCAGCAGGTCCTCAAGGACGCGGGCAACGTCGCCGACATCGGCCACTACGCCGCGCTGCGCGCCGAACGCCGTCCCGAGCTGGAGCCGCTGCCGCATCTGTTCGTCGTCATCGACGAGTTCGGCGAACTGCTCACCGCGAAGCCCGACTTCATCGACCTGTTCCTGTCCATCGGCCGGATCGGGCGCTCCATCGGCGTCCATCTGCTGCTGTCCAGCCAGCGCATCGAGGGCGGCAAGCTCAAGGGCCTCGACACCTATCTGTCGTACCGGCTCGGGCTGCGGACGTTCTCCCCCGACGAGTCGCGGACCGTCCTCGACACCACCGACGCGTTCCATCTGCCGCCGCTGCCCGGCTTCGGCTACCTCAAGGTCGACACCTCCGCGTACACACGCTTCAAGGCCGGTTACGTCTCCGGGCGTTACCGGGGCGCGCTGCTGGACAAGACCGAGGAGGAGGGCCCGCTGGCCCTCGCCTATCCCACGTACAACACCCTCGCCGACAGCGCGGGCGGCGCCGAGGGACCGGGCGCCGAGGACAGCAGACCCGCCGCCACCGTCCGGGAGACCGGCCCGACCGTGCTGTCCGTGATGGTCGACCAGCTCAAGGGCGCCGCTCCGCCCGCCCGCCGTATCTGGCTGCCGCCGCTGCCCGACGCGCTGTCCCTGGACACCGCCGCCGGTCCGCTCGGCGCCGATGAGCACGGGATGCGGCTCGGTGACCGGCGCGGTGCCCCCATGAAGGTCCCGCTGGGCGTCCTGGACGCCCCCGCCCGGCAGTGGCGCGGCCCCTGGGAACTGGATCTGACCGTGGCGGGCGGGCACACCGCCGTGATCGGCGGCCCCCAGTCCGGCAAGACGACGCTGCTGCGCACCCTCGCCCTGTCCCTCGCGCTCACCCACACCCCCCGCGACGTCGCGGTCTACGGACTGGACCTGGCCGGTGGCGGGCTCGCCGCGCTCGCCGGGCTGCCGCACGTCGGCGGGGTCGCCGGCCGCGCCGACCAGGAGCGGGTGGCCCGCACGGTCGCGGAGGTACGGAACATGCTCGCCGCCCGGGAGCAGCTCTTCCGCGAGCACGGCATCGACTCCGTCGACCAGCTCCGGCGGCTGCGCGCCCAGGGCCGGATCGGTGAGCTCCCCGCGACCGACGTGGTGCTCCTGATCGACGGATACGGGGCCCTGCGCGAGGAGTTCTCCTCCATCGACGACGCGGTGAACGACATCCTCCGGCGCGGCGGCGGCTACGGCATCCATGTGGTGGCGGGCATGCTGCGCTGGAACGATGTCCGGATCGCGGGCCAGTCGATGTTCGGTACGCGGGTCGAGCTGCGGCTCAACGACCCCTCCGATTCGGGGATCGACCGGAAGCTCTCCGAGACGATCCCGACGGACGCCCCGGGCCGGGTGCTCACCGACCAGAAGCTGTTCGCTCAGGTCGCGCTGCCCCGTATCGACGGCGGCACGGGCGACGACGGCGACGGGGACACCGTGGGCGACCCGGGCGCCGCGCTGGAGGACGCCGTCGCCACGATCCGCGCCACCTGGCACGGCGACCTCGCGCCGCCCGTCCGGGTGCTGCCCACCCGGCTGTCGTCCGCGAAGCTGCCCGCCGCGCACAGCGAACCCCGCCGCACCCCGATCGGGGTCGACCAGGACGCGCTGGCACCCGTCCTCCTCGACCTGTTCGCCCAGGACCAGCATCTGCTGATCCTCGGTGACAACGAGTGCGGCAAGACGAACCTGCTGAAGCTGATCGCCGCCGGGCTGATCGCCCGCCACGCGGACGACGAGCTGGTCTTCGCCGTGTTCGACCCCCGGCGGGGACTGCGCGCGGTGGTCCCCGAGCCGTACCGGGGCGGCTACGCCCACAACGCCCGGATCTCCGCCGCGCTGGCCTCGGGCATCGCCAAGGAACTCGACAAACGGCTCCCGGACGAGGGCATCGACCCCGACGCACCCGCCGACGGCCCGTCCTTCACGGGCCCGAGGATCGTGATCCTCGTCGACGACTACGACATCCTGACCACCGCCGGACAGCAGCCGCTCGCGCCCTTCCTGCCGTATGTCTCCTCCGCCCAGGACATCGGTCTGCACTTCGTGGTCGCCCGCCGGGTCGCCGGGTCCTCCCGGGCCCTGTACGAGCCGTTCCTGACGACCCTGCGGGAATCGGGGACGGCGGCCCTGGTGATGACCGGCGACCGTTCCGAGGGCCAGCTCTTCCCCGGTCTCTACGCGAGCCCCCAGCCGCCCGGCCGGGGCACCCTGGTCCGGCGCGGACGCCCCCATCAGCTGATCCAGACCGCCCTGGCCGCCGCCGACGACGAGACGGACGACTCATGACCGACGCGCACCCGGTGACCCCCGCGCCCCCCGCCCCCGTGCACCCCGCCCCCGTGCACCCGGCCCTTGTGCACCTGGACCTCGCGCGTCCGGGCCTGGTGCACCTGGACTTTGCGCACCTGGACCTAGCGCGTCCGGACCTCGCGCGTCCGGGCCTGGTGCACCCCGATCCCCCGCCCCTCGATCCCCCGCACCCCGGACCCGGGCATCGCCGCCCCGGGCGTCCCGGCCCCCGGACCCGTGAGCACACCGCGCGGCGGGCCGCCGTATGACCAAGGACGTCATCGCGCTCACCCCGAAGATGCCCGACGCGCTGTCCCTGCTGGTGGGACTGCACGCGGGCGGTCCCGGTACGGAGGTGACGGCCACCGCCGACGGCGCCGTGGTCCAGCTCCTCGGCTCGGGCGGCCGTCCGCTGGTGTCCGTGGAGTCACCGCTCCTGGTCCAGGTACCGGGCGAGATCGAGCGACTGCTCGGGGCGGAGAGCGCGGCCCAGGCCCCCGTACCGGTGTGGTGGACGGAGACCCGTGCCTCCAGCGCGGTGCCCGAGGCCGAGCGGCTCGCCGGATCGGTCGTCGGACGGCTCACCCATCTGCTCGGCGGCACCGTGTGGCCGCCCGGCGCGGGCACGATCGGCGTGGTGCCGGTGGAGAGCGATCCCGGTGACGGGACCGACCAGACGGCCGTGATCGTCGCCGAGGACGCGCTGCCCGCGGTCGACGTGGTCACCGAGTCGACGGTGGTCGTGCTCGCGGACCGGCCCGTCGTCCCGCTGACCGCCTGGCTCTCCGAGGTGCTGCGCACCACCGCCGCACAGGACTCCGCGCTCCAGATCGTCACCCCCGCCCACTGCCGCCTCAGCCACCATCTGCGGACCGCGCTGACCGGCCCGCCCAACCGCTGGGTCGTCCAGCACCCCGACTGCGGCTACTACGACGGGCTGACCGGTGCCGTACTGCGCTGGCAGCACGGCACCTTCGCCGTCGTCACCGACGAGTCCGGTCAGGGCACCGTCGCCGAGCCGTACCGGCCGTCCGGCCCCACCGGCGAACACCAGCTCACCGTCTCCTTCCGCACTGCCTATCCGCCGGAAGGGGAACTGCTGCTCGGCCGCTCCCTGGAACTGGCCTGGCGGACCCTCACCGGTGCGCCCCCGGCCGGCTGGGGAACCGCCGAGCCGGTCAATCTGCCGTGGTCACCCCGTCAGATCACCGATCTGGCGCGCGGCCGGGTGCCAGAGCCGACCCTGATCACGGCGGTCGGCAGCCCCGACCGGCCCGCCCTGGCGACGGTACGGATCACCCGGACGACGGCGGGCGTCGAGGAGAACGTCACCCTCACCATCGGCTACGGCGAAGGGGAGCGGGTCCCCCTGGACGCCGTGCGAACCCTTGCCGGGGCCCTGGCGGACGGGGAGCACGGGCTGATCTCCCTGCTGGCGACCCTCGGTCCGGCCCGCCGTGACCTCACCGCGCCCCCGGTCTTCGAGGCGCCGCCCGTACCGCTGTCCTTCACCCTCGGCGCCGAGGGTGTCCTGGAGACCACACTCACCCACGCCCGCCGGCCCCCGCTCACCCTGCGCCCCGTGCAACTGGGACCGGAGGCCAGGCCGGCACTGCACTATCCCCTGGGCGACGGCACCCGCGCGGAGGCATGGAACACCCTGGACGTGCTGCTGACCCATCTGCGACGACGGGCGGCGGTCTGAGCCGGCCGGCCGTACCTTCCACCAGTTCGCCAGCAGGTGTCAGGCGCCCGACCGCGCCACCGTCACCACCGCCAGGCAGCAGGCAGCAGGCAGCAGGCAGCAGGCAGCAGGCAGCAGGCAGGCACCGCACCGCACGGCCGCCGCGTCGCCGGGGCGCCACGTCTCCGTGGCACCGCAGAGCATGTTCCACGTGAAACACCCATCCGGCGACGTTTCACGTGGAACACGACGGTTTCACGTGGAACATGACGATGGGCGGCCACCCTCGCGGGGTGGCCGCCCATCGTCGGAGCCGGAGCCGGAGCCGGAGCCGGAGCCGGAGTCGGAGCCGGAGTCGGAGCCGGAGTCGTGGTCGCTGGAGCCGCGGGAGCTGGAGCCCGGGTCCCGGTGGCGCCGCTACTCCCGGTCCTGCGGGTCGCCCTCGGCGTCCAGCTGTGCCTGCTTGGCCTCCACCTCGGGGTCGAGGGCATCCGGGGAACCGTCGACGGCGTTCAGCGTGCCGCCCGACTCGGGTACCTCCGTCGCGGCGGGCGGCTCGACCAGCCAGTCCGGGTTGGCCTGCTTGTCCCACCACTTCCACGCGGCGAAGGCGCCACCCGCCAGCACGCCGAGGATCAGCACCCCCTTCACGGCACGTCCGGCACGGGCCCGGCGCTCATGCCTGCGGACCAGCTTGCGCACCTCGTCGGCGCTGACCTGTCCGCGCAGCGCGGCGATCGCCGCCGCCCCACGGGAGGCCGCCTCGTCCCGTACGGGTCCGGCGGCGGCCACCGCGTGCTCGATCCGCGGCCGGGAGTACTCCGCGGCCTGCCGGGCCGCCTTGCGGGTGCGCAGGGCGGCCTCCTGGGCGGCGTGGTCGACCTTCGGCGGTACATGGGTACGGGCCTGCTCGATCACGGGTGCGAGATGGGCGCCGTACTGGACACGGGCCTGCTCGGCGGCCTGCTGCGCGGCATGCGACACCTTGGGTGCCAGCCGTACGCGGGCCTCGGTCGCGTACTGTGCGGCCCGGTCCTTGGCGGTGTCGGCGTAGGGCGCCACCACTTCCGCGGCGTGCAGCACGCTGTCCTTCGCCGAACCGGTCGCGGCGCGCACGCTGTCGATGCGGGTCACGGGAACCTCCTCCTCGGTGGCGTACGTAATGCCTGGGGCGTCGTCCCCCACACACACAAAGTCACCGTTCACCTTTCCACCCTTTTTGCGATCATGCCTGCCGTACCACGCGACAGCATGTGAGGAAAGGCATCCGGGTCACACCGGTGGCGGGTGCCGGGCCGGGGAAAGGGGGTGCGGCCGGGGCAGAACCGACCGCCGCACGACGCGCCCTCCCGGTCGTGCGAGGATCGGAGGGTCACAGAGGACAACGGAAGGCAGATCGTGGCCGAGCAGCTTTACGCCACCCTGAAGACCAACCAAGGCGACATCGTGTTGAGGCTCCTGCCCGACCACGCGCCGGAGACGGTCAAGAACTTCGTCGAGCTCGCCCAGGGGCAGCGGGAGTGGGTCCACCCGGAGACGGGCAAGCGGTCGACCGACCGGCTGTACGACGGAACGGTCTTCCACCGGGTCATCCCCGGGTTCATGCTCCAGGGCGGGGACCCGCTGGGGAACGGCACCGGTGGCCCGGGCTACCAGTTCAAGGACGAGTTCCACCCCGACCTCCAGTTCGACCGCCCCTACCTGCTGGCCATGGCCAACGCGGGTCCGGGCACCAACGGCTCCCAGTTCTTCATCACGGTCGAGCCGACGGCGTGGCTGAACCGCAAGCACACCATCTTCGGTGAGGTCGTGGACGACGCCAGCCAGAAGGTCGTGGACGCGATCGCCGGTACGCAGACCAACCCGCGTACCGACCGTCCCGTCAACGACGTGGTCATCGAGTCGGTCGTCGTCGAGAAGCGCTGAACCGGTACAGCCGCCGTCGCTGCCGCCGACCGGTACCGGGGCCCCGCCCCGTACCCGTCCGGCGGTGAGCCGGGGAACAAACCGCCCCGCCCATCCGTCAAGGAGGGCGGGGCAGTGCGTTGGCCGTGCGACCCCCGGGGCCGTGTTCCCGACCGGGGCGCGCGGGTCGGGCGTATGCCTTCGGACGAGTGGGAATGAGGGGACCATGGACCAGGCGCCAGGCGGACCGCACGGGACTCAGGGCCCGCAGGGCGCACCGAGCCTGCCCACCTGCTACCGGCATCCGGACCGTGAGACAGGCATCCGCTGCACCCGCTGCGAGCGGCCGATATGCCCGGAGTGCATGATCAGCGCGTCGGTCGGGTTCCAGTGCCCCGAGTGTGTACGCGACGGATCGGGCACCGGGCACGCCCCCACGGCCAACCAGCCGCGCACCCTCACGGGCGGTTCCCTCGTCAAGGACCCCCGGCTGATCACGAAGATCCTCATCGCGGTCAATCTCTTCGTCTTCGTCGCGATCCAGATCGACAGCCGTCTGGTGAACGATCTGGTGCTGCTCGGGGCCTGGCCCCCGGCCCCGTACCCCGTCACGGAAGGTGTCGCGGACGGTCAGTGGTACCGGCTGGTGACGTCGATGTTCGCGCACCAGGAGGTGTGGCACATCGCGTTCAACATGCTCAGCCTGTGGTGGCTGGGCGGTCCGCTGGAGGCGGCCTTCGGCCGGAGCCGGTATCTCGCGCTGTATCTGCTCTCCGGTCTCGCGGGCGGCGCCCTCACGTATGTGCTGGTCGACCCCACCTCCGCCTCGCTGGGCGCGTCCGGCGCGGTCTACGGTCTCTTCGGTGCCACAGCGGTGCTCGTGAAGCGGCTCAACTACGACATGCGCCCGGTGATCGCGCTTCTCGCGATCAATATGATCTTCACCTTCACCATGCCGGGTATCGCCTGGCAGGCCCATGTCGGCGGTCTGATCGCCGGTCTGGCCATCGCCTACGCCATGGTGCACGCCCCGCGCGAGCGGCGGCCGCTGGTCCAGTGGGGGACCTGTGCGGCGGTACTGCTGGTCGTGGTGGGCACCGTGCTCGTCCGCTCGCTCACGCTGCTCTGAGACCGGGCCGACCGGGCACCGCACGGCCCTGACGCACAACTCCACCCGATGGTTGTCCACAGCGTGTGGCGGATCTTGTGCATGGCGTGGGGAACGTCTGTGCCCCTTGTCCCCGACCTGGGTTTTCCCAGCCAGGACAAGGGGCGAACACGTTTTCGGATACCGGTACGCCAGTCACATCGGCGTCAACCCGCGAGGAGTTATCCACAGATCGTCTGACCTTTTCCCCAGTGTGGAAAAGTTCTGTGGATAACTCAGGGAACAGCTCGGGGCAGAGGTCTCCCACGGGTCCGCGAGGGGACTGCCGGACCCATACTCCGACGCCCTCCGGGCAGCCCGAGAAGCCCCATGACCGGGGATGGATCGGTGCCTGGCCAGGGGCTGCGGGTGCGGAGACTAGCGGGAGGTCACTTCCACTGCGTGGAGACACCGAAGCCCGCGGCGATGAAGCCGAAGCCGACGACGATGTTCCAGTTCGCGAGTGCGTCGATCGGGAGATCGCCGTCCGTGACGTAGAAGACGACGATCCAGGCCAGGCCGATGAAGAACATCGCCAGCATCAGCGGAGCGACCCAGCTCCGGTTGCTCAGCTTGATCGCCGTCGTCTCCTTCGACGGCGGCGGCGTGTAGTCGGCCTTCTTGCGGATACGTGACTTCGGCACGAGGGGCTCTCCTGTCGATGCGCTGCGTGGCCGCGCTTGGACTCGGCGGGCTCGGGGGCAGCGTACAAGCGGAACTGCTAGGGGAAACCGATCGCTCCCCCGGGCGTCCGTTAGCGTAGTGCTTCCTCGGCGCCGTAAGGAGTAAGGGTACGTTGAGCAATTCTGCCGACTCCCCCGGTCTGCGCACCAGTCCCGCTCGTCAGAAGCGTCTGCGACCGGTGCGAATCCTCACCGC
Source organism: Streptomyces uncialis (assembly GCF_036250755.1). Lineage (NCBI taxonomy): Bacteria > Bacillati > Actinomycetota > Actinomycetes > Kitasatosporales > Streptomycetaceae > Streptomyces > Streptomyces uncialis. The sequence goes on along the minus strand of NZ_CP109583.1, from coordinate 4,815,915 downwards.
GGGCGTCTTCGCGCTCGCCGGACTCCTCTTCGTGACCAGCTTCAACACCGCCAAGGGCACCAATATCCGCACCGACGCCTCCATGCTGAAACTCTCCGACCTGATCCAGGAGCGCAGCGGCAGGAACGGGGAGCTGGAGGAGTCCAACGGCGTCCTGCGCGACGACGTCGAGACCCTCACCAAGAACGGCCACGGCGGTGCGACCAGGACCGAGGAGGACCGGCTGAAGGCGCTGGAGGCCCAGGCCGGTACCCAGGAACTGCGCGGCAAGGCCCTCACCGTCACCCTCGACGACGCCCCGCCGGACGCCACCCCCAAGCTGCCCGGCTACCCCGACCCGCAGCCCGACGACCTGGTCATCCACCAGCAGGACCTCCAGGCCGTGGTGAACGCGCTCTGGCAGGGCGGCGCCGACGGCATCCGGGTCATGGACCAGCGGCTGATCTCCACCAGCGCGGTCCGCTGCGTGGGCAACACCCTGATCCTCCAGGGCCGGGTCTACTCACCGCCCTACAAGATCACCGCGGTCGGCGACCCCGCCAAGCTCAAGCGGGCCCTCAGCTCGGCCCCCTCGATCCAGAACTACATGCTGTACGTGAACGTCTACGGCCTGGGCTGGAAAGTGAACGACGACGGGATGACGACCCTCCCCGGCTACGCGGGCACGGTGGACCTTCACCAGGCGAAGCCGGTGGGCTAGGGGCTCTGTCGGGCCCGCCCCGGAACCGGATCGGTTCAGGGGCCCCTTCGCTGTGACGCACATCCCCCGGCTCTGTTTCACGTGGAACATGCCCGTGCTCCAGGGCGCGGACACCGAGCCGCTCGGACGGGGGTTTGCACGGCAACACCCCCTAACCCGAGTCCCGTCCCCGTACTCTGGTTGACGCATACAACACCGACGGCGAGTAGGGACGGCATGTACGGCTGGATCTGGCGGCATCTGCCGGGAAACGCGTTGATCAAGGCGATGTTGTCCCTGATCCTCGCCCTGGCGGTCGTGTACGTGCTGTTCCAGTACGTGTTCCCGTGGGCCGAGCCCCTGCTCCCCTTCAACGACGTGACCGTCGACGAGGGAAGGGCCCCCACCCAGTGAGCGCGCGGATTCTGGTTGTCGACAACTACGACAGCTTCGTCTTCAACCTCGTCCAGTACCTCTACCAGCTCGGTGCCGAGTGCGAGGTGCTGCGCAACGACGAGGTCTCCACCTCCCATGCCCAGGACGGGTTCGACGGTGTGCTGCTGTCACCCGGTCCGGGCACCCCGGAGCAGGCCGGCGTGTGTATCGACATGGTCCGGCACTGCGCCGCGACCGGGGTGCCCGTCTTCGGGGTCTGTCTCGGGATGCAGTCGATCGCCGTCGCGTACGGCGGTGTCGTGGACCGGGCCCCCGAGCTGCTGCACGGCAAGACCTCACCGGTCGAGCACGCCGGGCAGGGCGTCTTCGCCGGGCTTCCCTCGCCGTTCACCGCGACCCGCTACCACTCGCTCGCCGCCGAGCCCGCGACCGTGCCCGATGTGCTGGAGGTCACGGCCCGCACCCACGACGGCATCATCATGGGACTGCGTCACCGCGAACTTCCCGTCGAGGGTGTGCAGTTCCACCCCGAGTCGGTGCTCACCGAGCACGGCCACCGGATGCTCGCCAACTGGCTGACGGTCTGCGGGGACAGCGGTGCCGTGGACAGATCGGCCGGGCTGGCCCCGGTCGTGGGCAGGGCCAGCGCGTGACCGCGGTACGCCCCGAGCGGGATTCCGGCCCGGGAGCCGCGGACCCGCCGGACACCGGCGACCCCGGTGCCGTCCACGGGGACGGCCGGTACGGCGGACCGTACGAGGTGCCCCGTACGGGGTCCTACGAGGCGGCCTACGAGGTGCCGGGGGCGTTCGAGGCGGCCGTGCGGGGGCTCGCCGATCCGCTGAGCGATCCGCTGCCGGACCTTGGTGGCCCGCCCGGCCAGCCGCCGCCCGCCACGGGCGAGTGGTACGACCCCCAGGGCTACGCCCGCGACTGGTACGGCGGACCCGGACCGGACGGATACCCGCCGCAGCGGCCCGCACCGGACGGGTATCCCCCGCAGCGGCCCGCCCCCGCCCAGGACATCCCGTACGGATACGTGGACCACCCCGTCGACCCGGCACCCCCGTCGCACGGCGGCCCCGCCCCGTACCCCACCCCGGGCCACGGCACCCCGGGCCCGGCCGCCCCGCGTCACCCGGGCCCGGCCCCCGCCCCGGCCGGCCCCGCCGCCTCCGCTCCCGCAGCGACCGGCCCCGCGGCGACCGGCCCCGCCCCCGCTCCCGTAGACGGGACCGGCCGCCCCGGGCCCGCCGCGCGAATAGCGGGACCCGGCCCCCTCCCGGCGGAGGTCCCCGCACCGCACACCGCCCCCTTCCGTCCGTACGACGGCGCCCCCGGAGGGCACCGGGCGGGCCCCCGGAGCGGTGGCCCCGGTCCCGAACGCCCCTTCGAAGGCCGTACCGCCCGCCACAGGGCCGCGGAACGCGACCCGGGTGACGTACAGAGCACCGTGGTCCTCCCGGCCGTCTCCGGGGCACCTGACGGCTTCGCCGGACCCCGCTGGGACGACGGGCGCGACCCCGGCGCCCACGACCGGTCCGCCCACCGCGCGCCCCGCCACCGGGACCCGCACGCCCCGGCCCCCTACGACGCCGCCCCGTACGACGGCCACGGGTCCCACGACGAGTACGACGAGGACGGCGAGCACGACGAGTACGACCGGTACGGCGACCGGGCCTGCTACGACGACGACCCCGACTCCCACGGGCCCGCCCCGCTCTCCCGGGTGGAGGCCCGGCGCGCGGCACGGGCGCGGAAGCCGACCGCCGGTGTCGTCGTCAGCCGGGCGCTGGGGGAGTTGTTCATCACCGTCGGTGTGCTGATGCTGCTGTTCGTCACGTACCAGCTCTGGTGGACGAACATCCGGGCCCAGCAGCAGGCGAACGGCGCCGCCAACCAGATCCAGGAGGACTGGGCCAAGGGCAAGCGCGCCCCCGGGTCGTTCGAGCCCGGCCAGGGCTTCGCGATCATGCACATCCCGGCCCTGGACGTGGTCGTGCCCGTCGCCGAGGGCATAGACAAGAAGAGCGTCCTCGACCGCGGGCTGGTCGGCCACTACGCCGAGGGCAGCCTCAAGACCGCGATGCCGGAGGCGAAGTCGGGCAACTTCGCGGTCGCGGGCCACCGCAACACCCATGGCGAGCCGTTCCGGTACATCAACCGGCTGAAGCCCGGTGACCCGATCGTGATCGAGACCCAGGACACCTACTTCGTCTACAAGATGGCGAGCATCCTGCCGCAGACCCCGCCGAGCAACGTCTCCGTCCTCGAACCGATTCCGCCCGGGTCGGGCTTCACCGGACCGGGCCGTTACCTCACACTGACCACGTGCACCCCCGAGTTCACCAGCAAGTACCGGATGATCGTGTGGGGCAAGATGGCCGAGGAGCGGCCGCGTTCCGAGGGGAAGCCGGACGCCCTCGTCGGCTGAGCCGCACGGACCGTACGGACAGACAGGGCACGATGCAGTGGTGACGACGACCGAGCACGACGAGCGGCCGGACACGGCTCCGGTCACGCCGGGACAGCGGCGGGGGCGCGGCAGGGCCGCCGCCGCCGTCAGCGTCTTCGGTGAACTCCTGATCACGGCCGGGCTGGTGCTCGGTCTGTTCGTCGCGTACTCGCTGTGGTGGACCAACGTCCTCGCCGACCGGGAGGCCGACAAGCAGGGCGACAAGGTCCGTGACACCTGGGCCGGTGACGGGCCCGCCGGACCCGGCGGACCGGGCGCGCTGGACACCAAGGACGGCATCGGCTTCCTGCATGTCCCGACGATGAACGGCGACGACGAGATCCTGATCAAGAAGGGGACGGCGACCGGCCTCCTCAACGACGGGGTCGCGGGCTACTACACCAAGCCGGTGAGGTCGGCGCTCCCGCAGGACCCCAAGGGCAACTTCTCGCTCGCCGCGCACCGGGACGGCCACGGCGCCAAGTTCCATGACATCCACAAGATCAGGAACGGCGACCCGATCGTCTTCGAGTCCAAGGACACCTGGTACGTCTACAAGGTGTACTCGGTGCTGCCCGAGACCTCGAAGTACAACGTGAAGGTCCTCGACCCCGTGCCCAAGGAGTCCGGCGCCAAGAAGGCCGGACGGTACATCACGCTCACCACGTGCACCCCGGTGTACACATCCACCTACCGGTACGTGGTCTGGGGCGAGATGGTCCGCACCGAGAAGGTCGACGAGGACCGGACACCCCCGAAGGAACTGCGCTGACGCCCTGAGCGGCACGTACAGGCAACCGGCCACCGGCACGTACGGCCTGCGGACCCGTCCGTACAGCAGAAGGTCCCGGCCCCCCGTCGAGCGGGGGACCGGGACCTTCTGCGATGCGCTGGACGGACCGGACCGGACCGTGCGCGGGAGCCGCTAGCTCCTGCGGCCTCCGAGCACGCCGCCGAAGAAGCCGACCTCGTCGCCGCCTTCCTCGCCGCCGCCCCCGTCGCCCCCGGTGCCGCCGTTGCCCTGGTCGCCCGGACCGCCCGGGTTCCCGGTGGTGGCCCCGGCGGTCGTCTGGAGGGTGATCGCCGTGCCTTCCGCGACCTGGGTCCCGGCGGGCGGGTTGGAGGTGATGACGATCGCGTTGTCGTCCGTCGGTCCGCCGACCTGGCCGACCGCGAGCTTCAGGTTCGTCAGCTCCTGCTTCGCCTGGCCGAGGGTCTTGGCGGTCAGCAGCGGCACCGCGACCTGCGCGGGCTGCTCCTCCTCCTCTTCCTTCGGCGCCTTGGCGATCTGGAGGGACACCGTGGACCCGGGGACGGCCGAGGTGTTCGCCGACGGGGTCTGGCCGAAGACCTTGCCCGCCTCACTGTCCTCGGTCTCGACCTCGGTGCAGGTGCCTACCAGGTCGTTGCTCTGGAGCTGCTGCTTGGCCGTGTCACAGGTCTGCCCGGCCAGATCCGGCACGGTGACCTGGCGCTTGGCCTTGGCGACGATCAGCGTGACGGGCGAGCCCTTCTCCAGCTCCGTGCCGAAGCCCGGCTTCTGGTCGAGGACGGTGCCCGGCTCCTCGGCGGACTCCTTGGCCTCCTCCGACACGTCGAATTTGAACTCGTCCGCCTCAAGCTTCTTGGTGGCGTCGCCGACGTCGTCACCGATGACGTTCGGCACGGCGACCTTGGGGGCGCCCGTCGACACCGTCACGGTGACCGTCTCGCCCTTGTCGAGCTCGGTGTCCGCCGCCGGGGTCTGGTCGCACACGCTCTCGCGCGGCTGGTCCTCGCACGGCTTGCGGACGACGCTCAGCTTCAGATAGCTGTTGTCGGCCAGCCGCTCGGCGTCGGTCAGCTTCTTGCTGACGAAGTTCGGCACCTCGACGGGGGCGTCCTCACCGCCGCCGCCGCTGGAGATCCACCTGCCGATCAGGATCGCGCCCACCAGCACCAGCACACCCGCCACGGCGAGCAGGATCGTCGCGGCACTGCTCTTCTTCTGCCGGCGGCGGTCGGGCCGGTCGTCGTAGCCGTAACCGCCGTCGTCCGGGTTGACCGGCGGCAGCATCGTCGTCGCGGGCGCGCCGTCGTGGCTGCGCAGCGCCGTCGTCGACTGGTCGTCGCCGTAGCCGCCCTGGTAGCCGCCGTAGCCGACGGACCCCATGGCCGCGGTCGCCGCGACCGGCTGGCCGTCGAGGGCCGCCTCGATGTCGGCGCGCATCTCGTCGGCCGACTGGTAGCGGTAGTCGGGCTCCTTGACCAGCGCCTTCAGGACGATCGCGTCCATCTCGGGGGTGATCTCGGGGTCGAAGACGCTCGGCGGCTGGGCCTCTTCCCGGACATGCTGATAGGCCACCGCCACCGGGGAGTCCCCGATGAACGGCGGGCGCACGGTCAGCAGCTCGTAGAGCAGACAGCCCGTGGAGTAGAGGTCGGAACGGGCGTCCACGGTCTCGCCCTTGGCCTGCTCGGGCGAGAGGTACTGGGCCGTGCCGATGACGGCGGAGGTCTGCGTCATCGTCATCCCGGCGTCACCCATCGCACGGGCGATGCCGAAGTCCATGACCTTGACCTGCCCGGTGCGCGTCAGCATGACGTTCGCGGGCTTGATGTCACGGTGGACGATGTTGTTGCGGTGCGAGTACTCCAGGGCCTGGAGGATGCCGATCGTCATCTCCATGGCCCGCTCGGGCAGCAGCTTGCGGCCCGAGTGCAGCAGCTCACGCAGTGTGGAACCGTCGACGTACTCCATCACGATGTACGGGATGGAGATGTTGTCGATGTAGTCCTCACCCGTGTCGTAGACCGCGACGATCGCCGGATGGTTGAGCGAGGCGGCGGACTGGGCCTCACGGCGGAACCGGGCCTGGAACGACGGATCGCGGGCCAGATCGGCCCGCAGTGTCTTCACGGCTACTGTGCGGCCGAGCCGGGTGTCGGTCGCGAGGTGAACCTCGGCCATGCCACCGCGGCCGAGCACATGGCCCAGCTCGTACCGGCCGCCGAGGCGACGCGGCTCTTCCATAGCTATTCCAGCCCTCTCCGTCGGTCCCGACCGTACCGTCGTCGTACGGTCCGGGCGGTGTGCTGTCCGGCATACCGTACCCGGATCGTCCTACCTGCCCCGGCCGTGTGGATGACCTGATACAGGACCGGTACCGCAACGTGCACCGATGTCAAAGGGACGTGACCGGGGTCACTCCTTGCCGTCGACGACCGCCTTCATCACGTCCCTGGCGATCGGCGCGGCCAGTCCGCCACCGGAGATGTCACCCCGGCTCGCGTCGCTGTCCTCGACGACCACCGCGACGGCGACCGGCGAGCCGGAGTCCGTTTTGGCGTACGAGATGAACCACGCGTACGGCTTCTCGCTGTTGTCGACACCGTGCTGCGCGGTGCCCGTCTTGCCGCCGACCTTCACGCCGTTGATCTGCGCGTTCCTGCCGGTGCCCTTCTCGACGACGGTCTCCATCATGGACTGGAGCTTCTGCGCGTTCTCCTCGGAGAGCGGCCGGCTCATCTCGTCCGGGGTGTGCTTCTCGATGACGTCGAGGCTGGGCGCCTGGAGCCGGCTGACCATGTACGGCTCCATCAGCTTGCCGTCGTTGGCCACGGCGGCGGCGACCATCGCCATCTGGAGCGGGGTGGTGGCCGTCTCGAACTGGCCGATGGAGCTGAGCGCGGTCTGCGGCTCGTCCATCTCCTTCGGCCAGACGGAGGCGTTGGCGCGGACCGGGATGAAGTGCTCGGAGTTGAAGCCGAACTTCTCCGCGGTCTCCCGCATCTTGTCCTTGCCGAGGTCCGCGCCGGCCTTGCCGAAGACGGTGTTGCAGGAGACCTGGAGGGCCATCCGCAGTGTCGCGTCCTTGCAGGGCAGCGGGCCGTCGTTCTTCAGCTCGGTCCGGGTGTTCGGCATGACCCACGGCAGCGGGGTCTCGGTCTTGTCGTCCGGGTCCGGGTACAGGCCGTGCTCCAGGGCCGCCGCCGCGGTGACGACCTTGAACGTCGAGCCCGGCGGGTAGGTCTCCCGCAGCGCCCGGTTCAGCATCGGGTCGTCCGGGTTCTGCGACTTCTGGAGCTTCTGCCAGGCGGGCGTGTCCGTCGTGGTGGAGTTCCCGGCGAACTTGGACGGGTCGTACGACGGGGTCGAGGCCAGCGCCAGGATCGCGCCGGTGGTCGGGTCGATCGCGGCGACGGCGCCCTTCTTGCTGCCGAGCCCCTCGAACGCGGCCTTCTGGGCAGCGCCGTTGAGGGTGGTCACGACATTGCCGCCCTCCTTCTTCTTCCCCGTGATCATGTCGAGGGTGCGGCGGAAGAAGAGCCGGTCGTCGTTGCCGGTGAGTATCCCGTCCTCCAGCGACTCCAGCTGGGTCGCCCCGAACGCCTGCGACGCGTAGCCCGTGACGGGCGCCCACATGGGGCCGTTCTTGTACGTGCGCTTGTACGCGTAGTCGCTGCCGTTGGTCTTCGCCGAGCCGGTGATCGGGTTGCCGTCGACGATGATGTCGCCGCGCGGCTGGGCGTAGCGCTCGATGGAGATCCGGCGGTTCTTCCCGTTGTCCTGGAGCTCGCCCGCCTTGACGTACTGGAGCCAGTTGTCCCGGATGAGCAGGGTCATGATCAGCAGACCGCAGAAGATCGCGATCCTGCGCAGTGGCTTGTTCACGGGCGGACCACCTGGGTCATCTCGGCGTCGGGGTTCGAAGCGGGCATCGGCGCGGGACGGCGCGCGGTGTCGCTGATACGGAGCAGGATGCCGACGAGGGCCCAGTTGGCGATCACGGAGGAACCGCCGTTGGCGAGGAACGGCATCGTCATACCGGTCAGCGGGATGAGGCCCATCACACCGCCGGCGACCACGAAGATCTGGAGGGCGAACGCGCCGGAGAGGCCGACGGCGAGCAGCTTGCCGAACGGGTCACGGGCGGCGAGCGCGGTACGCAGACCCCGCTCGATGATCAGGCCGTAGAGCAGCAGGATCGCCATGGCGCCCGCGAGACCGAGCTCCTCGCCGAAGGTGGCGAAGATGAAGTCGGAGTTGGCGGCGAAGCCGATCAGGTCGCTGTTGCCCTGGCCGAGGCCGGTGCCGAGCACCCCGCCGGAGCCGAACGACATGATCGACTGGCCGATCTGCTCACAGGCGCCGGAGTCCGCGTAACAGCCGAACGGGTCGAGCCAGGCGTCCACCCGGGCCTTGACATGGCCGGCGAAGGTGGCCACACCGACCGCTCCGGCGGCGGACATCCCGAGGCCGATCACGATCCAGCTGGTCCGCTCGGTGGCCACGTACAGCATGATCACGAACATGCCGAAGAACAGCAGGGAGGTACCGAGGTCGTTCTCGAAGACCAGGACGAGCAGGCTGACGGCCCAGATGGTGAGGATCGGCCCGAGGTCCCGGCCACGCGGCAGATAGAGCCCCATGAACCGGCGGCTGGCCAGCGCGAGGGCGTCGCGTTTCACCATCAGATAGCCGGAGAAGAACACCGCGATGACGATCTTCGCGAACTCACCGGGCTGGATGGAGAACCCGGCGATGCTGATCCAGATCTTCGCGCCGAACACATCCCGGCCGAGCCCCGGAACCAGCGGCAGCAGCAGCAGCACCAGCGACGCGGCCATCGAGATGTAGGTGTACCGCTGGAGGATGCGGTGGTCCTTCAGCAGCAGCAGCACACCGACGAAGAGCGCGATGCCGATCGCGGAGTACAGCAGCTGGCGGGGGGCCGCCGCGACGAACTCGTTGCCCCGGGACGCCGCCATCGCGTGCAGCCGCGGTGACTGGTCGAGACGCCAGATCACCACCAGGCCGAGGCCGTTGAGCAGGGTCGCCAGCGGCAGCAGCAGCGGGTCGGCGTAGGGCGCGAACCTGCGCACGACCACATGGCCGACGGCCGCGAGCAGGCCCAGCCCGATGCCGTATCCGAGCAGACCGGTCGGGATCTCGCCGTCGATGGCAAGCCCGACGTTGATGTACGCGAACACGGGGATGACCACCGCGAAGACCAGCAGTCCCAGCTCGGTGTTGCGCCTGCTGGGCGCGCCGATGGCACCGATGGTCGAGGTGTTGTGCGTCGACGAATTCGTACGGCTCATGGTGTGACAGGGCCCCTCACGGCTGCTTACTGCTTACCGCACAGCGAGACCAGCTTGCGCTCCTCTTCGGAGAAGCTGGGGCCGGGTGTGGGTGTGGGACGGGGACTGGAGCTCGCGCCCGGGGTCGGGGTCGGGGTGGGCGCCCGCCCGAAGCTCGCGGGCTGTGCCTGCGCGGCGCCGGTGGCCGTCCCCGCGCCCGCACGGGACGGGGTGCCGGTGGTGCCGCCCGCCTCGCCCTCGCCGGGCTTGGCGCTGTCCCGCTCGACCGTGCGGCGCTCGGCGTCCTTCTTGCACGCCGACGCCTGGGTGGCCAGCTCGTTGATCTTGTCGGTGGCCTGGTCGAGGCCGCCTTCGGCGATCGTCGCCTCGACCTGCTTGCGCTGGTAGGGCGGCAGGTACTTGAGTTCGATCTCGGGGTGGTCCTTCTGCACCTCGGACAGGCTCACCCAGGCGAGATCCTGGCTGATGCCCCGGTACAGCGCGACGTGCTCGTCCTTGGTGCCGACGAAGTACTGGGTCTGGGTCCAGCGCCAGCCCCCGTACGTGGCACCGCCGACGACCGCGATGGCGAGCACGAGGACGAGCGAGATCTTCAGCCATCTCATGCCGCCGCCGCGCTTCTTGGTGAAGTCGTCGTCGCCGTACGCGCCGAAGGACCCCTCCTGCGCGTAGTCGTCACCGCTGCCGGGCGGGCCGAACTCGCCGTCCCTGCCGCCGCCCTGTCCCGGCACCTGGCGGCCGAGGCCGGCCGCGCGCCCCGCGGGCGTCTGCATGGCGCCGCCGTCGTGCAGCTGGTGCTGGTTCTCGGCGACCGCGCCGACCACGACCGGGGTGTCGGAGAGCTGTACGGCCAGGGTGTCGTTGCTGTCGATGTCGAGGACATCGGCGACGATCACCGTGATGTTGTCGGGGCCGCCGCCGCGCAGCGCGAGCTGGATCAGCTCCTGCACGGTCTCCTGGGGGCCCTGGTAGCTGGCGAGGGTCTCCTCCATCGTCTGGTGGGAGACCACTCCGGACAGCCCGTCGGAGCAGATCAGATAGCGGTCGCCCGCGCGGACCTCACGGATCGACAGATCCGGTTCCACATGGTCGCCGCTGCCCAGCGCGCGCATCAGCAGCGAGCGCTGCGGATGCGTGGTGGCCTCCTCCTCGGTGATCCGGCCCTCGTCCACCAGCCGCTGCACCCAGGTGTGGTCCTGGGTGATCTGGGTGAGGACGCCGTCCCTCAGGAGGTACGCGCGGGAGTCGCCGACGTGCACCAGACCGAGGCGCTGGCCCGTCCACAGCAGGGCCGTGAGCGTGGTGCCCATGCCCTCCAGCTGCGGGTCCTCCTCGACCATCATCCGGAGCTGGTCGTTGGCGCGCTGCACCGCCGAACCGAGCGAGGTGAGGATGTCGGAGCCGGGCACGTCGTCGTCGAGGGTGACGAGTGTCGAGATCACCTCGGACGAGGCGACCTCGCCCGCCGCCTGCCCGCCCATCCCGTCGGCGATCGCGAGCAGCCGGGGACCGGCGTAACCGGAGTCCTCGTTGCCCTCACGGATCATGCCTTTGTGCGATCCGGCGGCGAAGCGCAGTGACAGACTCATGCGCACCTCGCCTGTCGGCTCCGGGTACATCCGCACGGTGCCCACCCTCCGGTCGGGAGCGCACCGGCGTCCGTCGTGGGGACGGTCCCGGCCCGCTCGCTCCGCTGGCTCATTGTCGTACTACTTCCGCAGCTCGATGACGGTCTTGCCGATGCGGATCGGCGCGCCCAGCGGTACCGGGGTCGGGGTCGTCAGCCTGGCCCGTTCGAGATAGGTGCCGTTGGTGGACCCGAGGTCCTCCACGATCCACTGGCCGTCCCGGTCGGGGTAGATCCTGGCATGACGGCTGGACGCGTAGTCGTCGTCCAGCACGATCGTGGAGTCGTGCGCCCGGCCGAGCGTGATCGTCTGCCCCTGGAGGGCGACCGTGGTGCCCGTGAGGGTGCCTTCGGAGACGACGAGCTTGGTCGGCGCCCCGCGCCGCTGGCGGCCACCACCACCACTCTGCTGGCCCCGCTGCTGCGGGGGCGCGGCGGCCTGTCGTGCGGCCTGCTGCGGTCGCGCGCTCTCACGGCGCGAACCGCGCTGGGTGACGCGCGTACCGAACAGGTCGCTGCGGATGACCTGGACGGCCACGATGACGAACAGCCACAGTACGGCCAGGAAACCCAGCCGCATGACCGTCAGGGTCAGCTCTGACATTGCCCCCGCTTCACCCTTCGGCTTGCCGATAAACGATGGTCGTGCTGCCCACGACGATCCGCGAGCCGTCGCGGAGCGTAGCGCGGGTGGTGTGCTGCCCGTCCACCACGATGCCGTTGGTGGACCCGAGATCCTGGATCGTCGAGGGCGTTCCGGTCCGGATCTCGCAGTGCCGGCGGGAGACTCCGGGGTCGTCGATCCGCACGTCGGCGTCGGTGCTGCGGCCGAGCACCAGCGTCGGGCCGGAGATCTGGTGGCGGTTGCCGTTGATCTCCACCCAGTGCCGAGTATGCGTGCCGGGCGCGCCTGCGGGTCCACCGGGGCCGCGGCCGCCCGCGCCGGGGCGTCCGGGCGGTGCGGCGGGCATGGGAGGCGCGCCAGGAGGCTGGTTCGGGTAGCCGTAGCCGCCGCCGGAACGGCCTGGGGCCGCCGAGGGGCTGGCCGGGGCGGGCGGGAAGCCGCCGGGGGCGCCGGCCGCGGTGGGGCCGCCGGAGCCGGGCGGGCCCTGGGAGGTGCTGGAGGCGAGCGTGCGGCTGCGGACGCGGTACAGACCCGTGTCCAGGTCCTCCGCCTTCTCCAGATGGACCTTGATCGGTCCCATGAAGGTGTACCGCTGCTGCTTCGCGTAGTCGCGGACCATGCCGGACAGCTCGTCGCCGAGCTGGCCCGAGTAGGGGCTCAGGCGCTCGAAGTCCGGTGTGCTCAGTTCGACGATGAAGTCGTTGGGGACGACCGTGCGGTCGCGGTTCCAGATCGTCGCGTTGTTGTCGCACTCGCGCTGGAGCGCGCCGGCGATCTCGACGGGCTGGACCTCGGACTTGAAGACCTTGGCGAAGGTGCCGTTGACCAGACCTTCGAGGCGCTGCTCGAACTTCTTCAGGACTCCCATCGGGCACCTCCTCCTTCGCTGCCGTCCTGGTACTGCTTACTGATCGTATCCACGCGCCGGTCGATCGGCTGGTTCCCCCTGTCCGCCCCGGCCGACGAGTGTCGGCCTTCACAGGACTGCCCCATGGCGGGGCGGGTGATCCTTCCGAGCCGGACCTGGCTTCCGCAGGCCCTCCGGAACCCCTTCCCCTCCCGACCGTTCCCATGGCCCCCTCGACAACGTGTTCCCACGGGGGGATCGTAGAGGGGCTCTTGTGTCAGTGTCCCGCACCTGGCGAGCACTCCGGTCCATACCGGTGGGATGGACGCGGCCTGGTGCCGGGTTGGGACAGGACGGGGACGCCCGCGGTGCCTTGTGACGGGCAACCGGCCCAGGACCGACTCCCCCGCTTGTGCGGGTTTGCCCCGGTCTGCCGCGTCGGTGGCGCCACGCCTCCGCTCACCACTCTCCGTGCTCCTCCCTGTGCCCCGCACCCGGTGCCCCTGCCCCGCGCCCCTGGCCGCTGCTCCTCGGCCCCGACCGCTGCTCCTCGGTCCGGCTGCTTCTCGGCCAGGCGACCTGCCGGCCCGGCTGTTTCCCGGTCCGGCGGTCAACAGCGGCTCGCTGCTCTCCGCTCCCGGCGGCTGCCTCCTGCCGCCCGGCGGTCCTCTTCCGCCTCTCCCGCCTCCTACGTCATTCCGCTGATCTCCTTCTCCGTGTCCTACGCGTCTTTACGTGCTCCGCTTCCGCTCTTCCGCCGCCGAATCCGCCGCGGCCGGTGTCCCCCGTGGTGCCGTTGACCTCTTGGCGCCGAGGGTGCCTTCGTACGGTGAACGTGCGAGCACCGCGCGCAGTGCCCGGCTCCCGGCACTTCATCCGGGAGAGTGTCCGAGGGCGCGTTTCCCGTGGTCGGAGCGGTGGGGCGGGGTGCGTCCGATGGGTTCCGGGCGGGGCGGGACGGGGTTCGGGCGGGTCCGGGGTGCGGGAAAACGGGGGTGAGTCCACCCTCGCCATCGTGCTAATCTTCTGCATGTCGGAAGGCGCCCGCACCACCAGTGAGGGGCCCGAGGACGACACCCATGCGCGGGTGGCGGAATAGGCAGACGCGCTGGATTCAGGTTCCAGTGCCCGAAAGGGCGTGGGGGTTCAACTCCCCCCTCGCGCACAGAGAAGTACCGGTGAACGGGCTTCCGTCCAGGACTCAGGTCCGGGCGGGGGCCCGTTTCTCGTTGTCCGCAGGCGCCTTGTCCGGGGACTGTGCTGCCCTGCCCGCCGTGACATGGGTCACGGCGGGCGGACGGCCGTTGGCGGACCGAGGGACCGCCGCGGTGGGCGGGACCGACGGGGGACCGAGGACGCGGGTCCGCCGTGGTGGTCGGGGTCGACGGGGGGTCGTGGCGGGCGGTGTCGGCGCCGGACCGAAGCGGGTGGTGCCGGCGGTGGGCCGTGGCGGGCGGTGCCAGCGCCGTGTCGGGCGGTGCACGCGGTGGGCCGTGGTGGGTCAGGAGACCTTGCGCCACTCCAGGCAGCCCGTGGTCTCGAAGTACTCGCCCTTGTTGACCGTCACCCGGGTCATGCCGGTGATGTTGCCGTTGGCGATGATCCCGCTCAGTTCGCCCGAGGCGTCCTTCTGGCGGGACCAGTAGCAGCCGAGGCCGAAGTCGTCGTCCTCGGGACCCGCCGTCTTGTACGTCCCGGCCTGGATGTCCTCGCCCACCAGGAACATCCCGTCGGCCTCGATCGCGGCGGACGGGCCGGGCTCCGCGGCCTTCTTGGGCGCGGGCTTCGGCTTGGCGGTGACCGTCTCCTTCACCGTCTTCTCGACCGTCTTCGTGACGGTCGCGGCGGGCTCCGGGGCCCCGCCCCGGGGGGCCTTCGTGACCGTCATGGTCGGGGCGGGCGCCGCCTTGCCGTCCCCCGCCCCGCCGGAATCCCCGCCGCCGGTCGCCGCCATACCGAGCATCAGCGCCACGACCGCCGTCGCGCCATGGGTGAGCAACGCCCAGCGTCTCGACGGCTTTCCCCCGGCCGACGACGGCTGCGGGGCGTGGGCGGGTGTCGTGGGTCCCCAGTGCGGGGGGCCGAAGGCGTCGGGCCGGTCGGCGGGCGGTATCGGGGGTATCGGGGGTGTCGGGGGAGGAGTGCTGGTCATGTCGGGACCTCCGGGTGCTGAACCGAGCGACCCCGGCGCGGCGACGGCCCCGGGGTGCGCTCTTCTCTCCATGGAATCCGCGACCCGGGCCGGGCACCCTCGCCGTCGGCCCGGGTCCCGGTTCAAGTCGCGTGCCACCGCAAGGTTCTGACACTTGCCATGGAACCGGGACGGTACAACCACCGGTCCGGCCATGACACACGGGAGAGGACCCGGTCGACGGT
This sequence comes from Streptomyces uncialis, assembly GCF_036250755.1. NCBI lineage: Bacteria > Bacillati > Actinomycetota > Actinomycetes > Kitasatosporales > Streptomycetaceae > Streptomyces > Streptomyces uncialis. The sequence continues at coordinate 4,800,826 of NZ_CP109583.1, read as the reverse complement.
GACGGGCGGTGGCGACCGCGTGCGAAGCGGCCCGCCCATCGTGCCCGACATACCGACGCTGCGGATGGCATATGCCGAAATCATCGCCTCCGCCGTTCACCCGCGGACCCGCGCCCCCGGGTACGGCACCCGCGACACGGTCCGGCGCGCACGGCTGTGCCCCGTACTCCCAGGAAGCGGGGGTACGGGGCACAGGTCGCCCGGGGGATCAGCTCGCGGCGCGGAAGCCCCGCAGGCGCAGGCTGTTGCCGACCACGAAGACCGACGAGAACGCCATCGCCGCGCCCGCGATCATCGGGTTGAGCAGGCCCGCCGCGGCCAGGGGAAGCGCGGCGACGTTGTACGCGAAGGCCCAGAACAGGTTGGACTTGATCGTGCCGAGGGTCTTGCGGGACAGCCGGATCGCGTCGGCGGCCGACCGCAGGTCCCCGCGGACCAGGGTCAGATCGCCCGCCTCGATGGCGGCGTCCGTGCCGGTGCCCATCGCGAGGCCCAGATCGGCCTGGGCGAGCGCGGCGGCGTCGTTCACGCCGTCCCCGACCATCGCCACCGAACGGCCCTCGCCCTGGAGCCGCTTGACCACCGCGACCTTGTCCTCGGGCATGACCTCCGCGATGACCTCGTCGATCCCGACCTCACGGGCGACCGACTCGGCGACGGCCTTGTTGTCACCGGTCAGCAGGATCGGGGTGAGGCCCAGGTCCCGCAGTCGCCGTACGGCCTCCGCGCTGGTCTCCTTGACCGCGTCGGCGACCTCCAGGATCGCGCGGGCCTCGCCGTCCCACGCCACGGTGATGACGGTCCGTCCGGCGGCCTCGGCCTCCGCCTTGGCCCGCTTCAGGTCGGCGGGCAGTTCCATCGCCCACTCCGCGAGCAGCCGCTCACGGCCGACCAGGACCGCGTGGCCCTCGACGACGCCCTGGACGCCCAGTCCGGGGATGTTCGCGAAGTCCTCGGGGACCGGCAGCGGACCGGCCTTCTCCTCGGCGCCCGTGGCCACGGCCCGGGCGATCGGGTGCTCGGAGGCGTGCTCCAGAGCGCCCGCCAGACGCAGTACCTCGGTCTCGTCCTGGCCCTCGGCGGTCCGTACGTGCAGCAGGGTCATCCGGCCGGTGGTGACCGTACCGGTCTTGTCCAGCACGATCGTGTCGACCTTGCGGGTCGTCTCCAGCACCTCCGGGCCCTTGATCAGGATGCCGAGCTGCGCGCCCCGGCCGGTGCCGACCATCAGCGCGGTCGGGGTGGCGAGCCCGAGGGCGCAGGGGCAGGCGATGATCAGTACGGCGACCGCGGCGGTGAACGCGGCGGTGAGTCCCGCGCCGTTGCCGAGCCAGAAGCCGAGCGTGCCGAGTGCCAGGGCGATCACCACGGGCACGAACACGGCGGAGATACGGTCCGCGAGGCGCTGGGCGGCGGCCTTGCCGTTCTGCGCGTCCTCCACGAGCCGGGCGATCCGGGCGAGCTGGGTGTCGGAACCGATCCGGGTCGCCTCCACGACCAGACGTCCGCCGGCGTTCAGTGTGGCGCCCGTGACGGTGTCGCCGACCTGGACCTCCACGGGAACGGACTCACCGGTCAGCATCGACGCGTCCACCGCGGACGAGCCCTCCACCACGGTGCCGTCGGTGGCGATCTTCTCGCCGGGGCGCACCAGGAAGCGGTCCCCGACCGCCAGGTCCTGGGTGGGGATGAGCTCCTCACGGCCGTCCCGCAGGACGGTGACCTCCTTGGCGCCCAGTTCGAGCAGCGACCTCAGGGCCGCGCCCGCCTTGCGCTTGGAGCGGGCCTCGAAGTAGCGCCCGGCCAGGATGAACGCGGTGACACCCGCGGCGGTCTCCAGATAGATGTTCGCCGCGCCGTCGCCGCGCGCGATGGTCAGCTCGAACGCGTGCGTCATGCCCGGCATACCGGCGGTGCCGAAGAACAGGGCCCACAGGGACCACAGCAGCGCGGCCGAGGTGCCGACCGAGATCAGGGTGTCCATGGTGGCCGCGCCGTGCTTGGCGTTGGTCCAGGCGGCGCGGTGGAAGGGCCAGGCCGCGTAGGTGACGACCGGGGCGGTGAGGGTCAGTGACAGCCACTGCCAGTACTCGAACTGGAGGGCCGGGGTCATCGCCATCGCGATGACCGGTACGGACAGCAGCACGGCCGTGACCAGCCGCTGCTTCAGCGGGCGCAGCTCGTCGGCCTCGGTGGGCGCGGTGGTGCCGGCCGCTTGTCCGCCGTTCCCCGTGTCGGGCGGCGGGGGTGGCGCGGCGGTGTAGCCGGTCGCCTCGACCGTCGAGATCAGGTCCTCGACGGCGATGTCGCCCGAGTACGTGACCTTGGCCTTCTCCGTGGCGTAGTTGACGGTCGCCTCGACACCGTCCATGCGGTTGAGCTTCTTCTCGATCCGGGCGGCGCACGAGGCGCAGGTCATGCCGCCGATGGCCAGCTCGACCTGTTCGGTCGGGGCGAGCGTCGTGCTCATCAACTGCTCCTCGGTACGTAGGGGCGGGACGTGCCGGGACTGTCTTCCGGCGGGTCGTGCGACGGGCTGTCCCACAGTTGTCTGGATACCCTGTGGGGGTATCCTTGCGTCGAGGTCATGTATACCCCCACCCCCTATCGAAAGGCAAGCGTTCCAGGGGAGTGGAAATATACCCCCCAGGGGTATAGGTTCGCGGTGTGGGGCGGCCGGACGGCCCGCCCGTGCCGACCGCAGTCATGCCGCCTGACGCCACAAGGAGCAGCCATGAACACCGCAGTGAAGATCACCGCTTTCGCCGCAGCACTGGCGGCGTCCTTCGGGACCGCCTACGGGGTGGGTGCGGGGGTCGACCCGGTGAACGCGGAACCCGCCGCTCACGGGGAGCACGCCTCCTCGGAGCAGCCGCAGGAGAAGGAGAAGGCGAAGGGCGAGGGGGCGGGTGGGGCGGGTGAGGCGCGGCCCGGTGGGCTCCAGGTGTCCGAGGGCGGCTACACCTTCGACCTCGGGACCCCGCGGATCGCGGCAGACCGGGAGACGGACCTGCGCTTCACCATCCGCGACGACCAGGGCGGGAAGCTCACCTCGTACACCCGTGAGCACGGCAAGGATCTCCATCTCATCCTCGCCTCACGGGATCTGACGACCTATCGGCATCTGCACCCCGAGCTGGCCGCCGACGGCACCTGGAGCACCCCCGTGAAGCTGCCCGAGGCGGGCGACTACCGTCTCTTCGCGGACTTCACCCCTGGCGGCGACGCCGAGGACCCCGGCAATCTGACGCTGGGCACGGACCTCGCCGTCTCCGGCGCCTACCGGCCGTCCGCCGTCCCGGCCCCGTCCCGGACCACCACCGTCGACGGATACACCGTCACCCTCGCGGGTGAGCTGCGTCCCGGCGCGGCCGAACAGCTGCGGCTCAAGGTCAGCAGGGACGGCCGCGAGGTCACGGACCTCCAGCCCTACCTCGGCTCGTACGGTCATCTGGTCGCGCTGCGCTCCGGTGACCTCGGCTATCTGCATGTCCACCCGGGCGGTGAGCCCGGCGACGGCAGGACGAAGCCCGGCCCGGAGGTGTCGTTCCACGCCACGGCCCCCAGCACGGGCACGTACCGGCTGTTCCTCGACTTCCAGCACAAGGGCGAGGTGCGGACGGCCGCGTTCACCGTCCGGGCGGGCGAGCCGGCGGGCGGGCCCTCGGACGCGACGCCCAAGGAGTCCGGTGGCGCCGGGGAGTCCGGCGAGAGCGGTGGGTCCGGTGGGTCCGGGGAGAGCGGTGACGGGCACGAGCACTGAGGCCGCCGGGGCCAGGGCTGGGGCCGTCGGTGCCGCTCGGGGCCGAGGCCGTCGGTACTGAGTCGCGTGTGCGGCGGTGCCCGCTCGTGCCCCGGATCGACGTCCACGCGCGCGGGGTGGTCGGTCGGCCGGTGGCGGTGGGGTGCGTACGGGTACGCCGGTGCGGGTACGGAGGGTGTCCTCCGTACCCGCACCGGCGTGCGTCGTCTACGCGGCGGACGAGACGAGACGGTCGGCCAGCGACTTCGCCTTGGTGTTCGCGTCCTCCAGGGCCTTCTCGCGGGAGGCGTCGGCGAGTGGTATCAGCTCCGCCATCGCCGGGTTGGTCCGTGCCAGCGTCAGCTCCGGGACGATGAAGTCGACGTCCAGGGAGAGCATCTCGCTCAGCAGGTCGCCCAGGTAGTTCTGCACGTACTCGAAGGACTCGCGGGGCGTCCCGGGGGCGTACGAACCGCCCCGGCTGGCGACGACCGTGACGGGCTTGCCCTTGAGCGTGGACGCGGGTCCGGCGGTGCGGCCGGGAAGGATCACCTGGTCGAGCCACGCCTTCAGGGTGGACGGGATCGAGAAGTTGTACATGGGCGCGCCGATCAGCACCGCGTCCGCGCGCTCCAGTTCCTCCACCAGCGCCAGCCGGGCGGCGAAGGCGGTGGCCTGTTCGGCGGTGTGCGTCGCCGGATCGGCGAACCCGGCGGACGCGGCGACGGAGTCGAGGTGCGGGACCGGGTCGGCGGCCAGGTCGCGGTAGACCACCGAGCTGTGCGGGTGCCGCGCCTCCCAGACCTCACGGAAGGCGCCGGTCACGGTGCGCGAGGTGGAGCCGACGGTCGGGAAGAGGGACGAGTCCAGGTGGAGGAGGGTGGCCATCAAGTCTCCTGGTATCGGTGCGGACAGACATTTTCCGGACATCTCATGGCGGCGCACGGCGCTGGGCGTCGACCATGGGGGACGGACGTGCCGTCCTTTCCGTTCGTAGCTATTAGTAGCACAGCTACTTACTTTTTCTCAGCCCGCCTCGGAGGGGCAGTACGCTGGTGGGCATGGCGGCCCCGGAGAGCAACGCGAACGCGACGGACGCGATGGAGCCGACCGCTGCGGCGGTTCGGGGTGCGGCGGGTCGCGGCGGTACGGAGGCCCGTCCCGGGCCAGGTCACGGGCCGGGTCCCGCGGACGCGCACGGTGCCGGTCCGTGCGCGACGGTGGACGCCGGGATGACCCGGGTGTTCGGCCTGCTCGGCAAGCGCTGGACCGGCCTGATCATCGCCGTCCTGCTCGACGGGCCCGTGCACTTCTCCGATCTGCGCAGGGCGATCCCCGGGATCAGCGAGCGCATGCTGTCGGACCGTCTCAGCGAGTTGTCCGCCGAGGGGCTTGTCCTGCGCGAGGTCGTCGAGGGCCCCCCGCTGCGGGTCGCGTACCGGCTGACGGAGACGGGCGCCGCGCTGAAGCCCGCGCTTGCCGCGCTGGGGCTGTGGGCCGAGACCTATCTGCCGGAGAAGGCGCAGGCGTGCCGGGAGCAGATCGCGCCCAGGGCGACGGGCGGTCCGCGGGGCGCGGGTCCGGCCACCGGGGGTTAGTCGCAGAGGGTTGGCCGCCGAGACGGGCTGCTGGGTCGACGGGGCGGTGGGCCAGCGGGTCGACGGGGCAGCGGGTCTGTGGGGTGCGGGGTACGGGTCGTGGGGTGCGGGTTCGGCCGGATCGGGGTGTGGGGGCGGGCTCGGCGGGATGGCCGCGTCGGGGGTGCGTCGGGGTCTCACTCGGACGGGTGGCCGGGTTTTCCACAGGTGGGGGCGGGTCGGACGGTCCGGTGGGCCGGGCGGGCGCGGTTGTCCACAGGGCTGACGCGGACTCCGGTTGTGGGGGTACGGTTCTGGCCGATCGGTGTTCATCGCTCATCAGTGCGATCCGATGCGGGCCGGCGGCGGGCGGGTGCCGTACGAGGGAGGGGGCGGTCGTGATGGCCAAGGATCTGGTGGGTGCGGAGCCGGAAGCGGATCCGACCGGGGGTGCGGCGGTGTACGCCGGTTCCGGCGGCGGTGGCGAGGAGGACGGCGAAGCGGTGGCGCTGGGTGCGGCCCGTTCCGTGCGGCTCTCGCGGGTGCGGGGGTTCGCCAACGGCTCCCCGGTGCCGGGTGAGTCCGCGAAGGACGCGGGCAAGGCGTTGCGGGAGCGGGTCCCCCGCGGCGCGCACGCCCGGTTCGAGCCGGACGCCGGGCGTCCCGACGCGGTCACGGCCGTGGTGGAGTCCAACCAGGGCCGGCTGCCGGAGCTGACCCCGATACGGGTCGGCCGGATGGCCGCGAGCCCGTTCGCCTTCCTGCGCGGCTCGGCCGGGCTCATGGCGTACGACCTCGCGCGCACCCCGGTCACCGGCGTCGGCGCACAGCTCTGCGGCGACGCCCACGCGGCGAACTTCGGCCTGTACGGGGACGCCCGCGGCGAGCTCGTGATGGACCTCAACGACTTCGACGAGACCGTGCACGGCCCCTGGGAGTGGGACGTCAAGCGGCTCGCGACCTCGCTCGTCCTCGCCGGACGGGAGACGGGCGCGGGCGACGGGATATGCGAGCGGGCCGCCTTCGACGCGGTCGGCGCGTACCGGCGCACGATGCGGCTGCTGGCGAAGCTTCCCGCGCTGGACGCGTGGAACGCCATCGCGGACGAGGAGCTCGTCTCCCACGCGGACGCCCAGGATCTGGCCGGCACCTTGCGCAAGGTCGGCGAGAAGGCCCGGAACAACACCAGTGGCCGGTTCGCCGAGAGGTCGACGGAGCCCGTCGAAGGCGGTGGCCGGCGCTTTCTGGCCGCGCCGCCCGTGCTGAGCCGGATCTCCGACGAGGAGGCGCTGTCGGTGGCGTCGTCCCTCGCGGAGTACGTGGACACCGTCGCGGACGACCGGGTGCCGCTGCTCGCCCGGTACACCGTCCAGGACGTGGCGTTCCGGGTCGTCGGCACCGGCAGTGTCGGCACCCGCTCGTATGTCGTGCTGCTGCTCGACCACCGGGGCGAGCCGCTGATACTCCAGGTCAAGGAGGCCCGTCCCTCCGTGCTCGTGCCCCATCTGGCGACGGCCGGGTTCACGGCGCCCGAGCCGGATCACGAGGGGCGGCGGGTCGTCCGGGGGCAGAAGCGGATGCAGGTCGTCAGCGACATGCTTCTCGGCTGGACGACGGTCGAGGGCCGTCCGTTCCAGGTGCGCCAGTTCCGCAACCGCAAGGGCAGTGTCGATCCGGCCGCCCTCGCCGCCGACCAGCTCGACGACTACGGGCGGATGACCGGGGCGCTGCTGGCTCGCGCCCACGCGCACAGCGCGGACCCGCGGGTGCTCGCGGGCTACTGCGGCAAGAACGACGAGTTCGACGCGGGGGTGGCGGCGTTCGCGGTGGCGTACGCGGACCGTACGGAGGCGGATCACGCGGCGTTGCTGGCGGCGGTGCGGGGTGGCCGCGTGGCCGCGGAGCTGGGGGTCTAGGGGGTCCTTCGTCCCCCTCGCCCCCGGGGTTCCCCGTGCGGGTCGCCTTCGCTTCTGAGGTCTGTCCGGCGTGGCGTACTTCGTTCCTGTGCCGTCGCTCGTGGGGTGCGCAGTTCCCCGCGGGTCGCCTTCGCTTGCGCCTCCTAGGTCTGTCCGGGTGGACGCATTTCGTTCCTGTGCCGTCGCTCGGTGGTTTCGCGCAGTTCCCCGCGCCCCTTTGGGGCGCGTCCGGCCGGTACTTCGGGTCGGTGCCGGTCGGGATTCTCCGTCCTCGATCCGACACGCTCGGTAAGTCGTCCGGTGACCCGACTGAAGAGCATCGGAGTCTGCGAGCAGAGATTCCCGCCCACCCCCTCCCGTAGCCGGGCGACTGCGCGAGGAGGGGGGGTCCGCAGACAACGGACAACAGCAAGGGGCGCCCCTTCAGGGGCGCGGGGAACTGCGCAAAGACGAGGGCGACCCGCACCCGACGGACAACGGATCGGGGCAGCATCCAGGGGCGCGGGGAACTGCGCACCCCCGTCCGACCCGCACGGGAACAGGTACGTCCAGGTGGGGAACCTCAGGGGCGCGGGGAACTGCGCAAAGACGAGGGCGACCCGCACCCGACGGACAACGGATCGGGGCAGCATCCAGGGGCGCGGGGAACTGCGCACCCACCGAGCGACGGCACCGGAACGAAGTGCGCCCACCCGGACGGACCTCACAAGCGCAAGCGAAGGCGACCCGCACGGGGACAAGTACGCCCAGTACAGGAACCTACGGGCGGCCGCAGGCCCTACGCTGGACGGGTGACGAGTCCCGAATCTGAGTCCGCCGAAGCCGCCGAGTCCGGGAGGACCGCGCAGCCCACCGAAGCGGCCGCGCGGGAGCCCGGCACGGAGACCACCGCCGCGCGCCCCGAGGAACGGCTGGAACGAGCCGTCCGCGTCGCCGAGCAGGCATTGATCGAGTACGAGATCGCCGTCGAGACGTTCCGTATCGAGGTCGACAACTTCTCCCGGCTGCACCACCAGAAGCTGGGCCCGATGTACACCCGTCTCGACGAGCTGGACGCGCAGATCGCGGACGCGCGGGCGAAGCTCAGCGGCGACCCCGAGGACAAGCGTGCCGCGGCCGAGGCGTGGGCGCGGGTCATGCCGATGCCCGCCGTCGAGGAGTTGTTCCACGGCTGGCTGAGTTCGGACGGGCTGTCCCCCGAGGCCGCCGCGATGCTCACCGACCAGCCGGTGCGGCCGCCCGAGCGGGTCCGGCCCAGCGAGGAGGCCCGCAAGCTGTACCGGGAGCTGGCCCGCAAGGCGCACCCCGACCTCGCGCAGGACGAAGCGGAACGCGAACGCCGTGACGAGTTCATCACCCAGGTGAACGCCGCGTACGCCCGGGGCGACGAGGCCCTGCTGCGGGAGCTCGCCGAGGAGTGGGCCGCGGGCCCCGTACCGGCCGAGTGGCGGCCCAGCCGCAGCGAGGAGCTGTATGCCCGGCTGGAGTGGCTGTCGCAGCGCAAGGAGCTGCTGACCGTCGTGGCGCGGGAGCTGGAGGAGAGCGCGATCGGCGCGATGCTGCGGATGGCGCCCGAGGACCCGGACCACCTGCTGGACGAGATCGCCGAGCAGCTGCTGACCCAGGTCGGTGAACGCGAGAGCGAGCTGGACGGGCTCGTGAGGCAGCTCGGGGCGCGCGCGCCCGAGGCCCCCGCCCCGTCGACGTTCCCCTTCCCGGCCACGGACCCGGCCGATCTGCCCACCCCCAAGCAGCCGGAGCCCGGCCCGTCCGCTCCGGGACCCGCGGCCGGTGGCTCCCCGCGCCCGGACGGCGAGGCGGACCCGGTCGGGTAGGTCGGGTAGCGTCGGGGGCATGCATCTCGGATCTGGTGTGCCCACGGTCGGCGTCTCCGACCTCTCGGACGGTGACTTCCTGCTCGATGTCCGCGAGGACGACGAATGGGAGGCGGGCCACGCGGCAGGCGCCCTGCACATCCCGATGAGCGAGTTCGTCGCCCGCTACGGGGAGCTGACCGAGGCCGCTCCGCAGGACGGCCGCGTCCATGTCATCTGCCGCTCGGGCGGGCGCTCCGCCCAGGTGACGATGTACCTCGCGCAGCAGGGTATCGACGCGGCGAACGTCGCCGGGGGCATGGAGGCGTGGCAGGCCGAGGGCCGTCCCGTGACCGACCCCAAGGGAAACCCGGGCTTCGTCGTCTGACCTGACCCCCTCCCGCTCGGCCGGGCGCACCCCGCCCGGGCCTACGGGGACGGACCTCGCGTCGCCTGGACGGGACCTCGCGTACCGGGACGCACCTCGGGCCGACGGGACGGAGCCCGCGTCGGCCCGGGCGTACCCGGGCCGCGGCGGACGGTCAGCGGTCGAAGTCCAGCTCCACTTCCTCCGTCACCGGACGGGACTGGCACGCCAGGACGAATCCCGCGCCGGTCTCCTCCGGCTCCAGCGCGAAGTTGCGGTCCATCCGTACCTCACCGGAGACCAGGAACGCCCGGCACGTACCGCATACGCCGCCCTTGCACGCGTACGGGGCGTCCGGCCGGTTGCGCAGCACCGCTTCGAGCAGCGTCTCGCCGTCCTGGACCGCCCAGGTCCCCGCGCGTCCGTCGAGCCGCGCCGTGACCGAGCTGTGCGCGGGAGCGGGCACGCGGTCCGCCGGGGCGGGCGCGGCGTCCACATGGAAGATCTCCTCGTGGATACGGGACCGCGACACCCCGAGGCCGAGCAGCGCCCGCTCGGCGCCCTCCACCAGCCCCAGCGGCCCGCACAGGAACCAGCCCGCCACCCGCTCCACCGGAAGCAGTGCCGGGAGCAGGGCCGTCAGCCGCTCACGGTCCAGCCGACCGGAGGCGAGGCCCGCCTGCTGCTCCTCGCGGGACAGCGCCGTCACCAGCTGGAAGCGGTCGGGGAAGCGGTCCTTGAGGTCGGCCACCTCCTCCAGGAACATGGTCGACGCCGTCGTCCGGTCACCGCGCAGCAGACAGAACCGGGCCTCGGGCTCGCGCTCCAGCAGGGTCCCCGCTATCGACAGGACGGGGGTGATCCCGCTGCCGCCGACCACCGCCGCGTACCGTCCGGGCGCGGGGTCGAGGGTGAACCGGCCGGCCGGGAGCATCACATCGACCTCGTCGCCGACGGTGAGGTCCTTCAGCGCGTAGGTCGAGAAGGCGCCGCCGTCGACCAGCCGCACCCCCACGCGCAGTGTCCGGGGCCCCTCGGGACCCGGCGCGGGTGAGCAGATGGAGTACGTGCGGCGCACCTCCGTGCCGTCCAGGACGCGGCGCAGGGCCAGATGCTGGCCGGGCGCGTGCCGGTAGGAGGCGCGCAGCTCCGGCGGTACGTCGAAGGTGAGGGCGACGGAGTCGTCGGTGAGCCGGTCGACCGCGGCCACCCGGAGCGCGTGGAAGCGGGCCATCACAGCTCCTTGAAGTGGTCGAAGGGCTCCCGGCAGGCAAGACAGCGGCGCAGGGCCTTGCACGCCGTCGAGGAGAATCTGCTGAGCAGTTCGGTGTCGGCCGATCCGCAGACCGGGCAGGTCACCGGCTCCAGGGCGGCCGGGGCGGGGGCCGCGGCGGACGGGTCCGCCGCCCGGGTCGGCCCGAGCCGGATCTCGACCGGGCTCGTGGGGCGCTGGGTGCGGGGCGGGGCGATGCCGAACTCGCGGAGCTTGCGGCGGCCTTCGTCGGTGATGTCGTCGGTGGTCCAGGCGGGGGCGAGCACCGAACGGACCGTCACATCGGGTATGCCGTGCGCGTGCAGCACGCGCTCGATGTCCAGGGACATGGCCTCGACGGCCGGGCAGCCGGTGTACGTGGGGGTGAGGTCGACCTCCACCCGGCCGGGGCCGCGCAGCCGCACCGCGCGCAGCACGCCGAGCTCCGCGAGGGTGATCACCGGCAGTTCGGGGTCGAGCACCGATCCGGCGAGCCGCCGCAGCCGCGCTTCGAGGGCGGTGTCCGTGCCGGGCTCCTGGCCGCGGTCGTCCGTCGCGGCGGGGCTTGCCGCCCCGGGGACGCTGTGGGTGGTCACCATGACGCCCCCGGGTGGCTGCGGTGCAGATGCTGCATCTCGGCGAGCATCCGGCCGAACGACTCGGTGTGCAGACCGTCCCGGCCCGCGCCCGCGCGCCACGCACCGGACTGCGGGCCCTCGGGCAGGGCGAGGGTGGCCGCCTCCAGGACGCCGCTCACGGAACGCGTCCACGCGTCCCGTATCCCGGCCCAGTCCAGGTCGAGGCCGTCGAGCGGCTGGAACATCTCACCGGTGTACCGCCACAGGGCCTCGGTCGCCCGGCTCATCCGCGCCCGGCTCTCCCGCGTGCCGTCGCCGAGGCGCAGGGTCCACTGCTCGGCGTGGTCCTGGTGGTACGCCACTTCCTTGACGGCCTTCGCCGCGAGCGGTGCGAAGGGCGTGTCACCGGCGGCCAGCGCCTCGTGCAGCAGCCGCTGGTACGTGGAGAAGTAGAGCTGACGGGCGATGGTGTGGGCGAAGTCGCCGTTCGGCTGCTCGACCAACTGGAGGTTGCGGAAGGCGCGTTCCTCGCGGAGGTACGCCAGTTCGTCCTCGTCACCGGCCATCGACAGCAGTATCCGGGCCTGGCCGAGCAGGTCCAGGGCGATGTTCGCCAGGGCGACCTCCTCCTCCAGCACCGGGGCGTTGCCCGCCCACTCGCCCAGCCGGTGCGAGAGCACGAGCGCGTCGTCACCGAGGGGCAGCGCGGCGGGGTGCGCGGTGGGACGCGTGGTGGGGAGGGCGGTCGGCGTGGGCGGGACGGTGCGCGTCACAGGTGCTTCACCCCTTCCGGGATCTCGTAGAACGTCGGGTGCCGGTACGCCTTGTCGGCCGCCGGTTCGAAGAACGGGTCCTTCTCGTCGGGCGACGAGGCGGTGATCGCGGTGGAGGGGACGACCCACAGCGAGACGCCTTCGCCGCGCCGGGTGTACAGGTCCCGGGCGTTGCGCAGGGCCATCGCGGCGTCCGGGGCGTGCAGGCTTCCCGCGTGGGTGTGCGACAGGCCGCGCCGGGAGCGTACGAAGACCTCCCACAGCGGCCAGTCCGTCGTGTCGCTCATGCCGTCGCCTTCCCGCTCCCGGCCGGTGCCGGGGCCGGAGCGCCCGACGGTGCCGTGCCGTCCGCTGATTCCGCTGATGTCGTGGGGTCCGTGGGGTCCGTGGGGTCCGTGGGGTGCGTGGGGTCCGTGGCGGGCGGGTGGCCGCCTGCGGCGGCGCCGGGGGTGTGCTTGCGCGCGTGGGCGGCCGCCGCTTCCCGGACCCAGGCGCCCTCCTCGTGGGCGCGGCGGCGCCGGGAGATCCGCTCGTCGTTGCAGGGGCCGTTCCCCTTCAGCACCTCCCAGAACTCCGTCCAGTCGATGGCGCCGAAGTCGTGGTGCCCCCGCTCCTCGTTCCACCGCAGGTCAGGGTCCGGGAGGGCGAGGCCCAGGGACTCGGCCTGGGGGACGCAGATGTCCACGAAGCGCTGTCGCAGCTCGTCGTTCGAATGCCGCTTGATCTTCCACGCCGTCGACTGCGCCGAATGCGGTGACTCACCGTCCGGCGGGCCGAACATCATCAGGGACGGCCACCACCAGCGGTCGATCGCGTCCTGGGCCATCGCGTGCTGTGCGTCGGTGCCCCGGCTGAGGGCGAGCAGGAGCTCGTAGCCCTGGCGCTGATGGAACGACTCCTCCTTGCAGACGCGGACCATCGCGCGGGCGTACGGGCCGTAGGAGCAGCGGCAGAGCGGGACCTGGTTGGTGATCGCGGCGCCGTCCACCAGCCAGCCGATCGCGCCGACATCGGCCCAGGTCAGGGTGGGGTAGTTGAAGATCGAGGAGTACTTCTGGCGGCCGGTGTGCAGCTTGTCCAGGAGGTCGTCCCGGCTGGCTCCGAGGGTTTCCGCGGCGCCGTAGAGATACAGACCGTGCCCGGCCTCGTCCTGCACCTTGGCCATCAGGATGGCCTTGCGCCGCAGCGAGGGGGCGCGGGTGATCCAGTTGGCCTCGGGCTGCATACCGATGATCTCGGAATGGGCGTGCTGGGCGATCTGCCGGACCAGCGTCGCCCGATAGGCGTCCGGCATCCAGTCACGTGGTTCGATCCGCTCGTCGGCCGCCACCGCCGCGTCGAACACCGCCTCCAAAGCGGCTGTGTGCACCGCCTCGGCGGCGCCCTCCGGTGCCGTACCGGCCGCCTGTCGCGCCGCTGCTGTCGCCATGCCCGTCCCCTTCGATCCCGATCCGGCCCTGATCCGGCTCTGCTCGATCTTGATTCGGCCTGACTTGGTCCCGCTTCGCCCCGATGCGCCCGTGGTCCACGGCGCGATCGGCTTCGGTCCGCCCCCGATCGGCTTCCGGCCCGCCCCGGTCCGGTGCGGGCCGCTCCCGATCAGTGTACCGACCGATCGTTCGGTTCGTCGGATTCAATGGTGAGACCCCGCCCCGTAGGGTGTCAACCCTGTGGATAACCCCATGACGCTGTGCCGGGCGGGCGGCCCTGAGTAGCGTGCCGAAGCGAGAGCGGCGGGGCGGCGCGGCATCGGACCGGAAGCGGAAGCGGGGCGGTATGAACTCGTACGACGGTGAGGCGCGGGGCGCACGGGGTGCGCGTGAGGAGGACGGGGCCCACGAACCCCGGTCCGCGCCCCCTCCCGGCCCGCTCGACGCCCCGGCCGACGGGTCGGTCCCTGAGCCGGTCCGCGAGCCGGTCCGCGAGCCGGTTGACGGGTCGGTTGACGGGTCGGCCGACGGATCGGCCGGCCCGGTGTCGAAGACACCCGCCGGTGACCCGGCGGACGCCCTGGCGCAAGCCCCGGCCGCGTCCGAAGCCCCCGCGGCCCGCGCGGACACCCCGGACCCCGATCCGGTTCCTGACTCCGGCCCCGGCCCCGGTTCCGGCCCTGATGCCGACGCCGGCCCTGGCGCTGGCACCGACACCGACACCGACGTCGATGCCGACGCAGACGCCGACCCCGGTCCTCCCCGCCCCCGCCCCGTCCCCGGTCAGCGCCGCAGCCAGGCCCCCGGTCCGGTGCTGGGCCCGGTCCCCACCCCCATCCCGGGCCTGGTGGGCCCCGTACCGGGCCCCGTACCGGGCTCCGACGGCCCCACGGCCAACGCCCCCGGCGCCCCGCTCCCCGGTGCCGCCTGGCCTCCACCGGGTGGCACCCCACACACCGGTGCCGCCTGGCCTCCGGGTGCCGCCTGGCCCCCCGCGGGCACCCCGGCCCCCGACAACCGCACCTGGCCCACCGCCGCACCAGGCACCCACACCGCACCGGGCACTCCCGGCGGGCCCGGCACCCCCGGCAGGCCCGCCGCCCCCGCCGCCCCGCCCCGCGCGGGCATAGCGGGGCTGCCGTTCGGGCAGCAGATCGTCGCGGCCCTCGCGCTCGCGTTGATCGCCGTCGCCGCCGGTACCCATCTCGCGATCGTCTTCCTGCATGTCGCGCCGTCCAACACGCTGACCAAGCAGCACAGCGAGGCCATAGACGACTGGGTGTACCCGGAGTTCGAGCAGAACTGGAAGCTGTTCGCGCCGAACCCGTTGCAGCAGAACGTCGCCGTCCAGGTCCGCGCCCAGTTGCGGGACAAGGGCGGGGACACATTCGTCACCGGGTGGTACGACCTGTCCGCGCTGGACGGGGAGGCCATCGACGGCAATCTGCTGCCGAGCCACACCCAGCAGAACGAACTGCGCCGCGCGTGGGACTTCTTCAGCAACTCGCACGACAACGAGAACCGCGCCACCGGGCTGCGCGGCGCGCTCTCCGAGCGCTATGTCCGCCGGATCGCCGTGATGCGGCTGGAACGTCTGCGCGCGGAGCGGCCCGACGAGCGGGACGGGACGATCGAGCGGGTCCAGATGCGCTCCGTCACCACCAATGTGGCGCCGCCGCCCTGGAGCGGTGAGAGCGCCGACCGCAAACCCACGTTCCGGCAGCTCCCCTGGTGGCTGGTGGACGAGGACGACAAGCCCCTCGACGCGGCGGGCGACCCGCGCGCGGGTGAGGGCCGGACGGAGGCGGGGTCCCGGTGAGGCGATTCGCCAGTACCTTCGCGCGTGGCGTCGACCGGGTCACGGGCAGTGCCCTGGGCCCCTACCAGAGCGCGATCATCCGTATCGGCTTCGCCGCGACCTGGCTGTTCTTCCTGCTGCGCGAACTGCCGCACCGCCATGAGCTCTACGGTCCGGACGGTCCGTGGAACTGGGACATGGCCCGTCAGCTCATCGCCGACAACGGCGCCTTCACGGTGCTGATGTGGTCCGACAGCGTGCTCTGGTTCGAGATCGTCTACGGGATCGCCCTGCTGTCCAGCGCCCTGCTGATGCTCGGCTGGCGCACCCGGACCATGTCCGTGCTGTTCATGATCGGCGTGCTGTCCCTCCAGAACCGCAGTGTCTTCATGGGCGACGGCGGCGACAACGTCATCCATCTGATGGCGATGTACCTGGTCCTCACCCGCTGCGGTCAGGTGTGGTCGCTGGACGCCCGCAGGGAACGCCGCCGGGCCGCTGCCCACGCGCGCGGGGTGCGGGTCTCGGAGGACGTGGTCGGGCCCGTCCTGTGGTGGACCCTGGGCGTCGTCCTGTCGGCCGTCACGTTCAGCGGCAAGGGCACCTGGGGCTGGCTGCTGGTCTTCTGGAGCCTGTGGGTCGTCCAGGCCCTGTGGTGGGCCGCGAACCGCAGCCGTGGCGGCTCCGGCAACGCGAACCGGCGGCTGCTCGACGTCGTCGCCAACATCGCCCATAACGCCGGGCTGCTGATCATCATGGCGGAGGCGTGTCTGATCTACGCCACGGCCGGCTGGTACAAGGTCCAGGGCAGTCGCTGGCAGGACGGTACGGCGGTCTACTACCCGCTGCATCTGGACTACTTCTCGCCGTGGCCCGCGCTGTCCGACCTGATGACGCAGTACGGCACCTTCATCATGATCGTCACCTACGGCACCGTCATCGTGCAGGTCGCGTTCCCCTTCACGCTGTTCAACCGGCGCGTCAAGAACGTCCTTCTCGCGATCATGATCGTCGAGCACAGCGTCATCGCGGTCACCCTGGGGCTGCCGTTCTTCTCGCTGGCGATGATCGCGGCAGACGCCGTCTTCCTGCCGACGTCGTTCCTGCGGCGGGTCGGCCGTCGGGCGGAGCGCGCGCGGGTGCGGGTCACCAAGGCGTTCGCCGGCCGGGTGCCCAAGGCCGTGAGACTGCCGGGGCAGCGTGCCGGGGAGCCGTCCGCCGACGCTCCGGGACCGCGGGAGGCCGAGCCGAGCGTGGGCGGCGCCGCCAAGGGCTGAGGCGGGCCGGGCCGGGGCGGCCGGGCCCCGACCGCACGTCTCCGGGGCACGACTGTCGGGTCCCGGACCGCACGTAGGCTGACCGGCATGAACGCGAGCGGAACCCTTCCCCACCCCGGCGACGGCCGTGACCCCGACGGCGCCGTCCGGGCGTGGCGGGGTCTCGCCCCGGACGCCGTGCTGCTCGACGGGTTCCACGCGGTGAAGCACGCCCTGCGGTTCGGCGCGACGGTCCCCGTCGCCCTGACCAGCGACCGGGCCGCCGTCCTCGCCCTCGCGGACGATCTCGCGCCCGATGTACGGGCCGCGCTGGACGCCCTGCTCGTGGAGGTACCGGCCGACACCCTGCGCGCGCTGGTGCCCCGGCTGCATCCCACCGCTGTCGCCGCGCTCGGCTCGCGTCCGTCCCGTGCGGAGGGGCTCGCCGCGCTGTCCCGTGTCCCGCGGACCCGCCCCGTCGTCGTTCTCGACCAGCCGCGCAACCTGGGCAACGCCGGGGCCGTGATCCGGCTCGCGGCGGGCTTCGGGATCACCGGGGTGATCACCACCGGGACGCTCGACCCCTGGCACCCCACGGTCGTACGCGGGGGCGCCGGGCTGCACTTCGCGACGGTGGTGGAGCGCGTCGAGGACGCCGGACAGCTTCCCCCGGGGCCGCTGTACGCCCTCGACGCGGAGGGCGAGGACATCCGCGGCCTCACCCTCCCCGACGACGCGATCCTCGCCTTCGGCTCCGAACGCACCGGACTGTCCGCTCCGTTGCGCGAGCGCGCCGACCAGCTGGTGTCGCTGCCGATGAACCCCCGGGTCTCCAGCTACAACCTGGCGACGAGTGTCGCGATGACCCTCTTCCACTGGTCCGCCGGCCACGGCCCGGCGGTGTAGGCGCGCTTCCCGTCACACCGTGCCGCGGACCTCCACCACACGGAAGCGGCCCGCGACGAAGGCGCCGTCGCACAGGGTGGCGTTCGCCGCCGGGTTGCCGCCCGAGCCGTGGAAGTCGGAGAAGGCCGCGGTCTGGTTGAGATAGACCCCGCCGGTGAGGTTGAGCGACAGCTGGGCGGGCTCGTCCAGACAGACCTCCTCGACGGCCCGTGCCACCTCCTCGGACGTCGTGTACGCCCCGACCGTCATCGCGCCCTTCTCCCGGATCGTCCGGCGCAGCAGCTCCACGGAGTCGGCGGTGGAGTCCATGGCGACGGCGAAGGAGACCGGGCCGAAGCACTCGTCGAGGTACGCGGCCCCGTCGTCCGCCTTGGTGCCGTCCAGCTTGACGACGGCGGGGGTGCGGACCACGGCCTCCGGGTACTCCGGGTTGCTGACCGCGCGGGAGGCGAGGGCGACCTCACCGAGGTCCGGGGCGGCGTCGAGCCGGGCCTTCACCCCGGGGTTGACCAGGGCGCCCAGCAGGCCGTTCGCACGGGCGTCGTCGCCGAGGAGACCGCTCACCGCCGCCGCCAGGTCGGCCACGAACTCGTCGTACGTGCGCGGGCCCGCGTCGGTGGTGATGCCGTCGCGGGGGATGAGCAGGTTCTGCGGGGTGGTGCACATCTGGCCGCTGTACAGGGAGAGCGAGAAGGCCAGGTTGGCGAGCATGCCCTTGTAGTCGTCGGTGGAGTCGACGACGACGGTGTTGACGCCCGCCTTCTCGGTGTACACCTGCGCCTGGCGGGCGTTGTCCTCCAGCCAGTCACCGAACTCCGTGGAGCCGGTGTAGTCGATGATCCGGACCTCGGGGCGCAGCGCGAGGGTCTTCGCGAGGCCCTCGCCGGGGCGTTCGGCGGCCAGGGCCACGAGGTCGGGGTCGAAGCCGGCGTCACCGAGGACCGCGCGGGCCACCTGGACGGTGAGGGCCAGCGGGAGCACCGCGCGCGGATGGGGCTTGACGAGGACGGCGTTGCCGGTGGCGAGCGAGGCGAACAGGCCCGGGTAGCCGTTCCACGTGGGGAAGGTGTTGCAGCCGACGACCAGGGCGACGCCGCGGCCCACGGGGGTGAACCGCTTGGTCAGCTCCAGCGGGTCGCGCTTGCCCTGGGGCTTGGTCCACCCGGCGGACGCGGGGGTGCGGACCTGCTCGGCGTACGCGTAGGCGACGGCCTCCAGACCGCGGTCCTGGGCGTGGGGGCCGCCCGCCTGGAACGCCATCATGAACGCCTGGCCGCTGGTGTGCATGACGGCGTGCGCGAACTCATGGGTCCGGGCGTTGATCCGGGCCAGGATCTCCAGGCAGACCGCGGCGCGCAGCTCCGGCCCGGCCGCGCGCCAGGCGGGCAGGCCCGCGCGCATGGCCGGGAGCAGGACGCCCGGGTCGGGGTGCGGGTACTCGACGCCCAGCTCGGGGCCGTACGGCGAGCGCTCGCCGCCGACCCAGTCGTCGGTGCCGGGCTGGCCGAGGTCGAGCCGGGTCCCGGCGACGGCGTCGAACGCGGCCTTGCCCTCGGCGGGGCCGAGGCTGCCGTTCTCCCCGTACGCCTTGGGGTGCTCGGGGTGCGGGGACCAGTACGCGCGGGTACCGATCGCCTCAAGGGCCTGGTCGAGCAGCTGGCGGTGCTTCGCTACCAGCGGGTGCGCGGTGGGTTCGGCGGCCATGGGGGACCAACTCCTCCTCGGGACGGCTGCTGACTGAGCCGACGAGCTGGGCAGGAACAGGCGGACAGAGCTAGAGTAACCGAACGATCGGTCGGGACAAGGGGGTCCGCCGAACCTGTGGAAAACCCCGTGCGGGAGGATCTGCGAGCATGACAGCAATCGACCTCAGCAGCCCGGTGGCCGTGGTGGGTGCCGGCACCATGGGCCAGGGCATCGCCCAGGTCGCGTTGACCGCCGGTCACCCCGTACGGCTCCTCGACGCCGAACCCGGGCGCGCCGCGTCGGCCGCCGACGCGATCGGCGCCCGGCTCGACCGGCTGGTCGACAAGGGCCGCCTCGACGCCGCCGAGCGGGACGCGGCCCGCGCCCGGCTGGAGCCCGTCACCACGCTCTCGGCGCTCGCCGGGTCCGGCCTGGTGATCGAGGCCGTCCTGGAGCGGCTGGAGGTCAAGCAGCGGCTGCTGCGCGACCTGGAGGACATCGTCGACGACGACTGTCTGCTCGCCACCAACACCTCGTCCCTGTCCGTGACCGCCATCGCCGGGGCGCTGCGGCACCCGGGCCGCTGTGTGGGGCTGCACTTCTTCAACCCGGCGCCGCTGCTGCCGCTGGTCGAGGTGGTCTCCGGTTTCGCCACGGACTTCTCGTCGGCCACGCGCGCGTACGAGACGGCCATGGCCTGGGGCAAGACCCCGGTCGCCTGCGCGGACACCCCCGGGTTCATCGTCAACCGCATCGCGCGCCCCTTCTACGCCGAGGCGTTCGCGGTGCACGAGTACCAGGGCGCCGACCCGGCCACCATCGACGCCGTGCTGCGCGAGTGCGGCGGTTTCCGGATGGGCGCGTTCGAACTCACCGACCTCATCGGCCAGGACGTCAACGAGGCGGTCACCCGCTCGGTGTGGGAGGCGTTCTTCCACGATGTGCGGTTCACCCCGTCGCTGGCCCAGCGGCGGCTCGTCGAGTCCGGGATGCTCGGCCGCAAGGCCGGCCGCGGCTGGTACGCGTACGGGGACGACGCCGAACAGCCCGAACCGCACACCGCCGACCCCGCGCCCGTGCCCGCCCATGTCGTCGCCGAGGGCGATCTCGGCCCGGCCGGGGCGCTGCTGGACCTGATCCGCGAGGCGGGCATCCCCGTGCGCGAGGAGGAGGAGGACCACGGCACCCGGCTGCTGCTGCCCGGCGGCGGTCAGCTCGCGCTGGCCGACGGCCAGACGTCGGTGGAGTTCCGGGACGTCGTGTACTTCGATCTCGCCCTCGACTACCGGGCCGCCACCCGGATCGCCCTGTCCGCCTCCCAGGACACCTCCGCACGCACCCTGAAGGAGGCCACCGGGCTGTTCCAGGCGCTCGGCAAGGACGTGAGCCTCATCGGGGACGTCCCGGGGATGATCGTCGCGCGGACCGTGGCCCGGCTGATCGACCTGGCCATGGACGCCGTCGCCAAGGGCGTCGCCACCGAGGAGGACATCGACACCGCGATGCGGCTCGGCGTCAACTACCCGCTGGGCCCGTTCGCGTGGAGCCGCAGGCTCGGCCGCAGCTGGGCGCACTCCCTGCTGGACGATCTGCATCTGCGTGACCCCTCGGGCCGCTACGCCCCCTCGCTGGCGCTCTACCGCCACGCCTACGCCTCCGAGAAGCGGGAGCCCGCCTCATGACCGCCCCGAAGCGCGACACGTACACCCCTGAGTCCCTGCTCGCCGTGGCGGTCACCGTCTTCAACGAACGTGGCTACGACGGCACCTCCATGGAGCATCTGTCCAAGGCCGCGGGCATCTCCAAGTCGTCCATCTACCATCATGTGACCAGCAAGGAGGAACTGCTGAGACGGGCCGTCAGCCGGGCCCTGGACGGCCTCTTCGGCATCCTCGACGAGGAACCCGCGCGCGTGGGACGCGCCGTGGAGCGACTGGAGTACGTCACCCGGCGCATGGTCGAGGTGCTGATAGGCGAACTGCCCTATGTGACGCTGCTGCTGCGGGTGCGCGGCAACACCGACACCGAGCGCTGGGCGCTGGAGCGCCGCCGGGACTTCGACCACCGGGTCTCCGATCTGCTGAAGGCCGCGGCGGCCGACGGCGAGGTGCGCGGGGACATCGAGGTCCGGCTGGCCACCCGGCTGGTCTTCGGGATGATCAACTCGATCGTGGAGTGGTACCGCCCCGACAGCCGGGGCAGCGGTGACCGGGAGGTCGTGGACGCCGTGGTCCGCCTCGTCTTCGAGGGCCTGCGCCGCCAACCCTGACCCCCGGCGGAGCCGACCCACGACCGTCGTACGTCACCCCGCCGCCCTCACCCGACGCCATCCCGCCCAACGTCGCCCCGCGCGCGTGCACGCTGCCCACGTCACTCCGTGCCGAAGTGCACCCGCGCGCGTGGACCCCGCCCCGGGGCCGTCACGGCTCGGGGTACAGATGGTCCTCCTCGAAGACCAGCAGGGTGCGGGTGCTCAGCACCTCAGGGATCGCCTGGAGCCGGGTCAGGACCAGTTCGCGCAGGGCCCGGTTGTCCGGGGAGTGCACCAGCAGCAGTACGTCGAAGTCCCCGCTGACCAGGGCGATGTGCGCGGCGCCCGGCAGCGCCCGCAACTGCTCGCGGACCGTGCGCCACGAGTTCTGGACGATCTTCAGGGTGATGTAGGCCGAAGCGCCCTGCCCGGCCCGCTCATGGTCGATACGGGCGCCGAACCCCCGGATGACACCGTCCTCGACCAGACGGTTGATCCGCGCGTACGCGTTCGCCCGCGACACATGGACCCGTTCGGCGACCGAGCGTATCGACGCACGGCCGTCGGTCTGGAGGATCTGGAGGATGTCCCGGTCGATGGCGTCCAGCGGCCGGGGCGGCAGCGCGGAGGGTCCGGCCGGGCCCCGGGCCATGAGTCCCAGGGACTCCTCCCGGGCCGGATCGCCAGGCTCCGGGCGGCCGTCGTCCTCCGGCCCGCCCCGGCCCTGTGCCCCGGCCCCGTCGGCCATTCGTTCAGATGCCATGTCCCCCGGCCTCCCTACCATGGACGTACTGCGCCTATCCCAGGATGTGGAGAACCGTTTGTCCACAGCCTGGCGGTGCCTGTAGCCAGATTGTGCCGACGACCGAACAATCGGTAGGTGAGGCGTGGCACCCCGTCGCCGCCTCCACCGCTCCCACGAGGAGACCGTTTCGACGAGGAGGTGCACGCGTGAAGAGGCACAGCACACCGGTGATGGAGCAGCGCGGGGCATACACGCCCACCCCGCCCCCCGCCTGGACCCCGCGTACCGATCCCGCCCCGCTGCTGCCCGACGCGGAGCCGTACCGCGTCCTCGGCACCCCCGCGGCCCGTGAGGCGGACCCGGAGCTGCTGCGGCGCCTGCACACCGCGCTGGTCCGCGGCCGCCGCTACAACACCCAGGCCACCGCGCTCACCAAGCAGGGCCGGCTCGCCGTGTACCCGTCGAGCACCGGGCAGGAGGCGTGCGAGATCGGCGCCGCGTTCGCCCTGGAGGAGCGCGACTGGCTGTTCCCCAGCTACCGCGACACCCTCGCCGTGATCGCCCGGGGCGTCGACCCCGTCGAGACGCTGACCCTGCTGCGCGGCGACTGGCACACCGGCTACGACCCCTACGAGCACCGGGTCGCCCCGCTCAGCACCCCCCTCGCCACCCAGCTCCCGCACGCCGTCGGACTCGCCCACGCGGCCCGGCTCAAGGGCGACGACGTGGTCGCGCTGGCCATGGTCGGCGACGGCGGCACCAGCGAGGGCGACTTCCACGAGGCGCTGAACTTCGCCGCCGTCTGGCGCAGCCCCGTCGTCTTCCTCGTCCAGAACAACGGCTTCGCGATCTCCGTCCCGCTCGACAAGCAGACCGCCGCCCCCTCCCTCGCCCACAAGGCCGTCGGCTACGGCATGCGCGGCCGGCTGGTCGACGGCAACGACGCCCTCGCCGTCCACGAGGTGCTCACCGAAGCCGTCCGCCACGCGCGCGCGGGCGGCGGACCTACCCTCGTCGAAGCCCTCACCTACCGCGTCGAGGCCCACACCAACGCCGACGACGCGGGCCGCTACCGCGCCCCCACCGACGGCGACGCCTGGCGCGCCCACGACCCCGTCGCCCTCGTCGAGGCCGAGCTGACCGCCCGCGGGCTCCTCGACGCGGACACCCTGGAAGCCGTACGGGCGGACGCCGAGACCATGGCCGCCGACCTGCGCGCCCGGATGAACCAGGACGCCCCGCTCGACCCCATGGACCTCTTCGCCCACGTCTACGCCGAGCCGACCCCCCAGCTGCGCGAACAGGAAGCACAGCTGCGCGCCGAGATCGCCGCGGCAGCCGAGGACCGGCCGGAAGGAACGCCCCGATGAGCACCACCGTCGCCGCCAAACCCGCGACCATGGCCCAGGCCCTGGGCCGCGCCCTGCGGGACGCCATGGCCGACGACCCGGCCGTGCATGTCATGGGCGAGGACGTCGGCACCCTCGGCGGGGTCTTCCGGATCACCGACGGGCTCGCCGCGGAGTTCGGCGACGAGCGCTGCGCGGACACCCCGCTCGCGGAGGCCGGCATCCTCGGCGCGGCCGTCGGCATGGCCATGTACGGGCTGCGGCCCGTCGTGGAGATGCAGTTCGACGCGTTCGCCTACCCCGCCTTCGAGCAGCTCGTCTCCCATGTGGCCCGGATGCGCAACCGCACCAGGGGCGCCATGCCCCTGCCGATCACCGTGCGCGTGCCCTACGGCGGCGGCATCGGCGGGGTCGAGCACCACAGCGACTCCTCCGAGGCGTACTACCTGGCCACACCCGGTCTGCATGTCGTCACCCCGGCGACCGTCGCCGACGCCTACGGGCTGCTGCGCGCGGCCATCGCCTCCGACGACCCCGTGGTCTTCCTCGAACCGAAGCGGCTGTACTGGTCGAAGGCCGACTGGAACCCGGACCACCCGCTGTCCGTTGAACCCATCGGACGCGCGGTGGTGCGGCGGACAGGCCGCAGCGCCACGCTTCTGACGTACGGGCCGTCCGTCCCCGTCTGCCTGGAGGCGGCCGAGGCGGCGACGGCCGAAGGGTGGGACCTGGAGGTGGTGGATCTGCGCTCGCTGGTGCCTTTCGACGACGAGACCGTCTGCGCCTCGGTGCGCAGGACCGGCCGCGCCGTCGTCGTCCACGAGGCGGGCGGCTTCGGCGGACCGGGTGGCGAGATCGCCGCCCGGGTCACCGAGCGCTGTTTCCATTACCTTGAGGCTCCAGTACTGCGCGTGGCCGGGTTCGACATCCCGTATCCGCCGCCGATGCTCGAAAGGCACCACCTTCCGGGCGTCGACCGGATCCTGGACGCCGTGGCCCGGCTTCAGTGGGAGGCGGATAGCTGATGGCACAGGTGCTGGAATTCAAGCTGCCCGATCTCGGGGAGGGACTCACCGAGGCGGAGATCGTCCACTGGCTGGTGGAGGTCGGCGACGTCGTCGCCGTCGACCAGCCGGTGGTCGAGGTGGAGACGGCGAAGGCGATGGTCGAGGTGCCCTGCCCGTACGGCGGGGTGGTCACCGCCCGCTTCGGCGAGGAGGGCACGGAACTGCCCGTGGGCGCGCCGCTGATCACCGTGGCGGTCGGCGCGCTGAGCCCCGACGAGGTGCCGGACGCCTTGGAGACGGCCACCCCGGCCCCGTCCGGCACGGCGGACCCCGCCGCCGCGCACGACGCCGCCGCGAACGACGCCGCCCCGAGCGGATCTGCCGCGAACGGCTCCGCCACGAACGGCTCCGCCACGAACGGGGCCGCCCGGGAGGCCGACGGCGCCTCGGGCAACGTACTCGTCGGATACGGCACCGCCGCGGCGCCCGCCCGGCGCCGCCGGGTCGGCCCCACCAGGCCGACCGCCACCGTGCCGCGCACCGCCCCGGCCACCGGGACCCCCGGGACTCCTGGGCCCGCCCCCGTCGGCATCCCCGTGTCCGTGACCGCCGGACGGGACACCCCGGCCGCGCCCGGCACGGCACCCGCGCGGGGGGACGGCCCCGTCCCCGTGATCTCGCCGCTCGTGCGCAGGCTCGCCCGGGAGCACGGCATCGACCTCGCGGAGCTGGCCGGATCGGGCCCCGACGGCCTGATACTGCGCGCCGACGTGGAGTACGCGGCCCACGCCGCGCGCACACGCCCGCGTGCCGTGCCCGGCCAGGACCACGCCACGACCCCGGCCCCCCGCCCGTCGGCGGAGAGCTCCCCGGCCGACCGGTCCGTCCCCGCGGGCGGCGTCGTCCGTACCCCGCTGAAGGGCGTACGGGGCGCCGTCGCCGACAAGCTGGCCCGCAGCCGCCGGGAGATACCCGAGGCGACCGTCTGGGTCGACGCCGACGCCACCGAGCTGATGCGCGCGCGGACCGCGATGAACGCCGGGACCGGCCCGCGGGTCTCGCTCCTCGCGCTCCTCGCCCGGATCTGCGCCGCGGGCCTCAAGCGGTACCCCGAGCTGAACTCCACGGTCGACACGGCAGCCCGGGAGATCGTCCGGTTCGACGCCCTGCACCTCGGATTCGCGGCCCAGACCCCGCGCGGTCTGGTGGTGCCCGTCGTCAAGGACGCCCATACCCGCGACGCCGAGTCGCTGTCCGCCGAGTTCGCCCGGCTCACCGACGCGGCCCGCGAAGGCCGCCTCACCCCCGCGGAACTCACCGGCGGCACCTTCACGCTCAACAACTACGGCGTCTTCGGTGTCGACGGCTCCACCCCGATCATCAACCACCCCGAGGCCGCCATGCTCGGCGTCGGCCGGATCATCCCGAGGCCCTGGGTCCACGAAGGAGAGCTCGCGGTCCGCCAGGTCGTCGAGCTGACCCTGACCTTCGACCACCGGGTGTGCGACGGCGGGGTCGCGGGCGGCTTCCTGCGGTACGTCGCGGACTGCGTGGAACAACCGGCGGTGCTGCTGCGCACCCTCTGACCCGCACCCCTGGGCCGCCTCCCCCGAGCGCCGGCCGACCACCACGACGGCCCCCGGGGCGGCGCTGATCCACTCAGCGCCCATACTCGGGGGATGACCGCGAATGACGGCGCGTACGACGCCGTGGTCCTCGCCGGAGGTGCCGCCCGGCGCCTCGACGGGGCGGACAAGCCGGGGATACGGGTGGGTGGCCGCACGCTGCTCGACCGTGTCCTCACGGCCTGCGCCGACGCCGCGTCGACCGTCGTCGTCGCCGCGCCACGGCCCACCGCCCGACCCGTGCGGTGGGCCCGGGAGGACCCGCCCGGCGGCGGCCCCCTCGCCGCCCTCGACGCCGGACTGCGGCACGTCACCGCCCCCGTGACCGTCGTCCTCTCGGCCGACCTGCCGTTCCTCGACCGCCGGTCGGTACGCGGTCTGCCCGCCGCACTGAACGCCGTCCCCGACGCCGACGCCGTCCTGCTCACCGACGCGCACGGCCGTGACCAGCCACTGGTCGCCGCCTACCGCACCCGCCCGCTGCGCGACGCGCTCGCCGCGCGGATCAGGGAGCACGGCGGCCCGGCCGGTCTGCCGCTGCGCCCCCTGATCGCGGCCCTCCGCGTGGTCCGGCTCCCCGACCCCCTCGCCTCCTTCGACTGCGACACCTGGCAGGACATCGCGACGGCCCGCGCCCGGATCAGGGAGCATGGGCATGTGCTGGACGAATGGATGACCGCGGTCAAGGACGAGCTGGGCATCGACCTCGACGTCGACACCGCGCTGCTGCTGGACCTCGCCCGGGACGCCGCGCACGGGGTCGCCCGCCCCGCCGCGCCCCTGACGACGTTCCTCGTGGGCTACGCGGCGGCCCGCGCGGGCGGTGACCCCGAGGCGGTGGCCTCGGCGGCCCGCCGCGCGACGGACCTGGCCACCCGCTGGGCCACGGAACAACCGGACCCGGCCCAACCCCCGGGACCCCGGGCACCCACGGACCCGGCCGAACCCCCGGAGCCCGAAGCGCCGACGGACCCGACCGCAACCCCGGGGCCCGGAGCGCCGACGGACCCGACGGCACGGACGCGGCCGACGGACCCCGCCCCGGACCCGGACCCCGCCCCGAACCCCGCTCCCGCTTCCGGCACCGACTCCGCCGCGCCCCGGCCCGATGCTCCATGACCGGCCCGCATCCTGACGACCATCTGGCCCTCTACGAAGCCGTCACCGAAACCCCCCGGCGAACGACGGGCACGACGGGCACGACGGACGGGAGACCGGCCCCGGCGCACCACACGGGACAGGGCCCCGGCGCCCCGGAAACCCCACCCGACCCGGCTCCCGCACCACCCGGCCCCGGTGACGGCACGGAGGAATCCAGCGCGACGGGCCCGGCCTCGGCCGACGCAGGGCGGGGCGACCCGGACACCGACACCGACACGGACCCGGACACCGACCCGGCCTTCGCCGAGACAGGACCGGTCAGCACCGACAAGGCCCCGACCGGCACCGACACGGGACCGGCCAGCACCGACACCGGACCGGTCAGCACCGAGGCCCCCGCCCCACCGCACTCCGGCCCGCGGCGACCCGCCCGACACCCCGCGCAGGCACCCGCCCGACACACCGGCCGCCGGCACCCGGATCAGCCGCACCCGAATCAGCAGCCCCCCGACCAGCGACATCTCGATCAGCAGCGCCCGGAGCAGGGGCAGCTCGACCAGCGGCACCCCGACCAGCAGCCCCCCGATCAACACCCCGGCCACGTCCCCTGGACCGTCGCGCGGGATCGTGCCGCCGCGGCCGGTGCGGCGGAGCGGCGTACGAGACCCGCGGTGCGCGCCCCGCTGCACACCGCCACGGGAGTGGCCCTCGCGCACCCGCTCACCGCGCTGACGGACCTTCCGTCGTTCGACACCTCGGCCATGGACGGCTGGGCGGTCTCGGGTCCCGCCCCCTGGACCGTCCGCGAGACGGGCGCGGGGGTCCTCGCCGGGACCGCCGGGACCACGCCCTCGCCGCTCACCGACGGCGAGGCGGTACGGATCGCGACCGGTGCCCGGGTCCCCAAGGACGCCACCGCCGTGGTCAGGACGGAACACGCCCACGCCGACCGCCACGGTCAGCTGTATCCGTCGCGCGAGGTCCAGCCCGGCCAGGACATCCGTGCGCGCGGCCAGGAGTGCCGCGAGGGCGATCTGCTGATGCCCGCCGCGACCCTGGTGACCCCCGCCGTGGTGGGCCTCGCCGCCGCCGCGGGCTACGACACGCTGACCGTCGTCCCGCGACCCACCGCGGACATCCTCGTCCTCGGTGACGAACTGCTCGACGAGGGCCTGCCGCACGACGGGCTCATCCGCGACGCGCTCGGCCCGCTGCTGCCCCCCTGGCTGCACGCGCTCGGCGTCGAGGTGACGGCCGTCCGTCATCTCCGCGACGACGCCGCCACGCTCCACGACGCGCTGACCGCGTCCACGGCCGACCTGATCATCAGCACCGGAGGCACCGCCGCGGGCCCCGCCGACCATGTGCGGCCCACCCTCGAACGGCTCGGCGCCGAACTCCTGGTGGACGGGGTGCGGGTGCGTCCCGGTCACCCCATGCTGCTGGCCCGGCTCACCGGCGGACGGCACCCCAGGTACCTCGTCGGGCTGCCCGGCAATCCGCTCGCCGCGGTCTCCGGTCTGCTGACGCTCGCCGAACCGCTGATCCGCGCCTTGGCCGGACGCCCCGCACCGGAGCCGTGCACGGCACCCGTACGGGACGCGGTCACCGGGCACCCGTCCGACACCCGGCTCGTCCCCGTGTCCCTGCGCGGCGACGAGGCCGTACCGCTGCGCTACAGCGGACCGGCGATGCTGCGGGGGATCGCCGCCGCCGACGCGATCGCGGTGGTGCCGCCCGGTGGGGTCCGGGCCGGGCACGAACTGGAGATTCTCGACCTACCCTGGTCACTTTCCGCCGTTGGGGTGTGTTCCACGTGAAACTTCCGGGCCATGACGCGATCGCCCGTCAGGCCGACGAACATCTGGTCACCGGGCGGGTCAAGCTGCCCAAACGCGTCGTCGAGCGTCCGCTGTGGCAGGTCGCCAAGCGGCTGCTGATGGCGCTGCTCGTCCTCGTCGGTACGGCGTTCATCGTGTACTTCGACCGTGAGGGCTACGGAGACAACTCCGACGACTCCGTCGACCTGCTCGACGCGTTCTACTACGCCACCGTCACGCTCTCCACCACGGGCTACGGTGACATCACGCCCGTGAGCGATGGCGCACGGCTCATCAACATCCTTGTCGTCACCCCACTGCGTGTGGTGTTCCTGATCATCCTGGTCGGTACGACCCTGGAAGTGCTCACCGAGCGCACCAGGGAGGAATGGCGCCTGAACCGCTGGAGGTCCAACTTGCGTGATCACACCGTCGTCGTGGGCTTCGGCACCAAGGGGCGTTCCGCGATCCAGACGGTCTGCGCGACCGGGCTGAAGAAGGACCAGGTCGTGATCGTCGACCCCAGCGGCAAGGTCATCGAGGCGGCGACCGCCGAGGGGTTCGTCGGGGTGATCGGCGACGCCACCCGCAGCGATGTGCTGCTGCGGGCCGAGGTCCAGAAGGCACGGCAGATCATCATCGCCACCCAGCGCGACGACACGGCCGTCCTGGTGGCACTCACCGCGCGCCAGCTCAACCGGGCGGCGAAGATCGTCGCCGCGGTTCGTGAGGAGGAGAACGCGCCGCTGCTGCGGCAGTCCGGCGCCGACTCCGTGATCACCAGTGCCAGCGCGGCCGGAAGGCTGCTCGGGCTCTCCGTGCTCAGCCCCAGCGCGGGCATGGTGATGGAGGATCTGATCCAGCAGGGCACGGGCCTCGACATCGTGGAACGACCGGTCATAAAGGCCGAGGTGGGCTTGGGCGCCCGGGAGACCGGGGATCTGGTGGTGAGCGTGGTGCGGGGGCACCGGGTGCTCGGCTACGACGATCCCGCGATCGGGAAACTCCAGTCGACGGACCGTCTGATCACCATCGTCCGCGCCTCGCCGCGCAGCGCTTCGGCCCCTGACACGCGACAACTCCCCCGGGAATGACCGGGTTCCGCCGGGCGCCACGTACCGGCCCGGTGCGGTCGGCGGAGTAGCCTCGCCGCATGCGTGCGATCACCATTGCCGAGGCGGGCGGACCCGAGGTACTGAACTGGGACGAGGTGCCCGATCCCGTACCGGGGGAGGGCGAGGTCCTGGTCGAGGTGGTCGCCTCCGCCGTCAACCGCGCCGATCTGCTCCAGCGTCAGGGCCGCTACGATCCGCCGCCCGGCGCGTCCCCCTATCCCGGGCTTGAGTGTTCGGGCCGGATCGCCGCGCTCGGCCCCGGGGTCGTGGGCTGGTCCGTCGGTGACGAGGTGTGCGCGCTGCTCTCGGGCGGCGGCTACGCGGAGCAGGTCGCGGTGCCCGTCGGGCAGTTGCTGCCCCGGCCCGAGGGGGTCTCCCTGGTGGAGGCCGCCGCGCTGCCCGAGGTGGCGTGCACGGTGTGGTCCAACCTGTTCATGTGCGCGGGGCTGCGGCCCGCGGAGACCGTGCTGATCCATGGCGGGGCCAGCGGGATCGGCACGATGGCGATCCAGCTGGCCAAGGCGGTGGGTGCGACGGTCGCCGTCACCGCGGGCAGCCGGGAGCGGCTGGAGCGCTGTGCCGAGCTGGGCGCGGACATCCTGGTCGACCACCGTGAACAGGACTTCGTGGAGGAGGTCCGCAGGGCGACGGGCGGCGCGGGCGCGGACGTGATCCTCGACATCATCGGGGCGTCGTACCTCGACCGGAACGTACGGGCGCTGGCCATGAACGGGCGGCTGGTCGTCATCGGATTGCAGGGCGGGGCCAAGGCGGAGCTGAACATCGGGGCGCTGCTGGTGAAGCGGGGCACGGTGTCGGCGACCTCCCTGCGGGGGCGGCCCGCGGACGAGAAGGCGGCGATCGTGGCGGCCGTGCGGGAGCATGTGTGGCCGTTGGTCGCGGCGGGGCGGGTGCGGGTGGTCGTCGACCGCGCGGTGCCGATGTGGGACGCGGGGGTGGGGCATTCGGTGCTGGAGGAGGGCGGACATGTGGGGAAGGTGCTGTTGACGGTGTGACCGTCCGGCGCGTGTGACGGTCCGTCCGGTCCGACTGTTCGGCGGGCCTGTCCGTCCGGCGGTCCGACCGTCCGGCGATCGCGGGTCTCGGCTCGCGGGGCGCCTTCGCTTGCGGCGCCGGGGTTTTGCCACCTGGGCCCGCTTGTTCCTGTGCGGGGCGTCCGGGGGTGCGCGGTTCCCCGCGCCCCTTCGGGGCCCTCTGCCCGGTTGCGGCGGTCACGCGGGTGCGGGGCGTCCGTGGTTTTGCGCAGTTCCCCGCGCCCCTTCGGGGGCGCCCTGCCTGGCTGGGGTCGTCACGCGGGTGCGGGTTGCCTCACCGGGAGCCGGGAGCCGGGAGCCGGGAGCCGGGAGCCGGAGGGCTCGGGGGCGAGAGGGCCGGGGCCGGGGGGCGTGGGTGGGGTTCTTTTGGGGGTGTTCGGGGTGCTTGGGTTCGGGGGGTGTGTGAGGCTTGTCACGATGGTCTGGGGGCATGGCCTGGAGGGCGGTCACCGTGGGTTCTTGGGTGTGCGGCACCGGAGCCGCGCGGCTGCTCCTCGGTCTGGCACTGACGGGCCAGGTGGTCCTGCTGCCGGTGGCGGCGGCGGCCCTGCCGGGCAGGCCGTCCACGGCGCCCGGCGCGCACTCCCCCGCACCGCCCCGGCCCGCCCAGCCGTTCCAGCCGGTCAGCGCCGGGCACCCGTCCGGCACCCCGGGGCCACCACGCGGTACCGCCCCGGTCCACCCGGCACCGACCGCCACGGGCCGCCCGCCGTCCGGCACCTCGCCGCCCGGACATCCGCCGACCGGCCCCGCGCCGGTCACCCCGGTCCCGGTGACCCCCGTACCCGTCGCCCCTGTGCCGGCCGTACCGGCGCCCGCGCCGCCCGGCATCCGGATCGAGGTGCCGTGGCCCGGTGAGTCACGGGCCGGGAGCAAACCGGGTGAGGGACGGCCCAGGCCCGGACGGCCCGAGCGCCGCACCGGCCCCCGCGAGAGCGCCGAACCCCGTACGTCGCCGTCGCCCCGGACCTCGCGTCCCCCGCACGTGCCCCGGGAGCCGCTGCCCGACCGCCCCGGCCGGCCGCTGCCGATGTGGACGCCGGACACCGCGCCGGAACCGGACACGCAGGACGACGAGGCCGCCGTCCCCGGGACCGTCGACCACGCGGCGGACGACGTGCCCCCGGCGCCGTCCCGCTCCTACGGCACCCCCCTCGGCATCCTTCCGCTGGGCACCGGACTGGTCCTGGTCGGCCTCGGCCTCGGGTACATGGGCTGGCGGCTGCGCGCCCTGTGACGGGCGCCACGGCGGCGGGGAAGCCTCTGGCGCCCCGCCCCCGGGGCCGGTATCTCTTCCGACTATGTCGATACGCCACGGCCTGCTCGCCCTCCTCGACCGGGGACCGCGCTACGGCTCGCGTCTGCGCTCGGAGTTCGAGGCGCGGACGGGCACGACCTGGCCGCTGAACGTAGGGCAGGTGTACACGACCCTCGGCAGGCTGGAACGGGACGGGCTGGTCGTCCAGAGCGGTACGGACGACGCGGGCCGCACCCTGTACGCGCTGACCGACGAGGGCCGCGCGGAGCTGGCGGACTGGTTCGGACGGCCGGTGGACCGGGTGAGCCCGGCCCGGGACGAGCTGGCCATCAAACTGGCGATGGCCATGGAGACCTCCGTGGTCGACGTGGGGGCGGTGATCGACGCCCAGCGGCGTCATGTGGCGCGGGCGCTGCGCGATCACAACGAGCGGTGGTTCGCGGTCCTCGCGTCGCGGCCCACCCGTCCCGACGAGGTGGCACGGCTGCTGCTCCTGGAACAGCAGGTGTTCCGCGCCGAGGCGGAGGCCCGCTGGCTGGACCACTGCGAGTCCCGGCTGCGGGGGACGGCCGGCCGGGGCGGACCCGCCGGCCGGGGGGTGGATCATGAATGA
This sequence comes from Streptomyces uncialis, assembly GCF_036250755.1. NCBI lineage: Bacteria > Bacillati > Actinomycetota > Actinomycetes > Kitasatosporales > Streptomycetaceae > Streptomyces > Streptomyces uncialis. Next base: position 4,767,792 of record NZ_CP109583.1, on the reverse strand, counting down.
TCGGGGGCACCACTCCGCCGGGCGCCCGGGTGCGAGACAATGGGCCCATGGAGATGCCGAGGAACGAACGGTCGCCCGACAGCCCCCAGGTCCTGGTCGTGGGCCAGGACGGAATGGCACTGGGCGGCGGAGGAGACGAGGACTTCCGCGAGGTGCCGGTGACGGAGATGGTGGAGCAGCCCGCCAAGGTCATGCGCATCGGCAGCATGATCAAGCAGCTTCTGGAGGAGGTGCGGGCGGCACCTCTCGACGAGGCGAGCCGTCAGCGCCTCAAGGAGATCCACTCCAGCTCGGTCAAGGAGCTGGAGGACGGTCTCGCGCCGGAGCTGGTGGACGAGCTGGAGCGGCTGTCGCTGCCGTTCACGGACGAGGCGACACCGAGCGACGCGGAGCTGCGGATCGCGCAGGCGCAGCTCGTGGGGTGGCTGGAGGGGCTTTTCCACGGCATCCAGACCACGTTGTTCGCGCAGCAGATGGCAGCGCGGGCGCAGCTGGAGCAGATGCGGCGGGCGCTTCCGCCGGGTGTCGGGGGCGACGATGAGCAGGTTCACCCGGGTGGCCGTACGGGTGGCCCGTACCTCTGATCCGCCGGGCCCTCCCCGAAGCGTCTGAGCCCCCGGGAGGGCCCTATGCTCTGGGCCTCCCGCGCCCCGGGGTTCCCCCCGGTCCCCGTAGTTCCCCCCCGGTCCCCGTGGTTGTCGCTACGCGGTGCTTGTCGCTGCGCGGGTACGGGCGTGGGTTTCGCGCGGTTCCGCGCGCCCCTGGGGTTCCACCTGTCCCCTACTTGTCCCTGTGCGGGTACGGACGTGGGTGCGCAGTTCCCCGCGCCCCTGGGTTGTCGTTCCTGGGCGTACTTTTTCCTGTGCGGGTCGCTCGTGGGGTGCGCGGTTCCCCGCGCCCCTTTCGGGGCGCCTTCCGTCGGCTGTCCGGCTCTCCGGCCCCTACTGGGGTTTGCCGGTGGAGACGTCCAGTTGGATGGTGGGGGGGTCCTCGGGGTCGAAGTCGGTGCCCGCCCGGGGGAACTGCTTCATCACCGCGCCGTCCCCGTAGGTGTTCTCGGCGACGTCCGTCGTGTCGAACTGCCAGCCCGCCGCCTGGAGGCACTCCTTCACCGAGCCGATGTGCTTCAGCGTGAAGTCGGGCATCTCGACCATGTTCTCGTCGCTGTACGAGGTCTCGGGCTCCGTGCACTCGGTCTCTTCGATGACCTTCGTGGTGTCCGGACCCCGGTACTCGCCACCGGTGTCCGCACTGGCGGACACCGACGGCGAAGCGTTGCCCCCGGCCTCGTCGTCGCCGGGGTCGTTGTTGTTGTTCGTGAAGGTGTAGGCCGCGCCGCCGACGATGGCGATCGCGACGGCGATCGCGACGGCGACCCCCGCCCCGCGGCCCCGCGACCGGCGGCCACCGCCCGGCCCCTGCTGCTGGTGGGGTGCCATGGCGTACGCGGGCGGCGGGGTCGGCGCCTGCTGCGGGACGCCGTACCCGACGGGCGGGGCCGGGGTCCCGTACCCCTGCTGCTGCGGATAGCCGTAACCGGGGGTGGGGGCGTGGTTCGGGCCGGGCGCGGGTGTCGAGGGGCCGTAGGGGCCCGGCTGGTACGGCGTGTGGACGGGACCCGGCGGCGGCGCCGCGGTCCGGTCGACGGGCGGGAAGACGGCCGAGCCGACACCCGACCCGCTCGCCGTCCGGGCGCCGGGCACGATGCTCGGCGCGACCTGCTGGAGCGACTGGGCGACCCGCAGGCACTCGTCCCGCATGGACTCCGCGCTGGGGAACCGCTCGTTGGGGTTCTTCCGCAGCGCCCGGGTGATCAGCGCGTCGACCGCCGGGGGCACCGCCCGGTTGATCGAGGACGCCGAGGCCGCCTCCTCCTGGACATGCGCGTACGCGATGGCCAGTGCGGAGTCCGCCTCGAACGGCAGCCGTCCGGTGACGAGTTGGAACAGCATGATGCCGACGGAGTAGAGGTCCGAACGGGCGTCGACGCCCCGGCCGAGGGCCTGTTCGGGGGAGAGGTACTGCGGGGTGCCGACCACCATGCCGGTCTGCGTCATCGACGTGACCCCGGACTGCATGGCGCGCGCGATGCCGAAGTCCATGACCTTGACGACACCGCGCCGGGTCATCATGACGTTGCCCGGCTTGATGTCCCGGTGGACCAGGCCCATCTCGTGGCTGATCTCCAGCGCCGCCAGCACATCCGCGGTGATCTTCAGCGCCTTGTCGGTGGGCATCGCGCCGAACTGCGCCATGTCCGATTCCAGTACCGAACCGAGCGGCCGGCCCTCGACGTACTCCATGACGATGTACGGCGTGGTGGAGCCGTTCAGCTCGTCCTCGCCGGTGTCGAAGACCGAGACGATATTGGTGTGCGTGAGCTTCGCCACGGACTGCGCCTCGCGGCGGAACCGCTCACGGAACGCGGGCTCCCGGCCCAGTTCGGTGTGCAGCGTCTTGACCGCTACCTGGCGGTCCAGGACGGAGTCGTACGCGAGGTGCACCGAGGCCATGCCGCCCTCGCCGAGCAGATCCCGTAGCTGGTAGCGTCCGCCACCGACCGAACGCCCTGCGTAGCGACCGTGCGCGCCGTCCTGGCTCATGACTTGCGTCCCCCATCGGCCCGGGTGGCTCAGTGCCCGCCCGGCTTCCGCGTTCGGTGATCGATTGCGCTATTACCGGCCAAGTCTGCCGGAGGGTACCGACACGTCAAGTTGGGGGACCCGTTCCGTGACCCTGAGCGGGTGAAGCGTCGCGGAAGCGTTACAGCGTCTCTGTACGACGTACACAGGATTTGCCCCGAAGCGCACGTTAAGGGTTCGATGGCCGGTCCATCTCGGAACGGAGGGGCCGGGGAAGGCTGTAGCGTGGGCCGACGGAGACCGTGACAACCACCGCGCGCACGCGGGCAGAAACGACGGCGAGGACTGATGGCACAGACGCAGCGCGCCCAGGGCCCGTCCGACCCCGAGGCCGGTGGTGGCGGTATGTCTGACGCGCCGGAGCTGTGGGGCAACGGCGGACTGGTCGGGGACGGCCGCTACCGGCTGACGCACCGGCTCGGCCGGGGCGGGATGGCCGAGGTGTTCGCCGCCGAGGACGTCCGGCTCGGCCGGACCGTCGCCGTGAAGCTGCTGCGCTCGGACCTCGCCGAGGACCCGGTGTCCAAGGCCCGCTTCACCCGTGAGGCACAGTCGGTCGCCGGGCTCAACCACCACGCCGTCGTGGCCGTGTACGACTCCGGCGAGGACCAGGTGGGCCGCCAGGTGGTCCCCTACATCGTCATGGAGATCGTCGAGGGCCGCACGATCCGCGATCTGCTGATCAACGCCGAGGCCCCCGGGCCGGAACAGGCGCTGATCATCGTCTCCGGGGTGCTGGAGGCGCTCGCCTACTCCCACGAGCACGGCATCGTGCACCGGGACATCAAGCCCGCGAACGTCATCATCACGCACAACGGCGCCGTGAAGGTCATGGACTTCGGCATCGCGCGCGCCCTGCACGGCGCGCAGTCGACCATGACCCAGACCGGCATGGTCATGGGTACCCCGCAGTACCTCTCCCCGGAGCAGGCGCTCGGCAAGGCCGTCGACCACCGCTCCGACCTGTACGCCACGGGCTGTCTGCTCTACGAACTCCTCGCCCTGCGTCCGCCCTTCACCGGCGAGACCCCGCTGTCGGTGGTCTACCAGCACGTCCAGGACATCCCGGTCCCGCCCTCCGAGGTCTCCGACGGGGTGCCGCCGGAGCTGGACGGCCTGGTCATGCGGGCGCTGGCGAAGGACCCCGACGACCGCTTCCAGACCGCCGAGGAGATGCGCGGCCTGATCCAGTACGGCATCCAGATGCTGTACGAGCAGGGCAGCCACACCGGTACCTGGAACACCGGGCCGGTCGACACCCACGAGGGCGGTCACACCCCCGCGATGGGGATGGGCATGGGGATGGGCGTCGCGGGGACCACCGCGCTGCCGCACCCCGACTCGGGCACCTCGCAGATCCCCCAGCAGATGCCGCAGGGCGCGGGCGGCGGCTACGGCGGGTACGACGACCACGGCTCCGGCGGTCCGGGCCGCGGCCGCAACAAGATGTGGCTGCTGGCCGCCCTCGCGGTCGTCGCCATCGCCGTGGGTATCGCGGTGGCCGTCAGCCAGCTGTCGGGCAAGACCAAGGAACCGGACACCAACAAGCCGCCCTCGGTGACCAAGTCGGACAAGCCGAGCCCCTCCGCCAAGGAGTCCAAGGAGTCGACGCCCAGCCAGGACACCGGTCCGGGCACCGGCGGCGACGACGACGGCGGCGACGACGACACCTGGACCCCGCCGAAGCAGCAGCAGCCCGGCAGCGGCCGTTCGTCCTACTCCCAGCAGCCGGGCGGCGGTCAGCCGACGACCGGTACGTCGCCCACCCCGAGCGGGGACGACACCACCGGGGAACCGACCGGCGCGCCCACCACCGGCGGCGAGACGGACGGCGGCGACACCGGGGAGTCCCCCGGCACCGGCGAGTCCCCCGGCACGGGGGAGTCCCCGGGTGGCAGCGAGGGCGGCTCGGCCGGAAGCGAGGGCGGCGCCGCGGGCAGTGAGGGCGGCGCGGCCGGCAGCGGCAACGGCGGTGCGGGCGACCCGGGCGGCGACGGCGGCACCACCCCCTGATCCCGGCACCAGCACCACCCTCCCGCCCGGGAACCACCGTCCGGTCCCGGCACACCCTCCGGCCTGGGAACCACCGTCCGGCCTCGGAAGCACCCTCCGGTCCCGGCACCACCGCCTGATCCCGTCGCGGCCGGCGGGCCCGGTCAGTCCCCTGCGGGCGGCGCCGGGTCCGCGGTGTGCACGGTGATGAACTGGGGCTCGATCCGCAGATACACCGGGTCGTACGGCTCCCCGTCCATCCGCCCCGGGACCGGACCGAACAGCAGCAGCTCCCCGTCGCTCGGCCGCACGGCCTCGCACACCCCGACGAGCTGCACGGACCACTCGCCCCCGGCCGCGTCCCGCCCGCCGAGGTTGTCCGCGCCGTACGCGACGACACTGCCGACGCACGCCTGGTGATAGCCGGTGCCCCGGTGCATCCGCAGCAGCAGCCGGCCGTCGGCCAGGATGTGGCGCGCGGTGGCGAGGAACGGGAGCGCGCGCATGCTCGTGGCCACCCGCCCGTGACCGGTCCCGGCCAGCAGGGCGTAGGCGCGGGCGGTGTCGCCCGCGGGGTCCGGCGACGCGGAGCTGGGCGTGGGCAGGGGCATACGGTCAATGTCGGCCATCCGCCGCCACCGCGACAGGGAACCCCGGCCCGCACCCCCCGGGCCGAAGGTCCCGAACCCCCGCGAAACCCCCGTGACGGAAGTACCGGGCGGGGGTCAGTCCCGGCGGGCCTGGATGCGTGCCACGTACGCCGCCGCCTGGCTGCGCCGCTCCATCCCGAGCTTGGACAGCAGGCTGGACACATAGTTCTTGATGGTCTTCTCGGCGAGGTGCAGCCGCTCACCGATCACCCGGTTGGTCAGCCCCTCCCCGATCAGATCGAGGATCTTGCGCTCCTGCTCGGTCAGCGACGCCAGCTTCGCGTCGCCCTTGTCCCGGCCGCCGTCCCGCAGCCGCTCCAGCACCCGCCCCGTGGCGACCGGGTCGAGCAGGGACTTCCCGGCGGCGACCTCACGCACCGCCGACAGCAGTTCGTTGCCGCGGATCGCCTTGAGGACATAGCCCGAGGCACCCGCCATGATCGCGTCGAAGAGGGCCTCGTCGTCCGCGAACGACGTCAGCATCAGGCACTTCACGGACTCGTCGGCCGACCGGATCTCCCGGCACACCTCGACACCGCTGCCGTCCGGCAGCCGGACGTCCAGCACGGCCACGTCCGGACGGACCGCCGGGATACGCGCCAGGGCCTCCGCCGCGGTGCCCGCCTCACCGACGACCTCGATGTCGTCCTCGCCGCTCAGCATCTCGTGGACACCGCGGCGGACGACCTCATGGTCGTCGAGAAGAAATACCGTAATTTTTCCCTCTTCGCGCACGCTGTCAGTCTCACACACGATCTCTTCCGCTGCCCGGGGTCCCCGGGATAACGTTCGCCTGTTCCGGCCCCCTGCGGGCACTTGCCCGACGCTGTGACCAGCGAGAGTTCCCGGCCCGCGCGATTTACTTGGAGTTCCAAGGAAAATTGCAGGTCAGGAGGTTTTCGCGGCAAGGCGCGACACTGGGTAACGTGCTTGGTGCAGGGCGCTCGCCGGGGCACCTGTCACGCCTGTTCCCGGCCGACGCACCCACCCCGTGCGCGGGTCTCGGGGTCAGGCGACCGCACTGGCCCGCCCGGCGAACCCGGGCGGCCGGACCGACGGAGGAGCAGCACGTGACCGTGGAGAGCACTGTCACGCGGGGGCCGCGCAAGCGGGCCGCCGCGAAGAAGACCCCGGGCGGCCAGCCCGACCTCGTCCAGCTTCTGACCCCCGAGGGCAAGCGGGTCAGGCCGACCAAGGCGCTCGCCGAGTACGCCGCGTTCGTCGAGGACATCACCCCCGAGGAGCTGCGCGGGCTCTACCGCGACATGGTCCTCACCCGCCGCTTCGACGCCGAGGCGACCTCCCTCCAGCGCCAGGGCGAGCTGGGCCTGTGGGCCTCGCTGCTCGGCCAGGAGGCCGCGCAGATCGGCTCGGGCCGCGCCACCCGCCCGGACGACTACGTGTTCCCCACGTACCGGGAGCACGGCGTCGCCTGGACCCGGGGCGTCGACCCCACACTGCTCCTCGGGATGTTCCGGGGGGTCAACAACGGCGGCTGGGACCCCACCACCAACAACTTCCACCTGTACACGATCGTCATCGGCTCGCAGACCCTGCACGCCACCGGCTACGCCATGGGCATCGCCAAGGACGGCGCGGACTCGGCGGTGATCGCGTACTTCGGTGACGGCGCCTCCAGCCAGGGCGACGTGGCGGAGTCGTTCACCTTCTCGGCGGTCTACAACGCGCCCGTGGTGTTCTTCTGCCAGAACAACCAGTGGGCGATCTCCGAGCCGACCGAGAAGCAGACCCGGGTGCCGCTGTACCAGCGCGCACGCGGCTACGGCTTCCCCGGTGTACGGGTCGACGGCAACGACGTCCTCGCGTGTCTCGCCGTCACCCGCTGGGCGCTGGAGCGCGCCCGCCGGGGCGAGGGGCCGACCCTGGTCGAGGCGTTCACGTACCGGATGGGCGCGCACACCACGTCCGACGACCCCACCCGCTACCGCCACGACGACGAGCGGGCGGCCTGGGAGGCCAAGGACCCGATCATCCGGCTGCGCGCGTACCTGGAGGCCCAGTCGCACGCGGACGAGGCGTTCTTCGCGGAGCTGGAGGCCGAGAGCGAGGCACTCGGCAAGCGGGTGCGTGAGGTGGTGCGGGCCATGCCGGACCCGGAGCATCTGGCCATCTTCGACAACGTGTACGCGGACGGGCACGCGCTCGTCGACGAGGAGCGCGCGCAGTTCGCCGCCTACCAGGCGTCGTTCGCGGACGGGGAGGACAAGTGACCATGGCCGTCAAGAAGCTGCCGATCGCCAAGGCGATCAACGAATCCCTGCGCCGCGCGCTCGACACCGACCCCAAGGTCCTGGTGATGGGCGAGGACGTGGGCAAGCTCGGCGGGGTGTTCCGGGTGACCGACGGACTCCAGAAGGACTTCGGGGAGGAGCGGGTCATCGACACCCCGCTCGCCGAGTCCGGCATCGTCGGCACGGCCATCGGTCTCGCGCTGCGCGGGTACCGCCCGGTGGTGGAGATCCAGTTCGACGGCTTCGTCTTCCCGGCGTACGACCAGATCGTCACGCAGCTCGCGAAGATGCACGCGCGGGCGCTGGGCAAGATCAAGCTGCCGGTCGTCATCCGTATCCCCTACGGCGGCGGCATCGGCGCGGTCGAGCACCACTCGGAGTCGCCGGAGGCCCTGTTCGCGCATGTGGCGGGCCTGAAGGTGGTCTCCCCGTCGAACTCCTCCGACGCGTACTGGATGCTCCAGCAGGCGATCCAGAGCGACGACCCGGTCATCTTCTTCGAGCCCAAGCGGCGCTACTGGGACAAGAGCGAGGTCGACCCCGAGTCGATCCCCGGCCCGCTGCACAAGGCGTCCGTGGTCCGTACGGGCACCGATCTCACGCTGGTCGCGTACGGCCCGATGGTGAAGGTCTGCCTGGAGGCCGCCGCGGCGGCCGAGGAGGAGGGCCGTTCGCTGGAGGTCGTCGATCTGCGGTCCATCTCCCCGATCGACTTCGACACGGTGCAGACGTCCGTGGAGAAGACCCGCCGGCTGGTCGTCGTCCATGAGGCGCCGGTCTTCCTCGGCTCGGGCGCGGAGCTGGCGGCGCGGATCACCGAGCGGTCCTTCTACCACCTGGAGGCCCCCGTCCTGCGGGTCGGCGGCTACCACGCGCCGTATCCCCCGGCGCGGCTGGAGGAGGAGTACCTGCCGGGTCTCGACCGGGTGCTCGACGCCGTCGACCGCTCGCTGGCGTACTGAGGAGGAGGGCTGTGACCACGATGACCCAGGCGTCCGTTTCCGTGCGCGAGTTCAAGATGCCCGATGTGGGCGAGGGCCTGACCGAGGCCGAGATCCTCACCTGGTACGTGAAGGTCGGCGACACCGTCTCCGACGGACAGGTCGTGTGCGAGGTCGAGACCGCCAAGGCGGCCGTCGAGCTGCCGATCCCGTTCGACGGGGTGGTGGCCGAACTGCGGTTCCCCGCGGGCACCACCGTGGACGTGGGGCAGGTGATCATCACCGTGGACGTGGGCGGTGGCGGCACCCTCGCCCAGGCCGCCCCCGCCCCGGAGGCCCCCGAGGCCCCGGCGTCCACCCCGGCCGCCCCCGAGGCCCCCGCTGCTCCCACCGGGGAGAAGCCCGCGCCCCAGGGCCGTACGCCGGTGCTGGTCGGGTACGGCGTGGCCGAGAGCTCGACCCGCCGCAGGCCGCGCAAGCAGGACCCGGCGGCGCAGGCCCCGGCACCGGCGCCCGCTCCCGTGGTGGCCGAGGCACCCGCCCCCGCGCCCGCCCCGGCTCCCGCCGCGAACGGCGCGCGGCCGCTCGCCAAGCCGCCCGTCCGCAAGCTGGCCAAGGACCTCGGGGTCGATCTCGCGGTGGTGACACCGAGCGGTCCCGGCGGGATCGTCACCCGGGAGGACGTCCACGCGGCGGCCGGACCCGGGACCGCGAACGGTGCCGTGTCCGCCCCGGCCGCGGAGCCGTCGGACGGGGCCCGGCAGGCACCGGCGCCCCAGCCCGAGGCGGAGACCCAGGAGCACGTACAGCCGCAGGCGCCCGTGTCCGGGGCGCGGGAGACCCGGATCCCGGTCAAGGGGGTCCGCAAGGCGACCGCGCAGGCCATGGTCGGTTCGGCGTTCACCGCCCCGCATGTCACCGAGTTCGTCACCGTCGACGTGACGCGCACGATGAAGCTGGTGGAGGAGCTCAAGCGGGACGCCGACAGCTACGGTCTCGCGGGGCTGCGGGTGAATCCGCTGCTGCTGATCGCCCGTGCGCTGCTGGTCGCGATCAAGCGCAACCCGGAGGTCAACGCGGCGTGGGACGAGGCGAACCAGGAGATCGTGCGCAAGCACTACGTGAACCTGGGCATCGCCGCCGCCACCCCGCGCGGACTGCTCGTCCCGAACATCAAGGACGCGCACGAGAAGTCTTTGCCGCAGCTGGCGAAGGACCTGGCCGAACTGGTCGCCACGGCACGTGAGGGCAAGACCTCACCCGCCGCGATGCAGGGGGGCACGGTCACCATCACCAATGTCGGGGTCTTCGGCGTCGACACGGGCACCCCCATCCTGAACCCGGGGGAGTCCGCGATCCTCGCCGTCGGCGCGATCAAGCTCCAGCCCTGGGTGCACAAGGGCAAGGTGAAGCCCCGCCAGGTCACCACCCTCGCCCTCTCCTTCGACCACCGGCTGGTCGACGGCGAGCTGGGCTCCCGGGTGCTCGCCGATCTGGCGGCGGTTCTGGAACAGCCCAAGAGGTTCATCGCCTGGGCGTGATCCCCGGTGCGGTACGAGAAGGGGCCGTTCCCCGGCCGGTGGTGAAACCGGCCGGGGCACGGCCCCGTTCCGTCTGCGGTCGCGTCAGCGCTTGAACGCGTAGTCCATCAGCTTCTTGGCCTCCGCGTTGCGGTTGGCCTCGGAGGAGGACGCCAGGACGGTGCCGATCACCGTCTTGCCGCCGCGGGTCGCGGCGAAGACCAGGCAGTACTTGGCCTGGGGGCCCGAGCCGGTCTTGATGCCGATGGCGCCCGGGTAGGTCCCGAGCAGCTTGTTGGTGTTCTTCCAGTTCATGTAGCGGTAGCCACCGCTGCGCGTGGTGACCTTCTGCTTGGTGGTCTTCGACTTCACGATGGTCCGGAACGTGGAGTTCTTCATCGTGTTGCTCGCGAGCTTGGTCAGATCGTTCGGCGTCGAGTAATTGCTTCCGTTGCTGATGCCGTCGAACGAGTCGAACTTGGTGTTGCGCAGACCGAGGGTCCGCGCGGTGCTGTTCATCTGGCCGATGAACGACTTGACGCGGGCGTCGCGCGTCGAACCCTTGCCGAACTTGTCCGCCAGCGCGTAGGCCGCGTCACAGCCGGACGGCAGCATCAGCCCGTACAGCAGCTGACGGACCGTCACCTTGTCGTTGACGAACAGCCCTGCCGACGAGGCGCCCTTCGACACGATGTAGTCGCTGTACGCCTTCTGGATCGTCACCTTGGAGTCGAGGTTCAGATTCCGCTGCGACAGCACCACCTTGGCGGTCATGATCTTCGTGGTGGAGCCCGTGGACAGCTTGGTGCCCCCGGCCTTGCTGTAAAGAGTGCGCCCCGTCGCGTTGTTCATCACATAGCCGCCCTTGGCCGTGATGGCCGGCGGTGCCGGGGAAGCGGCCTGGGCCGAGGTGGCGGTCACGCCTCCGGCGAGCATCGCGCCCGCCGTGAGTGTCACGGTAACGGCCGAAGCGCGACGAATGCCCTTGATGCCAGTACTCAACTTGAATGCTCCAAACGCCCCTGGAAATACGTATATCCGTGCGGCGACAGGAAGATGCCGCACTTGCTGAAGACTCTTGGGGCGGGGTGATGGATGCATGGAAAAGGTAAAGGAATCCCCTGTGTTCGCGGAGAATCCTCCACCCGGTCTCTTTGTCGCCATATCCCCGCCCTATCCCCGGCCGATCCCATGATTTACCGATGACCGGACCGGCGGGGATATCGCGGAGTTATCACCGGCGGCGCACGGAATTCCCCCCTCCGTTCCCGGGTCCGCATCCTGGACCCTCCTCGTCATGCGTACGTCTTGTATCTAAGCTGTGCGCATGCCTGCCTCCGCCGCCCTGACCGCCGCTCCCGGGACCCGTGCGACAGGCGCCGCCGCCGCTCCTCCCACCGGACCCGCCGCCAAGCAGCCGCCCGCCGCCGACCGGGTCTACGGCCACGTCAAACAGGCCGTACTGGACCGCCGCTACGAAGGCGGGACCCTGCTGACCGAGGGCGAGCTGGCCGAGGCCGTCGGCGTCTCCCGGACCCCCGTACGCGAAGCGCTGCTGCGGCTGGAGGTCGAGGGGCTGATCAAGCTCTACCCGAAGAAGGGCGCCCTCGTCCTGCCCGTCTCCGCGCAGGAGATCGCGGACGTCGTCGAGACCCGGCTGCTCGTCGAGGAGCACGCCATCCGCAAGGCCGTCCCCGCGCCGCCCCGGCTGATCGCCCGCCTCGCCGAACTCCTCACCGAGCAGAAGGCGCACGCGGCGGCCGGCCGGTTCACCGAGGCCGCCGTCACCGACCGCTGCTTCCATGTCGAGATCGTCCGCAGCGGCGGCAACGAGATCCTCTCCCGGCTCTACGAGCAGCTCCGCGACCGGCAGCTGCGGATGGGCGTCGCCGTCATGCACTCCCACCCCGACCGGATCGCCAAGACCCTGACCGAGCACGAGGAGATCCTCGACGCGCTGCGCGCCGGGGACACCGACCGCGCCGTCGACGTCGTGCACCGCCACATCGGCTGGTTCTCCGGCCTCGCCCGGGGTGACGTCCGGTGAGCGCCGGGTCGGCGGGGCTGCCCGGCGACCCACCCGGCGGGCGCCGCGCGCTCGTCGTCTGGTCGATCGGGGTCTCCGTCTACTTCGTCGCGGTCATCTTCCGCACCTCGCTCGGCGTCGCCGGCCTGGACGCGGCCGACCGCTTCCGGATCAGCGCGTCCGCCCTGTCCGCCTTCTCGATACTGCAACTGCTCGTGTACGCGGGCATGCAGATACCCGTCGGCCTGCTGGTCGACCGGCTCGGCACCAAGAAGGTGCTGGTCATCGGGGCCGTGCTGTTCACCGCCGGACAGCTCGGCTTCGCGCTCGCCCCCTCGTACGGCACCGCCCTCGCCGCGCGGGCGCTGCTCGGCTGCGGCGACGCGATGACGTTCATCAGTGTGCTGCGGCTCGGCACCCGCTGGTTCCCGGCGCGGCGCGGTCCGATGATCGCGCAGCTCGCCGGACTCGCGGGTATGGCGGGGACCCTCGTCTCCACCCTGGTCGTCGCACGGCTGCTGCACGGCGTCGGCTGGACGGCCGCGTTCGCGGGCAGTTCGCTCGCCGGGGTGCTCGTCCTCGTCCCGCTGCTGCTGTTCCTCAAGGACCACCCCGGCGCGGCCGAACGGCCGGAGGGGACCCGGCCCCGGCAGGGCGCCGCGTTCGTCCGGCGCCAGCTGTCCTCGTCCTGGGCCGAGCCCGGTACCCGGATCGGACTGTGGGTCCACTTCACCTCGCAGTTCCCGGCGATGGTGTTCCTGCTGCTGTGGGGGCTGCCGTTCCTCGTCGAGGCGCAGGGCCTGACCCCGGACGCCGCGGGCGGACTGCTCACCCTGCTCGTGGTCTCCAACATGCTGGTGGGCCTGGTGTACGGACAGATCGTCGCCCGGCACCACGCGGCGCGGCTGCCCCTGGTCCTCGGCACGGTCGGGGCGACCGCGGCCGTCTGGGCGCTCACCCTGGCCTGGCCGGGCGGCCGGCCCCCGCTCGCCGTGCTCGTGACCCTGTGCGTGGTCCTCGGCGCCGGTGGGCCGGCCTCCATGATCGGCTTCGACTTCGCCCGCCCCGCGAACCCGCCCGAACGCCAGGGCACCGCCTCCGGGATCGTGAACATGGGCGGCTTCGTGGCGTCCATGACCACCCTGCTCGCGGTCGGACTGCTCCTCGACCTGACCGGCGGCGAGTACCGGGCCGCGTTCTCGGCGGTGTTCGTCCTCCAGGCGGTCGGCCTCGCGCAGATCGTCCGGCTGCGGGCGCGCGCCGCCACCCGGGAACGGGAACGGCTCGTCGCCAGCAGGGTCACCACCGTGCACGTACCGGCGGCCTGACGCGCCGACAGGCCCGTGGGGGCCGGGGGTTCGGGCCTGGGGGTCCGGCGGTGACGCCGGGTCGGAAGGCGTACGTGGGGGCAGGGGCGTACCGGGCCGTCGGCGCGCGGTGCTGAGTACTCGCTGCTCGCGGACGGGTGGGGCGTGCGGGGCGTACGGGGTCAGGGGGTGATGGCGAAGTTGCGCAGGATCGCCGCGGCGAACTCCTGGTCGCCCTCGGCCTTGATGCGCTCGCGCACCGACTCCAGGGACACCCGTCCGCACGCCAGCCGGAAGTACGTCTCCCAGTCCAGCCCCAGGGTGACCAGCGGGCCCAGCGAGGGCGCGCCGTCGACCGAACCCCGGCCGTCCGCGTTCACCCGTACCGTCCGCAGGAACTCCACCGGCCCGTGCACGTCCACCACCACGGCCGAGTTGGGCGGGGCGCCCGCGTCCTTCGCGACGACCTTCGGCAGCGCCTCCAGCATCGCGTCCCGCGCGATGTGCGCACCGGGCGAGTCGAGGTTGCCGGGCTGGGCGAGGGCGATCCGCAGATCCTGCTCATGCACCCAGATGTCGAACGCGCGCCTGCGCATCGCGAACTCCAGGGTCTCCTCGCTGCCGAGCAGCCCCCGGATCTTCGTCTCCGGCTGCCGGGTCTCGTTGCGGATCTGCCGCGAGCGGCGGATGACCGTGTACTCCAGCTCCGACGTCATCTCGGGCCCGGTGTGATGCCGCCGGACGTCGACCTGCATCTCCATGTACCGCTGGTGCTCCGTCTGTACGTGGTACAGATCGCGGGGCAGGGTGTGGATCGGCCGCGGGTCGCCGAGCATCTCGCAGTCCAGGCCGATGACATGCGACACGATGTCCCGGACCGACCAGCCCGGACAGGGTGTCGCGCGGTTCCACTCCCCTTCCACGAGCGGCTGCACCAGCTCCGCTATCGCTTCCACGGAGTGCGTCCAGGCGTCGGCGTAGTTCTGAAGGCTGGGATGGAGACTCACGAGACCCCTCGGGCGGTTGTTGCTTGCGGCGGGCTGCGTTGCGGGTCGGGCGTGCTGCGTGCGGTGGGCCGGGCTCGGCGCGGGTGGGGGTCCGGGGGTTCCCCGGAAAGGACAGTACGCTGGTTGACGAGACCCCGGCAGTGCTTTCGTGTGACGATCGTAGGCCGTGTTGACGACTTGAATGCCAGGACGGTGGTAGTGTGCGCGCCTCTCTCCTCCAGATCGGCGCAGACGACGCCGAATCGGTCGCTTCCCGCCGTACCCGGGTCGCCTCGCTCGTCCGGGAGCAGTCGGACGCGGACCTGGTGGTGCTTCCCGAGCTGTGGACGACCGGCGCGTTCGCGTACGAGTCGTTCGCCGCGGAGTCCGAGCCCCTGAAGGGGCCCACGTACGAGGTGATGGCCCGGGCGGCGGCCGACACGGGCGTCTGGCTGCACGCGGGGTCCGTGCCCGAGCGTGACCCGGACGGCACCCTCTACAACACCTCCCTGGTCTTCGCCCCCGACGGCTCGCTCGCCGCGTCGTACCGCAAGATCCACCGGTTCGGTTTCGACCGGGGCGAGGCGGTGCTGATGGGCGCGGGCTCGGAGCTGGTCACCGTGCGGCTGCCCGGGACCACGGTCGGTCTCTCCACCTGCTACGACCTGCGGTTCCCCGAGCTGTTCCGGGGGCTGGTCGACGCGGGGGCGGAGGTGCTGGTCGTCTCCGCGGGGTGGCCGGAGCGGCGGCTCGGGCACTGGACGCTGCTGGCGCGTGCGCGGGCCGTCGAGAACCAGGCGTTCGTCCTCGCCTGCGGGACCTCCGGGGGGCACGCGGGGGTGCCCCAGGCGGGACACAGCATGGTGATCGACCCCTGGGGCGAGGTCCTCGGGGAGGTCACGGGGGCGGGCGACGCGGTGCTTTCCGTCGAGTTCGACCCCGCGCGGGTGGGTGTGGTCCGGGAGGAGTTCCCGGCCCTCAAGGACCGCCGGCCCCACTTCCGAGCCTGATCGCCTTCGCTTGCGCTTCTGGGTCTGTCCGGCGGGACGTACTTGTCCCCGTGCGGGTCGGACGGGGGTGCGCAGTTCCCCGCGCCCCTGGATGCTGCCTCCTGCTGTTGTTCTCCGGGTGCGGGCCGGTTCTCGTCTTCGCGCAGTTCCCCGCGCCCCTGGGTTTCCTGTGCGGGTCGCCTTCGCTTGCGCTTCCCAGGTCTCTCCGGGTGGGCGGACTCGTTCCTGTGCCGTCGTTCGTGGGGTGCGCGGTTCCCCGCGCCCCTGGATGCTGCCTCCTGCTGTTGTTCTCCGGGTGCGGGCCGGTTCTCGTCTTCGCGCAGTTCCCCGCGCCCCTGGGTTTTCTGTGCTGGGCGTACTCGTTCCTGTGCCGTCGCTCGGTGGTTTCGCGCAGTTCCCCGCGCCCCTTTGGGCGGGCGGGCACCCGGTTGTCCGTTCGTTGTCGGGCGGGTGCATCCTGAACGTATGGACGATCAGGAGAAGGCTCCCCGGAGTGCCCGCGTTCGCGCGCCGGAGCTCACCGGTGAGGGCGGCTGGCTCAACACGGGCGGCCACCAGTACAGCCTCGCGGAGCTGCGCGGCCGGATCATCGTGCTGGACTTCTGGACGTTCTGCTGTGTGAACTGCCTGCACGTCCTGGACGAGCTCCGGGAGCTGGAGGAGCGTCACCGTGACACCGTCGTGGTGATCGGTGTGCACTCCCCCAAGTTCGTGCACGAGGCGGACCACCAGGCGGTCGTGGACGCCGTCGAGCGGTACGGGGTCGAGCACCCCGTACTCGACGACCCCCGGCTCACGACCTGGAAGCAGTACGCCGTACGCGCGTGGCCGACGCTCGTCGTGATCGACCCCGAGGGTTACGTCGTCGCCCAGCACGCCGGTGAGGGGCACGCGCACGCGATCGAGCGGCTCGTGGAGGAGCTGGAGGCCGAGCACACGGCCAAGGGCACCCTGCGGCGCGGCGACGGACCGTACGTGGCACCCGAGCCCGTCGCCACGAGCCTGCGGTTCCCCGGCAAGGTCCTCCTGCTGCCCTCCGGCAACCTGCTCGTCTCGGACACCACCCGCCACCAGCTCGTGGAACTCGCGTCGGACGGCGAGAGCGTCGTCCGCCGGTTCGGCTCCGGCACCCGGGGTCTGGCCGACGGGTCCGCCGACCGCGCGGAGTTCAACGAGCCGCAGGGGCTCGCCGCGCTCGACGACGGCTCCGTGGTGGTCGCGGACACCGTGAACCACGCGCTGCGCCGCCTCGACCTCGTCAGCGGCGAGGTCACCACCCTCGCGGGCACGGGACGCCAGTGGTGGCAGGGATCGCCCACCAGCGGTCCGGCGCGCGAGGTCGACCTCTCGTCGCCGTGGGACGTGGCCCTCTTCGGCGGCAAGGTGTGGATAGCCATGGCGGGCGTCCACCAGCTGTGGACGTACGACCCCGCCGACGGCACGGTCACGGTGGCCGCCGGGACGACCAACGAGGGGCTGGTCGACGGGCCGGGTACGGAGGCGTGGTTCGCGCAGCCGTCGGGGCTCGCCGCCGCCGGTGACCGGCTGTGGGTCGCGGACTCCGAGACGAGCGCGCTGCGCTGGATCGGGTCCGACGGCGCGGTCCGCACGGCCGTCGGTACGGGGCTGTTCGACTTCGGGCACCGGGACGGGGACGCGGAGCAGGCCCTCTTCCAGCATCCGCTGGGGGTCACCGTGCTGCCGGACGGTTCGGTCGCGGTCAGCGACACGTACAACCACGCGCTGCGGCGTTACGACCCCGCGACCGGGGAGGTCACCACGCTCGCCACGGACCTTCGGGAGCCGTCCGACGCGGTCGTCGTGGACGGGGACATCGTCGTCGTGGAGTCGGCGCGGCACCGGCTCACCCGGCTCCGGCTGCCCGAGGAGGCGGTTCGTGTCGACGGGGTCGCGCATCGCACCCGCCGGGAGGCCACGGAGGTCGCGCCCGGTCCGCTGAGCCTCGATGTCGTCTTCCAGGCACCGGCCGGTCAGAAGCTCGACGCGCGGTACGGTCCGTCGACCCGGCTGCTGGTCTCCTCGACGCCGCCGGAGCTGCTGCGCTCGGGTGAGGGCGCGGGGACGGATCTGACGCGGACCGTGGACCTCGATCCGGAGGTGGGGGAAGGGGTCCTCCATGTCTCCGCGATGGCGGCGTCCTGCGACGACGACCCGGCGAACGAGTACCCCGCGTGCCACGTCCACCAGCAGGACTGGGGCGTCCCGGTCCGACTGGTCCCCGCCGCCACGAACCGCCTCACACTGGTCCTGGCGGGTATGCCGTAACCCCGGCCGGGCGGGCCGCCTCCGCTCGCCCTCCCGAGGTTGCCTTTCGCCCCCTCCCCGCGCGGTCGCCCGGCTGCGGGAGGGGGTGGGCGGGAATCTCTGCCCGCAGACTCCGACGCCACCAGTGGGGCCACCTTCCCGTCCCTACCGAGCGCGTTGGAGCGAGGACGGAGAATCCCGACCGGCCCCGACCCGAAGAACCGCCCGGGAGCGCCCCAAAGGGGCGCGGGGAACTGCGCAAAACCACCGAGCGACGGCACATGAACGGAGTGCGTCCAGCCGGACAGACCTCGGAAGCGCAAGCGAAGGCGACCCGCGGGGAACCGCGAAACCACCGAGCGACGGCACAGGACCAAGCGCGTCCCGCCGGACAGACCTGGAAAGCGCAAGCGAAGGCGAACCGCGGGGAACCGCGAAACCACCGAGCGACGGCACAGGACCAAGCGCGTCCCGCCGGACAGACCTCGGAAGCGCAAGCGAAGGCGACCTGCGAGGTCGACCTACTTCGGGGGGTTCTCCACCACCGTCGTGGTGCCGCCCGGCACCATGACCCTGCGTCGCCGGGCGATGCTGCTGAAGGTCACGACCCCGATGAGGCCGACCGCCATCAGGATCAGCCCGACGACGTCGAGATTCACCCCCTGCATCTCCCAGTCCGTCGCGAATGTGAGGATCGCGCCCACCGCGATGAATACGATGCATCCGCCCAGCCCCATGAATCTCGCCTCCGTGTCAGACACGCCTGTCGGTACGGCAGTTGCTGTACTGAACCCGGGTACCCGGGAAGGCCGTGTCCATGCGGGGCGGTCCGGGCGGGCTCCGGGCGGGCGGTCCGCGACCGGCCCGCGGTCAGCCGCTGAGGAACGCGACGAGCGCGTTGGCCAGCAGATGCGGGTCGTCGGCCGCGCACAGCTCACGCGCACTGTGCATGGACAGGATCGCGACGCCGATGTCGACGGTCTTGATGCCGTGCCGCGCCGCGGTGATCGGCCCGATGGTCGTCCCGCAGGGCATCGCGTTGTTGGAGACGAATGTCTGGAAAGGTACGCCCGCCTTCTCGCACGCGGCGGCGAACACGGCACGCCCCGAGCCGTCGGTGGCGTAGCGGTTGTTGACGTTGACCTTGAGGATGGGGCCGCCGCCCGCGCGCGGGTGGTGCGTTGGATCGTGGCGTTCCGCGTAGTTGGGGTGCACGGCGTGGCCGGTGTCCGAGGACAGGCAGACCGTACCGGCGAGGGCGCGGGCGCGGTCCTCCAGCGAGCCGCCGCGCGCGTACACGGAGCGTTCCAGACAGGAGCCGAGCAGCGGGCCGTCCGCGCCGGTGTCGGACTGGGAGCCGTTCTCCTCGTGGTCGAAGGCGGCGAGGACGGGGATGTACGGCAGGTCCTCGGCCGCGGCGACGGCGGTGAGCGCGGCGGTGGCCGCGTGGACGGACAGCAGATTGTCCATCCGGGGCCCCGCGACGAGTTCCTTGTCGCGGCCCAGGTAGGAGGGGGCCTCGACGGGGTGGAGCATCAGGTCCCAGCCGGTGACCGAGTCCTCGTCGAGCCCGTACTCGTCCTCCAGGAACCGGATCAGGTCGCCGTCGAGCGAGTCGCCGAAACCCCAGATCGGCTGCATATGGCGCTGCGGGTCCAGCTTCAGGCCCTCGGGCGTCACCTTGCGGTCCAGATGGATGGCGAGCTGCGGTACGCGGGCGACCGCGCGGTCGACGTCGACCAGCCGGTGGGTGCCGTCACGCAGGGAGAGCCGGCCCGCGAGTCCGAGGTCACGGTCGAGCCAGGAGTTGAGCAGGGGGCCGCCGTAGATCTCGACCGCGATCTGCCGCCAGCCGTGCGCGGAGAGGTCCGGCTGCGGCTTCACCCGCAGGTTCGGCGAGTCGGTGTGCGCTCCGACGATGCGGTACGGGGTGTGGGGCGAGGCGCCCTCGGGGACGTACCACGCGATGATCGCACCGCCGCGCAGTACGTATTTCCCGCCCGCAGTCCCGTCCCAGGCGTCGGTCTCGGCAACTTGCCGGAAACCCGCCTTCTCCAGCCGTTCGGCGGCGTTCGCCACGGCGTGGTAGGGGGAGGGGCTGGCCGCGAGAAAGGTCATCAGGTCGTCGGTGTGACCGCGGTCGAAGCGGGGGGGTTGGCTCATGGGTTCACCTTAACGACGCGGGAAGGCGCGCTCCTGCGGGTGGGAGCGGGCCTTGAGTGAAATGTACATGCCCCGGGCAGTTGCCCCCCGGGTAAGGGTGTCGGCTCCCGGGCGGGTGCCCGACCGCCGCCCACCAGGGACCGGGGGCGGGCCGGTGCGGGGTCGTCGCCGGTCCGCCGCCGACCCGTTCGGGCGGTCCGTCGGCGTGGTCGGGGAACCGGGGGCGCGGCCCGGTCCCCGCACCACCCGGCACGCCCGCGCACGCCCCGCGCACACCGTCCGTCCCACCGCCGTCCACCGTCCGCCACACCGCCGCACACCCTCCGACCCACCGCCGTAGGGCTTCAGGACCGGAGCGCGCGGGTTCAGGACCGGAGCGCGCGGGGGGCCCGGGCCGTCGCACGGGGTGCTCCGGGCCGTACGGGGCCGGACCCCGCCAGGCCGGCACGGTCCGGGGAGGGACCGTGCCGGCCGGACGGGGTCCGGTCGGGGTGGGGACGGGGTCCGGGAGGGCCCGGCGCCGGATCGGCGGGGTGGCGCGGGGACGGCTCAGGGGGTGGGTCAGGGGGTGGGTCAGGGGTGGGTCAGAACGCTGCCTCGTCCAGGTCCATCAGGTCGAGGCCGACGGACTCGGCGATCCGGCGCTCGGTGGTGACCGCGGGCAGGACGTTCGCCGCGAAGAACTTCGCCGCGGCCACCTTGCCCGCGTAGAACGCGCGGTCCTTCGGCGCCGCGGAGTCCAGCTTCTCGGCGGCGACCGCCGCGCCCCGCAGCAGCAGATAGCCGACGACCACGTCGCCCGAGGCGAGCAGCAGCCGGGTGGTGTTGAGTCCGACCTTGTAGATCGACCGGACATCGCTCTCGGTGGCCGCGAGGTCCGTCAGCATGACGCCGACGATGGCCTCCAGCTCGACCGCCGCCTGGGCGAGCTGCTCGCGCGCGGCGGCCAGCTCGTCGCCGCCGGAGCCGATGGCGAGGAACTTCTTGATCTCCTCGGCGAGGGAGTTCAGCGCGGCGCCCTGGTTGCGGACGATCTTCCGGAAGAAGTAGTCCTGCCCCTGGATCGCGGTGGTGCCCTCGTACAGGGTGTCGATCTTGGCGTCCCGGATGTACTGCTCGACCGGGTACTCCTGGAGGTACCCGGAGCCGCCGAAGATCTGGAGCGACTGGGCGAGCTGCTCGTACGCCTTCTCGGAGCCGTAGCCCTTGACGATCGGCAGCAGCAGGTCGTTCATCGCGTGCTCGTGCGAGGCGTCCTCACCGGCCGCCTCCTTGGCGGTGATGGTGTCCTGGACGGACGCGGTGTGCAGCACGAGCGCGCGCATGCCCTCCGCGTACGCCTTCTGCGTCATCAGCGAGCGGCGGACGTCGGGGTGGTGGGT
Organism: Streptomyces uncialis; assembly: GCF_036250755.1. Taxonomy (NCBI): domain Bacteria; kingdom Bacillati; phylum Actinomycetota; class Actinomycetes; order Kitasatosporales; family Streptomycetaceae; genus Streptomyces; species Streptomyces uncialis. The sequence goes on along the minus strand of NZ_CP109583.1, from coordinate 4,746,656 downwards.
GATGGTGACCTTGGGCGCGGCCTTGTCCATGAACTTCGCCAGGTCGGGGCCCTGGACGCGCTCCTTGGCGTACTCCAGGGCGTTGAGGTAGCCCGTCGACAGGGTGGAGATGGCCTTCGTGCCGACCATCATCCGGGCGAACTCGATGATCCGGAACATCTGCCGGATGCCGTCGTGCTTGTCACCGATCAGCCAGCCCTTGGCGGGGTGCCGGTCACCGAAGGTGATCTCGCAGGTGTTGGACGCCTTGAGGCCCATCTTGTGCTCGACGTTGGTGGCGTAGGCGCCGTTGCGCTCGCCGAGCTCACCGGTCTCGAAGTCGAACAGGTACTTGGGGACGAGGAAGAGGGACAGGCCCTTGGTGCCGGGACCGGCGCCCTCGGGACGGGCGAGGACGTAGTGGAGGATGTTCTCCTCCATGTCGTGCTCACCGGAGGTGATGAACCGCTTCACGCCCTCGATGTGCCAGGAGCCGTCCTCCTGGCGGACGGCCTTCGCGCGGCCCGCGCCCACGTCCGAACCGGCGTCGGGCTCGGTGAGCACCATCGTGGAGCCCCACATGCGCTCGACGGCGACCGACGCGAGCTTCTTCTGCTCCTCGGTGCCCTCCTCGAAGAGGATGCGGGCGAACGCGGGGCCGGAGGAGTACATCCACACCGCCGGGTTCGCGCCGAGCACCAGCTCCGCGTAGGACCAGATCAGGGAGGCGGGCGCGGTGGTGCCGCCGATCTCCTCCGGGATGCCGAGACGCCAGTACTCGGAGTCCATGAACGCCTTGTACGACTTCTTGAACGACTCGGGGAGCGGGGCGCTGCCCGTGGCGGGGTCGAACACCGGCGGGTTGCGGTCGGCGTCCGCGTACGACTCGGCCAGCTCGTTCTCCGCGAGCCGGGTCAGCTCGGACAGGACACTGCGCGCGGTGTCCACGTCCATCTCGGCGAACGGTCCGCTGCCGTACACCTTGTCGCGCCCGAGCACCTCGAAGAGGTTGAACTCGATGTCGCGGAGATTCGACTTGTAGTGCCCCATGACGACGGCTCCGTAGGTAGCTCGGGTGATGACGTGTGTGTACTGACGAGTAGCACGTTCCTCCGATGATGCTACCCGTCGGTAATAACGTGCAACCCCCGACCGGGGGGAGTCTGCGGGCCGGGCCTCGGTTCCGGACCGCCGCGCCATGCTCCGCGGGCGGAATCCGGCCACCTCACGGACCCGCCCCGGCCGGTGTCCCGGCCGGTGTCCCACGACCCGGCCGGGCCGGGTCCGCGGGCGGGGCCCCGCTCGGTACCCTTGCGCTCATGTACGGCTACGAGCAGCACGTGGGCGGCGCCGCCCCTGGGCAGAGTTACGCGCAGCCGCAGCCCCCGCCGCAGCAGCAGATGGCCGGGGGGTACGGGCAGCAGCAGGCGCCGCTGTACCCGGAGCCCTCACCGCCGTCGCTCGCGGACGCGGTGCGGGCGTTCACCACGGGGTCCATGGCCGCGGAGGACTTCCAGCAGATCTTCGCCACGTCGAAGGTGTACTGCCCGCGGGGCGACAACCCCGGCTTCCTGGCCCTGCACAACACCCAGCAGCCGGTGATCCCGATGTTCACCTCGCTCAAGGAGCTGCGCCGGTACGCCGGCAAGGAGTCCAAGTACTTCGTCATCACCGGGGCGGAGGTCATCGATCTGCTGCCCACCGGGTACGGCTTCGTCCTCGACATGGAGGGCGACCACCGGATGGTGTTCGACGCCAAGGCCGTGGAGCAGATGGTCGACTTCGCGATGCGGCGGATGTACGGCTGAACCGCGATTCCCCCTCGGGGCCGATTCCCTTTCGGGGCCGCCGGGGGACAATGGTGGCTCTGTTGGCCTTGGGGCGGGAAGGAGGTCCTGTGAGTCGGAACCGGGACTACGGGGATTGGCTGGGTCGGGCCGCCGACTGGGCGGGGCTGCTGGGGGCGGGGTTCCTGCTGATCCTGGCGTTCGTCGCGTATCTCCAGGGGCAGGGGGTGCTGTGGATGGCCGCGGCGGTGGTGATCGTGGCGACGAACCTCTTCACGTTCGGGCCTCGCAGCAGGAAGCGGCGCGAGGCGAAGGAGCGGGCGCGGGCCGCCCGCGAACGGGAGCCGGCGGACGGCTGATCCCCGCGGGTCGCCTTCGCTTGCGCTTCCCAGGTCTGTCCGGCGGGACGTACTTCGTTGCTGTGCCGTCGCTCGGTGGTCTGCGCAGTTCCCCGCAGGTCGCCTTCGCTTGCGCTTCCCAGGTCTGTCCCGGTGGGCGCACCTGTTTCCTGTGCCGTCGCCCGGTGGTTTCGCGCAGTTCCCCGCGCCCCTGGATGCTGCCTCTGGTCGTCGCTCTTCGGGTGCGGGGCGGTTCTCGTCTTCGCGCAGTTCCCCGCGCCCCTTTGGGGCGCGTTCTGTTGTTCTTCGGGTCGGTGCCGGTCGGGATTCTCCGTCCTCGCTCCAACGCGCTCGGTCGGACGTCCCCCTTGCCCGACTGAAGAGCATCGGAGTCTGCGGGCAGAGATTCCCGCCCACCCCCTCCCGCAGCCATGCGACTGCGAGAGGAGAGGAGTGCCCCTTCAGGGGCGCGGGGAACTGCGCGAAACCCACGAGCGACGGCACGGAACGGAGTACGTCCAGCCGGACAGACCTCGGGGCGCGAGCGAAGGCGACCTGCGGGGAACTGCGCGAAAACGAGAACCGGCCCGCACCCGAAGAGCGACAGCAACGGGGCAGCATCCAGGGGCGCGGGGAACTGCGCGAAGACGAGGGCAGACCCGCACCCGACGGACAAACCCGAAGGGGCACCACCCAGGGGCGCGGGGAACTGCGCGAAACCCACGAGCGACGGCACGGAACGGAGTACGTCCAGCCGGACAGACCTCGGGGCGCGAGCGAAGGCGACCTGCGGGGAACTGCGCACCCCCGTCCGACCCGCACAGGGACAAGTACGTCCAGCCGGACGGACCCCCGGGGGCGCGAGTGAAGGCGACCCGCGGCCCCGGGGGGAAACCGGTCAGCCCAGGTGGGCGGCCGGGAGGGGGGCCGTTGCGTCGGGCTTGTCGCCGCGGACGGCGGTGACCGTGATGATCAGCCCCGCGACGAAGAGCCCCGCGGCCACGAGGTACGCCGCCGCGTACCCCTCGGTGAGCGCCTGACCGGCACGGTCGAGGAGGGCGGCATCCCCCGTGGCCATCGCCCGGTAGAACGTGCCCGAGGCATCCGGCACGAGATCGTCCGCCGTGGTCATCGCCACGGTCGTGAGCCCGGCCAGCCCCAGCGCGCCACCGATCTGCTGCGCGGTGTTCAGCAGCGCCGACGCGATCCCGGAGTCCTCCGGCAGCACCCCCCGCACCGCACCTAGCGTCATCGGCACGAAGCTCGCCCCGAGCCCCAGCGCCGTGACGAACATCGCCGGGGCGAGATGCGTCGCGTACGACGAGTCGTGCTCCAGCCTCGCGAACCACAGCATGCCCAGCGCACCGATCAGCAGGCCGGGGCCCGCGATCGCGCGCGGCGAGTAGCGGGAGATCAGCCGGGAGCCGAGCCCGGCCGAGACCATCATGCCGACGGTGAACGGCAGGTACGCGAGCCCTGTCTCCACCGGGCTGTAGCCGAGTATCTGCTGGAGGTAGAGGGTCAGGAAGTAGAAGGTCGCGAACATGCCCGCGCCCAGGAACAGCATCGTGACGTACGCGCCGGAGCGGCCCCGGTCCCGGAACAGCCGCAGCGGCATCATCGGGTGCGCCGACCTCGTCTGGAGCACCAGGAACACCGACAGCAGCACGGCCGCCACGGCGAACGACGCGAGTGTCAGCCCGTCCGACCAGCTGTGCTCGCCGCCCCGGGTGATCCCGTAGACGAGGGCGATCAGACCGCCCGTACCGGTGATCGCGCCCGGCACGTCCAGCCGTCCGTGCTCCGGCTTGCCCTCGGCCAGCAGCTTCGTACCGGCGAGGACCGCGATGCCGATCGGGATGTTCACGAAGAACACCCAGCGCCAGTCGAGGTAGTCCGTCAGCACACCGCCGAGCAGCAGTCCGACGGTCGAGCCGAGGCCCGCCATCGCCGCGTACACGCCCATGGCCTTGTTGCGGGGCGCGCCCTCGGGGAAGTTCGTGGTGATCAGCGACAGCGCGGTCGGGGCGGCGATGGCCGCGCCTATGCCCTGGAGGATGCGCGCGCCGATCAGCGTCACCTCGTTCGTCGCGAAGCCGCCCAGCAGGGACGCGACGGTGAAGACGACGATGCCGACGCGGAACATCCGGCGGCGCCCGAAGAGGTCGCCCGCCCGGCCGCCGAGCAGCAGCAGACCGCCGAAGGCGAGGGCGTACGAGTTGACGATCCACGCGAGCGTGGACGCCGACACATCCAGGTCGGACTGGATGCTCGGCAGCGCGATGTTGGTGATCGTGCCGTCCAGCACGACCATCAGCTGGGCCGCGGCGATCACCACCAGTGCCCAGCCGAGGTGTCTTTGGACGGCGGCCGGGGCCTCGCGGCCGGACGCGGTTGCAGTCATGACGTGGTGCTCCTAGGTGTTCTCACGGGGGTACCGGGGTTCGGCGGGGCCGTCCGGCCGGACCACCGTGAAAACTATACGTACGTTGATTTTTATTTCTCACCGTACGTTGAGAAACGCGTCACACCTCCCTTCACGGGTCGCACCGGCCCTTCACGGGGCGTACCGCCATGAGTGACACCCGCGTGTGTCCGGCCCGTCCGGGAACGCCGGGAGCCCGCCGCGTGGACGGCGGGCTCCCGGATTTGGGACTCCGGATTTGGGACTCCGGATTCGGGACCCCGGGTTCGGGGCCCGGGGCGGTGGGAGGCTTCAGGCGGGGCGGTCGTCGGGCCTCACGAGGAGTTCGCGCAGGACGGGGACCGAGACGCGCAGTACGTCCGTCAGGTCGGCCGCCGCGAGGTCCGGCAGCCGCAGTACGTACCGGTGGGTGGCGATGCCCATCATCATCGCGCCGACGAGGGCGGCGCGCAGCCGGGCGTCGGGGTCGTCGCCGAGGCGTTCGGCGACGGGGTCCACGGCCTGTTCCGTGACCCGTTCCCGGAGCAGGGCCGCCGCTTCCTCGCTGGTCATGCTGGCGCGCAGCAACGCCGTCATCGGGGTGTCGGGGTCGTTGGACCACGAGGTCAGCATGTACCGGAGGTAGTTCTCGACGGACTGGCCGGGGTCGTCCGTCGTCAGTTCGGTGACGGGGATGTGCCAGTCCGCGGCTTCCCGGAAGAGTTCCTGCTTGGTGCCGAAGTAGTGGATGACGGACGCCTTGTCGACGCCCGCGTCGGCCGCGATCGCGCGGATCGTGGCGCGTTCGAACCCGGACTGGGCGAACTGCTTGCGGGCGGCTTCCAGGATGCGGCGGCGGGTGCGCTGGCCCTTGCGTTCCCGGCCGTCGGCGGTGGTGCCGGCGGTGGGTGGGGGGTGCGCGTCATCGCTGGTCACGGGGGCCTCTCGGGGAGCGTGGGGGTGTCGCCGCCGACGTCAGTCCTCGGTGCAGGTGAACTGGTCGGGGGAGACGTTGATCCGGTTCAGGAGGTCGCGCAGCAGGAGCTGTTCCGCCGGGGAGAGATGGGTGAACAGCTCTCCTTCGGCCTCCGCGAGGATCTCGTCCGACCTGCGCAGCACAGCGGCTCCGGCGGGGGTGATCTCCACGATGTGCCGGCGCCGGTCGGCGGGGTCGCGGCGGCGCAGTGCGAGCTCGTCGCGCTCCAGGTCGTTCAGGACGGCCACCAGCACGCTCGGGTCGACCTCCAGCATGTCCACCAGGGCCTGCTGGCTCACCGGGCCCGTGTCCAGGTGCTTCAAGGTCATCATGTGCCGCGGTGTCAGCCCGCTGGAGACCAGCGCTCTGCGGAGCATCATCTGGGCGCCCGCACCATGCCTGGCCAGCAGGAACGCCAGGCCCTCGGTCATCTCTTCCGCCTCGCCCGCCACCATGTGAATACCCTAACAGCCGTCCATTACCCGGTTTCGTCAATCGTTGTTATGGTTCAACGATCTGTCTGCCTAGACCGTAAGAGGTCCCCGTGTACATCGCCTACGTGGTCGTCGCCGTTCTGTTCGCCCTGATGCTGGCCGGTTCCGGCCGGGGGAAGCTGGTGCGCGAGCAGCGGGTGACCGACACCATCACCGGGCTCGGCGTGCCCCTGAGCTGGTTCGTCCCGCTCGCCGTGCTGGAGTTCGCCGCCGCGCTCGGGCTGCTCGCGGGCATCTTCTACCGCCCGCTCGGCATCGCGGCGGGCATCGGCGCGGTGCTGTACTTCGTGGGCGCCCTGATCGCCCATCTGCGGGCCAAGGACACCAAGGGTCTGGCGGCCCCCGGTGTGATGCTGCTGTTCTCGGCCGCTCCGGTGGCGCTGGGCTTCCTGTCGCTCTGAGGGCGGCGGACCTCGCTCCGAGGGCGGCGGACCGCGAACGGCTCCGGGACGGGTCCGGTCACCGTGTCGGTGGTGGTTCCGGGAAAAGTCGCGCGGATCGTGGGAGGACTGTCCGGAAACCGTGTCCGGCTCCGACGTATCCATGGAACCGGAGGACCGGTGCCACTGGAGCACTCTCAAGGGAGCCGTAATGAAGTACATGGTGATGATCCTCGGTACACAGGCGGACTACGCGGCCATGCGGGGCGACAGCTCCGACGGGAGTCCCGCGTACACCGAGCAGGACCTGGTCGCGATGGGCGCGTTCATGAGCGCGCTGAGCGACGATCTCGCGGAGAGCGGGGAACTGATCGACGGCCAGGGGCTGACGGAGCCCGCGCTGGCGCGGTTCGTGACCGGCGCCCCCGACGATCCGCAGCCGGTGGTCACGGACGGTCCCTACGGGGAGACGAAGGAGGTCCTCGCCGGATACTGGATCCTGGACTGCGCGAGCCTGGACCGGGTCACGGAGATCGCGGCCCGGGTCACCCGGTGTCCGCAGCCCGCGGGATCGGCGATCCGGCCGGTGGTGATCCGGCCCCTGATGGCCCAGGGCGAGATCACCGCCTGACGGTCCGGGAACCACGTACCGGGAGCGAGCGGTGAGGGACGGCGACGGACGCGGGGACGCTGACGGGGACGGGGACGCCCGCGCCCGTGGTGACGGGGACGCCCGCGTCCGTGGTGACGGCGACGCCCGCGTCCGTGGTGACGGCGACGGCCCCGGCGACGCAGACGGCGGACACGTCAGCGGCAGCGGGGCCGGCGGCGGTGACCGCGCGGGCGGCGTCGAGGATCTGCTGCGGCTGCACGCGCCGCAGGTGCTGGGCGCGCTGGTGCGCCGGTACGGGCACTTCGGCCTGGCCGAGGACGCCGTCCAGGAGGCGCTGCTCGCGGCGGCCGGTCAGTGGCCGGCCGACGGGGTGCCCGCGAACCCCCGGGGGTGGCTGATCAAGGTGGCGTCCCGGCGGCTCACGGATCTGCTGCGGGCGGAGGAGTCCCGGCGCCGCCGGGAGGAGACTGCGGCGCGGCTCGTGCCCGCGCACGAGCGCACCGCGCCGTCGCCCGGCGAGTCCCGCGCGCCGAGCGGCGACGACACCCTGACCCTGCTGTTCCTGTGCTGCCGTCCCGAACTGAGCCCGGCGGCACGGGTCGCGCTGACCCTGCGGGCGGTCGGCGGACTGACGACCGCCGAGATCGCCCGCGCCCATCTCGTACCGGAGGCGACGATCGCCCGCCGGGTGAGCCGCGCCAAGGAGAAGCTGCGGGGGACCCCGTTCCGGCGGCCGGACCCCGCCGAGCTGGCCGAACGGCTCGGGGCCGTCCTGAAGGTGCTGTACCTGATCTTCACCGAAGGGCACACGGCCACGTCCGGACAGCGGCTGCGCCGCGGGGACCTGGCGCGGGAGGCGATCCGGCTCACCCGCGTCCTGCGGGCGCTGCTGCCGGACGACGGCCGGGTCACGGGACTGCTCGCGCTGATGCTGCTGACCGACGCCCGCGCCGCGGCCCGTACCGGTCCGCACGGCGAACTCGTGCCGCTGGACGAGCAGGACCGCGCCCTGTGGGACCGTGCCGCCCTCGCCGAGGGCACCGCCCTGGTCGAGGAGTCGCTGCGCCGCCCGCCCGTCGGCGTCTACCAGGTGCAGGCGGCCGTGGCCGCGCTGCACGGTGAGGCGGCGTCGGCGCGGGACACGGACTGGCCGCAGATCCTGGCCCTGTACGACGTGCTGGTGGCCCTCGGCCCGGACCCGATGGCGGCGCTCGGGCGGGCGGTGGCGCTGTCGATGGTGCGGGGCGCGCGGGCGGGCCTCACCGAACTGGACCGGCTGGAGGAGGCGACGCCTTCGCCGGGCCCCTTCGCGGGCAACCACCGGCTGTACGCCGTACGGGCCCATCTGCTGGAACGCGCCGGGGACCCGGTGGCCGCGCGGGCGGCGTACCAGGAGGCCGCCCGGCGCACCCTCAGCGAACCGGAGGCCCGTTATCTGTCCCGCCGGGCGGCCCGCCTGGCCCCCGACCGCCCGGCCCCCCGTCCCGCCGACTGACCGGAGTACCCGGCCCGGGTGACCTGGCCCGCGAGGATCGGCGCGGCCTGGCCCGCGAGGACCGGCGCGGACCCGCGAGAACCGACGAGGCCCCGGCGCGCCCCGGGCGCTACTTCCGGTTGTACATCCGCATCGTCAGCGTCCCGAAGACGACGACGAGAGCTGCGGACCAGCCCACCGCCCAGCCCAGTTCGGCGGCGGGCCAGTGTCCGGCCATCAGTTCCCGCACGGCCGTCGCGACATGGGTGATCGGGTTGTGGTTGACGAACGCCTGGAGCCAGCCGGGCATGGTCTCCGGCTTGACGAAGATGTCACTGAGGAACGTCAGCGGGAAGATCACCATCATGCTGACGCCCATGACGGACTTCTCGGTGCGCAGCAGCAGCCCGAACATCGTCCACACCCACGACACCGCGAACGAGAAGACGACCAGCAGCGCGACTCCCGCGAGCACGCCGAGGAGCCCGCCGTCCGGGCGGAAGCCCATGATCAGGCCGACGCTGATCATCACGATGGAGGCGATCACATAGCGGACCATGTCGCCGAGGAGGTACCCGACCATCGCGGCGGGCCGCCACACGGGCAGGGTCCGGAAGCGGTCGAAGACGCCTTTGTCGATGTCCGTGTTGATCGCGACACCCGTGTACATGGTGATCATGACGATGGACATCACCAGCATGCCGGGCAGCAGGTACTGGATGTACTCCTGGGGCGACCCGGCGAGGGCCCCGCCGAAGAGGTACGTGTACATCAGGATCAGCATGACCGGGAACGCGGTCACGTCGAAGAGCTGTTCCGGCACATGCTTGATCTTCAGCATGGCCCGCCAGCCGAAGGTGAGGGACGCGGAGAGCGGTCCCGGCCGGGGCGGCCGGTCCTTCGCGATGAGCAGATCCGCGAGGGAGTCGGTCCGGACGGGGGCGAGTTCCTGGGCGTCCGTGGTGGTCACGGTACTCATGCCGCTGCCTCTTCCGTGGGCTCGTTCGTGGGCCGGTCGTTCGCGGGCCGGTCATGCGGGGGCCGGTCGTGCGCGGGGGTGACGGGGCGGTCGGTGAGGGCCAGGAAGACCTCGTCCAGGCTGGGCTGGCCGAGCGCGAAGTTGTCGACGGTGATCCCGGCGCGGGTCAGTTCGGCGAGCGCGCGGGACGCCTGGTCGGCGGCGTTGTGCCCGTCGGGCGCGGTGTCCTGCCCGATCCGGGCGCTGAGCGCGACGGGGTCGGGTTCGAGGACGACCCGCGCGTCGAGGACGCGGGCGAGCAGTTCCCGGGCCTCCTCGCGACGGCCCGCGTCCCGCAGCCGGACATGCACGGAACCCGCGCCCACGGACGCCTTGAGATCGCCCTTGGTGCCCTCCGCGATCACCCGGCCGTGGTCGATGACGGCGATCCGGGACGCGAGCTGGTCGGCCTCGTCGAGGTACTGGGTGGTGAGCAGCACGGTGGTGCCCTGGGCGACGACCGCGCGGATGATGTCCCAGACCTGGTTGCGGCTGCGCGGGTCGAGCCCGGTGGTGGGCTCGTCGAGGAAGAGCAGGTCAGGGGTGTTGAGGATGGAGGCGGCGATGTCGATACGGCGCCGCATGCCACCGGAGTAGTTCTTGACCTGGCGTTCGGCGGCCTCCTCAAGTCCGAACGCGGTGAGCAGCTGCTCCGCCCGCCCGTACGAGGCCTTGCGGCCGTGGCCGGTCAGCCGGGCGAGCAGCACCAGGTTCTCGGTGCCGGTGAGGTCCTCGTCGACGGAGGCGTACTGGCCGGTGAGGCTGACCCGGGTGCGTACGGCGTCGGCCTCGCGGACGACGTCGTGGCCGAAGACGCGGGCCCGGCCGCCGTCGGGCCGCAGCAGGGTCGCCAGCATCCTGACGGTGGTGGTCTTGCCCGCGCCGTTGGGCCCGAGGAGGCCGTAGACGGTGCCGACGGGGACGACGAGGTCGACGCCGTCCACCGCCCGGGTGCCGCCGAACGTCTTCACCAGGCCCTCGGTCTCGATGGCGGGCCCGGCCGTGGTGGCCGCCCGTCCGCTCTGTGCGCTGCTCATGTCCGCCTCGCGCCTTTCGTCCGTTTCATCCATGGTCCACGATCCGCGCCGGACGGTGCCGGGCGAACGCGTGGGAGTGCGGTCCGTGGAGTGGGGACCGGTGGCGGGGCCGGAACTCATCGGTCCTTGCCGAATGTGTGTGCGAATTTCTTGGCGGCGGTCCGGGACCCGGCACAAGTTGCCCGCACGGCCCCCCGGGTGTGCTCTGGAGAGGTACGGGCGACGGCCGGACCGCACGGCACACCCGGCACACCCGGCCCGCCCGGCAGCGCCCATGGAGAGGAAGTGGTCCCATGACGCACACGGCCCCCGCAACGGGGACCCCGGCCCCGCGTCCCCGTACCCCCGCCGCGTCGTCCGCCGTCGACCCCATGGCGCCGGGCACCTGGCTGCCCGTCCTGCTGGGCGTCGTGTACGGCTTCTGGATCTCCGGGATCAGCCGGGACGCGAGCGGCTACCAGGTCACCGGCTGGAACATCTTCCTCGGCTTCGCCGCCGGTATCGCCGTCGCCGCGGTCGCCTTCGCACTGCACCGGGTGGGACCGGCCCTGCGCTCCGGACCGCGCGCGATGTCCTGGGCCGTGTTCGCCGGGCTCGCCTTCGGCTTCTGCTACAGCCAGACCGGGCACTCCGTGCTGCGTTCCACGGGGATCTCCCTCGCGGTGGCCGCCGGTGTGTTCGCGGCGACCTACTACCACTACTACATCAACGAGGACTGAGCCCCCGTCCCGCTACGGACACCCGGCGCCCTATGCGTATCCGCAGCTCCCACCCCGCCCCGCCGGACTCCCGCGCCCGCCCGCCGCGACCCGGCGGCGGCCGGGTGCGCCGGCGCGACGGGGGCCCGCGTACCCGCGCCGGGGTGCCCCTCGGCTCCTTCCCCGTGCCGGGCGGTCAGGAGCCCGCCGCCACGTCCTCCCTGCGGATACGGGGGTACAGCGTGGCGTGGCTGCCGCCGCTGGTCCTGCTGGTCGCCCTCGTGCTGTTCGACTGGAACACCGGGGGCGAGTTCCGGGTGGCCTCCTGGATCGTGATGGTCCCGGGGATCGCGGCGGCGCTGTGCGGGGTGTGGGGGACGGCGGCCTTCGCGGTGATCTCGCTGGCGGCGTACACCCTGGTGGACAACGCCTGGCCGCACGAGTTCCAGACCGGGCTGCCCGACTTCATCCTCGTCGGCATCGGCGGTGCGCTCGCCACGGGTGCCAGCTGGGTACGGCTGCGCAACGAACGGCGGGCCCTGCACATGCGGGACGTGGCCGACACCACCCGGCTCACCGTGCTGCGCCCGCTGCCGCCCCGCTGGGGCGGACTCGACCACGCGGCCGTCTACCTCGCGGCGGACAGCGTCGCCAAGGTCGGCGGCGACTTCTACGACATCCAGCCCAGCCGGCACGGCACCCGGGTCCTGCTCGGGGACGTCCAGGGCAAGGGCCTCGGCGCGGTCGACGGGGCGGCGGTGCTGCTCGGCTCGTTCCGGGAGTCCGGGTACCACGAGCCACGGCTGTCGACCGTCGCGGAGCGGCTGGAGACCCGGATGCGTCGCCACCGCTACTACTGTCTGCGGGTCGGCCGCGACGACGGCGACCGGTTCGCCACCGCGGTCCTGCTCGGGTTCCCGCCGTCCGAGCGGCCCGGGTCCCGGCTGGAGATCGTCAACTTCGGCCATCAGCCGCCGCTGTTCGTCAGCCCCGCCGGGGTCCGCGAACTCGTCCCCGGCGACGGGCTGCCGCTCGGCCTCGGGGACCTCTCCGACAGCCCGGCACTCGTCCAGCGGGTGGCCGTCCGCCCCGACGAGACGGTGCTCCTGGTCACCGACGGGGTGACCGAGGCCCGCGACGCGCACGGCGTCTTCTTCCCGCTGTTCCAGGCGGTCACCGGGATGGTGGCGGCCGATCCGGAGAACGCCCGGCCGGAACGGCTGGTGACCCTCGTCCGGGACGCGACCCTCGCCCACTGCAACGGACACCTCGGCGACGACACGACGATCTTCGCGGTGCGGGGTACGGGGACGGAGGCGGGGACGGGGTTCTGGGACGAGGAGGAACCGGGCGGCCCCCCGTGGGAGACCGCACAGCGGCCACCCCGCCGCCGCCGGGTACGCCGGACAAAGGCCCCGTGACCCCGAAGGGACGCGGGGAAACGACCCGCACGGCCGTGAATACGTGCACCCGAGGCGGGCCCCGAAGGGGCGCGGGGAACTGCGCACCCCCGGAGTACCCGCACAGCCGTGGGGACGTGCACCTGAGGCGACCCCGAAGGGGCGCGGGGAACTGCGCAAAGGACGAGGGCCGCCCCGCACCCGACGGACGACCGGCTGGGGCAGCATCCAGGTACGCGGCCGACCCGCACGGTCGTGGGGACGTGCACCTGAGGCGACCCCGAAGGGGCGCGGGGAACTGCGCAAGAGACGAGGGCCGCCCCGCACCCGACGGACGACCGGCTGAGGCAGCATCCAGGGGCGCGGCCGACCCGCACGGCCGTGAATACGTGCACCCGAGGCGACCCCGAAGGGGCGCGGGGAACTGCGCAAAGACGAGGGCCGCCCCGCACCCGACGGACAACCGGCTGGGGCAGCATCCAGGGGCGCGAGGAACTGCGCACCCACGAGCGACCCGCACAGCCGTGAATACGTGCACCCGGACAAACCCCAGTGCCGTGCCGCAAGGCACCACGCACCCGCACGGACAAGGGACAGGGACAACGGACGACGGACGACGGACGACGGACGACGAAAACCGACACCCCCGCGGAAGCGATTAGCACGAGCCGCACGCCCCCGCGTGCCAGATGCGTCCATCGGGGCCCGGAACCCCCCGAACGACGCACCCCACTCGCGCCCACCCGTCCGGAGGACTTCCGTGGAACCGTGCCCCGAACAACAGCCCGCGGCGCCCTCGCCGCCACGCTGACCGCCACGGCCTGCGCCCTGCTGCCCCTCGGCGCGCTGGCGACCTGGGCACGCCTCGAAATAGGCGACCCCGACGCGTACACCGCGGCGATGGCCCCCCTGGCCACCGAACCGGGCGTCCGGGACGCCTTCGCGGACGCCGTCACCGCGGGCATCATGCGCGAGGTCGACCGGGGCCCCCTCCAGGAGCGGACGGTCCGGCTGTTCGTCCGGGACGCCGTCGGCTCGTTCACCGGCACCGACGCGTACCGCGCCGGCTGGGACGCCGCGAACCGCGCGGCGCACGACGTCGTGATGCGCGCGGTCCGCGAACAGCACGGCGAGAGCGTCACCATCGACCTCGCTCCCGTGACCGAACGGGTCAAGGAGCGACTCGTCCACGACGGGGTCCCGTTCGCCGGGCGCATCCCGGTCGAGCCCACGGTCGTCACCGTGCTCCGGGGCGAGGAACCGGAGCGCCTGCGGAAGGGGTTCCACATGCTCGAATTCGCGGGGGTCTGGCTGCCCGCCGTGTCCGTGCTGCTCGCCCTCGGCGGCATCCTGCTCGCGACGGTCCGCCGCCGCGCCGTCACCGCGACCGCCCTCGGCGCGGCGGCGAGCGCGGCGGTGCTCGCCGCCGGGATCGCCGTCTGCCGGGAGGTGACCCTCGCGGACCTGCCGCCGCATGTGTCCCGCGCGGCGGCGGGCGCCGTGTTCGACGCGCTCACCGGCTCACTGCGCACCGCCGCGTGGGTGATCCTCACGGCCGGTGTCGTCGTGGCGCTCACCGCATGGGCCGCGGGCCGCTTCGAGGGCGTACGCGGCGCCCGGACCGCCACCGGGGGACAGGCCCCCGCCCAGGCCCCCACCCAGGCCCCCACCCAGGGCACCGCACCGGACCCCGCGCACCACCCCGTCAGCCATCCCGAAACCCACGCCGTCCCCCACCCCGACGCCATCGCCATCGGCACCCCGATGCCCTTGCCGTGGCCCGCTGACCTGCCGGAACCCGCCGTCGACTCCGACGGCCGCGCGCACCGGGAGCCCGCGGGGGCAACCGTCACCGACGTCCCGCCGTCCTTGAGGGAGGATTCAGGCGGTACGTAACCTGCCCGGGAGGCGCGCACGGGGCGCACAGGACCCGCGGCGCGCCGCACACGCGGGAAAGGCGAAGGTGGACATGGCCACGGCCACACGGAGCGACGGGAGCACCTTCCCCGGGCTCCCGCCGTACGAAGGGCGCCGTCGGGCAGGCGCCGGGGCCTGGTTCGCGGGGCTGCTGCTCCTCGGTGTCAGCGTCGTGATGGGCTGCCGGATCGCGGACGTGGACGGGGTCACCCCCGTACCGCAGCTCCTCGCGTTCCTGCCCTGGCTGCTCGCGCCGACCGCGCTCGCCCTACTGCTCGCGGTGCTCGCGCGCTGGCGCACCGGACTGGTGTGGGGCGTCCTCGCACTCGGCGCGGTCGCCTGGTACACCGAGCCGTACGGCAAGGTCTCCGACCCGGCGGGCCAAGCGCTCGCCCGGCTCAGGGTCATGACGTCCAACGTCGAGTACGGCGGCGCGACGGACGCCCTGATCAAGGCGGCCGGCCGGGAACGCCCCGACCTCCTCTTCGTCCAGGAGTGCGACCCGGGCTGCCTCGCGGCGCTGCGCGGAAAGCTCGGCGGCGACTACCCGCACAGCTCGGCCGTCGAGGAGTACGGCGCCGCGGGTTCCGCGATCCTCAGCCGCACCCCGCTGCGCCGCACCGGCGGCATCCCCGGCAGCACGCTCGGCATGCCCGGCGCGGTGGCCGAGGTCAAGGGCCGTCCGGTCCGGCTCCAGCTCGCCCACCCCATGCCCCCGCTGCCTGGTGAACTCGGCACCTGGCGGCGCGAACTCGACGCGCTGCACGACTTCGCCGCCGCCGGGGACGGTCCCACGATCGTCGCGGGCGACTTCAACGCCACCCAGGACCACGCCGCGTTCCGCCGCCTCCTCGACACCGGGCTGCGCGACGGCGCCCGGATCGCGGACGCCTCCCGCACCGCGACCTGGCCCGCGTCGACCGCCCGGCTCATCGGCGCGCAGATCGACCACGTCCTGGTGTCGGAGGAGTTCGCCGCGAGCGGCGCCCGCTTCCTGGACCTGGGCGACACCGACCACCGCACGGTCGTCGTCGACCTCACCCTGCACGAGACCCCGGGGGCGGCGCGGGCGGAGTAGGGCCGACCGGCCGCGTGCCGGCCACCCGGGAACGGCCACCCGGGAACGGCCGTACGAGAGCAGTCGTACGAGAGCAGTCGTAGGCGAACAGCCTTACGGCGTAAAGGAGTTGCGGTCGCCCCCCGCACCCGTGTGACGCTGCCCGTATGGGTATGCGCACAGGGATCGTCGGACTCGGGATGATGGGGCTCCACCTGGCGGACTGGTGCCGCCGGGTGGGCATGGACGTGGTCGCCGTCTGCGACCGGGACGAGGCACGGCGGGCCGCCGCCCGGGAAACGCTGCCGGACGCGCTGAGCACCGCCCGCTGGGAGGACCTGCTGGACCTCGGCCTGGACGCGGTGGTCCTGGCCAACGACTTCTACGCGCACGCGCCGCTCGCCGTCACCTTCCTGGAGCACGGCGTCCACGTCCTGTCGGAGTCTGCGGCGTGCGCGGACGAGGCGGAGGGGCGGCGGCTGATCGCGGCGGCGGAACGCTCCACGGCCACCTACTCGTTCGCCGAGAACTACGTCCTGCACCCGCATGTCCGGCTGATCCGCGCGGCCGTCGACGCCGGTGAGGTGGGCCGGATCTCGCTGATCGAGGCGGACTACCTGCACGGCATGGCGCCGGAAGCGGTCGACGCGCTGATCGGCGACCCGGACCACTGGCGGGGCCGTCTCGCACCGACCGCGTACTGCACGCACACCCTCTCCCCCGTCCTCGCGCTCACCGGCGCGTGGCCCGTCGAGGTCTCCGCGTTCACCGTGGACGAGGCCGACCCCCGCGCGGCGGTCGTCATGACCGTACGGCTGTCCAGCGGCGCCCTCGCCGTCACCCGGCACGGCTTCCTCCAGGGCGAACCGGACAGCCACTGGAGCTGGGTGGGCGTCCGGGGCACCCGCGGGCTCGCGGAGTCGGTGCGCGCGCCGGGCGCACGCGCGTGGTCGGTACGGGTACGGGGCGAGAGCTGGACCGCGCCTCCCGGCGCCGCCGCGACGGTACGTGACGAGGAACGCGTACCGCCGCCGCTGACCCTCGGCGGACGGACCGTGGAACGCGCGGCGGAGGGCACGGCGCTGCTGCTCACGGCGTTCCGGGCGACCGTGGAGGACGGCGCGCCCCCGCTGATCCCGGTGCGGCAGGCGGTGGCGGCGTCCCTGGTGGGCGTCGCGGGCGCGCGGTCCCTCGCCGGGGGGTCGGTCCCGGTGGCGGTACCGGATGTGGCGCCTGCGGAGTCGTCGGCCGGGGAGTAGGGCGGTACGTAGGGCGCGGGGCGGTTACGGGGTACGGGGGCGCTGGTCACGGGGGGCGGGGCGGTTACGGGGGGCGGGGGCGCGGCCATGCCGGACGCGCGGGCAGGTTGTCCACAGGTCGCCGGTCGGGCCGGGCCGCTGAGGAACGGTGGGAACCGTTGTGCGGAGTTATCCACAGGTGGCGGGAGGGGGCTGGGCGGCTGTCAGTGGTGACCCTTAGTGTTCTTGGCAGTGGGAACAGGCGTACAGGAATCGTCCGTTCCGTCCTGGGGGAGGGGTCTGTCATGTCGCTTTCGACGACGTATCTGGAGCTGTCGCAGGAGGGCGCGGGCGCCCACAAGTTCTACGAGGTGACCGTCGACGGGACGGTCGTCTCGGTGCGTTACGGCAGGATCGGCGCCGACGGACAGACCCAGGTGTCGTCGTTCCCCACGGTCGAGAAGGCGCATGCCGCGGCGGCCAAGAAGCTCGGCGAGAAGGTCCGCAAGGGGTACGCCCCGGCGGTGCGGGGCGGTCGCGCGGCCCGTGCGGTGACCCGCCGCCAGGTCACCTCGGCCCCGTCGACGGCGCGTTCGGTCGCCCCGGTGCTGTGGCGGTTCCGCACCGGGTCGGCGGCGTTCGGCATCCACATCGCGGAGGACCGCTGCTGGGTGGGCAACCAGTCGGGCGATGTCTACACGCTCAGTCACGGCGGCGAGGTCCTCGCCCGCTACTCCCTGCCCGACGGGGTCAAGTGCCTGGTCGCCGACGACTTCTGGATCTACGCGGGCTGCGACGACGGCACGGTGTACGACCTGTCCTCGAAGCTGCCGTACGGCGCGTACACGATCACCCCCGATGTGGACATCTTCTGGCTGGACATCCACGAGGGCGTTCTCGATGTCTCCGACGCCAAGGGCGGGCTGACCGTCATCGACCACGAGGACGAGCACCAGTGGTCCCGCAAGTCCTCCGGCGACTACGGATGGATGGTCCGCGCCGACAGCCGGGGCGTCTACCACGGCCACCAGAAGGGCGTCACGGCGTACGCGGCCAACGGCACCGGCGAGTTGTGGCACACCCCGACCCAGGGCGGGGTCCTCTTCGGCTGGCAGGAGGACGACGAGGTGTACGCGGGCACCTCACGCAACGTCGTGCAGCGGCTGTCCAAGGACTCCGGCAAGATCCTCGCCACCTACCGCTGCGACGCCTCGGTGTACTCCTGCGCCACGGCCCCCGGCGGCGCGTATGTCTTCGCGGGCGACTCGTCGTCGTCGGTGTACTGCTTCGACGCGGCGGGCAACCGGCTGTGGAAGCTGGGCACGGGCAGCGGTTCGGCCCTGTCGATGCAGTACCTGGACGAGCGGCTGTACATGGTCACCACCGACGGCTCGCTGGTGTGCGTGGACGCCACGGACGCGGCGATCGCCGCCGCCCAGCACGGCACGGTGCCCGTCGCCCGTGACATCAAGTCCGCCGCCGCCCTGCCCACCTACACGCCCGCCGCGTCGCCCACCGCCCTGGCCACGGTCAGCGTCGCCCCGGCGGGCGGCATCGTCGTGGAGTGCGTCCAGCAGGGCTCGCGGGTCCGCGTCCATGTCGTCTCGGACGGCTACGACTCCGACTGGAACGTCCAGTTCCCGCGCGGCATACGCGAGCCGGGCGCCCGCTACGTGGTCGACGCGCTCCACCCGTCCAGCGGCGGCTTCTACCGCGTCCGGGGAGAGATCCGCCGCCTGGTGTGACCGGCGCCCAAGGCCCGCCCCGGGGCGGGTGGGTCTCCCCGGGCCAGGTGGGCCGCCCGGGGCGGGTGGGTCTCCTCGGGCAGATGGGCGGACCTGCCCGGCGCGGTCCGAACCGGGGGCGTACCGGAGGCGTGTCGGGGCGGGCGCCGAGGCGGATGTCGGGGCGGGTACGGGGGACTGCGTCGGGGTGGGCGTCGGGGGTGGGCGCCGGGGTCACTCCCCCAGGGAGCACGACCGGGAGTGCTGCCAGTACCGGCGCATCTCCGCGCTCTCCTGGTCGTCGCCGGAGGGCGCCCCGCACACGCACTGTCCCGCGCGGGGGTCGATGAGGTCGGCGGCCTCCCGGTGCCCGGTGTCCCGCAGTTCGACGGCGAGCTGATGGGCGTAGTCCTCGACGAGCGCGGCGGCGGTCGCGGCGGTATGGGCGGAGCCGTCCCGCCGAAGCTCCTGGATGAGCTTGCTCCGCGCCATCACGCGACCGACCCCGCACCGTCGTAGGGGCCGTCACCACAGTGGTCCACCCGCATACGTCCCGCTCCTCACCGCTCGCCACACGCCCGCCCGGGACGCGGCCACGTCCCGCGAGGACGCACCCGTCGAACGTAACAGCCGAGACCACCCCGGCCCGGACGTGTCACCCGGTACCGAGCACCAGCTCCACGAGGCCGTCGGTGTCGTCCAGGCCCATGAGCACCGTGTCGGCTCCGGAGCGCTGAAGAGACCGTGGGTCGGAGCGGCCGGTCGCCACACCGATCACCGGGACCCCGTTGGCGCGGGCCCCCGCCATATCGGCGGGAGTGTCTCCGATCACGACCGCGTCGACCGGGGAAGCCTCGGCGCGTGCCAAGGCGATACGCACCAGCGCGGGCCGCAGGTCGGCATCCTCCCCGTAGGCTCCGACGGCCCAGTCGATGTGCCGATCCAGTCCGAAGACGGCGAGCTTGATCCCGGCGACGGCTCGTACGTTCCCTGTGACGACGGTCTGCCGAACCCCCGCCGCAGCGAGCGCGGCGAGGGCCTCCGCAGCCCCGGGGAGGGCGTGCCCCCGCTCGCGCAGGTCCGAGGCGCGCCGGACGTGCTCCTCGGCCAGGGCAGCCGCGAACCGCTCGAACATGGCCCGGTCGCTGTCCACGCCGTGCAACCGGGCGGTCTCCCGGAAGATGACAGCTTCGGTCAGGCCGTCGACCGTCGCCTGTTCCCGCATCGGGATGCCCAGCACCTGTTCGAACGCCGCAGCCGACAGCTCACGGCCCACACCGCCCGTCGCGATCAGCGTGTGATCGATGTCCCACAGCACCAGACGTGCCACAAGCGCCCCCTCGACAGTTCTGAAGTGCACCGTTCCCGGGCCCGGTCGGACTTCGGAGCGACCGGTACCTCGGGGTCCCTCGCGCGTCAGGTACCCAGGTCCCAGCGTGCCTGTGTGGACAGACAGCGGGCGTGCATCCGTCCGTCGGGCTTCCGGACGACGGCGAAGCGGTCGAGGCCGGGCCGCCCCTGCTCGTTCCACCAGCTCCAGGTGGCCTCGGCCTCCCGCCACAGCGCACCGTCACCGCCCTCGGTGACGTACGACTCCCCGCCGAGGGGCACCCGGGCCCAGGCCCCTTCGGAGGTCTGGAGCTGGACGGACCAGGTGCCGTCGTCGTCGGTGTGATGGACGAGCTCCGCGCGGGGCAGGGCGAAGGCCAGCAGCAGCCGGAACGGATAGGCGCCCCGGATGGCGTCGGCGGTGACGCGTGAGGGCCGCTTCCCCGAGTCCGGGGCGTAGGGAACCCGGGGGGCCTGTCCGTACGAGAGGGCATCGGCGCGGGCCGGCATGAACTGTCCGGTGGTCACGGTGAAGCGACCGAGCACGGTTCCGTCCTCCTCGGGGGTGAAGCGCATCAGGCCGCCCGCGATGCCGAGATCGAGGTCGCTCAGGATCGACCCGCCGGGGAGGAGCTGCCCGATCCAGGCGTCCGGCAGCCGGGGGACCGAGCAGGTGGCGATGATCCGGTCGAAACCGCCACCCCCGGGGAACCCGGCACGCCCGTCCCCATGGGCCAGCGCGGGACGGAAGCCGAGCGCCGCAAGTCGTCGGCCCGCCGTTTCCACCAGCTCAGGGGCGATGTCCATGGAATGGACGAGATGGTCGCCCAGCCGGGCGGACAGCAGCGCGGCGTTGTACCCGGTGCCGGTACCGATCTCCAGGACCCGATGACCGTCACCGACCCGCAGGTCTTCGAGCATCCCGGCCATGAGTCCGGGCTGGGTGCTGGACGAGGTGGCCACCCCGGTCCAGGCCCGGTCACCGACCCGCTCGGACGTACCGGGTTCGAGGCCGGTGACGAGCGTGGCATCGCTGTAGACCGTCCTCAGGCATGCCTCACGGTCGGTGTCGTCGCGCTCGTTCCATACGGTGATGCCCCGTGGATCGGTGGCCGCCTCGTACCACCGGGGCACGAAGTGATGACGCGGCACGGAGGCGAAGACGCTCTCCCACTCCGGTGAACGGATGGAGCCGTCGCGTACGAGATCGGCGGCCAGCGCCCGCATCCGGGCCTCGGGTTCGGGATGGGTGGTCACGGGGTCGCTCCTACGAGTTCGTCGGCGGTGGCCGTGGCGGTGGCGTCGGTGAGGGGCATATCGGTCTCGGCCTCGATCCAGTTCCTGACCGGCATAGGGGGCAGCAAGGTGTTCAGGAGTGCCGCCGCCTTCCGCCCGTCCAGCGGCGGCCGGTCCGGCAGGAACACGGGCAGAGGCGGCTCCGGGGCAAGAACCTCGGCACCCGGGTGGTGTCGTAGCAGCGGTGCTCCTGCTCGGGCCTGCCGAAGATCCGTGCCCGCACGCACGCGGCACAGGAGATCGCCCAGTACTCGGCGCAGGACCGGTGCATATAGGAGCGGCTTCCGGGCCCGGAGGCGGAGAAGTTGATCCGGCGCACGCAGGGGTGGTGCCACCATCGGATGGTGGTTTGGCAGTCGTCGCAGAGCCTCGTGGTCGTCATCGTTCTTCCTGGAAGTTCGGTTGGAGCAGCCCGGCTGGGCCCGCCCCGTCGCCGGGACGTGTCGTGACACGGGATCGCGGTCATGGGTCCGGCCGGAGCGGGATCTGTCACCCGGGGGACGGTGGCAAGCACGCGCGGACCGTCTTCCCGCGACCGTCCGGGTCGGGGCGCCAGGACAGCTCGGAGAGCAGACGGACCAGCGGCAGCCCCCGGCCGCCCTCGTCGTCCGCGCGGGTGGTGTCCTCGTCGAAGCACGGGAAGTCGGGCAGCGGATCGGACACGTCCACGAGGAGGCCGCCGCACTCCTGGACGCGGAGCCGAAGCGTCAGGGCACGGCCTGGGACCCGTGCGTAACGGACGGCGTTCGTCACGAGCTCGGACACCACGAGCACCGCCACATCCGCGTCACCCTTCCAGCCGACCCGTTCCACGAACCGCTGGGTGTGACGCCGCGCCAGCGACACGACGCGCGGCACCATCGCGTAGGTCATCGACCACTCGTCGTTGTTCAGTGCCGCGGTTCCGGCGGGAGATCGGGTCAGGCCCATGGCTGCCCTTCCTGGCGTGAGCCGACCGGGCGGCTCTGGGAGTGGGTGTGCCAATTCAACGAGCGGACAACGGAGTTCGACAGGCAATACGGCGGGACGCCGGGCGTCCGCTGACCGGCAATTCTTGCCAGAACGGTCTTCGCTGTTGTGACGGGATGGCTACGGTGTGTGCATGTCGCGGAACCACTTACTCGCCGCCCGTATGGAAGCGCGTGGCATGAGGCAACACGAGCTCGCAGAATCGCTGAACAAGCGCATCGAAGGCTTCACCGGGAGGTACGGGACCCTCCAGGACCGCCATATCCGGAACTGGTTGACTGGAAAAACGCGGTGGCCGCAGGCGAGACAAAGGCGCGCACTCGAAGAAGAATTCGGATGTGAACTCGCCGAACTGGGCTTCCAGAAGCCCCCACCCAGGTCGGCGGTACTCGTCCGCCAAGCCTTCGTGGAGGGATCTGTGAAGCGACGCCGGTTCACCACCGCAGCCGCAGCCATCACCGCAGGCGCGGCGCTACCCGACATGTCCTCAGCGCCGACGAGCGGGGGTCCGACCGCTCCTGCGCCACCCGTACTGGCCAGTTCCCAGGTCGGCATTTCCGATGTGCAGCGCCTACGCCAGGACCTGGACCACCTCACTCTGATGGATGACCGTCGAGGCGGCCACAAGTCCTTGGAGGACGCCGCTATTGCCGGTGCACAGCGGGCACTCGGACTCCAAGAGCGCAGTGCCACACAGCGCATCCGCAAGCGGCTCCATGGCATCGGCGCCGAATACACCACTCGCGCGGCCTGGGCATGCTTCGACTCCCGTGACTTCGACCGTGCCCACTCGCACCTGGCCCGAGCTACCGTGTTGGCGGGCATGTCGCAGGACCACTACGCGCAGCTCTCCGTGTGGAACGTGATGTCGATGGTCTCGTTCCGCCAATCTCGGCACGCCGACGCGATAGCGGCTGCTGAGGCAGCTCAAGCCCTTGTCGCGAGGCGGGATCCGTTGCTCGCCTCTCTCGCACATGCGCGTTCTGCCGTTGCCCATGCGGGCGCGGGAGACAAGCAGTCAGCCTTGCGCCAACTCGGTCGGGCTGGCGAATCCCTGACCAAGACCGCCTCCACGCTCGACGCGCCCCGGCCCTCATGGCTCGACTTCTACGGCTCCGCCGAACTCTGGGCGCTCAGCGCGGTTGTGCATTTCGAACTGGGTGCTCCCGAGGAGGCCGAAGCGTCAGCCCATCAGGCCCTCGCCGCACTCCCGCCCCGATTCCGCCGCAACCGTGGCCTCATCACCACACGGATGGCCACCGCGCAACTACAACAAGACGACGTGGAACTCTCCTACACGACGGCCGCGTCCGTCTTCGACATCATGGACGGCACACCGCTGCCCGCACGTATGCGCACGGCCTTGGGCGACTACCGACGCGAGCTCGTGCGCCGTGCTCCGACGTCCGTGCAGGCCCGCGACTGGACCGAGCTGATGAACGCGAAAGGAAGCTGACCTTGAGCGCGATCACCCTGCGCCACTACACACACGCCGACCGGGCCGCCATCCGGCAGACCCTCATCGACATCCACGCCGCCCTCCCGGAGAGCGACCCCGGAGACCCCTTCACGGCACGGTTCCCCTGGTTCGTGGACCACTGGACGGGCAGCCCCGGCTTCACCTGCGTCATCGCGTACGACGGTGAGGCACCGGCGGGCTTCGTGTACGGCGCTCCGCTGGCCGACGGGCGTGAATGGTGGCGCGGCCACACCGAGCCGCCGACCGGGCAAACCGCCACCTACGGCGTGTCCGAACTCGCTGTCGGCGCGAGGTGGCGCGGGACCGGGCTGTCCGCGCGCCTCCATGACGCCTTGCTCGTGGGGCGGACGGAGTCGCTGGCCGTGCTGTCGGTGGATTCCGAACACCCCAAGGTCCAGGCGTTGTACGAGCGGTGGGGTTACCGGAAGGTCGGGGAGCGGCGACCGTTCGCCGACTCGCCGTTGTTCGCCGTCATGCTCCGCACCCTTCCGTAGCCGTAGCCGTAGCCGTAGCCGTAGCCGTAGCCGTAGCCGCAGCCAGCTCATGGAGCTCATGAAGCTCATGGAGAGGAACCCGATGATCGACCTCACGCACTACTCGGCCGAGACCCTGCCCGAGGTCAGGCAGACCATCCTCGACATCCACGCCGAGGTGCGGCACCGGGACTTCGGTCTCACGGGCCCCTTCCACACCGTGGACCGGTTCGACGAACGGCTGACCGCTTACGCGTCCCGCCCGGGATGGTCCGCGGTCGTCGGCCATGAAGGGGATGTCCCGGTGGGATTCGCGTTCGGTATGCCGCTCGGGCCGGACACCCGTTGGTGGCGTTCCATGACGACGCCGGTGCCTCCGGGGTCGACGGACGAGACGGGTTCCCGTACGGCCGCCCTCAACGAGATCGTCGTACGGAAGCAGTGGCGTGGCCGTGGTGTCGCGCGGCAGATCCATCAGGCGTGGCTGGACCGGCGTACCGAGGAACGCGTGACCCTGCTGGTCGACCCCGCCGCCGGGGAGGGTGCCGTCCAGGCCGTGTACGAGGCGTGGGGATACACGAAGTTCGGCGAGCAGCAGCCCTTCCCGGACTCCCCGGTGTTCGCCTCGATGATCAGGCCGCTGCGGGCGGCTTGAAAGCCCTTCGCCGCACGTGGGGCGGGCACGGGTGCGGCTCGTGAGGGCACACCGTTACGACCGGGCCAGGATCTCCGCCTCTTTCACCGGGTCGATGCCGTGCTTGGCCCACCGGGGGTGCGCGACCGGTGTTCCGCCTTCGCTCAGCCATCGCCAGGTGTCGCGGACGGTCTCGGACAGCGGTCGGCACGCGAACCCGGCCTCCCGCGCTCGGGACGACTCGATGTTCCACACCCCGGCCTGCGTGCGCCACAGCGGGAGCTCCGTCCACTGCCGAACCGCCGCGGCCTCCAGCACGTCGTCGGGCGTCCACACGAGGTGCCCGTCACCGGCGGTGACTTCCAGGCACGCTTCGAGGAAGCCGCCCATCGTCTCCCGGCCGATCGGCGCCGTCACGTTGTAGGCGCCGCCGGTCGTCGCCGCAGCCTGGTCGAGCGCGAAGGCGGCCACGTCGCGGACATCGACGGGCTGGATGGTCCGGCCCGGCTCACCTGGTGCCAGGATCGCGCCGCCCCGCTCGGCACGGCGCAGCCACCAGGGCAGACGGCCCACGTACTCCCCGGGTCCGAGGATCACCCCGGGGCGCAGGACCGAGACCCGGTCGGGGCCGAACGCCGCCACGGACGCCCGCTCGGCCCCGGCCTTCTGACGGCCGTAGTGCAGGTCCGGCCCTTTCCAGCCGTCCGGAAGCCGTCCGAAGTCGGCGTCGGCATCGGCGGGGGCGTCCAGCAGGACTGATGACTCGGTGAGCGCTTCGGCGGGCCAGCCCTGGTAGGCGCTGACCGTGGAGACGTAGACGTACCGGTCCGCAACGGGTTGCAGGGCGTGTGCTCCGGCCAGTACATCGCGAGGCGCGAGCTCGGACGTCGACGTGTCGATCACCGCGTCCCACGGGCCGCGCCCTGCCAGCTTCGCCAAGTCGTGGACGTTCGTCCGATCCCCCTGAATCGCCCGTGTGCCGTCCGGGGTGCTTCCCGACCTGCCCCGGTTGAACACGGACACGTCCCAGCCGCGGTCTACCGCCGCCACGGCGACAGCCCTGCCCAGGAACCACGTTCCGCCCAGTACCAGAATCCTCATGAAGTGATCCTTCCGCCGAGCGCACCGATCCGCCATGCCGCGTACGGGTGCCGCGCACACGACCACACCAACGGGACCGGGCACCGTGCGGCGTGCGACGGAAGCGGGTCCGTACACGGGTTCCTACTCGTCGGTCAGCCCGAGCAATTCGCGGAGGCGTCGGGCCGCAACCACCTCGTCCAGCGCCAGCAGCGGTGTGATGCCGAGCCGGTGGGCGGCGGCGAGGTTCTGTTCGCTGTCGTCGACGAACAGACACCGCTCGGCCGGCACACCGAGTTCGTCGAGCGCCAGGCGGAAGATGGCGGCGTCCGGCTTGCGCACTCCGTGCTCCTCGGAGAGCACCACCGCGTCGAAGGAGCGCTCCAGGTCGAAACCCGCGTAGGGGTCGTACGGCTCCCGTCCGAGACTGTTCGACACCACAGCCGTCCTGATCCCGGCGGCCCGTGCCTGCCGCGCCACCTTCAGCACGTGGTGGGCCGGGAAGGCGTCGTGAAGATACCTGGCCATCAGGTCGTCAGGCGCGACGCCGATCAGGGCGGCGAAGCCGGTGTTCCAGTTGGTCTGGGTGATCTCCCCGAGTTCCAGCCGCCGGAAGAGCTCCTGTCCTCGTGGATCGGCCCAGCCGCGAAGGAAGGTTCCCCTCGCGAGCCCCTCCCGGTCCTCGAAGTACGAGATCACTTCGACCATGTTGAAGGTCAGGACTCCGAAGAAGTCGAAGATCAGGCCCTGGTACTTGGGCTCTGCGGATGTCGCCATGGTGCAAAGGCTATGAGTTGGGGCGGAGTTGCAGGTCGTCCCTACAGGCGATCCGGAAGCTCACCCGGCGCTCCCGCACTCGTCGCCCTCGTCCGCGTAGACGAGGCCTGAGGTATCCCCGTCGAGGATGCGGGCGACTTGCTCTTCCTCACCCGGGTCATGGGCTTGAGGCGTACGCAGCGCCCATCGGGCCAGAACTCCGGGGACCTCGTCCGGCCCGGCGTCCTCCACGTCCTCGATGAAGGCGTCGACCAGCTCCGGAGCCAGCGCTTCACGGATGGTACGGATCGTGCCGGGCAGCTCGACCTTGCTGCCGCCGATGGTGGTGGTGAACGACTTCGCCAACTCCGGGCCTCCTCACGCTCTCTACGGGAGGGCCAGTGTCCTTGGGCTGACGGTCCCCGGCCCGGCGTTCGCTGAGCCCGGCCACACGTTCACTCGGGGGAGTGGGTTCCTGGGCGTGCTCAGCGTGGGGCGTGCCGGTGTACGCGATACGCGGGCCGTTCGCCCCGGACCAGCAGCGTGGCCCGGCCGTCCGGTTCGGGGGCGGCGACCGCCTGTGCGTCGAGGTTCACGAAGCCGTGCCGTCGGAGCAGGGCGGCCCAGACCTGCGGTGGGTACTGCCGGCGCGTCACCACCAGGTCGTCCGGGTCGAGCCCGCGACGAACGAACAGGGCTGGGCCGTACGCACAGCGGGCCGCGACCGCTGGCGCCCCGTCGACTTCGACGGTCTCATCCTCTCGGCGCGGAACCGGCGGGGGTGAACTCCGGCCCGGCGGAGCGTGACGCCCCGGCGGGACCTGCCCCGGCCGTACCGCCGCACGCGCCCCGCCATGGCGGAGAATGCCGTCATGGCCTCATCCAGCAGCCGTTTCGCGCCGCCCGCCTGGCTTGTCGGGGCCGTGCGGTCGGAGCCTGTCGCGGTGCCGTGGGCGGCGGTCGTGCGGGCCGCGGTCGCGCTGGTCGTGCCGCTTGCCGTCGGGCTGGCCGTGGGGCGGCCCGAGTACGGGGCGCTCGCGGCGATAGGAGCACTGTCGGGGGTCATCGGCGACACCGCCGACGCCTACCGGATGCGGGTGCTCAACATCGCCGTGCCGCAGCTGTTCGGGGCGGTCGGGGTGACCGTCGGGGCCGCGGTGTACGGGCACGGATGGGTCGCCGTCGGCGTGGTCACCGGGGTCGCGCTGGTGTCCGGGATGATGTCCAGCATCGGCGCGGTGGCCTCCGTATCGGGACTCCTGCTGCTGCTGAACGCCGTGGTGGGCGCCGGACTGCCCATGCCCGGGGCCTGGTGGGTGGCGCCCGCGCTGCTCGCGGGCGGCGGGCTGCTCGTCCTCGTCCTCGGGCTGCTCGCCTGGCCGCTGCGCGCCCAGGTGCCCGAACGCGCCGCGGTCGCCGCCGCGTACCGCGCCGCCGCCGATCTGCTCGAAGCCGCCGGTACGGAGCGCTATCCGGAGACCCGGGTCGCGCTGACGACCAGCCTCAACCGCGCGTACGACCTCGTCCTCGCCCATCGCGCCCGCTACCACGGCCGGGGGCCGGACCTGGTGCGGCTGGTCGCCACCCTCAACGCCATCACCCCCATCGCCGAGTCCGCGCCCGCCGCCGACCAGTGGGCGACCCCGCTGCCGCCCGCGATCCCGGCCGCCGTGCGCACCCTCGCCGACGCCATCGCCTCGGGCCGCGCCGAGGCCGGACGGCCGGACCCCGTCGCGCACGACTCGCCCGCCGCGCGCGTCGCCGCACAGGCCGTCGCGCACGCCGCCGACGTCGTCGCCCGCCGCGACCTCGGGCCCGGCGACCTGGAGGACCGGCTCGGCCGGCCCGCCGCCCTCGGCGCGCGGGCCCGCGCCACCGCCCACGCGGCCCTGCTGTCCGGCGCCTCCTGGCGGTACGGGCTGCGGCTCGCCCTGTGCATCGGGCTGGCGCAGGCCCTGGTCTCGCTGGTGCCCGTACCGCGTTCGTACTGGGTGGCGCTCACCATCACCTTCGTCATGAAGCCCGACTTCGGCTCGGTGTTCTCGCGGGCCGTGCTGCGCGCGGGCGGCACCGTCGTCGGGCTCGTCGCCGCCGCGGCCGTCCTCGCGCAGGTGCCGCGCGGCTGGTGGGACGTGCCGGTGATGCTGGTGCTCGGCGCGCTCGTCCCGGTGTTCTCCGCCCGGGGCTACGGCTACCAGACCGCCGCCATCACCCCGGTGATCCTGCTGCTGTCCGACATCCTCAACCGTGAGGGCGTCGGGCTGCTCGTCCCCCGGCTGCTCGACAGTCTGATGGGCTGCGCGATCGCCCTGGTCGCCGGATACCTGCTGTGGCCGGAGAGCTGGCACACCCGGGTCGGTGACCGGCTCGCCGACGCCGTCGACGACACCGCCGCGTACATCACCTGCGCGTTCGCCCCCGACTCGGACCATGTGGCACGGGCCCGGGAACGGCGGCGGCTGTACCGGGACCTGTCGGCCATCCGCACCGAGTTCCAGCGGGCGCTCACCGAACCGCCGCCCACCGGGCGGCACGCGGCGGCCTGGTGGCCGCTGGTCGTCGCGGTCGAGCGGATCGCGGACGCGACCACCGGCGCGCGGGTACGGGTACGGCACGGGGCGGACCCGCCGCGTACGGAGGAGGTCGCGGAGGTGGTGGGCGAGCTGCTCGCGCTCTCCGGGAATCTGCGGACCAGCGCGGTGCTGCGGGAGTTCCGGCCCGAGTTCTCCGCCGTCGAGGACGACAGCGTGCTGTGTCCGCTGCGGCGGGAGGTCACCGCCGCGCGCGCCATCGCCTCACCGCGTACGTGAGCGGACGCGGGCCTACGTGATCCGGCTCCGGGTCCCTGCCGGTGGGCGTACCCGTTACCGGGACGGACAGGCGGTGCGGGCCGCCCCAGGAAGGGGCGGCCCGCACCTGTGGGGGGTGTCCGGAACGGTCGGCCAGGGCCGGTCCGGGGTCGGTCGGCCGGGGTTCAGCCGGCCTTCGGGAGGGTCGCGCCGGCCTTCTCCAGGGCCTTGGCGAAGCCGTTGACCCAGAGCTGGTTCACCCGGGCCCGCTCGTTGGCGTTCGGGTAGGCGTTGCGGCACGACGTGCCGGGGCCGCCGCCGGACATCAGCTCGCTGCACGGGCCCCGGTAGTTGTCCGGCAGTCCGAGGACATGGCCCGTCTCGTGGGTGGTGACCCGGGTCGAGTCGTACTGCTGGTTCTGCCGGTAGTCCAGGAAGATGTAGCCCCGGCCGTGACCGTTGGTCGACGCGTACGAACCACGGGCGTCGTTGCCCTCGTAGTACGAGAAGTCGGCGCTGGCCCCTTCCTGGAGGCGGACGTTGGACACCGAGCTGTTCCAGATCGACGTGCTGCTCGCGATCTGCTGGCGGAACGAGGGCGCGCGGGACGCGTTGTAGACGACGGTGACGGCCGCCGCACCCGGGTTGGCCGCGCGCTTCTCGGCCACCGACTTCAGTACGGCCTCGTAGAAGGCCCGGGTCGCCTTCTTGTCCTCGCCGGAGCCCTCGTAGCGGGCTATCGACTCCGTCGACGACACGGCGACGGCCGCTTCGGGGGTGCTGATCTCCCCGGCCGCCGCGGGGGCGGCGGTCATACCGAGGGTGACCGCGGCCAGGGCGAGACCCAGCGCGGGGGACAGGAAGCTTGTGGGGGGCTTCATGTGGGGGGCTCCTCGTGTGCTTCGTTGCTTCGGAGGGTGGGGTCGAACTTCCAGTGAGTGTCGGGGAGTTCGACGCGGCCGGGATGATGGCAATCGGGGATAGCGCCGGGCTATCGCCGTCCGGACCCCCTCGTCCGCCTGTCCGCCCACCGGCGGCGTTCAGAGCGCCATCCGCCGCCCCCGCCGACCGCGCCACATCGCCACCGCCGTCCCCACCGGCTCCCGCCCCCGCGCCACCCGCCGTCCCCACCGTCCCCGCCCCCGCGCCACCTGACGTCACCTCCGCCCCGGAAAGCCGCAGTTCAGCGGGGTACGAGGGGGTGCCGGGGCGGGGTGGCCGGGTGGGGACGTCTGGTGTGACGACCTGAGCGGTTCTACGCTCAACTGTCATGGACCTCGAAGTGAGGCACCTCCGCGCGCTGTGCGCCATCGCCGACACGGGCAGTCTGCACAAGGCCGCCCGTGCCCTGGGCGTGGCCCAGCCCACCCTCAGCACCCAGCTCCGCCGGATAGAACAGGCGGTCGGCGGAGCGCTCTTCACCCGGGAGCGGACGGGCTGCCGCCCCACCCCGCTCGGCCGCGCGCTGCTCGGCCGGGCCCGCCCGCTGGTCGCCGAGATGCGGGCCCTGGTCACCGACACCAGGGCCGCCGCCGGACGCACCGCCGACGGCACCCAGCTCCTCATCGGCTCCACCGCCAGCCGCGCCCTGCCCGGCTGGCTCCGCAGGCTCCGGCTGCGCTACCCCCGCACCGAACCCACCCTCCAGATGGACGTGTCCCCGAACGCGCTGCTGCGGATGGTCGCGGAAGGACAGCTCGACGTGGCGTTCGTCCACGAGGTCGAGGGCAGCCCGCTGCGGTTCCCCGCCGAGCTGCGCACCCGGGTCCTCGTCGAACGCGAACCGCAGTTCGTGGCGCTCGCCGCCGACCACCCGGCCGCCGCCCGGCGCACCGTGGCCCTCACCGAACTCGCCGACGACCGCTGGATGGTCGACTCGACCGTCGACGGGGAGTGGGACGCGCTGTCCCGGGTGCTGCGGGCCGCCGGGCTCAGCCCCCGGGTGCTGCACGGCGACTACCTCACCGCGTACACGCTCGTCGCCGACGGCGAGGTGGTCACCGTCTCCCAGCCGACGACCCGCCCGCGCCCCGACACCGCCGTGCGACCGCTGGTCGGGGACCCCATCGGCGTACGGCTGTTCCTCGCGGCGCGGACGGAGGCGGAGCTGGAGGCCGTGTACGACGATCTGTCCGACGCCTACTGGGAGGTGGCCCGGGAGGCACCCGCGTACCGGGAGTGGCTCGCGGGCCGGGACCGTCCCGGTATCGGACGCCCCCGTAGCCCGCTCGCCTCGGCCGCCGACACGCCGTGAGCCCGTCCCGTCTGCTGGAGGTGGGCTACACCCCGATGTCCCCGCCGTCCGCGCGCCACACGGCGACCACCGACGGACGGACCAGCCTGCCCGGACCGTCCGGCCAGGTGCTCGCGGGCTTCTCCACGCTCGCCCCGTCCACCTCCCCGGGGTGCTGCACGGCCACCAGCACCCGGCGGTCCTGGATCACCGGGCCGCAGGTCTCCGCGCCCGTCGGCACGGTGAGGAACTGCTTCAGCTCGCCGCGGCGTTCGCCGCGGGTGGCGACCCCGAACAGCCCGTCGTGGGTGCCGAGCGCGTTGCCGTCCGTGGAGATCCACAGATTGCCGTGCGGGTCGAAGGCGACATTGTCCGGGCAGGAGATCGGGGACACCCGCTCCTTGGGGAACCCGGCGAAGTACGTCGACGGGTCGTCCGGGTCGCCCGCGACCAGGAACAGGCTCCACGCGAAGCGGGTGGAGTCCGGACGGTCCCAGAACTCGGTCAGCTCCAGCACCTGGCCGTGCTTGTTGAGGCTGCGCGGGTTCGCCTCGTCCGCGCCCGCCTTCCCCGGCTTGCCGCGGTCGGAGTTGTTGGTGAGGGCCACGTACACCTTGCCGCTGTGCGGCGACGGCTCCACGTCCTCCGGGCGGTCCATCTTCGTGGCGCCCACCAGATCCGCGGCCTGCCGGGTGAAGACGTACACCTCCTGCGCGGTCATCCCCGGTACGTGCGACACCGCGCGGCCGTGCGACTTCGCCGTCGCCAGCGGGATCCAGGTACCGCCGCCGTCGAACTCGCCGTCGGCGGGCAGCGTGCCCGAACCGTCGATCTGCCGGACGGGCGAGTCACCCGTCAGCTTCGCGACGTACAGCGTGCCCTCGTCCAGCAGCGTCATGTTGTGCGCGTGCGCGATGCGGCTGTTACCGCGCATGTGCCGCTTCGACGAGACGAACTTGTAGAAGTAGTCGAACCGCTCGTCGTCCCCCATGTACACGACCGGACGGCCGTCCCGGGTGAGCCGGGGCGCCGCGGCCTCGTGCTTGAACCGGCCGAGCGCCGTCCGCTTGCGGGGCGTCGACTGGGGGTCGTACGGGTCCAGCTCCACGACCCAGCCGAAACGATTGGCCTCGTTCGGCTCCTTCACCAGGTCGAACCGGTCGTCGAACCGTTCCCACTTGCGTTCCGACGCACCGCCCGAGATCCCGTACCGCTTCAGCCGGGCCGCCGCGACCGGGTCCGTGACGCGGTCGGCGTGCGCGAAGTACTGGTTGAAGTTCTCCTCGCCGTGCAGCGTCGTCCCCCACGGGGTCTCGCCGCCCGCGCAGTTGTTGAGCGTGCCGAGGACGCTCACCCCGCGCGGGTCCGCCTTCGTCCGCACCAGGCGGTCACCCGCCACCGGGCCGGTCAGCCGGAACTCGCTGCTGAGGGTGAGCCGCCGGTTCAGCTGGTGCCGGGGCACCGCCGTGAGTTTGCCCGTCCGGCGCTGCTCCTCGACCACGACGACCGAAAGGCCGTGCGCCGCCCACGCGATCTCGACCTGTTCCCGGGTCGGGTTCGCCGGGTCGTAGCCACGGAACATCAGCATCTCGTCGGTGTACTCGTGGTTGGCCACGAGCACCTGACGGCCGCGTTCGCGGGGCAGCGGCAGCAGGCTCAGGAAGTCGTTGTTGTAACCGAACTGACCTGCCTGGGCCTGCGCCGACTGCCGGTCCGGGTCGAACGCGGGCGCGCCGCGCAGGATCGGGTCGCCCCAGCGGATCACCACGTTCTGCCCGTAGCCCTCGGGGACGGTGACCTGGTCGGCGCGGTTCGGCGCGACGGGCGTGAAGCGCAGCCCGCGCGCCGCCTTGCCGCGCGGCTTGTGGCGTCCGGCGGCGGCGCCTTGCGGGACGGTGGCCGCCCGCGCCTCGGACGCGCCCGTGCCGAGGACCGTCCCGCCCGCGGCGGCGGCGACCGTCACCACGGCCGCCGTGCGCATCACCGCGCGACGGCTCAGGGCTCCGGCGATCACATCGCCCGCGTACTCGTTGCCGCTGGTGTTCGGGACCTCGCCGAAGCAGGCGTCGCCGCAGCGGTATCTACAGGTCAGGGCGGAGCGACCGCCCGCGTGCGTGGCGATCATCGGCAGAAGTTCGCGCACTTCTCGCTCCCCTTGGTGTGCGTCCGGTGTATGTGCTTTCGCCGTGAAACTAGGCGGGCCCGATCGCGGGAAAAGGGACGAAACGTGAACGCGGGGTGAATCCGGCGCGCAGGGCAGGGGCTGCCGCCGGGCCCCGGGGGTGGGTCGGCCGGTGATCATCCGGGCGTTTGGCTAACCTTACGTGGCCGTCCTGGCCAGGGATCGGCGGAACAACTCATCTGAAGGGTTGCGCACATGGGCATTCTTAGTCGACTGCGGGATGTGTTCGGGCGGTCGCGGAAGGCCGAGGTGCCTGCGCAGGGTGCCGAGCCGGACGCCGCATCCGCGCCGGCACAGGCCGCTGAGCAGGAGTCCGCGCCCGTCCCCGCGCAGGCCACGGGGCCCGATCCGGTGCCCGCGGCGGCGTCCACCGGGACCTCCGGGTCCGGCGGGAGCGAGGGCGCCACGGAGGCGGCCGGATCCGAGCGGTCCGAGGGGGACGCGTCCGGCGGGACCGCCGAGGCCGGGGACACGGCTACCGCTCCGGCGGCCGGTACCGGCGACGCCCCGGCGGTGAAGGTCCCCGCGCAGTCGTCCGTCGCCGACGAGTTGGTCTCCGCCGCGTTCGACAACGTCACGGTGCCGCGTCCGGCGGAGCCGGTACGGGTGCCGCCGACGGGGGTGGACCTGCCGGCGCAGTCGACGGGTACGGATTTCCCGGCGTCGGCCACATCGCCGGGTACGGGCGCCGATACCTCGGCCGCCGTTCCCGACGCCCCGGCCCCGGCCGTGGACACCCCGGACACCCCGGACACCCCGGACACCCCGGCCCCGGTTGCCGAGAAGTCCCCGGAGCCGGTGGCCGAGGTGACCCCCGATCCGGTGGCCGTGGCTGAGCCGGAGCCGGTGGCTGTGCCCGAGCCGGTCGCCGTGTCCGAGCCGGAGGTTGTCGCCGCTGTCGAGCCGGTGGCCGCCGAGCCGGAAGCCGTGACGGAGCCCGAGCCGGTCGTGGCCGCCGAGCCGGTCGCCGTCGAGGCCGAGGTGACCGAGCCGGAGCCCGAGCCGGTCGTGGTCATCGAGCCGGTCACCGTCGGGGATGAGCCGGTCGCCGTTGTCGCGGAGCCGCAGCCCGACCCCGGGACGGTCGCGGTGTCCCCTGAGACGGTCGCCGTGCCGGTACCGGAGCCGGAAGCCGTTACGGCGGACCCCGAGCCGGTGGCCGTCGTGGCCGAAGCGGAGGCCGTCACGGTTCCCGAGCCGGTCGCCGTACCGGTCGAAGCCGAGCCCGAGCCCGAGCCGGTCGCCGTTGAGCCGGAGCCGGTCGCTGTAGCGGTGGAGCCCGACCCCGAGCCCGTCGCCGTCGCGGCCGAACCCGCCGCCGAAGAGTCGGCGGCCGTACCCGCCGAGGCCGAGCCCGAGCCCGAGGCGATCCCGGCGGCCGTGGTCCCCGCCCCCGTCACCACGGACGCGCGCACCGAAGCGGACGCGGCAACGGACACCGAAGCCGAAGCGGACGCGGACGCGGACATCGAAACGGACGCAGGTTCCGAGACGGACGTGGACACGGACGCGGACGCGAAGCCCGCGTACAGCCTCGCCCGGGTCCGGTCCCGCGCTCCCGGCCTGGTCGCCGGGTACAAGGCCGCGGGTGCCGCGCTCCGCAAGCACGGGCTGGCCGGTGCCAGGCTGCGGGTCTACCTCGTGCTGGACCGGTCCGGGTCGATGCGCGGGTACTACAAGGACGGCTCCGCGCAGAGCTTGGGCGAGCAGGTGCTCGCGCTCGCCGCACACGTGGACGAGGAGGCGACCGTCCCCCTGGTGTTCTTCTCCACCGAGATCGACGCGACCGGTGAACTCGGCCTCGACTCGTACGAGGGAAAGGTCGACGAGCTGCACGCGGCGGCCGGGCGGATGGGCCGCACCAGCTACCACGCGGCCGTCGAGGCGGTCGTCGCGCACCACGAGAAGTCGGGTGCCACGGAGCCCGCGCTGGTCGTGTTCCAGACCGACGGTCCGCCGGACGTCAAGGGCACGGCCACCCAGGCCCTCGCCGAGGCGGCGCGGCTGCCGCTGTTCTTCCAGTTCGTCGCGTTCGGTGAGCACGAGGCGAAGGGCTTCGACTACCTCCGCAAGCTGAAGGCGGGCAACGCCGCGTTCTTCCACGCGGGCCCGGTCCCGCGTGAGCTGACCGACAAGGATCTGTACGAAGGTCTCCTCGCCGCGTTCCCCGGGTGGGCGGCGGCGCGCGACGGAGCCGCCGACCAGAGCTGACCCAGGGCCGGCCATCGGCTGACCACCGCGTTCGCACAGGTCCTACGGGGGCGTCCCGCCGGAAATTGCCGGGCGGGGCGCCCCCGCCTGTCGGATACGATTTGTGGATTCCGCGCCCGGCAGCACCACACAGGCGCGATCCGCACCACCCGCAGCGACCTGGGAGCAGCCCGCGATGGCTCGACACCTCATCACCAGCGCCCTTCCGTACATCAACGGGATCAAGCACCTGGGCAACATGGTGGGGTCCATGCTCCCGGCTGATGTCTACGCGCGGTACCTGCGCCAGCGCGGCCATGACGTCCTGTACATCTGCGCGACCGACGAGCACGGCACCCCGGCCGAGCTGGCCGCCAAGGAGCGCGGGCTGCCGGTGGCCGAGTTCTGCGCGCAGGCGCACGACGCGCAGAAGGCGGTGTACGACGGCTTCGAGCTGGCCTTCGACTACTTCGGCCGCAGCTCCTCGGCGCAGAACGCCGAGATCACCCAGCACTTCGCCCGCAAGCTGAACGAGAACGGGTTCATCGAGGAGCGGGCGATCCGCCAGGTGTACTCGCCGGCCGACGGGCGTTTCCTGCCGGACCGGTACGTCGAGGGCACGTGTCCGCACTGCGGGTACGACAAGGCGCGCGGCGACCAGTGCGAGAACTGCACCCGGGTCCTGGACCCCACGGACCTGATCAACCCGCGTTCGGCGATCAGCGGCTCCACGGACCTGGAGGTCCGCGAGACCAAGCATCTGTTCCTGCTTCAGTCGAAGCTCCAGCCCGAGGTCGAGGCGTGGATCGACCAGGTCGGCGGCGAGTGGCCGCAGCTCGCGTCGTCCATCGCCCGCAAGTGGCTGACCGAGGGCCTGCACGACCGTGCGATCACCCGTGACCTGGACTGGGGCGTGCCCGTCCCGGCCGACACCTGGCCGGAGCTGGCGGCCGACGGCAAGGTCTTCTACGTCTGGTTCGACGCGCCGGTCGAGTACATCGCCGCGACGAAGGAGTGGGCCGACGCCGCGCCCGCCGGTGAGGTCCGCGACTGGAAGTCGTGGTGGTACGAGGCCGACGGCACGGTCCGGTACACGGAGTTCATGGCCAAGGACAACGTCCCCTTCCACACCGTGATGTTCCCGGCGACGGAGCTGGGTGTGCGGGAGCCGTGGAAGAAGGTCGACTACGTCAAGGCGTTCAACTGGCTGACGTACTACGGCGGCAAGTTCTCCACGTCGCAGAAGCGGGGCGTCTTCACGGACGCGGCGCTCGATGTGCTGCCCGCCGACTACTGGCGCTACTTCCTGATCGCCAACGCCCCCGAGTCCGACGACTCGTCGTTCACCTGGGAGCACTTCGCCGCCACGGTCAACAAGGACCTCGCGGACACCCTCGGCAACTTCGTCAACCGGGTGCTGTCGTTCTCGAAGAAGCGGTTCGGGGACGAGGTCCCGGCGGGCGGCGAGCCCGGCGAGGCCGAGACGCGGCTCGGCGCGGAGACCGCGCGGCTCCTCGCGGAGTACGAGGAGCAGATGGAGGCCCTCCAGTTCCGCAAGGCCGCGGCGGCGCTGCGCGCGCTGTGGTCGGCGGGCAACTCCTACCTGGAGGAGAAGTCCCCCTGGCTGGAGATCAAGACGGACAAGGACGCGGCGGCGCTGACGCTGCGGACCGCGATGAACCTGATCCATCTGTACTCGGTGGTGTCCGAGCCGTTCATCCCCGCGACGGCGCGGGCGATGCGGAGCGCGTTCACGCTGGCGGACGACACGGCCGCGTGGGTCTCGCCGCAGGAGGCGGCGGCGCTGACCGCCGTGTCCGCCGGGGTGCCGTTCACGGTGCCGCCGGTGCTCTTCGCGAAGATCACGGACGAGGACCTGGAAGGGTTCCGCGTGCGGTTCGGATCGTAGCCGCCCACAGGAGCGTGGGAAGGGGCCCGGACCTGGCGGTCCGGGCCCCTTCCCGTGTGTCTGAGGGGACCGACCCGGCCCGCGCCCGGGGATTCCCGCACCTGGCCGTGTCCCTTCCCCGCGCGGTCACCCGGAGTCAGGGGCTGGGTGGCGTGATCCCGCCTTGCACGGGCGGGTGCGGGTGGCGTGCTTGTGGGGGGTGTGAGTCGGAGGGCGGGGGGTGTCCGACCCCCGCCAAGCAGGGGGTTCCGTTCGGGAGCCGGGATTCCCGGGCCGGTTCGAGCGGCTCTCGATCGCCCCCTCTTCGCATTCGTGAAGGGTCGAGCCAGTGGTGAACGCGCCAACTTGAGTGCGGGTATCCGGTGACGGCGTGTGGTGCGTACCGTGCGGTCTCGTCTCTCATGCGAACTTCCCGCTGCCGTGTTCAGAGGGCCGGACCGGCGCGGCGCGCGCCCCGATCCGTACCAGCCCCGCCGTCACTCCCCGCGTACGAACGGGTGCGGAGAGGGGGCGAAACCATCCGAAGGTGGGCGTCCCGGAGGCTGACCCGTTAGCGGGTGTCGGGCGGTCGTCGGCCGTTCCTATGGTGAGCGGGCTCCGAAGACATCGGGGTTCTGGGAGGGATCACCATGACCAAGAAGTTCGCCAGGCTCGGCGTGGTCGCGGTCGCCGCGATCATCGCCGGCGCGACACCCGCGCTCGCCGCCGTCACCTACCCGGGGGGCGGTGAGTGGCACCACGGGAAGACCGGCTCCCTCGTCTACTCGGACTACTACCACTCCACCGCGTGCCACGGCGCGACCTCCATCGGCGCCTGGACGGAGCGCAGCCCCGACACCTCGGCCGGGAACTGGGCGTGGACCGACGTCCCCAGGGCGTTCACCTCTGTCGACGAGGCGTACTGGCGCAAGTGCTGACCCGCTGGCCGGTGCGGGTCCGGCCGCGGCACTGAATCCTTCCGGCCGGTGGGGAGCGGCAGCCCTCCACCGGCCTCTGTGCCCCGATTCGCCACTTCGACGAGGGAACAGACGGGTCAGATGGTTCACCGAGGAATCAAGTTCGTGCATGCCGCCGTGCTGGCCGTCGCGGCGGTGCTGGCCTTTCTCGTCGTCTCCGAACTCGACGAGCGGACGGTGCTGGGCCACCGGGCCATGCTGTCCGTCGACCGGGCGGACGGCTCCACGAGCGGGGCGGGCGTGGTCCGGGCGCTGACGGAGTTCGCGGACCGGCACGACACGGTGATCGCGCGGTCGCTGCCCGACCTGGAGGACTCGGAAGGGCGCCGCCATCTGTACCTCGCGGTGGGGGACCGGGACTCGGCCGCCGCGTCCTGGCAGCGGGACGGCTACCCGGACTTCGGGCAGCGGGTCGACACCGAGGTCCACCCGATGACCGCCCTCGGCAACCGTGATCCCCGGGGTGTCTACTACCTCATCGGACCCGGTTCCGAGGCGGCGGCAGTCGCGGAGTTCGGCGCCCTCGGACTGTCGGTGACCGTCGCCCACCCCCTGGCACCGTCCGAGCTGTGGTCCGTGTACACGGACGGCCCGCTCACCGATGTCTTCCTGACCACGGCCCTCGCCCTGGTCACGCTCACCGGCGCGGGCGTGCTGCTGAGCGCGCGGAGCTACGGAGTCCTCCGGCTCCACGGGCTGTCCCTGACCGGGGCGTTCCTCCGTGACCTGCGGCAACTGCGCCGATCCTGGCTGATCTCCGCGGGCCTGCTGACCGTACTGGTGGCGGTGGCGCTCGGGTTCCTCAACGGCTGGGCCCGGACGGGTCTCTACGCGGCGGTCGCCGTGGGCATCGCGGCGGTACTGGGCCTGACCGTGCTCGCGGCCCACGCCGCCGCGCTCGCGCTGGTCTTCCGGACCGCTCTGCCGGGGTCGCTCAAGGGGGAGGTGCCCGTCCGGGCCGTCACCCTGACCGCCTACGCGGTGCGTATTCCCGCGCTGCTGCTCGTCGTCGGGCTCGTCGGGTCGGTCGTCACCGCGGGAGGGGATCTCCTGGAGCGCCGCGAGGTGTGGAAGGCGTACGCGCGGACGGGGGACGCGACCGGTGTCCGGATCACCGGGAGCGTGTCCTTCGACGACCTGCCCGGGATGGAACGGGCGATGGGCCGCAGGCTTCACCAGGCCGACCGGGAGGGGAAGGTCGTCATGGCCGGACGGCTCCCGCTGGGGAATCTGGCCGGCGCGGATGTGCCGGGTGAACTGCTCGTCGTGAACGAGGCGTTCCTGGCCGAACAGCCCCTCCACGCCCCGGACGGCCACCGCCACCAGCCGGACACCCACAAGGACGCGACGGACGGGAAGTCCGGCGAGTCGGGCGGCGGCAAGGTCAGGCTGCTCGTCCCCGAGGCACTGGGCGGGTCGCTGCCCCGGCTGCTGGAGCGGACGCCCTCGATCCTGCGGCCCGCCGACCCCGGACGCGTCCCCCGGAGCGACATCGAGACCCGTCTCCTGCGCGACGGGCAGCGGGTCTTCACCTACACCCCCGGGGACCGGGCCCGGGACGGGAGCGGCGAGGACCGCTCCTTCGTACGCGATCCGGTCGTCCTCGTCGTCCCGGCCGCGTCCGGCCATCTCACCGAGGTCAACTACTACGCCTTCGCCACCCGCAACCAGCTGTTCTTTCCCGACCCGGCGGACATCCACGACATCTTGCGGGAGGACGAGTCGATGCGTACGTACATCGCGGCGCTCCTCCCGGTGAAGCAGAAGGCGGCCGTCGCGACGGCCGAGGCGGCCCGGACGTTCCGGCTCCAGCTGTTCGAACTGCTGGCGGGGACGGCCGTGCTGCTCATCACCGCCGTGGGGGTGTGCGCGGTGCACACCAGGTCCCACGCGCGGACGGTCCTCGTCCGGCACCTCGTCGGATGGCCGTTCCCGGCGACCCACCGGACCCTGCTGGCGGTGGAGGCGGCCGTCCTGCTGCTTCTCGCCGGGTGGCTCCCGGCGCGGATCGCCTGGGAGAACCAGGAGCTCAGCGGATACACGGCCAGGGGCATCCCGCCCCCGCGTCCGCTCGCGGAGATCACCGGGACGGACGTGGTGACGACGGCCGGCCTCGCCGTCACCTCGCTCGGTGTCCTGTTCTGCGCGCTCGTCCTCTTCCACCGGCGCATCGTCCGGGAGGGCATCGGGGCGTCCCGTGTCCCGGTCCTCCCCCGCCCCCTCCGCAAGCCGTCAGGAGCCAGGAGCCGCACGTGATCGGTATCGAGAAGCTGTCCAAGTCCTATGGCGCGCGCACCCTGTGGTCGGGCGTCGACCTCACCGTCCACGGCGGACGGATGCTCGCCCTCACCGGCCCGAGCGGCTCCGGCAAGTCGACATTGCTCAACTGTCTCGGACTGCTCGACACGGCCACGTCCGGGACGGTCCGGCACGAGGGCCAGGACATCACCCGCTTCGGGCCGCGCCGGGCCCGGCTCTTCCGCCGCGATGTCCTCGGCTATCTCTTCCAGGACTACGCCCTGATCGAGACCGCGACCGTCGCGGCCAATCTGGAGGTCGTCGCCGGGCCGGGCCGGCGGGCGCGGGCGGCGGCGCGGGCGGCCGTCCCCGAGGCACTGGAGCGGGTGGGGCTGGCCGGGCGCGCCGGGGAGCGGGTCGCCAGGCTCAGCGGGGGCGAGCAGCAGCGTGTGGCGCTGGCGCGGCTCATGGTCAAACGGCCGTCACTGGTACTCGCCGACGAACCCACCGGAGCCCTCGACCAGGAGAACACCACGACGGTCGTGAAGATCCTCCGCGAACTGGCCGACGAGGGCCGCGCGGTCGTCGTCGCCACTCACGACGACCACGTACGCGACGCGTGCGACACGGTGTTCCGCCTGGGCCCCCGCTGAACGGGACCCGGCTCCGGGGCCGGGTGGCGGACGTGCGGTCAGTGGACCCAGGACTTCAGCGGCTCGGTGTCCAGATCGAAGCCGACCGGGTCGGGGAGGGGGACCGTCTTGCCGAAGGGAACGGTGAGCATTGACTCGTAGCGCACGCCGTCCGGCAGGGAGTGGACCTTCACCTCGTGTGTCCCCCGGTCGATCAGCAGATAGACCGGGATACCGCTCTCGGCGTACGCGCGCGGCTTGTCGACGCGATCCCGACTCGTCGTGTCCGAGTCGGTGGAGGTGACCTCCACGACCATGAGGACGCCCTCCGGGCTCGCCCACTCGCCTTGTTCGACGAAGTGGTCGATGGGCGCGAGCAGCCCGTCGGGGCGCGCGTTGCCCTTCCGGTAGGTCTCGACGCGGATCCCCTGCTCCCCGAAGAGCCACATCCCAGGCAGAGCCTGCACACAGAACTGGGTCAGCCAGACGATGATCCGCCCGTGCACACCATCCGGCACTGCCTTCTCCCCGATCCTCCCGTTGATGAACTCCAAGCGCAGGGATTCGTCCACGCGGTTGCCCAGGTGCGCGAGTTCCTCGAACTGCTCCTGGCTCAGGACGCTCGGACGCTCCTCGGTGACACCCACGATGGTCTCCTCCTGGATCGGTGGTGATTCCCAGGGTAAGGGCCTGGGAGTCGCCCGGGCCGGATTCGTTGCGAGCTTCGCCATGGGCGGGAGCCTAGGGAAGCGGCACGGAGTGTGACGTACCGTCCAGGGAATCGTCACACCATGTGATGAAGTGCGGGTGGGGATCTTGTCGCGGGGGACGGGGTGTGAACCTCTGGGGGCCGGTGGGAGTGGGGAGGTCGGGGGACGCCGGAGGGCCCGTGACCGACCCCGGGGAACTCCGGGTGGATCACGGGCCCTCCGGTCGTCGGCGGTTCCTCGCCCCGCTGACTTCTACTTCTGGCGATGTCAAAAAAACCTGACATCGCCAGAAGTAGAAGTCAGCGCACGGGCCCGCCGGGGGCGGACTACTTCGGCTGGGGCTTGCGGATCGTGACGTGCAGCTCGCGCAGCCGCGTCTCGTCCAGCTCGGTCGGCGCGCCCATCATCAGGTCCTGGGCGTTGCCGTTCAGGGGGAAGGCGATGGTCTCGCGGATGTTGGGCTCGTCGGCGAGCAGCATGACGATCCGGTCGACGCCCGGGGCGATCCCGCCGTGCGGCGGGGCGCCGAAGCGGAACGCGCGGAGCATGCCCGCGAACTCCTGCTCCACGGTCTCGTTGTCGTAGCCCGCGATCTCGAACGCCTTCAGCATGACCTCGGGCTCGTGGTTGCGGATCGCGCCGGAGGACAGCTCCACGCCGTTGCACACGATGTCGTACTGCCAGGCCAGGATGTCGAGGGGGTCCTTCTCCTCCAGGTCCTTCATCCCGCCCTGCGGCATGGAGAACGGGTTGTGGGAGAAGTCGATCCGCCCGGTCTCCTCGTCCTTCTCGTACATCGGGAAGTCCACGATCCAGCAGAACCGGAACACGCCCTCCTCGAAGTGCCCGGCGCGCTTCGCGGCCTCGACGCGGACCGCGCCCATGATCTTCGAGACCTCGTCGTACTCGCCCGCGCCGAAGAACACGGCGTGCCCGGCGGCCAGCGACAGGCGCTTGGTCAGCTCGGCGACGTCGTCCTCGGTGAGGAACTTCGCGATCGGACCGGTCAGCGAACCGTCCTCGGCGACCCGGACCCAGGCCAGGCCCTTCGCGCCCTGCTCGACGGCGTACTCACCGAGCTGGTCGAAGAACTTGCGGGGCTGCCCCGACACGTCCGGCACCGGCAGCGCGCGTACGTGCTTGCCCGCGAACGCCTTGAAGCCGCTGTCCGCGAAGACGTCCGTGAGGTCGACCAGTTCGAGCTTGGCCCGCAGGTCGGGCTTGTCGGAGCCGTACTTCGCCATCGACTCGCGGAACGGGATGCGCGGGAACGGCGAGGTGACGGGACGGCCGCCGCCGAACTCCTCGAACAGCTCCGTCATCAGCTTCTCGATCGGACGGAACACGTCCTCCTGCTCGACGAAGGACATC
Organism: Streptomyces uncialis; assembly: GCF_036250755.1. Taxonomy (NCBI): domain Bacteria; kingdom Bacillati; phylum Actinomycetota; class Actinomycetes; order Kitasatosporales; family Streptomycetaceae; genus Streptomyces; species Streptomyces uncialis. Next base: position 4,702,895 of record NZ_CP109583.1, on the reverse strand, counting down.
TCCACGTCGAGCTGGTAGAACTCGCCCGGCGAACGGTCCGCGCGGGCGTCCTCGTCCCGGAAGCACGGGGCGATCTGGAAGTAGCGGTCGAAGCCGGAGATCATCAGCAGCTGCTTGAACTGCTGCGGCGCCTGGGGCAGCGCGTAGAAGCGGCCCGGGTGCAGCCGGGACGGGACCACGAAGTCACGGGCGCCCTCGGGGGAGGTCGCGGTGAGGATCGGGGTCGCCATCTCGTTGAAGCCGAGGGCCACCATCTTGTGCCGGATCGCGGAGATCACGGCGGTGCGCAGCATGATGTTGCGGTGCATGCGCTCGCGGCGCAGGTCCAGGAAGCGGTACTCCAGCCGCCGCTCCTCGTTGACCCCGTCCTCGGCGTTGATCGTGAACGGGATCTGCTGGGCCGCGCCCAGCACCTCGACCGTTCCCGCCTCGATCTCGATCTCACCGGTCGGCAGCTCGGAGTTGACGTTGTCGGCGCCCCGGGAGACGACCTTGCCGTCGATCCGGACGACGGTCTCCTTGGTCAGCTTGTCCAGCGCCTCGGCCGCGGCGGTGCCGGGGCGGGCGACGAGCTGGGTGATGCCGTAGTGGTCGCGCAGATCGATGAAGAGGATGCCGCCCAGGTCTCGACGATTGTGCAGCCAGCCGCTCAGCCGGACGTCGGCGCCGACGTCAGAGGCGCGGAGCTCGCCGCAGGTGTGGGACCTGTACCGATGCATCGTGGTTCATCCAGTCTTAACGCTGTGGTGGTCGGGGCCCACCAAGGTTACCGCCCGCCCCAAGATCCCCGCCCCGAGAATCCTTGCGGGGGACGGCACCCGCTCGGGGAGACCGGCCGGGACGACCTGGGAACGCATGTCCGGTCCGATATTCCTACAGTGGGGCAATGCGCACAGAAGACCCCCGACCGCCGTCCCGGGCGGATGCCACGGGAACCCCCACCCCCCTGCCCCCGCCGGGGGACGTCCTCACCGCGCTCCGCACCGGGACCTGGCACTGGGACACCGCCGCCGGACTCGTCACCGTCGACGCCGAGGCCGCCCGCCTCCTCGGCCTCCCGGAGGAACCCGCCGCGCTCACGGAGGCCGGTGTCCGCGCCCGCTTCCACCCGGTCGACTGGAACGAGATCGACGGCATCGTGAGCCTCGCCGCCGCGGAGGACACCCTGGCCGAGGCCCGGCTGCGGATCATGGACGAGCGGGGCCGGGTGGTCCGTACGGTCCGCAGCCGCTCCAAGCCGACCTTCGACCGCGCCAGCGGCACGTACGAGATGCTCGGCACCCTCCAGGAGATCGGCGAGCAGCCCCCTGGCTCCGCCGCCCGTTCCCCCGTCACCGGTGACTGGCGCCGCTCCCGGGAGGCGTTCCTGCTCGACGCGGGGCGCGCCCTCGCGGAGGCCCGTTCCACCGCGGAGGTGCTGCGGGTCGCGGCGCGGCTGTCGATGCCGGGCTTCAGCCCGGACGGCCTCGCCGTCTTCGGCGTCGAGGGCGACCATCTCACCGTCATCGGCCACCACGGGCACTCCCCCGGCGCGGAGGGCCCCTTCACGGCGATGCCGCTGGACACCGGGTACCCGGCGGCGGAGGTCGTCCGCACGGGCCGCGCGGTGTATCTGTCGGCACCGGCCGACTACCGGCGGCACTACCCGGCGTCCTGGGCGCTCGCGGAGCCGTTCGGACGCCAGTCGTGGGCGTTCCTCCCGCTGATCGTCGCGGGCCGCACGATCGGCGCGTGGATGGCGGCGTTCACCTACCGGGTGACGTTCACCCCGGACGAGCGGTCCGTGCTGACGACCGTCGCCCGGATGCTGGCGCAGGCCCTGTCCCGCGCGGGCACCGCGGAGACCGAGCGGGCGCTGACCGACGGCCTCCAGCGGTCCATGCTGCCCACGCTCGGCCCGCGGATACCGGGGCTGAGCGTGGCCGCCCGCTACGTCCCCACCGGCGGCGGGCTCCAGGTCGGCGGCGACTGGTACGACATGATCCCGCTGCCGTCCGGCCGGATCGCCCTGGTCATCGGTGACGTCCAGGGCCATGACGTGCGGGCCGCCGGACTGATGGGCCAGCTGCGGATCGCGCTGCGCGCCTACGCGGCGGAGGGCCACCGCCCGGACGCGGTGCTGTCCCGGGCGAGCCGTTTCCTGGCCGGGGTCACCGACTCCGTCCCGTACGGCGGAGGGGACCCGGGCGCACCGGGGGAGGCGGGCGGACCGGGGGAGGCGGCCGAGACCCGCTTCGCGACCTGCCTCTATATGGAGGTCGACCCGGCCACCGGGGAGCTGGAGATCGCCCGGGCGGGCCATCCGGACCCGGCGATACGGATGGCGGACGGCACGGTCCTGGTGCGCGCGACGGCCGGCGGACTGCCGCTCGGGATCGACCCGGACACCGACTACCCGACCACCCGGGCCGTGCTCGAACCGGGCGAGACCCTGCTGATCTGCACCGACGGACTCATCGAGACCGGCGGCCACGACCTGGACACCGGCTGGGCCCGTATCCGCACCACCCTGGAGGAGCACACCGGCGACAGCCTGGAGGAGCTCGCGGACTCCCTCGTCCAGGCGGTGCACGGCCCGCCCTCCCACCACACCACCGGCCCGCTGGCCGACCGCCGCGAGGACGACATCGCGGTCCTGCTGCTGCGCCGCGGTGAGCGCCCCGAACCGGCGACCCCGGCCCGGCGCACCCTGCTCACGGTCGCCCAGGCCGAGCCGCAGCGGGTCGCGGTGGGCCGCCAGCAGATCCGGGAGCTGATGCACGACTGGGCCGACCGGGAGCAGGTCGACTCGGCGGTCCTGATGGTCTCCGAGACGGTCACCAACGTCCTCGTCCACACGGACGGCGACGCCCTGATGACGGCGGTCATGACCGGGGAGCCGACCCGGCGCGTGCTGCGGGTGGAGGTCACCGACTCCAGCGACGACCTGCCGCACAAGCGGCGGCCGGGCGAGATGGCGTCCTCGGGCCGCGGGCTGGTGCTGCTGGAACTCCTCGCGGACGCGTGGGGCGTCGACCTCCGGGGCGAGGGCAAGAGCATCTGGTTCGAGCTCTACGAGGGTGACGGTGACCCGGGCGGCGACGGCCCCGGGGACGGTGACCCGGTCCCGTCCGGGGCGGCGTAGCGGGCGCGGATCTCCGACACCACGCCGAACGCGGCGGCCGTCAGCGGGACGGCGAGCAGCATGCCGAGGATTCCCGCGACGGACGCCCCCGCCGTGATCGCCAGCAGCACGATCGCCGGGTGCATCTGGACGGTGCGGCTCTGGATCACCGGCTGGAGGATCTGTCCTTCCAGCACCTGCACGGCGAGGACGATGCCCAGCGCCCACAGCGCGATCACGAAGCCCCGGTCCGCGAGGGCGACGAGCACGGCCACCGCGCCGGAGATGAACGCCCCGAGGTAGGGGATGTACGCGCCGACGAGCACCAGCGCGCCCAGTCCGATCGCGCCCGGCACCTGGAGGATCAGCAGTCCGACGGTGATGCACACGGCGTCGATGAACGCGATCACGGTCGTACCGCGCATGAAGCCCTCGACGGCCCGGAACGCGCGCCGGGCCATCGCCTCCAGGGTCTCGCCGGTGCCGCGCGGGGCGAGGGAGTGCAGGGCGCGCAGGGCGCGGCCGGAGTCACGGAGGAAGAAGAAGATCAGCAGCAGGGCCAGTACGGCGGTCGCGAGCATCGTGCCGACGACGCTGATCCCGCTGATCACCCCGGACGCGGCGGTGCCGCCGAACTTGCCGAGGAGGTCCTTCGCGTTGGCCGCGAGATCCTCGACGGAGGTGCCCGCGGCGCCGAAGTGCTTGGTGAGGGACTCGCCCGCCTGCCGCAGGGATGCCAGGATCTGGTCACCGGTGTCGATGAGCGCGGCGACCACGATGTAGAGCGCGCCGCCGACGACCGCGAGGACGGCGACGCAGGTCAGCCCCGCGGCGAGGGAGGTGTTCACCCGGGCCTTGACGAGCCGCCGGTACAGCGGGCGGAGCAGCGCGGTGCCCAGCAGGGCCAGGAGCACCGGGGTGACCACGGTCTTGAAGACGACGCACAGCCAGATGGCGACGGCGGCGACGCCCGCAGTCAGCAGGATCGCCGCGCACCAGGCCGCGGTGCGGCGGACCGGGTCGGGGAGGGTGTGCACGGGTTCAGCGGATCAGGTGGGCCGCCCGGCTGCGCGGTGGGCGGGCCGTTCGGGGGAGCGGTGCCTGCCGCCGGTGACGGCGCGGGTCATGCCGGGTCCGGGGCCCGGCGGGGGGAGAACTTGCGGGCGAACAGGCCGAGGAGGGTGGCGTTGGCGAGACCGGCGAGGGCCGCTCCCGCGGTGAACAGCGGGGTGCTCAGCCAGCCCAGGGACGAGTCCGCCGCCGGTGTGACCAGCAGGGCGACGATGCCGAGGGGGGCCGTGGTCATCATCGGCCAGATCCCGGCGAAGCCCGCGTCCGACGAGACGTACACGGCGTACAGGAAGACACCCAGCGAGACGGCGACCGCCGCGAGGTACGCGCGGGAGGCCCAGTTGTCGAAGGCGGGGGCGAGGATGGCGCGCAGGCGGGTCGAGCGGGAGGTGTTCGGCATCGCGGTGCCCTTCGGGTCGGTCGTGGTCGGTCGGTGCTGACTCCACGATGTCCCGCGCGGCGCGTTCCGGGATGAGTACGGGTACTCATCCCCGTACAGGGAGAAAGGGAACGGCCCGGTGAGGGGTACGGCGTCCCGGCTAGCGGAGTCTGATGGTGTGGCGCCGGCGCAGGTCGTCGAACTTCGCGCGGTCGACGGGCGGGCGGGGCGCGGGCGCCGCCGCGGTGAGCCGGATGACGTCGCGGCCCGCGAGGGCGACCCGCCACTGACCGAGGTCCGGCCGGGTGCCGTACGGGCCGCCCGCCCGTTCCAGCAGCGTGCGCACCGCGGCCTCCCGCCGCTCGTCGAGGCACCCCGGCACCGGGACGAACGGCGCGCCGGGCGCCGCGTACGCGTCGCACGCGAGGACCCGGCAGACCGCGAGCGCCGACTTGTACCGGTCGCTGTCGACACTGACCGACCCGCCGCGGGCCAGCGGATCGGCCCAGTCGATGGTGTCGGCCTGGGCGAGCACCGGCGGGCGCCCGACGAGCCGCGCCCCGTCGCAGTCCAGCAGGAACACCGCGGGCTCGGGCCGTACCGTCCACAGGATGTTGGCCGCCGACAGGTCGCCCACCACGAGGCCCATCGTGTGCAGCCGTTCCAGCGCGTCGACCAGGGCGACCGCCAGGGCGTACCGCTCGGCGGGCGAGGGCTGGACGACCGCCTGCCACGCGGGTTTCGGCGGTCGCAGCAGGAACGCCAGCTCGGTCAGCTTCGTCGCCCCGGCGTCCGTGCGCCAGCTCATCGGGCCGGGGGCCCGGCGCATCAGGAACCCGGTCACCCGGCCGTCCTGGCCGACGACCCGGCACAGCGGCCAGGCGGCCGTCCCGTCCAGTGCCGCGCGCGGCCCTTCGGGCAGCGCCCGCCGCACCGCGACCAGCGCGGCCAGCGCGTCCCCGTCGACCTGCCGGGGGTCGCGGTACTTCTTGTACAGCAGGTCGGGCCATGAGGTGAGGGCGAACACCTCGCCCTGTCCGCCGTCCCCGATCCGGTCCCCCGGGACCAGCGAGCCGAGGGGCACGTCCGTGCCGTCGTCCACGCTCATACGGTGTCCCTCCGGCCCGCGGGGTCCTCCCACAGGCACACGGCGGTGCGGTCGTCGTCGTACGACTTGACCCGGTACTGGAACTGCCACAGGAAGTCCACCGGGCCGGGCACCTCGCCCTGCCCCCAGGCGGCGGCGAGGAAGTCCCGCATGCCCGCGTCCCCGGCGAGCGGGGTGGACAGCCCGTCGGTGGACAGCACGAACACGTCCCCGGGGGCCGCCGGACCGTGGATGCCCGACCGGGCGAGCCGTGAGCCGGGCAGCGCGGCGGTCCCCGTGTCGATGACACCCGACCCGGCCTGTTCCTCGCCGAACACATCGGTGTCCCACACCCCGTCACGCAGCAGCGCGGCGCCGCCGTCCCCGACCGTGAACCACGCCCGCTCGCGCAGCTCCGGGTCCAGCGGGACCAGCAGCCCGCGCAGGGTGGTGGCGTGCTCCGCGGGGCGTCCGCCGCGCTGGGTCACCCGCTGGGTCAGCCCCTCGGCGGCGCTTCCGACCGCGGAGTTCACCAGCGCGCCCAGGGCCGGACGGTCACCGGCGCGCAGTGCCGCGATCACCTCGTCGGCGTACGGGTCGAGGAACAGCGCGATCCGGCGGCACACGTCCTGCGAGCCGACGTGCGACCGGGCGGCGGAACCCACCCCGTCGGCGACGGCGAGCAGCAGCAGCCCGTTCTCCTCACCGGGCCCCCCGAGGCGGGCCACGCACAACGAGTCCTGCCGGGGCCCGCTCTCGTAACGGTGCGAGTCCCCGCGCACCGACGCGGCCCGTACGGTCAGCCCCGGGTACGTGGCGCCGTCCACGACGATGTCCGGCAGCACCGCCGCGTCGAGGTCGTCCCGCACGGACGGCAGCCGCCCGGGGTGCGGCGCGTAGAGCGGCGGCTTCGGCCCGCTGTGCCGCGGCGCGCCCAGGGTGGGCACGGTGGTGGCCGTGCGGTCCGGTCCGGCACCGCCGTCGCGGTCGCCCGCCGGGCCGGGAACGGGTCCGGGAGCGGGTCCGGTCTCCGGCGCCGCCGTACCGGCCTGGGGCGCCTCGGGCCACTCGACTCCGGCGGGCACCCCGGACCCGGACTCCGGCCCGGTCCGCCGCCCCGGGACGCCCGGGACGCCCGGGGGTTCGGGGTACGGCGCCCGCTCCGGGGACCGGCCCGGGTACGGGGCCTGTTCCGGGTACCCCTCCCCGTACCGCTCCTGGTACGGGCCCTGCCGCTCCGGGTACTCCGGCAGCCGGTACGGCTCGGGCCGCTGATACCCCTCGGGGAGCCGGTCCCGCTCCGGCCGCCGCTGGTCCTGCTCGGGCCGCTGCTGGTCCTGTTCAGGCCGCCGGTCCCGCTCCGGCCGCTGGTACCGCTCGTACGAGTCCCGCTCGTAAGGGTCGCGCTCATAGGGGACCTGGCCGCGTGGGACCTGGCCGCGCGGGTCCTGAGGGTGCGGGTCCTGGTGACGCGGGTCCTGGTCGCGTGCGTCCTGACGGCGCGGGTCCTGTTGCTGCGGGTACGGGTACGGGTCCGGCTGCTCGGCGGGCGTCGGGCCGATCCCGGGCGGCAGGCTCGCCCAGGTCTCGTCGAGGGAGGACGGCGCCGGGTCGCCGCCGTCCGCGTCCGTGTTCCCCTGCGGGGGGACGGGCTGTTCGTACCTCTCGGACCGCTTCTTCATGTCCGTCCGCCTCAGAGCTTGTCGAGGGAGACGGTGGTGAACCCGGGCACGGTCTCGTCCACGGCCAGGTTGAACCCGCCGCTGCCGTCCGCCGGGATGCTGCTCGCCGAGCGCACGATGGAACGGGTGAGGCTGGCCGCGAACTCCCGCAGGGCCTGGGCCGCCGACACGGTCCGGTCCTGCTGCATGAACGCCCGGAAGTTGGCGACATGACCGATCGTCGCCCGGTCCGCCTCCCCGATGCCGAACGCGATGATGTTGGGCCGGTACCGGGCGTCGATCAGCTCCTTGTGGGCCTGCTGCCAGTCGTCGTCCGTGGGTCCGCCGTCGGACAGGAAGAACACGACCGGCCGGTAGACGTCGTGGCCCTCGGCCTTGAGCGCGGCCACATCGCTCTCGATGCAGCCGAGCAGCGTGCGGAACGCCTCCCCGTACGCGGTGAGCCCGCCGGCGGCGAGGCCCGGCAGGGTGTCGATGTCGCTCAGGTCCACGAGCGGCTGGAGCACCTTCGCGTCGCTGGAGAAACCGATCAGACAGAAGCGGGTCTTGTCCGCGACGGTCGGGTTGGTGCTGATCTCGCGATGCAGCTCCGGCAGCGCGCTGTTGATGCTGTCGAGGGGGTCCCCGTTCATGGACCCCGACTCGTCGCACACCAGGTAGAAGGGAAGGATCTGCACGGTCTCGTACCTCCGAGCGGTGTTCGTCAGGGAGTGCGTCAGCGGATGAGGCGGTCGGCACGGGTGGGTCGGTACGGGTGGGTCGGTACGGCGGGGATGTCAGTAGGTGTAGAAGTAGATCTCCAGGTCGGCGGAGCCGCCGGAGGACCTGCCCTTCCAGAAGTCCCGGGTGGTCGCGCCCTTGAACATGGCCGGACGGGCCTTCGTCAGCAGTGAGTTGACCTCGCTCGCGTACGCCCCGCCGCGCCCCGGGTCCGAGTGGTGCCCGAAGGTGAGGACGAACGCGGCCTGCTTGTCCTTGTGCCGGGCGGTGACCGACCGCAGCTGGCGCACGATACGGTCCCGGGCACCCGGAGCGGCCGCGATCGACACCTTCACCGGCTTGCGGTTCACCGCGCGGGGTCCGGTGGGCTTCGGCTTCGGCTCCTTGGTCCCGGTGGTGCCCGGACGGCCGCCCTCGGCCGCCTTCACCGGGTCGCCCTGGTCCCCCATCGCGACCAGCGCGAGCACGAGCAGCAGATCCGCGAAGAGCCACCCCGCGAGATGCAGGGGGCTGAAGCGCCGCGTTCGGGTACGGGGCGTCACTGGACGTCGGCCGCCCGGTCGGGGCTTCCGGGGCTTCCGGTGTCGCCGGGACTCCCCTTGTCGCCGGGGCCTGCGGGACGTTCCGACCCGCCGGAGCCTCCGGTCCCTTCGGGGTGGTCCGACGCCCGCCGCCGCGACGGCACCCGGCCGTCCGGGTCCAGGGTCCACCAGTCCGGTGCCCGGTCCTCGGGCTCGTGCCCGCGATCGTGCCCGTTCCCGTACGCGGCCAGGGCCGCCGGCCGGTCCGCGCCGCCCGTACGGGCCCCGAAGGCCGCTCCGTCCCTGGCCAGCGCGTCGACCAGATCGGCGAACCGGTCCGCGCTCTCCCGCAGCGCGCGGGTCTGCTCGGACAGCCGCACGGCCGCCTCCTGGGAACCGGCGACGGCCTTCGCGGTCTGCTCGGTGACCTCGGTCAGCCGGTCCAGGATCCGCGCCGACACATCCGTGGCGACCTCCGTCGCCGTGGTGAACGACCGCTGCGCCGCGCCCAGGGTGTGCACCGAGTCCTCGACCCGCTCCCCGGCCCGGTCCAGCACGTCCCGCACCTCGCCGTTCACCGCCGTCACCCCGTCCAGCGCCTTGCCGACCTCGCCGCCGCCCCGGGTCACGGCCGTCTCGATGCGCCGCGCCGCGCTCTCCAGCGGCTGGACCGCCGCGTCCACCCCGGCGAGCCGCCGCTCCGCGGACTCCACGGAGCTCCCGACCGACGCGGCGGCGGCGGTGAGCCGCTCCTGGGTCTGTGACGCCTGCACCACCAGTTGCCCCAGCGAGACCGCGGCCTTGCTCAGCTCCCCGGTGAACCGCGCGGGGGACGTCAACCTCTTGTCGTTCAGCAGGAGTTGGGCCCGGGTGAGGACGGGGACGAGCCGGGCCAGCAGCTCGGCGGCGGACCGGTCCGCCCCGGCCTCCCGCCGGTCCTCGTGGGCGCGCCGGAAGCCGTGGACGAGCGTCAGCGCGAACAGCAGGACGATCGCCCAGCTCGCGTACACCGCGACGTCCCCGAAGGTGGACCAGCCGGTGAGCCGTCCCTCGAACCCCGTCTGCCAGAGCTGGAGGAACGGCCGGGCGGCGGCCTTCGGCTCCTCGCCGATCAGCGCCTCGTACGCGCTGGTCGCCTCGCTCAGCGCGTACCACGTCAGCAGCAGCGGGAGGAAGACCAGCGCGCCGATCCCCGCTTCCAGCCACCCCCAGAACGCGCGGTCGGGCGGCGCGGTGCGCAGGGCGTGGACGCTCTCGGGGCGCGCGTACGCGTCGAGCAGGTCGAGTTCGGTCCATGGCTCCACGTCGCCGCCGCCGATGCCCTGGAGCGCGTCGGCGAGTGCGGTGAGTTCGTCCCGCCGGGACGCGAGCCCCGGTTCGGCGGCGAGATTCCTGAGCTGTCCCGCGACAGCGGCACGGTCGGCCAGTGCCCCAACGGGCATGCGTACCCCTAGGAGAGAACACAGGGCGCGGCGGACCGCCGTCCCGCCCTTCCGGCTCAGGAGCCCCCGTCCGGCCCTGCCGCGCCGGATGTCCCCTCACCCCCGTGCGCGGGCCGCCGATACTAGCGCACAAGGCGACGGACAGGGCATATGATCCCGGATTCCAGGGCGAGTTGGGGAAGCCGAGGGGGACTCATGGCTGAACACGACGGACAGGGGACGGGCGACCGCCCCCGTGGGGTGATCCGGCTGCGCCCCCCGGACCCGTCCGCCCCGCCCCCGGACCCGTCCGCCCCGGCCCCGGGCCCGGCCAAGCCCCCGCCTCCGACCCCGACGGTGACCGCGACCCCGCCGCCCGCCCCGCCCCCGGTACGCACACCTCCCGCCCCGCCGTCGGTACGGACACCCGCCCCCGTCCGGTCCCGGCCCGACGTGACCCGCCCGGTGATCGCGACCCGGACCCGCCCCCGTACCCCCGGACCCGGTGCGCGAGGGGTGCCGGAAGCCGCGCCGCCGCCCCCGCCCGTCCTCTCCTCCGCCAGCCCGCAGGCCCGGATCACCGGCCGGGGAATCCTCCAGGCCAACCTCAACTGGGCGTCCGGCGTGGACGCCGACCTGGACCTCGGCTGCCTGGTCGCGTTCCCCGACGGCGGCGGGCTCGCGGTGCAGGCCCTCGGCGAGGCGTACGGGTCGCTCGACGAGTGGCCGTACGTGGCCCTCGACCAGGACGACCGCACCGGCGCCTCGGCCGACGGCGAGACCCTGCGGGTCAATCTCGCGCACACCGCCCGCTTCGAGCGCCTGCTGTTCTACGTGTACGTCTACGAGGGCGCCGTCGACTTCCGCCGCCTCGGCGCCACGGTCACCGTGACCGCGCCCGGCGAGGCGGGCTGCCGCATCCCGCTGGACGACTCCCCGGCCGGGGCGGTCGCGTGCGCCGTCGCCCTGGTCCGTCCGGCGGTCGGCGGGCTCTCCGTACGCCGGGAGGCCCGCTGGTTCCGGCCGGTGGACGGGCTGTGGATACATCAGCAGCTGGACCAGGCGTACGGCTTCGGGTTCGAGTGGACCTACGCCACGAAGCCGTCCCGGGGCTGACGGAACGGACCACCGGGGCCGGTCACCGGGGCCGGGCGGGCCCGCCGGTCGGACGGATCGCCGGGGCCGGACGGGCGGACCGGCCGGCGCACGGGAACCGCGCTCCGGCCCCGGGCGTCCGGACGGTCCGGGGCCACCACGAGGGGGACGGATGACGCAGGGCACGACGACGCCGGTCGCGGGGGCCGCGGGGACGGCGGACGTGTGGGCCGAGCCCGCCGACCGGACGCGGTACGAGCAGGCGGTACGTGACGGGCTGGCCGAACCCCGGATCGCCCGGCGGCTGGGCACCCGGCCGGCCGTGACCGCAGAGAACGTCGAGGACGCCATGCTCGGCGAGGCGCACACCGCGCAGGTGCGGCGGCTGTGCGAGGAGTCGTACACGGAGTACCGCGCGGCACGGGACCGGCATGTGCGCAACGCCCGCGCGCTGCGGGACGAGCCGGTCGAGTGGGATGTGCGGTCGGTCGTCGCCCTCGGCTGCTTCACGCTGTGGGTGGCGCATGTCGTCGTGGTCGCCACGCTGGTCTACGACTTCTCGATCCTGCGGCGGCTGGCCGCGTTCGCGTTCTCCATGCTGGTCGCCCTGGTCGTGCTGACACCTCCCATGCTCTGGGTGCTCCGGCGGCCCCGGTCGGCGGCCAACCTGGAGCGCCAGGCCATCGCCCTGTGGCAGCTGACCTCCCGCCCCTGGCTCGCCTTCCGCTCCACCCGGCTGCGCCGCCGGTGGCTGGACGACCTGCGGCAGAACGCGGTGCGGCCCGTGCTGCCCCAGGTGATCGACGCGCTGCTCGGGGACGATCCGTACTCGGTGCTGATGCCCGACAACTACAAGGGGTTGCGGGCCGCCCAGGACCGCGCATACGTGGTGCCCGGCAACGCCGCCGCCGTCCTCGAACGCAAGCTCTCCATGCTGGACGGCGGCACGGTCGCGCTGTCCGGTCCGCGCGGCGTCGGCAAGACGACCCTGCTGGAGAACGCGCCGGGGCCCGACGACTTCGCGGTCGCCACCCACGTCCCCGCCGCCTACACCCCGCACGACTTCCTGCTGTTCGTCTTCACCCGGGTCTGCGAGCGCTACATCGAACGGGAGGGGCACCCCGTACCGGAGTTCACCCGGCTCTCGGGCTTCGTACGGACGGCCCGGCGCCTGCGGTCCCGGCTGCGCCGCGCCACCCGGTCCCTGTTCTTCGCGCTCCCGGCCGCCGCGCTTGTCGTCCTCGGGTTGTACGCCGCCGCCCGGTCGCTGTGGGGGCGGCACCGGGAGAAGGCCGGTTCCTGGACGGAGACCGCCGCCGAATGGGCCGGTGACCTGGCGGTGGAGGTGTGGCGGGGGCAGAACCTCGGCATGGGGCTGCTGGTCACCGCCGTGGGGCTGGTGCTGTGGGGCTCACGCGGGTCGGCCGGCTGGCGGCGGTTCCTGCGGACGCTGCCGCGGTACGTCCTCGTCGGCGTCGCGGGCGTGCTGCTGTTCGGCGTCCCGGTGTCCCTCTTCTACGACGCGGACCTGCGGCACCACTTCGATGCGCTGATGGGGCGCGACAGCTTCGTGGTGACTCAACTCGTCCTGTTCTGCGGGGCGGTGGCGGTCTGGGCGGGCGGCTGGACGCTGGACGACCTCAAGGTGCTCGGCCGCAAGCTCCCGCCGCACTACCTCACCACCCCGCTGGCGCTCGTGGTCGGCGCCCTGTTCGGATGGCGCCTGGTCCGGGACGGGAACGCCTCCGCGCTGCTCACCGACGACGACAACCCGACCCGGCTGCTCTGTCTCGTCCTCGGCGCGCTGTTCCTGCGGCTGGGGGCGTGGCGGGTACGGCCCGCCGAACCGCCGCTCGTCACCGAGTGCCGGGACCAGCTGTACCGGCTGCGCACCGTGCAGACCACGACCGCCGCGGTCGCGCCCGGCGCGACGCAGGTCGCGAGCCTGCTCACCACCCACACCTCGTCGCTGTCGACCGTGCCGCCCAACTTCCCCGAACTCGTCTCGGACTTCCGTGAACTGCTGGCCGACATCGCGGCGCAGGTCCACCGCGCGGGGCACCGCACGGTGATCTCCATCGACGAGCTGGACCGCCTCGGCACCGACGCGCAGGCGCTCGCGTTCCTCGGGGAGGTCAAGGCGATCCTGGGCGTGCCGCATGTGTACTTCCTGCTGTCGGTCGCGGAGGACGTGGGCGCGGCGTTCGTCCGGCGCGGGCTGCCCTACCGGGACGCGACGGACAGTTCGCTGGACGACATCGTCCATGTGCAGCCCTGCACCCTCGCGGAGTCGCGCGCCATCATGGACCGCCGCGCCCCCGGGCTCACCCCGCCCGACTCCGCCGAGGTGTCCCCGTACGTGCTTCTCGCGCACGCGCTGTCCGGGGGCGTGGCGCGGGACCTGATCCGCTACGGGCGCCGGATCATCGAGGTACGCCAGAGGGGCGGCAGCGTCGAACTCTCCGATATCTCCCGCAGGTTGATCCTGGAGGAACTGTCCGACACGCTCGCGGGGTTCCGTACGCTGCTCGGCAAGCACCCGTGGACCGCGCAGAGCGCGGCGGTCCTCGGCCGCTACCGTGCGCTGACCGGTCAGCTCCGCTACCGCTGCGGGTGCCGCGCGGACGCGGTGACGACCGCGCTCCAGGCGTTCGCCTCCCAGCCCGGCCTGCCCTACCACCCGGACGAACCGGCCGCCGAGAGCACGCAGGGGTTGCTGCACGAGGCGTCCACGTACGCGTACTACGGGCTCACGCTGCTCCAGGTCTTCAGCCCCGAGGACTTCGAGGACCGCCGAGGACGCGCCTTCGCGCGCAGCGCCACGTACGGTGATCCGCACTTCCTCGCGGAGATCCGGCTGGAGCTGGCGCTGTCGTCGTACAGCGTGCGCCCGCTGGTGGATCTCGCGCGGCACGCGTGGGCGCTGCCGGTGATGGAGGACTGGCCCCCGGCGGCGGCGATCCCCGCGCCACGGGGTGAGCCGTGCGCGCTGCATCCGCAGGACTGAGGGGGTGGCTCGGGGTTCACCGGGTGTTCCCGGTGCCCGGCGGAGGCCGATGGTGCGCCCCCGGTGGTTCCGAAGGCCGTCCCGTCCTGTTCGCGGTGCGGGGTTACGGGCTCGCGCCGCTCCAGGTCGGTTCGCCGGGACGCCCGGGTGCGCGGACGCGGGCTTCGGCGTCGCGGAGCACCCCGGGGGTCAATCGCCGGTGGACGGCGGACAGCGGCGGCCATATCGCGCGGCCCGGGAAACGGCGGTAGCGCAGGAAAGTACCGAGCGACACCTGGTCATGGGACGAGCGGACGACCAGTTCGCAGGCGAGGAACCAGGACGTGGCCTCCAACCGCACCCAGTCCGGCCCGCGTTCGGCCACACGCCAGCCGGCCACGGTGTCCGGTGACCGTCCCCGGCCGAGCCGCAGCCCCAGCAGGGCCCGCCAGATGAACCATCCGGCGGGGGTGACGACATCCCCGAACATGGCGCGGGCCCACCGCTCCGGTGTGGCGGCGGTGTCCGTTCTCAGGGTGAAGTGATCGGCGTAGTCGAGGGCCGGCAGTGCGCTGAGGTCGCGGATGGGTCCGGGGACGCGGTGGACTCCCACCACGCCCGTCACGCCGCCTGTCGGCGCATCGTCATCGTCATCGGAGGGCTCCGGGGCCGCGGTTCGCCGATTCCTGCCGAGGAGAGGCACGGCTGTCCCCCATCTATTTGTACGGTACCGTATAGAACTACGCTAGCCCAGATATACGCCTCCGTATAGTCCGCTGGGCCGGGGCGAGTGAGAGGGGGACACCGGTGCGCGCACCACGGACGCCGCGGGAGAGATGGATCGAGGAGGGCCTGCGGGCGCTGGCCGAGGCCGGTCCCGACGCCGTCCGCGTCGAGGCGCTCGCCAAGCGGATCGGCGTCACGAAGGGCGGCTTCTACGGATACTTCACCGACCGGGACGCGCTGCTGGTGGCCATGCTCGACACCTGGGAGCGGGAGAGCACCGACGAGGTCGTCGACCGTGTCGAACGGGAGGGCGGTGACGCGAAGTCCAAGGCCCATCGCGCGGGCACGCTCACCTTCTCCGGTGACCGGCTGCTGCCCATCGATCTCGCGGTCCGGGCGTGGGCCCGGCGGGACGAAGCCGTCGCGGAGCGGTTGCGGCGGGTCGACAACCGCCGGATGGATCTGGTGCGTGAGGTGATCGGCTCCTTCTGCGCCGATCCGATGGAGGTGGAGGCGCGCAGTCTGCTCGCCTTCTGCGCGGCGATCGGGGGCCACTTCCTGGCGGCGGACCACGGGGCGTTCACCCGGGAGCAGGTGTTCCACCGTGCCGCGGATCTGCTTCTCGACCGGTCCCCCGGGGAGGGGGACGATCCGTCTCCGCCCGGGAGCGGCTGAGTCGCCTTCGCTTGCGCCTTTGAGGTCTGTCCGGCGGGACGCACTTCCCAGGTCTGTCCGGCTGGGCGTACTTCGTTCCTGTGCCGTCGCTCGGTGGTTTTGCGCAGTTCCCCGCGGGTCGCCTTCGCTTGCGCTTCCCAGGTCTGTCCGGCTGGGCGTACTTCGTTCCTGTGCCGTCGCTCGGTGGTTTTGCGCAGTTCCCCGCGGGTCGCCTTCGCTTGCGCTTCCCAGGTCTGTCCGGCGGGGCGTACTTCATTGCTGTGCGGGTCGCTCGTGGGGTGCGCAGTTCCCCGCGCCCCTGGGTACTCGGTGCTGGGCGCACTTCGTTGCTGTGCCGTCGCTCGTCGTTTTCGCGCAGTTCCCCGCGCCCCTTTGGGGCGCATCCGGTCGGTTCTTCGGGTCGGGGCCGGTCGGGATTCTCCGTCCTCGCTCCAACGCGCTCGGTCCGGGGTGCCGGTCGATTTTTTGACGGATGAGCAGGCCGCTGGTTATGCGGCGTTTCGTGGAGCGCCGTCCCGTACGGAGTTGGAGCGGTTCTTCTTCCTGGACGACGCGGACCGGGAGCTGATCGAGGGCAAGCGCCGGGCCCACAACCGGCTGGGCTTCGCGGTCCAGCTGACGACCGCGCGGTACCTCGGGGTGTTCCAGGACGATCCCGTCGACGTGCCGGCCGAGGTGGTCGACTACCTCGCCAAGCAGCTCGACATCGCGGACGCGTCGGTCCTGAAGACATACGGGGAGCGGGAGAACACCCGGCTGGACCATGTACGGGAGTTGCGGCGGGTCCTGGAGTACCAGGAATTCGCCGGGGCGGAGGCCGAGCTGAGGGTGTGGGTGGACGCGCGGGCCTGGACGACCGGGGAGGGGCCGAAGGCGCTGTTCGACGCGGCGGTGGGGTGGCTGCGTGAGCGGCGGGTGCTGCTGCCGGGTGTGACGACGTTGACCCGGCTGGTCGCGTCGGTGCGGGAGGCGGCGAACCAGCGGTTGTGGGACACCTTGTACGGGCTGCTGAACACCGGTCAGCGGGCGGTGCTGGACTCGCTGCTCACCGTGCCGCCCAGGGCGCGGGTCTCCGAGCTGGACCGGCTGCGCCGGGGCCCGGTGCGGGTGTCGGGGCCGCAGATGAAGTGGTCGCTTCAGCGGGCGGAGGAGATCGCGTCCCTCGGGCTCCCGGCGGAGGCGGGTGAGCATCTGGTTGCGCGGGCCGCGCTGCTGGACGGCACGTACCGGGAGGTCGCCGGCCGGGTGCCGGACAACGCGCAGATCGAGTTCGGCGACGACTGCCGGCTTCACTTCGCCGCCCTGGAGCCGGAGCCCGAACCGGCCTCGCTGCTCGACCTGCGGGCCGCGGTGAACGCGATGCTCCCGAGGGTGGACCGGGCCGGAGGTGCTGCTGGAGGTGATCTCCTGGACCGGCGCGGACCAGGCGTTCACCTCCGTCACCGGCGGCGAGGCGAGGCTGAAGGACCTGCACGTCACGATCGCCGGACTGCTGGTCGCGCACGGCTGCAATGTCGGCTACACCCCCGTCATCGGCGGCGTGGACGCGCTGAAGTACGGCAGGTTGTCCCACGTCGACCAGACGTATCTGCGGCTCGCCACGTACCGGGCCGCGAACGCAACCCTCATCGAGGCCCAGGCCGCGATCGGTCTCGCCGCGGCGTGGGGCGGTGGGCTGGTCGCGTCGGTGGACGGGATGCGGTTCGTGGTGCCGGTGCAGTCGGTGTACGCCCGGCCGAATCCGAAGTACTTCGGGCGCCGTCGACCAGTCGGTGAAGGTCGCGGCCGCACCGCTCAGATCGGCGGTCACCCGGAAGGTGCCGCCGAAGGAGTCGCTGATCTGGGGCAGGGTGAGGGTGTACGTGTAGCCGGTGTCGACCGGGACGTGCGCACGAGGTCGGCGTCGTCGCGCATGACGGAGGGGACCCCGGCGTCGAGGCGGCCCTGACCGTGGTCCTCGCCGCAGGGGCAGACGCTCCACCCGCCTCCTGGGACACCCTTCCGTCCCGGCTGTGATTCACGTCACTGCCGGCGGCTCGGTGCAGCACCCGGCCCCGTTCCGCCGTCATGGGGGCAGTGATCGGGACGGGACGAGGAGAGGAGGTCGGCGGGTGAGGTTTCGCAGGAGCGGTCCGGGCATCGGATTCACGGAGTTCGTCGCACAGCGGTCGGGAGCGTTGTTCCGCACCGCGTATGCGCTGACCGGTGACGTGCACGTGGCCGAGGATCTGGTGCAGGAGACGCTGGAGCGGGCGTGCCGACAGTGGCGGAAGGTCGCGGTGGCGGACTCGCCGGAGGCGTACGTGCGCAAAGTGCTGGTCAACCTGGCCAACGACCGCTGGCGGCGGCTGTCGCGCCGGGGCGAGCGCCCCGGGCTGTCGGGGGTGCCCGAGACGGCCGACCCCCGGGACCGGTTCGGGCAGGTGGATCTGCGCGCGGAACTGATCGAGGCACTGCTCGGGCTGCCGATGGGCATGCGCAGCGTGGTGGTCCTGTACTACCTGCACGATCTGGACGCCCGGCAGGTCGCCGACGTCCTGGACATCTCTTCGAGTGCGGTGAGGTCCCAGCTCGCCCGCGGCCTGGCCAAGCTGCGCGATTCCGTATCGGGCGCCCAGGCGCCGCACACGCCGTCGGCCGCTTTCGGAGGTACGAAGTGAGGAACACGTCGTCCGGACCGGCCCCGTTCGAGCCGGGCCTCGAAGCCGAGCTGCGTGCCGCGGTGGCCTCCTTCGCCGACGGGCCGGCGGCGCCGGTCGTCGACGCGGCCGCGATCGAGCGATCCGTCAGCCGCAGCCGCACCCGCCGGGCGCTCCTCGGCACCGCTGCGGCGTGCTGCGTGCTGGCGTGCGCCACGGTGGGGTTCTTCGCGCTGAAGCCCGTGCCGCCCGCGCCCGGCGCCTCCCCGTCCCTGTCCCCACCGGCGAACGGGGCGTGCACCCCGCTCGCCACCGGCACCCCCAAGAGCGGAAGCGCCGATGCGACTCCGACACAGGAGCAGGAGCGGACCGCGGGAGCGGGCATCGCGCTGCCGGACCTGGCCGGCATGCCGGTCGAACAGGCCGGAAGCCTGCTGCGCGGACTCGGACTGAGCTGCACGATCATGCGGCACACGGACTGGAACGCTCCCGCCGGGCAGGTGATCAGCAGTGCCCCCCGGGGCGGCGCAGAACCGGTGGCACCGGGCTCGTCCGTCCTCCTGCTGGTCTCGACGGGCAAACCCGGCAGAACCTGAGCGACCGGGCCCTTCGGCCCGCGCACCGGCCGAGTGACCCAGGGGCCGGTGCCGGGCAGTCCGTCGACCGCGGCGCACCGGCTGGACGCCCGCCCCTCCGGGCCGCTGCTGGACTTTTCCTGGACGCGCGGGCCTGGACGACCCGGGAGAGCCTGGTGGTCGAGGAACTCCTGCAGCACCGCATCGACACGGCGACGCACGTCCCGCAGGTCCAGGGGGTCAGGGGGCAACCGCACGACGTTCACGCTCCTCCGGCCAGCCCGTGGCCCGTCACCGGGTAGCCGGTGTCGGCGTGAAGGGCGGTGCACCGCAGGGCCTGGCCGTGAACCAGTTCACCAGCCCCGCCACCAGGACGAACAGCCCTGCCGGGGAGCGCGCTGGAGCGCACACCAGCGCGCACCGCTCCGCGCGCGGGTCAGCGGCGGGCGTCCCCGGGCGCGAGCAGAGCGGTGACGTCCGCGATGGCGGCCGCCGAGGGTTTGAAGTACCGGCGGACGTTCTCGACCTTCTTGTGCCGGGACTTGGCCATCAGCATCAGCAGCGACGCACCCTGCTCGCCGAGGTGGGTCAAGCCGGAGTGGCGGTACTCGTGCAGGTCCCAGCCGGTGCCCGGCCCCGCGTGCGCGGTGTGCTGGTCGAGCAGAGCGCGGGCCTGGCCGTAGGAGAGGCGGGCTAGGCCGGTGTCTGGGCAGACGTCCCGGGCTGAGAGCATCTTGCCGGGTCCGGGGCGGCGGTGGGTGACGAACACCGGCCCGCGGGTGCGGCCCTTGATCAGCCGGGGCAGGAGCCGCGCGGTGCCGGCGTCCCAGTAGACCGTCTCCAGCACGAAGTCCTCGCGGCCCCGGCCGCCCCGGCGGCGGACGGCGGAGCCCTTGGCCTTCACCGGGGCCCGGCGCCCGGCGAGATCCAGCTCCTCGACGTTGACGCCCAGAATCTCCTCGGCGCGGGCAGCGGTCTCGTAGAGCATCCGCCACAGCGTCTTCTCCCGCAGGTGCACCTCCCGGCGCGCGATCAGCCGGTCGACCACCATCTTCGACCGGGCCGGGGTCTGCGAGTCGGGCGGGGGCATCCGCTTCGCCCAGGCCGGGACCGCCGGGCCGTCGTACCCACGCTCGCCGCACCAGCCCAGCCAGGACAGGACCGATGCCCGGCGCGCGTTCCAGGTGTTCACCGCGGACCGGCCCCACAGCACCTCCAGGGCCTCGCCGATCTCGTCGTCCGCGACCGACGCCAGCGGCCGGCCCTCGCCGATCCGCTCGGCGGTCTTGCCCACCCCGGCCCCGTAGCTCCGGACCGTGTTCGGGTTGCCGAGCGAGTCCAGGAAGACGTCGGCCGCGGCGCGGACCGTGAGCGCCTTCCCGACGGGCAGTTGTACGACGGCGGGCACCGCTTCCCCTTTGCCACAGATAACAGGGCCGCTTCGCGCAGCGGCCCGGGGACGTCGCCGCAGGTGACACATCCCGGTGCCGCAGATAATAGGGCGTTATCTGGGGGAAGACCTCAGACCGGCCCCGCGACCGACGCCCCGTCAGCCGCCCACCAGGGCCGATCGAGGCTTAGCGCCGGTTTTCGTTCCGATGTTCCTCAACCCCCAGATTCCCGCCCACCCC
This sequence comes from Streptomyces uncialis, assembly GCF_036250755.1. NCBI lineage: Bacteria > Bacillati > Actinomycetota > Actinomycetes > Kitasatosporales > Streptomycetaceae > Streptomyces > Streptomyces uncialis. The sequence continues at coordinate 4,682,584 of NZ_CP109583.1, read as the reverse complement.
CTTCCGTAGCCGGGCGAGTGCACGGGGAGGGGGGTTCAACGGCGCGGGGACGGGGTTGGGACCGTCGGACGGGTGGTCTGGTGGGGGATATAGCGTCGCGCGCATGAGACCGCTGACCGAGAACGCCACCGACCAGGCGCCGGCTGATCCGGCCGCCACCGACGACATGCTGGCCACGCAGCCCATCGGGTACTGGAGTGGCCTCGCCCATAAGGCCGTTACCCGGAAGCTGCGGGACGCCATGGCCAGGATCGACGTCACGCAGCCGCAGTACTGGGTGCTCAACCGGGTCAACGGTGGTCCCGCCGCGCCGGGCCGTGAAAGGTCGTCACCCAGCTGACGCCCCTCGCGGACGGACCGCACGAGATCGCTCGTGTCATAGACCAGTTGATCCACCGCGGCTGGCTCAGGACCGACGCCGGGCAGCGCCTCCAGCTCACCGACGCCGGGGAGGCCGCGAGGGCGCGGTTGCGCGAGCTGGCGACCGAGCTGCGCGGCGTGGTCCACGAGGGCATCAGCGACGAGGAGTACGTGGCCGCGCTCAAGGTGCTGCGCAGGATGGTCGCCAACGTCGAGGGTGTGCAGTCCTCCTGATGCCGTACCCGGCGTCGTTGCGCTTGGTCATGCCAGACTGCCCGGATGATCGTCAGACTTGCGGGAGATGAGGACTTCCCGGGCTTCCTCGGCCTGGCGGCCCAGGTAGAGCACTGGTTCGGTCCGATGGTCGAGGAGGTGGGCTTCCATGACGCTGTGCGCGAGCACATACGTCGGTCCAGGGCGCTCGTCGCTGTTTCGTCGGGGCCGGAACTCCTCGGCGGGCTGCTGTTCGGTGCGGAGGCGTCGACCCACCACGTCCACTGGCTTGTCATCTCGGAGCAGGCGCGGGGTAAGGGCGTCGGTCGGGCGCTGATGTCGGACGCGACGCGCAGGTGGGTGCGGGGGCCGGGCAGCATCGAGGTGGTCACCTTCGGGGCGGATCACCCCGGTGCTGTCGCCAGCGGCGCGCGTGTCTTCTACGAGCGCCTGGGCTTCGCCCCTGCCGAGGCCGCCGACCCGGGACCGGAAGGCGGTTCCCGCCAGATCTACCGCCGCACCGTCACCTGACGAGCCCCCCGAAGTACCGCACAGGAACAGGTACGCCCAGGTGTGGATCCCCAGGGCCGCGAGGAACCGCGCCCCCCCGAAGTACCCGCACGGGAACAGGTACGCCCAGCACAGGTAACCCAGGGGCGCGAGGAACCGCGCACCCCCGAAGTACCGCACGGGAACAGGTACGTCCAGGTGGGGAACCCCAGGGGCGCGAGGAACCGCGCACCCCCGAAGCTTGATCCTTAAGGTCTCGCCCGGTCACGTTCGTAGAGGGTGCTGGGTCGTTTGATGGTTTTGCCCACGTCCTGGTGGGTGGCGGGGTGCCGGTTCTTGGAGCCGGGTGGGCGTCCGGGGCCTGCCCGGCTGGGTTTGGGCACCCGGGCCGGGCACGGCAAGTGGGGTCGCAGGTGCCGGAACCCGCGCCGGACGCGGGTGGGAGTGAGGGCGGTGCCGGGCCGGGTGGCCTTCTCCCAGGGCTTGCGCTGGTCGATGGTCAGCGGTGCGGCAAGGCGGAGCTGGGTGTGTGCGACGACGACAAGCCAGGTCCAGCGGTCCGCTGCGTGCGGGTCACGCATCCGCGGCCGGGCCCAGCCGAGGGACTGTTTGAACAGGCGAAATGTGTGCTCAAGATCGAATCTGCGCAGGTAGGACGACCAGATGAAGTCGACGTCGTCCGGGGTGGCGCCGGTGGCTGAGGACCACAGCCATACCGGCGGTGCTTCGCGGTCGCGCGGCAGGTGATCGACGTTCAGGCGGATCAGGGTGCCTTCGATGACGGGGAGTTCGTTGTCGTGGTCGATCCAGGCGGAACGTTGCTGGAGGCGGGGGTGAAGTCGGTCCCACGCTTGGGCTTCGGCTGTGCCGTAGCGGGGGGTGTCGTTGACCGTGATGACGGACGGCTTGGGCCAGGTCTGCGGGTGGGCGAGGCGGAACTCCTTGCCGTGGCGCGGTGGCCCTCCGCCCCGGGGGTCATGGACGCGTGGGGGTTTCGGGAGCCGTAGGTTGCGGTCCGAGCGCAGTCGGCCGACCAGTTCGACAGGCAGGTCCCGCAGCAACCAGGCCAGCCGCATGACGTCGTAGCCGGCGTCCATCACGATCAGCATGTCCCGGTCGCCCGGCTGCCACTGGCCGACCGTGATGAGGCGCTCGGCCACACTGCGGAGCTGGTGGGCGGTGACAGCTGCGGCGTCGTCGGCGGGCCCGAGCCTCACCACGTCCAAGACCTGGGTCCAGGAGGTGCGGTCCGGGGTGAGCGCGGCGACGAAGGAGTACGGCCAGCCCGGGATGATCTGCGCGGCCTGCCGGGAACGGCCATGGACGTGGCAGAAGAGGCGTTCCGGCGCACAGGCGGCGTCCGAGCGCAGCCACGGGGAGACGTCCACGGTGAGCACGAGGCGCCCGTCGAAACGCGGCAAGGGCAGGGACGCCAGCAAATCCCGTAGTTGGTCGGTGTCCAGGCGGCCGTGGTTGAGCGCGCCGTACAACGATCCGTAGCCACGGCGATGTTCAGCGGTCAGCGACAGTTCCACCGGCGTCCTCACGGGCCCGTCCGCGCACAGCAGCGCGTCGGTCAGCTCGAAGAACGCGTCCGCCCGCGTGGACAGACACCCGTAGAAGGCTGTCCGGAAGCGGGACAGTTCGGCGAATTCCCTTTCCACGCAGGCTGGCTCCAGCACGCTCATCCCAGGTCTCCCTCGTGAACTACCTGCTCTCGTTGCAGAGTTCAGGATCACGAGGAGGGACGCCCCCATACCCTGCGATCACCCCAACGGGTGACCGCATAACCAGGCAAACCGATAGGGGTCGAGCTGAGCGTCTCCCCCGTCGCAGCAGTGCGCAGAGCGCCTGGTGGCCGGGCACATCCGTGCCGGGCCACCAGGCGCGTGGGCGGGGGTTACGGGCAGGTGGCGAGGATGACGGAGACGACGGTGCAGGTCGCGGACGCGCTGTCGTTGGCCGGGTTGTTGTCGGTGGGTGCGGAGGCGGTGCGGGTTCCGGTGACGGTCACCTGGCCGAGTGAGAGCAGGTGGAGCGGGACGCGGAAGGACTTGTTGGTGCTGGCTCCGTTGGCGATGGCGCCGTAGGTGCAGGTCACAGTGCCTGTGCTGGTGGTGCATCCGGTGGACAGGTTCGTCGCCACGGCGCCCGGGGGCAGAGTTGCCTTCACGGTGGCGGAGGTGACGGCGTTGGGGCCGGTGTTGTGGGCGGTGAGGGTGTAGGTCAGGTAGGGGACCAGGATGCCCAGGTGCGGCTGTCCGGCGACGTTCACGTCGATGTCGGCGGCCAGGGCGTTGTAGGTGAACTGGTCGGCCGTGGTGGCGGGGCTGGTGCCGCCGGGGGTGGTGACCCTCACGTGCACGGTGCCCGCGGCGTGGGCGGGTGAGGTGGCGGCGCAGGAGGTCGCGGTGCAGGAGATGCCGGTGGCGGGGGTGCCGCCGAAGTCGATGTTGGTGGCGCCGTTCAGGTCGGTGCCGGTGATCGTCACGCTGGTGCCGCCGGCGGTGGTCCCGCTGGAGGGGCTGATGCCGGTCACCGCCGGGGCTGCCACCGGTGGTGCCACACCCAGGACGGTGACGTTGTCCCCGTTGCCGGCGTACAGGCGCGTGCCGTCCGCGTTGACGGCCAGGGCGTAGACGTAGTTGGTCGCGACGCTGGAGTCCACGGTGGCGGTGGCCACGTCGATGACGTTGACCGCGCCGTACGAGCCGGTGTAGAGGCGGGTGCCGTCGGGGCTGACCGCCAGAGCTCCGGTGTCGGAGGAGGCCGCGATGGTCGAGCTGACGGTGTTCGTCGCGGTGTTGATGACCACGACGGACCCGTCGCCGAAGGAGCTGGCGGCGTAGACCTTCGTGCCGTCGGGGCTCACCACGATGCCCCGCAGGCTTCCCGTCGCCGCGATGGTGGCGGTGACGGTGTTCGTCGCGGTGTCGATGACACTGACGTGGTCCTGCGCGGAGACGTAGACCCGGCTCCCGTCGGAGGTGACCGCCGCCCCGTACGGGAAGGTGCCCACCGCGACGGTGGCGGTGACGGTGTTGGTGGCGGTGTCGATGACGCTGACGCTTGAGTCGCTGTTGTTCGCGACGTACGCCCGGCTGCCGTCCGGGGTGACCACGACACCCTGCGGGTCCACGCCGACCGGGACGGTGGCGGTCACCGTCTGGTTGGCGGCATCGATCACGTGCACGCTGTCGCCGTCGATGTCGGTGGAGTACAGCACGGTGCCCGCGGGATTCACCGCCAGGCCGAAGGGGCCGGGTCCGCCGGAGGAGAACGTGCTGGTGACCGTGTCGGTCGCGGTGTCCAGAGTGTTGATTCTGCTCTGGCCGGCGTTGCCGACGTAGACGGTGTTCCCGTCCGGTGCGACCACGACCGTGTCGGCGCTGGAGCCGGTGTTCACGGTGGCGATCACGGTGGGCGGCGCGGCGGCCGCGGGACCGGCGGCCAGGGCGACCAGCCCGGTGACGGCGAGGGCGAAGGAACCGGTCAGGGCCGTTAATCTGTGGCGGAACCGCGAGGCGCGGGGGCGGGGAGGAGCTGTTGACGACATGCGCACGTCACCCTTCCAGGCTGGACGCGCCGCCGCGGTCGGGAGCCGAACGGCCCCCTGGGCATCCCACACCGGCGCGGTCGTACCGAACACGGTGGGGCCCTGGCGGCACGACGACGCGGACCACACACCACCGGCCCACCACTGGGTAACCCTCCGCGCCGATCCTGCCACGTTGCGTAGACCGGCCGCAGGCAAGTGCTCGAAAAATAGTCCGCCACCACAAAGCCCGGCCATCGCCCACTGGCAGAAAGCCGCGCAGGCCCACCCGGCTCTCACAGCTTGATCCTTAACGTCCCGACAGCGACCGGGAGGTTAAGGATCAAGCGAAGTACTTGTGCTGGAACAAGTAGGCCCAGCACAGGTAACCCAGGGGCGCGGGGAACCGCGCACCCCCGTCCGACCCGAACGGGAACAAGCACGCCCACCCGAACAGACCTCAGAAGCGCAAGCGAAGGCGACCCGCTGGGAACTCCTCCGGTACGGCAAGCGGCACCGCGTCAGTCGTGCACTCCGGGCACACGTACCGCAACCCGGCGCCACCCCGCGAGGGGCCCCCGCACCCGACGGCGACGGCCGCCATGGTCCTCCGCCCGCAGCCGGAACAATCCGCTTCGAGGACGTCCGGCGCGCTCTCCGGGAACCACAGGGTCCGCCCGCTCATCCGACGGCCGAGAAGTGGTCGCCGGGGTACGCGTACGGATAGTCGACCCCGAGCTCCGCGAAGGCGGCGGCCCACCGGCGTTCCCGCTGGTCAGGGGTGAGATCGAGCTCCGCGTCCGCGAGGAACACCGCACGGGCCTGACGGGAGCTGATCCCCGGCCACGGCTTGGCCCACGCGCTGCAAGGGACCTCGTCCGGGACGGGGTGAACGGGGTCGTGGTCGAGGTGCGCGGCGGAGTGCCGTCCGGGCTTCCTGCGCCGGGTCCACGGGAGAAGGTCCAGCACCCGCAAAAGGGCATGGAGGATAGAGTCACGCATACGTCGGGTCAGCTCCTTGGAGGCTGGTTCGGCCAGCCCCGGCGGAACGCTGCAACGGTCCGTCGGGGTGATCTGTCTTCGGGCACGGGCCGGGTCGGCCCGCACTCGTGGTGCGGCTAGATACCGCTGAGCAGCGCTTGGTAGCGCTCGTTGCTGGGCGTGGCGTCCGGTTCACCGATGCGGGCGGTCCACTCCCGGCAGGTCCCGTCCACGAACGCCTTGACGGCGAGGGGGTCGGCGTCCCGCCAGCTCGTGAAGCCGGACAGCCAGGCGAGCGCGTCCCCGGCCGGCTGCCCGCACTCCATGAGCCGGACGGCGACGTACGCGGGGTCCACCCAGGGCGGTCCGACGGCGGGCATGGCCCAGTCCAGGAACCAGGCGGCAGAGGTACGGCCGTCGATCAGGATGTTGTGCGGATTCAGGTCCGTGTGCAGAAGGCAACGGCCCTTCAACGAGGCGGACTCCGTGCGGTCGAGACGACCGGCGAACCGATCCGCGAGGTCCGGTACGGGGAGTCCGGGCACGGGCACGGCGGGCAGCCCCCGAAGCGCTGCGGCCACCGCGCCGAGGTCCTTCGACCCGGTCCCCAGGTCGGCGTACCTCCCGTCCACGAAGCCGAACGCGAGGCAGTACCAGCCCTCCGCCCGGAACCGGTACAGCACGGGCGGGCTGACTCCGGTGACATGCTCGTTCAGCGAGTCCTCGCAGGCGAGCGCGGCTACTTGCGCCGGGTCGTCGTCCCGTACCCCTTTGAGGAACAGCCGTCCGCCCCCGACGGTGTCGACCCGCGCGGCGAGCGAGCAGTTGAGCCCGTCAGCGACGGAGTCGGCCCGGATCACCTGACCGGCGGCCATCTCGATCAACGTGCGCAGGCTGAGGGGCAGTTCGTTCCAGCCGACACGGTCGTTCATGTACGGGTTCCTTCCGGTGGGGGTGGTGGGTGGAGGGGCGGTCGTCCCGTCACAGCAGCCGCCAGTACGTCCCGAGCCGACGCCGCCGGTCGTTCTCCAGCCGGATACGGGCTTCGAGCCGCGACCGGGCGGTACGGGCGGCCTCCTCCCGTTCCCGCTGGAGATCGGGCCCTTCCTGGTCCGGGCAGTCCGGCCAGGGGCACCGGCACGGCGGCCAGGCGAACACATACGGATCGGGAGGGATGTGGTCACGCAAGGCCGTACCTTCCGCCGTCGTTCGTCTCTGTGCGTGACCAGATGAACACAACTACCCGTATACTCGCATCACTTGAGGGTCGAATCTTCAAGTTCCCTTACCGTGCGCTCCAGTGCTTGGAGCAGCAGAATGTGAGGTCAGAGGGCATGAATGCTCCCGAGCCGCCGCGAAACTTGAGTCCCTTGACGTCCTTCGGGTTGGACATGCGCGAGATACGCCGAGCGCGGAAAATGACCATGAAGAACCTGGGCCGGGCCACGGGCTACTCGGAGAGCTACGTGAGCAAGGTCGAGGCCGCGAAGCAGCCTCCGAGCCTGAAGTTCGTCACCGGAGCCGATCGTGCCTTGGCTACGGGAGGGATGCTGGAGCGACAGCTCGAACGCATTCTCCTGGGGGATCACCCCAAGGGCTTCCTGCCGTACATCGAGCTGGAGCAAAAGGCGACGCGTATCCAGAACTACTCGAACATCTTCGTGATGGGCATGTTCCAGACGGAGGAGTACGCTCACGCGGTCTTCGACGCCAACGTCCCGCGTCTGCCCGACGAGCAGATCGAGAGCATGATTGCGGCCCGACTGCGGCGACTGGACATTGTGAATGGCGCGTCCTCGCCAGCCGTATGGATGGTGGTGCACGAGAACTGCTTGCGAACTGTCGTCGGTGATCGCCACGTCATGGCGAAGCAGCTCGACCACCTGACTGAGGTGGCGAAGCTGCCAGCCATCACCATCCAGGTGCTCCCCTTCAGCGAAGGTGCGCCCCCTCACTACCTGGCCTTCACCGTGCTGAAGTTCAAGAAGGAGCCCACAGTGCTCCACACCGACGGGTTCAAGGGAGGACGCCGATATGACGATGGTGTGATCGTCGGCGAGGCCGCCCAGCGATACGATCAGCTACTGGCAAAGGCGCTTTCGCCCGCGCGCTCAATACGTTGGATCGCTGAAGCAGCGAGGGAGTTCAGGGATGACCCCGATACCGAAGCCACTGTGGCGCAAGTCCAGCCACAGCGGAGGGGACGGCGGCCAGTGCGTCGAGTGGGCGCCCGGATTCGTCCAGCTGGCGGACGTGGTTCCCGTTCGGGACAGTAAGGTCCCGGCCGGACCTGTGCTGATGGTGTCGCCGGAGGCGTTCGCGGGTCTGGTGGCGTTGGCTCGGGACACCGCGTCGTAGGGCTCACGCGTGTGGGCACCGTAGCTCGCGGGCGGATCACCTCAGGGAGTGGATCGCTCCGCTGATCAGCGCGCGTGCGCGGGGGCCGTGGACCGCCATACCGGACAGGCGCGTGAACGCGCGTCGGTAGAGCTGGACCTCGGTCGGGGCCGTCACGGTGACCTTGGCGGTGAGGAGTTCGACGTGCACCCTCCTGTCGTCGAACATCGTGAACGTCTCGGGCCCCCACAGCTCCCGTCGCGCGGCCCGGGGGATGACACCGAGCGAGACGGCCGGGTACGACATGACCGTGAGCAGATGGGCGAGCTGCCCGGCCATGACGGTGTCGCTGCCGATGCGGTGGGTCAGTACGTCTTCCTCGATCAGCAGGACGACGCGGTGGTGTCCGTCGCGGATGAGGTGCGACCGCTCGACGCGGGCGATCGCGGCGGCACGGGCGTCGTCCGGGAGGTGGCGGAAGCCCGCGATCAGTGACAGCAGCGCGTGGGCGTAGTCCTCGGTCTGGAGCAGCCCAGGCACGACGCGGGAGGAGTAGACGCGGAAGAGTTCGGTGCGCTGGTAGAGCGGGAGGTTCGCGTGCTGGAGCCTGCGCAGCCCGGTGCGCTGCACGCGTCGCCATTCGACGTACATCGAATCGGCGGTGCGGGACGACGCGATGAGGTCCGCCGCCTGGTCGCCGCTGCCGCACGCGGCACACCAGGCACGGATGTCGGCGTCGCTGGGGGCTGTCCTCGCGGCCTCGATCCGTGAGGATTTCGCCTTGCTCCATCCGCACCGGTCGGCAAGCGCCTGCATCGTGAGACCGGCGTCGAGACGCAGTTCCTTGAGCCGCGCGGCGATCGACTCGCGGGCGGCCTGGGCGCTGGAGCAGGACATCGCTTCCTCACTCCCACGTCGGGATCGGGCCTCTATCGTCGTGGCTGTGACGGGGGCTGCCAAGCGTGGCCGGAGGGTGGTTCGGGGCACGACCCCGGCGCGTTGTGGGGCACGGTCGGGCGCCCTGGGAACAGGCGGAGCCGCCAGGGGCAGCCCACGGTGCCGGTCGGAGACGCGGACCGCGAGGTACCCGGCCGGTGGCCCGTTCGGCGGCCACCCCGCAGGATGCGGGAACTCGTTCCGCGTCCTGCTTGCCGCCTGCGAACGTCCGGCGTACCGCGTCGGCACTGATGGGTAGAGGACAGCTACTGCGGCAGCTCTTGAGCGCCCAACCTTTCGTCGTGGTGTACAGCCAAGGAGGCAACGATGGCGCAGATCGTGTCGGACTCGTCTTGGATCAAGTCCAGCTACAGCGGCTCGGACGGCGGCCAGTGCTTCGAGTGGGCACCCGAATTCGTCCGATCAGGGGACGTGGTTCCCGTTCGGGACAGTAAGGTCCCGGCCGGACCTGTGCTGATGGTGTCTCCGGAGGCGTTCGCGGGTCTGGTGGCGTTGGCGCGGGGGACGGCACCGTAGGGACTCGGCGGCCGGGACCGTTGGTGAGGCCAGTCGCGTCGGCGGGGCCGGGTGGAGGTCAGGCGGGCTCGGGCAGGAGTTCGGCGAGCAAGCCCCTGACGCGTTGTTCGATCTCGTCGCGGATGGGACGCACCGCTTCGACGCCCTGTCCGGCCGGGTCGTCGAGCTTCCAGTCGAGGTAGGTCTTGCCGGGGAAGACGGGGCAGGTGTCGCCGCAGCCCATGGTGATGACCACGTCGGACGCCCGGACGGCTTCGATGGCCAGGGCCTTCGGTGTCCCGGCGGACATGTCGATCCCGACTTCCGCCATGGCGCGCACGGCGGCGGGGTTCACGGTGGCGGCGGGTGCGGACCCGGCGGAGCGGACCTCGACCCGGCCGCCGGCGAGGTGGGTGAGGAACGCGGCGGCCATCTGCGAGCGGCCCGCGTTGTGGACGCACACGAACAGCACCGAGGGTTTCGGCCGGGGCTCAGACACGGGCGGGGCCTTCCGGGACGGCGGCCGGTCCGGCCGCGGGGTCGGGGGTGGTGGGGAAGAAGCGGCGGGCCCTCAGGGCGACGTAGACGAGTCCGATGAGGACCGGGACCTCGATCAGCGGGCCGACGACACCCGCGAGGGCCTGTCCGCTGGTGGCGCCGAAGGTGGCGATGGCGACCGCGATGGCGAGTTCGAAGTTGTTGCCCGCCGCGGTGAACGCCAGCGTCGTCGTCTTCGCGTAGCCGAGCCCCGCCGCCCGGCCGATCGCCATGGACCCGGCCCACATCACGGCGAAGTACACCAGCAGCGGTACCGCGATCCGGGCCACGTCCACCGGCTTCGAGGTGATCGCCTCACCCTGGAGGGCGAAGAGCACGACGATCGTGAACAGCAGCCCGTACAGGGCGAACGGCCCGATCCGGGGGATCAGCTCCGTCTCGTACCAGTCGCGGCCCCGGGTCCTCTCGCCGATACGGCGGGTGAGGTACCCGGCGACGAGGGGGATGCCGAGGAAGACGAGGACGGAGCTGGCGATCTCCCAGGCGGAGATGTCCAGGCCGGTGGTCGCCAGGCCGAGCCAGCCGGGCAGCAGGTCGAGGTAGAACCAGCCCAGGAGGCCGAAGGCGATCACCTGGAAGACGGAGTTCACCGCGACCAGGACGGCGGCGGCCTCCCGGTGGCCGCGCGCGAGGTCGTTCCAGATGATGACCATCGCGATGCAGCGGGCGAGCCCGACGATGATCAGCCCGGTGCGGTACTCCGGCAGGTCGGGCAGGAGGATCCAGGCGAGCGCGAACATCAGCGCCGGACCGAGCACCCAGTTCAGCACCAGTGACCAGACGAGCAGGGGCCGGTCGCGGGTGACGGTGCCGAGCCGGTCGTAGCGGACCTTGGCCAGCACCGGGTACATCATCACCAGCAGGCCGAGCGCGATCGGCAGCGACACCCCCGTCACCGTCACCTTCGCCAGCGCGTCCCCGAGCCCCGGGACGAGTCGGCCGAGGCCGAGGCCGGCGGCCATCGCGACGAGAATCCACACGGCGAGGTAGCGGTCGGGGAACGACAGCCGGGACGCCACCGGCCCCGCCGCGACGGCCGGGGCGCTCACGCGGGGAGTCCGGCGGGCTCGGGCAGGGAATCGCCCGCGGGCCGGGTGAGGAGACCGGCGAGCCGGTCGGTCGTCTCCGGCAGCGGCCGGTAGTACACCCACGTCCCCCGCCGTTCGGAGGCGATCAGCCCGGCCTCGCGCAGCAGTTTGAGGTGGTGGGAGATCGTCGGCTGGGACAGGTCGAACGCCGGGGTGAGATCGCAGACGCAGACCTCGCCCCCGGCGCGGGAGGCGATCATCGACAGCAGCCGCAGCCGCACCGGATCACCGAGCGCCTTGAACACCTTCGCCAGCACCACGGCCTGGTCCTCGTCCAGCGGGGCCGACAGCAGGCCGGGGCAGCAGCCCTCCACCGTGGCGTCCTGCCCGAGCACCGGAAGCTCTTGATTCGACATGTCTCTATGTTGACGAACTTCGATTCAAGAGGCAAGCTCGACAACGTAAGACATCGACAAACATCGATACAGAGTGTTCGAGGAGTACGTCATGTCCCGCGTCCAGCTCGCCCTCAACGTCGCCGACCTCGAAGCGTCGGTCGTGTTCTACACCCAGCTCTTCGGCGTCGAGCCCGCCAAGCGCCGCCCCGGCTACGCCAACTTCGCCATCGCCGAACCCCCGCTCAAGCTCGTCCTGATCGAGGGGGAGGAAGGCCAGGACACCCGCCTCGACCATCTGGGCGTCGAAGTCGATTCCACGGAGACGGTCACCGCCGCCACGGCCCGCCTCAAGGACGCCGGGCTCGCCACCTTCGAGGAGAACGACACCTCCTGCTGCTACGCCCTCCAGGACAAGGTCTGGGTCCACGGCCCCGGTAGGGAGCCGTGGGAGGTCTACGTCGTCAAGGCCGACGCCGATCGGATGGGCAAGAGTCCTGTCCTGGACGGCGACGCCTGCTGCACCGGGCAGCGCACGACGGACGGGGACGACCGGTCCGCCCCGGCGGTCGCGGGCTAGGGAACGGTCGGCCGCCCCCGGAACCGCCGCAGTCAGCGGCGGCCCGCGGTGCCGATCGGAGGCGTACGGAGTGCGAAGCCCCCGCGAACCGTAAGGGCGTGCCCGTACGTGCCCCCGGCTCAGCCGTGCAGGGCGGCGAGGAGCATCGGGAGGGAGCGGCGGAGTTCCCGGGACCAGTAGGCCGGGTCGTGGGTGCCGGAGTGGTAGTGCGTGGTGACCCGGGCTCCGGATGCTCTGAGGAGGGGTTCCAGGGTCCGGTTCTCCGCCTCCATGATGGCCTCGGTGGGGGAGAGGACGTCGGCGGGGAAGGGGTCGTCGGGGTCCTCCATGCCGGGGATGTGCTCGTCCGGGAGGGTGCCCGGCGGGTCGAGCGGTCCGAGGCGGCCGTCGCCGCAGGACAGGTGGACGGGGATGCCCGCCAGCCGGTCGGTGAGGTAGGCGGGGTCGTGGGCCTCCCAGATGTGGCGCTGGCGTTCGGGGTCGCCCCACAGGGCCAGCGGGTCGAGGCCCAGGTAGTCCATCGCCGCGCGTACCGCTCTGGGGTGCTGGTGCGGGTGGACGTAGCCGCTGAAGGAGGCGGCTGCCCGGAACAGCCCCCGGTGGCGCGCGGAGTAGGAGAGCGCGCCGAAGCCTCCTTGCGACTGTCCCGCGACCGCGCGTCGCGGTCCCGCGCCGTACTCGCGTTCCATGAGCGGCAGCACCTCCCGGAGGTGGAAGGACTCCACGGCCGGTGGGCCGCCCGCGCCGTGGTTCCACCAGTCGGAGTAGAAGCCGAACAGCGGCATCTCCGGCATCACCACGAGTGTGTGCCGCAGCGCGGGAAGGTGCTGGATTCCGTAGTCCTGGGTCCACGGCAGATGGTCACCGTCGCCGCCGGGCAGCAGGTACAGCGTCGGCCAGCGGCGGGCCGGGCGCCGGGCGTGCCACCCGTCCGGGGTCAGCAGCCGGACCTTGGCGGTGCGGCCGAGCGCGGTGGACGGCAGTGCCAGATCGACGATCCGGCCGGCGCCGTCCCCGGCCCGGGGGACGTGCCCGGTGGAATCGGCGGTCAGGGCACGGGCCGTGCCGCCGGTGGCGAGGGACAGGGCGAGGGCCCCGAGAACGACGTTGCGTCGGGCGGGGCCCGAGGGGACAGCCATGCGCGGCACCTTTCGTACGTCGGCCGGACACCCGAGTCTCACGCGAACCGCCCCCGATCCACGTCCGGGACACCCCGGACCGCCCCCTGAACGGACCCCGGTTCCCCGCCGGGGTCCAGGGCCGGGGTCCGAGCCCGGTAACGGCGTCGTCGGCCGAGCTCCGCACCCGGCAGCCCTGGCCGCCACCCGTCCGGGTGAGCACGACACCACTCACCCCGTGTGCGGTCCTGCTTGGCCCTACCTTCTCGTGGCCGCACGGCCAAGCACCCCATGCCGAGGAGACCGACTGTATGAGCGAGCAGGACAACAGCCGTCCGGGCGTGCCCCGTTCGCCCCACGTGGTCGAGTGGGACGAGGGCCCGCAGACGATCGCGGAGGTGAGATCCGCCCTCGCCCCCTGGTCCGACGCGCTGCGGAGCTTCGTGGAGGAACTGGAGTCCGCCCCGTTCGCCGCCGCGGGGGAGGAACCTCTGGCCGGCATCCGCCTGGTCCTGGTGGAACGCCGGGTGGTCTGGTTCTCGCTGGTCCACCCCGCCGTGCGGGGCGCCGAACGGGCTTCGCGGGACGGCACGGCCAGGACGTACACCGTCGACGAGGTCATGACCGACCACGACCCCGCCACCTTCGAACGCCGGGACGGAGGAGACCCGTCGTGACCTGCAAAGTGTTCCTGGAGGAGGACGCCAAGCGCGGCATGGCCCAGCTCACCCCGGCCCGCCGCCGCGCCGTTCATGAGGCGATGCCGGGCCCGCTCGCCTCACGCCCGCTGGCCGTGGGATGAGTCAGGAGTGGGCGCGGGCGCGATGCCCTGCGGGTGCGTGCCCTCGAATCCGCCGGAGTGCCGATCGGGTACCGCGTCTTCGAGGACAAGGTGGAGGTGACGGTCGTCTGGCTCATCGGCCACCCCTGACCCGGCTCACCGGGGGAAGTCGCCGTCCCCGAAGCGCATGTCAGGGGCGAAAGGGGCGAAAGAGGCGTGAGGGGTATGAGGGTCGATGTATGGAGATGATGGTGCCATCCGGGCGGACGGGCGCGCTCCGGTTCCATCAGGGGGGTGCGTGAAGCGTCACAACGGGCATTGATCAGAAAGCGGCATTCGGTCCCATTTATCACTCACAAAGTGGTCAACTTCCGTAATTCTGATGATGCATGATGTGGCGCAGGCAGACACGACACCTCCATGTGAACAGCGTCCGGAACCATCCGGGCCACCGCCCCAGGGCGGTTCCAGCGGGGGTGGACGGGTGACGAGGGGGAACCTTCCGGACCGTCGGTGACGACGTCACCGGCCGGACGCGTCGCCGTGCGGAACGGGTTGACCTCCGGAACGCGCGGGGTGATGTCCCGCCGGTGTCTGCCACCGCACCATCGGTCCGGAATTGACCGTTCCGGACCGGGATTCTCAAGGGAACGATTCAGCACCATGCGCACATTCATCGTCGCCGTCACGGCGTCGTCCGCGATAGCCCTGGCCGCCTCCACCGCGTCCCCCCTGGACACCGTGGAGCCGCTCGCGACCACCGCCGCGACGGCCGTCCCGGGCACGGAGACCGCCGAGCCGACCGAGCCGGACCCGACCGACCCGGCCATGCCGGACGAGGAGCCCGGCGAGGTCGAGGGCGGGGTCGAAGGGGGCCCGCTGGAGGGCGGACCCGGTGAGGAGCCCGACGACTCGGGCCCGTCGCCCCGCGCGGGGAAGAAGAAGCCCTCGGCCGGCGTGTTCTACTCCAACGGGGACTACGTCCACGAGTCCAGCACCCCTCCCGCCACCGCGTCGGGGCACGGCTGGTGGTACAAGAAGAGCGGGCCGGGCGAGAAGGCCAAGGTCACCGTCCAGCTCCAGGCGTACGACGCCAAGGCCAAGAAGTGGAAGACGGTCGCGACCGGCAACAAGACGGTCAAGCCGAGCAAGAGCCTGAGGAGCGCCCCCAGCACGCACCGTGCCAACGCCCGCAAGGTCTGCAAGGGGTCGACGACGGTGAAGTGGCGCAGCGTCATCGACGTCGACATCATCGACGTCAACGACACCCCGGACAAGGCCGTCACCACGGCACGATCCCTGACCTGCGGGGCCTTCTGAGCGACGCCCGGCCGGGACGGGTCCGTACGGGTCCGCCCGCTGAGCCGCTGACGCAGTCGGCCCGCTGAGGCGTCGTACCGTCGCGGCGGCGGGGACCGGCGGTGACGGCAGGGCCGGTGACCCCGGGGTCACCGGCCCTGTCCGTCCGTCCGGCACCGCACCGCCCGGGAGCGGTCGCCGGACCTGGCGTCCTGGGTGACGGGGACGGTCGTCGACGCCCTGTGGGAGACCGGACTTCCCCAGCTCGTCGCCATCGCGATGTCCCGCCCCCCGCGGCTGACCCGCCGGAACAGGCCTGCGGGCGACCAGCTACCCGAACGGGCACCGTAGCTCGGGGGCGGCTCGGTTCGGGGAGCAGGTCACTACGGCGAGCGAGCGGAAGAGGGTGCCGCCGAGGTAGTGGCCGAGGGAGATGTCGCCGCCCCAGGAGAGCCGTTCCGCCGATGCCGTCTCCCAGGACGCGGGATCGGTGTTGGTGTGGAGGCCGTGGGGTGGTTCCGCGAGTTGTAGGCGGAGCCATTCCACGGCTTCTTCGGGTTGTGTCCAGGTGCCGTGTACGAGGGTGCTGGGTTTGAGGAGCCAGTGCGCGGTTTGTATGGGTGGGAGGTCGGTGGTGGTGAAGGCGGTGACGACTTCGCGGTAGCGCTCGGTGAGTCGTTGGGCGGCGGGGTCTGCGGGGAGCGGGGGTGGTGGTGGGTGGGGGTGTGGTGGTCGGCGCAGGGCTTCGTTGTCGAATGCCGTCTTCTCCCCGATCCAGGTGTAGCCGTGGTGGTGCATGGCGGTTCCGTTCCGGGGGTGGGTGACGGCCCCGTCCGTGGGGTGGGCGGGGCCGTTGTCCGGGGTGGGTCAGGCGGAGAGGGTGAAGCGGGCGGGGTCGATTCCGGCGGCGTCGAGTTCGGCGGTGGTGAAGCGGAGGGGTTCGGCGTGGGGGCGTTTGGTGTCTCCGAGGGCCCAGGCGTCGGGGCCGATGCGGGCGAGGGTGACGCAGGATTCGCCGTCGGGGTGGGTGTTGCCGCCGCACGGGGTGCGGAAGACGGCTTCCGTGGTGGGGAGTGAGTACAGGTCGGTCATCGTGGGGCCCTTCCTGGTGTTCCTGACGGCCGGCACCGGGGCGGGCCGTATGCCTGTCTCCGGCGGACGGGCGGTGTGGAACGACGGTAGGAAGCGGCGGTACGAGGGTCCATGTTCTTGCATCAACTTGCAGATAGCTGATGCGATGGGGTGATGGCCACCCGCGACAGGGGTGGCGGCGGGCAGTGGAGCAGAGAACGGCAACGTAGCTGGTGGCGTGCGTTGGCCGTCTCGACTTGGGGGTCGTGGACCACGCTCGCATGTCTCATTCCGGACCGTGGCCCGTAGTCTCCCTTGACGGAAGCGGGAGTTGTCATCAGCCTGATGCAAGGCAGTGGAAGACTCTCAACGCCGGAGGTGGTCATGGCCTTACGGTTCATCGGGATAGATCCGGAGACCGGGCAGCACGGTTCACCGACCGTCTGGGTGCACGAGCAGACAAGGGACCTCGTCATCCAGGGGCTCAAGCCGGACGAGGAGCTGGAGGCCTCGTGCGCGGCGTTCACGGTGCCGGGGCACGCCCCGGGTATCCCCCCGCATGAAGCCGTCATCCGTGTACCCGCCCGCATGGTGGCGATCATCAGGGAGGCGTGCGATGCCGCCGAGCGTGCTGGACTTTGAGGCGCAGTTGGCAGCGGCCAAGCGCTCGGCCGTGCATCTGGAGATGCGTGATTCCTACGGAGTAGGTGACGAGGCCGCAGACTTCGAGCACTGGCAGCGCACGGGGCATCGGGACGTGGACCCCGCCTCCGCGTACTGGACGCCCTGGGTGGAACTCGTCCAGCGCACGGTGGCCAGGGGAGTGGACGTCCGGCGGGCGCGGGTCGTCTCGGAACCCGTCACGGACTACATCCGGTACGAGCACGCCGGTACGGTCGTGAACATCCAGGCAGGCGAGCGGGTCCGCTGGTTGCCGAGACGGCAGGCGTCCGACATCGCGCTTCCCGGCAACGACTGCTGGATCTTCGACCAGGAAACCGTGCTGTTCAACCACTTCTCCGGAACGGGCGACTGGGTCGCGCCGGGCTGGGAACTGCGTACCGAACCCGAGGTCGTGGCCCTGGCCGCACGGGCGTTCGACAGTGTGTGGGACCGTGGCGTCCCGCACGAGAAGTACATGGTCTGACGCCGTTCGATCCGGAAGAGCCGTCGTATGCCCGCCTCCCCCTCGTCCCACGCCCAGGCCGCCCGTGAAGTGATCGCGGGGCGGTTGCGTGAGCTGCGGGTGGAGGCGGAGATCACCGGGCACGAACTGGCCGTGCGATGCGGCTGGAGCCCGGCCAAGTCCTCCCGGATCGAGCGGGCGAGGACGGCGCCGTCGGACGCGGACATCCGTGCGTGGTGCGCGGCCTGCGGGGCGCACGACCAGGTCAGGGATCTCGTCGCGGCCAACCGCCGGGCCGACCGGCTGTACGTCCACTGGAAGAAGCTCCACCGGCACGGGATGCGCGGGGCCCAGGACGAGGTGGTCCCCCTCTACGAGCGGACCCGGCTGTTCCGCGTGTACTGCTCGAACGTCGTCCCCGGAATGCTCCAGACCGAGGCGTACGCCACCGCCCTGCTGTCGGCCATCGCGGACTTCCAGGGCACCCCCGACGACGCGCCGGACGCCGCCGCCTCCCGGGTGGAACGCTCCGAGGTCCTGCACGACGGCCGCCACCGGTTCGTGCTGCTCATCGAGGAGGCCGTGCTGCGCCACCGGGTGGGCGACCCGGCGACCATGGCGGGTCAGCTCGGCTATCTGCTGGCGGTCATGGCGCTGCCCCAGGTGAGCCTCGGCATCGTCCCGGCCGGCGCGGAGCGGCGGGTGTGGCCGCTGGAGGCGTTCTACATGTTCGACGAACGCCAGGTGAGCGTCGAGCTGCTGACTGCCGGGGTGAACGTCACCGCGCCCGGTGAGATCGCGGTGTACGCGAAGGCGTTCTCCCGTCTCACGGGGATGGCCGTCCACGGCCAGGCGGCACGGGCGCTGATCAGCGAGGCGATTGAGTTCCATGGGTGACCGCCAGCGGCAGGCATGTGCTCCGGTCCCCGCGCTGTGACGCGCGCCGGTGAGGCTCCCGCGTTCCGCGAGGTCAACGTCACCCGTACGCACGCCCGCGCGGCGGAAAGCGGCCCGCGCCGGACGACACGGCCAGGGCGAGGGCGAAGAGGATGACCGCCGCCACCCACGCCGCGCCGCTGTCCGACGGGTGGATCACCAGTGCCCACTCCCGGAACATCACCTGCCCGGATGGTCCCTGTGCACGTCCCATCGTCAGGGTGACGGCCAGTGCCCCCAGGCACACGGAGCCCGCCGCCGCCGTGTTCGTGAAGCGCCGTGCGGCCAGTGCCACCGCGAGCAGCAGCATGACGTTCCGGGGAACGTCCATGCCCACCCAGGGCCCGACCGCGTGCGCCAGGACCACCACGGCCGTCACCGTCGCGTGATCCCTCAGGATCACGGGGGCGACTGCTGTGCTCTCCACTTCGCCCAGCCGCCGGTCGAGGCAGTACAGCATCGCTGTCACGACCAGCAGCGGTGCAACGTATCGCAGCTGTACCCCGCCGGATGCGCCCAGGAAGGAGGGAACGGGGAGTTCGGTCCTACCAGTTGTCCAACACACAAGCACGGTCAGAGCCAGTGCCGCCGGGGTGACCCACCAGCGGCGAACCACCGAGAAGTAGATCCTCATGACGATCCCGGCACGCAGTGCTTCTGTTCCCGGACGGTCGAGGTGAACCAGTCGACCTGCTGGTCGGCGGGCAGCGCACGGACCCGGCGCATCTCGGCTTGCTCCTCGTCGAGGAGGTCGTCATGGACCCTCGCTTCCGGTACTCCCATGACGAGCATCGCCCACGCCCCCGCTGACGAAGGCCAACCGCAGTCCCGTATCCCCTGGCGCGCCGCCGTACCGCCCACGGCCGACCGGGCGAGGACGACATCGAATGCCTCGGCGGGCGTGTCCGGCCCCCAGGACAGCGGCCAGGTGCCTGGCACCGGCTTGAGTGCCGGGGAGACCATGCTGACCTTCTCGGGCATCGGCAGACCGGCCTTCCGCAGCGCGTCCAGCCGGGGCAGCGCGGCGCGACGCACTTCGGCCAGGTGCCCCGCGTACTCCCGGGGGAGACAGATCACGGGGGCCCCGCCCTCGCACACGGTGTGACCCATCCGGGGTTCCCGCAGCGGTGTGTGCCCCCAGTCCGCGACCACGGCCCGACCGCCGACCAGCGCTCCCACGGCCACCGCCACACTCACGACGGGCAGCCATGGCCTGCGACGCGCGCCGACGAGGAGCATCACGGCCCCCGCGAGTGCGGCGGTGGCCAGCCAGGGAACGACGTAGACGAGCGGGTCCCGCACCTCGGTCAGGGGTGACCCCCCCAGCACGAAACCGCCCAGGTGGCGCATGAAGGGAGCGCTCACGGCGTAAGTTGCGGCCAGCGACACCCATGGCACGGCCGCGGCCACCAGAGCGGCGACCGCACGCGGGCACAACAGCCCCAGCACCCAGCCGATGATCAGCCACTCCCCGGGGAGGACGAGCAGGTGCAGTACCCCCCACCACCCCTCGGCGCCTGGCCACACGCCCGCGACCGACCTGGCCAGTACGACGGCCGCGCCGACGAGGAGGACATGCAGAACGAGCACGGGGGCGATCGCGCGGAGCGACCTGCGGACCGCTCCGCGCACGCTCACCGAATGGAGTTCGCGCAGGTGCCGGTGCCGACCTGCTTCCCAGGCGGCGGCCCCCGACACCATGGGGGCGATCGCCACGATGCCGAGGGCGGCGAGTTCACCGGCTCCCACGGCGTTGCCCTGGGCTTCCCTGATGGTGTCGCCGTCGACGTACAGGACAAGGCCGAGCAGCCCGGGTAGGAGAAGCCAAGGAGCCGAAGAGGCACGGAGGTTGGCGAGGTAAATCACGATTCTGCCCCGCTCAGGAGCATGGAATACGCGCTCTCCAACCGTCGACCGGGCGCACACCCGGCCTCGGCGTGGCGTTCGAAGCCTGGCACTCCGCCCTGGAACCGCGTCCTGCCGTTCTCCAGCACCACGACCGTGTCGAACGCCTGGTCCAGGTCGGCGATGTCATGAGTGGACACGATCACGCTGACGCTTCCTCGCAGTTCGACGAGCAGATCGAGGAAGCGGCGGCGCTGTCTCGGGTCCAGTCCCACGGTCGGCTCGTCCAGGAGCAGCAACTTCGCCCGGTGGACGAGCGCTTGGGCGATCGCCAGCCGCTGTCGCTGCCCTCCGGACAGCGTCTCGACTTTGTCCGTGACCTTTTCCGTGAGTCCCACGCGCTCGATCGCGGCCGGCGCCGCCCGCCACGCCTGCCGCTCGCCCATCCCCTTGAGCCAGCCGACATAGGCGACGTGCTCACGGCAGGTCATCCCCGGCAGGAACGAGGCGCGCTGCGGCAGCCACGAGACCACACGCCGGTACGCGCGCAGATCGCCCCGCCGCGTGGCCCGCAACTCCCCGAACCTGACCTCCCCGGTCTGCGGGGCCATCGCGCTCGCCCCGATCGCCATCAGGGTGCTCTTACCGGCCCCGTTGGGACCGAGCAGCACGGTGTTCCCCACCGGGAAGGTCAGATCGAGCCCGTCGAGGACGGTACGGCGACCGCGCCGGTACCGGAAGGAGCAGGACTGGTAGTGCAAAGGCATGAACGCGCATCCTCATCACCCGGGACCGGCCCGCGTACCGCGCCCACGCCGGGAACGGGCCCAGGGTGCGACCCGGACCGCCGCCGGCGCCGGGGTCGCGAGGGCACCGGCCGGTGCGGCTCGTCCCCCTGAGCGGTTCGGCCCGTGAACAGTCGAATGGTCGTTCGCAGGCTAACCGGGCCATGACCGAAGTCGCCCGCATGTGACGGGTTTTGGACATCTGTTGGCCTGCCATGGCCCCTGGCCTGGCCGGAGGGCCCGGTCCAGCTCGGTGGCACGCGGCCCTCCCGCCCTCCCGTCCCCGAGCCTGGCGGCATGCCGCCCCCTCGCCGCGCCGGGTCCGGCCCGGGCCTATGCCCTCGTAGGGTTTTCCGGAGCGGGTGACCACAGGACCAGGTGACCACAGGACGGCGTACGAGGCGGGGGCCGGGGATGCGGAACAAGGGATTGCGGACGGCTGTCGGCGCGAACGTGCTGGCGTTGCTGCTCGGCCTCGGGTGTGCCGGGGGTGCCACGGCCGATGACGAGGTGCGGATACGGGTCGACAAGCCGGTGGCCCTGGCCGACGAGCCGTTGCGCGTCCGGGTCACCGGTCTGGACGCGGGCCAGGAGGTGACGGTCACCTCGAAGGCCGCGGACCACCGGGGTCAGCCCTGGACCGGGCGGGCCACGTTCGCCGCGGACGCGTCGGGGTCGGTGGACCTGAAGCGTGCCCGGCCGCGATCGGGGACGTACCGACAGGCCGACGGCATGGGGCTGTTCTGGTCGATGAAGCCGGACCAGGGATCGGCCGACGAGTCGTGGTTCGCGCCGTTGTGGCCGGAGCTCGGCTCCGACTACGAGGTGCGCCTGGCGGTGGACGCGGGCGGCGAGCAGCTCGCGGCCCGCACACTGACCCGCACCTGGATGGACAAGGGCGTCACCCACCGGCCGCTGACCGTGGCCAAGGACGGGGTGGAGGGCGCCCTGTACCTGCCGCCCGCCGGGCCCGAGCGCCGCTCGCCGGTGCTCCTCTTCGGCGGATCGAGCGGCGGCCACGGCGACAAGCACGCCGCCGCGCTGCTCGCCTCCCGGGGGCACCCCGTGCTCGACCTGTGCTACTTCGGCTGTACCGGCCGCCCCGCCACCCTGGAACGCATCGAGCTGGAGTACTTCGTCACCGCGGCCCGGCTGCTGAAGCGCGAGTACGCCACCGGATCGAAGCGGCCCGCCGTCATCGGCTACTCACGCGGCAGCGAGGCAGCCCAACTTCTCGCCCACCACTACCCGGACCTGGTCCACGACGTCGTCGTCTACGCCCCGAGCCATCGCGTGGTACCCGGCTTCCCCGACGGCGGCCCCGCCTGGACGAAGGACGGCAAGCCGGTGAAGGAGGGAAACATTCCGCTGCACCGGGTGCGCGGCACGGTGCTGGCCGTCGCGGGCGGCGACGACGGGATGTGGCCGTCGGCGCCCTCGGCCGAGCGGATCGGCGAGCAGCGCGGCGCCTCGGGCGACCCGCACCGGGCGCTGATCCATCCCCACGCGGGGCACGGCGTCGGCACGTTCCCGTACACCGCGGCCGGCACCAGGTTCACCCACCCGGTGACGGGCGAGTCCTACCGGATGGGCGGTACATCGGCCTCCAACGCGGAGGCGCGTGCGTCGAGTTGGCCGGAGGTGCTGAAGCTGCTCCGGGGCTGACGCGGGGCGGTCAGGTTCTGGGCCGTGGCCGCGGGGCCGGGCGCGGCCCCGCGCGGTGTCCGGTCAGCCGGTCAGCCGGTCCCGGTGTCGGACGTGGGTACGGGTACGGGGCCGGGGGCGGGTACGGGTCCGGCCACGGCCTCGATGAGGGAGAACGGCGCCGCGCCGGTGAGCGGGGTGATCGAGGTGAGGGTCAGGCCCGCGCGGCGGCACACGTCCTCGAAGTCCCGGCGGGTGCGCTCGCGTCCGCCCACGTTCACCAGCATGTTGAGGTCGGTCAGATAGGTGACCCCGCCCTCGCTGAGATTGACCTCGGGGTCGGCCTCGCCGCCGGTGGGGGTGCCGGTGCCGGTGCCGCTGCCGGTTTCGGTCGGGGTGCCGGGCCTTTCGGGGAGCACCGGGTCCACGATCAGGACGACACCGCCCGGCGGCAGCACCGCGCGGCAGTGGCTCAGGATGGTGACCACCTGGTCGTCCGCCCAGTCGTGCAGGACGCTCTTCATCAGATAGACGTCCGAGCCCACGGGGACCGCGCGGAAGAAGTCCCCGGTGGTCAGCGCACAGCGTTCGGTGAGTCCCTGCCGCTCCAGCGTCCCCGGTGCCTCCGCCAGGCCTTCCGCCGTGTCGAGGACCACTCCGGTGAGGCCCGGATGCGCGGCGAGCACGGCGGCCAGCAGGGTGCCGTCGCCCCCGCCGACATCCGTGACCCGGGTGAACCGGCCGAAGTCGTACGCGTGCGGCAGCGCGGCGGCGGTGTCCCGGGAGGCCTGGCCCATCGCCGCGTTGAAGTCCGCGGAAACCTCGGGGTGCCGGGCGACATGGCTGAAGAAGTCGGTGCCGAAGACGGTGTCGAACGAGGTCCGGCCAGTGCGGACACTGTCGTCCAGGTGCTCCCAGGCGCGGGTCATCGTCGGTTCGGTGAACATCCGGACGAACGAGGTGAGCGAGTCGGGGCGGTTGGGGTCGAGGAGC
The DNA here is from genome assembly GCF_036250755.1 of Streptomyces uncialis. NCBI lineage: Bacteria > Bacillati > Actinomycetota > Actinomycetes > Kitasatosporales > Streptomycetaceae > Streptomyces > Streptomyces uncialis. The sequence goes on along the minus strand of NZ_CP109583.1, from coordinate 4,659,037 downwards.
GCGCCCGCGGGGGTCACCGAGTAGGAACCGGAGGCGTGTTCCCTCAGCAGACCGAGGCTGGCCAGGGCACGGAGCAGCCGGGCCATGGGCTGGGGTTCGGCCCCGGCTTCGGCGGCCACATCGGCGGCCGGACGCCGGCGGTCACCGATCAGCTCGACGACCCTCAACCGCTCCGCCGCGCGCATCGTCTGCGCGGCCATGCTCCCGAACGCGAGCCGGACGATCAGCTCACGGTCGTCGCCGTCCGCCGCCCGCACCTCGGCGTTCTCCGAGTCGTCGACCTTGTTCACGTTGTTCACGTTGTCCGTGTTCTCCACAGGGCTTTCCCTTCGTCGTGAGGTGGCGTGAGGTGGTGTGAGGTGGGTCGACGCGCGGCGCGTCACACGGCGTCGCGCGCTCGTGCGTGTGGCCGGAACCTTCCCCGCCGGCACGGTCAGCCGGCGGAGGTGTCGCTGCCGGTCAGGGCGCCCGGTGTGCACCCGGCGAGGGCCAGTACGTCGCGGTGGAGATGCGGCTGGTCGGCGTATCCGCAGGCCAGGGCGACCTCGGCGGGGTTGTGTCCCGCGTGCAGGGCCCGGACGGCGCGGTCGAAGCGGACCGTCATGGCCGCGCGTTTGGGGGTGAGGCCGATCTGGGCGCTGAATCTGGACCACAGCCGCTTGCGGCTCCACCCGCAGGACGCGGCGAGATCGGTGACCCGTACCCGGCCCCGGCGGGCCACGATGGTGTCCCAGGCGGCGGCGACCTCCGGGGCCATCACCGGTGCCCGCGCGGCCCGCCCGGCGAGGAAGCCGTCCATCAATGTCAGGCGTTCCTGCCAGGTCGGGGCGTCGGTGAGCCGTTCGCGCAGGGTCCGCGCGGGGCGCCCCCACAGGTCGTCGAGCCCGGTGACGGTCCCGTCCAGTTCGCGTGGTGACGTGCCCAGCAGCGCGTACGCGGCCCGGGGTGACAACCGCGCCTCCAGGCACTCGACGCGCGCGCCCCGGATGCGGACCGGGCCGGGCGACAGCGCGGCGACGAGGCTCCGCAGGGGCCGGGGCCCGTCGGCGCCCTCCACCGTGACCGGTTCGTCCCCGAGCGCGAGGACGACGACCACGACCGGCTGCGGGAGCACCCGCATGTCCAGCCCGGCGGCGCTCCGGTCGCGGAACCCGGCCATCCGGACACCGTCCACGGACGTGCCGCCGAGGGGACGGGCGACCTCCCAGCCCTTCCCGGTGTCGCTGTCGACGGGGCCGGACCCCGTCTCGTAGCTGCGCATGTCCCCACGGTCCCCGACTTCGGCGCCCCTGTCTTGGACGAAAGTTCCGCGCCGGACGCCACCGCCACCGGCGGGACCGTACGGCTGGCGTAACACCGCGCAGGTCAGGGGGTGTTCGCGAGGCGGGGCGGACCGTCGCGGGCCACGGGAGCGGGATTCGGACGAAGTTCTCCCACGGGCGGCGCGGACAGCGCGGCGGTGCGGGGGGTGCGGGGGTGCGGACAGCCCGGCCCGGGAGCACGGGCCGCCGGAACCGCCGGAACCGCCGGAACCGCCGGAACCGCCGGAACCGCCGGAACCGCCGGAACCGCCGGAACCGCCGGGAAGGGCAGGGAGACGGGCCCCGGGGCGTCCCGGCACAGGGACCGCACCTCAGCGGGATCATCTGTCACCGGGGTCACCCGTCACCCGGGCGACGGACCACCGGGCCGGGTGACGGTCACCGTTCGGGGGCCGGGCTGCCGCCGGGCAGGTTCAGGGACGTGCCCGTGTACAGGGTGATGTGCGCGGGGGTGACCGTGGTCGCCTCCGTGTCGGGGACGCCGGTGCCGGGGTTGCTGGCGTAGCGGGGGTGCGCGCCGCCGCTGATCTGGAGTCGGACGCGGTGGCCCGGGGCGAAGCGGTGGGCGATCGGGCTCATGGCGACGGTGACCTCGGTGGGCGTCCCCGGGGCGGTCGCCACCCGGGTGATGCCGTCGCAGACGTTGGTGGACCGCCCCTGCCCGTCCACGTCGCACAGCCGGACGAAGGCGTCGGCGTGGCCCGTGTCCACGGCGAGCCGGACCCGAGCGGAGACCGGGCCGACGGCGTCGAGGGGTTCGGTCAGGGGCGGGCCGGTGAAGGTGCGGACGTCGTCCCGGGCCTCCAGCGCGGTGTTGTCGCGGGGGCCCGCCGTCCGGGACAGCAGCAGACCGCCGACGGACGGGGTGGGGGCGTCCGGGTCATGGCGGAAGGACGTGAGGGGCGCGGGTTCCGCCGGGGGCCGTGAGGTGAGCGAGCCGTCGGGGGCCGCGTACCAAGGGGCCGGGGCGGGGTCCGGGGACTGCGGCCAGTCGTCCAGGTCCCGCCAGGTGTCCGCGCCGCCGACGTGGACCCGTACCCCGGTGGGCCGCAGCCCGGAGGGGTCGTCGCACAGATGCGCGCGCAGCCAGGCGAGGCTCTCGGCGAAGACCTCGGGCCAGCCCTGCTGAAGGGCGGAGGTGTGGGTCCAGGGGCCGACGAGCAGGGAGGTCCGGGCACCGGCCGCCCGCAGCCGGGCGTACTGCTCGAAGGTCTGGTCGACGAGGGCGTCGTGCCATCCGCCGATCAGGGCGGTGGGTATCCCCGCCTGCTCGGCCGCCCCGGCCAGCGCCGCGCCACGCCAGTACGGGTCGTCGGCGTCCGGGTGGGCCATCACGCCGTCCAGCCAGGGCAACTCACCGAGCGCGGACTCGTACGCCTTGCGCAGCGGGCGCGCGCTGACGATCCCGTCCAGCCCGCGTCGCAGCCGCAGGACGGCCTTCAGGAACGGCATGATCCCGCGGTGCTGGTTGGTCATGCCCGCGCCGACGGCCAGCGCGTTCTCCAGGTGGAACGCGCCGCCCCGGTGGTAGAAGGCGTGCGGGTCGTGCATCCCGACCTGCACGACCATCGCCTTCAGCTCCGGCGGCGGGTCGAGGGCGAGCGCCCACTGGGTGTAGCCCAGATAGCTGGGTCCGACCGTGCCGAGGGTGCCGGTGAACCAGGGGCGTTCGCGCAGCCAGGAGACGGCGGCGAGGCCGTCGGCGGTCTCGTTGCGCCACAGGTCGAAGCGGCCGTCCGAGCCGCCGGTGCCCCGGCAGCTCTGGAGCACCACATGGAAGCCCTGTTCGGCGAAGAGGATCCCGAACATCGGTGACCAGGGCAGCCCCCTGCCGTACGGCGAGCGGATGAGGAGCGTGGGGAAGTCGCCGTCGGCGCGGGGGAAGTAGTGGTCCGCGCGCAGGGTGCCGCCGTCCGCGCCGGGCACGGCGAGCCCGGCCTCCAGGCCCACGTCGTACCGCTTGGGCGGCAGCCCGCGCCAGGAGGCCCGCATGAGCCGGGCCGACAGGGACGGCCCGCGGACCGGGGGACGGGGACCGGACTGAGGGGTGACGTCGTGCGGGCGGGTGTCGGCCATGGGGTTCCTCCGTTATTCTCGTACGTTGTACGAGAATAACGGATGCTTGGATGGACCCAGAGGCGGACCCAGAGGCGGACCCAGAGACGGTCCCCGAGCGGTGTACGGCTGCGGCAGGAGCGGACCGGTCGGCGGTCGTGGCAGGAGAGGAACCGAGGAACGTGCCCCGTGGTGACGGCGACGGCGCCTCCGGCGTCGACCCCCAGCAGCTCTGGCTGAGCCCGGCGCGCCCCGGCCGGGGCCGCAGACCCGCCTTCAGCCGTGCGGCGATCACGGTCGCGGCCGTCGCCCTCGCGGACGCCGAGGGGCTGGACGCGGTCACCATCCGGCGGGTCGCCGCCGGGGTCGGGGCAGGCGCCATGTCGCTGTACAGCTACGCCCCCGACAAGGCGACCCTGCTGGACCTGATGGTCGACCACGTCAGCGGGGAACTCCCGACGACCCGGCCCCTGACCGGGGACTGGCGCGCGGATCTGAAGGCCGTGGGCCGGCTCCAGCGCGAGCTGATGCTGCGGCACCCCTGGCTGCCCACCGCACTGGCGGCGCGCCGCACCCCGGGGCCGCGCGCCCTGGACTTCGTGGAGTACGCGCTCGCCGCGCTGCGGCCCACCGGACTGGACGGCGCGGCGAAGCTGGAGGTCTTCAGCCTGCTGACCGGCTTCGTCGCCGGTCATGTGGGCCATGAGGTCGGCCGGGCGGCGGCGGCCCACACCCCCGATCGGGCCGCCGCCGAGGCCCGCTACCTCGCGGCCGTCGCCGCCGACGGCCGGCACCCGGAACTGGCGGAGGCGCTCGCCTCGGCGGGACGCCCCGTCACACCGGAAGCGACCTTCGCCCGTTTCCTCGACCGGCTGGTGGACGGCCTCGACACCGGGTGACGGCCGGGGGTCGATCGCGTCCCGGGCGTTCGGTGCCCGGACGCGCGGTGGCGCGGTGACGTGAGGTGGCGCCGTGACGTGAGGTGGTGCCCTGGCACGGGGAGGCGCCCTGACGTACGGCGACGGTGCCCGGACGGGCGGTGGCGCCCCGCCCCGGCCGTCGGCTCAGGAGCGCGGCGCCACACGGACCGCGGCCGAGCCCTAACCGGGGATGGGCACGACCCGCTCAGCCTGCGGACCCTTCGGGCCCTGGGTGACGTCGTACTCCACCCGCTGGTTCTCGTCCAGCGACCGGTACCCGTCCGCGTCGATCGCGGAGAAGTGGACGAACACGTCCGCACCGCCGTCGTCCTGCTGGATGAAACCGAAGCCCTTGTCCGCGTTGAACCACTTCACCGTGCCTGTTGCCATCGTGCGCTTCCTTCTGCTTCTTGCCACGGCGCTGTTCCACCGCGCCCACCAGGACCTGTCGACGGCCCGGTACCCGAACCTTGGCACCCGGGGCCGCGATCCGTCCGCGAAACACGCCAAGGTACGGCGGCCCGGCATCACCCTCCGCACGGATGTGCCCGGCTGGGCGAACGGCGTGCCGCGCTGGCCACCGTCGGACCGGGCCGGGAGCGGCGTCGCCGAGGCCCCCGCGGACACGAGGCCCGTGCCCGCGACGCCCCGGCACACCATGGCGGGCCGGATCGGATCGCGCCGGTCCGAGTCCGTCGCAGTCCGTCGGATCGATGGACCCCGGACGGGACCCGGCGGCAGGATGGGTGGCGGGCGGCGCGGCGGGTGCCGCGCGGCACGGTCCGGGTGCGGACGGTTCAGGGGGCGGTCATGGGTACGGCGACGGGGCAGTGGCCCGCGCGGAGTCTGCTGGGGGTGCTGGCGCCGCCCGCGCGCGCCGAACTCCTCGCCCTGGGCTCCCGGGTGACCTTCCAGAAGGGCGCGCCACTGCTGCGCGAGGGCGGGCCGGACCGCCATCTCCTGCTGCTGCTCACCGGGTTCGCGAAGGTCACGGCCGCCGTGGAGAACGGCGAACGCTCGCTGCTCGCCGTGCGGGTCGGCGGTGACACGGTCGGGGAGATGGCCGCGCTGGACGGCTCCTCGCCCCGGTCGGCCACGGTCACCGCCTGCGGGGAGATGACCGCGCGTACGGTGCAGCCCGCCGCCCTGCACGAACTGCTCAAGCGGCGCCCCGAGATATCGCTCGCGCTCGCCGTGATCGTCGCGAACCGGCTGCGCTGGGCCAACCAGCGGCGCCTCGAATTCCGGGGCTACCCGGTCAAGGTCCGGCTCGCCCGCATCCTCGTGGAGCTGGCCACCGCGTACGGGCGCCGCAGCGAGGGCGGTGTCGTCATCGGCTGCCGTCTCACCCAGCCCGAACTCGCGGACCTGACCGGCGCGGCCGAGACCACGATCCACAAGGCGCTGCGCGATCTGCGCGCCGAGGGACTGCTGGAGTCCGGCTACGGCTCCACGACGATCAGCGACCCGGCGGGCCTGCGGCACGCGGCCGACCTGGGCCCGGACCCCTGGCCGGTCCTGTAGGACCCCCGTCGGGCGACCCCGGCCAGGTTCCGGCGCGCGACCGGTACGGCCCCGGACACCGGCACCGCCCCCTGGACCGGCCCCGACCCGGCCCCGGTCCCGGTCCCGGACACCGGTACGAGCACCGGACACCGGAGCCGCCCCCACCCCCGGACACCGCCCCCACCCCCGGCACCCGTACGAACACCGGGTGCCGGACGGCCCAAGCCCCGCCGGTCAGCCCAGCAGCGGGCGGAGCACGATGCCCAGCCCCGCCGCCGCGCCCATCACGGCCGTGCACACCACCGCGCCGCTCAGACAGCGGTACTTGACCACCGCGACCCGGGCCAGGAAGGCGAGGGTCTGCGCCAGCTCCCGCCGGTCGGCCGCCGGATCATGGTCCGGGACGGCGTCCGGGGCGGCGTTCCCGGCCCGGCCCCCGGCGGCGTCACCAGAGCCGTCCGGCGAACCGGCCGGGGCAGCCACGGAGCCGGAGCCCGGGGCATCCACGGCGTCGGCGGCGGAGCCCGGGGCGCCCGAGGCGACGGAGGCGACGGAGGCCGTACACGCGTCGGAGGCCGTACGCGCCGCGCGGGCCATCCGCGCGGCCAGGCTCGTACGCGCGACCCGGGCCGTACCGCAGCCCCCCGCACCCGTCCCCGCACCCGCCGCCAGATACGCGAAGCTGTACCGGTTGACGCCCCGGGGCCGCAGCAGCCGGGGCCGCAGCGCCGCGCCCAGTGCGCCCGCCCCGCCGAGCAGCCCGGCGGCGAACAGGAACAGCAGCAGCCCGGCCAGGGCCCCCGCCGCCCCGCCGTCCCGCCAGGCGCCGGCGGCCGTCCCGGTCCATAAGTCGCACGTGCCGACGAGGGCGACCTGGGCCGCCGCGAGGATGCCGGTCTTGGTGTCGGCCTGCTGATGGGTGCTCTGGAGCGCGGCGAGCATCGTGGGTCCCGGCCCCCCGGGGACCTCGACGACAGCGGTGTGCGGGGCGGGCAGGTCCGCCGGACGGGTGGTGAGCGTCATCCCGTGTTCCCCCTCGGTGACGGTGCATGTCCGTCCAGTAACCGGCATTCCCCCGGGGCCAACCAGTCACTTCTATGGATTCCGCTATGGATTCCGCATCCCGTATTTCCACAAGGTCCTGTTCCGGGCGGAGGTGTACGACTGAATGGCCGGCGCCCGTCAGCTCGGGGGAACGGGCGCCGGTCCGGCCCGGCGTATATCGATCCGTCACTACGTGCGGGTAACAACTCCGCCCAGCGGAACCGGAGTTGCCCGACGGAGCATCCTTCCCTCCCACAACTACCCTCCACCGCGCACCACTAGGGGTGTCATGACAACGATCGCAGGCGGACCCGGCGGCCTGGACACATTCGGCCGCAGACTGCTGCTGGCCGTCGACGCGAAGGGGTACGGCCGGGCCGACGTGCTCACCCAGAGCTGCTTCCAGGAGGCGATCCCCCAGCTCGTCGGCGTGGCCGCCCGCGCGGCCGGTGAGGACATGGCCGCGTGGGCGGTCCAGCAGGCGGGTGACTCGGTCATGGCCGTCCTGCCGGAGGGCGCGTCCGAGCCCGCGATGGTGGACACGTTCATGCGCCGGCTGGACGCCGGGCTGCGGGCCTTCAACCACGGCCGGGTCCGGGACTCCTGGCTGGAGCTGCGGGCCGCCCTGCACTTCGGGACGGCGTCCCCGGGGGCCAACGGCTTCGTCGGCCGCGCCCCGGTCGAGATCGGCCGCCTCCTCGACAGCCGGGTGCTGCGGAGCGCGCTGGCGGCGGCCGAGGACGCCCCGCTCGCCGTCGCCGTCTCCGCCACCGTCTTCAACGACGTAGTGCGGGAGGCGTACACCACCGTCCGCGCCCGCGACTTCCTCCAGGTGCGGATCGAGGAGAAGGAGTACGCCGGGCGGGCCTGGATCTGGGTGCCCGGCCATGACGTGCACACCCTGGGGCTCGACGCCCCGGCCGCCCCGGACGCGGTGACAGGGACGCGGGACGCGGACGTACCCGCTGCTCCCGCGCGGTCCGACGACCTGCCCCGGTCCGCTCCGGGGCACCGGTCCGACGCTGCGGGCCCGTCCGGGGCCGCTGCGGACGACACATCAACGGCGGTGCGGGAAAGGGTGGTTCAGAATTTCCATGGAACCGTCCACGCTTCCGGCGCCGTCTTCGGGATCTCCAAGTGACATCGAGCGACGGCCTGGAATGACAGAGCACGATGACGAGCCGCGTGAGCGGCGACAGCTTCCGCTTCCCGCCCCACCACTCCACAACCGACGCGAGCCCCAGTCGTGGCCCGCTCCCCTCCCGGGAGCCGCGCCCGCCCCGCAGCCGCGTACCCCGCACCCACCCGCGACCTCACCACCCGCGACCTCACCACTCGCGTCCCCACCACCCGCGACCCCGCACGCCGCCGGGGCCGACCGTCCGGGCGCCGTCCGCCGGGTCATCCGGCTCGGGGACCGCCCCGACCCCGCCCGCACACCCGACCCCGCCCGCACACCCGACCCCGCCCGGACTCCCGATCCCGGCCGCACACCCGACGCCCCCGGCCCGCCGGACCCCGCCGACGGCGACCGCCGCACTCCGGGGAGCCCCGAGGACGACCGCCGCACACCAGGCGCCCACGACCGCCGCTCACCGGGAGGTCCCGCCGGTGACCGGTCCGCGCCGGGGAGCCCCGACGACGACCGCCCGCCCTCCGACCCGGCCCCCGACGGCCCCGGCCCCACCGACCCGCCCGGCCCAGGACCCGCTCGAGCACCGACCCACCACCCACCGACCCACCACCCGCCGAGAATCCACCGCCACCCGGGGACCCGAGTACCGCGCCGTCCGGGGACCCGAGTACCGCCGCACCCACCGACCCCCGGTCCGCCACCGAGCCCCGGCCCGCCACCGACCCGCAGACCGCCGTCCACCAGAGCAACGTCAGCCAGTACTTCTACGGCTCCGTGGCGGCCCCGCACGCGCACTTCGGTATCGGCGGGAGTGCCCCGGGTGCCGCCGGGGGCCGCCGCCGGGCCACCGGGTGGCTCGACGCCCAGGAGGTGGACGGCCTCCTCGCCTCCTACGTACGTCCCGGCTGCTTCCCGGACACCGCGCGGATGCTGGAGAAGGACAGCGTGGTCGTCCTCGTCGCGCAGCCCGGCACCGGCAAGCGTTCCGGCGCGGTCGCCCTGCTCGACGCGGTCGCCGAGAGCGGCACGGGCGGCGTCGGCGGACCCGCCGAGTACGTCGTCCTGTCCCCGGACCTCGACCTGCGCCAGCTCGCCGACCGCACGTTCACCGCGGGCGTCGGCTACGTCCTCCTCGACCGGATGGACGAGGGCCGCGCGGGCACCGCCGACTTCGACTGGCGGCGGGTGCGCGACCAGGTCCGCGCCCAGGGCGCCCATCTCGTCGTCACCACCGTGCACGGCGCCGGGGAGACCGCGCCGGAGGCCGTCCATCACGCGCTGTGGCGGCCCCCCGACCTGGCGGACGCGCTGCGGCTGCGGCTGCGCAAGGCCGGATGCGGCGACGACACCGTCGACCGGGCGGTCCGGGGACTGCCCGCCGGATGCCGGATCGCGGAGGTCGCGGCGGCGGCGGGGCGGATCTGCGCCGGGTCCGACCCCGACGACGTATGGCGGGAGTACGGCGACAGCGCGTCCCGGCCGGTCCGCGACTGGTTCGCCGAGGACCGCACGCTCCAGGAGATCGCGGAGGTCACCACCCTCGCCTTCGTCACCGGGGCCGGCCGCCGGGCCTTCGAGTCGTACCAGGAGCTGCTGGAACCCCGGCTGGAGCAGGAGTTCCCCGGGCCACCGCCGCCGCCCCCCGCCAGGGACGGCGACGACGACACCACGGAGGCCCGGCCCCGTCCCGACCGGACCCGCGCCGACCGGCGCCGCCCCGACCGCCGCCGCTCCCTCGCCCGCAACGCGCTCGTCACCACGGAGGAGCTCTCGGGCGGTTCACCGGTGCGCACCGCGCTCGTCTTCCCCGGTCCGCAGTACCGGTCCTGGGTGCTGGAGGAACTGTGGGAGAACCACTCCACCGCGTACTGGGACGGGGTCCGCGACTGGCTCACCGCACTGGTCGGGCTCATACCCGAGGCCGCCCTGTGGATGTCCGTCTCCTCGGGCCTCGCGCTGCTGGCCCGGCCCGCCTTCGAGGAGGTCTCCGGCTGCTATCTGCACCCCTGGGCGAGCGGCGCGGAGGGCCCGGCGGCGCAGTCCGTGGCGGTCCTGGTGCTGTGGTGGATGAGCCAGGACGACGCGCTCGACGCCACCGCCCTGACCCTCGCCCGGGGCTGGGCCCAGTCCGCCGACCCGGGGCTGCGCAAATCGGCCGCGCTCGCCTTCAGCGGTCCGCTCGGGGTCCGCTTCCCCACCGACGCCGTCAAGCGGCTCTGGACTCTGACCGGGAAGGACGCGGAGACCTCGCTGCACGCCCGGCTCGCCCTCGCCAACCTCGTCGTGGCGCTGGTGGAGAGCGGGGAGGACGCCGGTGTCGTCCTCGATCTGCTGGTGTACCGGCTGGGGCTCCAGCGCCGCAAGGACGCCACCGACCGCACCAAGGGAGTCACGTTCCGGGCCGCGCTGGAGGTGCTGACCGTCCGGGTGGCGCGCACCCGCTGCCCGGTGGTCGCGGTACTGACCGCCGAACAGCCGGGGTTCCGGCCCAAGCTGGCGGAGCTGTGGGCGGCCGTCCTGTGCAACCGCCCGCTGCGCGGGGACGCCCTGCGTTCCCTGCGGGCCGCGCTGCGCGCGCTGCCCCAGGTCGGGGAGAACCCGTTGGACGTGGCAAGGGAGTTCGGCGCGAGCGTGGGAGCGGCGCTCCCCCCGAACGAACGCGAACTGCTCCACCGCGTCCTTGAGCCCCCCGCCTCCCTCGCCCCGGAACCGACCGCCCTCACCCACACCTTCCGCGCGGCGCTCCTCTCACCCGCCCGGTAGCACCCGCACCCGACGAACAGCCGCACGAGGCGCCCCCGAAAGGGCGCGGGAACCGCGCGAGAACAGCGGACCCGCACCCGCGGAACAGCGCGCACCCACGACAACCAGTCCACCGCACAGCAATCCGCACCCATAAGGAACCCTCACATGACCGACACGTACCCCCTTGTGGAACAACGGGTGTACGGCCGCCCCGGCCGGCGCCGGGGCCTCCTCACCAGCCGGCCCACCCGCGCCGACGACGAACTGCCCCTGCTCGCCCCGCACCACGTCCGCGTGTTCCGCACCGGCGAGGACTACATCGCGGACCCCGGACGGCTGCACGCCGACGACCCCCTGGTCGTCACCGCGTCCTCCGTGACGGTCGTCAACTGCCGCGTCGGGGTCCCCGTCGTCGTGGAACTGCCCGTGCCCTCCGCCGACCAGGGCTCCTTCACCGCGCGGATCACCTTCGACTGCACGGTCGTCGACGCCCCCTCCGTCGTCCGCGACGGGGTCACCGACGTCCATGAACTGCTGCTCGGCTACCTCCGCTCCGTACCGGGCCTCGTCGAGGACGGCGCCGACCAGCCCATCGGGGAGACCACCGGGACCCGCGACCGTATCGACGCCCGGCTCACCGGCTACCAGGAGATGACCTCCGACGTGGTGTCCGGGCTGCGGATCGTCGCGTCCGGCGTCGAGGTGCTGACCCCGGAGGAGTTCGCGGCCCATGTCGAGGAGGTCAAACGGGCCCGGCTCGCCGCCGACAAGGCCCGGGTGGAGGCCGAACTCGCCGCCCAGCAGGCCAGGGCCGAGCACGAGCAGCGGATGCGCGCCGAGAAGCAGCGCATCGAGGCGGCCCGCGAGGAGGAACGGCACCGCGCGGAGCTCGCCGCCCTGGAGGAGCGCCACCGGCAGGAGTTCGAGAACATGCGCACGGTCTACGAACAGGCCGCGGGCAGCCGCACCCAGGAACACGAACTGCTGCTCCAGGCCCGCGCCAACGGCTTCCAGCGCAACCAGGCCCATGAGGACATCACCTCCGTCGGCGACGACCCTGTCGCCACCGACTTCCTCGCCCTGCGCAGCGGCGGACTGACCGCCGCCGAGATCGCCGAACGCCGCCGCGCCGACGAGGAACGCCGCGACACCAGGGCCGAGGAGGTCGCGGCCCTGCAACGCGAGTACCTCGCCAAGCGCGAGGCCATGGACCGGGACGACGCCCGCGCGCAGCTCGAACGCGACGACCGCCGCCACGAACTGAACCGGGAGGACCAGCGGACGGATGCCACGGCCGACCGCGAGGAGCGTTCCCGCCGCTGGTTCCAGCGCCGGGAGGACCGCGAACGGCGCCGTCTGGAGAACCGGGAGGACGCCCGGACACAGCGCCAGGAGCACCAGGAGTGGCGCGACCGGGTCCTCAAGGTCCAGCACGACCTGACCGCCCGCGCGATCAGCCGGGGCCACGGCGACGACCGGCCGGTCGACGTCGGCGCGCTGATCTCCAACGTCGGCGAGACCCCGCAGCCCGGGGTGCAGGCGCTCACCCAGGGCCGCGACGACGAGGTCCAGCGGGTCACCGCGGAACGCCTGGACCGCGCCACCGACGACGGCCCCTACGCGGCGGCCGCCGCCGTCCCCGCGGACCCCGCCGAGCCGCGCGCCGCCGGAGCCCCGGCCCCCGACCCGGTGACCGCCCCCGACGACCCGGAATCCGACTCCGACGACGACTCCGACATCGGATTCGCGGGACTGGAGGAACGCCGTGGCGACTGACCTCACCACCCCGGCGACGGACCACGCGTCCGACGCCCCGAACCCCGCACCCCACCCCGCCCCGCAGCCACCAGCACCCGCGCCGCCCGCCCGTGGCCCGGCGGCCCGGCTGCGCGGGCTGATCGGGGTGCGGGAGGACATCCTCGACCACGGCCCGGAGGAACGCGCCCGCTACACCTGGTACGGGGCGATCGTCGTCAACACGGCCCTGTTCGGCGGGGCTTCGATGGCCATAGCCCTCGTCACGTTCCGCCCGGACCTGCCGCTCGCCGTGGCGCTGGTGGTCGCGGCCGTGTGGTTCTGGGTGGTGCTGGCCCTCGACAGCTGGCTGGTGTCCAGCACCCACGGCGTCCACACCAAGGGACGGCTGCGGGCGCTGCTGCCGCGGCTCGCGGTGTCGGTGCTGCTGGGCCTGTTCATCGCCGAACCGCTGCTGTTCCAGGTCTTCGACCCGGAGATCCGCCAGGAGATCAGCGTCGGCAACGACCGCAAGGCCGCCAAGCACCGCGGCGCCCTGATGTCCTGCAACCCGCCGAGCGGCGCCGACACCACCGCCCGCCCCGAGTGCGCCGCGCACCAGCTCAAGGTCCCGGGCTCACCCGCGGTGCTGCGCGCCCAGCTCGCGAAGAACACCACCCGCTCCGGTGAACTCCGCACCCAGGTCGACCGGATCAACAAGAACCTCAGCACCAAGATGGCCACCGAACAGCGGGAGTGCGGCCGGGCCAAGTGGATCTGGTGGAACGGTGTCGCGGACGTCAGCGAGACCTGCGAACGGGCCCGCGCCGACTCCACCTCGTACCGCACCTCCAGCAAGATCAAGGAGTACGAGGAGGAACTGTCCGCCCTCACCGCCAAGGGCCGCACCCTCGCCGTGAAGCGGGACTCCGCGGACGACACGTACCAGGTCGCCCTGCAACGCCGGATCGAGCGGGACACCGCGCGCTTCGCCGGTGACCTCGACGGCACCGGCATCCTCACCCGCGCCCACGCCCTCGGCAAGGTCGCCTGGAGCGACTCGTTCGCCGCCTTCATCACGGTGCTGCTGCATCTGCTGCTGCTCGCGGTGGACGCGATGCCGGTCCTCGCGAAGCTGATGAGCCGCCCCACGGCGTACGACGAGAACCTCACCGACCGGCTCCGGGCGGGCCGCCGCCTGCACGGCGACAAGCTCCGCATCCGGCACACCCTCGCGGAGATCGAGCACCAGGAACTGCGGCATCTCGCCGAGGAGGAGGCCGCCGACCGGATGCGGGCCGTCGAGACCCGCCACCAGCTCCACGCCGCCGAACGGGCCCGCCACTTCCGCGCGGAACTCGACGCCCGAGCGGCCCGGCTGCGCACCCGCTGACCCCTCGGCGGCTCAACGGCCCCGGTGTCATACACCGGGGCCGCCCTTCCGGGTCCTCGCACATGAGCGTGCTCCGACCCTGCTTCCAGGCTAGGCCCGGACCGGGCGACCCGCAGCAGGGACGGAGGGAGGGCCGGGGGTCACAGCTCGTCGGAGTGCGCGCGCCGGTTCCGGGACGGCTCACTGCTCTCCAGCCAGCCCCGCGCCGGTTCGGCAGGCCGCGTGGTGTCCACGGTCAGGTGCAGCCGCGCCCCGCCCTCCTCGTCGGCGGGGTAGCTGCGCTGTTCCGTCCCCGCGAAGCAGCGGCGCAGCACCTCGGCGACCTTACGGGCGGCGTCCGGCGACCCCGCGACGACCCGCACCTCGGCCCGCCCGCCGGGCGGAGCCTGCGAGGACGACGTGGCCGCCCCGCCGGTCCCGGTCACCCGGCCGGCTTTCATCGACTGCCCAGGTCGGACCCGTGGGACCCGTGGGACCCGTCGGACCCGTCGGTCGCGTCGCGCGGGGCCTGCTCCGGCCGCGCGACCGGACGGTGGTGCCCCCGCTGCCGACGGCCCACCCCGGGCATGGTCTCGCTGTAGTGGAAGGCCATGTTCCGGTCATGCTGCCGGCGGTGGAGCTGATGGATGACCATCATCCCCAGAACCACGACAACCACGAACACGGCGACCACGGTGAAGGCGTCCATACGGTCACCTCACGCTGGTCAGGGCCCGACACGGTGCCGGTCCCACCCTCCACGGTACGCCTTCGCTCGCGCTCCCGAGGTTCCCCACCTGGACGTACCTGTCCCTGCGCGGGTACGGACGTGGGTGCGCAGTTCGGGCTGCCGGTAGGAACGCTGTCACCAGCCGCAAACGGTGGGTGTCACGAGCGGCGACGTGCGGCGGGGTCGCGTTCGGCGACGTGTCGGGCGAGTGCGTCGACGCCAGGGCGGGCGTACCGCTCCAGGGAGCGGACGGAGACATGGCGGGAGCGGGCCGGCAGCATGGGGGTGGAGGCGCCGCCCTCCGCGTCGTGTGTCAGGGCGCTGTGGCGTAGCCGTGCGGCGTGAAGCCGGTCCCAACGAAGCGAGAAAAGCAGTTGCACCGGCTGTCTTCGCGCAGACAGGGTGCGGTGGTGACCGGAACAGAGATCGAACTCCCCGTCGTGGACGGGGTCCTGTCCGGTGTGGACTTCGGCGGTCACGGTGAGGGCGTGCTGCTTGTCCACGGCAGCGGACACAACGCCGCGGCCTGGACGGATGTGGCGTCCCATCTGGTGGGCGAGTGCCATCCGATTGCCCTCGACCTGCGTGGCCATGGGCAGACCCGGCTCGACTCCACCGATCCCGAGCAGTACTGGCGAGACATCGGTGGCGTCGTCACCGCGCTGGCCTGGGACCGCCCCGTGCTGGTCGGCCATTCCACCGGCGGGTACGCGGTGACGGCCGCCACTGCCTGTGGACTTGTGGAACCGGCCGCCCTCTGCATCGTGGACGGCATGGTGCTCGATGACCGTAACGCGTCGATCGCCGAGCATGCTGACATGCGGACCACCGAGGCGGCGGACCGCTTACGGTCGATGTTCCGCTATGGCTGGAATGCCGACCACGACCAGATGCACGCCTATGTCGAGCAGTGCGTACGGGAGTCCGGAGGGGGCTGGCTCAACGCCGGAGCACGGCCCGGACTTGTCGAGGAGGTCACGCGGCGCTCCTTCATGCGCCGCGGCCACCGGCGGGTACGGCGGCCCGCCATCGAGGAGGTCGCCGCTGTCACTGCTGTAGAGCCCGACGCAGAAGTCTTCCCAGCCGTCGATCTGTACGACCGCCTCACCTGTCCGATTGACCTTCACCCCACCACCCCTGCAAGGAGTTGCTGTGCACCCTTCCGATGCCCCGCCCATCAGGGAGATCTCCGTGGCGGACAAGGGCGCGGGGCCTTACGGCATCGCGGCCGGACCGGACGGTGCGCTGTGGCTCACCTTCGCGCACAATGGCCGCATCGCGCGTCTCACCCTCGACGGCGAACTCGACGAATACCCCCTGGACTCGTCTGAGTGCCGCCCTACGGTCATCACTCCCGGGCCCGACGGAGCACTGTGGTTCACCCGGTTCGAGGACCACCGGATCGGCCGCGTCACCACCGACGGCGAAAGGGAGTCCTTCCCCACCCCGACGCCCGGCAGCGGACCCTTCGGTATCACTGCCGGTCCGGACGGCGCGGTGTGGTTCACGGAGATGAACACCGACCGTATCGGCCGCATCACCTGCGAAGGAGAGATCACCGAGTTCGTCCTTCCCCGTACGGGCGCCTATCCCTCGGCGATCACCGCAGGCCCTGATGGGGCCCTGTGGTTCACCCTCAACCAGGCGAACGCGATCGGCCGCATCACTGTCCACGGGGACATCGTCATACACCCACTCCCCACCCCCGGCGCCGCACCCGTGGGCATCACCAGTGACGGCACCGCCTTGTGGTTCGTCGAGATCGCAGCGGGCCAGATCGGCAGGATCTCGGTGGATGGCGCGATCAAGGAGTTCCCGCTCCCCGACCGCACGGCCAAACCCCACGCCATCGTCGCGGCGTCCACCGGGGACTGCTGGTTCACCGAATGGGGCGCCAACCGCATCGGCCACATCACCGACAGCGGCGAGATCACTGAGTACAGCCTGCCGTCACCGTCGTCCGAGCCGCACGGCATCACCATAGGTTCCGACGGCGCTGTGTGGGTGGCCCTTGAGACGGGAGGAGTCGCGCGGTTGGAACCGTAGCTCGGGACGGAGAACCCCCCACACCGGACCTCGTACCGAGCACGTCGGAACGAGGGCGGACCCGCACCCGAAGACCGACAGCGAGGGGGCAGCTTCCAGGGGCGCGGGGAACTGCGCACCCACCGAGCGACGGCACAGCAACGAAGTACGCCGACCCGGACGGACCTGGGAAGCGCAAGCGAAGGCGCCCCGCGGGGAACTGCGCGAAACCGAGGGCGGACCCGCACCCGAAGTCCGACAGCGAGGGGGCAGCTTCCAGGGGCGCGGGGAACTGCGCAAAAACCGACGAGCGACGGCACAGCAACGAAGTACGCCCAGCCGGACGGACCTGGGAAGCGCAAGCGAAGGCGCCCCGCGGGGAACTGCGCGAAACCGAGGGCGGACCCGCACCCGAAGACCGACAGCGAGGGGCAGCATCCAGGGGCGCGGGGAACTGCGCACCCACCGAGCGACGGCACAGCAACGAAGTACGTCCAGCCGGGCGGACCTACGAAGCGCAAGCGAAGGCGACCCGCGGGGAACTGCGCAAACCCACCGAGCGACGGCACAGCAACGAAGTACGCCGACCCGGACGGACCTGGGAAGCGCAAGCGAAGGCGACCCGCCGACTTACCACCCCCGAGCCCCCCGCCGCCGGGCTTCCGCAGGACACCACCCCTTCGGGGGGCCGCCCGCACCCGAAGGCATGACCCCACCCCACCTGGGCACTGATCGCCCCCGTGCCGTGGACATGGAGAAGACACAGGGACCAGGGTCCGGAGAACGACCGGGACGACCGGGACCGGGCCGGGGAACAGGACTTCGTCACCCTGTCCGCCGAACTGACGGGATTCACCGCCGAGGAGCTGTACGCGACCGGCCTGGTCACCGAGTACCGGGAGCTGGTGGCCCGGGAGGCGGGCCCCGACAACTACGCCCGCCTCGTCGGCGGCGAACCGCACACCGTCCCGGAACTGGTCCGCGCCATGACCCGCCTCTGGTACACCGGCAGCTGGCCGGGCCTGCGCGGCGGCGCGGGACCGTACCTCGTCTCCGCGAGGGCGTACGCCGGGGCACTGGTCTGGCGGGCCGCCGGAACCCCGGCCCCCGGCACCACCGCCCCCGGCTTCGGCAGCTGGAGCGCCCCGCCCCCGGACGGGATCCCCCGGTGAGCGGACCGCGGTACGACGTGATCGTGGTCGGCGCCGGGATCGCCGGTTCCCTGGTGGCCCGGCACCTCGGGGACCGGGGCCGCCGGGTCCTCGTCCTGGAGGCGGGCGAACACACCGCCGACCCGGACCGCGGCCACCGCGACGCGCTGGAGCGCTATCTCGCCGCCCCCGCCAAGACCGCCGACTCCCCGTACCCGGCGAACCCGGCCGCCCCCTGGCCCACCGCCGTGGACGGCGACGGCTCCACCGGGCACCTCGTCCAGCGGGGCCCGCTCCCGTACGCCAGCGGCTATCTGCGTACCAACGGCGGCACCGGCAACATCTGGACCGGGCTGACCCCGCGCATGCTGCCCGAGGACTTCGACACCGAGGTCTTCGGCTACGGCCGCCGCTGGCCGCTCAGCTACGCCGACCTCGAACCGCACTACCGCGCCGCCGAACGGGAGATCGGGGTCGCCGCCGATGTGACCGAACAGCGCGACGCCGTCGGCCTGCCCTTCCCCGGCGGCTATGTCTTCCCCATGCGGGCGATCCCGACGAGCCACCTCGACCGCACCCTGGCCGCCCGGCTCGACGGCCGCCGGGTCACGGACCCGGTCACCCGCGACGGCGTCGAACTGCGGGTCACCGGCACCCCGCACGCCCGCAACAGCGCACCCCACCCCGGGTACGACGCGGGCGCGGGCTACATTCCGGCGGGCGCGCACGGCCGCCCCGACCCGGACAGCCGCTGCGTCGGCAGCGCGACCTGCATCCCGCACTGCCCGTCCCACGCGAAGTACACCCCGCTCAAGACCCAGGCCCGGTGGTCGGGCTCGGTGACGCTGACCGCCCGCGCGGTGGTCAGCCGGGTCCTCACCGACGGAACGGGCCGCGCCACCGGCGTCGAGTACCGCGCCTACACGAACACCACAAGCGCCACCACCCACACCACCCACACCAAACCCACCACCCACACCGCCCACGTCACACACACCGCGCACGCCGATGTCGTCGTCCTCGCCGCGCACGCCGTCGAGAACGCGCGGCTGCTCCTGCTGTCCGGTCTCGCGAACCGCAGCGACCAGGTCGGCCGCAACCTCATGGACCACCCGGTCCTGCTCACCTGGGGGCTGCTGCCGAGGCCCGTCGGCCCGTACCGGGGCCCCGGCTCCACCTCGGGTTTCGAGGGGTTCCGGTACGGGCCGGGCCGCCGGGTCCGCGCACCGTTCCGGATCGAGATCGGCAACTGGGGCTGGGTGTGGGCCAAGGGACCCGTCGACACCGATGTCGCCGAACTCGTCGGCCGGGGGATGTCCGGCGGAGCCCTGCGCGAGGCCCTCCACACCCGGCTGAGCCGCCAGTTCACCCTCCAGTTCGAGATGGAACAGGCCGCCGACCCCGCCAACCGGATCACCCTCGACCCGGTGCTCCGGGACACCCTCGGACTGCCGCGCCCGGTCGTCACCTACGACCTCGACACCCATGTGCGGGACGGGATGGCCGCCGCCCGCGGGGTCTCCGAGCAGATCTTCGACCTCCTCGGCGCCGAGGACCACACCTCCTACCGGCCGCCCGGCGACTGGCCGGGCCGCTTCGAGCACCGCCGCCGCACCTACGCCTACCGGGGCGCGGGCCACGCCGCGGGCACCCACCTCATGGGCGAGAGCCCCGGCACGTCCGTCGTCGACCCGTGGCAGCGCTGCTGGGACCACCCCGGGCTGTACGCGGTGGGCTGCGGCAGCATGCCGTCCGTCGCCACGTCCAACCCCACCCTCACCATGGCGGCCCTCGCCCTGCGCAGCGCCGACCGGATCGAGGCCGACCTGACCGAACGGGACCGCCCGCTCACCGTCCTCGACCCCGGAGCCGCCGTATGAGCCCACTGCCCTTGCCGCCCGTCCCCGAGCCCTTCCGGCTGCCCTTCCACTACGGGGCGCTGCACCAGCTCGGCGCCGACTTCCCCGTCGACCCGGAACCGGTGCGCGCGGTGCTCGCCGAGCACCATCCGGCGCTGACCGCCGCGGAGTTCGAGGGACGGGCGCTGGTGTCGCTGAACTACCAGCTGTACTTCGCGCAGTACGCGGACGGGGGCGGGGTCACCCAGGAGATCGAGTACAGCGTCGTCGCGTACCCGGCGGGGGCGGAGGACCGGCTGCCCGCGCTCACCTACGCGCAGTACGCGCGGGGCTGGGACCAGACGAAGCTGCTCGGTATCGCGCGGCTGCACGTCCTGTGCGACAACCCGTTCGCCGTCGAGGCCGGGCGCGCGCTGTTCGCGGAGCCCAAGCACCCGGGCCGGTTCGAGGCGCGGATGCCGTCGCCCAACGGGCCCGCCGGGGACGACTGGCACATCAGCTGCCGGACCGCGCCGGGGACGGGGGAGGGCACGGAGGTGTTCTCGCTGGCGGCCGGGCTCACCGGGCTGACCCCGCTGCCCGTGAACACCGCCCCGATCACCGGGTACGGCACCGATGCCCGGGGCCGCACGCTCGCCGGGCCGATGAACGTCCACCAGCCCTACCGCTGGTACGACCTGACGGACCCCGCCGCGGCCGGCCGGGTGTCCCTCACCGTCCATGACCCGGACCCGCCACTGGGCCGCGATCTGGCCCGTCTCGTCGCGGGCGCCGCGCCCGCCGGGGCCTGGACCTGCCAGTCGCCCCCGGTGGCGGCACACCACCGCCCCTACTACCTCCCCGCCCGCCCCTGAGCGGGAGCGGGCGGCGGAAGGCGGCAGGGGCGGAGGAGGCGGGAACGGACGGACGGCCGGACCCCGGGGTC
Source organism: Streptomyces uncialis (assembly GCF_036250755.1). NCBI lineage: Bacteria > Bacillati > Actinomycetota > Actinomycetes > Kitasatosporales > Streptomycetaceae > Streptomyces > Streptomyces uncialis. The sequence continues at coordinate 4,638,514 of NZ_CP109583.1, read as the reverse complement.
CGGCCGTCCGTCAGAGGTATCAGCTAGCGCAGGCCCTCGTAGCCCTCGGCGGAGACGCTGCCGTCCACCGCACCCGCGGGCGCGGGCGCCGCGGCCTCCACACAGGTGAAGCCGAGCTTGGCCATCGCGCGGATGACCTCACCGGCGCTGAAGTCACGGCGGTCCTGCCCGGTGATGATCTGCCCCACCTGCTTGGCGGGGTACTGACGGCGTCCGATGATGACGGACTCACCGGTGATCGGCTCGGGCTTGATGCCCTTCATCGATTCCAGTACTCCGCCCTTGGTCAGGTCGAACGGGAAACGGGCGATGACACAGCGCATGATGCCTCACAGGTGGATGAGAGGGACGTTCCTGGCGGGATTGCTGAGAAGGGCGGCTTCCTGATCGATGCCCAGGGACTAGGCAGTCTTCCCGTACGACGAGCGCCGCGCGCCACCGGACGAGGACGAGGACGAGGACGAGGACGAGCGACGGGCGCCCGGACCGGGACGCCGACGCCCGCGCGAGGTGGTGGCGCCGCGCTTGGGACGCTCCACCGCGGGCGCGGCGATGACGACCGGGACACCCGACGGGATTCGGGCACCGGTGATGCGGCTCAGCTCCTCCTCACCGGGGCGGACCTGCGCGGTGTTCGGACGGATACCCGCGTCGGCCATGAGACGTGTCATGTCACGGCGCTGGTCCGGGGTGACCAGGGTGACGACGCTGCCCGACTCACCCGCACGGGCCGTACGGCCACCGCGGTGGAGGTAATCCTTGTGGTCACTGGGCGGATCGACGTTGACGACGAGGTCCAGATCGTCGACGTGGATACCGCGCGCCGCGACGTTCGTCGCCACGAGCACGCTCACATGACCGTTCTTGAACTGGTCCAGGGTGCGGTTGCGCTGCGGCTGCGACTTGCCACCGTGCAGCGCGGACGCCCGCACCCCGACGCTCAGCAGGTGCTTCGTGAGCCGGTCCACCGCGTGCTTGGTGTCCAGGAACATGATCACCCGGCCCTCGCGCGCCGCGATCTCGGTCGTCGTCTGGTGCTTGTCCTCACCGCGGACGTGCAGGACGTGGTGCTCCATCGTGGTCACCGCGCCCGCCGACGGGTCGACGGAGTGGACGACCGGGTCGCTGAGGTAGCCGCGCACCAGCTTGTCGATGTTGCGGTCGAGCGTCGCGGAGAACAGCATCCGCTGGCCCCCGGGCATCACCTGGTCGAGCAGTGCCGTGACCTGCGGCATGAAGCCCATGTCGGCCATCTGGTCGGCCTCGTCCAGGACGGTGATCCCGACCATGTCCAGCCGGCAGTCGCCCCGGTCGATGAGGTCCTTCAGCCGGCCCGGGGTCGCCACGACGACCTCGGCACCGCCGCGCAGCGCGCTGGCCTGCTTGCCGATGGACATACCGCCCACGACCGTGGCCAGCCGCAGCCGCACCGAGCGGGCGTACGGGGTGAGCGCGTCGGTGACCTGCTGCGCCAGCTCACGCGTCGGCACCAGCACCAGGGCCAGCGGACGACGGGGCTCGGCACGCCGCCCGGCGGTCCGGGCGAGCAGCGCGAGACCGAACGCGAGGGTCTTGCCGGACCCGGTGCGTCCGCGGCCCAGCACATCGCGGCCCGCGAGGGTGTTCGGCAGGGTCGCGGCCTGGATCGGGAACGGGGTGGTCACACCTTCCGCGGCCAGCGCGGCCAGCAGCGGGGCGGGCATGTCCAGATCGGCGAACGCCTCGACGGACGGCAGCGCGGGCGTCACCGTCACCGGCAGCGCGAACTCCTTGCGCCCGGCGGGACGGCGACCGCCGCCGCCACCACCCGAACGGCTCGGCGCGCCGGAGCGGCCACGGGACGCGCCGCCGGAGCCACCGAAGCCGCCGGAGCGGCCGGTGCCACGGCCCGCTGCCGCGGCACCTTTACGGGCACGGGAGGATCGGTCGTTGGTACGTGTGCGGTTCATGGGGAACCTTCCTCGATGTGGCACGTATCGAGGAATTCCCGCAGCGATGAACAGCGCAGAGAATTGCAAGAACGAGCCAGTGGAAAAGCGAATGCGAATCCGTCCGGCGGGAAATCCCAGCGGGCTCGGAATCGGAAGTGCGGTACGTGGTCCGGGCCGGGAATCCGGGGTACGGGCCACGGGAAGCGCTGGTCTGTCGAGTGGCGTGCGGTGCGGTGCGGCGGGCCGGGCATTCCAGGAGCGCCACGAGTGGGGCGGCCCCGGGCCGGCGGCTGGGCCGCGTTCCGGAACGCAACGAGCTGGGGCCCGCACCCCAAGGTACGGGCCCCAGCTGCTGTACGCGTGATGATCAGGCGGGAACGATGTTCTCCGCCGTCGGGCCCTTCTGGCCCTGCGCGATGTCGAAGGTCACCTTCTGGCCTTCCTGAAGCTCACGGAAGCCCTGGGTGGCGATGTTCGAGTAGTGGGCGAAGACGTCAGCGCCGCCGCCGTCCTGCTCGATGAAACCGAAACCCTTTTCGGCGTTGAACCACTTCACGGTGCCAGATGCCATGTCAAATCTCCTTCGGGGCAGTGCCCGGCGTCCGCACTGTGCGGACGCCGTGTCGCCGCGATGATTGCCCCGCCCGGAAAAAAGCACCGGAAATACAGAAGTGCTCCCACCGGCAGTCAACACCAGTGAGGGCACTTGAAGTTTTTGGGAACCACAACTGCAACTTCGTCGACAGTAGCACGCCAGGATGGCTTCCGCACTGTCGATATTTCCCCGTGCCCCGCCGCCGGCATTCCCCGGACCATGCGCGGGCCCGTTTTTCCGCGCCTTCTCGTCGGAAACGGTTCGTTCCCGAGCCAATATGTGATCCCACCCACGTACCCACCCGGCCCGGACGCCCCGGCGATGCGGGAAAGTGCGCGACCACGTGCGATCGACACGTGTTCGGAGCGGGTCCGGTGTGTGTTCGAGGTGCGTTCGGCGTGCGTTCGGCAACGGTTCGGTGCGGGTCCCGGGGGGCCGGGGGTGCCGAGTGGTCGGGAGTGCGGTCGGTCGGGGGTGCGTTGGGGGGCCTGGGCCCGGGTCCGGTACGGGCTGGGGGCCGGGCACGCTCCGGTTCGCCGCCGGTGACCGGGGACGGTGGGGCGGGCAACAGTGAGGCGGACCCGGACCCCGGACCGGGGCATCGGCGCACGGACCCGGGCATCGGCGCACGGGCGTGGCGGAAGGCCCGTTCCGCCCGCGGGGATCCGCCCGCCGACCGCCGCCGACCGCCGCCGACCGCCGCCGGACCGCGGACCGCCGCCGGATAAAGTGCGGCGGTGACCCCCGAGCAGCCCCGTCCCCCCGCCGTCGTGACCCCCGCCGTCGTGACCCTCGTCGGCATCGGCCCGGACGGCTGGCAGGGCCTGGCCGAAGCCCCCCGCGCGGCCCTGCGCGCCGCCGGGGCCGTCCTCGGAGCCCCGCGCCAGCTCGCGCTGCTCCCCGCCGAGTGCGCGGCGGAACGCGTTCCCTGGCCCTCCCCGCTGCGACCCGCCGTCCCCGGTCTCCTCGCGGCCCACGCCGGACGCCGGATCGTGGTCCTCGCCAGCGGCGACCCCATGTTCCACGGCATCGGCCGCGCCCTCGCGGAGATCGTCGGCCCGGCCGGCCTGCGGGTCCACCCGCACCCCTCGTCCGTCTCGTACGCCTGCGCCCGCCTGGGCTGGCCCGTCGAGGACACCGACATGGTCTCCGCCGTCGGCCGCCCCGTGGAGCGGCTCGCCGCGCTGCTCCACCCCGGCCGCCGTGTCCTGGTCCTCAGCGCCGACGCGGACGGACCCGCGCGGGTGAGCGAACTGCTGCGCGAGCGCGGCTTCGGCCCCAGCCCGGTCCGGGTGCTCGAACAGCTCGGCGGCCCGGACGAGCACATCACCGCGCCCGCCACCGCCGACGACTGGTCCCGCCCCCCGGGCGACCCCCTCAACATCGTCGCCGTGGAGTGCGTCCGGGCGCCCGACGCCCTGCCCCTCGGGACGGTGCCCGGCCTGCCGGACACCGCGTACGAGCACGACGGCCAGCTCACCAAGCGCCATGTCCGCGCGGCGACGCTCGCCGTACTGGCGCCCGAGCCCGGACAGCTGCTCTGGGACATCGGCGGCGGCTCCGGTTCCATCGCCGTCGAGTGGCTGCGGGCCCATCCGTCGTGCCGGGCGCTCAGCGTGGAACGTGACCCCGAGCGGGCCGCGCGGATCGTCCGCAACGCGCGTGCGCTCGGTGTCCCGGGGCTGCGCGTCGTCACCGGGGCGGCGCCCGCCGTGCTCGACGGGCTGCCCGCGCCCGACGCGGTGTTCATCGGGGGCGGACTGACCTCGGCGGGACTCCTCGACCGCTGCTGGGACGCGCTCGCGCCCGGTGGCCGGCTCGTCGCGAACACCGTCACGCTGGAGTCCGAGGCCCTGCTGGCCGACGCCCGCCACCGGTACGGCGGGGAACTCGTCCGGCTCGCGGTCGCCCACGCGGTGCCCGTCGGCCGCTTCACCGGCTGGCGCCAGGCCATGCCCGTCACCCAGTGGTCCGTACGGAAGGCTCCCCCGGGGCCGTCCGACGGAGCGCCCGGGGCGCGGCACGGCGAGGAGCCGCCCCACGCACAGCGAAAGACCCATGAACAGCGGGAACAGCGGGAACAGGGGGACGGCTCATGACCGTGCACTTCATCGGCGCGGGGCCCGGGGCGGCGGATCTGATCACCGTGCGGGGCGCGCGGCTGCTCGCCTCCTGCGGGGTCTGTCTGTACGCGGGGAGCCTGGTGCCCCGTGAGCTGCTGGCGGAGTGCCCGCCGGACGCGCGGCTGGTCGACACGGCCGATCTCACGCTCGACCGGATCACCGAGGAACTGGTGCGGGCGCACGGGGAGGGCCACGACGTGGCCCGGCTGCACTCGGGGGACCCGTCCGTGTTCAGCGCGGTCGCCGAGCAGATGCGGCGCCTCGACGCGGCGGGCGTGCCGTACGAGGTGGTGCCCGGGGTGCCCGCGTTCGCCGCGGCGGCGGCGGCGCTCAAGCGGGAGCTGACGGTGCCGACCGTGGGGCAGACCGTCGTACTGACCCGGGTCGCGCACCGGGCCACGCCGATGCCGCCGGGGGAGGACCTGGCGACGCTGGGGCGCAGCGGCGCGCTGATCGTGCTGCACCTCGCGGTGCGGTTCGTCGACCGGGTGGTCGAGGAGCTGCTCCCGCACTACGGGGCGGAGTGCCCCGTCGCGGTGGTCGCGTACGCGAGCCGTCCGGAGGAGGTCGTGCTGCGGGGCACGCTGGGGGACATCGCGGGGCGGGTGCGCGAGGCGGGTGTCCTGCGGACGGCGGTCATCATGGTGGGCCGCACGCTGGGCGCGGAGCAGTTCCCCGACAGCTATCTGTACAGCGCGGGGCGCGACCGCGGCGGGCCGCCTTCGCTTGCGCCCTGAGGTCCGTCCGGCGGGACGTGCTTCGTTCCTGTGCGGTCGCTCGTCGTTTTCGCGCGGTTCCCCGCGGGTCGCCTTCGCTTGCGCTTCTGAGGTTCGTCCGGCGGGACGAACTTGTCCCTGTGCGGGTCGCTCATGGGGTGCGCGGTTCCTCGCGCCCCTGGGTACTCGGTGCGGGGCGTGCTTCGTTGCTGTGCCGTCGTTCGGTGGGTTCGCGCGGTTCCCCGCGCCCCTTTGGGGCGCGTCCGGTCGGTTGTTCGGGTCGGGGCCGGTCGGGATTCTCCGTCCTCGCTCCGACGCGCTCGGTCGGACGTTCCCCTTGCCCTACTGAAGAGCATCGGAGTCTGCGGGCAGAGATTCCCGCCCACCCCCTTGCGTGAGTCCTGCGACTGCACGAGGAGGGGGGTCCCGCACCCGAAGGGCGCCCCTTCAGGGGCGCGGGGAACTGCGCAACCCGCGAACGACGCGTACGGGGCGTAGGGCGTTCGGTACGGCAGCGGATCTCGTCGGTCACGACGAGGGGTTCGTGGCACCGGGGGTACGTGACTCTCACCGGTCGGCCCTGTCCTCGCGGTCGCACCACCGTTCTCCGGGCCGGGGATCAGCCAGGCAATCGATGCGATCCGGACCCAAAGGCGCAGTAATCGGCCGGTTGCGGCAGTACGTGGGGCGATGTGCCGTGTGGGGTCGGGACCATGGCTTCGCCAGGGCACACCTCCGACCGGATCAAGGGGGACGAATGGGTATTCAGGTCAAGTGCGGATCGACCGACACCAAGACGGGCAAGCGGTGCCGGAACAAGGCGATGATCGGCTACTCCCGCTGCCAGAAGCACCGGGGTCCGTGGACCCCGCCGCAGCAGAAGAAGACCAAGAAGCGCTGATCCCGGGCCGCCGCCGCACGTCCCGCCCGCTGCGGCGGCCGTCCGGCGGTGGCTGGGTTGCGAACCGAGGCCCGGTCGGCCGGCTCTGGGCGTCCTACGTCTCGGCCCATCCACCGGCGAATCTCGCGCCGGCCTCGACGTCGTCGTAGAGCACCCGGACGTCCTGGATCTCAAGTCCACGCATCAGATCGGACAGCCGCACGACATAGCCCCGTCCATCCCTCCGCAGAGGACACGGGAAGTCACCCTGCCGGGCACGTCTGTACGCAGTGGCCATGCTCAGGTTCAGTGCTTTCGCAGCCGTCCGCAGCCCTACCTCGGCGGGAAGCCCGAAGAGCACGGAGAACGGTACCGACTCGTCACGACCACGTGTCATCGCCGAGCTCCCCCGTCTCGAACAGGCTCTGCTGCCCGAACGGCATGTGGGCGACCCCGTTCCGGGCTATGGCGCCTCGGGCACGCCGAAGTCGGCGAACTCGCCGCACATGGTCAAGGAGGTCCAGGCGGTGAGCCAATGACCCCAGGCGCTCTCCTTGTGCTCGCCGGGAGAGCGCAAGGGACATCACGTCCCCCTGCACCAGGCCGACTGCCGACGCCGTCGCTCCGACAGCGTCGGAGATCACTCCGTGCGCCCTGTCCCACTCCACCGTGGGCGTCTCGTGCGGGCTCCGTCTTCCCGTCCGCCAGCCAGCAGTGAACGCCGCATCGACCAAGTCCTGCTCGAACTGCGCGGGATCTGCTGTGGCGGCGGTGCGGGTTCCCTCCAGTACTCCTTGCAGCAGGGCGGAGCAGATGTCCGCCCGTTCGGCCCCGGTGCGCCGGGCGATGACACGGGCTGCCCCCCTTAAGCGAGGGGTGAGAAGCCAGAGTGCGATCAGCGTCCACCGGCCCTCCTGCCCACTCGCAACCTCTTCACGTACGTGGCGGGCGATGTGCGACCAGGGGCCGTTGTCGGAAGACCCGGTGCGCTCCGACCGCAAGTCGGCCAGGGAGATCTGTTCCTCGCAAGGCGACATGGCGCAAGTGCCCGTGTGCAGACACAGACCCTTGTCGGCGTGCAGGTTCTCCACCCATCCGCAGAGACGGGTGAAGATGTCACCGGACGGCAGGGTGGTCATTGTTCCGCCCCCGCAGGTCCCGCGCCGGGCGCGCCCGGTGTCGGGTGGGCGGGATCGTAGGAAGCAGACAGGTCCACCTGTGATACCTGACCGTCCGTCGTCACCTGCCATTCCCCGGTACGCACTGCTTCGGGACTCGCGTACGGAGGCGATGGGTGGCCGTTCCCGGTGGCCGACGTGGTCTCCTCCGCCTCGTCTTCGTGCGCTTCTGTGGAGAGCTGTTCCTCGCCGTACTCCTCCTGTCGTAGGTTCGCGCGGAAGCTCTCCGCGGCATCCGACCGGCCCGCCTCGTCGGACATCCGTGCGAGGCGGTGGACGAACGCGGCTCTGTCGGCGGACCCTTGGGCGAATCCCATCTGGTCCAGAAGGTCGGAGACACGTTCACCGGGTGACGTCTCCCAACCCACCGACCGATGGCCCTCCCCGGCAGCCGTTGCCGCCGTGGCGCGTTCGTCGACCGGTTCCGGGTGCTCGAACCCGCCTGTCGGATCGCCCTCGGGCATCACGGTGAGCAGGTCGCGAAACGCTTCGGGGACCTCCTCATCGTTCGCGGCGGCGGACAGGTAGGTCAGGGGCGCGATCATCCGCACAGCGCGCTCGATCTCGTCGTCATGACGTGCCATCCACCAGACCAGCGCGCTGCCCGGGGTCTCCAGTACGTCCTCCCTGAGATAGGTACGCAGGTCACGCTCGTGCTGACGGCGGCTCTCCGCGGTGTCCATGCTCTTCCGCAGGCCGTCCAGCTCATCGAGATGCCGCTGATCCGCCGGGCGCAGAACGAGTCTCACGTCCGCGGCGAAGGCGGTCACGGACCCGGTGTGATCAGGGGTCGGTCTGCCCAGCACCCCGGTCAGCCAGTGCTCCAGGAACGTGCAACGACCCGGATGCTCCGCTCCCACCACGTTCTGCGCCCGCTCCAGGACGGACATCGTGGCGAGCCCCGCCGGATTGCCCTGCGTCAGGGGGTCGAGCGGGTCGACCGGCCGCCACCACACCGTCGCGGAGAGCAGGAACGGGCAATCGGGGAGCACGCTCTGTACGGGGACCACCACCAGGGCGGTCTGAAGCCAGGGCTTCTCTTCCGGGAGCTGCGGATCGTCCGCGCTCGTGTCGTCGTCCGGGGACGTGGAGTCTGCGAAACCCACCGCGCGGAAGTCGAGCAGCAGTGCGCCGGCGACGAGAGCGGGCAGCAGAAACCACACCCACATGGGCCGACCGAGGACGGAAGCCAGCGTCAGGACGGCGGCGATGAGGCCGGCGGACAGGACACGTGTCATGTGGTGGAACTTCATGGACCCTCCCTGGTCCCTTGCGTCCCGGAGCCGGAGGGGACTTCGCCGACCCCCTGCAGCAAGTCGATGTCTCGGCAGAATCGGTCAGCGATCCGAGCCCGTTCGACTCGTCCGACACGTGTCTCCGCGGACATGTCGTCAGGAGACAGATCGGCCCAGTCGCACGAGGTCACATAGAGGTGGTTCAACAGGGCACGATCACCTGAGGTCGCGAGCAGCAACGCGCTGAGGACTCGTTCCCCGGCCCGCTGCCGGGCGATCGCCGCGAGCCAGCGCCGCACCACTGGTGTCCAGGCGGTCCGCGGTTTCGTGAGCATGACCGCGCGCCACGCGAGGGTGACCTCCGGCCAGGGCGGAGTGACGCGCAGGTCCCCGGGTTCCAGCATGGCCAGCAGCAGATCGGCTGCGGGGCCTGTGGATCTTCGCTGCTGCACGAGGCGTTGCACCAGCCGGCTGTACAGCCGGCCGTTGCTGCGGACCAGTTCCAGAAGCGCGGCGCGGGCAGCGCCGGCTGTCGACTCCGAGCTGTCCTGCCGCAGTGCCAGATGCCGGAGTCTCACCATCGCCTGTTCCGGATGGGTGACCGCCATCACCTGCTGACAGACATCTGTCACCACGCGCGCCAGATCGGGGGCGATCCGGGTCGCGGTCACCCAGCCGTAGACACGGGAGCGGAACCGGGAACCGTGCTGGTCGTGGCTGAGGCCCAGTTCCAGTGCCGCCGCCGCTTCGGCACGCAAGCGACCGACGGCCGAGGGACACGTCCACTTCTCGATCAGTTCGCAGAGATCGTCGGGGCGTCCGGCGGACAGGGCCTCCTCGGCGAATCTCAGGACCAGCCGAACACGGTCGCCCGCCCTGAGACCGGGGAGTTCCACGCACCGTCCCACCCAGTCGCGGAAGGCCGGTCTCAGGTCGGGGAAGTTCTCCCAGAAGTGGCGCCTGACCGCGTTGTCGTAGGCGAGCCTCGGGAACCTCACCCGTCCGTCGTCCTCCCGTACGACGGAGAGTCCCTCCAGCTGTTCGCCCAGATCGGCTTGCGCGAGTCTGGGCATATCGTCCTGCGGGTATTGGAGTACCTCCAGAAGGAGGTGTGTCGCTCTCTGGACCGATTCCGCCGTCGCGCCGCTGGTCATCGCAGCGGTCAGCAACAGAGCACGCTCCGGGACGGTGCGATGCTGCCGCAACTGCCGGGACACCTCGTCCGACCAGTTGGTCGCGGCGGCCACGGCCTCGTCCCGCCAGCTGACGAAGGTCGTGCCATGCGAGTTGCTGTCCCGCGCCTGTGCGACCAGTTGGGCCAGGTGCTCCAGCTCCCGGAGGGGAGCTACGGCGAACAGATGGGCGAGCTCGTCGGTGTTCAGTTCTTCGGGCTCGAAACGCACGCCCTGGACACGGAGGTGCCTGCTGAAGACAGTCTGCCCGCGGGGGCGTTCGAGGGAGACGACCAGAGGAGACAAGTCGGCGTCGAGCATCCATCCCAGGCCTGCCGGAGGCACCGCTACCATGCGCGAGCCGGATTGCTCGATATGAGACCTGTAACGGATGAGGGTCCGCTGCGCGGCCGGATAGTCCGCATCGGTCACGCTGGACAGGTCCAGCAGGTAGCGGTCGTCGGGCGATGCGTCGAAGGTGCCTTCCTCCCAGGTCAAGGGAAGTTCCTCGACCCGACCGCGGGACACCGGCACCTCCTCCAGCAGCATGGTCGCGGCCGCACGGCGTCCGATGCCTGGGGCACCATCCAGAAGGACCATTGCTCCAGGCCGTGCGAGCCGGTCGGCGGCCTGCCGGTAGCCGCGCGGATGGACGAAGCACCGGGCCAGTCGATTCCGGTGCTCGCGGACAATCTGCCGTTTGGTGATGCCAGCTCTGAACAGGTGTTCATTGGCACCGATGACCCACGTGACGTTGTTGTTGGTGTTGTACTGGTGCCCGCTGCCGCTGTTCACGGCTCCTTGTGGATCGCTGACGTAGGTAGCGCTGATACTGGTCAACGCTCCGCATCCCTGGGGCGTCCGCGCTGGTCGGAGCGCTGATCGACTTCACCATGGTTGTCGGCGACGTAGTTGATGCCGGACCCGTCACCGGAGATCCGAGGGCCGAGGTGTTGGTCCCGTGCCTGGTAGAGATGCCCGCTGCCGGTATGGACCGGTCCTTGGGGCTCGCTGACGAACGTCCCGAGATCGCCGTTGAGGTTGCCGATGCCGCCCCGTTGGCGGTGTTTGATCACGTCCGCCCGCATCCGGGCAGGCGCGGACTTGTCGTCGCCCGGAGCGCTCCGGACGCTTGGGTCTCCTGCGGGCTTCCCGTCGCCGTGTTTCTGGGCGGCTGCGGCGAGCTCGGGCAGCAGGGCGACAAGGTCGGCCACCAGTCCCGACAGGTCGGCATCGATCTTGCGCAGATCGATCCGGCGGTCCTGGCATTCGGCGAGGGGCCAGAGCTCCTCCGGCAGATCCTCACGCCGGAGGCGTTCGGTCCGGCCGACCAGGAGAGGGATCACGACCGCCCCGGTGTCCAGCGCCTCTGTGATCTCCCGGCGGACCCAGTCCTCCCGGTCCTGGGAACCGCTCCGACCGGTGGAGCCACCGGCTGCCAGCCACTTGGGGCCGATCACCGCAAGGAGCACACTGCTGCGGCGGACGGCTTTGAGCAGCTCCTGCGGGTACCGGCTGCCCGGTTCGATGGACTTGCTCGCGCGGAAGACGTTCTCATCACCGAACACCCGCGAGAGTTCCCTGTCCACAAGTGTGGCCGTGGCTGCCGCGTCATCGGTCCGGTAGTTCACGAAGATCATTGGCATAGCGAGATCCCGTCCCTTGGGTTGGTGCGGATTCCGCGAATGGACGCGTGGCTCGTCGCCTTGTCCTGGGCGAACGGCTCAGGACAAGGCACTCACGTGACGACCTCGTGCGGCGCAGTGACCCTGCGGTCGAACACAGAGCGCCACGCCGAACTGGTGCGGGTGGGGCTTTCGGCTGTCCGGCAAGCTGAGCGAAGGGCGATCATCTGGTGCTCAGGATGTTCACCAGTACTGGGCGTAGTTCGTGTACCGGGGGTGGCTCCTGGCCCTCGACGGCTCCCGGTCAAGGCGGCGCACATCAGAACGCACCATGACGGAGGGAATGATCTCCGCGAAGGTCAGCAACTCCCCACCCATGCCGAAGGCGCTCGATCTCGCCGGTCAGGTTCGTGGTGCCGACAGTGGGAGGCCTCGACGCCCCATCCAGGAAAAGGCGTTCGCCGGCCCGCTCCAAGGTCCGACTGCGACCGCACGGACCGAGAGCCCCTCCGCGACGATCCGGTGGGCCATGCGGTCCTGCTCCTCCGAATGGTGCACGGACAGCAGGGCAGGCGCGCTCGTCGTGGCCGAGTGAGCTTCCCTGGGCTTCCCGTTGGGCGGCCAGGCCGCGGATGCGGGGTGGCAATGTACTTTGCTGCGACCGTTGGGCGAGAGTGATCGTCTCTTGTGCCCGCCCGCTGTAGAAGGTGACGGGCGCACGGTGGACGAGTACGTGGTCCAGCGGCTAGTCGTCAACCCCGGACCGCGCCAGTTCCACTGCCTGAGCGGCCCATTCCAAAGCTGCTGCCTTGCCACCACCTTCTTGCCCAACTTCCGCATCAGGTAAGTCCGATCGCCGAGCAAGGCATCCAGGGGCGATGCCGCAACGTCGGAGCGGTGGTCCTGCCCACCTCCAGCCAAGGTGGTGGCGACCACCCCACGCTCCGCCGCAGTCAGCTCGTGCTCGTCCGACCCCTCTCTTGAGCGGGGCGTTCGTTGGAGCTGTTGGTCGGTAGCGAAGAGTGCGACACATCGTCGGGCCAGAACGGCCGCTGAGGGCTTGTCGCCCCTCTCGTTCTTGCACAGAGGTCTTTTGCCGCATGTCATTGCACGAGCCACTGCTTGAGATGACGTCCTCGCCATCTCAAACAGCTCACGCAGTCTCGCTCCGAAGCGCACAGGAACCTCCACGCGCTCACCTTTCCGAAATGCAGCCTTGGACAGCCCATTTGTGGTTCGGCGGCTTGTGGTGGCGAGTCTGGCATGTCGACACGCGGTGATTCCCGTGTGTGGAGGAACTTCTTTCTTCTCTTGTTCGCAGTCGCATAGGATCAGCGGCCGTCCGCCCGTCACGCCCTGCCGGTACGACGCCCCGGACCAAGCCGGGACCGTTCCTGAACGAGCATGACGGGCTTGGGCGGGACTCAACGCCTCCGACGAGGTCGGATCGCGCATAGGCATCGACGTGTTCCAGGGGCAACGTCACCCGGCCCCCGGGGCGGGTCAGCGTCCGGGTCGGCTCACGACGTCGTCGGTGCCGACGGTGTGGGCGGGTTCGGTGGGGCGCAGGTGGTGTTCGTGGGTGGGAGGGTTCCGTCGCGGAAGTAGGTGTTCACCGTGCGGTCGGCGCAGGGGACGGGGCGGTGTCCGTCGGTGGCCCGGCCGTAGACGCCGTGGGTGCGGAGGTCCGTCGTGACCAGGCGGGAGCCGGTGAGTCGGCGGTGGAGGGCCAGGGCGCCCTCGTACGGGACGTTGTTGTCGCGGCGGGCGTGCAGCATCAGCAGGGGGACGTCGTTGGCGACGGCGGTGCCCGGTTCGCGGGGCTCGGTGCCCCAGAACGCGCACGGGGCGATCATGCCGTTGACGTACGGGCCGAACACGGGCTGGGTGGCGCGGCTGTGGACGCTGTTGCGCCAGTACGTGCCGGGATCCTTGGGCCAGCCGCCCGCGGGCCAGCCGCCGTCGCCGCACATGTAGATCGCCCCACCGGTCATGGCGCCGTCCAGTTCGGGGGAGGTCAGGAGTCGCAGTACGGATTCCAACTCTGGGCCTGGGGTGGCCAGTTCTCCGTTCGACGCGGCGACCAGGTCACGGACCAGGGCGGCGAGTACGGGGTCGTTCTCCTCGTGCTGGACGGGCTGCTTCAGCAGCATCCGCAGCAGCGGGGCGTCCAGCCGCTGTCCGGCCACCACGACCGGACGGCGTTCGGCGCGGTCCAGCAGACCTTGCACGGCTGCCCTGACCTGGCCGGGTGTACGGCCGAGCCGGTACGTGCCGTGGTGGCGGGCGGCCCACGCGGCCCACTCGTCGAGACCGGATTCGGCCGGCGCGCCCGACCGCTGGAACAGCTCGTACTGGGTGGCCGCTGGGTCGGTGCCGGAGTCGATGACCATACGGCCGGTGCGGCGGGGGAACATCTGCGTGTAGACGGCTCCCAGGTCGGCGCCGTACGACACCCCGTAGAACGACAGCCGCCGCTCACCGAGGACGGCCCGGATCAGGTCCATGTCGCGGGCGACGTTACGGGTGGAGGCGTGCGGAAGCAGCTCCGCGTTGTCGCCGTGGACCTGGCAGCGGCGCGCGGTGTCCCGCGCGGACCGTACCGAGCGCTCGTAGTCCTGGCGCGGGGACGTCACCTCGGGCGGGGGTACCGGTGGTCCGGCCGGGGCGCAGCTGACGGGGGTGCTTCCGCCGAGGAACCGCGGATCGAAGCCGATGAGGTCGTAGCGGTCCGCCGCGTCCCCGAGGGCGGGCCGCAGGGCGAGGGTGTACGCGAGTCCGGTGCCGCCCGGACCGCCCGGGTTGGACAGCAGGATGCCGGACCGGCCCTCGGGGGACCTGGCCTCGATCCGGGACACCGCGATCCGGATCGTCCGGCCGCCGGGATCCGCGTAGTCCAGCGGAACGGTCACCTCCGCGCACCGCGCGCCCGCCTCGTTCAGCTCCCGCTGCTCCGCCGGGCACGCTGCCCATGCCAGTCGCTGCCGGGCGAAGTCGGCGACGGTGCGGGTCGGTTCGGCGGGCCCGGTGCGGGTGGGCCCCGTGCCTGCGGACGCCGTGGACCCCATAGTCGTGGACCCTGGCCCGAGGGCCACCGCCCCGGCGGGTGCCGCGCGGACGGATACACCGCCGCTGGATACGGCACCGGATAACAGGACGGCCAGGCCGAGACCGGCGGTGGCGGTCAGCGCGACACGCATGGGGAGGCTCCTCGGGTCGGTGCCCCGCGCGACTCGTACAAGGGCGCGCGGCGGTAGAGAAGTTACGGGAGCGACCCTAGGAAGCGGTGCGGTACCGGGGAATCCGGCTGGCAGGTGGGGTGCGGCTGGTGCTGGCTCCAGTACGGGCGCGGTGAGGGTCGGCGGTGACGGTCGGCACCACGGCCATGGATAACGCGTGTTGACGAGGCGGCAGCACGTGAAGCCGCTGTGCTTCAGGCCGTCGGGCTGCCGAAGCCGGGAGCGGGTGACGGCCCCGGGGCGGGAATTCGTTCGCCGTGATCCCGGAGCCGACCGGGGGTACCGTTTCGGGTGTCGAGTCCAGAATGGAGCCAGTATGCCCGACAGCAATGACGCATACATCGGCGCACGCATCGCGGAGCAGCGCAGACTCGCGCACCTCACACAGCGCGGTCTCGCTGCGTCAGCTCATGTTTCTCACAGCTTGCTCAGCAAAGTGGAGAGCGGTCACAGGCCCGCTTCACCCGCCCTGGTCGCGGCCTGCGCCCGCGCATTGGGTATCGAAAGCAGCGTCCTGGCAGGGCAGCCATTCTCGGGCGAGCAGCGCGAAGACCGTTTCGACGCTCCTGTCGCCGCCATTCGCGCCAGTCTGGAGAACTGGGATATCCCGCTCGAAGACGTGACTCCCCCACGTCCGCTCCAAGACATCGCCGTGGACGTCGAACTCCTCGGTGATCACCGGCGCTCCGCGAACTACCTCAAGACGGCGCTCGACGCCCCCCGACTCATCGACGAGTTGGTCGAGTCGTCGCACCAGGGTGAGGGGCGGCACAAAGAGCGCGCGCATCGGCTGCTCGCATACACCTATCGCTGCGTGCACGATGTCGCCTACAACCTGGGGCACATCGATCTGGGCAGCAGCATCCTGTCCCGGATGGGCTTCAGCGCGGAGCGGTCCGGCGATCCGTACATGGTCCTCCTCACGTCCTATTTGCGCGCCCAGTCGTGCTTCAACACCGGCCGTCATGAGGTGGGACTGCGGTTGATGAGCCGTGCGCTCGCCGACGTGGAGCAGGATGCGCGGCGTGGGAACCGGTCGGCTCTCTGCGTCCAGGGCAATCTCCGACTGCGATCGGCGATGCTGGCCGCGAGGAGCCGTCCGGCCGGGAAGTCGCAGGCGGACAACGCGCGGGCCCAGTGGAACGAGGCATGGGATACCGCGAAGCTGCTCAAGGGGGACGTGCAGAACTATGTGATGTCGTTCGGCCCCACCAACACGCGCATCCATCAAGTCGCCATAGAGGTCGAGCTCGGCAACTACGGGAGTGCCGTCAAGGCATCCGAGAACCTGCGGTTTCCCGACGAGTTCCGGGGCGCTTATCCGGATCGGGTCGGCCATCACTACATCGACTTGAGCCGTGCCCAGTTGTGGACGGGAGACCGGTCTGCCGCGTTCGCGTCGCTTCGCGAAGCCCGCTCGGTCGCACCGCAGCAGACGCGGTATCACCCGCACGTACGGGAAACCGTTCATACGCTGCGCCGCGCGGACCGGGCCCAGAGCGAATCCTTGTCGAACTACGCACGCTGGCTGGGTCTTTAGGGCTTCGCTCACGGTGAGGGGGGTTTCACACTTTGTGAAACCCCCCTCACTTGTTCCTCGGCACGATGGCGGGTGAAAGACCCCCGCGACGGGGCGAACCGTCCGGGGGCGTGGCCATCAACCAGCTGGAGTTGACGACGCTGTGAAGCGTATCGGACTGATCTTCGAATACATGGACGCCCGGCGGTGACCGGTGAGGAAGGGGTGGTGCCCCCGGCGTTTGTGCGGTTGAGCGGTGCAGGGTCGGCGCGACTGCTGCCGTGGTCGTCCTCGGACGGGAACCCGTGCTACCTCGTGACGGACAACGGTGACGGGTACCTGTCGAGGGTCGCGGACAGCATCGAAGCCTCGCAGCTCGACATGGCGGCCCGACTCCTCTCGCACGCGGAGGCGCTGGTGCGGGAGCCGAAGGCGAGTGCCCGGGAGTTGCGGTACGTGGCGGCACGGCTCGTGGAGTCGTTGCACGAGACGTTGAGGGTTGCGCGCAGCCGAGGTGGGCGGCTGCCACGCCCCGTCGAACCCTTCCACTCGCCGGATGGCGGGCCGGTCCCCGGTAACGGGGACTGCGCGGGGCCTCCGGGCGCGCCGGGAGGGTGAGGGTGTCGGAGACGTCCCCACCGGTGCCGTGCGCCCCGTGCGTGGTCGCCCGGATCATGGGACACCCCTGGAGCGCGCACCGCTGTCATGGGGTCACCAGGATGCGGTTGTCGGGACTGCGCCTGCGGCTACGGCCCTTCGGCCGAGGGCGCGCGTGCCCATGTCCGTGTGCCCGGGGCGGTGCCCGTTGAACGCTCGGATGCGGGTGGCGTCAAGGAGGGGCCCGACCCCGTACCGGCGTACCGGCCGAGGGTGTTGGCCCGCACGGCGCGAGCCCTCTTCGGGGCCTTTGCCCGACGGGCCGGGGGCGGAGTTCTCCGGGAGCCGTGAAGCACTAGCCGTGAACCGCGAGCCGTGAACCGCGAGGCATGGGGCGCGCGGCATGGGTGGGCGCGGGGCATGAAGAAGGCCCCGGCCGGGTTTTGCCGGGCGGGGCCTCTTCGGGGGTGCTGGACTACATTCCGTGGACCGCCGGGATCGTGCCGAGGCGGCCCTTCTGGAAGTCGTCGAACGCCTGCTGGAGTTCTTCGCGGGTGTTCATGACGAACGGGCCGTAGTGGGCCATCGGCTCGCGCAGGGGGCGTCCGCCGAGGAGGACGACCTCCAGGTCGGGGGTGTGGGAGTCCTGGCTGCCGTCCGCGCGGACGGTGAGCGAGGAGCCGCTGCCGAAGACGGCGGTCTGGCCCAGTTCGACGGGGCGGTGGTCCGTGCCGACCGTGCCGCGGCCCGCGAGGACGTACGCCAGGCCGTTGAAGTCCTTGCGCCACGGCAGGGTGATCTCGGCGCCCGGGCGGATCGTCGCGTGGACCATCGTGATCGGGGTGTGGGTGATGCCGGGGCCGCTGTGGCCGTCCAGCTCACCGGCGATGACACGCAGCAGCGCGCCGCCGTCGGGTGTCGTGAGGAGCTGGACCTCGCCGCCGCGGATGTCCTGGTAGCGGGGGTCCTTCATCTTGTCGGCGGCGGGCAGGTTCACCCAGAGCTGGAGGCCGTGGAAGAGGCCGCCCGACTGCACCAGCGACTCCGGCGGCGCCTCGATGTGGAGGAGGCCCGAACCGGCCGTCATCCACTGGGTGTCACCGTTGGTGATGGTGCCGCCACCACCGTTGGAGTCCTGGTGGATGAAGGTGCCGTCGATCAGGTACGTGACGGTCTCGAAGCCCCGGTGCGGGTGCCACGGCGTGCCTTTCGGCTCGCCCGCGGCGTAATCGATCTCGCCCATCTGGTCCATCATGATGAACGGGTCGAGGTACTTGTAGTTGATTCCGGCGAACGCCCGGCGCACCGGGAAGCCCTCGCCCTCGAAGCCACTCGGAGCGGTGGTCACGGCGAGCACCGGACGCGCCTCGGCATCCTTCGGCGCGATCACGCGGGGCAGGGTCAGCGGGTTCTCAACGGTCACAGCGGGCATGGTCGGTACCTCCTTCTGAGCCTGAGTTTAGTTGAATGTCGAACTTTCTGCCACCCGTAACGTGCCGCGGGCGCGCGGCATTCCCCCGCCGTTCGGTCTGTTGTGCGAACCGGGCGTCGCTGGACCGTAGCATTCGGTGCCTATCTGGTCACCGTCAGGTATCGGTCAGGGCCGGGCGAGCAGTTCCCGCAGCACCTCGTACGAGCGGTCCCAGTTCCACTCCTCGCGCACCCAGGCGCGGCCCTTGCGGCCCATCTCCGTGGCCAGCTCGCGGTCCCGCAGCAGTCGGACCACACGGTCGGCCACCGCGGCGACCGAACCGCCGTCCACCACGTACCCCGTCTCCCCGTCCCGCACGGTGTCCGGCGCGCCGCCGGAATCCCCCGCCACCACCGGCAGGCCCGACGCCGCCGCCTCCAGATAGACGATCCCCAGCCCCTCCACCTCCAGCCCCCGCTTACGGGTCCGGCACGGCATCGCGAAGACGTCCGCCGCCGCGAAGTGCGCGGGCAGCGCGCTGTGCGGATGACCGCCCGCGAAGACCACGGCCTGCGTCATGCCCTCCCGGGCGGCCAGCCGTCGCAGATCCGCCTCATGGGGACCGTCCCCGACCAGCAGCAGCATCGCGTCCGGCACCACCCGGCGGACCCAGGGCATCGCCCTGATCAGGGTGTCCTGGCCCTTGCGCGGGATCAGCCGGGACGCGCACAGGATCACCGGCCGGTGGGCCAGCCCGTGCCGCTCACGGACGGCACCGCCGTGCTCCCCGGGCCGGAAGACGTCCGCGTCCACCCCCGGGACCAGCCGTACGACCTCGGTGTCCGCCGGCAGCGCGGCGGTGATCGGGCGGGCGGTGGCCTTGCCCAGGGTGGTCACGGTGTCCGCGCCCTTGCCGATCCGGCGCAGCAGGCCCCGGGCGCCGGGCGTCCTGGCCCACCAGACCTCGTGCCCGTGGGTGGTCGCGACGACACTGCGGACGCCCGCCTCCTGGCGCAGCCGCCGGGCCATCAGCCCGAGCGGCGCCGCCGCACCGAACCAGACGCTGTCGCAGTGGTACGCCCGCGCGACGGCCACGGCCCGGGCCGTGGCCTCCGGGGTCGGCAGCAGCGTCCGGGTGGGGGCCCGCACCACCGGATACGGAAGTGCGGCGTCGTACGCCGCCGCGTCGGGGTGCGACGAGGTCAGGACCACGACCTCCTCCGGAGGGAAGCGGTCGGCCAGCGCGCCGACGAAGGTCTCGATGCCGCCCTGCCGGGGCGGGAAGTCGTTCGTGACGATCAGGGTGCGGGGCCTCCGCGTCCGGTCGGGAGGGGTGCGGTGCGTGCCCGGCGACAGGTTCGGCGGGATGTGGCGTGTGCCCGGCGACGAGTTCGGTGACAAGTCCGGTGCCATGTGCGGCGACACGTCCGATGGCTTGGCCGGCGACGCGTCCGACGACCGGTCCCGTGGCCGGTTCGGCGAGCTGGTCGGCGGTATGGGGGGCGTGGGGGGCATGGGGTACTCCGGTCTCCGGTGCTGAGCGCTGCTGAGGGTGTCCCGGGTGCGGGTTCGCGATGTTTCACGTGGAACAGCGGAGGGCGGTCCGGGTGGGGCGTGGCGTGGGTGGGGAGGAGGCAAGGGGGTTGCTGGGCGCGTGGGTTGGGCGGGGTGCCGGGGGTGGTCGCTCCGGTGGCCGGGAGGGCGCGGCGGGGGCGTCCGCTCGTCTCCGTCGAGGCTAGGAATCCTCGGTGCGCGGGGCGTCAGCCGACGGGTCGCCTCCGGACCTCAACCCGTGGTGTGACGTCCGGGCGGGAGGTCAACCCGTACGGTGACGCGTGCTCCGGCGGCGTCACGAAGAATGGGGGCGTACCGGTCAGCAGCTACCCCAGGAGGGGAGTCTTGGTTCCCGCACCACCGAGCCCGGAGCCCGGCCCGGCCCGCCGTACGGAAGGCCGGTCGGTCGCGACGGCGGGGCACCGGACCACGACCGTCGTGTCGGGAGGCCCGGTCCGCCGTACGGAACTCGTTCCGAAGTGCGCGGCGCCGCTGGTCCCGCCCGGTCGCGCCGTACGGTCCGCCGCCCGGCCGGAAGGTCCTCCACGGTCCGCCCGAGCGCGGGACGGTGTACGGGTCACCTCGTCGGCGGACGGCCTACGGGCCACCTCGACCGGGGGCGGCGTACCGGTCGCGCGGTCGGTGGGCGGCGTGCGGGGCGTCGTCCCGGGGGCGTGGTGGGGCGTCGGGCGGGGGAAACGGCGGGTGGCCGGGCTGCCGGGGGTGACGGGTGCGGGTCCGTCGGCCGGAGGTCCGCGTGGGCTCGTGGCGCGGCTGCGGGACTGGACGGCCGGGTCCACCTACCCGGTGGTCACCGGGCTGGTGCTCACCGCGCTCGCGTTCCTGGAGTTCGTGGCGTACCCGCCGGACTCCCTGACGATCGCCCTCGGGGTGCTCGTCTCGGCCGTCTGCCTGGTGTGGCGGCGGTCGTTCCCGCCGCTCGCGGTGCTCGCCGTGGCGGCGGGGATGACCGCGTTCGCCGCCGGGCGGAGCCTGTACCTCGTCACGATCGTCAGCGGGCTGGTCGGGCTGTACACCCTGGCCCGGCACCGGGTGCAGCGGCCATGGGTGCTGGTGCTCGCGGGGACGCTCGGCGCCGCCGCCGTGAACGTCGTCCACATCGCGTCCTGGCCCGAGGTCAGCGGACTTCCGGTGCCGGAGATCGGGGCACCCGGCTCGCTCGGGCTGTTCGCGGAGACCTTCGTACTGGCCGTGGTGATCGTCGGGGCCGTGTCGATGGGCGACGCGGTACGGACCCGGCGGGAGGCCCGGCGTGAGCGGGTCCTGTCCCAGGCCAAGGTGATCGCCATGGAGCGGCGGGAGGCGGCGGCCGAGGAGCGGACGGCCATCGCCCGCGAACTGCACGACATCGTCGCGCACTCGGTCTCGATGATCGCCGTCCAGGCGGAGAGCGCCACGTACACGACCCCCGGGCTGAGTCCCGAGGCGCGGGACGGGTTCCAGCAGATCGCCGGGACCGCCCGGGCGTCGATGACGGAACTGCGGCGGCTGCTCGGGGTGCTGCGCACCCCGGGCGGGGAGATGCCGCAGATCGCGCCGCAGCCCACCCTCGGCCATCTGCCCGAACTGCTCGACCAGCACCGCGCGGTGGGCGAGGACGCCGTGCTGCGGGTGACCGGCGAACGGGTCGTGCTGCCCGCGGGCTGGGAGCTGTCCGCGTACCGGATCGTGCAGGAGGCCCTGACCAACGTCCGCAAGCACGCGTCCGGGGCGCGGACCCTCGTCGAGGTCGACT
Organism: Streptomyces uncialis; assembly: GCF_036250755.1. Taxonomy (NCBI): domain Bacteria; kingdom Bacillati; phylum Actinomycetota; class Actinomycetes; order Kitasatosporales; family Streptomycetaceae; genus Streptomyces; species Streptomyces uncialis. Next base: position 4,616,983 of record NZ_CP109583.1, on the reverse strand, counting down.
ACGGCACCGACCGGCGGCTCCTGCTGCGGATCACGGACGACGGGCCGGGATACGCGGTGGACGGACCGGGTGCGGGAGGCCACGGGCTCACCGGGATGCGGGAGCGTGCCGCGCTCGTCGGGGGCTCCCTCACCGCGGGCGCCGGGCCGGACGGGGGCTTCGTGGTGGTCGCGGAACTGCCGTGGTGAGCGCCGGGACGGAGTACGGGGAGGCGGACGGCGCGCCCCGGACGGTGATCCGTACCGTCGTCGCCGACGACCAGGCGGTCGTACGGACCGGGTTCGTGAACCTGCTGTCCACCCAGGACGACATCACGGTCGTCGGGGAGGCGGAGGACGGGGAGCAGGCGGTGCGGGTCGCCGCCGGGACCCGGCCCGACCTGGTGCTGCTCGACATCCGGATGCCGCGGATGAACGGGATCGAGGCGGCCCGCGAGATCCTCGCCGCCTCCGACGGCACCACCAAGGTGCTGATGCTGACGACGTTCGGGCTGGACGAGTACGTGTACGACGCGCTGGCCGCCGGGGCGGGCGGGTTCCTGCTGAAGGACGCGACCTTCGCGGAACTGCTGCACGCGGTACGGGTGGTGGCGCGCGGCGAGGCGCTGCTGTCACCGGAGATCACCAAGCGGCTGATCGGGGAGTTCGTCAGCAGCCGGGCGTCCCGGCCGCCCGCGCGGGGCACCGACGAGCTGACGGCCCGGGAGGAGGAGGTGCTGGTCCTGATCGCCAAGGGGCTGTCCAACGCGGAGATCGCGGTCCGGCTGACGATCACCGATCACACCGTCAAGACCCATATCAACCGCCTCTTCGCGAAGCTGGGTCTGCGGGACCGGGCCCAAGCGGTCATCACCGCGTACGAGTTGGGGCTGGTGCGGCCGGGCGGCCCCGGTGCGTGAGGGCACGTGCGACTGCGTACGGCGACCGGTCCGGTACGTACGACGGCCGGTCCGGAACGTAGGACGGTGTGTCCGGGACGGCGCGTCCGGGGCGGGACGCACGACGGCCGGGCGGGTACGGGACCCGGCCGGCCGTTCGATCCCTGCGTGACGGGACCGACTAGCGCGTCACGAACTGGGTGAGTATGCCCTGGACCTCGTAGATGTCGACGCCCTTGGTGAAGGTCTTCTGGATCGGCACGGGGTTGCCCGAGACCCAGAGCTTCAGCTCGGCGTCGAGGTCGAAGGTGCCCGCGGTCTCGACCGCGAAGTGCGTGATGCTGCGGTACGGGATCGAGTGGTACTCGACCTTCTTGCCGGTGATGCCCTGCTTGTCGACGAGGATCAGCCGGCGGTCGGTGAAGAGGATCGCGTCACGCATGATCTGGTAGGCCGCGTGGACCTGCTCGCCGTGGCCCAGCAGCTTGCCGTAGTCCTGCGCGGCCTGGCCCGGGTCGATCGTGTGCGCGTTTCCGAACAATGCCATGGTGGCCCCCCACTGGGTCGTTTCATGCGATTTATGGACTGTACACCGATACCATGCGGTCAGTGGGGAAAAGAACGGCTGCCCCCGTCGCCGCCACCGCACCGCATCGGACGTCCCTGCGGCACCTCTGGCCGATGCGCGCCTCGTCAGTGAAGCACGGCACCAAGCCTGTGAACACAGTTGTCCGCTGATTTCTGCGAAACATCTGTGAACTCGATTGGCCGGGCCGGTCGATGACCGGCCCGGCGGTCGGTTCCGGTGGTCAGTCCCGCGGGCCCTTGGCCGTGTGCGCGGCCGTGTCCTTGAGGGTGTCCCCGACGGGCTTCTCGGCCTTGTCCTTGTCCTTGGCCTTCACCTTGCCGTGGGTCGTGCAGCGCGCGTCACGGCTGCCCTCGGGGCAGTTGCTGCCGGGGATGTCCGAGACGACGGTGTTGTCGAGCTTGAGGTTCCCGAAGGTACGGGCGTTGACGGTGACACTGAAGGTGACCGTGGCGCTCGCGCCCGGTGCCAGCGCGCCGGACCAGAACAGCTCGGGGTTGTCGTACCGGACGGTGCCGCTGGTGGCCCGGGCGTCACCGTTGTAACGGGCGTCGTCCAGCAGACGGCTGAGGTCGTCGGTGATCGAGGCAGGGTCCCCGGCTGTGTACGCGAGGGGCCCGTCGTTGGTCACCGTGATCGTGTACGTGACCTTGGCGCCGGGGTCGACGGTGGCGGGACCCTCCTGCCTCTTGGTGATCGTCAGGTCCGCGACCCGGGTCGTGGCGGTGCTGGAGTCGTTGGCCGGGTTGGGGTCGGGGTCGTTGCCGCGCACATTCGCGGTGTTGACGAAGGTGGGGGTGCCCGGTCCGGCGGTGCCGGTGACGGTGACGTCGGTGTGCGCGCCCACGGCCAGGGCGCCCCCGGCGCAGGAGAGGTTCCCGCCGGTGACCGAGCAGCCGGGGGTCGTGGTCGCGGCGTCGGTCAGCCCGGCCGGGATCTGGTCCGTCAGGGTCCAGCCGGAGGAGGGTCCCGGGCCGTGGTTGGTCACCCGCAGCCGGTAGGTGACGGTCCCGCCGGGACGGACGGTCGCGGGGCCGGTCTTCACCACCCCGAGGTCGGTCGCCGCGACGAAGCACGAGGTGGCGTCCACATTGCCGGACACCGCGACCGTGGTCTGCGTGGAGAGCAGCCGGAACACCGGTGTGAGCGGGTCGGTGACGGAGACCCGGCGCAGCAGCCCGGCGTTGTCGAGGAACCCGAGGTCGCCGTTGCCGTAGGTGAAGGCGCCGCCGTAGCCGGTGACGGACGGGGGGACGACAGCCGCGTACACGGTGACGGTCCCGGTCGCCGGGTCGATCCGGGTGAGTGCGCCGGTGGCCGACACGCCCCACAGATATCCGCCGCGGTACGTGAAGTCGTCCACCCCGCCGAGGTTCTGGCTCAGCGTGACGGTCGTGAACGTCCGGGTGTTGACGTCGATCCGCTGGAGGAGGTTGTCCGAGCCCCCGGCGACATAGAAGTTGCCCGCGGTGTCGAACGCGCCGGCGGTGTAGGCGCCGAGGCCGAGGATCGGGGTGGGGAGTCCCACGGTGCCGAGGTCGGTGACCGCGCCGGCGTCGTCGATCCGCAGCAGGTTCCAGCCCGGACCCTGGCTCCTGATCGCGTAGGTGTAGCGGTCGGCCGGGTTCAGCCCGATCGCGTCGTAGCGGGCGCTCGGCGGACCGATCGGGGTGAAGGAGAGCCCGCCGGTGACGGCGACGCCCCGGTGGAGCTGGGTCGTCTCCAGCCCGGCGGACAGCAGGATGTCACCGGCGCAGCTGAACGGGGCACGTGGTGCCGCGCCCGGCGCGGGGGCCGGGGCGGACGGGGTGGCGGACGCGGTGGCCGGAGCCGTCGCGCCGGTCACCACCGTGAGGACGGCCAGCGCGGAACACGCGCGTGCCAGGAGACTTCGCATGCGGGTACGCCTTTCCTGCCATGAGCGGGAGCGACGGCAGGCAGGGCGGACCTGTACCGCCGCCCGCCGCGCACGGGACGGATGCCCGGTCCCGGTTCTCCCTCATCTGTACGACCATCCGTACGACAAGACGACCGCGCGTGGGCGGCGCCGCACCGTGACTGTCCCTCCGCTGCCCGCCCCGCATTCACCCGCCCGGCCGTACCCCGGCTCTGCCCGACCGGGTTTCGGTCCGGCCCGGCAGTACCCGGTCCGGCCTGGTGGGGAGGGCGGCCCGGGTCAGCGGGGTGCGGCCAGTACCTGGGTCCACCAGCGTTCGCCGTGCGCCTCCACCAGGCCCACGCCCACCTCCGTGTAACGGCAGTTGAGGAGGTCGTCACGGACCCGGCCGCGCGCCCAGTCGTCCAGCGCGGCGGTGGCGCTGCGCGGTCCGTAGGTGCTCAGCTCCGCCACCGCCGACCACCGGTAGCCCGCCGCCGTCACCCGGTCCCCAATGCCCCGGCCCTCGGCGTCGACGATGCTGATGTCCCGCCGCTCGGCCATCCGCGCCGCGTCCGCCCGTGCCACGGCGGTCAGCCGCGCGCTGACCCGCAGGGCCGGGCAGTCGGCGCGTCCGCGCAGCGCGTCGGCCCCGTTCACGAGCTGCCGCTCGGGGGTGAGGCCGGCGGGCCGGGCGGTGGTCCGGGACGGTGCGGGTGCCGGTGCGGGGGCCGTCGTGCGCGGCGGGGTACGGGCGGGGGTGGGTGACGGGGTCGGGGACGGGCTCCGGTCCGGGGTGACCGTCACGGAGGCCGGGGGCGGGGCGGCCACCGGTCCGGAGGGCGGCGCCGGGGCCACCGGCGGGGCCGGCCGTGGCGCGGGCTCGGGCACGGGCCACGGGAACACCAGCAGCGTGACGGTCACGGCCGCCGCCGCGGCGGCCGTGACCGTCAGCGCGGCGCCCTTCGACCAGCCCGTCGCGGGAGCGGCGGCCCCGAGGACGGCACCCGGGTCGAGGGGGACGGCGGCGGTCGTGGCGGGGTCGGCGGGGAGCAAGGTGTTCGTGCCGGGGTCACCGGGGAGGACGGTGTTCGCGGGGTCACCCGGGAGAGTGGTGTCGGTGGCGGGGTCCGTGGGGCCGGAGGGGAACCCCGGGTCCGGGAGTACGGGCAGGGCCGGGGACAGCGGCACCACCAGACCCACCCCGCTCAGCAGCCCCTCCACCGGCAGGAGGTCGGCCGAGCGGTCGGCGCAGTCCGGGCAGTCACGGGTGTGCCGGGCGATCCGCTTGCGCCACAGCGGGCCCGGACGGCCGTCCCAGGTGGCCGTGAGGCCGGTCAGCCCGGGGCACGGACGGGCGGCGGCCAGGGCGCGGACGACCGCCCGGCCGATGTCGAGCTGCGCCTTGACCCGCTGCACCCGCACCGAGACATGCCGCCGGGGCAGCCCGAGGGCCGCGGACAGATCGCCGCGGGTGAGCTCCCCGGCCGCTTCGAGCCACCACAGCGACAGCACGTCCCGGTCGTCGGGGTCGAGCCAGCGGGTGGCCTCCGCGACCTCGCGGCGCTGGCCCGAGAGCCGCAGCCGCAGGATCGTCAGCTCGGTGAAGTCGGCGACCGCGGAGACCGGGTGGCCGCGCTCGCCGAGTTCCTGGAGGGACGCCGTGCGGCGGCGGTCGGCGGCCGTCCAGCGGCGGCGCACCTGGTTCATCGCGATGGCCACCAGCCAGGACCGGAACCGCTCCGGCTCCCGCAGCCCGGACAGTCCTCCGAGGGCGCGGAGCATGGTCTCCTGCACCACGTCGTCGACATCGGCGTGCCCGTCGAGCGCGCGGCCGACGACGTTGTACACGAGGGGCAGATACGCGGCGGCGAGCCGGTCACGGGCCGCGCGGTCACCCCGCTGGGCCGCGACGACCCACCCGGCGCACTCACGGTCGTCCGTGTGCTGAGCCTGCATGATCGATTCCTCCGGCCGTCGGACGTACGTGCCCCCGCTCGGAGACCCCCCGGCGGCCCACAGGACAACACGAACGCGGGAAGCCTCCGCTATGAGGCACGTCACACTCCCGGTTTCTGTTATACGGATGGGGAGTTCGGGTCTCCGGAGCACGGGACCGGAACACCCGGGCCACTCACCACGAGGACCATCGAGTGAACGACGAGTCTGATACGCCGACCGCGCCGGACGGACAGCGGGGCACCGCGCACAGCGGTACGGGACGCGACGCGGTGCGCGGCGCGCGCCGCCGGGGTACGGGGCACCGGCGCGGGCACGGCAGGCGCGGGCGGGTGCGCGGGCCCGCGCGGGCCCGGGTCTGGGGCGTGGTCGCGGCCGTCGCGGTGCTGGGCGCCGGGGGCTGGGGACGTCGCTGCTGTTCGGCGGTCCGACCGAGGCGTCGGCGGGGCGGCCCGCGGCGAGCGTGGTGCCCGGGGGCACGACGGTGGAGCCCCTGAAGGCGCCGAAGGCCCCGTCCACCCCGTCCCGGCCCGGCACGAAACCGTCCCCCGGCGAGCCGTCGGCCACCGCGCCGTCGCCCGAGCCGCCGCCCCCGGCCGCCACCGCCGGGAAGCCGACCGGCGGTACGGGGTCCGGCGGGAACGGGAACGGGAACGGTACGGAGGGCGCGGGCGGCACGGGTACCGGTGGTGCCGGTGGTGCCGGTGGTGGCAGCGCTGCCGGTGGCTCCGGCGGTACGGGGACGGGGGGCGGTACGGGGGGCGCGGACCCGGAGCCCGCGCCCCGGGACCCCGCGCCGGAGGCTTCGCCGCGGGAGTCCGCGCCGCGTGCCACTCCGTCGCGGACCGCCGGGGCGGTCACGGAGGTGGCGGCGCTGGTCAACACGGAGCGCAACGCGAACGGGTGCAAGGACATCACCACGGACGCCCGGCTGAACCGGGCGGCGGAGGGGCACTCGCGGGACATGGCGGAGCGGGACTACTTCGACCACACGTCGCCCGACGGGCGGGGCGTGGGGGACCGGGTCACGGCGGCGGGGTACGAGTGGTCGGCGGTCGGCGAGAACATAGCGATGGGGCAGCCGACGGCCGTGGCGGTGGTCGAGGCGTGGCTGGACTCCCCCGGGCACCGGGCGAACATCCTCAACTGCGAGTACACGCAGATGGGGTTGGGGGTGGACACGTCCGACGGGGGGCCGCGGTGGACCCAGGTCTTCGCGGCACCCCAGTAGGCCGCGTCCTCGTCGGAGCCGGGCGTACTTGTTCCCGCACAGGTCGTCCGTGGGTGCGCAGTTCCCCGCGCCCCTGAAGGGGCACCCCTCTCCTCTCGCAGTCGCGCTGCTACGGGAGGGGGTGGGCGGGAATCTCTGCCCGCAGACTCCGATGCTCTTCAGCAGGACACGGGGGACGTCCGACCGAGCGCGTTGGAGCGAGGACGGAGAATCCCGACCGGCCCCGACGCGAAGAACCCGCCGGATGCGCCCCAAAGGGGCGCGGGGAACTGCGCAAAACCCACGAACGACGGCACAGCAACGAAGTGCGCTCAGCACCGAGTACCCAGGGGCGCGGGGAACTGCGCGAAATCGACGAGCGACGGCCCAGGAACAAGTGCGCCCACCCGGACAGACCTGGGAAGCGCGAGCGAAGGCGACCCGGTCACCCGTTCACGGTGGGCCGGGGTGCCGTAGGGGGCGACCGCGGCTTGACTCGGGACATGGCAGCCCCCGGCACCCCACCCCGCACCCGCCCCGGCACCCTGCACCGGGCAGGCCGGTTCTGCGCACGCCACGCGATCCCCGTGATCGCGATCTGGCTCGTGGCCCTCGCCGCGCTCCAGGTCCTGCACCACACCTACGGCGGTACCTACTCGGACGACTTCTCCCTGCCCGACACCCGGTCCCAGCACGGCGTCGACGTGCTGAAGGCGCATGACCCCGCCGCCGGCGGCTACAGCTCGCAGATCGTCCTGCACGACCCCCAGCACCCCCTCACCTCCGTGAGCGGCGAGGTCGGCCAGACCGTGACCGCGCTCCAGAAGCTCCCGGACGTACTCGCCGCGCAGAACCCCCTCACCGCGCCCCCGACCCCGTCGGGCCAGCCGGACGTGGGCCCCCTGTCCACCGATCAGCGCACCGCGTACATCACGGTCCGTTTCGCCGTGCAGCCGTCCACCCTCGGGGAGGACTATCTGCACGGTGTCGACACGGCGGTGAAGCCGTTGCGTTCCGCGGGCGTGGACGTCGAGTACGGCGGGACCCTCGGTGAACTGGCGCGGCCCGAGGCCAACGACCGGCTCAGCGAGGTCATCGGCTTCGCCGTGGCGATCGTCGTGCTGCTCATCGGCTTCGGCAGCGTCGTCGCCGCCGTACTGCCCCTGGTGACCGCGCTGATCAGCGTGGTCTGCGGGCTCGCCCTGCTGGGACTGCTGGCCGCCGCGTCCACGTTCGCGACCGTGTCCCCCACCCTCGCGACGATGATCGGGCTCGGTGTCGGGATCGACTACGCGCTGTTCCTGGTGACCCGTCACCGGCAGGGCCTGATGGACGGCCGGGACCCGGTCGCCGCCGCCGGAAGCGCCGCCGCGACCAGCGGTCACGCGGTGCTGCTCTCCGGCTGCACGGTGATCATCGCCCTGTCGGGTCTGTGGGTGTCCGGCATCGCGTTCATCGGGAAGCTCGGGCTGGCCGCCGCGGTCACCGTCGTCACGGCGGTGCTGGGCGCGCTCACCCTCGTACCGGCGCTGCTCGGGCTGATCGGCCGCCAGGTCGACCGGCTGCGGGTGCGCGCGCCGGTCGCGGAGACGGACGCGGAGCCCGGCGAGGAGGTGACGGGGCCGTGGCACCGCTACGCGCTGCGGGTGCAGCGGCGGCCGTGGTGGTACGCGGCGGCGGGGGTCGTGGTCCTCGCGGCGCTGTCCGTCCCGCTGTTCTTCATCCAGCTCGGGCACATCGGGGACGGCGCCGATCCCAGGTCGTTCACCGACCGGCGGGCGTTCGACCTGATGTCGTCCGCGTTCGGGCCGGGGTCGAACGGTCCGCTGACCGTCGTCGTCGACCAGTCGTCCGTACCGCAGGCGGACCGCGCGGCGCTCGCCTCGCAGGCGCAGAAGGCACTGACCGGGGTGCCCGACGCCGCGTACATCACCCCGCTGAAGCCCACGTCCGACGGGGACGTGCTGCTCGGCACCGCGTACCCGGTCGCCGCGCCGCAGGACGAGCGGACCACCGGACTGGTCAACCGCTTCCGGGACGACGTGCTGCCGCAGGCCGTCGCCGGGACCGACGCCCAGGGCTACGTCACCGGGACGACCGCCGCCCAGGTCGACTTCCTCGACATCGTCTCCCAGCGGCTGCCGTGGATCATCGCCGCCGTCGTGGGGCTCGCGTTCCTCGTGATCCTGGTGGTGTTCCGGGGTGTGCTCGTCGCGGTGAAGGCGGCCGTGCTGAACGTGCTGTCCATCGCCGCGTCGTACGGGGTCGTCGTCGCGGTGTTCCAGTGGGGGTGGGGCGGTCCGGCGCTCGGGGTCTCGGGGAAGGTCCCCGTCGAGAGCTATGTGCCGATGATGATGTTCGCCATCGTCTTCGGGCTGAGCATGGACTACGAGATCTTCCTGCTGTCCCGTATCCATGAGGCGTGGCTGCGGACCGGCGACCCGGGGAAGAGCGTCGCGCACGCGCTGGAGATCACCGCGCGGGTCATCACCTGCGCCGCGCTCATCATGGTGAGCGTCTTCGCGGCGTTCGTCATCAGCGACAACATCGTGGTGAAGATGCTGGGACTCGGCCTCGCGGTGAGTGTGCTCATCGACGCGACCGTGGTGCGGCTGCTGCTCGTTCCCGCGGTGATGACGCTGCTGGGGCGGGCGGCGTGGTGGACCCCGGGCTGGCTGGACCGCGCGCTGCCCCGGCTGCACGCGGAGGGGGCGGACTCGGGTATGGACCCGCCGTCCAGTGACCCGGGTAGCGGCTCCGGCGACGGTCCGGGTGGCGGTAGGAGTGGCGGCACGGGTAATGGTTCCGGCTCCGGCGGTCCGGGGCCCGGGGCGTCGTCCGGTTCCGGTGGGTGAGTACGCGGGCTCAGGTGCGGGGCGGGGGCCGTGCGGTTCACTGGGGGCATGCCGACACACGGTTCCACCGGGGTCCGGGGCGGCCCCGGCCACCGCGCCGACGAGCCGGACCGCCGCGCTTGGGTCGCCCCGCTGATCGGGACCCTCGCGATGTTCCCGATGACGCTGTTCCTGCTCGCGCTCGTGACGATGTCGCCGACGGCGTGCGAGTCGTGCGACGCGCGGGAGGCCGTGCGGTTCGCGGACAGCCTTGAGGCCGCGGTGATCGTGGCGATGGCGGTCGGGGCGGTGGCGTGGGTGCTGGTGCTGACGGCGTGGGTGATGCCGCCCCTGCGGCGGCTGCGGGCCCGGCGGGTTCTTCTGGTGGTTGCCGCGCCGCTGGTCGCGGCGGGGGGATATCCGCTGTTCGACGCGGTGTTGGCGTGGCCCTAGCGGGGGCTCGGCGGCGCCCCGGCGGGTGTTCGGCCCGCCTGGGCGGGCCCGTCGGCGGCCCGGCCGGTCACGGGCCGGTGGCTCCGTCGATCCGTTCGCGCAGCAGGTCCGCGTGGCCGTTGTGGCGCGCGTACTCCTCGATGATGTGGAGGAGGATCCAGCGCAGCGACACCTGACGGGTGCCCCCCAGCAGCGGGGCCGCCGCCTCGGGCATCGTCCCGCAGTCGTCGAGTGACGCCCCCGCGATCGCCTCGCGGCCCCGGGCGATCTCGGCCCGCCACGCGTTCAGGGCCTCCTCGATGCCGCGTTCCGGGGTCAGCGCGAAACCGTCCGGGCCGGCGTCCTCGAACACCGGCGGCGCGTCCTGGCCGGGCCACACCCGCTGGAACCAGTTGCGTTCGACCTCCGCGAGATGCTGGACCAGACCGAGCAGCGTCATCGACGACGGCGGGGCCGAGGGCTCCCGCAACTGCGCGTCGTCCAGCCCCGCGCACTTGATCGCGACGGTCTCACGGTGGAAGTCCAGCCACGCCTCCATCAGTTCCCGTTCACCGGCCTGCGGAGGGGGTACGGTCCGTCCGTTCAAGGTGATCGCCATGGCCGTCACACTGGCACGGAGGCCGTACCCCGACAAGATGAGTACGACGGCTCAGGCGACGGCGCCGTCCCCGGGGCTTGACTGGACCCATGCCGCCGAACACCGCCGCCGAACCCGTCGAACGGGACCCGCGCGCCCGGCTCGCGCCGCTCCCGGACGCAGCCCCCGCACCCACCGGGCCGGACCCGCGCGCCTGGGTCGCGCCACTGCTTTCCTCGCTGGTCACGGTCCCCTTGATACTGGTCTCGCTGTTCTTCGCCGGACTCTCCCAGATGGCCTGCGGCGCGTGCACGGAGGCCGAACTCGACCGTTTCGACCCGAGCTTCGGGACGGCGTTCGACGTCTTCCGGTACGGGCTTCTCGTACCGGCGGCGCTGCTGCTGGCGTCCTGGTTCCTGCCGTGGCGACGGCGTCATGCCGCCACCCGCATCGTCCTCGCGGTCCTCGCGCCGTTCACGGTGGCGGGCCCGGTCCTCGCGTTCGCCGGGCTGGTCGACTGGCCCTGACCGGGGCGGGACGGGGACGGGCCACTCGCGCGGGCCGTTCCCGGGTTCCGGGGCCTGCCCGGCGGGTGCGTGGGACACCGGGCGTGTGCCGTCCCGGAGTCCGGTGAGGGCCGGGCGGATGTCGGTGCGGCTGGGTACCCTCGACGGCGATGACGCCAGAGACCGACGTACCGCAGGCCGCCGCGGCCCCGCAGCCGGACCTCGCCGCGCGGGCGGAGCGCCACCGGGGCGAGCTGCGGGTGCACTGCTACCGGATGGTGGGCTCGTACAGCGACGCCGAGGACCTCGTGCAGGAGACGCTGATCCGCGCGTGGCGCAAACGGGAGCAGCTCACCGACCCGGAGCGGCTGCGCGCCTGGCTGTACCGGATCGCCACCCGGGTCTGTCTGGACTTCCTCGGCGGTCCCGCGCGGTCCCGGGAGGTCGTGACGGCCGACTCGGTGATCGCCGAGGTGCGGTGGCTGGAGCCGTACCCGGACAGCCTGCTCGACGGGGCGATCGCACGCGAGACGATCGAGCTGGCGTACCTCGCGGCGATCCAGCATCTGCCGCCGCGCCAGCGGGCCGTGCTGATCCTGCGGGACGTGCTCGGGTTCCCCGCCGAGGAGACGGCGACGGCCCTGGAGATGTCGGTCGCGGCGGTGAAGAGCGGTCTCCAGCGGGCCCGCGCGACCCTGCGGACCCGGCTGCCGGAACGCCGCGCCGACTGGGGACCGGCGACCGGACCGAGCGCGGCGGAACGCGAGACGCTCCGCGCCTACGTCCGTGCCTCGCAGCGCGCCGATCTGTCGGCGCTGACCGCGCTGCTGCGCGCGGACGCGCGGCAGACGATGCCGCCCGCGTCGCTGGTCTACGAGGGCCGTGCGGCGATCCTCGACCTGTGGGGGCCCGTCCTGGAGGGGTCCGCGCGCTGGGGCGAGTGGCGTTCCGTGGAGATCACGGTGAACCGCCAGCCCGGCGCCGTGAACTACGTACGGGCCCCGCGGGACGACGTGTTCCGCGCCGTGAACATCGATGTGCTGCGGATCGAGGACGGGCTCGTCGCGGAGATCACGACGTTCGGCCCGGAGATCCTGCCCGCGCTGGAACTGCCGCTGACCATGTGACCGGCGTCACGCCGTCCGGACCGATTCCTTCCGTGCGCCGGCCCCCGTCACAGGGGCGTCGGTACATCGGCGGGCCCCGGGAAGCGGGTGTCCCGCCCCTACGGAGGAGCGGCACCCATGAAGGACTACGAGCGTCTCATCGGCACCTGGAACGTCACCGGCGGCGCGGAGGGCACCGTCACCTACCGCTGGCTGGAGGGCCGCCACTTCCTCGCCCAGGACATCTCCCTGACCCAGTACGGGCAGCCGGTCACCGGTGTCGAGATGATCGGCCGGCTCAAGCCGTTCGGCGCCGAGGAGCCCGGCGAGGACGTCCACTCGCGGTACTACGACAGCCAGGGCAACACCTTCGACTACGTCTACGAGTTGGCGGGCGACACGCTCACCATCTGGGGCGGCGAGAAGGGCTCCCCCGCCTACTTCCGGGGCACGTTCGACGCCGAGGGGAACGTCCTCGACGGCGCGTGGGTGTACCCCGGGGGTGGCGGCTACGCGTCCACGATGACGCGCGCGGACGGCTGAACGGCCAGCCTGAGCAGTGCTGTTCGCGGTCGTGCGCGGCGGCGGAGGTGTAGCGGGATACACCCCGGAGAGGGGAGCGGGCCGGGTGGGACGGGCGGCCCGGGGCCGGGAGAGTGGGGAGCACGGCGACAGCACCGGACCTCCCGGCGCCCGGCCGCAGTCCCAGGAGGCCCGAGTGATCCCCACGAGCAGTCCGGACCGGCCGAACGCAGGCCGGTCGGGTGCAGGCCGGCCCGGTGCAGGTCGGTCCGGTGCCGGTCGGCCCGACGGCGACCGGTCCGGTGAGGACGGGGCCGGTGCCGTTCGGTTCGGTGAGTACGGGTCCGGTGCTGGCCGGTCCGGTGAGTACGGGTCTGCCGGCGTCCGGCCCGGGGCTGTCGCGCCGGGTGCCGCCCCCGCGCGGCGGCCGGTCCGCAGCGGTCTGGTCCTGGCCCTGGCCGCGGCGGCGGTGCTGGGGACGGTGTCGGCCGCCCCGGCCGTGTCCGCCGAACGGGGGGCGGGCGCGGGGACGGTCACGGCCCAGGCCCGGCCGCCCCACACCGGCCACACCGGCCACGCGTACGGCACGGGCACGGGTCACGCCGACGGCATAGGCGCAGCAGTGGGCACAGGCGCGACAGAGGGCACCGGCGGCACAAGCCACCCGTACGGCTCGGACCGCGCGGTGCTCGCCGGGCTGGACCGCCACGCCCACCCGCTGCGCGCCACCGCCCCCGGTGACCAGCGTCCGGCCGGGGACCTGGCCGCGCTCGCCCGGATGACCCGGGACGCGGAGATCATCGGGTTCGGCGAGGTCACCCATGGCTCGAAGGAGGTGTTCGACGTCCGGGAGCGGCTGTTCCGGTACCTCGCCACCCGGCCCGGTGACGCGGCCGTCACGACCTTCGCGCTGGAGCAGCCCTGGTCGACGGGTGTCCGCCTGGACACCTGGGTGCGCACCGGTGAGGGCGATCTGCGGACGATCATGCGCGAGGAGTTCCAGAGCGATTACACGTCCTGGCGGACCGAGGAGTTCCATCGTCTGTTCAGCTGGATGCGGGAGTACAACCGCACCCATGACCGGCAGTTGCGGGTGATGGGCAACGACATCGGGGACATCGGCCGCGAGCAGTACGCGCGCGTCCTCGGCTGGGCCGAGCGCCATCGCCCCGCCCTGCTGCCCGTACTGCGCGAGCGGTACGCGCAGTTGCTCGCCCTCCCGGCGGGCCGGGACGCCCGTATGAAGGCCCTCACCGGACTCCCGCCCGCGCAGCGCCGGTCCTTGGCGGCCGACGCCCAGGCCGCGCACCGGCTCCTCAGCGGCACCGGGACCGGGACCGGGACCGGAACGGGGTCGAAGCCGGGGAGGGTGCCCGCCCGGGTGGTCCAGGAGGCCCTCGTCATCTCGCAGATGGCGACCATGTACTCCCTGGACGGCGCCGAACTGCACCGCTTCCGCGACGACTCGATGGCGCGGAACACCGTGTGGTGGCAGCGCGGCACCGGGGAGCGGGTGCTGGCCGCCGCGCACAACGGCCATCTCGCCTACCGGTCGGCGTGGCCCCAGCAGTACCCGGTGACCCAGGGCGCGGCCCTGCGCGACCTCGTCGGTGACGACTACGTCGCCATCGGCACCTCCGTCCACAGCGCCGGATTCCTCGCCCGGCCCGAGACGGGCGGCGACCGGCGCGAGGTCTTCGACACGGGCGCGGCGCACCCCGGGAGCAATGAGCACACGCTCGACCGGGTCCGGCACCGTGACTTCGTCATCGACCTGCGCGGGACGACCGGCGACCGGGCGACCGCCGCCTGGCTCGCCGCCCCCCGGCCCACGTTCCTCGTCCCGGCGACCTACGTCCCGTCGGTCATGCGCGAGCCGCAGAGCCTGGCGGAGGGGTACGACGTGATCGTCCACCTGCACCGCGCGGAGGCGGCGACCCCGTTCGACTGACCGGACACCGGACACCGGGACCGGGCCCTTGGACCGGAACCGGCCCCCGGAACCGGCCCCCGGAACCGGAACCGGCCCCCGGAACGGACAGCGGGCCCCCGGCTGCCGGACAGCCGGGGGCCCGCCGCTCACGGACGCACCGCGGGGTCAGCCACCGGTCGGCGCCGTCCCGCCACCCGCCCCGTCCGTACCGCCTTCGAGATCGCCCTCCGTCTCCAGGAAGACCTCGCGCAGGGCCTCCAGGGTCGCCGCGTCCGGCTTCGCCCACAGGCCCCGGGACTCGGCTTCGAGGAGGCGTTCCGTGATGCCGTGCAGGGCCCAGGGGTTGGCCTCCTGGAGGAACGCGCGGTTCACCGGGTCGAGGACGTACGTCTGGGTGAGCTTGTCGTACATCCAGTCGGCGATGACGCCGGTGGTGGCGTCGTAGCCGAAGAGGTAGTCCACCGTCGCGGCCAGCTCGAAGGCGCCCTTGTAACCGTGGCGGCGCATCGCCTCGATCCACTTGGGGTTGACCACCCGGGCCCGGAAGACCCGGGAGGTCTCCTCGACCAGGGTGCGGGTGCGGACCGTCTCGGGGCGGGTGGAGTCCCCGATGTACGCCTCGGGGGCCGTGCCCCGCAGCGCGCGGACGGTGGCGACCATGCCTCCGTGGTACTGGAAGTAGTCGTCGGAGTCCGCGATGTCGTGCTCACGGGTGTCCGTGTTCTTCGCGGCGACGGCGATCCGCTTGTACGCGGTCTCCATCTCCTCCCGGGCCGGACGGCCGTCCAGCTCACGCCCGTACGCGTAGCCGCCCCACACCGTGTAGACCTCCGCGAGATCGGCGTCGGTGCGCCAGTCACGGGAGTCGATGAGCTGGAGCAGACCGGCGCCGTACGTGCCCGGGCGGGAGCCGAAGATACGGGTGGTGGCGCGGCGTTCGTCGCCGTGGACCGCGAGGTCGGCCTGGGCGTGCGCGCGGACGTGGTTGACCCCGGCGGGCTCGTCGAGTCCCGCGACCAGCCGGACCGCGTCGTCCAGCAGCCCGATGACATGCGGGAACGCGTCACGGAAGAAGCCGGAGATACGCAGCGTCACATCGATACGGGGACGGCCCAGTTCGTCGGCGGGGACCGCCTCCAGACCGGTGACCCGGCGCGACGCGTCGTCCCACACCGGGCGCACCCCGAGCAGGGCCATCGCCTCGGCCACGTCGTCGCCCGCGGTGCGCATCGCGCTGGTGCCCCACAGGGACAGCCCGACGGACGTGGGCCAGTCGCCGTTGTCCTCGCGGTAGCGGGTGAGCAGGGAGTCCGCGAGGGCCTGGCCGGTCTCCCACGCGAGGCGGGACGGGACGGCCTTGGGGTCGACGGAGTAGAAGTTGCGGCCGGTCGGCAGGACGTTGACCAGTCCGCGCAGCGGCGAGCCCGACGGGCCCGCCGGGACGAAGCCGCCGTTCAGGGCGTGCACGGCGTGGTCGAGTTCGTTGACGGTGCCCGCGAGCCGGGGCACCACCTCGGCCGCCGCGAAGTCCAGCACCCGGGCCACGTCGTCGCCGTGCCCGGCCGCCACGCCCGCGACCGCCGCCGGGTCCCAGTCGGCCGCCTCCATCGCGGTGACCAGGGCGCGGGCCGTGGCCTCCGCCTCGTCGGCGGTGGTCCGGGTCGCCGCGGACTCGTCGAGGCCGAGGGCCTCCCGCAGTCCGGGCAGGGCCGTGGTGCCGCCCCAGATCTGCCGGGCGCGCAGGATCGCGAGGACCAGGTTCACCCGGTCGTCGCCCGCCGGGGGCGCGCCGAGGACATGCAGTCCGTCACGGATCTGCGCGTCCTTGACCTCGCAGAGCCAGCCGTCGACATGCAGCAGGAAGTCGTCGAAGCCGTCGTCGTCGGGCCGGTTCTCCAGCCCCAGGTCGTGGTCGAGGCGGGCCGCCTGGATCAGCGTCCAGATCTGCGCGCGGATCGCGGGCAGCTTCGCCGGGTCCATGGAGGAGATCTGCGCGTACTCGTCCAGCAGCTGTTCCAGCCGGGCGATGTCGCCGTACGAGTCGGCGCGGGCCATCGGCGGCACGAGGTGGTCGATCAGGGTGGCGTGCACCCGGCGCTTGGCCTGGGTGCCCTCGCCCGGGTCGTTCACCAGGAACGGGTACACCAGGGGCAGATCACCCAGCGCGGCGTCCGGGGCGCACGCGGCGGACAGTCCCGCGTTCTTGCCGGGCAGCCACTCCAGGTTGCCGTGCTTGCCGAGGTGGACCATCGCGTCGGCGCCGAAACCGCCGTCCGCGCGGGACGCGGAGATCCAGCGGTACGCGGCCAGATAGTGGTGCGAGGGCGGCAGATCGGGGTCGTGGTAGATCGCGATGGGGTTCTCGCCGAAGCCGCGCGGCGGCTGGATGAGGATCAGCAGGTTCTCGCGGCGCAGCGCCGCGAGGACGATGTCCCCGTCCGGGTTGTGGGTACGGTCCACGAACATCTCGCCGGGCGGCGGCCCCCAGTGCCGCTCGACCGCCTCCCGCAGCTCCCCGGGCAGTGTCGCGAACCAGCGGCGGTAGTCGGCCGCCGGGATGCGCACCGGGTTCGCCGCGAGCTGCTGCTCGGTGAGCCAGTCCTGGTCGTGGCCGCCCGCGTCGATCAGCGCGCGGATCAGCTCGTCGCCGTCGCCGGAGACCAGGCCGGGGAGCTCGTCCAGGGGCCCGAAGTCGTAGCCCTCGGCGCGCAGCCTGCGCAGCAGCGCGACCGCGCTCGCGGGGGTGTCGAGGCCGACGGCGTTGCCGATCCGGGAGTGCTTGGTCGGGTACGCGGAGAGCACCAGCGCGAGGCGCTTGTCCGCGGCCGGGATGTACCGCAGCCGCGCGTGCCGTACGGCGGTCCCGGCGACCCGCGCCGCGCGCTCGGGGTCCGCGACGTACGCGGGGAGCCCGTCCTTGTCGATCTCCTTGAACGAGAACGGGACGGTGATGAGGCGCCCGTCGAACTCCGGTACGGCGATCTGGCTCGCCGCGTCCAGCGGGGAGACGCCCTCGTCGTTCGCGGCCCAGTCGGCGCGCGAGGAGGTCAGGCACAGGGCCTGGAGCACGGGGACGTCCAGGCCGGTCAGCGCGCCCGCGTCCCACGACTCGTCGTCGCCGCCCGCCGATGCCTCGGCCGGGCGGGTGCCACCGGCCGCGAGCACCGTCGTGACGATCACGTCGGCCGCGCGCAGCTCGTCGATCAGCTCCGGCTCGGGGGCGCGCAGCGACGCGACGTACAGCGGCAGGGGCCGCCCGCCCGCGTTCTCGACGGCGTCGCAGAGCGCGGCGACGAAGGACGTGTTGCCGCTCATGTGGTGGGCGCGGTAGTAGAGCACGGCGACGGTCGGGACGATGCCGTCCGCCGCCGGGGCCGTCCGGCCGGGGGTGCGCTCCAGGGGCCCCCAGGTGGGGGCGGGCGCCGGGGCGTCGAAGCCGTGGCCCGTCAGCAGGACTGTGTCGGACAGGAAGCGGGCGAGCTGCGCGAGGTTGGCGGGGCCGCCGTGCGCGAGATACGCGTGCGCCTCGGCGGCGAGGCCGACCGGGACGGTGGAGGCCGCCATCAGCTGGGCGTCGGGGGCCTGCTCACCGCTGAGCACGACCACGGGCAGCCCCGTGCCCGTCACCCGGTCCAGCCCCTCCTGCCAGGCACGGACCCCGCCGAGCAGCCGGACGACGACGAGCCCGGCCCCGTCGAGCAGCGCGGGCAGATCGTCCAGCGGAAGCCGCGAGGGATTCGCGAAGCGGTACGGGACGGGGGTGTCCGCGTGGTTCGCGGCGCGGGCACTGAGCAGGTCCGTGTCGGACGTGGACAGCAGGAGGATGTGCGGGGCGCGGCCGACGGGGTTCCCGTCACCGACGGGCCCTCCGGCAACGGGCCCTCCGGTGACGGGCCCTTCGGCAACGGGCCTTCCGGTGACGGGCTCTCCGGTGCCGGGGTTCTCGGCGGCGGAGTTGTCGGTGACGGGGTTCTCGTCGGCGGGGCGGTCTTCGGCGGGGTTCGGCATGCGGCGTCGGCCTTCCTCGGGGTGTCCGCGCCCCGGGCGGTGTTCGGACGGCGGGAGTTCCTGGCTCGGCCGGCCCTGGAGCCGGCGGTCACAGTGGCGGGACCGCGCCGGATTCGAACCGGCTTCCTCCCCTGATGCCGTCGGGTGACGGTCACGGACCGGGTGATCCGCGATTACCTCATGGTATGCGGGGTTTGTTTGGGCCCTTTGTGGTCTTTATGGGTTCTTGGGTACGGGTGGGTGGGTCCTGTGCGTGGCCGTACTTGTACCCTGTGCCGGTCGCCTTCGCTTGCGCCTTCGAGATCTGTCCGGCTGGGCGTACTCGTTCCTGAGCCGTCGCTCGTGCGGCTCCGCATAGTTCGCCGCGTCTCTTCAGGGCACGAATGCGTCCGGGCGTCCTTCCGTTCCTGTGCCGATGTGGCTCAGGATGGCCCGCAGATCGTCTTCGTCCATGCCCGCCGCCGTGGCGGGTTCGTCTTCAGGGTCTCCGAGCTTCCGGACAGCCGGGTCGTCAAGGATTCTCCCCAGGAACTCCAGCTTCTCCGCCAGCCGCAGCGCGACCACTTCGTCGATAGTGCCCGCGGAGGCCAGGATGGTGATCCGTGTTTCCGTGTCCGGAGCGAGCCCCAGGCGGTGGATGCGGTCCAGGCTCTGCATATACCGCCCGGCCTGGAAGTCACGGTCGACATAGACCGCGTCGTGGCACACCTGGTGCAGGCTGATTCCCTCGCCGAGCGTTGCCGGGTTGGAGAGCAGCACAGCGCAGTCCGGGTCTTCACGGAACCGGCGGATCTGCTCCTCCCGATCGGGCGTCCCGCCGTGCACCACCGCCGGCTGGAACCCCTGGAGCAGTGACTCAAGCGTCGTGAGGCTTCGGACGAATCCCGCCCACACCAGGGTTTTCCGGCCCTCGGCGGCGTTGGCGGCGACGATGGAGAGCACCTCCCCGTACTTCGGCGGGATCTCGTACTCCGTCAGACGGCGCAGCAGAGCGGACAGCGGGCCTGACTCGGGCACCTCCAGCGGCGGTACCCGGATGTCGAGCGGCTCGTAGCGGCTGGTTCCCGCTACGAGCAGTGCCGGGCTGGTCGCCGCCATAAGCATGCGGAGAGCTGACTTGCCCAGGGAGTCGATGTCGGAACGTACCGCCTCGGCGCGTGCTGAGAACTGTCCCGCCATGGCGTCGTAGATCTCCCGGTGCAATGACGGCATGGGGATCATGCGCATCCGGGTCCGGACAGGTGGGAGCCCCAGTTCGTGCTTGGTCGTCCGGGTGTACAGGGGTCGCAGGACCCGGCTCGCGTCCGCGAGACTGCCCCCGTCGACCGCCTGTCTGACTACTCTGCGGCCATGGCCCGGCCAGACGAAGGACAGCAGGTTCTCCATGTCCTTGGCGCCGTTGGGTGCCGGGGTCCCGGTGAGGATCATGCGGGTGCGGCTGAGCGGCCCCAGCGCGAGACACGCCGCCCCGTACACTCCGGCGCCTCCCAGTTTCATCCGGTGGGCCTCGTCGAGGACGAGCATGGCCGGACCTGCTTTCAGCCATTCTGAGAGCGCGGCCAAAGAGCGGTCGAGCCGCTCGTAGTTGACGATCAGCAGGTCCGCGGCGGTGGACGGATGTTTCTCCATGACCCTGACGTCGAGCGGCTCCGCGAAGCAGAGCCCGGATTCCTCCTGCCACGCCTCGTAGGCCGACTTCGGGCTCACCACGAGAAGCCGGGAGACATGCTTCCGCTCTCTGAGCGCGGCGAAGACCGCGAGCGCCACACGGGTCTTGCCGGCGCCGGGCACACTGAAGTTGGCGCCATGCCCGATGGCGAGCAGCCGGGCGGCATCGCGCCGCTGGAACGCGGTGAGATCCCCCCGCCATGAGGCACCCAGCAAGGAGAGCACGTCATCCGCGTCAGCCGAACCGCCCGGCGTCTGCCCGCTGAGGAGCTGTTCAGCGGCTTCCGCGGTGTCGAGCAGTTCCCCGACCAGGGCGCTGAAGGAGTCCTCCCAGACGACGCCTTCGGGGTGGGGCCATGTCCCGAGCTCCGAGATACCCGCGACGAAACCGTCGACCGGGATGGCGGCGGACAGCCAATCGGTCATCCTGCCGCTGGGAAAGCGCGCCAGCATCTGGGCGAGGGCAGCCCGGTACTCGGGCGCCGCGCGCAGCACAGCCTGTGTACGCGTGGCGTCGAAGCCGAGCTCCAGACTGACCGGTGCGGACACTAGTCGTCCTTCTCCATCGCGGAGATCAGCCAGGCGACGCCGTCACCTGGATTCTTGACGGTCCGCCCGGACTCGCGGGCCAGCTTCGTCAGGGCCTTCCTGAGCACGACGACGGCATCGTCGAAGCCCTCTTCGTCCAGGCTGCGGGAAGCGCGGGACATGACCAGGTCAGTCACGCACTGTTCGATGGACTGGCAGGCGTCGGCGAGCCGTGCGGGAGCGGCCTGCTTCCGCTTGCGCACCCGGTTGTCCCGGCCGGCCCGGTCGATGGCGCCGTCCATGGCCTTCTTGATGTCATCCAGCTGCCCGGCGAACTTGGCCACCTCCTCCGACGGCACGACCTGGGACGCCGAGGCTTCGGCGACGGCACGGGCCTGGAGCACGGTGTCGGTGAGGGTCTTGGCGGCCGCCAGCTTGAGGGACGGGCCCCTCACCGAGCGGCCGAGCCCCGGGATCGCCACGCCCTCCTGTTTGGCGGGGGCGGGGAGAAGGCCCTCCGGGAGAGTGGACTCCAGATACCTCACCCCGAAGTCCGGCTCGATATGCCGGACGTCGGTCTTCGAGAACCCGAGCATGATGGCGGACATCCGCGACTCCAGCAGCAGATCCGCATTCTCGGGATTGGCCGCGTAAGCCTTGGCGTAGGCCCGTTGCAGCTCCCGCAGCTTCTCCGCGTCGTTCTCGAAGGCGACCAGCGGCAGTCGTACCCCCGCCTTGGCGCTCCGCTCGATCATCGCTTCCACGCACGAGTAGACCCACTGGTCCTGCTCACACCTGGCGACCGTCGTACGGAACGTCGCGGCGATCACCGGCAGCGGTGTGCCCTGCTTCACCAGCTCCTGGACCGCCAGCAGACGGTTGATGTACGAGTAATCCCGGCGGTGTTCCTTGCGGAGCTGGAGCGATAGCTCCACCTTGGCAATGTCGCCCCAGTCGCAGGATTCCGGCAGGACGGCGACCCGCATCTCCGTCGTGGGACCGAAGAGGTCCATCAGAGCGGCGCGGCGGGTGTTGCCGTTGACCAGTACACCGTCCCAGGTCACCAGGCCCGGGTCGCTCTGGCCGTACTCCTGGAGGCTCTCCTTCAGCGCGGTGAACTCCGGGTCCACCCGGGACGGTGCCGAGGGCAGTGCCTTGAGCAGGGTTCCGAGATACTCCTGGCCAGCCGGGCTCCACGGGTCCTCTTCGAGCTGCGCTTCCCGCACGGGGTCGTAGCTGCGCTGGGCGCGGACCCGGTGAGTGCCCGGGTTGTAGTAGAGGTCCCCCACGGGGAGCTGAATCACGTCGAGGTGGGTGGGCTGCCCGCGCCACTCGATGGTCAGACGCTCCTGAGGGCCGCTTTTCGCCGCGGCCTCGTCGAGCCGTCGTGCGACCGTGCCGCGGTTATCGTCCGCCCGGCCCGGCCGGCCGTAGTCCTTTGTCATGTGGCGCTCCTCCTGCCGGTCCCCCGGGCACTGGTCATCTTCTCCCGCCGGCTGGGGCGGCTCACCGGTCCCATGACTCAGTCCAGTCCCATTTCGGCACGAAGCTCTGTCCGGGAGGTCTCCGGCAGGGAGCGGTAGTCGCCCCAGAGCCGCTCAACCCGGCTGAACTCCCGCTCGTCCGCAGTGATCCAGCCCGCCAGCACTCTGCGTTCAATCGGGCTCAGGCCCGCCGCGGCCGCCAGGACCCTCGACAGATCGGCTTCCAGGCTCCGGCCGCCGATCCGGCACCGGTTGCACTCCGTAACCAGCTCTACGCGCTTGGTGCCGTCGGGCTTCCGGACAGGGCGACGCGCGATATCCAGCTGCGCGGTCTCGCCGGTGTCGCTGTACTCCCCGCCGGGGGTGATCCCGCACGACCTGCACATATAGCCGTCAGCGGCGATGACCTCCCGCCGGCGGTTGGCGCCGATCGCGGTCGTGCCCTTCGGCCGGGCGCTGCGCCCCGGCTCCCATACCGGGATGCCGGCCTTGACGAAGCGCTGCTGGTGGGAGTCCAGTTCCGGGTCGTCCCTGTTTGTGTCGATTCGCCACTCGAAGTCCCGTAGGTCCCGCATCCGCCGGTCCACCTGGGAGACGCCTGGGAACGCGTCCCTGAGGTCGGCCTTGGTGAACTCGTTGCCCTCGCCCACGACAGCGATCAGCCAGAGGGCGACGCGCTTCATGGTCCCGAGGGCGGAGTCCTGCCAGGAAGGAACCTGGGCCATGGCTTTCACCCTTTCTCGACGGCGGAACGGGTGCGCCGCTCCGGTGCGGGCAGCGGGAATCACCCACGTGCAGCCCGAAGGGCACACCCGGCCCCATTTCTAGCACAAGCCCGTATGTATTCACCAGACTCCGCTTCCCTACATTTCAGGTAGGGAAGCGGAGTCTGGTGAATAATCCTCTTTGCGGTCTTTGTGTGTCCGTCCTGGACTGACGGATTCCGCTTCTTGTTACAGAAAAACTTCGGTCTAAACCCCGATCCGAGTTCCATGGACAGGGTGAAGGCTCTAGGGTCGGTCCTTAAGCCGACCTCCGTGCCATATGTGCCGAGCCCTGCCGTTGGCGGGCTCGGCGTGTTCAGTGCGAGGTCTAAGCGGTTGTGTCCATGTCAGAGAAATGTGTCCACGTCGGGAAAGGGGAGGGTGTGTCATGCCTGCTATGGGTCAGATCGGCGGGACGCCGCCGTCGGACAGTACGGTCGAGCTCCGGGAATTCACGGAGGCGATCCGGGAGGTCTACCGGTCGTTCGGGCCGGTTTCCATGGGAGTCATCAGCAAGTGGATCGGGGTTTCGGAGGCGTCCCTGTCGCACTACGTGAACGGCCGCAGGTTTCCCACCGACGAGACCCTGGGTGTGATGCACTCCCTCGCGGTGGAGGGCTGGAAGCGGCAGGGGCTGCCGCCGGTGCACACGCTGGACGACCTTCACCGCTTGCGTCACCTGGCCCGGTGCGGCCGCTGCCGCTGCGTGCCCGCGCGCGGCGGGGACGGCGCACTCCCTGCCCAGCGGGACCGGCGCAACAGCGAGCGTTTCCGTGGGCGCGAGGAGGGCGGGTGTGGCGGCCCGGTCGCGGTCGCCGCCGACAGGGACCGGCGCAACAGCGGGCGGCGGCACAGTGTCGGCACAGCGGCGTTCGTGGCCGCCCTCAATGAAAGCACCGGCGGCGAACGGCTCACGATCTTGTGGGCTATGGGAGTCGAGATGCCGCCGGGGGAAGCCGCCGCAGCGCTCCAGGCGCTCGCCGAATCCCGCCTCGACGAGGAATGCGACGTTCTCCTCGAAAGCCTCGAATCGCATGGAAAGGACATCAAGGTTATTTGTCGGGAAATTCTGAAGGCGGCGACGTCAGGGTGAAGCCGGAGTTGCCGGAAGGAAGGGAGTCGCAATCCGTGCTCTCCGTCGCCAACGGAACCGGCGTGATCATCCTGCGTGGATGTGTGGGATACCATTCTTCGGTCGGCTGACTCGCCGGAGCGGTGAATCGGAACAGTGAAATCGCCGTCCAGTCGAGTATGGCCATTACGCCTGCCCGCAATCCCCTGGAAGAGGCACCTTGGAGTTTTTGGCGCGCCGCGAGTGCGGCGGCAATCCAGCGTACTCCGCGCTGGAAGAAAAGACGGAGAGCTCGTCGGCCCTTGCTTTTGCCGGCCGGACCGACCGAGCTCTCCGCAGGAACGGCCTCACGGATATACACGCATCAGCAAGGAGTCCCTACATGAAGGGTAATCGGCCCCGCGCCGTCCCCGCCAACCCCCGCACCCGTGCCATCCGCGCGCAGCAGCATCAGCTCGCGGTCGGTACCGGACACCGGGCGCCGCGGCCCGCACCGCCGCGCCGTACCCGCTGGGCCGCCCCGGCTCCCCGGGCTCCCCGGGCCATCGGCGTGGTCAGGGGCAGCCTGAGCCGCCGCCGGGCCCGCCCGGCGGGACTCGCTGACGTCAAGCAGGCGCTCCTGGCCGCCAGCTTGCGGCTCGGCCACTTCGGCGTGCGCCTCTGGATGCCTGACCTCTGGTAATCCGCCACAGTTCCTCGGTCCGCCGGCCGCCCCAAAGGGCGGCCGGCGCGCCTCTACCCGAGGACATCCCATGGGCGCGGGGAACTGCGCAAACCCACCGAGCGACCTGTGCGGGAACAAGTAGGCCCAGCCCCGAGTACCCAGGGGCGCGGGGAACTGCGCGAAAACGACGAGCGACGGCACAGAAACAAGTCCGCCCAGCCCCGAGTACCCAGGGGCGCGAGGAACCGCGCACCCACGAACGACCCGCACAGGAACAAGTGCGCCCACCCGGACAGACCCCAAAAGCGCAAGCGAAGGCGACCCGCACGGGAGATACGACAAGAACACCGCAGGTCTATGCTCGCGGGCGTGGCGAACAGCGTGGCGAACACGGACACCCCGGGCCGACGCACGGAGGACGGAGAGCACGCCGCGGGCGAGCAGCGCGCGGCGGACGTGCGGACCCCCGGCGACGGGGGCGACGCCTGCCCCGGCGCACTCCGTCTGCACCTCGCCGACGACGGCCCCCTCGCCAGGATCCGTATCCCCGGCGGAGTCCTCACCACCGCCCAGACGGAAGCCCTGGCCCACGCCGCCCACCACCTCGGCGACGGCGAACTGCACCTCACCTCACGCGGCAACGTCCAGCTACGGGCCCTCCGCACGGAGACCTGCGGAGCCGACCTGGCCACCGCGCTGCACACCGCCGGCCTCCTGCCCTCCGCGACCCACGAACGCGTACGGAACATCGTCGCGTCCCCGCTGTCCGGCCTCGACGGACAGGGCCACCGCGACCTGGCCCCGTGGCTCCACGCCCTCGACACCCTGCTCTGCGCCAGCGCCCCCGCCGCGCACCTGTCGGGCCGGTTCCTGTTCGCCCTGGACGACGGCCGCGGGGACATGGCGTCCCTGGAACCCGACATCACCCTCGTGGCCGGACCGCGCGCCACCGCGACCGTCACGATCGGCGGGACCACGCTCACCGTGCCGGCCGACGACGCCCCCCGCATCGCCGTGTACGCCGCGGAGGCGTTCGTCGCGGCGGCCCGGAACGCCGGGGCGGACCGCGTCTGGCGGCTGGCGGACCTCCCCGGCGGCCCCGAAGCGGTCCGCGCGCTGGCCCGCGAGGTGGCCCACCGCCCGGACGTCACCGCGACGCTCACCGACAGCGCCACGGTGACGCCCACGGACCCGGCCGATGCCACCGCGACCGCCATCAAGGCCAAGGCGACCCCCACCCCCGGCGCGTTCCCCGGAGGCGTGTCCGTCGCCGTCCCCCTGGGCCGCTTCACCCCCGCCCAATGGACGGCCGTACGGCACATCGCGGCCCGCACAGGGCTCGGCGTCCGCCTGACCCCCTGGCGCGGCGCGGTCCTCCCCGGCGCGACCCCCGCCGACCTCATGGCGCTCGCCGCCACCGGACTCGTGACGGAGCCCGGCTCCCCATGGACCGGGGTCACCGCGTGCATAGGCCGTCCCGGCTGCGCCAAGTCACTGGCGGACGTCAGGTCCGACGCGCGGACAGCCGTCCACCGGACCCACGTACCGGTCCAGCCCCCGGCCCACGTACCGGCCCAGCACCCGGCCGACGGACAGGCCGAACCCCCCGTCCACTGGTCCGGCTGTGCGCGCCGCTGCGGGCGCCCCCGGGGTGACCGGGTCGACGTCGTCGCCGTCGTCGGCGGTTACGAGGTCACCGCCGTACGCGCGGGCAAGGCCGGCCGTACGACCTCGGTGACGGGAACCTCATCGCTCGCGGCTACCGTGGCGGCGGCACGCACCGGAACATGAGCAAGTGAGCGAGAACAGAGTGTTCGACTACGAGAAGGACGGGGCGGAGATCTACCGCCGGTCCTTTGCCACCATCCGCGCCGAGGCGGACCTCACGGGCCTGCCCGACGATGTCGGCAGGGTCGCGGTCCGGATGATCCACGCCTGCGGCATGGTCGACCTGGTCCGTGACCTCGCCCATTCCCCGGCCGTGGTGGCCCGCGCGCGCGAGGCGCTCCGGGCCGGCGCGCCGATCCTGTGCGACGCCACGATGGTGGCGAGCGGGGTGACCCGCAAGCGGCTGCCCGCCGCGAACGAGGTGATCTGCACCCTGTCCGACCCGGCCGTGCCGGACCTCGCCGCCCGCCTCGGCACCACCCGCAGCGCCGCCGCGCTGGAACTGTGGCGGGACCGCCTCGACGGCGCGGTCGTCGCCGTCGGCAACGCCCCCACCGCGCTGTTCCGGCTGCTGGAGATGATCGAGGAGGGCGCGCCCCGCCCGGCCGCGGTGATCGGTGTGCCGGTCGGGTTCATCGGCGCCGCGGAGTCCAAGGACGAGCTGGCCGCCCACCCGTCGGGCCTGGAGTACCTGGTGGTGCGGGGCCGCCGGGGCGGCAGCGCGATGGCCGCCGCCGCGCTCAACGCCATCGCCAGCGAGGAGGAGTGAGCGTGCACCAGAGCGGCACGGAACGGCCGACGGAACCGTCGTCGGAACCGCCTTCGGAACGGCTGACGGAACCGCAGTCGGGACGGCTGTACGGGGTCGGGCTCGGCCCCGGGGACCCGTCGCTGATGACCGTACGGGCCGTCGAGGTGATCGCCGGGGCGGATGTCGTCGCGTACCACAGCGCGCGCCACGGGCGGTCGATCGCACGGTCGATCGCGGCCCGCCATCTGCGGCCCGGCCAGATCGAGGAGCCGCTGGTCTACCCGCTCACCACGGAGACCACCGACCACCCAGGCGGCTACCGGGGCGCGATGGACGAGTTCTACGAGGAGGCCGCAGTCCGGCTCGCCGCGCATCTCGACGCGGGCCGCAGCGTGGCCGTCCTCGCGGAGGGCGACCCGCTCTTCTACAGCTCGTACATGCACATGCACAAGCGGCTCGCGCACCGCTATCCGACCGAGGTGATCCCCGGGGTGACGTCGGTCAGCGCGGCGGCGGCCCGCCTCGGCACCCCGCTGGTGGAGGCCGAGGAGGTGCTGACGGTCCTGCCGGGCACCCTGCCCGAGGAGGAGCTGACGGCCCGCCTCGCCGCGACCGACTCGGCCGTGGTCATGAAGCTGGGCCGCACCTTCGGCAAGGTCCGCCGCGCGCTGGACGCCTCCGGCCGGCTGGCCGAGGCCAAGTACGTGGAGCGCGCCACGATGGACGGGGAGCGCACCGGGGACCTCGCGGAGGTGGACGAGGACACCGTGCCGTACTTCTCGGTGGCCGTGCTGCCCAGCCGGGTCGACGCCGGGCGTCCGGAGCGGGAGCGGGGCGAGGTCGTCGTCGTCGGCACCGGACCGGCGGGCCCGCTGTGGCTGACCCCCGAGTCGCGGGGCGCCCTCGCCGGCGCGGACGACCTCGTCGGCTACACCACGTACCTGGACCGGGTGCCCGTACGCTCCGGGCAGACGCGGCACGGGTCGGACAACAGGGTGGAGTCGGAGCGCGCCGAGTTCGCGCTGCAACTCGCCGCGCGCGGCCGGAAGGTCGCTGTCGTCTCGGGCGGCGACCCGGGGATCTTCGCCATGGCGACGGCCGTCCTGGAGGTGGCCTCCGAGGACGCCTACCGGGACATCCCCGTCCAGGTGCTCCCGGGAGTGACGGCCGCGAACGCGGCGGCGGCCCGCGCGGGCGCCCCCCTCGGCCACGACTACGCGACCATCTCGCTGTCCGACCGGCTCAAGCCGTGGGAGGTGGTCGCGGAACGCCTGCACAAGGCGGCCTCGGCCGATCTGGTGCTCGCCCTGTACAACCCGGGCTCGCGCTCGCGTACCTGGCAGGTCGGCAAGGCCCGCGAGCTGCTGCTCGAACACCGCGCGCCGGACACCCCGGTGGTGGTCGCCCGCGATGTCGGCGGCCCCACGGAGCGGGTACGGATCGTGGCCCTCACGGACCTGGACCCCGCGGAGGTCGACATGCGCACGATCCTGCTGATCGGCTCCTCCCAGACCCGGACGGTCAGGCGCGGCGCCGACGAGACGATCGTCTGGACCCCCCGCCGCTACCCGGAGACATGACCGGTACGGAGCGCGCCTGAGCGGTACGGGGAGTACCCGGGGCCGTACGGGGTCCGAGGGCCGTACGGGGAGCCGGGACGACGTGATCCGGGGGCTGTACGGGAGCCGGGGCCGTACAAGTTCCCGGGGCCGAACGGGAATCTGGGGCGCCGTACGGGGTCCGAGGGCCGTACGGGGAGCCAGGGCAGACAAGTTCCCGGGGTTGCACGGGGAACTGGGGCAGACGAGATCCCAGAGCCGTACGCGAACCGGGGCCGTACAAGGTCCCGGCGCCGGACAAGGCCCAGGGCCGGACGGGCGCGTCCCGGGGGACCGGGAGACCGGGGGCCCGGGGGACTCAGGCGGCCGTCCGTCCCGTGACCCAGTGGGCGGCCTCCTCGGGCCCCGCCACCACCGGCACCCCATCCGGTACGGGCGGTCTGCGGACGACCACCACCGGTACGCCGGCCTCGCGCGCGGCGGTGAGCTTCGGGGCGGTGGCGCGGCCTCCGCTGTCCTTGGTGACGAGGACGTCGATCCGGTGCGCGGCGAGCAGCGCCCGTTCACCGTCCAGCGCGAACGGCCCCCGGTCCAGCAGGACGTCCATCCGCCGGGGTACGGGCGGCTCCGGCGGGTCGACGGACCGCACCAGGAACCACAGCGCGTCCAGTTCCGGGCGACCGGTGAACGCGGCGAGCCCCGTCCGTCCCGTGGTGAGGAACACCCGGGACCCGAGCGACGGCAGCAGCGCGGCGGCCTCGGCCAGCGAACCGGCGGACCGCCAGTCGTCCCCGTCGACGGCTTCCCACCCGGGCCGCCGCAGCGCGACCAGCGGCACCCCGGCCGTCCGCGCGGCCCCGGCCGCGTGGAAGCTCATGGTCCCCGCGAACGGGTGCGTGGCGTCCACCAGCACATCGACGCGTTCCCGCACCAGCCAGCCGGCCAGCCCCTCGGCTCCCCCGAAGCCGCCGATCCGCACCTCACCGGGCGGCAGCCGGGGCGCGGCGACCCGTCCGGCGAGCGACGAGGTGACCGTCCGGCCCGGGACGGCGGGCGCGGTCAGCAGCTCCGCGAGCCGCCGGGCCTCGGCTGTCCCGCCCAGGATCAGTACGTGCACGGAGCCGGATTCCCTTCCTGGCCGGTGCGACCACCGGCGGACGTATGGCCCGTGTGACCCCACGGGCGGACGTGACGCCCCACTCAAACACACCGGTCCGCGCCCCGGCCCACAGCGCCTGGCGGCCCGCGCACCGGCAGGACGACGGCGGCCCGCGCGACGACGACGGCGTCGACCACATCGGGGATTCCCGACGCGGAGCCGTCGCGAGCCCCGACGGCCCGCCCGGCACTGAGGCTCGCAGCTCCCGCCCTGTTACGGGTGAGCCGGTTCGGCGTTACCCCTGGCTACTTGTCTCCGTCCACGCGTTGCCCGGAGGGGTACGGACATCGCGACGGTGTCCGCAATCACGTAAGGCGGGCCGCGCCGGAGAACTCCGGCCATCGGTGACAGCGACCACCAGAACCGGGATCAGGCCGAGTTCACACCTTCTTGACGACGATCCTGTCGGGAACCAGCCGTTCCAAGTCGTCCACGTCGGAGGTGAAGACCGTGACCTGGCCCGTCTGCTGTCGCGCGATGACGGCGAGTATGGCGTCGATGGCGTACTTGTGGCCGTGCAGACCTGTGTCGGCCAGGAGCCGACGGGCCTGCCGCGCTTCGTCCTTCCCGATGTCGGCAACGCTGATGCGGGACAGGACCCAGTCCCAGCGCTGTTCGGTGGTTCTGCCGTCGTATGCCTCGACGAGGGTCATAGGAGAGGTCACCACCTCGGCTTCACCAGCAGCGGCCAGCTTGAGCCGGGCGATCATCATCCGATCCCCGCGCACTGCCAGCGAAAGGGCCTCGCTGTCGAGCACGAAGACGCGAAGTCGTCGGCCAGGGTCACCGACCCGTTTCCTCACGCGGCTTCTCCCGCACGGCGCTGCCCGGTCGCGCGACGCGCATGCTCGGCGTCAAGGTCGTCCAGTTCGCCGCGCACCTCAGCGCGTTCACTTTCCGTGACCGGTCCGTGCTCCTCCTCCAGCCAGCCGACAAGCTCTACGAGCCGGTCGCGGTCGCGCTTGGACCGCAGCGCCTCGGCCACATACGCCGACAGTCCCCGCTCGGCCGCCTCTCCACGGATCTCCTCAAGGAGGTCCTCGGGGATCGTCACCGTCACTTTTTTCGTTGCCATATAAGAAACCATACTCGACGTGTCCATTGCCTTACTTGCTCTCGCGGTGAAGGCACTGTCTCGGGTCGGGACGCGGTGTCGCGGGTGCGGGCCGGGTGCGGCAAGCGAACCGAGTCGGCGCGGGGCCGCTCGTGGCGTGGGCGTCGGTGGTGCCTGGCCCGACGCCGTGCCTGGGTCCCGGAAGGCCAGGTGCCGGATCGGTGACGCTGTCCCCCGGCGTCACGGAGTACCAGCGCGATGGCTCCGCAGAATGCACACGGGCGTGCTCGATGCTCACGGGTGTGCTCGCCGCCCCGCGGCACCCCGGTCCCTGCGTCCTCGTCGGCCATGGGCTGCTGGTGTGCGTAGCTCTTCCGGCAGCAGGATCGCAGCGGTGGCGCGGCCGCACCGCCGCCGTTCTTTCCCGAGCCCCTACCTTGGGCCGGTCGCCATTCCCGACGACGAGCTGTCCATTGTGATCACGGGCCTCGTGGACGATCTTGATTCGGTCGCTCTTCGCGCGGCATTCGGCGCCGTTGACGCGTCGAAATCGCGGCTCGGTGGGGGACCGGCGGTTGCTACCGTCGATCCGGTATCCCCATCCCGTTCGCCGGATCAGAAGGATCTTCCTCATGCATGATGCCCGCGCCTTGATCGACATGGGTGCCGAAGCGGTTCGTCGGCTCGATCGGCGCGGCTACTCCCTGGACCTGTCCCGACTGGAAGACCTTCAGTCCCGGCGCAATCACAACATCCGCGCGGCCGACGAACTGCGGGCCGAGTCCAAGCGGGTGGCGGGCGAGGTCCAGCGGACGGCGAAGCAGGGTGGGGACATCTCCGAGCTGAAGGACCGCGCTCGCGAGCTGAAGGACCAGATCCGTGAGATCGACGCGGGACAGGAGCAGGTCCAGGAGGAGCTTCGTGAGCTGCTTCTGACCATCCCGAACCTTCCCGACGAGACGGCGCCCGACGGCGACTCCGACGAGTTCGCGGTCGAGATCCGGCGCGTCGGCACCCCGCCGACGTTCTCGTTCGAGCCGAAGGACCACGTCGACCTGGGCGAGGCCACCGGCATCCTCGACTTCGCCCGCGCCACGAAGCTGTCCGGACCGCGCTTCGCCGTCTCACGAGGCGCCGGTGCCGCCCTGGAGCGTGCCCTGGCCACGCTCTTCCTCGACATCCACACCCGCCGCCACGGCTACATCGAGCACGGCGTCCCGTACCTGGTCACCCGCAAGACGATGACCGGCACCGGGCAGTTGCCGAAGTTCGAGGAAGACCTGTTCAGGACCGGCACGGCGGACCGTGACCTGTTCCTCATCCCGACGGCCGAGGTCCCGCTGACCAACCTCTACGCCGACGAGATCATCCCGCCCGCCGACCTGCCCCTGGCCCTCACAGCACACACCCCGTGCTTCCGCTCCGAGGCCGGCTCGTACGGGCGCGACACCCGGGGCCTGATCCGACAGCACCAGTTCTCCAAGGTCGAGATGGTCAGGATCGTCGACCCGGAGACGGCGGACGCCGAGCTGGAGACGATGGTCGGCCACGCCGAGGCATGCCTGAAGGAGCTCGGCCTCGCCTACCGCGTGGTCAGGCTGGCGGCCGGTGACACGGGCTTCTCCGCCCAGCTCACGTACGACATCGAGGTCTGGATCCCGAGCCAGAACACGTACCGCGAGATCTCCTCGGTCTCGAACTTCGGCACCTTCCAGGCCCGCCGGGCGAACATCCGGACCCGGGGTGAGGACGGCAAGCCCAGGCTCGTCGCCACCCTCAACGGCTCCGGCCTGCCCATCGGCCGCACCGTGGCCGCCCTCCTTGAACAGTGCCAGCAGCAGGACGGCTCCCTCGTCCTTCCCGAATCCCTATTCCCGTACCTCGGCTTCCGCCGTATCTCGGCGGACGGAACACCGGAGGCATGACGTGCGCGACGCCGTCTGCGACGTTGTCACGTTCAGGCATTCGCCCGTCTTCCAGCACACCGACACTGACATCGCCTTCGCCGGCAGACGGTCCCGGCTCCACTGCCCTCTGGGCAGCGCGAGGGCCGAGGGGAGGATGACTCCGCAGGCCTGCCGCTGAATTTGCATCGCAGGGCCGGTCCAGCCATCCCGGCTATGGAAGGGCCGCTCAGTCCCTAAGACCGGCACTGACCTTTCAGGGCGCAGCCACCGACTCAGTTGCTTCGCCTGTCCACCAGCCCAGGCCGCTGGTGCGTTAACTCTTGGCGATGGACCTTCTGGGCGTGGTTCACGGTCCGTACGCTGGCGATAGTGCTCCAATCAGCGAGGGGATGCCGACGTGGGTGAGAGCTTGACGCTGGGAGACCGGCTCCGGGTGGCACGCAAGACGCGGGGGTTGTCCACCGCGCAGCTTGCCCAGCGGGTAGCGGTCTCCGCCAGCCAGATCCAGAAGCTTGAATCCGGAGTCCGGAGGGCGACACCGAGTCTGATATCGGCCCTGGCGCGGGCGCTGCGCTTCGGCCCAGAAGTCTTGACGGGCCAGCCGTACTACGGGGACCCGGAAGCCGAGGACGGAGTGCACGCCGTCATCCCGGAACTGCGACGGACCCTGCTCTGCTTCGACGCCCCCGACGAACTGGAGATCCGGCCGCGAGCGCTGCCGGTCCTGGCCTCCGAGGTGGACCAGATCTCGGCTCTGCGGCGGGATGCCCGATACGTGCCGATGGGGCCATTGCTGCCCCCGGTGATCACTGAGCTGACTCATGTGGCACTTGGCACCAGGGGTGTTGAACAGCAGCAGGCGTTCTGGCACCTGGCTCGCGCGTATCGAGCGGTCAACAGCCTCGCGCACAAGATGGGGCACCACGACCTGGGCAACACGGCCCTGGAACGGGTTCGGTGGGCCGCCGACCGAAGTGGCGATCCGTTGATGCAGGTCACCGCTGGCTTCCTGGTGGCGGGGTCGATGCTGCGCCAGGGCGCGACCGAGACTGCCCGGCGCAAGCTGAAGGGGCTACGGGGCGAGCTGGAGCGGCTCCAGCCGGAGCGTTCGTACACCGACGACGCGCTGGCGGTCGATGGGGCGCTGTTGCTGAAGCTCGCGGTGGTCGACTCGCGCGAGAACAACCCCGAGGGTGCCGAGGAGTTCCTCCGGGAGGCCGAGCAGGTCGCGCATATGACGGACAACAGGGACAGCCACGCCTACGAGATGAGCTTCGGGCCGACGAACATCAGGATCCATGCCGTGCACGCGCTGATCGACACCGGGGACAGCGAACAGGCACTGGCCCGGCTCTCCGAATGGGGACAGGGCGGAGCCGCCTGGGTGCCCCCAGCCTCGACGGTTGGTGAGCGATCCAGCCACCACCACATCGACGTCGCGTCCGCGCGCCTTGTGGAAGGGGATCGTGGCGGCGCGTTCTCCGAGCTGAAACGGGCGAGGAAGATCGCTCCTAGCCACACCCGATTCCACCCATCCGTGCGTGAAACACTCGGATCGCTGCTGCGCATGGACGCACACCCGTCCACCGAGCTGTCTGCGTTTGGTGCTTGGGCGGGCGTCGCCTAGCACAACAGCCGTACGTAGAAGCCTAGTTGGCGCGAATTGGGTGCGGACAGTTCGTCCGCGCACCCCCGCCTTGTGCATGGAATGGTCCTCTCACACCCAGTTGTGAGGGGGCCTTTCCCATGCCGGACGCGATCTCGACCGTACGGTTACCGAGGTGGATGCCCATCGGTAGCGAGCCTGAGCTGTGGCCCGCCGGAACGTGGTGGGACGCCGTCCGTGCGCCCGAGGACATCGGGCGCCGTGCCGTGGCGCTCATCGAGGAACAGGGACCGCCCGTGGGGCCGGCCATTCTCGACGGTGGGGGGCGCGAGCCCCGGATGTACTTCCTGACGCCGGTCGGGATCGCGGCGCGGTGGGAGGAACCGGGGACGGTGGCGCTGGGGCTGACCTGCCATGTCGTGGTCCCGCAGGCCGATCGCACCACAGGTCCCGGACTGCACTGGTACCGGCTGCCCACCGGCCCCCGCACTCTCAACCGGCCCGATGGGCTTCACCGCGCCCTGGTCAAGGCGCGCAGAGAGCGTGAAGGCACCCCCTAGAACTTGCTTCGCGGTCCAAGGCCGGCATCACACGGTGCCCAGTCTCCGCGGAGCTGATGAACACCGCCCCACCCAAATCGCTGAAGGGCGGTAACCGCCGGACCCCGGCGGACGCAAAGGGGCGTTCCAGTACATCCGACACGCAGAGAAGGGATCAGCCATGCCTCAAGCCAGGCGAGAGAAGAAGGACCACCTGATCTACGCGGACGTCGTGGACTCCAAGTCCAAGGCGGGCGTGTGGATGGGCGAGCGCGCCTCCTTCCAGGAGAAGCAGGGCCGCATCATCGAGGCCCTCAAGGAGCGGGCCGACTGGGTCGAGCTGAAGGACGCGATCATGGTCATCAGCGCCGACCCGGCCGGGATCACGGTCATCGCGCCGAATCCGACGCTGCCGGGCGTGATCGTCCTCGCCGACGGCGGTTCCCCGGCCACCTCCGCGAAGCTCCAGGCCGCCGCCGAGGAGACCGTTCGTGAGGTCATGGGCGAGCTCGGGACAGCTGAAGAGGAAGCGGTGGCCTGACCATCATGGCCGTCCCCCGGATGCTGTGGGAGAAGTACTTCCAGTACGAACGGGACGGGGAAGCGGTTCTCCTCGACCCGGTCGCGCTGGACAGTGTGTTCATCGACTCCGGCGAGGTCCACGACCTCGCCGGGGTCCCCCCGACCACCACCCATGAAGCCCTCGCCGGGCTCGGCTTCACCCCCGGCGGCCCTGCGGCCGACCGGCGCGAAGCACTCCATGACCGTCTTCGAATTCTCGGCCTCGACCGAGCCCCCGTCCGTGTCAGCGGCCTGCGGGTCGTCCTCACCGACCGCTGCAACATGACCTGCACCTATTGCTTCGTCGATACGAACAGCGGCAAACCGGACCTGACGAAGGAAGAACTCTCGGACGGGCTGGAGTTCCTGTTCGAGCAGAACGCCGGCCACGAAGAGGTGTCCATCCAGTGGTTCGGCGGCGAGCCGACCATCCGCTTCGATCTCATGCGGTACGGAGACCAACTCGCCGACACCCTCGCCGCCCGCTACGACGTGGCCAGGGTGCGCCGCACCGTGGTCACCAACGGTGCCCGCCTGACCGAGGTAGTTCTCGATCACTTCGTCGCGTACGAGTACGGAGTCGGCATCTCTATCGACGGACCTCCAGGCATCAACTCCGCGCACCGGCTTCTCCTCGGCGGGCAGCCCGCCGACGACCGGATTCGCCGCAACGTCGCCCGGTTCATCGAGGCGGACGGGCTGCATGTGGGCTGCAACCTCACCCCGACAGCCGCGAACATCGGACGCCTCGCCGAGACCGTCCGGTGGATCATCGATGACCTCGGGCTGAAGTTCATCTACGTCAACACGCCCATCCCGACTGCGGGCCACTGGCAGGTCAACGGCGCCGATCTCGCGCGGGAGCTGTACGAGGCACGCCAGGCCGCTCTGACACGGGGCGGGATGCTGTTCTCCGTCCTGGACCGCGCCTTCCAGGCCCTGGACACCCGGCGGCCGATGCTGTTCGACCATATGCAGGGCGACCGTAGTCTGAACGCCGCCCTGCTGCCGGGCAACCGGGTCAGCCTCTGCGACATCAACTTCACCGAACCGTCGTTCCTGCACACCCTCGACGAGCTGCGGTCCGATCCCGGTCTCCTGGCCGGCGTGGCGAAGAAGGTCGCCCCGGTCCCCGAGTGCGGGAACTGCCCCGCGCTCGCCATCTGTGGTGGTCCGTCCCGCAACGAACAGGCCCTCATCGGCGGCAGCACCCCGGACCCCGAGATGTGCTCCTTCTATACGAGCACCGTGGAGATCGCGGTCTGGGACAACACGGGGGTGCAATGAGCACCCACGTCCGTACGGCGCTGATCTCCACGGCCGGACACTGCAAGGTGGCCTGCGGTTTCTGCTTCCGGGCCGACCGGGCCCACGGCTTCCTCAACACCCCGACCTACACCCGCACCCTGTCCCGGCTGAAGGAGACGGGCGTGGACGGGGTGTGCCTGACCGGCGGCGAGCCGACCCATCATCCGCAGCTCAGGCAGCTCGTACGACTGGCCCACCAGTTCGGCATGTCGGTGTCGATGGTCACGTCGGCCCGCACCGTGACCGACGTGATCGCCCTCTCGCACGTGGCGGATCTACTGGTCAATGTGACCGTCTCCGCGGATTCCCGGGGCGCGATGCTGCTGGGACGCACCACTCGTACGGCGGCCACGGGCATCGACACGCTGCGCGCCATCAGCACCGAGACGAAGATCCTGCACGTCACCTGCTGGGATCTGAGCGACAGCGAGTGTCGGTCCCTGGCCGGCCTCGTGACCGAGGCCAGGGTGGGGGTCCAGTTCAGCCCCGTCGTTCTCGACGAGCATGCCCTGCGCCGCGACGGCATGCCGGTCCAGGAGTATCTGGCACGGCAGTGGCTCGACGCCGAGGTACTGGGGCATTACTTCGACCTGTCCGATCGGTACCGGGACTACCTCGATGAGCTGCGCAATCTTCAACTGTCGGCCGAGGGCGAGCGGCGGCAGTGCCGCTCGGCGACCGCGTATGTGTCCGCCGACGGCCTCATACGGCGCTGTCCCTACGGTCAGGCGTCGGTCAATGTCCTCGCACCGCGTGCCGAGATCGGACGGTTCCTCACCGATCCGGCGCAGGAACGGGTGACCCCGGACTGCGCCGCCATCTGCCGCCCCTCAGCCACGCCCGACGACCGTGAAGCGCCGTGCAGCGTGCCCGCGTGAGCACGGGACCGAACCACCACGACCCCCTGGACCGGCCGATGACGATCACGACACCCGATGACTTCACCCAACGCTGGCGACAGCCGCCGAACTTCCCGCTCGACCTCCGCTTCGACTACCTGTTTCTGCCCGCTGTCGACTTCCTCGACCACCTCCGGCGAGACGAGGAAGTGCGGTTCACGGTCCTCGGGGACGCAGACTGGCAGGTGCGGATGGACCGCACCGCCGCCTTCCGGACCGCGCCGATCGAGGAGATCGTCACTTGGCCGTTCCGGCTGGTGCACTTCAACCTCAGCCGCTTCTACGGCGACCTCCTGGGCAGCTTCCCGGAAGACGTCATGACCCCCTGGCGCACCCATCTGTCCGCCCGGAGCTTCACCTGGCAGCGCCTGGCGCCGATTATGTTCCTCTCCACCGAAGGCGTTTCCTCGACCTACCACAACGACAACTCGCACGGCCTGGTCTGGCAGGTCCATGGCACCAAGACCTTCCACAGCTACCTCGACCCCGACAAGCACCTGTCGGCCGACGAGGCCGTCATCGGCGAGACCACCAGCGAGGAGCCGCCCGAGCACGACCGGGCGGACCGCCAGTCCCTCACCATGTGGCCGGGAGACCAGTTGTGGAGCCACGCACTGACGCCCCACTGGGTCACTACCGAGTCGGAGCTCGCCATGAGCGTCACCCTCTCCCACGGCGGGCTGTGCCACCAGGGTCGCTTCTCCGAGCGGGAGCTGGCGCTGCGGTCCTACTGGGACAAGAATCCCGGCGAGGCGTGGACGCATGACCTGCGCCATATCCGCTACTGAGACCGCGTCCCACGGCACGAGGCGCTCGCCCGTGCCGTGGGACGCGGCTCTCGCCCGACTACGGGGTGAGCCGGTTCGGCCCCCGGAAGAGGAAGCCGGCCTCGCGGATGGAGTCCAGGCCGAGCATCACCATCAGCACTCGCCCCAGCCCCATGCCCAGCCCGCCGTGCGGAGGGCACCCGTACCGGAACGCGTTCAGGTAGTCCCGCAGCGGTTCGGTGCTCATCCCCTTCTCTGCGGCCTGCCGCACCAACACGTCGTACCGGTGCTCACGCTGTGCGCCGGTGGTGATCTCCAGCCCCTTCCAGAGCAGGTCGAAGCTAAGGGTCACGCTCGGGTCCTCGGCCGGCCGCATGTGGTAGAAGGGCCGGATACCCACCGGGTAGTGCGTGATGAACACGAACTCGTGCCCGGTGGCTTCCCTGATGTGGTCCGAGATGCTCCGCTCGCCCTCAGGGTCCAGGTCCTCCTTGACCCCCTCCGGGTCCCAGCCGCCCTTGCGCAGGATCTCGTGAGCCTCGGCCAAGGTGATACGTGGGAACGGCGTTGCAGGGACGGTGACCTCGATGCCGAAGTGCTCCGCGATCGCCTCTCCGTGTACGTCGGCGACCTTGGCGATCGCGTGGGCGAGCATCCGCTCCTCGAACACCATCACGTCCTCGACGCCGTCGATCCAGGCCAGTTCCACATCGACGCCCGTGAACTCGGTGGCGTGCCGGGAGGTGAACGACGGCTCAGCACGGAAGACCGGGCCGATCTCAAAGACCTTGTCGATCCCGGCCGAGATCGCCATCTGCTTGTAGAACTGCGGCGACTGCGCCAGATAGGCGCTACGGCCGAAGTAGCCGAGCTCGAACACCTCCGCGCCGGATTCCGAGGCGGTGCCCATGAGCTTGGGGGTGTGCATCTCCGTGGCGCCCTGCGCGTACGCGTACTCGCGCATGCCCTGCTCCAGGGTGGTCTGCACGGCGAACATCAGCTGGGTGGCGGGACGGCGGCGTACGTCGAGAAAGCGCCAGTCCAGTCGCTGCTCCAGGCCGGTGTGCTCGTCGATCGGCAGCGGGGTGGCGGCCAGGTTCATGACCTCGATCGTCTCGGGAACGATCTCCAGGCCGCCAAGCTTGACCTGGGCGGCGTCGACGACGCGGCCGGTGACGCGGACGGCGGACTCGGGGGTGAGGGATTCGAGCCGGGCTTCCAGCGGCCCGGCGTCGCGCCTGTGGGTCACCTGCACCATTCCGGTGCCGTCCCGTACGACGACGAATTGCATTTTGCTCTGCCGACGGAGGGTGTTCACCCACCCGCAGACGGAGACAGTGCGGCCCACGTGTTCTCGCAGGTCGCAGACGTGTACGCGGCTGTGGATCATTTCGGTCCTCCGAAGGACGTCGTCATGATCCCTTGGGAGTGCGGGCGAGAAGGGCGACTCGCGGTACCACCGCACTTTGCCGCCTGGTGATGGCGGCCTCATTCGGGCCCGATGACGGGGGCCGGCCGGCGGGGCATTGGACCACCGGACGGGGCCGTTTCTCCCCGCGCTCAGGAGGGTCTTCACCTCGGGGTGCGAGGCCGCCTTCCCAGCTATCGGCGGCTCTCTCTGCTCGCGTTTTCCCTGGCTACTTGTCTCCGTCCACGCGTTGCCCGGAAGGATACGGACATGGTGACGGTGTCCGCAATCACGTAAACCCACGCGTCGCTTGGGGAACCGGCCTGTCGGTGAAGCATGCTGGACGCATTCGTGCTCATGAGGAACGGGTCGTCACGGGAGTTCCGCCTGTTCGTGGATGTGGCGGCTTTGCAGGTGGCCGAGGCGGAAGCAGTTGAAGCGCAGTTCGCCCGCCTTGATGCACTGATTGCAGCCGCTTCGGCCTGGCAGCACGAGAGGAAAACCATGCGTGATGTTCACCCCCCATCGCTGAACGAGTTCTGCGCGACAGCGGCGGGGAGCCCGCGTGCGCGCATGCCGGCGATGTTCGAGTGTGCGCAATGCGAGAGCCATCCCCACACATCAGGTTTTGTGCGACACGGACGCTGCCGAGTGCCGCGTTGTGGTCCTGGAATATGTGCTGGCCTGAGGCCAGCGGTACTCGCATGCAGGCAGTCGCGATCGGACAGGTTGTCCAACCGGTGCCGGACTTCCGATTCGACGCTTGCAAGTACTGCACCAAGCCGGCGGGCGGCCAGGACGCGCGCTCGGTGCGTGCATGCCACCGGGCTGATGCTGCGGAAGGTGGCGCAGAGGATCCGTGACGCGTTCTGGGGGCCGTCCAAGGCAACTGGGACG
Organism: Streptomyces uncialis; assembly: GCF_036250755.1. Taxonomy (NCBI): domain Bacteria; kingdom Bacillati; phylum Actinomycetota; class Actinomycetes; order Kitasatosporales; family Streptomycetaceae; genus Streptomyces; species Streptomyces uncialis. The sequence goes on along the minus strand of NZ_CP109583.1, from coordinate 4,576,273 downwards.
GAGACACGTCGAAGGCCCCGCTGCGAGCAGCGGGGCCTTCGACGTTAGTGCCCGGTGAGGCACTGGCGGAGGATACGAGATTCGAACTCGTGAGGGGTTGCCCCCAACACGCTTTCCAACTCTGTCGGTCCCAGTCCGCCACCGTTCATGCCCGTTCAAAGCCCTGACGCTGGTCCCGGACGCTGGGTGGTTGAACCAGCCTGAACGAGGGCGGACGAGACTACGGATGAGACTGCGTTCAGCGGCGAGTGGCCGTCGGCATGAGGCGACTCGTGAAGCCGTCTCGGCACAGTCGCTCGTACGCCGCCATTACGTTCTCGGGCACGTCCTGCTTGATCATGAATCCCTGCTCGGGGTAGATCAAGAGCCGCTGGAGTGCGCCGACGAGCATGTCGATCACGAGTCGGCCGTCACCGATGCTGTCGACGTACTCGGGGAGCTCCATGGGAGCCGAAGCGCATACGAACTCGACGCCGGGCCAGAGCTTACGAGCGGTCGCATGCGCCCGACGCTGCTCGTAGGGCTTGGAGACGAGCAGGACCGACGAGACATCGATGCCTGCGGTCTCCAGGAGCTTCCGTGAGCGCGTGATGTTCTGACCGGTGTTCGTGGCGGTCGGCTCTACGAGTATCGCGGCGGCCGGCGCCCCGAGGCTGAGCGCGTGTTCCCGGTAGGCGACTGCCTCGCCATCGGGGAAGCGCGCCCGCGTAGTCGGGCTGTTGGCTCCGGTGAACACGATCAGGGGGACCAAGCCAGCCTCGAGCGCTTCGACTACTGTGGTGGCGACGCTCAAGTCATGGCTGCCGAGGCCGATCGCGACGGAGCAGGGTTTCGGGGCGTGGTGCATCTGGTGGTAGTCCCAGATGAGACGCGCGTCCTCCCACACCTGTACTGAGATCACTGATTCCGCCCATCTGCCGCTAGGCGTACCGCTTCGGCTGCCTCGACGTCGGGGAGCTGCTGGGACCACGTCAGGAACGCTGCCCGAGACTGTTCCGGATCTGCTAGGCCGCGCGCCGCGGCGAGCTGCCCCCACGTCGTTCCGTGCCTCAGGCCCTCGCGGACCAAGTGCTGCTCCTGGTCATCAAGGACGCGGCGGATCGCAGCGCCGAGGGCGAGTGCGGCGAGCGCATTCGACGCGGGGTCGCGTCTGTCCCTGCTCGTGCCACCTGCGGTGTGGCGCTCCCGGCGGGCCGCCAACAGCCACAGATCGGTGGTGGGAATGTCGCCGGGAGCCGTGATGACCGCCGTGTCGATCGGCTGAGGCTTTCCTTCACTCGGCACTGGGCCCTCTTTTCTCGGTCTTCGGGTCGCGAGTGGAGTCGGGGACCTTGAAGTCGTACTCCCACGCGAAGCGCGTGGCGGCGTGGACACCGATGGCGAATTCCACCACTGTGCCATCTGCTGTGTACGCGGTCCGATGTAGCTCGACCACGGGTTCGCCCGGCGGGAGCTGGAGCAGCTTCACTTCCTCGGACGTGGGGACGCGCGCGGACAGCTCCTCCTTCATGTGGTCGATCTCGTACCCCGCGTCGTACAGCACGCGAAAGCCGCCGCCTCGGCCTGCGGGACCGGGTGCCGGGTTGACGATCCTGGTCCCCTCGACGTGCTCGGGCCGGTAGTAGCTGGTCAGGGTGTGCGTCGGCTGCTCGCCTTCCTTCACCAGGCGCGCTCGGGCGTAGACCTCAGAACCCGCCGGCAGGCCATGAGCCGCAGCGACAGCCGGGGGCGCGGCGACCCGGCTCACGGTCTGAGTCTGCTCGCCGCGGCGGTACGCGCGGCCAGAGGCGACGCGATCGGCAATGAACGCCACCTCGTCACCGTCGCGCCACTTGGCCTTGTCGTACCGCGCGATGCCGAGCCGCTTGAGCGGGGTCTGCTGCCGCACCACGGTGCCGTGCCCCCGCGATGAGGTCACTAGGCCCTCAGCCTCAAGAGCCTTGTAGGCCGCGTGGACCGTGGACTTGGAGCCCTCGCCCGCCTCCACAAGGTCCCTAATGTGCGGGAGCCGCGTGCCCGGCTCGTACTCGCCGCTCTTGATGCTCTGGGCCAGCTTGTCCGCCAGCTCTCGCCACTTCGGCGCCATGGGGAACTCCTCTCGACGGCTCCAGTCAAACACAGTCCCAGGACTGTTGACAGTCCTGGGACTGTGCGTCATTGTTCTCTCACGGGCCGCAGTCCTAGGACAGCGGAACGGGAGTGGCTCTCTTTGGGCTGCTTCGAAAGCGCCCGGAAGCCCTTCGCAAGGGGGTCTAAGGAAGCGTCTGTTCGTTGAGAATTGAACAGTGTGCGGGTTTCTGAGCCGTCTCCCCTGTAAGTGACGGCCGCGCGGGTGAAAGACCGCGCATACCTGTCCGCTCCGTCTGCGAGCGGCCGACTGCCTCTTCTGCCCGTCCGGCGCCGCACCTCGTGCGGTGGCCGTACGGGCAGGGGTGCGGGGAGTCGGGAGTGATCCGACCCACAAGGTGCGGCACCCGGGTTGCCCCCCGGGTGCCGCGCACGGGCACCTGTGATGGAGGCACCTGTGGGAACGAGTCTGACAGAAGAAGAAAGGGCCACACTGGCCCGCAAGAACGCCGAGGCGAACAAGCGCAGCCAGGACGCCGCGCGTGTTCGCGGCGGGCGGTGAACACGATGGGCTGGGGACGCAAGGACCAGGGTCCGTCCGAGGCGTTCGCCGCGGAAGAGCAGGCGCGGGCCGACGGCCTTGCCCGCCGGTGCGACGAGATCGCTGCGGCGTTGTCGCACCCGATGAGGAACAGCCTGGAGCACTACCAGGCCGCGTACCGCAATGCGGCCGGGAATGCTGCTGCGCACACGGCGCAGCCGGAGGCGCGCTGATGGCCGACGACGAGCGCACCGCGCGTCTGCTGGAGCAGCGCGCCGACGGGTGGGCGGCCCCGCCGCGTTCGATGGACCCGCCGCCCGCCCCGGCCGAACGCGCCTGGCAGCAGGACATGATCCGCGACGCCTACGAGGACGCGGCCCGCCTCACCGGCCGCCCTCTGCGGCCCTTCTGCCGCCCGCATTCGCGTGGCGGACCCCCTCCTGAACGGCGCGGCCCCGGTGGGCAAACACCGGGGCCGCCACGAGCCGTTCCCTCTGAGAGGAACAACCCGTGAAGCACATTGTGGCCGGTCACGTGGCCGCCAGCACGACCGAGTTCATCGAACTCGCCCTCGGTACCCCGCTGGACTTGTGGCTGGGTGTCGAGGGCGAGTCGCCGGAGGAGCGGGAGGCGCGACTGGACGCCGCCCGTGACATCCTCGCCGACGCACCGCACCTCGCTGACGACACCCTCCGCCTGGCCGCCCGGGTCATCGACGACCACGCCCCCGACCTGTTCAACATCACCCCCCTGCCCCAGCGCCCCATCCGCCGTGTCCGCCGGTTCCGGAAGGAGGAAGCGGCATGAGTGCGCTGGATGAGACCCTGGCCTCCGCTCATGCCGAGGTCAGGGCGGAGATCGCCCGCACTGACACCAAGACCGCGTTGCTGCTGGCGTTCGTCGGGGCGGCCCTGGTCGCCGCCTGGACCGCCGGCCGTGACCTCCCCATGAATCCCGCCGCATACGTGGTGGGCGGTGCGGGGATGGCGCTACTGGTCGGGGCGGCCGGTCTGCTGCTGTCGGCGGTCCGCCCGAACCTGCGCGGTGGGCACGGGTTCCCGCTGTGGGCGACCCTGTCCCCGCAGCAGCTGTACGAGGCCCTGCCGGTCGACCTGAGCGCCGACGTCGTGGGCCTGTCCCGCCTCGCCGTCGCCAAGTTCACCCGGCTCCGCACCGCGGTCGATCTGACCTGTGCGGCGGGTGTGCTGCTGGCCGTGGCCGTCGTGATCGTGGTCGGGGGTGCGCTGTGAGCACCCTCGCCGATCTGTCGGCCCCCCTGCGGGCACTGCGTCTGATCTGTGCCGACCACCCGGACCTGCCCGCTCCGAACCTGGACGTGTGCCCGATCTACCCGGAGCGGCTGCACCTGAGCTTCCACAGCATGTCCGACACGGTCCCGTCGCTGGCCGCGTTCGAGGTATGGCGGGCCGCACTCGGGGTTCCCGACAGCACGGTGGACGGTCACTTCCAGAGCGACGGTCGGACGTGGGTGCTGAAGGCACGGGGCGAGTACGCGGGCGCCACCGTGGAGCTGACCGCCTACGCCGACGTTCCGCCCGTCCCGGCACCGGTGATGAGGGGTGCGGTATGACGCTGGACCGTAAGGGAAAGGCCCTCCTGGTCCTGGCCCTGGTCACGGTCGTCGCGATGGCGTTCCGCGTCTCGTGGAACGCGCTGCGCGACGTGGCCCGCGCGATCGGCGCCGACGACACCGCGGCGACGCTCTACCCGGTCGTGGTCGACGGCCTCATGGCACTCGCCCTCGTCGCCACCCTCGTCCTCGTCGGCCCGGACCGCACCTTCGCGCTGCGGGTGCTCGGCACCTACACCCTCGCCTCCCTGGTCCTGAACTACGTCCACGGGCTTGTCCCCGGACTCCACGGCGACTCGGTCGACTGGGGCAGGCTGGCCGACTGGGACCCCGCCAACTATGCCCTCGTCCTGCTGGCCACCTCCCTGCCGGTCGGAGCGATCTACTTCGGCTCCGACCTCGTCGCCAAGATCCTCGACCACCGGCCCGCACCCGCACCGGAACCGATGCCGGAACCGGCGGAACCGGCATCGGTTCCGGTGGCCGGGCGGAGCATGCCCGTGCCGGTGGAACCGGCCACGGATGTGCCTGTGCTGGGGCCGTGGACACCGGTGGCGGAACTCACCGGCGGAACCGGCGGAACCGGCACCGGAACCGGCCCTGACCTGTACATCCCCGCCGAGCAGGACGGGACGGGCCTTGGGGCGGAACCGACGCCGGAACCGCCGGAACCGAGCGTGGTTCCGCCGGTTCCGGACCCCGGTTCCGGTACCACCGGTTCGGGTTCCGAGGTCAGGGACGACACCGTGTTCGGCCGTCAGGTCGGGGAGGTCCGGAACTGGCTCCGGGAAGAACCGGAACTGACCGGAACCGCGATCGGAACCCGGCTCGGAACCAGCGACGCCTACGGCCGCCGTGTCCGCCGCGCAGCACTCCACACCGCAGGAGCGGCGGTATGAGCGGCGTGGCACGGCTGGCGGCGGCCCGTCGGCTCCTCGACGCGCCGCCGCCGGTCCCGGTGCCAGGCCAGGCGCCACTGGACGATGCCGCCCCGCTGCGGATCGGTTCGCTGTGCTCCGGGTACGGCGGGCTGGACATGGCCGTGACGGAGGTGTTCGGGGGGTCGCTGGCGTGGGTGGCGGACCCCGATCCGGGTGCCGCCCGCATCCTCGCCCACCACCATCCGCAGGTCCACAACCTCGGGGACCTCACCACAACCGACTGGTCCGCCGTCGAGCCGGTGGACATCGTCGCCGCCGGCTACCCGTGCCAGCCGTTCTCCACCGCCGGACACAGGAAGGGCACCGCCGATGACCGGCACATCTGGCCCCACATCGCCCGTGCCCTTCGCGTTCTACGACCCCGCTACGCGGTCCTTGAGAACGTCGCAGGGCACCTTTCCCTCGGATTCTCCGACGTCCTGTGCGACCTTGCCGGCCTCGGGTTCGATGCGGAATGGGATGTTGTACGTGCGGACGCGGTCGGTGCACCCCACCAGCGCAAGCGCCTCTTCGCCCTCGCCCGCGCTGCCCACACCCAGGGCGAGGGACGCGAAGGGCATCGGCTACCCCGACGGACTCCCCTCGGACACCCTCCGCGCCCAGGTGGCCCTGCTCCCCACCCCGCGCGCGTCAGCGAACGAGAACCGGCAGACCCGGCGCACCCCGTCCCAGGAAGCCGGGACACACGGCCTGTCCCTGGCAGCGGAGGTCTGCTCACTCCTGCCCACCCCGACCGCGGCGGACGGCGAACGGACCAGCGCGACGTTCGGGCGGGGCAACCCGACACTGCGCGGGGCGCTGCTGCCCACCCCGACCGCGACGGACGCGAAGGCGAGCAGCGGGGCGAACCCGGCCTGGGGACACGGGCAGACACTGACGGACGCGGCCCGCAGCGTTGGGGCCGGTACCACCCGGCGATCGCACGGTGGGAAGCCCTCACCCGCCCCGCCCCCCGGCCAACTGACCCTCTGGGACGCCTGAACCCCCCGTTCGTGGAATGGCTCATGGGCCTCCCCGCCGGACACGTCACCGCCGTCCCCGGCCTGTCCCGCACCGCACAACTCCGCGCACTCGGCAACGGCGTCGTCCCCCAACAGGCCGCCCACGCACTGCGGGCCCTGCTCGCCCGCTCGGCCGGCACCACTGCACGCACGGCCGCCTAGAGGCTGGCGAGCCACTCGGTCACCGCGCGCAGGACACGGAACCGGCACCGGTGCGCCTTGCTGCACCACCGGCGCGGCCCGTCGCTCATGGCCGCACGGGGCCCGCGCACACCTGACCGACCACCGCACAGCCCCCGGGCGCACGCTTTGGACGGCCGCGCCCGGGGACTGCTGACACTCCCGAAGGGAGTACCACCAGCATGACCGACACCGTCATCGAAGTGGTGCCATCCGCGCCACATCCCCCCGCTCCCCCGCCTTCCCCTTCTCCCGCCGCTGCTGTGCCCGCTCCGGCGCCGTTGCCGGGTGTGCCGATCGCGGTCGCCGGGGCGAACGCGCTCGGCGCGGTCGCCGCCGGGTCGATGGCCGTCGCCGGACCGGTCGGCCTGGCAGCGGCCGGTGCCGTGGTCGGGGTGGCCGCCACGGCCGGACTGGCCCGCCGCATCACCCGCAACCGCCCCAAGCCCCCCGGCAAGGGCAAAACCCCGCCCCGCCCCACCAGCAAGACCGGCACGAAACCAGCGCCCGCCAAACCCAAGTCGGCCCCTACGGGCGGTCTGCGGGCCGCTGGCACCGGGGCCCGCGCGCCCCGGCCGTCGGCAAGCGGCCTGCGGTCCGCCGCCCGCACGGACCGCACCCCGGTCTCACCGCCCCCGCCCCGTACCTCCCCGACGCGCGCCCCGCAGACTTCGGCCAGCGGCCCGGGCCCCCGCACCACCACCCCCGGCCGAGGGGTGACCACGTCCGCGCCTTCCGCTGGTCCCGCCGGCCGTTCGGGTGCGGCCGGGGTGCGGTCGGTGTCGCCGTCCGCCGGACTGTCAGCCCCTGCGAAGCCGAAGGCGGGTGCGGGTGCGGGTCGGGTGCAGTCGGCTGGCCGTGCCGCCGCCGGTGCGGCAGGCCGTGCCGGTTCCCGGCTCGCGGCCGGTGCCGCGGCCCGTGCGGAGAAGACGGCCGCGCGGAGTCTGCGGCGGGAGACCAAGGGCGTCGCCAAGGCCCGCCGTCAATCCGGCCTCGACCCCACCGGCACCAGGGCCAAGCCCCTGACCTCGCAGGGCAGTGCGGCGCAGAAGCGTGCGTTGCGGCGGTCGGCGGTGCGGCATGCGGCCCGGATGACCGGGTCGGCCGCCGTGGCCGCCGGAGCAGGGCTGTTGTACGGGCTGTGGAACATCAAGCGCCCCGGCAAGGCGTTCGGACACATGCGGGCCGTATGGCACCGCCTCGCCTCACGGGCCCGCCGCGTCCGGGCCGCACGGGACGCCGCGACCCTCGGCACCACCCCCAAGGGCCGCACCCGGGTGCCGGATTCGACCGTGAACAACCCCCGCCGCACCACGCCCCGCCCGAAGGTCCCCGTGCTCCGCGGGCGAGTCGGGGCGCTCATCTCGCTGGGCAGAACCGATCACTCTGGAGGAACCGTGTCCGACGCCACCGCCCCGGGTTTTACCCGCCTGTCCGAAGCGGCCGAAGTCATGCTCCAGGCCGCGTCCACGTTCGACCCCGAGCACATGACCGAGTTCCAGACCCTCGTGGACGACCTCCCCGACGCCATGGGCACGGTGCAGGAAACGCTGCGGGTGCTGGCCGAACTGTCCGACGAGAAGCTTCCCGTCGACTCGCGGGTGGTGGAGGAGATCGGGGAGGGCTACCGCGCGATGAGCAAGGTCATCGACGCCCTCGAAGACGTCGGCACCGTCTACCGCCGCGTCCACGCCGAGGACATCGAGCGCAACGAGAACCCCCGCAACGGCCTCGACGGTGAACGCCGCTGGAACGTCGGCTGACCCCGCCCGCACCCGGATACCGGGCCGGTCCCCGCACATGGCGGGGACCGGCCCTTCCCTGTTCTCCGAGGAGGCACCACATGAAGAGCAAGAACGACAACGGCGGGAAGGGCGGTCGTGTGCGGGTGGACTGGCGGGCCGGTCACGGTCTGCTGACCGGCACCCTCAACGCCACCACCGGCACCTTCGTCGCCACCGCGCTCGCCCACACCAGCACGATGCCTGCCGGGTGGGCACTCGCCGCGGGAGCGGCCGGGGCCGTGGGCATGACCGCGACCGGACTGCGCCGGAACGTGACCGCGGCCACGATCACCTTCCGGGCCGGATGCTGGGCCGCGGCCGGGACCTGGTCCGCCTGGGCGCTGGGCACCGGCGGCCCCCTGACCCTCGCCGCCGTCGGAGCGCTGACCGTGGGCGGCATCACCGCGGGGACCCTCGCGGCGGGGTTCGCCGCGCACGAGGAGACCGAACAGGCCCGGCGCCGCACCCTGCTGTCCATCGGAATGCGCCGGGCGCTCGCCGCCGAGTGGACCGACCGGATCGCCCGGGTCTGCCGCGTCGAGAACGTCACCATCCCCGCCATCGAGCACTGGCCCTCCGGCATGGGCTACACCGTCGAACTCGAACTCCCCGAGGGCGGCACGACCCGCCGGGCGATCGCGGACCGGGCCGACGCGCTGGCCTCCGACCTCGACCTCCCCGACGGCTGCGGACTCCAGGTCCTCCCCGGCGTCTCCCGCCGCCGCGTCCTGATCGAGGTTGCCACCAAGTCCTACCAGGGCCGCGAGATCCCGTTCCCGCTGGACGAGATCGCGGAGACCACCACGGTCAACAACCCGGCACCGGTCGCGCTGCTGGCGGACGGGGGGCGGTCGGAACTGGACATGCGGCAGGCGTCGACCATCGTCACCGGGGCCACCGGGACGGGCAAGACCAACTGGCTCCACACCCTGATCGCCCGCCTGAACCAGACCAACGACACCCTGATCTGGGCCATCGACCTCAACGGCGGCTCCCTCGGACTGCCCTGGCTCCACGCCTGGCACCAGGCCCAGACCAGCGGGAACGCGGGCGCGGTGCCGGTGCCGGGCGTCGACTGGCTCGCCTCGACCCCGGCTGAGGCGAAGCTGATGCTGGAAGCGGCGGTGCGGATCGCGAAGACCCGCAAGGTCGCCTACCAGCAGCACATGCGCGACGAGAACGACGACAAACTCCCCGTCTCCCCGGGCGTTCCCGAGATCGTGATCGTCGTGGACGAGGGTGCGGAGGTGTCCGCGACGCGTGAGGCGCGGGCGGTGATGGCGGGGATCGCGGAGGTCATCCGGATCGCCCGGGCCATGGCGATCCGGGCCGTCGTCTCCGTCCTCCGCGTCACCCAGGATGTCCTCCCCGACCCGATGGTGCGGAAGATGGCATCCAACCGGGTCTGCACCGGTGCCACCGAGGACGCCGAGTTGGGGCATGTCTTCGGCTGGCGGGCCCTCTCCGCAGAGAACAGTTTCTCCGGCCCTGGCTCGATGCTCGTCGGTACTGAGGGCAAACAGCCCAAGACCGCCCAGCAGTGGCGCATCACCCCCTCAGACATCGAAGCCGTCTGCATCACGACCGCCCACCGCCGCCCCGCCCTCGACCGACCCTCGATCGACGCGGCCGGGGCCGCCTACACCGAACGGTGGACCACCGAGCGGTGCGCACACCTGTGGACCCACGCCCTCACCACCACCGGCCCCACCGGACCGGCTGGCCAGACCGGGCAGGGGCAGGCGGGGGTGTCGGGGCCGCAGTGGCGCGCGACCGCCGGATGGGACCAGCCCCGGCCCGCACCCGACGTGGACACCCCCGGCGCCGACGAACTGGAGGCTCTTTTCCAGCTCCCCGCCGCCACCCGCGACCCCGGCACCGGCCCGGACAGGGGTACCGACGGCGGAACTGACTGGTCCGACCCCGGCACCTGGACCACCGGCCGCGACCTCGACAAGGCCGACCAGCCCGACGCCCGTCAGGCCGCACTCCGGCTCCTCCTCGACGCGGGCCCCGACGGAACCGGCGCATCCGCCATCGCCCGCGCGCTCGCCGAGGAGCACCGCACGACACGGCAGACAGTCGTCGGCTGGCTCAAGACCTGGTCCGAAGACGGCACCGCGGTCCGCGTCGGGACCGGCACCAAAGCCCGCTACGTCCACCGCGATCACACCCCCCGCCACCCCGCCGAGGAGTGACCGCTTGTCGCTTGTCGTCACCAGCCCGGGAAGGGCCCCCGGGTGGCTCTGTAGGGGCCGGAAACGGGCTGTGACCTGCAAGGCGACAAGCGACAAGACAAGACAAGCGACAAGGCCCACGACAAGCCGGACGACAAGCGACACGACAAGTCAGCGCGGGTGACACCCCACCCAACCGGGGCCGTCACCCGCGCTGCTGAAGGAGCCCCGTCGTGCATGAAACCCCGTACGAGATCACCACCCTGAACTCCCACCCGGGCCCCGGAAACGGCCCTCGCCACGACGCCGTGATCCTCCCCGCCGACCTCCCCCCGGGGGTCCAGGTCGTCACCCTGCCCGGCGGCATCCGCACCCTCGCCTACACCCAGCCCACCACCCCGAACGCCCACCCGGCACCGCCCGCCCGGCCGATCCCGACCTGGGCCCGCACCACCGCACTCCTCACCCCGACCATCGGCGGGGGCATCGCCGCCGCCGGAGCCGGACTCTCCTACGCCGCCCCGGGACTCATCGCCATGACCCACGCACTCTGGGCCACCGCCGCCCTCATCGCCGCCGGAACCATCGCCGTCCCCGTCATCCGGGGCACCGCCCGCCGCCGCACAGCGAACCCGGCCCACATCACCCAGAACATCACCGCCACCGGCATGTTCGGCCGCGCCAACGGCACCATCAACCACCACTGAGGAGCCGTCGTGACAACCCCTGTGATCACCGCCGTGGCCACCCGCCAGGGCACCCGCTCGCACAACGCCGATGCCGCCACCGTGCACCGCCTTCCGGGCACGCCGATGGTGGCCGCCGCGATCGTGGACGGCATCGGCAACACGGCCGACGTGGTGACGTTCGCGCGCACCGCCGCCGAGGTCGCCGCACGGGTCGGTGCCCGCCGGGGCCCCCTCCTCGGCATCCTCGCCGCCGCCGAGATGGCCACCGCACCCCCCGGCGTCCAGGTCGAGGACGGGGTGGCCGTCGCCGCTGTCGCCAGCGCCGACTCCTCGACCACCGCCATCGCCTGGACCGGGGATTCACGCATCTACGGCTGGACCGGAAGCCGCCTTGTCCAGCGATCCACCGACCAGACCATGGGCACCTGGCTGAGGGCCTGGGGCGGCACCGCCGTCACCCTTCACCCCTCTCACAGCCCCGACACGACTGTCCCGACAGAGGACGCCGCCCGCGTACTCGACGACCTGGCACGCGCGGCTCTGGCACGGTGCTCCATCGCCACCGTGCCCATCTGCTACATCTCCGACCCCCTGGTCATCCTCACCAGCGACGGAGCCCACGGCCAGATCCCACCCGCAGCCCTGGAGACGCTCGTCCGCGACCACGCGCACGCCCCGCAGGCTCTTGCCGACGCCATCGTCACCGCCGCACAGCCCGACACCGACGGCTACCGCGACGACGCCACCGCCATCGTCATCGCCCTACCGCCCCGCACCTGACCCAGCACACAGCAAGGGCGGCCCCCTCTCCACCACAGATCCGGGGCCGCCCTCATCCACCCAACTGAACAGTGGAGGTCTCAGCATGACACCTGACCCCCGTCCTGCGCTGCTGACCGCAGCACTTGACGCTGCCGCCCTCGGCTGGCCGGTCATCCCGCTGCGGCCCGCCGGGAAGCGCCCCGTCGGCCACCCCGAACGGAACTGCCCCGGTACCGGCCGCTGCACCAGCGGTCATCTCACCCCCGAGCAGCGCGCTACCACCGACCCCGGCCTCATCCGGGCCGCCTGGACACACCGCCCCTACAACATCGGTGTGGCGACGGGCCCGGCCGGACTGCTCGTCGTGGACCTGGACACGCTCAAGCCCGAAGACGGGAAGGACGCCCCTGACGGGGCGGCATCCTTCGCAGCGCTCTGCGAGCGCGCCGGACAGACCGCCCCGGCCACCCGCCGCGTGCGGACACCCTCCGGCGGATACCACCTCTACTTCACCACCCCCGCTGACATCCGGTTCCGGTCCACCGCCGGGCAGCTCGCCCGCCGGATCGACACCCGCGGCTGGGGCGGATACGTCGTCGCCCCGGGCAGCAGCACCGCGACCGGCGCGTATGAGGTCACCGACCCGGTACCGCCCGCACCGCTCCCCGCCTGGCTGCTCGGGCTGCTCAAGGACACCCCCGCCCCCGCTGCACCCCTGCCGGTCGTTGCGCCCGTCCTGGACGGAGCACGGGTCGCCGTGGTCGCGCTCACCCGGGAATGCGCCCAGGTCAGCGCCACCGGAGAGGGCGGACGAAACTCCGCGCTGTACAAGTCCGCATGCAGGGTAGGGCGGTTCGTCGCGTGGGGCGACATCCCCCGGCACGTGGTGGAAGACGCATTCCAGGGGGCGGGGGAGTCAGTGGGACTGCCGTCCGCCGAGTGCCGCACGACCATCCGCAGCGCCCTCGACTGGTCCCAGCGCACAGCCCGGCCCCGGGAGGCGGTGTGAACCACCACCCCTCCCCCCGCCTGGAATGCCCAACCCCCACCAGGAACAACCGGCAGACCGACGCACCCCTGCCCCCGGCCGACCCTGACGGCCCGAAGGCCGTCGCCCGACAGGGCGTCGTATCTGTCCTTCGTCCGGACCCGCACCCGGGCGACGGACGCCACCCCGTCGCCTGGCTCCACATCACCGCGCCCGGCCGCGGCACCGTCCCCACCGCCACCTCCCGGTGCGTGTGCGGACGCGACCGCAGCGCCATCGGCCACACCAAGGTCACCGCGCTGGTCAGCGACCACACCGCCCACCGCGACACCTGCCCCCGCCGCACCACACAGGAAGGGACAGCAGCATGACCCCGCCCAGCCAGAGCACCCCGGAGCAGCCCATCGACGGGGCCGCGCTCCTCGACCAGGTGGAAGCCTTCCACCGGCGCTTCAACGTCTTCCCGAGTGAGGCCGCGTTCACCGCTGTTGTTCTCTGGGACGCCCACACCCACCTCCTCGACTGCTTCGAGTCGACCCCTAGGGTTGCGTTCCTGTCCCCGGAGCCGGGTTCCGGGAAGACGCGGGCGCTGGAGATCATCGAGACCCTGACGCCGCGCCCGATGATCACTACCGACATCAGTCCGGCCGCGCTCTTCCGTTCTGTGTGCGACGCGGAGGACCGGCCGACCGTCCTCTTTGACGAGATCGACACGATCTTCGGTCCCCGCGCCGCCGGGAACGAGGATCTGCGCGGCCTGATCAACGCGGGCCACCGCAGGTCAGGTGTCGTCTACCGGTGTGTCGGGGACGGTGGCGCCCAGACCGTGCAGAGGTTCCCTGTCTACGCCGCCCTGGCCATCGGCGGGCTGGGATATCTGCCCGACACGATCATGACCCGGTCCGTGGTCATCCGGATGCGTCGGCGGGCCCCCAACGAGAAGGTCGAGCCGTTCAGGGAGCGCATCCACAAGGCCGAGGGGCACGCGCTCCGTGACCGGCTCGCCGAGTGGGCGGACACCGTCCGGGACCGGGTCGACGGGGCGTGGCCGGAGATGCCTGCGGGGATCACGGACCGGCCCGCCGACGTGTGGGAACCACTGCTCGCGGTGGCGGATGCGGCCGGTGGCGACTGGCCCGCCCGGGCCCGCGCGGCCTGCCTCGCGCTGGTCGCCGCCGCCAACGACGGGGACAAGGCCAGCGTCGGTATCCGGCTGCTGGCCGACCTCCGGGACGCGTTCGGTGACGCCGAGCGTCTGCTGAGCGCCGACCTGGTGGACCGGCTCACCGCCCTGGACGACGCCCCGTGGGCCGACCTCGACGGGAAGCCGCTCACCCCGCGCACCCTCGCCCGGTTGCTCGGTGACTACGTCACCGCCGACAACGAGCCCATCCGCTCCCGCAACATCAAGACCGGGCCACGGACGGTCTCCAAGGGCTACTACGCATCCGACCTCGCGGACGCCTGGCTGAGGTACTGCCCGCCCGGCTCCCCGCAATCCGCTACTGCCGCTACCTCCGCTACCCCGCAGGTCACCACCCCTGCCCCGGTAGCGGACGCGCTCCCGGTAGCGGCTACCGAACCGGCCACCGCCCGCAGCTGAGTTCCCGGACCCGGCCCCCGCCACGCACTCGGCAAGGGGCCGGGCACATCCGCTACCGCTACCCCATCCGCTACCACCATCACGCCCCTGACCAGGGCGGTAGCGGAGGTAGCGGCAGTAGCGGACCTGTCAGGAAGGGGCTGCGAGCCCCGGACTTCGTGCAGGAGGTTCCTCCATGACGACCACCGCCACGCTCGCATCGGTTAGCGGTGCGAGTGAAGTCGAGTTCGACCCCACACTCCTCGCGCTCACGGTCGAGGAAGCGGCGCGCCGCCTCAGCGTCGGACGCACCACCATGTACGCCCTCATTCGCGATGGCGCCGTTCGGACCGTTCCCATCGGCCGACTTCGGCGCGTGCCTGTACAGGCCCTCAGCGACTACCTCACCGCACGCATGCAGCCGCAAGGCCAGTCCTTGGCCGCGTAGGGAGAACCATGAAGAAACGCGCCAAGCGCCCCGACGGAGCCTCGTCCATCTACTTCGGCAAGGACGGCTACTGGCACGGCCGGGTCACGGTCGGGGTCCGCGACGATGGTCGGTCCGACCGCCGTCACGTCATGAGCAAGGTCAGTGAAGGTGAGGTGATCAAGAAGGTTCGGGAGCTGGAGAAGCAGAGGGATTCGGGGAAGGTCCGGAAGCCGGGTCGGCCGTGGACCGTGACGGCCTGGCTCCAGCACTGGGTGGAAGAGATCGCCAAGCCCTCGGTGCGGGAGAACACATACGCCGGATACGAGGTCGCCGT
Source organism: Streptomyces uncialis (assembly GCF_036250755.1). Classification (NCBI taxonomy): domain Bacteria; kingdom Bacillati; phylum Actinomycetota; class Actinomycetes; order Kitasatosporales; family Streptomycetaceae; genus Streptomyces; species Streptomyces uncialis. The sequence continues at coordinate 4,561,206 of NZ_CP109583.1, read as the reverse complement.
CAGGGTGCATCTGGTCCCCGGTATCGGTGCTCACCGACTGGACAAGCTGGAGCCAGAACACCTGGAACGCTTCTACGCGAAGATGCTCGGCAATGGCAGCAAGCCCGCCACTGCCCACCAAGCTCATCGCACGATCCGGACGGCGCTCAACCATGCCTTGCGGCGCGGTCACGTCACCCGGAACGTAGCCACACTGGCTGTCCCGCCCCGGGTTGAGGACGAGGAAGTCGAGCCGTACGACATCGAGGAGGTTCAGCGACTTCTCTCCGAAGCTTCCAAGATTCGGAATAGCGCCCGCTGGTCCATCGCGCTCGCGTTGGGACTGCGGCAGGGGGAAGCGCTCGGGCTGCGGTGGGCTGACCTCGACACTGACAGCGGGGTCCTGCGTGTCAGGAAGAACCGTCTGAGGCCGAAGTACCTGCATGGGTGCGGTGGCGAATGCGGCGCGAAGCCTGGCTACTGCAAGAAGCGTGTCAGGAAGAACGAGGACACGGCCAACACGAAGTCTCGTGCCGGCCGTCGAGTCATCGGTGTGCCGGACGAACTGGTCAGGCTGTTGGAGCTCCATCGCGTAGAGCAGGAACGTGAGCGGGGCATTGCTGGGAAGGACTGGAGCGAATCCGGGTTCGTCTTCACCTCACCCATGGGCGAGCCTCTGGTGCCGAGCACGGACTACGACGCTTGGAAGCGGCTTCTGGCCGCTGCGGAGGTTCGGGACGGGCGCTTGCACGATGCCCGGCACACCGCAGCGACGGTTCTGCTCATCCTCGGGGTTCCCGAACGGGTCGTGATGCAGATCATGGGGTGGTCGTCAACGGCGATGGCGGCCCGGTACCAGCATGTGACGGGCGGCATCCTCGCCGATGTGGCGCAGCGGGTCGGGGGCCTCATTTGGGAAGTGGCCAAGGACCCGGACGAGAGCGAGCCGGAAGGCTCCCAAGAGTCTCGTTGAGACTGTGGATGAGACTGCGAACGTCGAAGGCCCCCATCTCGCGATGGGGGCCTTCGACGTTAGTGCCCGGTGAGGCACTGGCGGAGGATACGAGATTCGAACTCGTGAGGGGTTGCCCCCAACACGCTTTCCAAGCGTGCGCCCTAGGCCACTAGGCGAATCCTCCGGGGGAGACATTACATGACCCTGAGCGGTGGTCGCGAACTCGTTCGCGGGCCGGGGATCGGGTACTCTGTGTGCAGCCCCTCACGTGGCGCTATCTGACTGAACTCCCCCAGGGCCGGAAGGCAGCAAGGGTAGGTCGGCTCTGGCGGGTGCGTGGGGGGCGCTTGCGTTCGCGGGGCGCCCCTGGGGGCGGGGCGGGTCCGGCGGGGCGGGGGTGCTTCCGGTCCGGGTTGTCAGTGGGCGCCTATAACCTCGTAGGTGTGTCGTCTCTCGCGTTGTACCGCCGCTATCGCCCGGAGTCGTTCGCCGAGGTCATTGGGCAGGAGCATGTCACCGCGCCCCTGCAGCAGGCCCTGCGGAACAACCGGGTCAATCACGCGTACCTGTTCAGCGGGCCGCGCGGCTGCGGGAAGACGACCAGCGCGCGCATCCTCGCCCGCTGTCTGAACTGCGAGCAGGGCCCGACCCCCACCCCCTGCGGGGAGTGCCAGTCGTGCCGTGACCTCGCGCGCGGCGGCCCCGGCTCGATCGACGTCATCGAGATCGACGCCGCCTCCCACGGCGGCGTGGACGACGCGCGTGACCTGCGGGAGAAGGCGTTCTTCGGCCCCGCGGGCAGCCGGTACAAGATCTACATCATCGACGAGGCCCACATGGTCACGTCGGCCGGATTCAACGCCCTGCTCAAGGTGGTCGAGGAACCGCCCGAGCACCTCAAGTTCATCTTCGCGACCACCGAGCCCGAGAAGGTCATCGGCACCATCCGGTCGCGTACGCATCACTATCCGTTCCGTCTCGTCCCGCCCGGCACACTGCGCGACTACCTCGCCGAGGTGTGCGGCCGCGAGGGCATCCCCGTCGCCGACGGGGTGCTTCCCCTGGTGGTCCGCGCGGGAGCCGGATCGGTCCGTGACTCCATGTCCGTCATGGACCAGCTCCTCGCCGGGGTCGCCGACGACGGTGTGACGTACCCCATGGCCACCTCCCTCCTCGGGTACACCGACAGCTCCCTGCTCGACTCCGTCGTCGACTCCTTCGCCGCGGGCGACGGCGCCGCCGCCTTCGAGATCGTCGACCGGGTCATCGAGGGCGGCAACGACCCCCGCCGCTTCGTCGCCGACCTGCTGGAGCGCCTGCGGGACCTCGTCATCCTCTCCGCCGTCCCCGACGCCGCGGAGAAGGGTCTGATCGACGCCCCCGTCGATGTCGTGGAGCGGATGGCCGCCCAGGCCGCCGTCTTCGGCGGCGCCGAGCTGAGCCGCGCCGCCGACCTGGTCAACACCGGGCTCACCGAGATGCGCGGAGCCACCTCGCCCCGGCTCCAGCTGGAGCTGATCTGCGCCCGCGTGCTGCTCCCGGCCGCCTACGACGACGAGCGCTCCGTGATGGCCCGGCTCGAACGGCTGGAGCGCGGCGGCGCGGGTGGTGGAGCCGGTACGGGTGGTGGGTTCGGTGCGGGTGGTGGGGCCGGGGCCGCGATGCCCGGTGGATACGGCGTCCCGGGCACCCCCGGGGCACCCGTCGCGCATCCGGGCGGGCCCGCCCCCGTGGCCTACACACCGCCCCCGGCCGGACCCGGGATCGTCTACGAGGCTCCCGCCGCCCACACCCCGGCCCCGCCTCCCGCCGTCCCGGACGCCCCCGCCGAGGCCGCGCCCCCGGCACCCTCCCAGGCCCCCGCCGCCCCCGCTGCCGCCGCACCCGCCCCCACGGAACGCCGTCCCGGTGGCTGGCCCACCGCGGCGGCCGCCGGCAGCGGTCGGCCTGCCGGCCCCGTCGGCCAGCCCCCAGCCCCCAGCTCCCAGCCCGAGCAGGGGCAGGGCCAGGGGCAGCCGCAGGCTTCTGCGTACCCGCAGGCCCACGCCCCCGCCCCGGCCCCCGAACCCGTACAGTCCGCACCGCCGCCCGCCGGTCGTGCGACCGGACATGGCGGCGGGCCGGACCCCCGCGCCCTCTGGCCGAACATCCTGGAAGCCGTCAAGAACCGGCGCCGGTTCACCTGGATCCTGCTCAGCCAGAACGCGCAGGTGGCCGGGTTCGACGGCACCACGCTCCAGATCGGCTTCGTCAACGCCGGAGCCCGGGACAACTTCGCGAGCAGCGGCAGCGAGGACGTCCTGCGGCAGGCGCTCAGCGAGCAGTTCGGCGTGCAGTGGAAGGTCGAGGCGATCGTCGACCCCTCGGGCGGCTCCGCGCCCCCGCCCGCCGCCGGGAACTTCGGCGGCGGTCCCGCCCAGGGCCGTCCCGCCTACCAGCAGTCCCCGCCCGCACCCGCCGCCGCACCCCGCGCCCCGGCCCCGGGCGGCCAGGCGCCCGCGCCGCACAGCGCTCCGTCGTCCCCCGGCCCGGGCGGCCGGTCCGGCGCCCAGCAGCCCCCGAGACCCGCGTCCCAGGCCGCCCCGCCCGCCGAGCACCGGGCTCCCGACCCGGTCCACTCGGTGGCCCCGGAGGACGACACCCCCGAGGACGACGACCCCGACCTCGTCGAGTCCGCCCTCTCCGGCCACGACCTGATCGTCCGCGAACTCGGCGCCACGGTCCTGGAGGAGTTCTCCAACGAGTAGCCCGGCGCCGGGCCCCGACAGCGGTGTCGATGGGCCCCGACGGGCGTCCAACAGATCCCGTTCGGCACCGCTGGCCGCTGGCCGCTGGCCGCTGGCTGCCGGCTGATGACCGCTGACCGCTGACCGCCGAGCCCTGGTTCTGACCTCTGCCCGCGCGTCACGGCCCGTCGCCCCGCAGGCCGTGGCAGCCGCCTCCCTCACCCCGCCGAACCGCCCCCACCAGCGGCCGACCGCGTCGCTCCCCGGGCCACCGCCCGCGCCACCGCCCGCTCCCCGTCCACGCCGAACGGCGAGCGGCGGGCCGCGACGGCCAGCCGGGTGTCCAGCGCCACCAGGTCCGCGTTGATCGCCGCCCCGGCCCGCGCCCCCGACGCGGCCGAAGCCGACACCGTCTCGGTGACTCCGGTCACGTTCCCCGCGGCCCACACGCCCGCCACCGGGGTCCGTCCGTCGGCCTCCGCGGGTACCCGGGAGCCGACCTCCGTCCCGGCCACCAGAGCCGGTACCGCTTCCAGCCCCAGCGCGTCGAGCATCCCGGACCGGGCCCGGAGGCCACTGGCGACCGTGAGTGCCCGGACGGCGATGACCGTCCCGTCGCCGAGCCGCAGGCCGGACAGCCGCTCACCGTCCCGTACGACGCCGGCCACCTCGCCCCGCACCACGCGGACCCCGCGTGCGGCCAGTCGCTCCCACGCCTCCTCGTCGGGCTCGGGTCCGGTGTGCAGGAAGAGGGTGATGTCGGCGCTCCACTGCCGCCACAGAAGTGCCTGGTGCACGGCGAGCGGACCGGTCGACAGGACGCCGATCGGCAGGTCCCGTACCTCCCAGCCGTGGCAGTACGGGCAGTGCAGCACGTCGCGGCCCCACAGTTCGGCCAGCCCGGGAACCGGCGGCAGCTCGTCGGCCAGCCCCGTCGTCACCAGCAGCCGCCGGGCCCGCACCAGTACTTCCCCGGTGCCGGACCCTGACCCGGTGCCGCTCCCCGACCCCCTACCCGTGTCCGTACCTGCCTCTCCCCCGGCACCCGTGCCCGCACCCGGCGACCCCGCACCCGGCGACCCCGCCCCCGGTCGCCGCGCCGTGACCCGGAAACCGCCCTCGTCCGGCTCGGCCGACACCACCGTGCCGGAAGCGATCCGCACCCCGTACCCGCGGACCTCCGCCCGTCCGGTGGCCAGCAGCCGCGCGGGCGGTACCCCGTCATGGCCCAGGTAGCCGTGCATCGCCCCGGCCGGTGCGTTCCGGGGTTCACCGTTGTCGATGACCAGTACCGACCGCCGCGCCCGCCCGAGCATCAGCGCCCCGGCCAGCCCCGCCGCTCCGCCCCCGACCACCACCACGTCGTACCGCCCGTCGCCGAGCCCGAGGTCATCCCCGAGGTCATCCTTGATCCCGTTCACATCGCCACCGCCGCCGTGCTTCATGTCATCGCCTCCCGCGAGGGCCCCGGGCCCTTCGTCGTTGTCCGGCTCTCCGTCCCACCACCTTCCGGCCGGTCCGCCGGATTCGGCAATCAGATTTGCCGCAACAGCAACATCGCTTACGGCGGTGACGTGGCTGACTAGGAGGAACCTCCCAAGGCCGGGGAGTCCGCGCGTCGGACGCCCGCACAAGGGGGTGGGCGGTGGCGGTTAGGGTGGCGGCTGTGAAGGTCCTCGTCATCGGCGGCGGCGCCCGCGAACACGCCCTGTGCCGCTCACTGTCCCTCGACCCCGACGTCACCTCGTTGCACTGCGCGCCAGGCAACGCGGGTATCGCCGACGTGGCCGAACTCCATGCCGTCGACCAGCTGGACGGGGCCGCCGTGGCCGCGCTCGCGTCGCGGCTCGAAGCCGACCTGGTGGTCGTCGGCCCCGAGGCCCCGCTGGTCGCGGGCGTCGCGGACGCCGTCCGGGCGGCGGGTGTCGACTGCTTCGGACCGTCGCGTGAGGCGGCGGAACTGGAAGGTTCGAAGGCGTTCGCCAAGGACGTCATGGCCGCCGCCGGGGTACCGACCGGGCGCAGCTACGTGTGCACGACGGCGGAGGAGGCCGACGAGGCGCTCGACGCCTTCGGGGCCCCGTACGTCGTCAAGGACGACGGGCTCGCCGCGGGCAAGGGCGTCGTGGTCACCGACGACCTGGCCGCCGCGCGGGAGCACGCGATCGCCTGCGACCGTGTCGTCATCGAGGAGTTCCTGGACGGTCCCGAGGTCTCGCTCTTCGCGATCACCGACGGCGTCACGGTCGTCCCGCTCCAGCCCGCGCAGGACTTCAAGCGTGCGCTCGACGGTGACGAGGGTCCCAACACCGGTGGTATGGGCGCCTATTCGCCGTTGCCGTGGGCCGACCCCAAGCTGGTCGCGGAGGTCATGGAGACGGTGCTCCAGCCGACCGTCGACGAATTGCGCAGGCGCGGCACCCCGTTCTCGGGCCTGCTGTACGCGGGGCTCGCGATCACCTCGCGCGGGGTCCGGGTCATCGAGTTCAACGCCCGCTTCGGCGACCCGGAGACGCAGGTCGTCCTGGCCCGGCTGCGGACCCCGCTCGGCGGGGTGCTGCGGGCCGCCGCCCAGGGCACCCTCGCGGACCTCGAACCGCTCCGCTGGAGCGGTGACGCGGCGGTCACCGTGGTCGTGGCCTCGCACAACTACCCCGGCACCCCGCGCACCGGCGACCCCGTCGAGGGTCTGGAAGCGGTCGCCTCGGAGGACGCCCCGTACGCGTACGTCCTGCACGCCGGGACCAAGCGCGACGGTGACCGGGTCGTCAGCGCGGGCGGGCGGGTGCTGTCGGTGACGGCGACCGGCTCGGACCTCGCGCAGGCCCGGCAGCGGGCGTACGCGGCGCTCGGCCGGGTCCGGCTGGACGGCGGTCAGCACCGTACGGACATCGCGGAGAAAGCGGCGGGTCGCCTTCGCTCGCGCCTCTGAGGTCTGTCCGGCGGGGCGCACTTGTCCCTGCCCGGGTCGCCCGGTGGTTCGCGGTTCCCCGCAGGTCGTCTTCGCTCGCGCCCTGGGGTTTCTTGTGCTGGGCGCACTTGTTCCTGTGCGGTCGCTCGGTGGGTGCGCAGTTCCCCGCGCCCCTGGGTGCTGCCCCCTTGCGGTCGCTCTTCGGGTGCGGGTCTGCCCTCGTTCTTGCGCAGTTCCCCGCGCCCCTTTGGGGCGCATCCGGCGGGTTCTTCGGGTCGGGGCCGGTCGGGATTCTCCGTCCTCGCTCCAACGCGCTCGGTCGGACGTGAAGTGGCTCTGCTGAAGAGCATCGGAGTCTGCGGGCAGAGATTCCCGCCCACCCCCTCCCGCAGCCGAGCGAGTGCGGGAGGAGGAGGGTTCAACCCCGCCCCCGCAGACTGAGGACAGCAGCAAGGGGGCGCCCCTTCAGGGGCGCGGGGAACTGCGCAGAACCACCGAGTACCTGCACGGGAACAAGTACGCCCAGCACAGGAGACCCAGGGGCGCGGGGAACTGCGCACCCCGCGAGCGACGGCACAGGGACAAGTGCGTCCAGCCGGACAGACCTCGGGAGCGCGAGCGAAGGCGACCCGCGGGGAACTGCGCAGAACCACCGAGTACCCGCACGGGAACAAGTACGCCCAGCACAGCAGACCCAGGGGCGCGGGGAACTGCGCGACCCCGTCCGACCGCACAGGGACAAGTGCGTCCAGCCGGACAAACCTCGGGAGCGCGAGCGAAGGCGACCCGCGGGGAACTGCGCAGAACCACCGAGTACCCGCACGGGAACAAGTGCGCCCAGCACAGGAGACCCAGGGGCGCGGGGAACTGCGCACCCCGCGAGCGACGGCACAGGGACGAGTACGTCCAGCTGGACAGACCTCGGGAGCGCGAGCGAAGGCGACCCGCGGGGGCGCGTCGTGGGCGGTGGGCGGGCGTACGGCGGTGGGGTGGGGCGTGCGGGGAGTCGTACGCGCTCGGCTATCAGTTCGTATCGTGACGCGCGATCGCGACAAACCTCTGCCCAAAGCCATTCCATCGAGTGACCAATGGTCTATACGGCTGACGGGACGCGAGGGCCCAACTAGGGTGCGGCGCATGCGTTCCGGCACATGGCCCACCGGCATTGCGTTGTCAGTGGCCGGTGCCACAGTGGGGGAGTGAACAACGCCATGGGAGCCCGTCGGCGCCGGAGCGTGCCGGGCGGGCAGTAGGGGGTGAGGTCCGGTCGTGTCGGAGACGGGTGTGGAGACGGACGCGCGTTCCGCGCGCTCCCGGGCCCTCGCCGTGCTGCGGGTCCGCAGCAGGGCGACCGCCGTGGCGCTGCTGCCCGCGGCGGGAGCCGTGGTGCTGTTCGCCGCCCAGGTCACGGGACATGTGGACGCGGGGGGCGGCGTGGAGCTGGCGCGTCTGATCCTCACCGGGACGGCCGTGGCGGTGCTCGTCGCGGCGGCGGTCATCGGCCTGGTCATCAGCCGTTCCCGGCCCGCCATGAGTCCCACGGTGCCGATCGCCGAGAGCGCCGCCCCTGACCTCTACCGCCTGGTGCGGGACCTCGCGGACCGCCTCGACGTCCCCATGCCGTCCGCCATAGCCCTGACCCCCGACTGCGACAGCTGGCTGGAGGACCGCGCGCACCGCGCGCGGGCCCCGAAGGCGGCCGGGGACACCTCCGCCGACGCCCCCGGCCGGACCGGGCCGGCCGGGCGGACCGGGGAGGACCCCGACCGCGGGGCGCCGATCGCCCCCGTACTGATCATCGGGTCGCCGTTCCTGTGGTGGATGCGGGTCGCCGAGCTGCGCGCGGTGCTCGCCCCGGTCGTCGCCGGTACGGGCCCCGCGGCGCACCCCGACATCGCCGCCGCCCGCCGCTTCGTCCGGGGGCTGGACGCCGCCGTGGCCGTGGCGTCCGAGCCCCACCGGGGCCCGCTCACACGGCTGGTGCTCGGCGCGGTCGGCCGGGTGGCGCGGCTGCTGCTGCGGGCCTGCCGGGAGCATGCCGCCGAGATGGAGCGCGGGGTGGCCGCCGCCGCCGCGGACCGGGCGCAGAGCGTGGACTACGGCCTGCGGATCGTCGCGCAGGAGCAGGTGGGCCTCGCGTACGCCGGGTGGGACCGGCTGCTGACCAGGGTCGCGCTGCCCGCGTGGCGGGTCGGCCGCTGGCCCTCACGGCTCGACGCGGGAGTGGTCGCCGCGCTGACCGAGCTGTCCCGCCGCGACCGCCTCGCGGAAGGGTTCACCGCGCGGCTGGGGGAGCGGCCCGCGTGCGATCTGCTGGAGGAGCCCGGCGCGGTGGACGAGGCCGCGTCCCTGCTGGCCGCCCGGCTGTTCCACGGCGCCCCCACCGAGCCCGGCCGCGAATGGGCGCCGGTCGACTGGCAGGCGTACCCCGAGGAGGTCGTCGACCGTACGTGGCGCACCGAGGCGGCCCGGCTGCACAAGGTCCTCGACGGCCTCGGTGAGCGCCGCGGCTCCCAGGGCGCCACGCTCGCCCGGGTCCTCGACCGGCTGACGGTGGCCGACAGCGCCCCGATATCCGGATCGGCGGCGGTCGCGCCGGTGCCCCGGATCGCCCCGGACGACAGCCCGGACAACGCGCGCGCGGCAGCCGTCGCGTCGGCGCTCAGCGCGTGGGTGTCCCGGGAGGAGACCGAGGGGGACGCGGCCCAGGCACCCCGCCCCGGTCAGCACCCCGACGAACTCCTGTGGAACGAGGGGATGGTGCCGCTCTTCCCGCTGCAACCGCCGCGCAGCGAACGCGATCTGCTCGCCGACCATGTCCTGGCGATGGTGTGCTGCGCCGCGGTGGACACGGGCGGGGCGGTGCCCGGCCTCGACTGGCTGGACGGCCCCTCCCTCCTGGTGGGCGGGCGCCGCGCGGGGGATCTCTCGTCCCGGGTGTTCTCCCTGGTCGACGACGGGGACGCCGGTCCGCTGCGCAGCTGGCTCGCCACCCAGTCGATCCGTACGGACAAACCCCTGCGCCTCATCTGACCGCCCGGTGACCGTGGCGCCCCCCCACGCCCCCACACCCACCGCCGTACGGACAGCGGCACGCCTTGTACGGCGAGCGGCACGCCGCTACGTCGGGCGGCACCTGTACGGGCAGCGGCCCCCGTACGCCGAGACGGCGGCGCCCGAACAGCGGCGCCCCGACGGCACGCCCCGGACGGCGCCCGCCCCGCCGAACCCCGCGCACCGGCGCCGCACACAGGCATCGCCGCCCACCCCGGAAACCGCCGAACGCCCCGCAGCGCACCCGCGTACGAACGCCCCGCGAAACCAAGGCCCCGGGAACGAACGCCCCACGGCCGAACGCACCACGGCCGAACGCACCACGAACGCCCCACGCAGAGCACCCGCGTACCCCCGCGTACTCCCACCCCGGGGTAAACGAATCGTTCCCCCGCGGTCAAATAACGACGAACGGTGACGGGCCGCATGCGCAATGTGATGTGCTGGGTGGGCCGCCGCGCGGCATCGCGCGGAGAGCCGGGGGACTCAGGGAGGGCGCCACATGGCACAGCCGGAACACACCAGGCGATGGGAATCCGGCGCCCTCGCCCACGCCGTCACCGACCCCTTCGGCCAGGGACCCCTGCCCTGGCTGCGCGGGCGCGACCACTACTTCGACGACACGGGCCATGTGGTCCCCTGGTACGTCGACACCCCCCCGGAGCGGACCTCCCCGGAGCAGGGCCGCCCGCGCGGCAGACCCGGCCGCCGGACCCGCCCCGCCGGCCCTCCCGACCCCCGCCCGTCCACGGGCCTGCGCACCGCGGACGACGTGCACCGCCAGATCAAGGGCTTCGCCTCGACCGCCGCGGTCGCCCCGGGCGAGGCCATCGACTTCCGGATCACCGTCGACCCCCCGCAGCAGTTCAGCGTGGACATCTACCGCATCGGCCACTACGCGGGCGACGGCGCCGCGCAGATCACCACCAGCCCCCGGCTCTCCGGCATCGTCCAGCCCGCGCCGCTCACCGCCGACCGCGCGGTCTCGTGCCACCACTGGTGGATGTCCTGGCGTCTCCAGGTCCCGTCGTACTGGAACCCGGGCGCGTACGTCGCCGTGCTGACCACCGCCGACGGCTACCGCTCGCACATCCCGTTCACCGTCCGCGACGACCGCCCGGCGGACCTGCTGCTGCTGCTCCCCGACATCACCTGGCAGGCGTACAACCTCTACCCCGAGGACGGCCGGACGGGCGCGAGCCTCTACCACGCGTGGGACGAGCAGGGCCGTCTCCTCGGGGAGCGGGACGCCGCGACCACCGTGTCGTTCGACCGCCCGTACGCGGGCGCGGGCCTGCCGCTGCACGTGGGCCACGCGTACGACTTCATCCGCTGGGCCGAGCGCTACGGCTACGACCTCGCGTACGCGGACGCCACCGATCTGCACGCGGGCCGGGTCGACCCCGCCCGCTACCGCGGCCTGGTGTTCCCGGGGCATGACGAGTACTGGTCAGCGGCGATGCGGCGGACCGTGGAGGGCGCCCGCGCACAGGGCACCTCGCTGGTGTTCCTGTCGGCCAACACCATGTACTGGCAGATCGAGTTGAGCGGTTCCCCGGCCGGTACCCCGGACCGGCTGCTGACCTGCCGAAAACGCAGGGGCCCCGGCAGATCCGCGCTGTGGCGGGAGATCGACCGCCCGGAGCAGCACCTCATCGGCATCCAGTACGCGGGCCGGGTGCCGGAGCCCCACCCGCTGATCGTCCGCAACGCCGGGCACTGGATGTGGGAGGCGACCGGCGCCCACGACGGCGACGAACTGCCCGGGATGGTCGCGGGCGAGGCCGACCGCTACTTCCCGCGCACCCCGCTGCCCGAGCACCAAGAGCGGGTCCTGCTCGCCCACTCCCCGTACCGGGACGGCGGTGGCGGCCGCCGCCACCAGGAGACGTCCCTGTACCGGGCGCCGTCGGGCGCGCTGGTCTTCGCGTCGGGGACGTTCGCGTGGTCCCCGGCCCTCGACCGCCCCGGCCATGTGGACGCCCGGGTGCAGCGGGCCACCGCGAACCTGCTCGACCGCATCTGCAAACGCGACTGACCCACCCGGCCCGGCACCCCCACCACCCCCGTGACGACCCCGGTACGGGACAATCGCGGCAGCACCGCACTTGTACATCTCCACGGGGAGGCACCGTGTCCGGATTCGTCGAAAAGCCCGAGCCGCCGCAGGTCCCGGGCCTGGTGCATCTGCACACGGGCAAGGTCCGCGACCTGTACCGCGACGGGGCGGGCGATCTGGTGATGGTCGCCAGTGACCGGATCTCCGCGTACGACTGGGTGCTGCCGACGGAGATCCCCGACAAGGGCCGGGTCCTCACCCGGCTCTCGCTGTGGTGGTTCGACCAGCTCGCGGACCTCGCCCCGAACCATGTGCTGAGCACGGAGCTGCCCGAGGGCGCCCCCGCCGACTGGGCCGGCCGCACCCTGGTCTGCAAGTCGCTGCGGATGGTTCCGGTGGAGTGCGTGGCGCGCGGCTATCTCGCCGGTTCGGGACTGACCGAGTACCGCCTGTCCCGTACGGTCTGCGGTCTCCCGCTGCCCGAGGGCCTCGACGACGGCTCCGAGCTGCCCGAGCCGATCTTCACCCCGGCGACGAAGGCGGCGGTCGGCGACCACGACGAGAACGTCAGCTACGAGGAGGTCGTCCGCCAGGTCGGCGCCCCGACCGCCGCTCAGCTGCGGCGGACCACCCTCGACGTCTACGGCCGCGCCCGGGGCATCGCGCGGGAGCGGGGCATCGTCCTCGCGGACACCAAGTTCGAGTTCGGTTTCGACGGGGAGACCCTGACCCTCGCGGACGAGGTGCTCACCCCCGACTCGTCCCGGTTCTGGCCCGCCGGGACGTGGGAGCCGGGCCGTGCCCAGCCGAGCTACGACAAGCAGTTCGTCCGGGACTGGCTGACCTCCCCGGCCTCCGGCTGGGACCGCGCCGCCGAGCAGCCGCCGCCCCCGCTGCCCGAGGAGATCGTCGCCGCGACCCGCGCGAAATACCTGGAGGCGTACGAGCGCCTGACGGGCGAGCGCTGGTAGCGGACCTGCGGACGGGGGGCCTGGACGGAGGGCCCGGCCCCCCCCCGCGGTGCCAGGGGTACGCGAAAAGCCCCGGCCTGTGGGCCGGGGCTTTTCGTTCCGGAGCGGACGACGAGGTTCGAACTCGCGACCTCAACCTTGGCAAGGTTGCGCTCTACCAACTGAGCTACGTCCGCCGGTGCCCTCTCGGGCGACGCCCACTATACCCAACCGCGGTCCCTGGCGAGCCGCACCGCCGTATGACGGTTCTCCGCCCCGAGCTTCGTCGCGGCCGACGAGAGATAGTTGCGGACCGTGCCGGGGGAGAGCGCCGCGCGCTCCGCGATCTCCGCGATGGGGGCGCCGTCGGCGGCGAGGTCCAGCACCTCGGCCTCCCGGGCGGTCAGCGGGGAGTCCCCGGCGGAGATCGCGTCGGCGGCCAACTCGGGGTCGACGTAGCGGTTCCCGGCGTGGACGGTGCGGATGATCTCGGCGAGCTGCCGCGCGCTGACCGTCTTGGGGACGAAGCTGCGCACCCCCGCCGCCAGCGCCCGCTTCAGATGCCCCGGGCGGCCGTGGCTGGTGACGATCATGACCCGGCAGCCGGGCAGTTCCGCCCGCAGGGATGTGGCCACGCTCACACCGTCGGCGCCGGGCATCTCCAGATCCAGGACGGCGACGTCCGGGACATGGGCGCGGGCCATCGCGAGCGCCTCGGGACCGGACGCGGCCTCGGCGACCACCAGCAGATCGTCCTCCAGCGCGAGCAGCGCGGCGAGCGCGCCCCGGATCAGATGCTCGTCGTCGGCGAGCAGGACCCGTACCCGGGGTGCGCTGGGTGCCGTGCTCATGATGTCTCTCCCTCTGCGGAACCGGTGCGGTCCGCCGACTCCGTGCGGCCGATGGACGACCCGGTGCGGTCCGCCGACTCCGTGCGGTCCGCGGCCGATTCCGTCCGGTCCACGGCCGGCCCGCCGCGGTTCTCGGACGACCTGGTGCGGTCCTCGGATGACCTGGTGCGGTCCCCGCCGCTGGTGGCCCCCCGGGCCCGTACGGACGCCGCGCCGCCCGGGTTCCGTACGGAGGCGCTGCCCGGGGCAGGGCCGGACGTGCTGCCCTGGGCAGGGCCGGATGTGCCGCCCGGGGTACGGGCGGACGTGCTGCCCGGCGTACGGCCTGCCACCCCGACGGGTACGCGTGCGACGACCCGGAACACCCGTCCGCCGACCCGGTCCGCGACCCCGGCGATCCCGGCCTCCAGCGTGCCGTCGACCCGGGCCAGCCGCTCCCGCAGCCCCGCGAGTCCGGTGCCGCCGCCGACGGCCGGTCCGCCGCAGTCGTCGGGCCCGGTGCCGTCCGCGGGTCCCGTGCCGTCGGTGGCGGTCACCCCGTCGCTCTCCACGATCAGGGTCGCCGTCCCGTCCGCCTCCGTCAGGGTCACCGCGCAGTGCGCGGCGTCGCCGTGCCGCAGGACGTTCGTGGTGGTCTCCCGGACCACCCAGCCGAGCACCGACTGGACCCCGGCCGGGAGCCGACCGGCCGAGCCGGTGACCCGGCAGTCGATCCCGGCGGCGGTGAGCACGCCCTGGGCCCCGGCCAGCTCCGCGGAGAGATCGGCCTCACGGTAGCCGCGGACCACCTCCCGCACCTCCCGCTGCGACTCCTGCGCGATCCGCTGCACCTCGATCATCTGCTCCACGGCCTCGGGCCGTTCGCGGCGCGCCAGCTGGACGGCCAGTTCGCTCTTCAGCGCGACGACGGCGAGATTGCGGCCGAGGACATCGTGCAGATCGCGGCCGAACCGCAGCCGTTCCTCGGCGACGGCGAGCGCCGCCCGGGTCTCCCTCGCCTCGTCGAGTTCGAGGACGGCACGCAGCAGCCACATGGAGAACACCGCGGTCAGGGCGAAGAACCCGGAGAAGACGACGACCAGCAGCCCGGTGACGACCGAGGCCCCCGGGGAGAACCCGACCGCGATGAACGCCGCGCCCGCCGCCACGCCCGACAACGTCACACACGCGGCGATCCGCCGGGGACCGCGTACCGCGAGGGCGAAGATCCCCAGCCCGAAGGCCATCACCCCCAGGAAGAACGACCCGGTGGCGGACAGCCGTGCCATCTCCTCGGGGGTGCCGGGGCGGTCCAGATCCTGCCCCCAGGTGCCGACCACCAGCCCCACCACGGCCACGACGGCCGTGGTGACCGCGAGGGTGATCAGCAACCCGAGCGGACGGTCCCGGGTGCCGGTGGCCCAGTCCATGGCCCGGGACACGGTGAGCGAACCCACGACGACATGCACCAGCACCAGCACCAGCAGGGTGGCCCCCGGTACCACCGGCATCGCCGTTATCGGGACGACGCCGATGACGCCGAATTCGATCACGGCGAACGCGTGGAACGACCAGCGCGTGTACGTCTCCACCTTCGCGGTCGTGCTCTTCCGCTGCCACCAGGCACCCGGCTCGCGCATGCCACCGCTTCTCTCTCGCCCGTGTTCCGATACGCCTGTGTTCCGACTCGGCCGTGCCCGGATCCGCCTGCGTTCCGGTAGGTCCGTGTCCGCCGCGCCTGTGTTCGGCTACGTCTGTGTTCCGCTACGTCCGTGTCCGCTACGTCCGTGTTCCTGTACGGGGGCGGGCGCACCCGTCGGCCGTGGCCTCCGGGTGCGCCGCCGCGCGCTCAGTGCCGGGGTTCCCAGCGGAACCACCGTCGTACAGCAAACACCGCGAGCAGCGTCCAGGCCACCGCCGTGGCCAGCGCGGCCAGGGTGTCGGCACCGGACATGGTGCCGGTCCAGCCGCCCCGTACCAGGGAGATCACCCCGGTCAGCGGCAGCATCTCGCATATCTGCGCGAGCCGGTCGGGCAACACCTCCAGCGGGACGGTGATCCCGGAGGCGAGCATCGACACCAGTACCACCGGCATGCTGGTGACCTGCGCGCTCTCCGCGCTGCGGCTGAACGCCGCGGTGACGGCGGCGAGCGAGGCGGACAGCGCCAGCCCCAGGACCACTCCGGCGAGCGCGAGATGCGGGGCCTTCGGGGGACCCACGTCCAGGATGATCATGCAGCCGGTGACGAGCAGCACGATCTGCGCCACCGCGATGCACAGCGAGGGCAGCGCGGCTCCGGCGAGGATCTCCGTGTCCCGCAGCTCCCCGACCCGCAGCCGCTTCAGTACGAGTTCCTCGCGCCGGGTGACATAGATCGTGGTCAGCGCGATGTACACGGCGAACAGCAGCGAGAAGCCGACGGACGCGGGCAGCAGGATCGTGCCGAGCGACAGCCCCGTGCCTTCGAGGTCCATGCTGTCGGTGGCGGAGCGGATGCTGAACGGCAGGATCAGCGGGACGACCGCCGCCGCGAACAGCGTGCCCTTGCTGCGTACCAGCAGGGTCAGTTCGGCGCGGGCGAGCGAACGCATCCGGCCGGCCGCGGTGGTGGTGGCGGTCGCCCCGGCGCGCGGCGCGGTCCGGCCGGACGGGGGCTTGGTCATCGCGGTGCTCACAGCGCCGGCTCCTTCTCATGGGTGTCCGCGCCGGCGGTGGCGCCTTCCTCCGCGTCCCGGGCGATCCGCAGGAACGCCTCCTCCAGGGACGCGGACCGTACGTCGAGCCCGCGCAGTTCAAGCCGTTCGCGCTCGGCCCACAGCAGGAGCCCGGTCGCGGCGCGCTGGAGTTCATGGGTACGCAGCTTGACGGTGCGGTCCCGGGTCTCGTGCCCGGTGACCCCGAGCTGGGCCAGCGGCGGGAGGTCCCCGACGAAGTACCCGTCGGGGAGCTGGAAGGAGATCAGCGAGGGCTGCGAGGCGACGACCTCCTCGACGGTGCCCCCGGCCGCGATACGCCCCTCGTGGAGGATCGCCAGCCGGTCGGCGAGATCCTCCGCCTCCTCCAGGTAGTGCGTGGTCAGCAGGACGGTGGTGCCGCTGTCACGCAGCTCCCGCACCAGGTCCCAGGTGCCGCGGCGGCCCTCCGCGTCGAGTCCGGTCGTCGGCTCGTCCAGGAACAGCACCTCGGGGCGGCCCAGCAGCGCGAGCGCCAGGTCCAGCCGGCGGCGTTCACCGCCGGAGAGCTGCTTGACGCGGACGCCACCGCGGCGGGTGAGGCCCACGATGTCGAGCGCCTCACCCACGGGGCGGGCGCCGCTGGTGCAGCCCGCCCACATCCGCAGGGTCTCGCGCACCGTCAGCTCGGACGGGAAGCCGCCCTCCTGGAGCATCACGCCGATCCGTGGCCGGATCGCGGCACGGTCCCGGTAGGGATCATGGCCGAGGACGCTGACCTGGCCGGACGCGGGGGGCGCGAGGCCCTCCAGCAGTTCGAGGGTCGAGGTCTTCCCGGCGCCGTTCGTGCCGAGCAGGGCGAAGAGTTCGCCGCGGCCCACGGAGAAGGTCACTCCCCGGACGGCCTCGAACAACTGGGTCTTCTGCCCGCTCTTGTCACGCCCGGAGGGACCGCCCCCGTAGACGCGACGCAGATCGGTCACGTCGATCACGCGCTCTTCGGTCACTTCGGTAGTCATGAGAAGAGTGTCGCCGCAGCGGGGACCGGAGGGAGGTGCCGGGTGTCACCAGTGGCCATGACAAATGTCAGATCGGCGTAAGGTCCGGACCGCTGTCCGGCCCCGGACAGCAAAGAACCCCAGTCATCGACCGGGGTTTCCCTGAACTGCGAGTACTTCTGGAGCGGACGACGAGGTTCGAACTCGCGACCTCAACCTTGGCAAGGTTGCGCTCTACCAACTGAGCTACGTCCGCACAGCATCCGACCGGCTTTCACCGATCGGCGCGAGCACCACCTTACCTGATCCACCGGGGTGGACTGGCAAGGAGGGTGGAGCGGGTGACAGGGATCGCACACTGCGCCTTCCCCCTGGAAGGGGGATGTTCTACTACTGAACTACACCCGCGTGACCTGGTGGGCCGGGCTTTTCGGCCCCGCCCCTTCGGCGTGTTCCAAACTCTAGCTGATCACGGGGGGTGCTCCGCAAGTCGCCTTCGCTCGCGCTTCCGAGGTCCGTCCCGGTGGGCGTACTTGTCCCTGTGCGGGTCGTCCCAGGTCTGTCCGGCTGGGCGCGGTTGTCCCTGCGCCGTCGCTCGTGGGTTGTGCGCAGTTCCCCGCGCCCCTTTGGGGCGCGTCCGGCCGGTTCTTGGGGTCGGTGCCGGTCGGGATTCTCCGTCCTCGCTCCAACGCGCTCGGCAGGACGTTCCCTTGCCGGACTGAAGAGCATCGGAGTCTGCGGGCAGAGATTCCCGCCCACCCCCTCCCGCAGCAGCGCGAGTCCGCGAGGAGGACCGTTCCGCAAGCGAAGGACCCGCACCTGTCGGACAGCCCCAGGTGGGCGCCCCAAAGGGGCGCGGGGAACTGCGCAAAGACGAGGACGGCCCCGCACCCGAAGAGCGACCGTAAGAGGGCAGCATCCAGGGGCGCGAGGAACTGCGCACCCACCGAGCGACCCGCACAGAAACACGTACGGCCAGCCGGACAGACCCAGGGGCGCGAGGAACTGCGCACCCGACGAGCGACCCGCACGGGGACAAGTGCGCCCAGCACAGGAAACCCGGAGGCGCGAGCGAAGGCGACCCGCGAGGAACTGCGCACCCGACGAGCAACCCGCACAGGGACAAGTACGCCCAGCACAGGAAACCCGGGGGGCGCGAGCGAAGGCGACCCGTACGGGAAATCCAGGGCCGAGAGGAACTACGCAAAACCCACGAACACCCCGTACAGGAACATGTACGGGCAAGCGATAACCGCAAACCGAGCCGGCAAGGCTATTGCGCCGCCTCGAACGCCTCGTACACCCGCTTGGGAATCCGCCCCCGCGGCGGCACGTCCATCCGATGGGACCGGGCCCACGCCCGCACCGCCGCCGGATCGGGCGTCAACGCGGTGTGCCGGTACACCTTCACCCCGCCGGAGGCGCTCCGCGCCTTGCGTCCCGCGTGCACGTACGGCGCCAGCACCTTCCGCAGTTTTCGCGCATTGGCCTGGCTGAGATCGATCTCGTACGACTTCCCGTCCAGCCCGAAGACGATCCTTTCCGCCGCTTCCCCGCCGTCGATGTCGTCATGGAGAGTGACTACGACACGCTGCGCCACGAATATCGTTCCCTTCGTGCGACCCCACCGCGTTGAGGTGCGGTGATGCCGACTGTCCGGCTTCTTGAGGCAAAATAAGCTATGGCCATTTACTTTGTACAGGCTCCGGCATTGAATGGGGAAGCCCTGTTATTACGGTCAGCGTGTCCGGTCCGTGTCGTGCGTATTGCCGGGCCGGGTTTTTTCCGGGATTTTCCGTGAAGGTCACCGCGACGATCAGCGCCGGGTGATGACGGTCACGTAGGTAGCTACGAATCTACGCGAGTAGAAATTTTGTGCGGGTAGTCTGAAGCGACCTGCTCAGCACCACACACCGGGAGTGCCAGTGGCACGCGTCGTAGTCGACGTCATGCTCAAGCCGGAGATCCTCGACCCCCAGGGACAGGCGGTGCAGCGTGCGCTGCCGCGCCTGGGCTTCGACGGCATCGCGGACGTCCGTCAGGGAAAGCGATTCGAACTTGAGGTCGACGGGCCGGTGGACGAAGCCGCCCTCGCCCGTATTCACGAGATGGCGGAGACCTTCCTCGCCAACACCGTGATCGAGGACTTCGTCGTCAGGGTCGACGAGGAGTCAGCCGCCGGAAAGGCCGGGGCGAAGTGACCGCCCGTATCGGAGTCGTCACTTTTCCGGGCACCCTGGACGATCGTGACACCCAGCGCGCGGTGCGCGTGGCCGGTGCCGAGGCGGTTCCGCTGTGGCACCGGGACAAGGATCTGAAGCAGGTCGACGCGGTCGTACTCCCGGGCGGATTCTCGTACGGCGACTATCTGCGGGCCGGTGCGATCTCCCGGTTCTCGCCCGTGATGGAGACGATCATCGCGCAGGCAAAGGCCGGAATGCCGGTTCTCGGAATCTGCAACGGATTCCAGGTGCTCACCGAGACGCATCTCCTCCCGGGCGCGATGCTGCGGAACAATCACCTCCACTTCATCTGCCGTGACCAGCGGCTCCGGGTCGAGACCACGGCCACCGCCTGGACCGCCGATTACACGGCCGGCCAGGAGATCTCCATTCCGCTGAAGAACATCGACGGCCGGTACGTCGCGGACGAGCGGGTCCTGGACGAGCTGGAGGCGGAGGGCCGGGTCGCCTTCCGCTACCTGGACGTGAACCCCAACGGCTCGCTCCGCGACATCGCCGGCATCAGCAACGCCGCCGGGAACGTCGTCGGGCTGATGCCGCACCCCGAGCACGCCGTCGAGTCCCTGACCGGCACCGGCCGCACCGACGGCCTCGGGTTCTTCACCTCGATCCTGACCAACCTCGTACAGAAGGGGGCCGCGGCATGACGCTGGACACGGTCAAGCACGCCGGCGGCACCCCGGAAGCCGAGCAGCCCTGGCAGGAACTCGGGCTCAAGCGGGACGAGTACGACCGTATCCGCGTGATCCTCGGCCGCCGCCCGACCGGCGCCGAGCTCGCCATGTACTCGGTCATGTGGTCGGAGCACTGCTCGTACAAGAGCAGCAAGGTCCACCTGCGGCAGTTCGGCGAGAAGGCCCCCGAGAACGACGCGATGCTCGTCGGTATCGGCGAGAACGCCGGTGTCGTGGACGTCGGGCAGGGCTACGCGGTCACCTTCAAGGTCGAGTCGCACAACCACCCCTCGTACATCGAGCCCTACCAGGGCGCGGCCACCGGCGTCGGCGGCATCGTCCGGGACATCCTCGCGATGGGCGCCCGTCCGGTCGCCGTGATGGACCCGCTGCGCTTCGGCGCCGCGGACCACCCCGACACCAAGCGCGTACTGCCCGGTGTCGTCGCGGGCGTCGGCGGCTACGGCAACTGCCTGGGCCTGCCGAACATCGGCGGCGAGGTCGTCTTCGATTCCTGCTACCAGGGCAACCCGCTGGTCAACGCCCTGTGCGTGGGTGTCATGAAGCATGAGGACATCCACCTCGCGAAGGCGTCCGGCCCGGGCAACAAGGTCATCCTCTACGGGGCCCGGACCGGTGGCGACGGCATCGGCGGTGTCTCGGTGCTGGCGTCGGAGACCTTCGAGTCGACGGGCCCGGCCAAGCGTCCGGCCGTCCAGGTCGGTGACCCGTTCCAGGAGAAGCTGCTCATCGAGTGCACCCTGGAGATCTTCGCGGAGAAGCTGGTCCACGGTATCCAGGACCTCGGCGGCGCGGGTCTGTCCTGCGCCACCAGCGAGCTGGCCAGCGCCGGTTCGGGCGGGATGCGCGTGGATCTGGAGACGGTCCCGCTGCGTGACGCGACCCTCTCGCCCGAGGAGATCCTCATGAGCGAGTCGCAGGAGCGCATGTGCGCGATCGTGGAGCCCGGCAAGGTCGAGCGCTTCCTGGAGATCTGCGAGAAGTGGGACGTCATCGCCACCGTCATCGGTGAGGTGACCGAGGGCGAGCGGCTGGAGATCTTCTGGCACGGCGAGCAGATCGTGGACGTGCCCCCGCGCACGGTCGCCCACGAGGGCCCTGTGTACGAGCGTCCGTACGCGCGTCCCGCCTGGCAGGACGCCCTCCAGGCCGACGACGCGAACAAGCTCCCCCGCCCGGCCACCTCCGAGGAGCTGCGGGACCAGGTCCTCAAGCTGGTCGCCTCGCCCAACCAGGCGTCCAAGGCGTGGATCACCGACCAGTACGACCGCTTCGTGCAGGGCAACACGATCCTCGCCCAGCCCGAGGACTCCGGCATGATCCGCGTCGACGAGGACACCAACCTCGGCGTCGCGATCGCCACCGACGGCAACGGCCGTTACGCCAAGCTGGACCCGTACGCGGGCGCGCAGCTCGCGCTGGTGGAGTCGTACCGCAATGTCGCGACGAGCGGCGCCCGGCCGCTGGCCATCTCCAACTGCCTGAACTTCGGTTCCCCCGAGGACCCGGCGGTCATGTGGCAGTTCGCGGAGGCGACCCGCGGGCTGGCCGACGCCTGTCTGGTGCTCGGCACCCCGGTCACCGGCGGCAATGTCTCGCTGTACAACCAGACCGGTGACACCGCGATCCACCCGACCCCGGTCGTCGCGGTCCTCGGTGTCATCGACGACGTGTCGCGCCGCACCCCGGTCGGGTTCGCGGAGGAGGGCCAGCTGCTGTACCTCCTCGGCGACACCCGCGAGGAGTTCGGCGGCTCGGCCTGGTCGCAGGTCGTCCACGACCACCTGGGCGGACTGCCCCCGGTGGTGGACCTGGAGCGGGAGCGGCTGCTCGCCGACATCCTGATCTCGGCGTCCCGTGACGGCATGATCGACGCGGCGCACGACCTCTCGGACGGCGGTCTCGTCCAGGCCGTCACCGAGTCGTGCCTGCGGGGCGGCAAGGGCGCGCGACTGGTCGTCCCCGACGGGCTCGACGCGTTCACCTTCCTGTTCTCGGAGTCGGCGGGCCGCGCGGTCGTCGCCGTACCGAGGTCGGAGGAGCTCCGTTTCAACGACATGTGCGGGGCGCGGGGTCTGCCCGTCGCCCGTATCGGTGTCGTCGACGGCGACGCGATCGAGGTGCAGGGCGAGTTCACCCTGCCGCTGGCGGAGCTGCGGACGGCCCACGAGGGGACGATCCCCGCGCTGCTGGCCTGACGGTCCCGAATCCCCGAACCCCCTGTCCCGGCCGCCGCCGGGCAGGGGGTTCGGTCATGTCCGGACACTGCCCGGGCCCTGCCGGTCATGGCTGGTGGGGTCATGCCGTGCGGGGTTCACTCGAACTGATGATTGCGCGGGATTACGTAGTTACGTAATGTTGGGGTCATGGGACTGGAGGAACGGGTCACGGACCTGGAGCGCAGATTGGCGGAGCTGGAGCGCCCGGAAGGCGGGAGCGGGGAGGGGGCGTCATCGGAGCAGGGGGACGCGGGGCCGGAGCCGCCGGTCCGCGAGGGGTTCTGGGCGCTGGAGGGCTTCAAGGAGCAGCTCGCGCAGGCGGGTTCCGGCGCGCGGGAGGGCGGTGTCCTGTTCACCGGAGCGGTCGGCCTGCCCACCGGTGAGCGCTACGAATGGCAGTACGGGGAGCTGACCGACCGCCTCATCCAGGCCGACTGGTCGGACCGCGCCGACGCCTTCGCCGCCCTCGGCCACCCCGTGCGGCTGCGACTGCTGCGCGAGATCCTCACCGGCCGCCGCACGGCCGCCGAGCTGACCGACCTGGACGGCCTCGGCACCACCGGCCAGACGTACCACCACCTTCGTCAGCTCACCGCCGCGGGCTGGCTGCACAGCACGGCCCGCGGGCGCTACGAGGTCCCCCCGTCCCGGGTGGTCCCGCTCCTGGTCGCCCTCACCCTGACGACCGCCCCATGACCACCGGGACCCTCACCGAGACGACCACCGGACGACCCGAGACACCGGGGGAGACCATGCCGACCAGCCCCAGCACCCGAACCCGCACGACCCACAAGGCGCTGACAGTCGTCTACCGCCTCGTCTGGATGACCCTGACCGTCCTCGTCGTCGGCAGCTTCGTGGTCGACCGGCTGGACGAGCCGCCCTTCCCGCTGATCTGGCTGGCCCTGGGCGCGAGCATGCTGGTCCTGCTGCTCCTCACCCATCTGACCCGCCCGTCCAGGGGGCCCGCCGCGACGACCGAGCCGATCGAGGTCGCCCCACCCGTCACGGGCCGCTGGCTCGCGGTCAACAGCCCGGCGGACAAGGTCCCCAGCCACGGCACCCACGGCTACGGCCAGACGTACGCGATCGACATCGTCGCCGAGCCGGAGCCCCGCCGGATAGCGGGCCGCCCCACCAACCCGCAGCGCCCCGGGTTCGCCTGGCTCTGGCCCCTGGTCCGCCGCCCGCAGGCGTATCCCGCGTTCGGCTCCCCGGTCCTGGCTGTCGCCGATGCCAGGGTCGTCCAGGCGTCCGACTCCCAGCGCGACCATCTGAGCCGTACTTCGCCGCTGCCCCTGTTCTACCTGATGCTCCTGGAGGGCATGGCCCGTGCGATGGCCGGCCCCCACCGGGTCACCGGGAACCACCTCGTCCTGGACCTGGGCGACGGCACCTACGCGATGTACGCCCACCTCAAGAGGGGTTCGCTCAAGGTCCGCGCGGGCGACCGGGTCACCGAGGGCACCGTCCTCGCCGAGTGCGGCAACTCCGGCAACTCCACCGAGCCGCACCTCCACTTCCAGCTGATGGACTCCCCGGACCTGGACACGGCCCGCGGCCTCCCGTTGCGCTGGCGGGGCGTTGGCCTCCCGGCGGGCGGCGAGACGTTCACGGCGCCGGAGCGGACCCGCGATACCGGGAGAAGCGTCGCGAGCGGTGTCACCCGGCCCGGTTAGGCTCGGAGGATGCCGCCCGCCAGGAAGCGTGTCCGTACGTTCGACCCCGCCAGGACCAGGGCCGCCGTGCTCGCGCAGTACGCGCTGGTACGTGAGGGGATCGCGCGGCTCACCCCCGATCAGCTCCAAGCGCCGACCCGGCTCGGCGACCGGACGGTACGGGAGCTGACGGCACATCTGTCGGTCGCCGTCGGGAGCGTCGTACGGGGTCTGGAGCTTCCCGAGCCCGCGCGGCGGGAGTTGGCGCTGATGGACTACCCCGCCATGGCTTCCGCCAGGGCCGCCGAGCCGGACGAAGACGCACAGGCGACGGCGGCGGAGGGTACCACCGACGAGCTGTTCGCCCGAGCGGCGGACCGTCTCCCCGAGGTGCTCGCCACCGTGACGGACGAGCGGCTGATCCCGACGCGGCTCGGGGCGATGCGGCTCGCGGACTTCCTGGTGACCCGGGTCGTGGAGCTCGTCGTCCGTACCGGCGACCTCAATGACGCGACGGACCTCGGGGTGCCGTTCGACCGTCAGGCCCAGGCGATCACCACGAGGTTCCTGGCGGACGCGTTGGCGGTCAAGGCGCCGGGGGGCGCGGTCGAGGTCCGGGTCCCGCCGTTCGCGGTGATCCAGTGCGGGGCGGGTCCGCGGCACACCCGGGGTACCCCGCCGAATGTCGTCGAGACCGACCCCCTCACCTGGACGCGGCTCGCGACGGGGCGCACCGACTGGTCCACGGAGGTCGCCGCGGGCAGGATCACGGCCAGCGGCGACCGAGCCAACCTCACCCCCACCCTCCCAGTCCTCCCCTGACCCCACCCGAGTCCCCTGTACAGGTCGCCTTCGCTCGCGCCGCCGAGTTCCCTGTGCTGGGCGTACTTGTTCCCGCACAGGTCGTCCGTGGGTGCGCAGTTCCCCGCAGGTCGCCTTCGCTCGCGCCCCGGGGTTTCCTGTGCCTGACGCACTTGTTCCTGTGCTGTCGCTCGGTGGGTGCGCAGTTCCCCGCGCCCCTGAAGGGGCGCCTCAGCCCCGTGATGTTGCTTTTCGCCATCCTCCTCGCGCGGTCGCATGGCCACGGGAGGGGGTGGGCGGGAATCTCTGCCCGCAGACTCCGATGCTCTTCAGCCGGGCAAGGGGGATGTCCGACCGAGCGTGTCGGATCGAGGACGGAGAATCCCGACCGGCACCGACCCGAAGAACAAGCCGGGAGCGCCCCAAAGGGGCGCGGGGAACTGCGCGAACCCACCGAGCGACGGCACAGCAACGAAGTACGCCCCGCCGGACGGACCTCGCAAGCGCAAGCGAAGGCGACCCGCGGGGAACTGCGCACCCCACGAGCGACGGCACAGGAACGGAGTACGCCCCGCCGGACGGACCTCGCAAGCGCAAGCGAAGGCGACCCGCGGGGAACTGCGCACCCCACGAGCGACGGCACAGGAACAAGTGCGCCCAGCCGGACAGACCCCAGACGCGCAAGCGAAGGAACCCCCGGGGGAACCGTAACGAGCGCTCGCTCGTCAGATCGCCATGTACACGCAACGGCGCACCCCCGCCCCGAAATCCGCGGCCCCCGCCACCGCGGCGACCGCAACCGCAACCGCGGTCGCCGCGGTACTCCTCGCGGCCTGCGGTACCAGCACACCCGCGGACGAGGGCAAGGGCACGGACAAGGACCCCGCCGCCGGAACGACCGCCGGTACCCTCACCGACACCCGCTGGACGATCCGCACCCTGACCGTCGCGGACACCCCGCACCCCGCGCCCGAGGGCACCCACCTCACGTTCGACGACAAGTCCCAGGTCAGCGGGAACTACGGATGCAACGACTTCCGGGCCCGCACGGATCTCAAGGGCGGCGTCCTGACCCTGAAGGACGCCGTGTCGACGGAGACCGCGTGCACGAGCCTCGACTTCGAGGAACGTCTCGCCCGGACCCTCGCCGCCGGCGGTCTCACGGTCACGCGGGAGAAGGACACCTTGCGTCTCACCACCCCGAAGGGCGATCACGTGGAGCTGACCCGGGCCAAGGCCGAGGAACCCGCGCCGCTCACCGGCACCCGGTGGACGGTCACGACCCTCACCGACGGCGCGACGTCCGCCTCGCTGCCCGCCGGGACGGAGGGCAAGGCGCATCTGACGATCGCGAAGGACGGCCGGGCGAGCGGCAACCTCGGCTGCAACCGCTTCTCGGCCACCGCGAAGATCGGGGACGACGGCACCCTGACCTTCGGTACCCCGGCGATGACCCGCATGATGTGCGCGCCTGCGGCGATGCGCACGGAGAAGGCGCTGCTGCGGCTCTTCGACGGCAAGAAGATCACCTATGAGCTGAGCGGTGACTCCCTCACCCTGACCGCCCCGGACGGCAAGGGCGCCACGGCCACCGTGACCCCGCGGGCGCGCCCGTAGCAGCTCCGGGGGCCGAACCGGCGGGTAAGTGATTCGCCTTACGTAACACGTCCCCAATTCGGACCGGTGGTCGATCTCGCCTACACTCGGAGCCGTGCCACGTGGTGACGGTCGACTCAATCACGATCTGCTTCCCGGCGAGAAGGGCCCCCAGGACGCTTGTGGCGTCTTCGGTGTCTGGGCTCCGGGCGAAGAGGTCGCAAAGCTCACGTACTTCGGGCTGTACGCCCTCCAGCATCGGGGCCAGGAATCCGCGGGTATCGCGGTCAGCAACGGCTCCCAGATTCTCGTCTTCAAGGACATGGGACTGGTCTCCCAGGTCTTCGACGAGACCTCCCTCGGCGCCCTCAGGGGCCACATCGCCGTAGGACACGCCCGCTACTCGACCACCGGCGCATCGGTGTGGGAGAACGCCCAGCCCACGTTCCGCGCCACTCCGCACGGCTCCCTCGCGCTCGGCCACAACGGCAACCTGGTGAACACCGCCAAGCTCGCCGAGATGGTCGCCGACCTGCCCCGGCGGGAAGGCCGCGCCACCCAGGTCGCCGCCACCAACGACACCGACCTCGTCACCGCGCTCCTCGCGGGCCAGACCGACGACGACGGCAAGCCCCTGACCATCGAGGAGTCCGCCGCCAAGGTGCTCCCCGAGGTGATGGGCGCCTTCTCGCTGGTCTTCATGGACGAGAACACCCTCTACGCGGCCCGTGACCCGCAGGGCATCCGCCCGCTGGTGCTCGGCCGGCTGGAGCGCGGCTGGGTCGTCGCCTCGGAGTCCGCCGCCCTGGACATCTGCGGCGCGACCTATGTCCGGGAGATCGAGCCGGGCGAGTTCATCGCCGTCGACGAGAACGGCATCCGCACCTCACGATTCGCAGAAGCGAAGCCCAAGGGCTGTGTCTTCGAGTACGTGTACCTCGCCCGCCCCGACACCGACATCGCCGGGCGGAACGTCTACCTCTCCCGGGTGGAGATGGGCCGGCGGCTCGCGAAGGAAGCACCGGTCGAGGCCGACCTGGTGATAGCGACCCCGGAATCCGGCACCCCCGCCGCGATCGGGTACGCGGAGGAGTCCGGCATCCCGTTCGGTGCCGGTCTGGTGAAGAACGCGTATGTGGGCCGGACCTTCATCCAGCCCTCGCAGACGATCCGCCAGCTCGGCATCCGGCTGAAGCTCAACCCGCTGAAGGAAGTCATCCGGGGCAAGCGACTGGTCGTCGTGGACGACTCGATCGTGCGCGGCAACACCCAGCGCGCCCTGGTCCGGATGCTCCGCGAGGCCGGTGCCGCCGAGATCCACATCCGGATCTCGTCGCCGCCCGTGAAGTGGCCCTGCTTCTTCGGCATCGACTTCGCGACCCGCGCCGAACTCATCGCCAACGGCATGTCCGTCGAGGAGATCGGCAGGTCGCTGGCGGCCGACTCCCTCTCGTACATCTCCCTCGACGCCATGATCGAGGCCACCACCATCGCCAAGCCCAACCTCTGCCGGGCCTGCTTCGACGGTGAGTATCCGATGGATCTGCCCGACCCGGAACTGCTCGGCAAGCAGCTCCTCCAGACCGAGCTGGCGGCCGGTCCGGCGGCCACCGCCGCGGTCGACGCGCTCCGTCGCCCGTAACCCCCCTCCCCGAGACACGACACGAAGGTTCCGCGAGCATGTCTGCTGAATCCCCTGTGAGCACGCCGGGCCCCGGCTCCGGCGCGAGCTACGCGAGCGCGGGCGTCGACATCGAGGCGGGCGACCGCGCCGTCGAGCTGATGAAGGAGTGGGTGCGCAAGACCCGGCGCCCCGAGGTCGTCGGCGGCCTCGGCGGGTTCGCCGGGCTCTTCGACGCGTCCGCGCTCAAGCGCTATGAGCGTCCGCTGCTCGCCTCCGCGACCGACGGCGTCGGCACCAAGGTCGACATCGCCCGCCGCCTCGGCGTCTACGACACGATCGGCCATGACCTGGTCGCGATGGTCATGGACGACATCGCGGTGTGCGGCGCCGAGCCGCTGTTCATGACCGACTACATCTGCGTCGGCAAGGTCCACCCGGAGCGGGTCGCGGCCATCGTCAAGGGCATCGCCGAGGGCTGCGTCCTCGCGGGCTGCGCCCTGGTCGGCGGCGAGACCGCCGAACACCCGGGCCTGCTCGGCCCGGACGACTTCGATGTCGCCGGTGCGGGTACGGGCGTCGTCGAGGCCGACCGGCTGCTCGGCCCGGATCGTATCCGCACGGGTGACGCGGTGATCGCGATGGCCTCCTCCGGCCTTCACTCGAACGGGTACTCGCTGGTCCGCCATGTCCTCTTCGACCAGGGCGGACTCTCGCTCGACCAGCGTGTGGACGAGCTCGGCCGCACCCTGGGCGAGGAGCTGCTGGAGCCCACCCGGATCTACTCGCTGGACTGTCTGGCGCTGGCCCGTACCGCCGAGGTGCACGCCTTCAGCCACATCACCGGCGGCGGTCTCGCCGCCAACCTGGCCCGGGTCGTCCCGGACGGGCTGCACGCCGTCGTGGACCGCTCCACCTGGGCCCCCGGAGCGATCTTCGACCTGGTGGGCAAGGTCGGGCGGGTCGAGCGGCTGGAGCTGGAGAAGACCCTGAACATGGGCGTCGGCATGATGGCCGTGGTGCCCGCCGAGTCGGCCGAGGTCGCCCTGACCCTGTTCGCGGACCGGGGCGTGGACGCCTGGATCGCGGGCGAGATCACCGAACGCGGCGACCACAGCACGGGCGCGGCCCTGGTCGGCGACCACCCGAAGTAGTCACGCCCCCACCGCGGGGGAGGGGATCCGCTGACCGCGGTGCCGTCCGCCCCCGGCCCGAAAAGGCCGGACGGACGGCGCCGGACCGGGGTACCCGGGAATCCCGCCGTACGGGGCGGTGGGCGGTGGGACCCGCCAGGACCGCCTCGGGGAAGCACAAAACCCGGTCCGGCGTGATGTGCCCGGACCGGGAAGGTGCCGTCGGCCGACCGGCCGCCGACGGTGACGTCAGGGTGTGCCGACGCACCGGCGGAAGACCCCGCCGACCAGTATGGGGACGCTGCTACGGATGACGCGGGTTACGCGCAACGGCCGTGGCGTCAAGCGCCCCGACGCCGCGCCGACGGACCGGACTCACCGGCCGACTCGTCGTCGTCGTCCTCGTTGTACAGATCCGCGTACCGTGCGTACGGGTCGTTGTCGTCCTCGTCGTCGTCCTCGAACGGCTCGCTGTTCGGCGGCTGGTTCGAAGTCGACGCGCCCAGCTCGTTGGCCAGGCGTGAGAGGTCAGTCCCACCGCTGTTGTACTTCAGCTGGCGGGCGACCTTCGTCTGCTTGGCCTTGGCCCGGCCGCGCCCCATGGCTCGACCCCCTCGGTGACGGGGCTCGGTGGCCCCAGAGTCTTGACACGCGTTCATGGTCGGGAACGGACTCTCCGTGGAGAGACCGGTCCGTAGGGCTTCCACGGTACCTGCTCCCGCGGTCATACGGTACGTCGCCCGCAGGACGCGCGGGTGCGCAAGACCGGTGAGGCGCCCCGTCCTCGCTGGTCACCCGCGATTTTAACCTCTTCTCAGGGGCCGACCCGCCGACGGAGGATGAGTCTCATCTCTCAGCCCCCTCGGCAGGGTCACGACACCTTCACACAGGGGCGGCGCCGCGCGTGTCGGACCCCCGCCCCGGGGTGGGATTCAGCGGCTCGCGGAACGCGCCTCGGCGATCCGGTGCTCGGCGATACGGTCGGCCGCGGCGGCCGGCGGAATCCCGTCCTTCTTTGCACGTGTGAATATGTCCAGGGTGGTGTCGAAGATCCGCGCGGCCTTCACCTTGGCCCGGTCGAAGTCGAAACCGTGCAGCTCGTCCGCGACCTGGATCACCCCGCCCGCGTTCACCACGTAGTCGGGGGCGTAGAGGATGCTGCGGTCGGCGAGATCCTTCTCCACCCCGGGGTGGGCGAGCTGGTTGTTGGCGGCGCCGCACACCACGGTCGCGGTCAGGGCGGGCACCGTGTCGTCGTCCAGGGCCCCGCCGAGCGCGCAGGGCGCGTACACGTCCAGTCCGCCGACCCGGATCAGCGCGTCGGTGTCGGCGGCGACGGTGACCCGCGGATGCAGATCGGTCAGCCGCCGGACGGCGTCCGCGCGGACATCGGTGACGACGACCTCGGCACCGTCGGCCAGCAGATGCTCGACCAGATGGTGACCGACCTTGCCGACCCCCGCGACCCCTACTTTCCGGCCACGCAGTGTCGGGTCGCCCCACAGATGCTGGGCGCTGGCCCGCATCCCCTGGAAGACGCCGTACGCGGTGAGCACCGACGAGTCGCCCGCGCCGCCGTTCCCGGGGGAGCGTCCGGTGGTCCAGCGGCACTCGCGGGCCACCACGTCCATGTCGGCGACATAGGTGCCGACATCGCAGGCGGTCACGTACCGGCCGCCGAGCGAGGCCACGAATCTGCCGTACGCCAGCAGCAGGGCCTCCGTCTTGATCCGCTCCGGGTCACCGATGATGACGGCCTTGCCGCCACCGTGGTCGAGCCCGGCCATGGCGTTCTTGTACGACATCCCGCGCGCGAGGTTCAGCGCGTCGGCGACGGCCGCCTCCTCGTTCGCGTACGGGTAGAAGCGGGTGCCGCCGAGCGCGGGGCCCAGCGCGGTGGAGTGGAGGGCGATCACGGCCTTGAGGCCGCTGGCACGGTCCTGGCAGAGCACGACCTGTTCATGGCCGCCCTGGTCCGAGTGGAACAGGGTGTGCAGGACGCCGTCGGTTACATCGGTCACGGTGGTGACTCCCGGATACGTAGCGGCGGTTGTGGGCCGGTTCCCGTACGGGTGGCGGGCCCGGTGGGACGAGACTAGAGCCTGCGCGCCACGGCGACGGGCACGTGCGGGGGATCACCCTCTCCCGGAGTACGGACATGGCACGATTCATCAGGGTTTGTCGCAGGTTTCCACGCCGGTCGGCGGGGGAGGGAGCAGAGGTGCCCAAGGTGTCCTCGGTGATCGTGCCGTACGCGTCCTACTTGCGCGTGTACGAGCCAGTGGCCGCCTTCCCGGAACCGGAACGCGGCCACTGGGCGCGTTACGCCCGCCGCCCCGACCGCCCCTCGTACCAGGACGAACTCCGGCGCTCGCTGGCGGACTTGCTGCCCGTGCCGCCGGTCCCGGTGCCGGTCCACGAGAGCGACGACGCGTTCGTCACGGAGGTCGACGGCGTGGTGTGCGTCTGCCCGTGGCGGACCCGGCTGCGGGGCTGGCAGGCGCTCGGTGAGCTGGCGTCCGGGGGCCGGCTGCCCCCGGCGGTGCTCGACGCGGTGCTGCCCCCGGTGGTGCGCCGCCAGAGCGCCGACGACTACGAGCGCTGGCGGGCCCGCAACCCGGACGCGCGCCCCTGGATCCGTACCGCGACCTGGCAGGTGCCGCTGGCGTGGTTCGTCCTGGTCACCGACGACGAGCGGGAGTACCTGACGGACGCGGACGGGCCGGGTTCCGGCGCCGGTGACGGGCCGGGCGACGGGGAGCCGGGGCCCGGGGAGGGGGCGCCGCCGGTGCTGCGTTACCGCACGCCGATGGTGCAGGCGCGGCGGCGGGTGGCGCGTGGCCTGAAAGCGCTGAAGGAATCACTGGGCGGCGGACCGCTCGTCGAGGGCCTGGTGGACGTGGGGCGCTGGCTGGAGGAGTTCCATCCGCGCTCGCTGGTGGAGCTCGACTACGGCGGTCTGGTGCACGCGCTGCCCGCCGAACATCTCGCGGCGGACCACTCGGCCGCGGACGTCGCCGCGGGCATCGCGGCGCTGCGGGCGGGCGACAGCGTGGCGGCCGGGGCGGTGTACGCGCGGCTGGTGGAGCGCTGGCGCGTGGTCCGGGACCGCCGCTCGGCGAACTGAGCCGGGCGGACAGGTCGGGGCGGGGTGGGCGCCGGGCGACGGATTCGGTCGCCGGAAGTCCCCATGTGGTCCGTACCTGTGGCAGTGTCCTGACAAGCTGTTCCCGGCGGGGTTCCGACCCGGCCGGCCGCGATCCGGCGGCCGTCCGGTCAGGGCGCGGGCCGGGTGGCGACGGATTCCGTCGTCGTGGACCGCGTACGGCCCTCGCGGGCGGTGCCGGTCGGGCGGATTCGGATGATGTGAGGGAGCGTCGGGACGTAGGTCCCGATCCGGTCTTTTGCGTCAAGCGTGATGGACCGCACTTACCGGGGCCTTGCGCCCATCACCCCTCCTCGTGCCAAAATAGGACAAGGAGTCCGGGGAGAGCTCCTTCCATCCGGCTCTGGTGCGGAATGCTCGGCAATGCGCGCTATGGGGGATCTGTGGACTCCTGCTCACTCTGTGACCGATTGTCACGGGGGTGTGACTGTCCGTTATGGCACGGTCCATCGGCATCCGTCGCTGATGAACACCTGGGAGGGCAATTCCATCGGTTTGGCCGACGCGGCTGGACGGATGGTGTAGTTGTAGTGCCGAGGACAAGCCGTTCGTCCTATAACCGACTCGACCCGCGTCCGCCATTTCGGGCAACGCGTGTCAAGGTGCAGAATTTAGAGGAAAGAACCGAGATGGTTCGGTTCTCCCGAGGAGGCCGCTCATGACCGCTCGCACCCCTGATGCCGAGCCGCTGCTGACCCCGGCTGAGGTCGCCACGATGTTCCGCGTCGACCCCAAGACGGTCACGCGCTGGGCCAAGGCTGGCAAGCTCACGTCGATCCGCACGCTCGGCGGGCACCGCCGCTACCGCGAAGCAGAGGTCCGCGCGTTGCTCGCGGGCATTCCGCAGCAGCGCAGCGAGGCCTGACCAACCGCACGACCTGCTCCACCGCTCCATCTGCTCGACCGCACCACCTGAACAACCGCACGACCGGGCCGAGTCACCGGGTCCCCCACCTGGTGTCTGCCCGTAACTCAGCTCCATACGACGTCGGTCCTGCCCCAACAGGGCCCACCCCGAGGCACGTGAGCAGTTCCGCCGAGGAAGCGTCATCGATCGCGCTGGACTCCGCCGGGTCCAGCGCGATTTTTTTGTGCGGATTCCGTGGCGCACGGGCACGGATTCCGTGGCGCGCCGGCCGCGCCCGCGGCCCGTCCGCCATCCCCAACGCCCCACTGCGGCCTCCTTCATGGCCTTCTGCGGCTCCCTGTGCCCTTCTCCGCGCCTTTCCGCCCCCCGGCCGACTCCTCCGGCCGTCGGGCCCTTCCGGGCGCCTCAGGCGCCCACGTGGCCGCCGCGCTCCGGGTCCCCGGTCTCGGGCCGCCGTGCGCTCCGGCGCCGACGCTGTGCGGGGCGGGCTTCGGGGCCCGCGTTCCCGGGGCCGTCCGACGGGCGTCCGCGGATGCCGTCCGGGGGTCCGGACGGGGTCCCGGCGGGGGTCCGGGCGAAGGGGTCGCCCGGGGGGTCGCGGGCCCTTCGCGGGCCGTCCCCGGGAGCGGCGTCGCACGGGCCGTTCCGCGGGCCGCCGGGGGGCGGTGTCGGATGTTCCGTGAACTGTCCCGGATGCCGGTGCAATTGCACATATTAAATTGACCCTTTGTAGGGCACGCGTAAGCCTGGGGGTTCCCAAAACTCTTACGGTGACACCCGTCACACCCGCGGGCGCTTGTTCGCCCCTTGTCCCCTGCGCTAGTGCGCCGGGCGCGTGCCCTCCGTGCCCACAAGCTTCAGCCTCCCACCCGGGGAGTGGGTGACCGACCCGCGGAAGTCACGCGTTCGAGGGACTTTCGTCCCCGATGTCTTCCGCCCGCTCCGGTCGCCGTGTAGACGACTCCACCGCCAGCCGGTGCAACGCGGCGCACACGGCGCAGTGCCGGACCCGATGGCGGTAGCGGACGGCCGCCGACAGATGGGCCCGCAGCAGTGCCCGTGTCTCACGCCGGGCGACAGCCCTCATGTGCCACCTCCAAGCCCCCGCGCGCGCGGCGCGCACGCCACTTGTGGAGGAGGTACCCGCCCGGCGCGCGGCCGTCAAGACCTCGCGCACGGAACGGGGATCGCGCGCGCAGGGGCGTGAGCGACGTGAGCGCGCGGGAAGCGGGGGCGCGGGGCGGACCGCCGGGGCCGGCCGTACGGCGGGCCTCACCGGCCGACCGTACGGCCCGGAACAGCAAGAAGGCCCACATCCGAGAGGATGTGGGCCACTATGCGGTCCTGACGGGATTTGAACCCGCGGCCTCCACCTTGACAGGGTGGCGAGCACTCCAAGCTGCTCCACAGGACCAGACTCAGCGGCGCCTTTTCGTGCGCCCCGCTGCGAAACAGGACTCTACAGCAGCGCAGGCCATGCGGTCGAACTCACCCAGCGTGCGGGGCCGATCACCGGGCCGGGGCGCCCCGCGGTCACGGCGCGGCGGCGTCGATGGCCTTCACGATCCGCTTGTCGGAGACGGGGTACGCCGTGCCCAGGGAGTGCGCGAAGTAGCTGACCCGCAGCTCCTCGATCATCCAGCGGATGTCCCGTACCTGGCGCGGCACCGGCCGTCCCCTGGGCAGCTGTTCGAGCAGCCAGGCGTACTCGTCCCGCATGTCGTGGACCTTCTCCATCCGGGCGGTGTCCCGGGGGACGCCGCCCGGCATCTGCTGGAGCCGCCGGTCCGCCGCGACCAGATAGCGCATCAGATGCGCCAGCCGCCCGATGCCCGCCTCGGTCACGAACCCGGGCTTCACCAGGGCGGAGAGCTGGGCCCTGACGTCCGCGGTGTTCGCCAGCAGCGCGGGGCTCGTCGTCGCCTTCAGCCGCCGCTCGGCGGCCTGCCAGGCGGCCAGCACCTGCTGGACCTGGCCCACCGTCCGCACGGTGAGGTCCACGATCTCCGCGCGGACCTTGTCGAACAGCTTCCGGAACGACTCCTCGTCCCACACCGGGCCCCCGAAGTCGGCGATCAGCCGGTCGGCCGCGGCGGTCGCGCAGTCCTCGAACAGGGCCTGCACCGAGCCGTGCGGATTGGCCGAAAGAGCCAGCTTCTGGGCGTTGCTGAGCTTGTCGAGGGCGAACTTCGCCGGATTCACCGGGATGTTGCGCACGATCAGCCTGCGGGTGCCCTTCCACATCGCCTCGGCCTGCTCCGCCTCCGAGTCGAAGAGCCGTACGGAGACGGTGTCCCCGTCGTCCACCAGCGCCGGGTACGCCTTCACCGGCTGACCCGCGCGGCGCGCCTCGAAGACCCGGGTCAGACCGCCGATCGTCCAGTCGGTGAGCCCGGAGCGCTCGATCGCGGTGCCGCCGGAGCGCTCCGTGGTGGCCGCGACGGCCCGGGAGACGGCCTGGCGGGCCTTGGGGGCCAGCCGCTGCCGCAGGGCCTCCAGATCCTTGTCCTCGGCGTCCGGGGACACCTTGCGGCGGCGCTCGTCGACCACCCGGAAGGTGATCCGCAGATGGTCGGGGACCTTCGCCCAGTCGAAGTCGTCAGGGGCGAGCTGCACCCGGACCATCGCGTGCAGCTCACGCGCCAGCGTCGTCGTCAGCGGCTCCTGGAGCGGGACCGCCCGCTTCAGGAAGCGCTGCGCCACGTCCGGCGCGGGGACGTAGTGCCGGCGGATCGGCTTGGGCAGCGAACGGATCAGCTCCGTGACGACCTGCCCGCGCAGCCCCGGGATCTGCCAGTCGAAGCCCTCGTCGGTGACCTGGTTGAGCACCGCGAGCGGGATGTGGACGGTGACCCCGTCGGCGTCCGCGCCCGGCTCGAACTGGTACGTCACCCGGAAGGTCAGCGGCCCCTGGCGCCAGGAGTCCGGATAGTCGGCCTTGGTGACCGCCTCCGCGGACTCCCGGATGAGCATCTCCCGCTCGAAGTCGAGCAGGTCCGGCTCCTCCCGGTGCTTGCGCTTCCACCAGGAGTCGAAGTGGGCGCCGGACACGATGTGTTCGGGCACCCGCTCGTCGTAGAAGTCGAACAGGGTCTCGTCGTCCACGAGGATGTCGCGGCGGCGGGCCCGGTGCTCCAGCTCCTCGACCTCGGTCAGCAGCCGGCGGTTGTCCGCGAAGAACTTGTGGTGGGTGCGCCAGTCGCCCTCGACCAGGGCGTTGCGGATGAACAGGTCGCGGGAGGTCTCCGGGTCGATCCGGCCGTAGTTGACCTTGCGGTGCGCGACGATCGGGACGCCGTACAGGGTCACCCGCTCGTACGCCATCACCGCGGCCTGGTCCTTCTCCCAGTGCGGCTCGCTGTATGTGCGCTTGACCAGATGACCGGCGATCGGCTCGATCCACTCGGGCTCGATCCGCGCGTTCACCCGGGCCCACAGCCGGGAGGTCTCCACCAGCTCGGCCGACATCAGGACCTTGGGCTGCTTCTTGAACAGCGACGAGCCGGGGAAGATCGCGAACTTGGCGCCGCGCGCGCCCAGGTACTCGTTCTTCTCGGTGTCCTTGAGGCCCACATGGGACAGCAGCCCGGCCAGCAGCGAGGTGTGCACGGCCTGCTCGGAGGCGTCGGTCTCGTTGACCACGACACCCATCGACTTCGCCACGGACCGCAGCTGGCTGTAGATGTCCTGCCACTCCCGGATGCGCAGGAAGTTCAGGTACTCCTGCTTGCACATCCGGCGGAACGACGACGAGCCGCGTTCCTTCTGCTGCTCGCGCACGTACCGCCAGAGGTTGAGCAGCGCGAGGAAGTCGCTGGTCTCGTCCTTGAAGCGGGCGTGCTGCTGGTCGGCCTGGGTCTGCTTGTCGGCGGGCCGCTCCCGGGGGTCCTGGATGGACAGCGCGGCGGCGATGACCATGACCTCACGGACACAGCCGTTCTTGTCGGCCTCGACGACCATGCGCGCGAGACGCGGGTCGACGGGCAGCTGCGAGAGCTTGCGCCCGAGCGGGGTGAGCCGCTTGCGGTGGTCCTTCTCGGCCGGGTCGAGCGCGCCGAGCTCCTGGAGGAGCTGGACACCGTCGCGGATGTTGCGGTGGTCCGGCGGGTCGATGAACGGGAACCGCTCGATGGCGCCGAGCCCGGCGGCCGTCATCTGGAGGATCACGGACGCGAGGTTGGTGCGCAGGATCTCGGCGTCCGTGAACTCGGGCCGGGACTCGAAGTCGTCCTCCGAGTAGAGCCGTACGCAGATGCCGTCCGAGGTACGGCCGCAGCGGCCCTTGCGCTGGTTGGCGCTGGCCTGGCTGACCGGCTCGATGGGCAGCCGCTGGACCTTGGTGCGATGGCTGTACCGGGAGATCCGCGCGGTGCCCGGGTCGATCACGTACTTGATGCCGGGGACGGTCAGCGAGGTCTCGGCGACGTTCGTCGCGAGGACGACCCGGCGGCCGGAGTGCGCCTGGAACACCCGGTGCTGCTCGGCGTGCGACAGCCGCGCGTACAGCGGCAGCACCTCGGTGTTCTGCCGCAGGACGCTGCCCGCGCGCGTGAACATCTTGTTCAGCGCGTCGGCGGTGTCCCGGATCTCCCGCTCGCCGGAGAGGAACACCAGGACGTCGCCGGGGCCCTCGCCCTGGAGCTCGGTCACCGCCTCGCAGATCGCGGTGATCTGGTCCCGGTCGCCGGCGTCCTCCTCGGCGCCGTCCTCCAGGAGCGGCCGGTAGCGCACCTCCACGGGGTACGTACGGCCGCTGACCTCGACGATCGGGGCGTCCCCGAAGTGCCGGGAGAAGCGCTCCGGGTCGATCGTCGCCGAGGTGATGATCACCTTCAGGTCCGGGCGGCGGGGGAGCAGCTGGGCGAGGTAGCCCAGCAGGAAGTCGATGTTGAGCGACCGCTCGTGGGCCTCGTCGATGATGATCGTGTCGTAGGCGCGCAGCTCGCGGTCCGTCTGGATCTCCGCGAGCAGGATGCCGTCCGTCATCAGCTTGACGAAGGTGTCCTGGCCGACCTGGTCGGTGAAGCGGACCTTCCAGCCGACGGCCTCCCCGAGGGGGGTTTTCAGCTCGTCCGCGACGCGTTCGGCGACGGTGCGGGCCGCGAGGCGGCGGGGCTGGGTGTGGCCGATCATGCCGCGGACGCCGCGGCCCAGTTCCAGGCAGATCTTGGGGATCTGCGTGGTCTTTCCGGACCCCGTCTCACCTGCGACGATCACCACCTGGTGGTCGCGGATCGCCGCGAGGATGTCGTCCTTGCGCCGGCTGACCGGGAGCTCTTGCGGGTATGTCACCTCGGGGACGCGGGCGCGGCGGGCCGCGGTGCGGGCCGCCAGGCGGTCGATCTCCGCGGTGATCTCCGCGAGGGCCGCAGTGCGGGCCTGCGGTTCGCGGATGCGGTGGGCGCCGTCGAGCCTGCGGCTCAGGCGGTGGGCGTCCCTCGGGGGGAGCTCTATGAGGCGCTCACCGAGGTCGCCTCGGGCGCCGGACACGGAAGCGGGCTGCGTAGACATACGTCCCCCAGGATCTCACCTCGCCGTTCCGGCTGACGAACCCTTTTCCCCGGGGTCCGTCCCGGCGGGTCGCCTTCGCTTGCGCTTCCCAGGTCTGTCCGGCTGGGCGCACTTCGTTCCTGTGCCGTCGCTCGGTGGTTTCGCGCAGTTCCCCGTGCCCCTGGATGCTGCCCCGGTCCGTTGCCCTTCGGGTGCGGGTGCGCCCTCGTCTTTGCGCAGTTCCCCGCGCCCCTTTGGGGCGCCATCTGCTTGTTCTTCGGGGCGGGGCCGGTCGGGATTCTCCGTCCTCGATCCGACACGCTCGGTCGGACGTCCCTCTTGCCCTACTGAAGAGCATCGGAGTCTGCGGGCAGAGATTCCCGCCCACCCCCTTCGGTAGCCATGCGACTGCGCGAGGAGGAGGGTGAAAAACAACCCCAGGTGGGCGCCCCTTCAGGGGCGCGGGGAACTGCGCAAAGACGAGGGCGACCCGCACCCGAACAGCGACCGCAACGGGGCACCACCCAGGGGCGCGGGGAACTGCGCGAAAACGAGGGCGACCCGCACCCGACGGACAGCCCGAAGGGGCAGCATCCAGGGGCGCGGGGAACTGCGCACCCACCGAGCGACGGCACAGGAAACAAGCGCGCCCACCCGGACAGGCCTCGGAAGCGGGAGCGAAGGCGACTCGCGGGGAACTGCGCACCCCCGTCCGGCCCGCACCGGGACAAGTGCGCCAGGCACGGAAACCTCGGGGCGGGAGTGGAGCTGAGCCGCAGGTCGGGGTGGGGGGTTGATGTAAGGGGAGGATAAAAGTTGAGTCGGACACGCTCAGGTCTGTTGACCCGGCCGGAGGCTTCGTGCATTCTTGAGTGTGTTCCGCTCAGGTTCGGTATCCGGACCCCCGGGCGGCGCGCAGCTGGTCCGAGCAAGCTTCTCTGGAGGAATCGAAATGGCACGTGCGGTCGGCATCGACCTGGGCACGACTAACTCCGTCGTCAGCGTTCTGGAGGGCGGCGAGCCCACCGTCATCACCAACGCAGAGGGCGCCAGGACCACGCCGTCCGTCGTCGCCTTCGCCAAGAACGGCGAGGTGCTCGTCGGCGAGGTCGCCAAGCGTC
Source organism: Streptomyces uncialis (assembly GCF_036250755.1). Taxonomy (NCBI): domain Bacteria; kingdom Bacillati; phylum Actinomycetota; class Actinomycetes; order Kitasatosporales; family Streptomycetaceae; genus Streptomyces; species Streptomyces uncialis. The sequence continues at coordinate 4,521,459 of NZ_CP109583.1, read as the reverse complement.
AGGCTGTCACCAACGTCGACCGGACCATCCGGTCCGTGAAGCGCCACATGGGCACCGACTGGCGCGTCGACATCGACGAGAAGGCGTTCAACCCGCAGCAGATCTCCGCGTTCATCCTTCAGAAGCTGAAGCGTGACGCCGAGGCCTACCTGGGGGAGAAGGTCGCGGACGCGGTCATCACCGTCCCGGCGTACTTCAACGACTCCGAGCGCCAGGCCACCAAGGAGGCCGGCGAGATCGCGGGCCTGAACGTCCTGCGCATCGTCAACGAGCCGACGGCCGCCGCCCTGGCGTACGGCCTCGACAAGGACGACCAGACGATCCTCGTCTTCGACCTCGGTGGCGGCACCTTCGACGTCTCGCTGCTGGACATCGGCGACGGCGTGGTCGAGGTGAAGGCCACCAACGGTGACAACCACCTCGGTGGTGACGACTGGGACCAGCGGGTCGTGGACTACCTGGTCAAGCAGTTCAACAACGGTCACGGCGTGGACCTCGGCAAGGACAAGATGGCCGTCCAGCGCCTGCGTGAGGCCGCCGAGAAGGCCAAGATCGAGCTGTCCTCGTCCACCGAGACCACGATCAACCTGCCCTACATCACGGCGTCCGCCGAGGGCCCGCTGCACCTGGACGAGAAGCTCACCCGCGCCCAGTTCCAGCAGCTGACCGCGGACCTCCTGGAGCGCTGCAAGACGCCGTTCCACAACGTCATCAAGGACGCGGGCATCGCCCTGTCCGAGATCGACCACGTGGTCCTGGTCGGCGGCTCGACCCGGATGCCCGCCGTCGCCGAGCTGGTGCGCGAGCTGACCGGCGGCAAGGACGCCAACAAGGGCGTCAACCCGGACGAGGTCGTCGCCATCGGCGCCGCGCTCCAGGCCGGTGTCCTCAAGGGTGAGGTCAAGGACGTCCTGCTCCTCGACGTGACCCCGCTGTCCCTCGGTATCGAGACCAAGGGCGGCATCATGACCAAGCTCATCGAGCGGAACACGACCATCCCGACCAAGCGGTCGGAGATCTTCACCACGGCCGAGGACAACCAGCCGTCCGTGCAGATCCAGGTCTACCAGGGCGAGCGCGAGATCGCCGCGTACAACAAGAAGCTCGGGATGTTCGAGCTGACCGGTCTGCCGCCCGCCCCGCGCGGTGTCCCGCAGATCGAGGTCGCCTTCGACATCGACGCCAACGGCATCATGCACGTGACCGCGAAGGACCTCGGCACGGGCAAGGAGCAGAAGATGACCGTCACCGGCGGTTCCTCGCTGCCGAAGGACGAGGTCAACCGCATGCGCGAGGAGGCCGAGAAGTACGCGGAGGAGGACCACGCCCGCCGCGAGGCCGCCGAGACGCGTAACCAGGGCGAGCAGCTCGTCTACCAGACGGAGAAGTTCCTCAAGGACAACGAGGAGAAGGTCCCCGGCGATGTGAAGACCGAGGTCGAGGCCTCGATCGCCGAGCTGAAGGAGAAGCTCAAGGGCGAGGACGCGGCCGAGATCCGGGTCGCCACCGAGAAGGTCGCCGCCGTCTCCCAGAAGCTGGGCCAGGCCATGTACGCCGACGCGCAGGGCGCCCAGGCCGGCGCGGCCGGTGCCGAGGGTGCCGAAGGCGCCGGTGCCAAGGCCGACGACGACGTCGTCGACGCGGAGATCGTCGACGAGGACCGCAAGGACGGTGCCGCGTGACGGAGGAGACCCCGGGCTTCGACGAGCACGACGAGCCCGCTGATGTCTCCGACGGCGCCGCATCCAAGAAGGCAGCCGACGCCGCCGACTCCGCCGAGCCCTCCACTTCGGAGGGCCCGGCGGGCCGGGCCGGGGACGCCAGCGCACAGAACGTGGGCCTGACGGCCGAACTGGACCAGGTACGGACCGCGCTCGCCGAGCGCACCGCCGATCTCCAGCGACTTCAGGCCGAATACCAGAACTACCGCCGCCGGGTGGAGCGGGACAGGATCGCGGTCAAGGAGGTCGCCGTCGCGAACCTCCTGTCCGAGCTGCTGCCCGTGCTCGACGACATCGGGCGCGCCAGGGAACACGGCGAGCTGCTCGGTGGTTTCAAGTCGGTGGCCGAATCGCTGGAGACGGTGGCCGCGAAGATGGGCCTCCAGCAGTTCGGCAAGGAGGGCGAGCCCTTCGACCCGACGATCCACGAAGCCCTGATGCACAGCTACGCGCCGGACGTCACCGAGACGACGTGCGTCGCGATCCTGCAACCGGGGTATCGGATCGGCGAGCGCACCATCCGCCCCGCGCGGGTGGCGGTGGCCGAACCGCAGCCGGGCGCGCAGTCCGTGAAGGACGGCGCGGACGGTCCGGAGCAGCCCGAGGGGTCCGACGCCGGTGACGGCGCGGACACCGCGGACGGCACCGGTGAGGGCGGCAAGGACGCCAAGAGCAAGGACAGCGGTGGCCCGGACGAGGGCTGACCGAGTCACGCGGGGAGAGGAGGGACGTCGGGGATGAGTACCAAGGACTTCATCGAGAAGGACTACTACAAGGTCCTCGGCGTCCCCAAGGACGCCACCGAGGCCGAGATCAAGAAGGCGTACCGGAAGCTCGCGCGCGAGTTCCACCCGGACGCCAACAAGGGCAACGTCAAGGCCGAGGACCGTTTCAAGGAGATCTCCGAGGCGAACGACATCCTCGGTGACCCCAAGAAGCGCAAGGAGTACGACGAGGCCCGCGCGCTGTTCGGCAACGGCGGCTACCGGCCGGGTCCGGGCGGCGCGGGCGGCAACAACTTCAACTTCGACCTGGGCGACCTCTTCGGAGGCAACGCGCAGGGCGGAGCGGGGGCCGGCGGCTTCGGCGGCGGGCTCGGCGATGTGTTCGGCGGGCTGTTCAACCGGGGCGGCGCGGGTACGGGTACCCGGGTGCAGCCCCGGCGTGGCCAGGACATCGAGTCCGAGGTCACGCTGAGCTTCACGGAGGCGGTCGACGGGGCGACGGTGCCGTTGCGGATGTCCTCGCAGGCCCCCTGCAAGGCGTGTTCGGGCACCGGCGACAAGAACGGCACCCCGCGCGTGTGCCCCACCTGTGTCGGTACGGGACAGGTGTCACGTGGCGGCGGTGGCGGATTCTCGCTCACCGATCCGTGCGTGGACTGCAAGGGCCGCGGTCTGATCGCGGAGACCCCCTGCGAGATCTGCAAGGGCTCGGGACGCGCCAAGTCGTCGCGGACCATGCAGGTGCGTATCCCGGCCGGTGTCTCGGACAAGCAGCGCATCAGGCTGCGCGGCAAGGGCGCCCCGGGCGAGCGCGGTGGTCCGGCGGGCGATCTGTACGTCGTCGTGCATGTGGGCGAGCACCCGGTGTTCGGCCGCAAGGGCGACAACCTGACGGTGACCGTGCCCGTGAGCTTCGCCGAGGCGGCCCTCGGCGGTGAGGTGAAGGTACCGACCCTCGGTGGTCCGCCGGTGACGCTGAAGCTGCCGCCGGGCACCCCGAACGGCCGGACCATGAGGGCGCGCGGCAAGGGCGCGGTCCGTAAGGACGGCACCCGCGGCGATCTGCTGGTGACGGTGGAGGTCGTGGTGCCGAAGGACGTGACCGGCAAGGCCCGGGACGCTCTGGAGGCGTACCGGGAGGCGACCGTGGACGTCGATCCGCGGGCGGAGCTGTTCGAGGCCGCGAAGGGAGCATGAACGCCATGGACGGGATGAGCACGGGCGGTCGGCGCAGGAACCCCTACCAGTTGACCGACGAGACGCCGGTGTACGTGATCTCGGTGGCGGCTCAGCTCAGCGGGCTGCATCCGCAGACCCTTCGGCAGTACGACCGGCTCGGGCTGGTCTCCCCGGACCGTACGGCGGGCCGGGGCCGGCGGTACTCCGCGCGGGACATCGAACTGCTCCGGCAGGTACAGGCGCTGTCCCAGACCGAGGGCATCAATCTGGCCGGTATCAAGCGGATCATCGAGCTGGAGAACCAGGTCGCCGCGCTCCAGGCGCGGGTGGCCGAGCTCCAGGCCGCCGCGGAGGGCGCGGCGGCGACGATGCGCCAGCGGGAGGCCGCGGTGCACGCCTCGTACCGCCGGGACCTCGTCCCGTACCAGGAGGTCCAGCAGACCAGCGCGCTGGTCGTGTGGCGGCCCAACAGGGGCCAGGAGTAGTCCGCCGCCGGGCCGTCGGGTCCGGGGGCCCGTACGCGGCCCAGGGGCCGGGAGGAACGCCTTCCGGCCCCTTCGGTGTTTCCGCGCGCGATCAACGCCGCCCGGCCAACCGGGGTGTGACTGTCAGTGAGGTGTGCGACGCTTGACCCGCTCGCCTGAACCCTGTGACCCAGGGTGGGGTCCGGTGCTCCGGCCCGGCAGGCGCCGACCGCGTGACCGGCGGTCCGGTGCCGCCGTCGGATCGTCCGGGTCCGGCCGCCGGCCGGAGTGAGCGGCCGTGCGGGGGTGCCGGAAGTCAAAGGGCCCCCCGGGTCGGCCAGGGGGATTGGCCGACTCGGGGGAAACCCGTGGGGCGACCAAGAATTCCCCTCCCCTCGCCCCGCGCTCCACTCTGCCGGTCACAGGAGGGCTACACCACCGTCATCTTGTTGCACTGTGCCAAGCGGAGGGGGGACGCAAGGGTAAAGAAGCGGGCGAATCGGTATGAACGGCACTCCGGAGGTGGGGACGGGGACATGGCTGAGGTACACGCACACGGGGTGGATCAGCTCTGCGGCGAAGGGGAGCGGGTGTACGCGGCGGCCCTGAAGGCGGGCCGCATCGACCGCGCGGCGGCGGCGGGAGCGCCCTGCCTGGTCGAACTGGCCCTGCTGTCCCCCGATCCGGAGGACACGGCGTGGCTGGTGCCCGAGCCGCCCGGCGAGGTCGTCGCCCGGCTGCTGCGCGGGCTGCGGGACGAACTGGGGCAGAGCCAGGCCCGCGCGGTGGCGCTGACCCGCCTCGCCGAGCGGTACACGGGCCTCGACATCGACACCGACGCCCCCAGCGCCGGGGCCGGCATCCGGGTCCTGGAGGGCAAGCCCCGGATCCGGGAGGCGATAGCGGAGGCGTCCGACGCCTGCATGATCGAGCACCTGGCGGTGCAGCCGGGCGGTGTGCGCCGCGAGTCCGTGCTCAACGACGCGCTGCCGCTGGCGCTGATCATGGCCGCGCGGGGCGTCAAGATGCAGACCCTGTACACCCACGCCGCCCGGCACGGCCAGGGACTGTACGAGTACCTGGAGCGGATGGGCGGCGCCGCGGAGGTGCGGACGCTGGACGAGGTGATCGAACGGCTCCTGATCTTCGACCGCAAGGTGGCGTTCGTCCCGGCCACGGAGGACCGGACCGTGGCGCTGGAACTGCGGCACCCCGGCCTCGTCCAGTTCCTCGCGATCGTCTTCGAGCGGCTGTGGCGGCTCGGACACCCCCTGGAGGCGCCGCTCGCCGCGGGCTCCGGGATCGAGGGCATCACCCGCCGCGAGCAGGCCATCGCGGCGCTGCTCGCCGAGGGCTACACCGACGGCGAGGTCGCCCAGCGGCTCGGCATCAACGTCCGCACCGCCCGCCACCACATCCGCAAGCTGAGCGAGGCGCTGGGCGCGGTGAGCCGCGCGCAGCTGGGTGTACGCATCGCCCAGAACGGCCTCGACAGCCCCCCGCGCCCCACCACGGAGGACGACCCGCCCGCCCCCGCGCACCAGGTACGCCCGGACACGCCCTAGGGGCGCGGGGAACTGCCCACCCCCGGTTCGAGCAGGCCCGAGCGCCCGATCAGATACCCCAGCTGCGCACGGCTGTCGCTGCCCAGCGTGCTCGCGAGCTTCGCGATGTGCACCCGCACCGTGCGGACGTTCATCGCCAGCCGCAGCGCGATCTCCGCGTCGGTGTGCCCCTCCACCAGCAGCTCCGCGATCTCGTACTGCCGGGCGGGCACGCCGTGCGGGGTGGTCCGCCGGGCCGGGGTGGGCCACATCGGGGTGGCGAGCCGCCACAGCCGCTCGAAGGTGGTCACGAAGTACCCCACCAGCGCCGGATGGTGGACCCGCAGGGCCACCGTACGGTCCTTCGCCGCGGGGATGAACGCGACCGCCCGGTCGATGACGACGAGCCGCTCGGTGACCTCGCTGAGGGTGCGGACCTCGACGTCCCCGCGCAACTGCTCGTAGTGGGCGACGACCGGCGCCGAATGGCGCGCGGTGTGCTGGTACAGGGTCCGCATCCGCGCCCCCCGCCCCAGCATGGCCTGCTCCCGGGGCCGTGCGGCGGCCAGCGCGCCGGAGGGCCGCGCCCCGCCCGGCTGGACGGTCAGCAGCTCGCCGACCGCGTGGGCCATCGCCTCGCCGATCGCGTGGTTGATGGTCCGGAGGCCGTGCAGCACGGTGGTCCCGGAGCCGTCCGGCCCGTCCGCCGCCGCGGCGTCCGGGGTGCCCAGCTCCATGAACGGTTCGAAGAGCTCCGCGAGGGTCGCCTCCCGTCTGCGGTGGCGGGCGATGTCGTCCTCGATCGCCCGCATCAGCTGCGGCAGCACCACCGCCGGGGCCGCGGGGAGCAGTCGCCCGGGATCGCCGGGGTCGGGGCGCAGCAGTCCGAAGTCGAGCAGACAGGGCGCCGGTGCGGCGTCCTGCCTGGTGATCCTGCCCGCGCGCAGCGCGCGGGCGTAGGTCTGTGTACCGGCCGCGCAGAGATTCTCGATCTCATGGGGGTCATGGCTCCGGTGCCCCGCGGGCGGGGTGGGGTCCGTCACTGCTGCCGCTCCAGAAGGGCCGGGCGGTCGGATTCCGGGGCCGCCCCGGCTGGTCGTCGGTCACTGATTGTGCTCCAGCATGCCCGATTGTGCGATGAGATAGCCCAGCTGGGCCCGGCTGCCGCTGCCGAGGGAGGCGGCGAGCTTGGCGATATGGGCGCGGCAGGTACGGACGTTCATCCCCAGCCGGCGGGCGATGGCCTCGTCCACGTACCCCTCGACGAGGAGTTTGGCGATGGACAGCTGGACGCCGGTGATGCCGTCGGGGGTGGACCGGTACGGGACCTCGTCGATGAGCGGGGTGGCGCGGCGCCACAACTGCTCGAAGACGCGCTTCAGATAGCGGACGAGTCCGGGGTGGCGCAGTTCCAGCGCCAGATCGTCCTTGCCGTCGGGGCCGCCCCCGGCGGGGATGAACGCCACGGTGTCGTCACAGACGATGAGCCGTTCGATCAGCTCCTCCAGGGTCCGGATCTCGATCCGGCCGTCGGCCATGCGGTCGACGTACGCCATCGTGCCCTGGCTGTGTCTGACGGTGTGCTGGTAGAGGGTTCTGATCCGGACACCCCGGTCGGTCAGGGGCCGGTCGCGTTCCAGCGCCTGGCTGAGGATGTGCTCACTGCGGCGTCCGCCGGGCTGGATGGTCAGGACCTCGGTGCGGCACTCGGCGGTGGCGACATTGAGTGCCGCGTTGATCCGGTCGATGCCTTCGAGGACGGTGATGGCGTGGGTCGGTGCGGGGCTCTGTGCGCTGATGGCCATGAACGGCTCGAATGATTCGGTCAGTTCGATGGACAGTCGTCGTCGGTCCAGGATCTCCCGTTCGATCGGGTGGAGGCGCTGTGCCAGTGCGACGGACGGGGGAACCGGCCGGAGCCAGTTCGCATCGTCCGGATCGGGGTGGAGAAGGGCGAATTCCAGGAGGCATGGCGCCGCTTCCGCCTCCGCTCGGGCGATCCTTCCGGCACTGAGTGCGCTCGCGTAGAGCTGTGCGCCCTCGGCACACAGTTCGGCCACGGAGTGGTGATGTGTCGGATGTGTGTTGGTTATGGGCAATTCTCCACCCCCCAGGGTCTTGAACGTGCAAGAACATGATGCATCGCTCCAGTGGTGTTGACGTGCCTGAATGAGCCATCGTCTTGTTGCACCGGGGGAGAGGACTTCATCAGGTGAGGACGAAGCCGACTATGTACAAGAGAATGCTTCGCTCAGTGCTGGCGACTTTCTCCGTGGTGGTGGCCGCCGGAGCACTCGGTGTCGTGGCCGGCTCCCAGACGGCCCACGCGGACACCGGTTGGGGCAGCAGGACCGTCCACTCGGTGCCCGACACCGGTTGGGGACCTGTCGCTCCGGCGAAGGCCAAGCCGGCCGGCACGGTCGTCAGGCCCGCGGACACCGGCTGGGGAAATTCAGCCCCGACCGCCGCGGACGCATGAGCACGCCCCCCGACGACCGGTCGTTCCGGCGCGAGATGGCCACCGCCTATCGCTCCGGATGGCACTTCATCGATCTGGTCACGGCCATCCCCCATCAGGGCGACTCGTTGATGGTGACCCTGTTCGGGGAGCCGGTCGTCGTCGTACGGGACGAGGAAGAGGACGTCCGCGCGTACCGATGTCTGCGCAGGCCCCGGGGCGCGCCCCGGCCGGTCCGGTGCGCCATCCGGTACGGAATGATCTTTGTGAATCTCGACCAGCGTGACCACGAACAACTGGTGGACCGTGACGCTCCGGCGGAACGCGACACCCCGAGGACCATCTCCGCCACCCCCCGCAGTGCCTGAGGCGATTCCCCCGTCGTTACAAGTCGCCCCAGGTACTTCCCCCCGCAGCGGCGCCACCGTGGACCTGAAACACGGTGGCGCCGCTGTCGTTCGTGGGCGGCCGTTGCGGGTCCCTGTGCTGGGCGCGCCTTTTGCTGTGCGGGTCGTGCCCGCTTGCCCTTGCTGGGTCTGTCCGGGTGGGCGTACTTGTTCCCGCACAGGTCGCTCGGTGGGTGCGCAGTTCCCCGCGCCCCTTCGGGGGCGCGTCTTGCGGTTCTCGTTCGGGTGCGGGCGGCCCGTGGTTGCTCGCGCGGTTCCTCGCGCCCCTGGGTCTGTCCGGGTGGGCGTACTTGTTCCCGCACAGGTCGCTCGGTGGGTGCGCAGTTCCCCGCGCCCCTTTGGTCGCGCCCCTTGCGGTTCCCGAGCGGGTGCGGGCGCGCCCCTGAGGTGCTGCCCCATTGCGGTCGCTCTTCGGGTGTGGGGCGGCCCTCGTTTGCGCAGTTCCCCGCGCCCCTTCGGGGCGCTCTCTTGCGGTGGGCGTCCGGGTGCGGGTTCGTTCGTGTGGGGGTCAGGCTCGGCCCAGGGATTTGGTTACTGTGATCTCGATCAGGACTCTTTGGGGGTTGGGGGCCGGGGTGCGGCCGTAGCGGGTCGCGTAGCGGGTTACCGCGTCGGCGATCCGGTCCGGGTCCCGTACGACCTCCGCGTGGCCCTCCAGCGTGGCCCAGCGGCCCCCGTCCACCTGGCACACCGCCACCGGCACCCGTGCCGTGCCGCCGTCGGCATCGGACCCCGTACCCGCAGCCGCCAGGATGTTGGCCACCTTGCGGCTCGTACGGTTGGTGATCACCCGGGCGATGCCCTTTTCTCCCGCTCCGTGCTCGTACGTCACCCCCACCGGAACGACATGCGGCGTCCCGTCCGGGCGCAGGGTGGTCAGGGTGCACAGATGCCGCTCCTGCCAGAAGGCGAGGTACGCGGGGTCGGGGGCGGACGGCGCCGCGGGGGAGGTCATGGCGGCGAATCTACGGGGGAGCCGCACTGCCTTCCTGGGGTTGAGTGGATTAGACTCAACTTTGTGTAAGTTGAGGGAGTCAGAACAGGAAGAGTCAGGCAGGAGGGGACAGCGGACGTGGACGCCGAGCTGACCAACAGGAGCAGGGACGCGCTGAACGCGGCGAGCAGCCGTGCCGTGTCCGAGGGGCATCCCGATCTCACGCCGGCCCATCTGCTGCTCGCGCTGCTGAGCGGCCGGGACAACGAGAACGTCGTCGATCTGCTCGTCGCGGTCGGGGCCGACCAGGCCGCGGTACGGGCCGGCGGTGAGCGGCTGCTCGCCGCGCTGCCCAGCGTGACCGGGTCGACCGTCGCGCCCCCGCAGCCCGACCGCGAGACGCTGGCCGTCATCGCGGACGCCGCGCGGTACGCGAAGGACCTCGGCGACGACTATCTGTCCACCGAGCATCTGCTGCTCGGTCTCGCCGCCAAGGGCGGCCGGACCGGGGAGGTGCTGAGCGGCCAGGGCGCGACGGCGAAGAAGCTGCTGGCCGCGTTCGAGAAGAGCAGGGGAGGGCGCCGCGTGACCACACCGGACCCGGAGGGTTCGTACAAGGCGCTGGAGAAGTTCGGCACCGACTTCACGGCCGCGGCCCGCGAGGGCAAGCTGGACCCGGTGATCGGCCGGGACCAGGAGATCCGCCGCGTGGTGCAGGTGCTGTCGCGCCGGACCAAGAACAACCCCGTGCTGATCGGTGAGCCCGGTGTCGGCAAAACCGCCGTCGTGGAGGGGCTCGCCCAGCGCATCGTCAAGGGCGACGTACCGGAATCCCTGAAGAACAAGCGGCTGGTCTCCCTCGACCTCGGTGCGATGGTCGCCGGGGCGAAGTACCGGGGCGAGTTCGAGGAGCGGCTGAAGACCGTCCTCGCGGAGATCAAGGACAGCGACGGGCAGGTCGTCACCTTCATCGACGAGCTGCACACCGTCGTCGGCGCGGGCGCGGGCGGCGACTCCGCGATGGACGCGGGCAACATGCTGAAGCCGATGCTCGCCCGCGGTGAGCTGCGGATGGTCGGCGCCACCACGCTGGACGAGTACCGCGAGCGGATCGAGAAGGACCCGGCGCTGGAGCGCCGCTTCCAGCAGGTGCTCGTCGCCGAACCGAGCGTCGAGGACAGCATCGCGATCCTGCGCGGGCTCAAGGGCCGCTACGAGGCGCACCACAAGGTGCAGATCGCCGACAGCGCGCTCGTCGCCGCCGCCACGCTCTCCGACCGGTACATCACCTCCCGGTTCCTGCCCGACAAGGCGATCGACCTGGTCGACGAGGCCGCGTCCCGGCTCCGGATGGAGATCGACTCCTCGCCCGTCGAGATCGACGAGCTCCAGCGGGCCGTCGACCGGCTGCGGATGGAGGAGCTGGCCCTCGCCAAGGAGACCGACCCCGCCAGCCGCCAGCGGCTGGAGAAGCTGCGCCGCGACCTCGCCGACAAGGAGGAGGAGCTGCGCGGGCTGAACGTCCGCTGGGAGAAGGAGAAGCAGTCCCTCAACCGCGTCGGTGAGCTGAAGGAACGCCTGGACGAGCTGCGCGGCCAGGCCGAGCGGGCCCAGCGCGACGGCGACTTCGACACCGCGTCCAAGCTGCTGTACGGGGAGATCCCCGGCGTCGAGCGGGACCTGGAGGAGGCGTCCGCCGCCGAGGAGGAGGCCTCCCGGGACACCATGGTCAAGGAGGAGGTCGGCCCCGACGACATCGCGGACGTCGTCGGTTCGTGGACGGGGATCCCGGCCGGGAGGTTGCTCGAAGGGGAGACGCAGAAGCTGCTGCGGATGGAGGAGGAGCTGGGGCGGCGGCTGATCGGCCAGGGCGAGGCCGTGCGCGCGGTGTCCGACGCCGTGCGCCGCACCCGGGCCGGGATCGCGGACCCCGACCGGCCCACCGGTTCGTTCCTCTTCCTCGGCCCGACCGGGGTGGGCAAGACGGAGCTGGCGAAGGCCCTCGCGGACTTCCTCTTCGACGACGAGCGGGCGATGATCCGCGTCGACATGTCGGAGTACGGTGAGAAGCACAGCGTGGCCCGGCTCGTCGGGGCGCCTCCCGGCTACGTCGGCTACGAGGAGGGAGGCCAGCTCACCGAGGCCGTCCGCAGGCGCCCGTACAGCGTGGTCCTGCTGGACGAGGTGGAGAAGGCGCATCCGGAGGTCTTCGACGTCCTGCTCCAGGTCCTCGACGACGGCCGTCTCACCGACGGCCAGGGGCGGACCGTCGACTTCCGCAACACCATCCTCGTCCTCACCTCGAACCTCGGCAGCCAGTACCTGGTGGACCCGCTGACCGGTGAGGAGGAGAAGAAGCGGCAGGTTCTCGAAGTGGTCCGGGCGTCCTTCAAGCCCGAGTTCCTGAACCGGCTGGACGACCTCGTGGTGTTCTCCGCCCTGAACGGCGAGGAGCTGGCGAGGATCGCCAGGCTCCAGCTCGACCGGCTCGCCAAGCGGCTGGCCGAGCGGCGGCTCACCCTGGAGGTGAGCGACGCGGCGCTCGCGTGGCTCGCCCGCGAGGGCAACGACCCCGCGTACGGGGCCCGGCCGCTGCGCCGGCTGGTGCAGACCGCGATCGGGGACCGGCTGGCGAAGGAGATCCTCGGCGGCGGGATCCAGGACGGCGACACCGTCCGGGTCGACACCTTCGGGGACGGTCTGCTCGTCGGCCGCGCCTCCGGTCCCGCGCCGGAGGGGACGGGCGAAGGGGCTTCGGCGGGCTCGGGAGCGGAGTCCGGGGAGGCGTCCGGGGTGGCCGGAAAGACGCTCTGAGCGAACCCCATCGGGACCTCTCCGCCGAAACCAGCCACCGACGCGTAACCGCCGCCGGGCGGGGGTTGCCATCACCCGCCCGGCATGGGGGAGGATGACTCAATCCGTACGAAGGGAAATACACGGTGAGCATCGACCCGTCCTCGATTCCGAACTTCGGGGGCCAGCCAGAGCCGCAGCCCGGTGAACCGGCGGGCCCCGTCGTCCCGGATCAGGATCTTGTGAAGCAGCTCCTCGACCAGATGGAGCTGAAGTACGTCGTCGACGACGAGGGTGACCTCGCGGCGCCGTGGGAGGAGTTCCGCACGTACTTCATGTTCCGCGGTGAGGACGAGCAGCAGGTCTTCTCCGTGCGGACGTTCTACGACCGGCCCCACGGCATCGAGGACAAGGCAAGCCTGCTGGAGTCCATCGACGACTGGAACCGCCGCACCCTGTGGCCGAAGGTCTACAGCCACACCCACGACGACGGCACCGTCCGGCTGATCGGTGAGGCGCAGATGCTCATCGGCACCGGTGTGAGCCTGGAGCACTTCGTGTCGTCCACGGTGAGCTGGGTCCGCGCCGCCATCGAGTTCGACCGCTGGCTGGTCGAGCACCTCGGCCTGGAGAAGGACGTCGACTCCGCCGAGGGCACCGACGACGAGTAGGCGGCCCCCAGGCCCACAGGTCCCCGAGGCCGGCAGGCCGCGAGGTCCGCTGGGCCCGCAGGCGTGTTCCCCTCGTACCCGCGGCCCCCGGCGCCCCGTTCCCCCGGTTCCTTCCGGGGCTACAGCGGCGCGCGGCCGAAGGCGATGAGGAACACCCCGTAGGACAGGGAGAGCCCGGTCAGGAACGTGATCACGACGATCGCGTGCCCCGGCCGGGCTCTCGCCGTCCGGGCGAGGGCCAGGGCGGGGGGGATCAGCAGCGGGAACGCGGGCAGCAGGAACCGCGGCTTCGACTCGAAGAAGCCGGACCCGCCGAGCGCCACCACCAGCAGCACCCCCGTGTAGACGACCAGCGGCAGCGGGACCCGTTCGGCCAGCAGCAGGGCGAACAGCAGTACGGCCACCAGTACGGTCACCAGGGCGATGGGGAAGACGAAACGGCTGGTGCGGGTCAGGAGCACCCCGACGAACTGGAACGCGCCCACCCCGAAGTCGAACCGGGAACCCCAGTCGCTCTGCACCTTGAAGTACCCGCCGGGCAGATCGTTCCTGCGCAGCCCCACCCAGGTCACGTACGCGCACCAGCCCGCCGGGGCGATCAGCGCGCCTGTCCACAGCCTGTGGACAACTTTCCGTCCCTCGCGCCGGGCCCGCCACAGTTCCTGCGCCGCCGCGGCGAGGACGGCCGCCGCGACGGCGAACCCGTTGGGCCGGGACAGCCCCGCGAGCGCGGCCAGGCTGCCCGCCCAGACCCAGCGGCCGGACAGCGCCGCGTACAGCGCCCAGACGGCGAACGCGGTGAGCAGCGGCTCGGTGTACGCCATCGACAGCACCACCGAGTGGGGCATCACCCCCCACAGCAGCACCAGCAGCAGCCCCACCGGGCGGCCGTACAGCCTGCTGCCCAGGACGAAGATCCCGCAGGCGGCGGCGGCCGCGGCGGTCCACGACACCAGCAGCGCGGCGGCGCCCCAGGACACCGGCAGGACGCTCTCCACCGCCCGTACGAGCCCCGGGTACAGCGGGAAGAACGCCAGGTCGCTGAAGATGACCCCGGGCCGGTAGTGCGTGGTGCGGTGGCCGTAGCCGTGCGCGGCGATCCCGAGGTACCACACGGAGTCCCAGGACCGCCCCAGCAGCCGGAACAGGGACCGGTCGGTGGCCGAGGCGGCGACGGCGACCGCGAGGACGCCGACGAGCCGTACGGCGGCGAACAGTCCGAGCGCGGTGACCACCGGTGGCAGCCGCCGGATCGCCGGTCGGTACCGCTGTGTTCCCGGCCCGGCGGCCGGGGGCTGGGGGGCCGGGGGCGCGATGGTACGGGGATGGCTCACACCGGAACCTTGCGGTGCGCGTCCCGCGAGGTGGCCGAGGCGCGGCCGAACGGGGCGTACACCCACCCGATCCGCCGCAGGACGCCTTCGCTTGCGCTTCCGAGGTTTCCTGCGCTGGACGCACTACGTCCCGTGCGGGTCGCCTTCGCTCGCGCCCGTAGGTTTCCTGTGCCTGCCGTACTTGTCCCTGTGCGGGTCGTTCGTGGGTGCGCAGTTCCCCGCGCCCCTGGGGGGTGCCCCGTTGCGGTCGCTCTTCGGGTGCGGGTCGCCTTCGCTTGCGCTTCCGAGGTCTGTCCGGGTGGACGAACTTGTTCCTGTGCGGGTAAGTCCGTGGGTGCGCAGTTCCCCGCGCCCCTGAAGGGGCGCCCACCTGGGGTTGTTTTTCACCCTCCTCCCCGTGCAGTCGCATGGCTGCGGGAGGGGGTGGGCGGGAATCTCTGCTCGCAGACTCCGATGCTCTTCAGTAGCTCCGCTGGACGTCGTACCGAGCGTGTCGGATCGAGGACGGAGAATCCCGACCGGCACCGACCCGAAGAACCGGCCGGACGCGCCCCAAAGGGGCGCGGGGAACTGCGCACCCCACGAACGACCTGTGCGGGAACGAAGTGCGCCCCGCCGGACGGACCTGGGAAGCGCAAGCGAAGGCGACCCGCGGGGAACTGCGCGAAACCACCGAACGACGGCACAGCAACGAAGTGCGTCCCGCCGGACGGACCTGGGAAGCGCAAGCGAAGGCGGGCCGTCAGGGGGTGAGCTGCTTGAGGCGGGTCACCGCTTCTTCCAGGACCTCTGTGCGTTTGCAGAAGGCGAAGCGGACGAAGGGGGCGCCGGCCTCGCGGTCGTCGTAGAAGACGGCGTTCGGGATGGCGACCACGCCCGCGCGGGACGGGAGCGCGCGGCAGAACGCGAAGCCGTCCGTCTCGCCCAGGGGACGGATGTCCGTGGTGATGAAGTACGTGCCCGCGGGCACGTGGACGCCGAAGCCCGCGTCGGCCAGCCCCCCGGCGAGCAGATCCCGCTTGGCCCGCAGCTCCGCGCGCAGCCCGTCGTAGTAGGAGTCCGGGAGGGCGAGCGCCTCCGCGATCGCGTACTGGAAGGGCCCCGCCGAGACATACGTGAGGAACTGCTTCGCCGAGCGGACCGCCGTCACCAGCGCGGGCGGACCGGTGACCCAGCCGACCTTCCAGCCGGTGAACGAGTACGTTTTCCCGGCCGAGGAGATCGTGAGGGTACGGTCCCGCATCCCGGGCAGACCCGCCAGCGGCACATGGCCGCCGGAGCCGTCCGGCTCCTCGAAGACCAGGTGCTCGTAGACCTCGTCCGTGACGACGATCAGATCCCGCTCGACGGCGAGCCGGGCGATCTCCGCCAGCTCGGCACGGGTCAGCACGGTGCCCGTCGGGTTGTGCGGGGTGTTGATCAGCAGCAGCCGGGTGCGCGGGGTGACCGCGGCGCGCAGCTCGTCCAGGTCCAGCCGGAAACGGCCCCCGGACGGGCGCAGCGTGACCGGGACCCTGGTACCGCCCGCCAGCGCGATGCTTGCCGCGTACGAGTCGTAGTAGGGCTCCAGCGCCACGACCTCGTCGCCGGGCTCCACCAGGGCCAGCAGGGCCGCCGCGATGGCCTCCGTGGCACCCGCGGTGACCAGGACCTCGGTGTCCGGGTCGAGGGTCAGCCCGTAGCGGCGGGCCTGGTGCGCGGCGATGGCCTCCCGCAGCTCCGGGACGCCCGGACCCGGCGGGTACTGGTTGCCCCGGCCGTCGCGCAGCGCCCGGACGGCCGCCTCGCGGATCTCCTCGGGGCCGTCGGTGTCGGGGAAGCCCTGGCCCAGGTTGATCGCACCGGTCCGGGCCGCGAGCGCGGACATCTCGGCGAAGATCGTCGTCCCGAACTCGGCGAGACGGCGGTTGAGGAGGGGGCGGCCGGCGGGGCCGGGGGTCGAGGTCATGGACGTCATCCTGCGCTCAACCTCTGGACTTCCTCAACTCTGCTTTGGCGCGGACACGCGGAGGGCATCTCCGTCACACGCCGGCGCGCGGTCCGTGTCCGGGGGGTTCGGACCGCGCGCGACATGCGGAATGATGACCGGACAATGAGGGCAACCCAGGCGCCGCGGACAGTGCGGCGGATATGGGCGAGAACGGGGGGTTCATGATGGGGATCATCGTGAGTGTTGTCATCGTGGTGGCCGTGGTGACGGTCGTCCTGGTGATCAGTTCGCGGGCCATGCCGGGGCTCAGCAGCTCGCGGCGGCGGCGGTCGCGGAGCTGGTGGGCGGGGGATTCCGGGGGTTCGGGCGGGGGTGGCCACCACACCAGCGGTTCGTCCGGCGGATCGTCCTGCGGTTCCTCCTCCGACGGCGGGAGCAGTTCCTCCTGCGGGGGTGGCGGGGGCGGCTGCGGCGGCGGGTCCTGACCCGCGTGGCGTAGGTCGGCCCGCGCTGCGGAGGCCGGCCGCGCGGCCGCACCCGCGCACCGTACGTACCCGCCGTCCACCGGCACCGTGCGGAACCCGTCGGCCGTCCCGGTCGGCGGGTGTCCGTCGTCGTGGCGGGCCGGGGGGCGCGCGTTCCGGGGCGGGGGGCGTGGAACCAGGGCGCACTCCTGGTACGGGAACCCTCTCCCGTAACCCCCGCCCCATGAGTGAAATCCCGTCACCGGCGGTACGGGGCACGGCGGTTGAACAGTTGAGCTGTGCAGCCCTCGGGGGGATGGAAACCCTCCGAAGTTGGGTAAAAACGCTGTGGTGGAGCCGTAGTTCATGATTCCCTCTTAAGCGTCAAGGCAGCCCTCGGACACCTCGTGGGCACGAGCCGGCAATCAGATCGCCCGGACCCGTTCCGGACCGTTCGCCCCGCGCCACCCCCGGGCGCCAGCCGGCCCCACCTCTCTTTGCGTGCTAGCGGAGCCGACCCATGCTCACGACCCTCACCACCTCCTACACCGACACCAGCGCCTCCGACCTCGCCTGGGCGCTGGGCCGGGAGCCGCTGCCCGCCCTGGCCACCCTCGATCTCGAACTGTCGGGAACCAAACTCCAGTTGAGACTTCTCGGCGCCTCCCACCAGGTCCTGCTGGAGGAGGAGCGCGGCATCTGTTCGGAGACCGTCGCCTGTATCCCCGGCAGCAGTACGCCCCTTCCGCTCGGGGTCGCGGAACGCGTCGGGGACTGGGAGTACGAGTTCGCGGCCCGGGTCGAGACGCTGTCCAGCGGGCAGTTCACCGGCCGGGCGCAAGAACTCATCGCACTCGTTTCCGACCATCCGAACGGTCTCGCGGGCGTCTTCCCCGGCGACCCGCACGCGTTCACGGCGATGCTGGCCCAGCGGCACGAGGGGCACGTGCACTGGCGCACCTGGCACGCCTACCCCCAGGACGGCCAACTCGTCGCCACCCGCACCCGCGTGGGCGTACGGGTGGCCGCCACGCTCTAGGCGTACGGCCCCGGCCGGACGGCCGGGTTCCCTCCCCGCGCGGGTACCGGCGGGGGCGCGGGTCGGACCGGCCCCCGTGCGCCCGGCCGGGGCGGCGCGGGCGGGGCCGGAGTCCCCGGAGGTCTGCGGGGCGGGGCGGGGCGTCGGTACGCTCGTGGCATGAAGCACGAGGTGGTCGTTCCGGTCGGGGTTGAGCCTCTGCGTGAGGCCGTCGCCGACACCGTCGCGGTGGCCCGGGCCGTCCCCGGGTTCCAGCAGGACGCGGGGGAGCCACCCGGCACGGGCAGGCTCAAGGTCCGGGCCGGGGGTACCTCCATCACGTACCGGGGCACGTTCCGGGTCACCCCGGACCCGGACGGCTTCCGGCTCGACGCCGAGGGCACCGAGGTCCGTGGCACCGGGACCGTCCGGGTCACCGTGACCGCCCGGCTGGTCCCCGAGGGCACCGGGACCGGCGTGCGGTACGACGCCACCGCCGAGGGCGACGGCCGGGCCGGGGAGCTGACCGCCGAGGCGGTGGAGGCCGCGGTCACCCGGCTGCTGACCCGCTTCACCGAGGCGCTCGCGGGCACCTCGGGCCACGACACCCCGCACGACGACGGCGACGGCCTCGGCGGCAGCGGACAGGACGGCCAGGATCACGCCGCCGACCTGGCCGGTACCGGACAGGGCGACCCGGCCGACGGCGACGACCCGGCCGACGGGGACGACCTGGCCGACGGGGACGACCCGCCCGTGCCCGCCGGGGACGACCTCGCCGACGGGGACGTGTCCGACGACGGCCGCCCCGGGGACCCCGGTCCGGAGTTCGCCGGGGTGGACGACAGCGCCGCCGGGATCGACGACCCCGACGCCCTCGACGCCCTCGATGACGAGGACGGCATCGACCCCGCCGAGGCGGAGGCCGCCGACGCGGCCGAGTCGCTCCGGACGGCCGAAACCGAGGAAGCCGCCGCCCAGGAGGACGAGGACGGCCACGAGGACGGCCACGAGGACGGCGAAGAGGACCACGCGGGGCCTGGCGCCACGGACGGGCAGGACACGGACGCCGGGCAGGACGCACCGGACGGGCCTGCCGCACCGGACGGGCCTGTCGTGCCCGACGGGCCGGACACCGGCGCACGGCCGGAGGAACCCGACGGGCGGGTCGAGGACATCGACGCCGCCCATGACCTCGCGGGTGTCGCCGACGACGTCGTGGAGGAGGTGGCCAGGCGGGAGGCGCCCGGACCGCCCGCCGAGGCCGCGCACGCGCGCCGGACGATGATCGGCCGCAGCGCCGAAGAGGTCGACCACGCGCCCCCGCGCGGCCGGTACGCCCCGGTCGCCGTACCGGAGGCGACCGGGCAGGCGGCGACCCTGCGCTGGGCCGCGCCCGCCGCCGCGCTGGTCGTCGCGACGGCGATCGTCGTCGGGCGGGCCCTGCGGCGGCGGCAGTGACCGCTGAACGTAGGGTCGGCACGTGAGCAGCGACGAGATCACACTGACCGCGGGCGACGCGGAGGTGACCGTACGGCCGGGCGACGGCGGCCGGATCGGGAGTCTGAAGGTCGGCGGCACCGAACTGCTGCGCCAGGGCGAGCACTTCGGGAGCTTCCCGATGGTGCCCTGGTGCGGACGGATCCGGGACGGCCGCTTCCGGGACGGCGCGGACGTCCATCAGATGCCGCTGAACGCCGCCCCGCACGCCATCCACGGCACGGCCAGGGACGGGGCCTGGCGCACCGCGCGGCACAGCCGCACGGCGGACCGGGCCGTGATCACGCACGAGCTGACCGACCCGTGGCCGTACCCCGGCCTGGTCACCCAGGTGGTGGAGCTGGCACCCGGTTCCCTCACGCTCACGCTCGCCGTGGAGACGTACGGCTCGTCGTTCCCGGCCCAGGTGGGCTGGCACCCCTGGTTCAACCGGCAGCTTGCGCCGGACGCGGAGACGGTACGGATCGACTTCGCGGCGGCGTGGCAGGAGCGGCGGGGCGCCGACCATCTGCCGACGGGCGAGCGGATCGATCCGCTGCCCGGTCCGTGGGACGACTGCTTCGGCATGCCCGACGGGGTCGACGTGACCCTGACCTGGCCGGGACAGCTCGCCCTGAACATCACGTCCCGTGAGCCGTGGGTCGTCGTGTACGACGAGCAGGAGGCCGCCGTGTGCGTGGAGCCCCAGACGGGTCCCCCGGACGGCCTCAACACCGCGCCGCGCCTGGTCACCCCCGTATCGCCGCTGGAAGCCACCACCACCTGGACCTGGACCTCCCTCGACCCCGGCTGACCCCGGGCGGGACGCGGCACGCGCGCGGCGCCCACCCGTGGGAACCCGGGGAACCACGGGCCCACCTAAACTCGCCCCATGAGCGACGCACGTACCGACCTGCTCGGGCAGGTCAAGGACAAGGCCGTGGTGCACGGCAAGGTGACCCTCTCCTCGGGTATCGAGGCCGACTACTACGTCGACCTCCGCCGGATCACCCTGGACGCCGTGGCCGCCCCCCTCGTCGGCCGGGTGATGCTGGACCTGACCGCCGACCTCGACTTCGACGCGGTCGGCGGGCTGACCCTCGGGGCCGACCCGGTCGCCACCGCGATGCTGCACGCCGCCGCGGCGGACGGCCGCACGCTCGACGCGTTCGTCGTCCGCAAGGCCGCGAAGGTGCACGGGATGCAGCGCCAGGTCGAGGGCCCCGACATCAAGGGCCGCCGGGTCCTCGTCGTCGAGGACACCTCCACCACCGGCAGCTCCCCGCTGACCGCCGTGGAAGCGGTCCGCGCGGCCGGTGCCGAGGTCGTCGCCGTCGCCACGATCGTGGACCGCGCGACGGGCGCCGCCGAGCGCATCAGCGGGACGGCGGGCGTCCCGTACCGCTTCGCGTTCTCGAAGGACGAGCTCGGGCTCGACTGAGGACGCCCGCGCGGGCGGTCGTACGGATGCTCGTACGGCCGGGTGCGGCCCGGCCGGACGGGTCCGCGCGGCCCGCCGCTCCCGGCACCCGGCACGGGAGCACCCGCTCACGTCTGGGAAGATGGCCGGGACGATGACGTCGCCACCCCGTTGCCACTCCCGGCGCACCCCGTGCCCCGGACAGTGACCGGGTCCGGATCAGCCAGGTCAGGGTCGGTCAGAACCACACCCCGCGTAATCACGAGGAGCGGACAGATGCCCATCGCAACCCCCGAGGTCTACAACGAGATGCTCGACCGGGCGAAGGCAGGCAAGTTCGCCTACCCGGCCATCAACGTGACCTCTTCGCAGACCCTGCACGCCGCCCTGCGTGGCTTCGCGGAGGCCGAGAGCGACGGCATCATCCAGATCTCCACCGGTGGCGCGGAGTTCCTGGGCGGCCAGCACAGCAAGGACATGGTGACGGGCGCCGTGGCCCTCGCCGAGTTCGCGCACATCGTCGCCGCCAAGTACGACGTCACCGTCGCGCTGCACACCGACCACTGTCCCAAGGACAAGCTGGACACCTACGTCCGGCCGCTCCTGGAGATCTCCGCCGAGCGGGTCTCCCGCGGTGTGAACCCGCTGTTCCAGTCCCACATGTGGGACGGCTCCGCCGAGACCCTCGCGGACAACCTGGCCATCGGCCAGGAGCTGCTCGCGAAGGCCGTCGCCGCCAAGATCATCCTTGAGGTCGAGATCACCCCGACCGGCGGCGAGGAGGACGGTGTCACGCACGAGATCAACGACGAGCTGTACACCACCGTCGACGACGCGATCCGCACCGCCGAGGCCCTGGGCCTGGGCGACAAGGGCCGCTACCTGCTCGCCGCGTCCTTCGGCAACGTCCACGGCGTCTACAAGCCGGGCAACGTCGTGCTCCGTCCCGAGCTGCTGAAGGACCTCCAGGAGGGCGTCGGCGCGAAGTACGGCAAGTCCGCCCCGTTCGACTTCGTCTTCCACGGCGGCTCCGGCTCGACCGCCGAGGAGATCGCCACCGCGCTGGAGAACGGCGTCGTGAAGATGAACCTCGACACCGACACCCAGTACGCGTTCACGCGTCCGGTCGCGGCCCACATGTTCACGAACTACGACGGCGTCCTGAAGGTCGACGGCGAGGTCGGCGCCAAGAAGCTGTACGACCCGCGCACCTGGGGCAAGGCCGCCGAGGCCGGCATGGCCGCCCGGGTCACCGAGGCGTGCGGCAACCTGCGCTCCACCGGCACCCGCATCAAGTAGTCCGCCGAGCGGCCCGCGCCGCACGAGCGGCACGCGGCACCCGGCACGTACCGAGGCCCGGCCTCCCCTTCCCGGGGCGGCCGGGCCTCGGCGCGTGCGGGCACGTACGGTCGTGAGGCACCCGTAGCGGGGCGCACCCGACGCGAGGGCGCCCGTACCGGCGCCGACCGGCGCGCGGGCCCCCGTACCGGCGCCCACCGATGCGAGGGCGCCCGTACCGGCGCACGGGCCCGGGCGCCCCGTACCGAACGGAGCAGGGATGGCGTACCCGTACGACTTCGACACCGCCGTCGACCGGCGCGGCACCTGGTCCGTGCAGTGGGACGGGGTCGCGGACCGGTTCCCCGTGCCCGGTCTGCTGCCGTTCACCATCTCCGACATGGACTTCCCCGTCGCCCCGGCCGTCCGGGACGCGCTGCTGCGCCGGGTCGGCCACGGGGTGTTCGGCTACACGGACTGGCGCAACGACGACTTCCTCGGCGCGGTCACCGACTGGTTCGCCCGCAGACACGGGACCCGGATCGACCCGGGATCGCTGGTGTACGCGCCGTCCGTGCTCTCGCAGGTGTCCCAGCTGCTCCGGATGTGGACCGAGCCCGGGGACGGGGTGGTCGTGCACACCCCCGTCTACGACGGCTTCCGCAAGGCCGTCGAGGGGCTCGGACGGGAGCTGCGCGGGGTCGGCGTCCGCGACTGGGAGGCGCTGGAGCGCGAGCTGGCCCGCCCCGGCGCCCGTGTCCTGCTGCTCTGCTCCCCGCACAACCCCACCGGCACGGTGTGGACGGACGCCGAGCTGACCCGGACCGCCGCGCTCGCGGACCGGTACGGCATCCCCGTCATCAGCGACGAGATCCACGCGGACCTCACCCACGAGGGCCATGTCCACCGGCCGTGGACGCACTACGGGCGGGGCCGCTGGGCGCTGGTCACCTCCGGTTCCAAGGCGTTCAACTTCCCCGCGCTGACCGGCTCGTACGGGGTGATCGGCGACCCCGCCGACCGGACGGAGTTCCTGCGCCGGACGGAGAACGGCGAAGGGCTCGCCTCCCCCGCAGTCCTGTCGCTCACCGCGCACATCGCCGCGTACCGGGAGTCCGCCGGCTGGCTCGACGCGGTCCGCGCGTACACGTACGGCAATCTGCGGCTCGTCGAGGAACGGCTGGGCGCGGAGCTGCCCGGACTGGGGTGGCGGGCGCCGGACGCGGGGTACCTCGCCTGGATCGATCTGCGGCCCCTCGGGCTGACCGGCGACGACGCGCTGCAACGGGAGCTGGTCGAACGGGAGCGGGTCGCGGTGATGCCCGGCGGGACGTACGGGGCGCCCGGGTTCCTGCGGCTGAACGTGGGCTGCCCCCGGAGCAAGGCGCTGACCGGGACCGACGCGGTCGTCCGGGCGGTGCGCAGGCTCACCGGACGGTGACGGACCGGGGCGCTTCGCCGCCTCCGGGGCCGGGATGACGGCACACCCCCGCATCACACCCGGGCACCTGGGAGACTGGAACCCATGTCGATTCACGAGAACCTGCTCGGGGGACCGCCCCCGACCCATCTGCCCGACGACCCGGAGCCCCGCGAACTCCTCGCCGCGGGCACCCCGCCCGCCGAGGTCGCCGGAAAGTACCCCACCTCCTCCCTCGCCTGGGCGCAGCTCGCCGACGAGGCGTACGAGCGGGGCAGCGTCGTGGAGTCGTACGCGTACGCCCGTACGGGCTACCACCGCGGCCTCGACGCGCTGCGCCGCAGCGGCTGGAAGGGGCACGGTCCGGTGCCCTGGGACCACGAGCCGAACCGCGGCTTCCTGCGGGCCCTGCACGCCCTCGCGCGCGCCGCCGGGTCGATCGGTGAGCAGGAGGAGCACGCGCGCTGCACGCAGTTCCTGAAGGACTCCTCCCCGGCGGCGGCCCAGACCCTGGGCTGAGCCGCGTCCGGGTACCGTCCCGGGTGCCGCCACCCCGCCCATATTTCGTACATGTGTACGAACCGCCCGTCCGGTGTTCGCGCCGGGCGGGCCTTGCCGTCCTGCGGACGATCACCGAGGATGCCGGTGGGGACCGGGGCCCCCGTGTCGACAAGGCAGGGGCGGACCGCTACCCGGAGTACATATCGGGAGACAGCGATGTCCCACGAGACACAGGGAGCCGGCCAGGGCGCCGAGAGCGCCCCGCACCTCGACTTCCAGGGCACCACACCGTACGAGGACTATGTCCGGGCGGATGTGCTCACCCATCTCCAGCACCCCCTCTCGGACGATCCCGGCGAGATGGTCTTCCTGGTCACGACCCAGGTCATGGAGCTGTGGTTCACGGTGATCGTCCATGAGTGGGAGACCGCCGCGCGGGCGCTGCGCGAGGACGACATCCCCGTCGCGGTCGCCGCGCTGAAACGTTCCGTCGCGGAGCTGGAGGCCCTCAACGCGTCCTGGCGTCCGCTCGCCCGGCTCACCCCCGCCGAGTTCAACTCCTACCGGAGCGCCCTGGGCGACGGCTCCGGCTTCCAGTCGGCGATGTACCGGCGCATGGAGTTCCTGCTCGGCGAGAAGTCCGCGTCCATGCTCGTCCCGCACCGCGGCGCGCCCCGGGTCCACGCGGAGCTGGAGAAGGCCCTGCACGAACCGAGCCTGTACGACGAGGTGCTGCGGCTGCTCGCCCGCCGCGGCCTGCCCGTCCCGGCCGCCGTCCTGGACCGCGACCTCGCGGCCCGCTATGAGCCGTCCCCCGAGGTCGAGCGGGTGTGGAGCTCCCTCTACGCGGAGCAGCGGCTCCCCGGAACGTCCCCTTCGGGTGACAGCGCGGCACCCGCGGAACTCCTGCTGCTCGGGGAGACGTTGACGGATGTGGGAGAGCTGGTCTGGCGCTGGCGCAACGACCATCTGGTCGCCACCCGGCGCGCGATGGGCGCGAAGACCGGGACGGGCGGTTCGGCCGGGGTGGCCTGGCTGGAGAAGCGGGCCGCGAAGAGCGTGTTCCCCGAGCTGTGGACGGCGCGGAGCCATGTCTGAGGGGGGAGCGGGTCCGGTGACGGGTGAGGCGGCGGCGGTTGGCGGGGCGGCGGCCGGTGCGGCGGCCGGTGCGGCGGGTTCGGGTGACCCGGCCGTGGGTGACGCGGCGGTCGGTGGGGCGGGTGCGGGTGCCCTGGCCCTGGGTGACGTGGGCGTGGGTGACCCGGCCGTTGCGGGTGCGGGTGCCGTCGCGGAGGGGGGTGACGCGGGGCTCCGGGGGCGGGCCGCCGGGCTCGACGCCGCCGATCCGCTGGCGGACCGCCGCGCGCTGTTCGCCCTGGACGGCACGGTCTATCTCGACGGCAACTCCCTCGGCGCGCTGCCCGAGGCCGTGCCCGGCCGGATCGCGGACGTGATCCGGCGGGAGTGGGGCGAGCTGCGTATCCGGTCCTGGGACGAGAGCGGCTGGTGGACCGCGCCCGAGCGGATCGGTGATCTGATCGCGCCCCTGGTGGGCGCCGCCCCCGGCCAGATCGTCGTCGGCGACTCGACCAGCGTGAACGTCTTCAAGGCGGTCGTCGGCGCGATCCGGCTGGCCCGCGCGGGGACGGACGGGAACCCCGCGGGCACCGCACGGGACGAACTCCTGGTGGACGCCTCGACGTTCCCCACCGACGGGTACATCGCCGCGTCGGCCGCCCGGATGACGGGCTGCGAGATCCGCGCGGTGCTCCCGCGGGACGTGCCGCAGGCCCTCGGCCCGCGCACGGCCGCGGTGCTGCTCAACCATGTCGACTACCGGGGCGGGCGGCTGCACGACCTGCCGTCGCTGACCCGCGCCGTCCGCGCGGCGGGCGCGTACACCGTCTGGGACCTGTGCCACAGCGCGGGCGCCCTGCCGGTCGGGCTGGACGCCCACGGGGTGGACCTGGCCGTCGGCTGTACGTACAAGTACCTGAACGGCGGGCCCGGGTCCCCCGCGTACCTCTACGTACGGCGCGACCTCCAGCCCCTGTTCGACTCCCCGCTGCCCGGCTGGACCGGTCACGCGGAGCCGTTCGGGATGCACCGCGGCTACACCCCGGGCGAGGGCGCCCTGCGCGGCCGGGTCGGTACACCGGAGATCCTGTCGGCCCTGGCGCTGGAGGAGGCGCTGACCGTCTGGGACGGGGTCGCGATCGAGGAGGTCCGGGCCAAGTCCCTCGCCCTGACGGACTTCTTCCTGGAGTGCGTGGCCCGTTACGTACCCGAGGGCCGGGTCGAGGTGATGACCCCGTCGGCCCACCACGAGCGGGGCAGCCAGATCGCGTTGCGCTGCGCGGACGCCGAGCCGGTGATGGCCGGGCTGATCGCCCGGGGCGTGGTCGGGGACTTCCGCGCGCCGGACACCCTCCGGTTCGGCTTCACCCCGCTGTACCTCTCCTTCGCCGAGACGGAGCGCGCGGCCCGGATCCTCGGGGAGGTCCTCGCGGCACGGCCCTGACCCCCGGGTGGTGCGGCCGGGCCCGGGCCGGGCCCGGCCGCACCACCGCGAGCCGCGAAGCAGGGGCGGACGAAGGGACGCGGGTGGGGACCCATGCAAGCACTCAGGTGGGGACCGAGCCAGGGACACAAGCGGCGACCGGGGCGGGGGCTCGATCGCCGCACCCGGGCCGGGGCACAAGAGCCCCAAAGCCAGCCCAACCGCGCGTAGGGGCACTGATAGCGTCCCGGCCAACGCCAGCAGCCGTACGAGAGGTCGGAGCATGCCGGACGACGCCACAGCCCGCGCCGCAGCCGAGGAGGAGTCGGCCTTCTCGCATCCGGCGCTCCCCCCGGACGCGACGGCCGCGTACGGCAGCCACCCCGACCAGATCGTCGACCTGTACGCCCCGCACGGCACCGAGTCCGGCCCGGCAGCCTCGTCCCCGCTGGTCGTGGTGGTGCACGGCGGTGCCTGGCGGGCCCCGTACGACCGGTGGCACATCAGCCCGTTCGCCGGGTATCTGGCCCGCCGGGGCTTCGCGGTCGCCTCCGTCGAGTACCGCCGGGGCAGCGCGCTGCCCGCCCCGCGCGGCGCGGACCCCGCGCCCCGGGACCCGGTCGCGGGCCGCTGGCCCGACACCTTCGACGATCTGGCGGCGGCCATGGACGCGCTCCCCGGCCTGGTCCGGGCGGCCCTCCCCGTCGCCGACCCCCGCCGTACGGTGCTCACCGGCCACTCCGCGGGCGGGCATCTCGCGCTGTGGGCGGCCGCCCGCCATGCCCTCCCGCCGGACAGCCCCTGGTACCGCGCCCGCCCGCTGCCGCTGCGGGGGGTCGTCGCGCTCGCGCCGATCGCGGACCTCCGGACGGCCGGGAGGCTCGGGGTGTGCGGCGGCGCAGCCCAGCAGTTCCTCGGCGGCCCGGACGCGTTCGAGCGGCGGCTGCCGTACGCGGACCCGGCGGCCCTGCTGCCCACCGGTATCGCCACGACGCTCGTCCAGGGCCGCACCGACGACGTCGTGCCGCCGGCCGTCAGCGAGGCGTACGCGGACGCCGCCGCGCGGGCCGGTGAGGTGGTGGGCCTGACCCTGCTGGACGGGGTCGGTCACTTCCCGCTGATCGACCCGGCGGCGGACGCGTGCGCGGTGGTCGCGGAGGAGATCGCCCAGCTCGCCTGGTGAACCGGGGTGGCCGCCCGGTGAAGCGCCCGGCCCGCCAGGTGAACCGGGTCGACCGGGTCCGCGCGGGGCCCGCCGCCGGAGATCGAATCCGTGCGGGGGACACGCCTCGCCCGCCCCCGTCATACCTGAGAGCTATCTCACGGCGCCCCGCCCTCCTCCGGCCGGGCACGGGGGTTCGGGTAGTACCTGAGGCGGACACCGGGGAACCCCTCTCGGAGGGGACGACCCGGGCACGTTCCCCGCATACCTTCGTAACGTGACCCAGACCCACCAGACCCCGGGCCCCCAGCGGGCCAAGTCCCGCAGTCCGGAGTACGACCTCGCGAGGGACGTGCTCGGCGGACTGCGACAGGACCTCTTCCACGACGCGTTCGTCTACCGCCCGCTCCGGCCGCTGGGCCCGGACAGCTCCGTCGCGGGGTGGTTCGACGGCCGGGGCAAATGGGCCCCGCACGCCCTGGTGGTGGCGATCGCCGCGTTCGTGTGGTTCGTCGGCACCGCCAGTACGTACAACGCCTCGGAGGTCACCATGCTCCTGGCCGGGCTGCTGCCCGCGCTGGCGGTCGTGGTGACACTGGTCCGGCCCGCGCTGGCGTTCTGGCTGGTGCTGGCGGTCGCACCGGTGACCCTGGCCCTCGGCTGGGGACAGACGCTGTGGCCCTGGTCCGAGGGCAGTTTCCTGGCCCACCTCGTCGTCGTCACGATCGTGGGCATACGGACCCGGCCGCGTACCGCCGCCTGGATGTGGGTGCTGACCCTCGCGTTCTGTCTGCTCGCCAACGGCGCCTACAACCGTGACTTCGGCTCGAACGCCGCGCCGATGCTGTTCGTGTCCGGGGTCCTCCTCCTGCTGGTCACGCTGTGGCACGTCCGGCGTGAGGCGAAGCAGGAGGTGGCGGCCGAGCGGACCGTCACGGCGGTGGAACGCGACCGGCGCACCCTGCTGGAGGAGCGCACCACGATCGCCCGCGAGCTGCACGACGTCGTGGCGCACCATATGTCCGTGGTCGCGATCCAGGCGGAGGCGGCACCGTACCGGGTGGAGAACCCGCCGCCGGAGCTGGAACAGGCGTTCGTCACCATCCGGGAGAACGCGGTCGCGGCGCTCACCGAGCTGCGCCGGGTCCTCGGAGTGGTCCGCGCGGACGACTACCAGGCCCCGGACGCCCCGCAGCCCACGCTCGCCGACCTCGACTCGCTGCTGGCCAATGTGCGCGAGACGGGACTGGAGGTCGAGCGCATGACGACCGGCGCGGTCCGGGAACTGCCGCCGGGGGTGGAGCTGTCGGCGTACCGCATCGTGCAGGAGGCCCTGAGCAACACCCTGCGGCACGCGCCGGGCGCGTCCGCCCGGGTGGAGGTGAGCCATGTCCTCGGCGGGCTGGGCCTGCGGGTGGTGAACGGCCCCGCGCGCGGGCTGGTCAAACCGTCGCCGGGTGCCGGACACGGGATCACCGGGATGCGGGAACGGGTCGCGATGCTGAACGGCGGGATGACGGCCGGGGAACTGCCCGAGGGCGGCTACGAGATCGCCGTGTTCCTGCCCGTGCCGCCGATGGAGGAGACCTCGTGAACGCGCGGACCGGCGGGGCGCCCGTCCGGGTGCTGATCGTCGACGACCAGATCATGGTCCGTGAGGGCTTCTCGGTGCTGCTGAACGCGATGCCCGACATCGAGGTGGTGGGCGAGGCGGTGAACGGCCGGGAGGCCGTGAGCCGGGTCCGGGAACTGTCGCCGGACGTCGTCCTGATGGACATCCGGATGCCCGAGCTGAACGGGATCGACGCGACCCGGGAGATCGTCGCGGCGGACGGCGGGGCGAAGGTCCTCGTCCTGACGACGTTCGACCTCGACGAGTACGTGTACCAGGCGCTGCGGGCCGGGGCGTCCGGGTTCCTGCTCAAGGACGCGTCGGCGCGGCAGCTCGCGGAGGGCGTGCGGATCGTGGCGTCCGGCGAGGCGCTGCTCGCGCCGAGCGTGACGCGGCGGCTCATCACGGAGTTCTCGAAGCTGGCCGCGGAGCCGCGGGTGCCGGCGGTCACGCAGGCGGCGTACGGGGAGCTGACGGAGCGGGAGACGGAGGTGCTGGTGCTGATCGCGCAGGGGCTGTCCAACGCGGAGATCGCGTCACGGCTCGTGGTCGCGGAGTCCACGATCAAGACGCATGTCAGCAGGGTGCTGGTGAAGCTGGGGCTGCGGGACCGGACGCAGGCGGCGGTGTTCGCGTACGAGGCCCGATTGGTGACCCCGACGTAGCCCCACCCGGGAGTCCCCGAGCCCTCACGCCCGGCCGTCTCCCGGTCGCCCCGGGGTCTGTCCACCTGGGCGTACCTGTTCCGGTGCGGGTACGTCCGTGGGTGCGCAGTTCCCCGCAGGTCGCCTTTGCTCGCGTCCCTGGGGTTCCCCACCTGCGCGTACCTGTTCCTGTGCGGGTACGTCCGTGGGTGCGCAGTTCCCCGCGCCCCTGAGGTGCTGCCCCCTTGCGGTCGCTGTTCGGGTGCGGGTCCGCCCTCGTCTTTTGCGCAGTTCCCCGCGCCCCTTGGGGGCGCTTCAGCCTCCTGAGGTTGTGTTTCACCCTCTTCCTCGTGCGGTCGCGCTGCTGCGGGAGGGGGTGGGCGGGAATCTCTGCTCGCAGACTCCGATGCTCTTCAGTAGCTCCGATGGACGTCGTACCGAGCGTGTCGGATCGAGGACGGAGAATCCCGACCGGCACCGACCCGAAGAACCGGCCGGGTGCGCCCCAAAGGGGCGCGGGGAACTGCGCACCCCACGAACGACCTGTGCGGGAACGAACTGCGTCCAGCACAAGAAACCCGGGGGCCGGGGGGCGTCAGAGGATGGGGGGCCAGTTCCAGGGGCGGGGGCCCACCCTGCCGCGGAGGCAGTCCACGCGATACTGCGCGCGCCCCCGCCAAGAGGGCCACCGCGCCGCGTACCCCACCGCCGCCCCGACCATACGGAGTTCCCGCACCGCGGCCAGCACCCCGTACCCGCCCCACTCCATGACATCCACCCCGTACGCCCCGCAGAACGCCTCGTACTCCGCCGCCGTCACCGTCCCCGTGGTGCCGATCTTCGCCGCCGTCCCGACCAGGTCCCACTCCGGCGGCCCCACCGACACCCGCTCGAAGTCGAGCAGTACGGCCCGCGGTGTCCGCGCGACGTTCCCGATCCACGCGTCACCGTGGATCACACAGTGGGGGAGCCCCGGCGGCAGCCCCGCCCACCGCTCGCGCAGCTCCGCGAGCCGCCCCCGTAACCAGTCCCGGTCGTCCGCCGACAGGCCACCCCCCGTGTCGATCCGCTCGGGAAGCCGTACGAAGGGATCGAGCGGCGCGAGCCCGATACCGTCCGGCACGGGCAGCGCGTGGAGCTGTTTGAGGAGCCCGACCACGTCCTCGGTGGTGCCCCGGGTGTGCGGGGGCAGCTGCTCCCAGAACGTCGCGGGGTGCCCGAGCGCGTCGACCGGCTGCGGCACCGCGAGCGGACGCACCGCGGGCACCCCGTGACCGGCGAGCCAGTGGGCGACCCGTATCTCCCGGGCGG
This sequence comes from Streptomyces uncialis, assembly GCF_036250755.1. NCBI lineage: Bacteria > Bacillati > Actinomycetota > Actinomycetes > Kitasatosporales > Streptomycetaceae > Streptomyces > Streptomyces uncialis. The sequence goes on along the minus strand of NZ_CP109583.1, from coordinate 4,490,490 downwards.
CGGACACCTCCTGGCCGGGCCGGACGATCCGTACGACGACCCGCCCCGGCAGCCGCCAGACCTCGTTCTCGGCGAGCCGCACCGGCACCGCCCCCGCCGGGTCGAACCCCGCCGCCCGGCAGGCGGCCTCCAGTACGGACAGGGAACGCTCGGGCACGGGCTCCGTCGTCATGACGGCACGGTAGCGGCGGTCCACGCGGCGCGACAGAACACCGCGGTGAACGCGTCGCGCCCCTTGGCCGATCAGTGATCGGCCAAGGGGCGCGACGGGACCAGCCGCCGGTCAGCTGCCGGATGACTACAGGAACGAGTTGATCTGGATCGTCTCGTCCCGGCCCGGACCCACACCGATCGCGGAGATCGGCGCGCCGGACATCTCCTCCAGCGCCTTCACATAGGCCTGCGCGTTCTTCGGCAGGTCGGAGAAGGACTTCGCGCCGGTGATGTCCTCGGACCAGCCGGGCAGGTTCTCGTAGACGGGCTTCGCGTGGTGGAAGTCCGTCTGCGAGTACGGCAGCTCCTCGACGCGCTTGCCGTCGATCTCGTACGCGACACAGACCGGGATCTGCTCCCAGCCGGTGAGCACGTCCAGCTTGGTCAGGAAGAAGTCCGTGAGGCCGTTGACCCGGGTCGCGTACCGCGCGATGACCGCGTCGAACCAGCCGCAGCGGCGGTCCCGGCCGGTGGTCACCCCGCGCTCGCCGCCGATGCGCCGCAGCGCCTCGCCGTCCGCGTCGAACAGCTCGGTCGGGAACGGTCCGGCGCCCACCCGCGTCGTGTACGCCTTGAGGATGCCGATCACCCGGCTGATCTTCGTGGGGCCGACCCCGGCCCCGGTGCACGCGCCGCCCGCCGTCGGGTTGGACGAGGTCACGAAGGGATACGTGCCGTGGTCGATGTCCAGGAGGGTGCCCTGGCCGCCCTCGAACAGGACGACCTTGTCCTCGTCGAGCGCGTTGTTGAGGATCAGCGTCGTATCGGCGACGAAGCCCTCGATCTGGTCCGCGTAACCCAGCAGCTCCTCGACGACCTGGGCGACGGAGATCGCCCGGCGGTTGTAGAGCTTGGCGAGGACCTGGTTCTTGAAGTCGAGGGCCGCCTCGACCTTCTGCGTGAGGATCGACTCGTCGTAGAGGTCCTGGACCCGGATGCCCACGCGGTTGATCTTGTCCGCGTAGGTCGGGCCGATACCGCGTCCCGTCGTACCGATCTTGCGCTTGCCGAGGAAGCGTTCCGTCACCTTGTCGACGGTGACGTTGAACGGGGTGATGATATGAGCGTTACCACTGATCAGCAGCTTGGACGTGTCGACGCCACGGTCGTTGAGACCGCTCAGCTCGGAGAGCAGGACCGACGGGTCCACGACCACGCCGTTGCCGATCACGGGCACACAGTCCGGGGACAGGATTCCGGAGGGGAGCAGATGGAGCGCGTACTTCTGGTCGCCTACGACGACCGTGTGACCGGCGTTGTTGCCGCCCTGGTAGCGCACCACATAATCGACCGAGCCACCGAGCAGGTCGGTGGCCTTCCCCTTGCCCTCGTCACCCCACTGAGCACCGAGCAGCACAAGTGCGGGCACAGGCGTACACCCCTTCCGGGCGGGGCATGTCCAGGGTCAGGGGCGTACGTGTCGCACACCCCGGCGACCCTTGTCGGCCGCAATACCCGTCGGACCGGTGCCCCGGAATAGACGAAGCCCCTGGCGCAATAGCGCAAGGGGCTCTTGCACAAAGATGCTACCCGAGGAAGCGAGGCAGGACCGAGGTGTCGGTTTCCGACCAGCTAATGGTCCTTGTCGATCCGGTCGCCCGGCGCCACGACGGGGAGTCGGTCCGGATCGCGAAAGACGTGCTCAGCGCGGGTGCGACGCTGAAGGTGTGCCTGCCGGACAGCCCGGAGGAGTTCGCCCGCGCGCTCGCCCGGCGGGGCAGCAGGCGGCCGGTCGTGGTGGGCGACGACCGCGCCCTGCTGCGGGCGGTGACCCTGCTGCACCGGGACCGGGAACTGGCCACGACCGTGCTGGCCCTGGTGCCGGTGGGCGGTGAGGTCTCGCTGGCCAAGTCCCTCGGGGTGCCGACCGGGGCGGTCGCCGCGGCGCGGGCCGTGCTGGACGGGGCCGGGCGGCGGCTCGACCTGCTCGTGGACGACAGCGACGGGGTCGTGCTCGGCGGGCTGCGGATTCCCTGCGGGGCCCCTGCCGGGGTGGCCGGAGGGGGCGCGCCCGGGTGGGTGCGGTCGTGCCGGGCGCTGGTGCGGAAGGTCCGCGGGGCGGGGGCCGCGCCCTCGGTGGCCCACGGTGGTGTGTCCGGGCCGCTCCGGCTGCGGGTCGAGGTGGACGGGGTGACGCTGGTCGATCTCGACCGGGCGGTCGAGACGGTGAGTGTCGCGCCGGGGGAGGGGCTGGCGGAGGTGGAGGTGCGGCCGGTCTCGGTGGGGGCGGCTTCGCGGACGCTGAAGGCTCGTGCCCGTACGGTGAGTGTGTCCGGTACGGATTTCCGGTACCGGTCCGACGCGACCTCGGTCGGGCCGGTGCGGCGCCGTACCTGGGTCTCCCACCCCGGGGGCTGGTCCCTGACGCTTCCGCCTTCGCTCGCGCCCTGAGGTTTCCCGGTGGGTCGCCTTCGCTTGCGCTTCCTAGGTCTGTCCGGCTGGACGCACTCCGTTCATGTGCCGTCGCTCGGTGGGTTTGCGCAGTTCCCCGCGCCCCTATCGGGGCGCCATCTGCTGGTTCTTCGGGTCGGTGCCGGTCGGGATTCTCCGTCCTCGATCCGACACGCTCGGTACGACGTCCAGCGGAGCTACTGAAGAGCATCGGAGTCTGCGGGCAGAGATTCCCGCCCACCCCCTTCGGTAGCCGGGCGAGTCCGCGAGGAGGGTGGTTGAACCCCGACCCCGGTCGCTGACAGCCCGCACCCTGACGGCAGCCCCAGGTGGGCGCCCCCAAAGGGGCGCGGGGAACTGCGCAAAAACGAGGGCGACCCGCACCCGGAGAGCGACCGCAAGGGGGCAGCACCTCAGGGGCGCGGGGAACTGCGCGAGCAACCAAGGGCCATCCGCACCCGAACGGGAACCGCAAGGGGCGCGACCTCAGGGGCGCGGGGAACTGCGCACCCCCGTCCGACCCGCGCAGGGAACAGGTGCGCCCAGCCGGACAGACCTCGAAAGCGCGAGCGAAGGCGACCCGCGGGGAACTGCGCACCCACGGGCGACCCGCACAGGGACAGGTACGTCCAGGTGGGGAACCCCAGAAGCGGGAGCGAAGGCGATCAGTCGCTGAAGCCCAAAGCCCTGCGGCGAGCGTCCCAGCGTTCCATGAGGTCCGCCAGTTCCGCCTCCAGGAACTCGAAGAACATCTGCGTCTCGGCCATCCGCCGCCCCGCGGGGGTCTCGGGTCCCAGGCTGGCCACGCCCTCCCGCATGGCCTCCGCCCACCGCTTCAGCACCGCGTCGCGGTTGGTCAGCGCCTGGAACCACTGGGTGCCCTGCACCACGTACCGCTCGCGCCGCGAACCGGGTTCGCGGCGGCGGGTCACCATGTGCTGCTGCGACAGGTACCGCACCGCGCCCGACACCCCGGCGGGGCTCACCCGGAGCTGCTCGCCGAGCTGCGCGGAGGTCAGTTCCCCCGTGTCGGAGGACAGGATCGCCGCGAAGACCCGGGCGGGCATCGAGGGCATCCCCGCGATCACGAGCTGTGCGGCGAAGTTCTCGATGAAGCGGGAGACCTTGGCCTCGTCACGCACCGGCTGCTGGTCGTGCTCGGTCATGCCCCGATCATCTCCCCTGCTCAGACGTGCCGGGTAGGAGGTTATACGGTTTCCTGTCTTCACAACTTTCTGAATGTAGCGTACGTTCCGAAGCATGACTCAGGCCATCACCGTGTCGGGGCTGCACAAGTCCTTCGGCCGTACCCACGCACTGGACGGGCTGGATCTCGACGTCGAGAAGGGCGAGGTCCACGGCTTCCTCGGCCCCAACGGCGCCGGGAAGTCGACCACCATCCGGGTGCTCCTCGGTCTGCTGCGGGCCGGCGGGGGCGCCGTCCAGGTCCTGGGCCGCGACCCCTGGCGGGACGCCGTCGAACTGCACCGCGCGATCGCCTACGTGCCCGGGGACGTGACCCTGTGGCGCAACCTCAGCGGCGGCGAGGTCATCGACCTGCTGGGACGGCTGCGCGGCGGCCTCGACCGGACCCGCCGCGCCGAACTCCTGGACCGCTTCGAGCTGGACCCCACCAAGAAGGGCCGCACCTACTCCAAGGGCAACCGCCAGAAGGTCGCCCTGGTCGCCGCCCTCGCCTCCGACGCCGATCTGCTGATCCTCGACGAGCCGACCTCCGGGCTCGACCCGCTGATGGAGGAGGTCTTCCAGCGCTGTGTCACCGAGGAACGCGACCGGGGCCGCACCGTCCTGCTCTCCTCGCACCTCCTCAGCGAGGTGGAGACCCTCTGCGACCGGGTCAGCATCATCCGGGCCGGACGCACCGTCGAGACGGGTTCTCTCGCCGACCTGCGGCATCTGACCCGCACCAGCGTCAGCGCCGACCTCGCGGGGCCGCCCGAGGGCGTCGGCGCGCTGCCCGGCGTCCACGACGTGGAGGTCCAGGGCCACCGCGTCCGGCTCCAGGTCGACACCGACAAGCTGAACGGCGTCCTCACGGCCCTCACCGCCGTGGGCGTCCGGTCGCTGACCTCGACCCCGCCCACCCTGGAGGAACTGTTCCTGCGCCACTACGAGGACACGCCCGCCGAGGACGCGCCCGCGCGGCCGGTGACCCGGTGAACGCCGCCACCGGCGTCACGGCCGGGCACGGCGCCGGGGAGTTCGCCGGTACGGGGACCCTCCTGCGGCTGGCGCTGCGCCGCGACCGGGTGCTGCTCCCCGTATGGGTCCTGGCCGTCGCCGGCATGGTCCTCAGCGTCCCCGGTCCCGTCCGCGACCTCTACGACACCGCCGCCGAACGCGCCGAGTTCGCCGCGTCCATCACCACGAACAGCTCGCTGCGCGCGATGTACGGGCCCGCCTTCAGCGACTCCGTCGGCGGGCTCACCGTCATGCGCGTCGGGGTCTTCGCGGCGCTCTTCGCTGCCGTCATGAGCCTGCTCGTGGTCATCCGGCACACCCGTGACGAGGAGGAGAGCGGGCGCCAGGAACTCCTCTCCGCCGCGCGCGTGGGGCGCCGCGCGCCGCTCACCGCCACGCTGCTGGCCGCGGCCGTCGCCAATACGGCGATCGCCCTGCTGATCACCGCCGGGCTGTCCGGCGAGGGCGCGGCCGGGGCACTGGCCCTCGGGCTGGGCGTCGGCGGCACCGGGATGTTCTTCGCCGCCACGGCCGCGATCGCCGCGCAGCTCACCGGGAGCGGACGGCTCGCGAAGGGGCTGACCGCCGGGGCGCTCGGCACGGCGTTCGTGCTGCGCGCGGCCGGGGACTCGGGCACCGCCGACGGTTCGTCCGTCCTGACATGGCTCTCCCCGCTCGGCTGGACGGAGAACCTGCGGGCCTTCGCGGACGAGCGCTGGTGGGTGCCCGCGCTGTTCGCCGCGGCCGTCCTCGTCCAGGGGTACGTGGCGTACCGGCTGGCCGCGCGCCGGGACCTCGGTATGAGCTTCCTGCCCACCCGGCCCGGACCCGCGGTGGGCTCGCTGTCCACGGCCGGGGCCCTGGCCTGGCGGCTCCAGCGGGGGAGCCTGTACGGCTGGGGCGGGGCGTTCCTGGCCGCCGGGATCGTGTTCGGGGGGATCACGACCGGTGCGGCGGACCTCGTCGGGAACAACGAGAGCACCCAGGAGATCCTCCAGCGGATGGGCGGGGCCTCCGGGATCACCGACGCGTTCCTGGGGACCATGGCCACCGTCTTCGGGATGGTCGCGGCACTGTTCGTCGTCTCGTCGGCGCTGCGTCCGCACGGGGAGGAGACCTCCGGGCGCGCCGAGCCGGTTCTCGCGGGGGCGATCGGACGGGTGCGGTGGGCCGGGGGCCACCTCGTGATCGCGTTCGGGGGTGCGGTGGTGCTGATGCTGCTCAGCGGGGCGGGGCTCGCCCTCGGGTACGGGCGGGACCCCGCGGCGGTGCTGGGGGCGGCCCTGGTGCAGGTCCCGGCGGTGTGGGTGCTCGGGGGGATCGTGGTGCTGCTGACCGGGGTGTCGCCCCGGGCGGCCCCGCTCGCGTGGGGGGTCGCGGTGGCGGTGCTGCTGGTGGGGTGGCTCGGGCCCGCGGTCGACCTGCCGTCGTGGGTGCTGGAGCTCTCGCCGTTCGGCTGGCTGCCCCGGTTGCCCGGGGAGGGGATGCGGTGGGGAGCCGTCCTCCTCCAGCTGGCGCTGGCGGCCGGGCTGGTCACGGGCGGCCTGGCCGGCCTCCGCCGCCGCGACCTCGGTACCGGCTAGGTCGCCTTCGCTCGCGCTTCTGGGGGTCCCCACCCGGACGTACCTGTTCCCGTGCGGGTATTCCGTGGGTGCGCAGTTCCCCGCGGGTCGCCTTCGCTCGCGCTTTCGAGGTCTGTCCGGCTGGGCGCACTTGTCCCTGTGCGGGTCGGACAGGGTTGCGCAGTTCCCCGCGCCCCTTCGGTCGCGCCCCTTGCGGTTCCCGTTCGGGTGCGGATGCTCCGTGGTTGCTCGCGCAGTTCCCCGCGCCCCTGAGGTGCTGCCCCATTGCGGTCGTTCCTCGGGTGCGGGCCTGCCCTCGTTTCGCGCAGTTCCCCGCGCCCCTTTGGGGGCGCCCCGTTCCCGTTGCCCTTCGGGTGCGGAAGCCCCCTCCTCGTGCAGTCGCGCTGCTGCGGGAGGGGGTGGGCGGGAATCTCTGCTCGCAGACTCCGATGCTCTTCAGTAGATCCGCTGGACGTCGTACCGAGCGTGTCGGATCGAGGACGGAGAATCCCGACCGGCACCGACCCGAAGAACAAGCCGGATGCGCCCCAAAGGGGCGCGGGGAACTGCGCAAAACCACCGAGCGACGGCACAGGAACAATCGCGCCCAGCCGGACGGACCTGGGAAGCGCAAGCGAAGGCGACCCGCGGGGAACCGCGAACCACCGGGCGACGGCACAGCAACGAAGTGCGCCCAGCACAGGGGGAGACCTCACAAGCGCAAGCGAAGGCGACCCGTTACGGGGCCGGGTCCTCCCCCGAGATCCGTCCCAGCGCATCCGACAACCGCTCCAGGCACAGCACCGCCGCGGCGAACCCCTCGTCCCCGAGCTCCGCGGCGAGCCGGTCCGCGAGCCGGGCGTGCCCCGGACCGATCAGCGCGACCGCCGCGCGCCCCGCGTCGGTGGGCCGCAGCAGCTTCGCGCGGCGGTGCGCCGGGTTCGGTACGTACTCGGCGAGGCCCTGACCCGCGAGGACGTCCGCGACCCGCTGCACGCTCTGCCGGGTGATGCCCATGACCCGGGCGATCCCCGCGACGGGCAGCGGCTCACGCAGCACCGCGCCGAGCACCTGCCAGCGGGCCGCCGACAGCCCGGCCGGCGCGGCCAGCTCGTCCGAGACGGCGAGGAACTGACCGTTCAGCCGGAACACCCCGAGCGCGGTCGCGCTGAGCAGATCCCGCCGCACCCGCTCCGAACCGGCCCCCGCGTCACTCACCGCCGAGCCCCCGCCCGGCAGCGCCCCCGGCACCCGTACCGTCCGCAGAACCGCCGGCGCCCGTACCGGAGATACCGGCATCCGCCCCCGGGTCCGCACCGGAACCCGGGTCCGCACCGGAACCCGCCTCCGCACCGGAACCCGCCTCCGCACCGGAACCCGCGGCCGCCTCCAGCACCTCGTACGCCGCCGTGTCCGAGTCGTGGAACAGCCGGTACCACGCGTCGAGCACCTCGCCCTCGAAGACGCCGGTCAGGCCGAGGACCTCGCGGGCGAAGGCGACCGGTTCGGTGGGTCCGGCGGTGACGAGGCCGCGGTCGGTGACGGCGTCCTCGTCGACGTACCGCGCGCCGCCCGCGTAGCCCGTGGCGGCCAGGTAGAAGGAGACCGCGCTGGTGTGGTCGCGGTCGTCGAGCAGGCCCTCGCGGGCGAGCCCGGCGGTGGCGCCGCAGATCGCGGCGACCGGCACCCCCGCGTCGAGGAAGGCGCGCGCCGCCTTCGCGAAGGGCGCGAGGTCGTCGCCGGTGTCCCAGAGGTCGGCGCCGGTCAGGACGAGCAGCGCGCTGTCCCCGGGGCTCAGCTCGTCCAGCGCGAGGTCCGGTGCGACGCGGAGTCCGCCGAGGGTGGTGACCGTGTCCCGGGTGGGGCCGACGGTGCGGATCTCGTACCCGCCACGGGCGAGGAACGCGGTGGTGTGGCCCGTCTCCCAGTCCGCGTAGGTGTCGTAGACCGCGAGATGGACGGGCTTGCGGGGCGTGCTCGGGACACCGCTCATGACGACCTCCTGGTGAGGGGCACCGACCGTACCCCGACTCATGTAAGTATGCTGTCATGTCGACAGGATACTGTCAATGATGCGGGGGTCCGGGAGCACCGGGCACGGAACCGGGCGGCCGGCACTGGACAATCTGTCCGCCCGGCACCCGGAGGTCCGTACAGGCCGCCGATACCGCCCCCGCGCTCACCCCGCCTACGCTCCGGAACATGACCCCGCAGCCCCCGCAGAGCCCGCAGCCCTCGCGCACCCCCCGGCCGGACCCCGAGGCGGGCGCCGCCGTGAAGGCGGCCGACCGCGCGCATGTGTTCCACTCCTGGTCCGCGCAGGAACTCATCGACCCGCTGCCCGTCGCGGGAGCCGGGGGCGCGTACTTCTGGGACTACGAGGGCAACCGCTACCTCGACTTCACCAGCGGACTCGTCTTCACCAACATCGGCTACCAGCACCCCCGGGTCGTCGCCGCGATCCAGGAACAGGCCGCGAGGCTCACCACCTTCGCGCCCGCGTTCGCCGTGGCGGCCCGCTCCGAGGCGGCCCGGCTGATCGCCGAACGCACCCCCGGCGACCTGGACAAGATCTTCTTCACCAACGGCGGCGCCGAGGCCGTCGAGAACGCCACCCGGATGGCCCGGCTGCACACCGGGCGCCCCAAGGTCCTCTCCGCGTACCGCTCGTACCACGGGGGCACCGCGACGGCGATCAACCTCACCGGCGACCCGCGCCGCTGGCCCTCCGACAACGGCTCCGCCGGTGTCGTCCACTTCTGGGCCCCGTTCCTCTACCGTTCCCCGTTCTACGCGGGCACCGAGGAGGAGGAGCGCGACCGCGCGCTCCAGCACCTCGCGGACACGATCGCGTTCGAGGGCCCCGGGACGATCGCCGCGATCGTCCTGGAGACCGTCCCCGGCACGGCCGGGATCATGACCCCGCCGCCCGGCTATCTCGCCGGGGTGCGCGAACTGTGTGACCTGCACGGCATCGTCCTGATCCTGGACGAGGTGATGGCGGGCTTCGGCCGCACCGGCAAGTGGTTCGCCGCCGAGCACTTCGACGTCGTCCCCGATCTGCTGACCTTCGCCAAGGGCGTCAACTCCGGGTACGTACCCCTCGGCGGTGTCGCGATCTCCGCGGAGATCGCCGCGACCTTCGCCCGCCGCCCCTACCCGGGCGGCCTCACCTACTCCGGCCACCCGCTGGCCTGCGCGGCGGCCGTCGCGACCATCGAGGTCATGGCGGACGAGAAGGTCGTGGAGAACGCGGACCGCCTCGGCACCGACGTCCTCGGCCCCGGTCTCGCCGCCCTCGCCGCCCGCCACCCCAGCGTCGGCGAGGTACGCGGTATGGGCGCCTTCTGGGCCCTGGAACTCGTCCGCGACCGGGAGACCCGCGAACCCCTCGTCCCGTACAACGCGACGGGCGAGGCCGCCGCCCCCATGGCCGCGTTCGGCGCCGCCGCGAAGAAGCACGGGCTGTGGCCGTTCATCAACATGAACCGCACCCATGTCGTCCCCCCGTGCAACCTCACCGACGAGGAGGCCGAGGAAGGACTCGCCGCCCTGGACGCCGCCCTGACCGTCGCCGACGAACACACGGTGTGACCGCCGCGGCGGCCCGCCCCCGGCCGTGTCCCGCCCCCGGGCACGGGCTGCCGCACACCATCCGCACCACCCGCACCACCGGTCCCACAACGGCACGCGACGCTCCGTGCCGCCGCCCGGCCCCGCCGACCGCGTAGGGTTACCCCCGCTCGTCAGAGCGATTTCGCGCCCGTAACGCGGGGGAGGGACGCCCATATGCCCGGCATCGGGACCGGCTTCGGCCACGCCGACGGCACCAAGGGTTCCGGGGGCACCGGGACCAACGCCGCCGTGACCAGGAGCACGCTGCGCCAGCAGATCGCGGACGCCCTGCGTGACGAGGTGCTCGCCGGACGGCTCCAGCCCGGCCAGGAGTTCACCGTCAAGGAGATCGCCGAACAGTACGGGGTGTCCGCCACCCCCGTCCGCGAGGCACTCGTCGACCTCTCCGCGCAAGGACTGCTCGACGCCGTCCAGCACCGGGGATTCCAGGTCCACGAGTACTCCCTGGCGGACTTCCGGGGCATGGTCGAGGCCCGCAGCCTCGTCACCGACGCCCTCTTCCAGGGCATCACCGCCGCCGCCTGGAGCCCCGGCGTCCAGACGGCGCTCGCCGCCGTACGCCGCCGCGGCGAGGAGGCCGAACGCGCCGCGCTCGCCGGGGACCTCAACGTCCTCATCGGCTACGACCTGCGGTTCTGGCGCGAACTCGGCGCCATCTTCGGCAACCCGTACCTCACCGACTTCCTGCACCGGCTGCGCGTGCAGTCCTGGAGCTGCGCCGTCCCGCTGCTGCGCGGCGAACGCGACCTCGCCGGACGGCTGTGGGCCGCGCACACCGAACTCGTCGACGCGCTGTCCGCCCGCGACCGGACCGGCTCCCAGGCCGTCGTCGCCGCCTACAACACCCACGCACTGGAACTGATAGAAGGGCTCGCCACCGGATGAGCACCGTCGACCTGACGGTGGTGGTCCCCGCGTACAACGAGGAACGACGGCTCGGCCCCACCCTGGAGACGATCAGCGCGTACCTCAGCGCCCCGGACAGCCACTGGACCGACTGGGAGCTGATCGTCGTCGACGACGGTTCCACGGACCGCACCCGGGAGATCGCCGACGCCGTCGCCGCCCGCGACCACCGGATACGTGTCCTGCGGCTCGGCCGCAACCGGGGCAAGGGCCACGCCCTGCGCGCCGGGGTGCTCGCCTCCTACGGCCGCCGGGTCCTCGTCACCGACGCCGACCTGGCCGCGCCGATCACCGAACTCGAACGCCTCTCCAAGGCCCTCACCGACGGCCACAGCGCCGCCATAGGGTCCCGGGCCACCGACGGCGCCACGATAGAACGCCACCAGCACCGCATACGCGAACTCCTCGGCCGCGGCGGAAACTTCCTGATACGCGGCGTCGCCGTCCCCGGCATCCGCGACACCCAGTGCGGATTCAAGCTCTTCGACGGCGAACGCGCCCGGACCGCGTTCGCCGCCTCCCGGCTCACCGGCTGGGGCATAGACGTCGAGATACTCCAGTACTTCCGCCGCCGGAGCTGGCCCGTCGCCGAGGTCCCCGTCCGCTGGGCCCACCAGCCCGGCTCCAAGGTCCGGCCCCTCGACTACGCCCGCGTCCTCGCCGAACTCTCCCGGCTCACCGCCCGCAAACCCTTCCACCGGCCCGCCGCCGCCCTGCGCGCGCTGCGCGGCGCCGACCTCGCCGTCGCCGCGCTGTTCCTGCTCGCCTCGACCCTGCTGTACGCGGGCCGCTGGGCCGACCCCGGCGGGCGCTACCTCGTCGACTCGATGCAGGACCAGAACCAGTGGGAATGGTTCTTCGCGGTCACCGCCGACAACGTCGCCCGCCTCGACAACCCCCTCTACACCACCCTCCAGGGCTATCCCGACGGCGTGAACCTCATGGCCAACACCGCCATGCTGGGACTGTCGATCCCCTTCGCGCCCGTCACCTGGATGTTCGGCCCGGCCGTCACCCTCAACCTCGTGATGACGCTCGGCCTCGCCGCCACCGCCGTCTGCTGGTACTGGCTGCTGGTCAGACGCTTCACCGGCCACCGGGGCGCCGCCGCGACCGGCGCCGCCCTCGCCACCTTCGCGCCCCCGATGATCAGCCACGCCAACGCGCACCCCAACTTCGTGGTGCTGTTCATGATGCCGCTGATCGTCGACCGCGCCCTGCGACTGTGCGAGGGCCGCCGCGTCGTGCGCGACGGGATCGTCCTCGGGCTGATGGCCACGTACCAGATCTTCCTCGGCGAGGAACCGCTGCTGCTCGCCGCGATGGGCATGCTGCTGTTCGCCGCCGGATACGGGCTGGCGCGCCGTGACGTGGCCCGCGCGGTGTGGCGTCCGCTCGGCCGCGGACTGCTGATCGCGCTCGCCGTCTGTCTGCCGCTGGTCGCCTTCCCGCTGTCCTGGCAGTTCTTCGGCCCGCAGAGCTACACCCATGTCGTGCACGGCGACAACACCGGCAACAGCCCCCTCGCCCTGCTCTCCTTCGCGGAACGCTCCCTCGCGGGCGACGCCGCCAACGCCGCCGCCCTGTCCGCGAACCCCACCGAGCAGAACGCCTTCTACGGCTGGCCGCTGCTCACCCTGACCACCGCGATCGTGATCGTGCTCTGGCGGCGCACCGCCGTCAAAGCCCTCGCGTTCACCGCGTTCGCCGCCGCCGCGCTGTCCCTCGGCATCCGGGTCCCCGTCCCCTTCACCGACCTCGCGCTGCCCGGCCCCTGGAAGCTCCTCGCCTCGGCCCCGCTGTTCGAGTCCGTCATCGAGTCCCGGGTCGCGATGATCTGCGCCCCCGTCCTCGGCATCCTGCTGGCCCTCGCCCTCGACGCGGCCCGCACCGCCGAGGGCGCCGTGCGCCACGCCGTCCCGGCCGCCGCCGTCGCGGCCCTCCTGCCCCTCTTCCCCCTGCCGCTCAAGGCCGTGGACCGCGCCCCCGTGCCCGCCTTCATCGCGGACGGCAACTGGCGCGAGTACGTCGACACCGCGAACGGCGAGAGCCTCGTCCCCGTACCGCTGCCCGACCCGGCCGTCGCCGAACCGCTGCACTGGCAGACCACCGCCGACCTCGGCTTCCGGCTGCCCGGCGGCTACTTCAACGGCCCCTACGGCCCCGACCGGATCGGCGTCTACGGCTCGGCGCCCCGCTGGACCTCCAACATGCTGCGCGACGTGCGCTACAGCGGCAAGGTCCCGGAGATCGGCGACGCCTGGCGGGAACAGGCCCGCCGCGACCTCGACTTCTGGCGGGCCGGAGCGGTCGTCGTCGTCCCGCAGCCCGGCGCGGGGGCGCTGCGCCAGGCCCTCGAACAGCTCCTCGGCCATCCCGGGAAGTGGCGCGACGGGGTGTGGCTGTGGGACCTCCCGCCGCGGAACTGAAACGGTCCCGCCGACGGGGCAGCCGAAGCAACCCCCGCGCATTACCCTTCCCGTGACCGACGTGTTCGCCGTATGCGGCGCGCTCCTGCCGCCGGACCGTACAAGGAGAGCCCACCCTTGGCCTGTGACCTCTGGCTGGTCCCCCTCGTCGACGTGCTCTGCCACAGCCCCGACAACCCCTTCGCCGAGGAACTCGCGCTCTACGACCGCACCCTGGGCGAGGCGGGGCTGCCCCCGGTCCCGGTGTACGCGTACATGCCGGGGCTGTCCGGGGACGTCGCGCCCGTCGCCGGGTTCGACTACGACGCCCTGCACTTCCTGCGGCGCGCGTACCTGCTCCAGCTGACCGGGCTCGCGGTGTCGCCCGTCGACGAGCTGGGCGGGGACTACGAGCAGCTGCTGGAGATGTTCGAGGGCTCGGCCAAGCAGTCGCACCTGGTGTGGCACTACGACCACGCCGGGGCGTACGTCCCGCTGGACTTCCCCGTCCCGCTGTCCAACGACGAGCTGCTCGCGGGGGGCGGACCGCTGGGGTCCGCGCACGGGCTGCTCCGTGAGCTGGAGTTCGTGGCGCCGTCGATCGGCATCGACCCCGCGAATCCGCCGGGGGCGCCCTCGCCGCCGCCCGGCCCCACGTCCCTGGAGGAGCCGGCGGCGGCCGTCCCCCTCGACGACAGCCCCTTCGCCAGGGAACGGCACGTGTGGCTGGGCCTCCACGCCGCCGCGACCCGTAGCCTCGCCCAGGGCAGCATGATCATCTTCAGCTGACCCAGCCCGCCCCCGCCGCTCCCGGGCTACCTGCGCTGGGCGTACGTGTCCCTGTGCGGGTCGCTCGTGGGGTGCGCAGTTCGTCCGCAGGCCGCCTTCGCTGGCGCTTCCCAGGTCTGTCCGGGTGGACGTACCTGTTCCCGTGCGGGCCGGACGTGGGTGCGCAGTTCCCCGCGCCCCTGGGGTTCCCCGCCTGGGCGTACCTGTTCCTGTGCGGGTAGGTCCGTGGGTGCGCAGTTCCCCGCGCCCCTGGATGCTGCCCCCTTGCGGTAGCTCTTCGGGTGCGGGCCGGTCCTCGTCTTCGCGCGGTTCCCCGCAGGCCGCCTTCGCTGGCGCTTCCGGGTTGTCTGTGCTGGGCGTACGTGTCCCTGTGCGGGTCGCTCGTGGGGTGCGCAGTTCCTCGCGCCCCTGGGGTTCCCCACCTGGGCGTACCTGTTCCTGTGCGGGTAGGTCCGTGGGTGCGCAGTTCCCCGCGCCCCTGGATGCTGCCCCCTTGCGGTAGCTCTTCGGGTGCGGGCCGGTCCTCGTCTTCGCGCGGTTCCCCGCAGGCCGCCTTCGCTGGCGCTTCGGGGTTTCCTGTGCTGGGCGTATGTGTCCCTGTGCGGGTCGCTCGTGGGGTGCGCAGTTCCTCGCGCCCCTGGATGCTGCCCTCTTGCGGTAGCTCTTCGGGTGCGGGCCGGTCCTCGTCTTCGCGCAGTTCCCCGCGCCCCTGAGGTCGCGCCCCTTGCGCTGCCCGTTCGGGTGCGGGTGGTCCCTGGTTGCTCGCGCAGTTCCCCGCGCCCCTTTGGGGGCGCCTCTTCAGGCTGTCGGTCAGGGTGCGGGTCCTTCGCTTGCGGACCCCCCTCCTCCCGCACTCGCCCGGCTACGGGAGGGGGTGGGCGGGAATCTCTGCTCGCAGACTCCGATGCTCTTCAGTAGATCCACTGAACGTCGTACCGAGCGTGTCGGATCGAGGACGGAGAATCCCGACCGGCACCGACCCGAAGAACAAGCCGGATGCGCCCCAAAGGGGCGCGGGGAACTGCGCAAACCCACCGAGCGACGGCACAGGAAACAAGTACGCCCAGCACAAGAAACCCAGGCGGCCGCAAGCGAAGGCGACCCGCGGGGAACGGAGTACGCCCGGCACAGGAAACTCGGACCACCCCGGACGGGCCTCAGCGGGGCTCCGGCGGCCGCTGCCGAGGCATGTTCGGCCGAGCGCCCCCCGCCCCCCCGGCCCCCCCGACCTGCGGCACCGCACTCCGCCCGCCACCACCCCCCGTCTCCCCCCGCCCCAGCAGCACCCCGGCCACCCCCGCCTGGAGCCCCAGCGGCACGGGCCCCGCCCGGAACTCCGCCATCCAGTCCGTGGTCTCCACCCGCACCATCTCCAGCACATCGTCGGAGAACCTGCGCAGCACCGACAGACACCGGTCGACCGCCTCCGAGGCGGTCCCCTCCGCGGGCCCCAGCACCTCCCGCACACACTCCGACGCCCAGTCGAACTGAAGCACCTGGAGCCTGCGCTGCACCGCCTGCGCGGTGGCCACGTCCCGCATCCACCCGGACGTCAGTCCGAAGAAACGGTCGCACCCCACACACGCCACCGCGAGCAGCAGCGCCAGATACCCCCACCGCGCGACCCCGCCCCCCGCCCCGGCCGGATCGGCCACCGGAAGGGCCGCGCCGGCCACCCCCAGCACCGCCGCCCCGCCCCGCAGCGCACGCGCGCACCTCCGCTTCCACACCCGGTCCGCGAGGTACCACCGCACGGTGTCCAGCGCACCGAGCTCCACCCACCGGTACAGCTCGTCGAGCCGGTCCGCGGGCTCGCCCCAGTCCCCGAGCGGGAGCCGCCGTCCCGAAAGATCGCCCGGCCGCGCCCCGCCGCCCTCGCCCCGGCCCTCCGGGGACGTCCCCTCGGGCTGCCCCTCGGGCTGCATCTCCGGCTGACTCACCCGGCACTCTCCCCTTTGTCCCGCCAGTCGTCCTGCTGCTGTCCCGCCGCCGTCCGGCGCTCACCGCGCGGCTGGACGGCCCTGTGTCACGGAAGGGCGACGGTACGTGACGCGAGCGCCCCGTCCGGTCCCCCCGGCGGCCCCTTTCCTACCGCCCAATGGGTGGCCATGGGCACCTGTTCGCGAGATATACGCCTGAACGTGGCGCTTGGTCGGATATAGGCGGTACCGCCGCGTCACTCGAAAGAGTGCTGGGGCGAGCCGACCCGGGAGCACGTAGGCTCGTGCCAGGCGGGGAAACCCGCCGCCCGTCGTACCGTCGTCCGCCGACGCGCCAGGTGTCGGCAACAGGAGCTGATCGTGATTCCCGGTGGTGGCCAGCCCAATATGCAGCAGCTGCTCCAGCAGGCCCAGAAGATGCAGCAGGACCTCGCACGCGCGCAGGAGGAGCTGGCGGCCACCGAGGTCGAGGGCCAGGCCGGCGGCGGCCTCGTCCGGGCGACGGTGAACGGCTCCGGGGAGCTGCGCGGGCTCGTCATCGACCCGAAGGCGGTGGACGCGGACGACACGGAGACCCTCGCGGACCTGGTGGTCGCGGCGGTCCAGGCCGCGAACGAGAACGCCCAGCGGCTCCAGCAGGACAAGCTCGGCCCGCTGGCCCAGGGCCTCGGCGGCGGCGGCATCCCGGGCCTCCCCTTCTGAGAGAAGGTCCGAGAGAAGCCGCCACACGGCTTCTAAGGCGGCCCACGGCCAACTACGGTTACGTACCGAAGGCATAACCGTGAACCGCACCCAGCCACCCCGAAAGGCAATCCGTTGTACGAAGGCGTGGTCCAGGACCTCATCGACGAACTGGGCAGGCTGCCCGGCGTCGGTCCCAAGAGCGCGCAGCGGATCGCCTTCCACATCCTCCAGGCCGAGCCGACGGACGTCCGCCGGCTCGCCCAGGCCCTGATGGAGGTCAAGGCCAAGGTCCGCTTCTGCGCGATCTGCGGGAACGTCGCGCAGGAGGAGCTGTGCGGCATCTGCCGTGACGCCCGCCGGGACCTCGCCGTCATCTGTGTGGTCGAGGAACCGAAGGACGTCGTCGCGGTCGAGCGGACCCGTGAGTTCCGGGGCCGCTACCACGTCCTCGGCGGCGCCATCAGCCCCATCGAGGGCGTCGGCCCCGACGATCTGCGCATCCGGGAGCTCCTCGCCCGCCTCGCGGACGGCACGGTCACCGAGCTGATCCTCGCGACGGACCCGAACCTGGAGGGCGAGGCCACGGCCACGTACCTCGCGCGGATGATCAAGCCCATGGGCCTGCGGGTCACCCGGCTGGCGAGTGGCCTGCCCGTGGGCGGAGACCTGGAATATGCGGACGAGGTGACCCTGGGCCGCGCCTTTGAGGGGAGAAGACTCCTAGATGTCTGACGCCACGCTGCACTCGACGACCCAGGACCCCGACGACTTCGCGGTCCAGATCTCCGACCAGATCGCGAGCTTCCTCGTCGCGGTCACGGAGGTCGCGAAGGGGGACGAGCCCGATTCCGCGGTGCCGTTCCTGCTGCTGGAGGTGTCCCAGCTGCTGCTGGCCGGCGGCCGGCTCGGCGCGCACGAGGACATCGTCCCCGATGAGCGGTACGAGCCCGATCTCGGCGCCGAGCCGGACGTCGACGACGTGCGGGAGCGGCTCGCCGCGCTGCTCGAACCGGTCGACGTGTACTCGGAGGTCTTCGACCCGTACGAGCCCCGCAAGGCGCCCGTGCCGTGCCGGATCTCCGACGACCTCTCCGACGTCATGGCCGATCTGCGGCACGGGATGGCCCACTACCGTGCGGGGCGCACGACCGAGGCGTTGTGGTGGTGGCAGTTCTCGTACTTCTCCAACTGGGGCTCGACCGCGTCGGGCGCGCTGCGGGCCCTCCAGTCGGTGGTCGCCCATGTGCGGCTGAACCAGCCGCTCCAGGAGCTGGACGGGCTGGACACGGACGAGGAGCTCAGCGATGAGATCCTCGCGGAGGAGGCGGGCCGTGTCATGACCCAGGAGATCGCCCACCCCCTGGGCCTCCACACCCCCTGACCCCCAGGTCTGTTCAGCTGGGCGCACTTGTCCCCGAGCCGTCGCTCGTGGGGTGCGCAGTTCCCCGCGCCCCTTTGGGGCGCACCCGGTCGGTTCTTCGGGTCGGTGCCGGTCGGGATTCTCCGTCCTCGATCCGACACGCTCGGTACGACGTTCAGTGGCTCTACTGAAGAGCATCGGAGTCTGCGAGCAGAGATTCCCGCCCACCCCCTCCCGCAGCAGCGCGACTGCACGAGGAGAGGAGTGCCCCTCAAGGGGCGCGGGGAACTGCGCAAAAGACGAGGGCGCACCCGCACCCGAAGAGCGACCGCAAGGGGGCAGCATCCAGGGGCGCGGGGAACTGCGCACCCACGTCCGTACCCGCACAGGAACAGGTACGCCCAGGTGGGGAACCCCAGGGGCGCGGGGAACTGCGCACCCCACGAGCGACCCGCACAGGGACACGTACGCCCGGCACAGGTAACCCGGAAGCGCAAGCGAAGGCGACCCGCGGGGAACCGCGCACCCACGAACGGCCCGCACGGGAACAAGTACGCCCAGTGCAGGAAACCTCGGAAGCGCAAGCGAAGGCGAACTGTGACGCCCCCCACTTTCCGCTTGCCACCGCCCGCCCCCGGGCATACGCACAACCGACCACCCCGTGGTCCCGTATCTCACGATGCGATCCCCCCGGGGTGTTCCGGAGCCGCTAGTTAAACTGTCTTGACCCCCAACTGACCGATCCGACCGCCCACAGGCGGACAAACCGGACCGAGCGAGGAGCGAACGCAAGTGGGCCTTGTCGTGCAGAAGTACGGAGGCTCATCCGTAGCAGATGCCGAGGGCATCAAGCGCGTCGCCAAGCGAATCGTCGAGGCCAAGCAGAGCGGCAACCAGGTGGTTGTCGTGGTCTCCGCGATGGGCGACACGACGGACGAGCTGATCGATCTCGCGGAGCAGGTGTCACCGATGCCCGCCGGGCGCGAGTTCGACATGCTGCTGACCGCGGGAGAGCGTATCTCCATGGCCCTGCTGGCGATGGCGATCAAAAACCTGGGCCACGAGGCGCAGTCGTTCACCGGCAGCCAGGCCGGCGTCATCACGGACTCCGTCCACAACAAGGCGCGCATCATCGACGTCACGCCGGGCCGTATCCGCACCGCGCTCGACGAGGGCAACATCGCCATCGTCGCCGGTTTCCAGGGCGTCTCCGCGGACAAGAAGGACATCACGACCCTCGGTCGGGGCGGCTCCGACACCACGGCCGTGGCCCTCGCCGCGGCCCTGGACGCGGAGGTCTGCGAGATCTACACCGATGTGGACGGCGTCTTCACCGCTGACCCCCGCGTCGTGAAGAAAGCCCGCAAGATCGACTCGATCTCCTTCGAGGACATGCTGGAGCTGGCAAGCTCCGGTTCCAAGGTGCTGCTCCACCGCTGTGTGGAGTACGCCCGCCGCTACAACATCCCGATCCATGTGCGCTCGTCCTTCTCCGGACTCCAGGGCACCTGGGTCAGCAACGAACCACACCCTGGGAAGGGAGAGCACAAGGTGGAGCAGGCCATCATCTCGGGTGTCGCGCACGACACCTCCGAGGCGAAGATCACCGTCGTCGGTGTGCCCGACAAGCCGGGCGAGGCAGCCGCGCTCTTCCGGACCATCGCGGACTCCGAGATCAATATCGACATGATCGTGCAGAACGTGTCGGCCGCGTCCACGGGTCTCACCGACATCTCCTTCACCCTCCCGAAGGCGGAGGGCCGCAAGGCGATCGACGCCCTGGACTCCCTGAAGTCGCGCGTCGGCTTCGAGTCCCTGCGCTACGACGACCAGATCGCGAAGATCTCCCTGGTCGGCGCCGGGATGAAGACCAACCCGGGCGTGACCGCGGCGTTCTTCGAGGCGCTCAGCAACGCCAGCGTGAACATCGAGCTGATCTCGACCTCCGAGATCCGGATCTCGGTGGTCACCCGTGCCGACGATGTGACGGAAGCCGTCCGCGCCGTCCACACGGCCTTCGGCCTGGACTCCGACTCGGACGAGGCCGTGGTCTACGGAGGCACCGGACGATGACCGCTCACCCGGGCCGACGCCCCGTGGCCCGGCGCCGATGACCGCGCGCCCGACCCTCGCGGTCGTGGGGGCGACCGGGGTCGTCGGCTCGGTCATGCTCCAGATCCTGTCCCAGCACGCGGACATCTGGGGCGAGATCCGCCTGATCGCCTCCCCGCGCTCGGCCGGCCGCAAGCTGGCCGTGCGCGGGGAGGAGGTCGAGGTCGTGGCGCTCACCGAGGAGGCGTTCGACGGGGTCGACATCGCGATGTTCGACACCCCCGACGACATCGCCGCGCGGTGGGCGCCCATCGCCGCGTCCAAGGGCGTGGTCGTCGTGGACAACTCCGCGGCGTTCCGGATGGACCCGGACGTCCCGCTGGTGGTCCCCGAGGTCAACCCGCACGCGGCACGGGTACGCCCGCGGGGCATCGTCGCCAACCCGAACTGCACGACGCTGTCGATGATCGTCGCGATCGGGGCGCTGCACGCGGAGTTCGGACTGCGGGAACTGATCGTCTCCGCGTTCCAGGCGGCGAGCGGCGCGGGCCGCGCCGGGGTCGACACGCTGCGCGCGCAGATCGCGATGGTCGCCGGTACGGAGCTGGGCACGGCGCCCGGCGACATCCGGCGCGCGGTCGGTGACCGTACGGGACCGTTCCCCGAGCCCGTCGCCCTGAATCTCGTGCCGTGGGCAGGTGAGGTACGGGAGGAGGGCTGGTCCTCGGAGGAGATGAAGGTCCGGGACGAGTCCCGCAAGATCCTCGGTCTGCCGGACCTCAAGGTCACGGCGACATGCATCCGGGTGCCGGTGGTCACGACGCATTCGGCGACGGTGCACGCGAGGTTCCAGGACGAGGTCACCGTGGACCGGGCCCGCGAGATCCTCGCGACGGCGCCGGGTGTGGTCCTCTTCGACGATCCCGGGTCCGGGGAGTTCCCCACGCCCGCGGACGTGGTCGGGACCGATCCCACCTGGGTGGGCCGGGTCCGGCGCAATCTCGACGATCCCGCCGCGCTCGAACTCTTCGTCTGCGGGGACAACCTCCGCAAGGGCGCCGCGCTGAACGCGACGCAGCTGGCCGAGCTGATCGCCGCGGACCGCCTACGCGGCTGAGCGTCGCCGCCCCCTTCCCCCCGGCTTCCCCCGCCCGGGGCCGCCTTCGCCCGCGCCCCGAGCTTTCCCGTGCCGGGCGCACTTGTCCCGTGCGGGTCGTTCGTGGGTGCGCAGTTCCCCGCGCCCCTGGATGCTGCCCCCTTGCGGTAGCTCTTCGGCTGCGGGCCGGCCCTCGTCTTTTGCGCAGTTCCCCGCGCCCCTGAAGGGGCACCCCTCTCCTCGCGCAGCCGCTCGGCTGCCGAAGGGGGTGGGCGGGAATCTCTGCCCGCAGACTCCGATGCTCTTCAGCAGGGCAAGGGGGACGTCCGACCGAGCGCGTTGGAGCGAGGACGGAGAATCCCGACCGGCCCCGCCCCGAAGAACAAACAGAACGCGCCCCAAAGGGGCGCGAGGAACCGCGCGAAGACGAGGGCGACCCGCACCCGACGAACAGACCCGAAGTGGCAGCACCCAGGGGCGCGAGGAACCGCGCACCCACCGAGCGACGGCACAGGAACGAAGTACGCCCGGCCCCGGGCACCCAGGGGCGCGAGGAACCGCGCACCCACGAACGGCCCGCACGGGAACAAGCACGCCCGGCACAAGAAACCCAGGGGCGCGGGGAACTGCGCACCCGACGAGCGACGGCACAGGAACGAAGTCCGCCCAGCCCCGACTACCCAGGGGCGCGAGGAACTGCGCAAACCACCGAGCGACGGCACAGGAACGAAGTACGCCCACCCCCGACTACCCAGGGGCGCGAGGAACTGCGCACCCCACGAGCGACGGCACAGGAACGAAGTCCGCCCACCCCCGACTACCCAGGGGCGCGGGGAACTGCGCACCCGACGAGCGACGGCACAGGAACGAAGTCCGCCCACCCCCGACTACCCAGGGGCGCGAGGAACCGCGCGAAACCCACGAACGACAGCACTGGAACGAGCACGCCCAGCCCCGAGTACTCAGGGGCGCGAGGAACCGCGCAAACCACCGGGCGACGGCACAGGGACAAGCGCGCCCAGCCGCGCAAACCACCGAACGACGGCACAGGAACAAGTGCGCCCAGCCCCGAGTACCCAGGGGCGCGAGGAACCGCGCACCCACCGAACGACGGCACAGGAACGAGTCCGCCCAGCCCCGAGTACCCAGGGGCGCGAGGAACCGCGCAAACCACCGGGCGACGGCACAGGGACAAGCGCGCCCAGCCGGACAGACCTCGGAAGCGCAAGCGAAGGCGACCCGCAGGGGAACTGCGCAACCACCAAGCGCCCCGCACGGGGCCACGTGCGCTCACCCCGAAAGACCTCAGAAGCGCAAGCGAAGGCGACCCGTAAAGAATCTCTGCTGGCCAAGGGCCGTTTCGTTTGTAGGATCTCCGTAAGTCCCACCAGCCTCGCCCGGCGTCCAAGACCCACCACCGCGGTGTGCAACCAAGCACACCGCGGCCCGCGTCTTCGCGTACGCCCTCGCGGGCATGCGGGACCGACCAGGGGGCGCGGGGGCGCGGACAAATCGGGGTAGAGGGAAGAGCTGGTACGCATGTGGGCAGATGACGCCATGTCAGACAGAACGCCCGGAAACACTGTGACACCCGTCGCGTACAACCCTCACGGGGGGATGTGTGTCCAACTGGCGTGGCAGAGGTACTCGATTTCTCAGCGGTCCAGGCACGGGGCACCGTCCTGCGTCCGCCCAGGCGTCCGCGCGCGGTCGCCGCGCCCGGCGGCATGCCGGTGATCGCCCCCGTGCCCGCGACGCGACCCACCCAGGTGACACCCCAGCGAAAAGGGGCGGAGGACGTCAAGGCCGAGGGCACCACGGTCGACCACCTCACCGAGACGTACCGCGCCCACTACCGATCCCTGCTCGGCCTGGCCGCGCTCCTCCTCGACGACACCGCCTCCTGCGAGGACGTCGTCCAGGAGGCGTTCATCCGCGTCCACTCCGCGCGCAAGCGCGTCCGTGAGCCGGAGAAGACGCTCGCGTACCTGCGGCAGACGGTGGTGAACCTCTCCAGGTCCGCCCTGCGCCGCCGCATACTCGGCCTCAAGCTGCTCTCGAAGCCGATGCCGGACATGGCGAGCGCGGAGGAGGGCGCGTACGACCTGCTGGAGCGTGACGCCCTGATCCAGGCGATGAAGGGGCTCCAGCGCCGCCAGCGCGAGGTGCTCGTCCTGCGGTACTTCGCGGACATGACCGAGGTCCAGGTCGCCGAGACGCTGGGGGTCTCCCTGGGCTCGGTGAAGGCGTACGGCTCCCGTGGCATAGCCGCGCTGCGCGTCACCATGGGGGCCAAGAAATGAGCGGCGACCGACCACACGAACAGGACGGCCCATCGGCCGACGAGGGCGACGGGGAGCCCCGGGACCGGACCGAAGAAGAGCGAAACGCTGGGAACGCAACTGTGAACGAGAGCCCCTCGGGGCCGCACGGCACCGAACCGATCGACGCCCTCAAGAAGCTTCTGAGCGGCGCGGACGGCGGTACCGGCGACCCGACCCCCACCCGGGGCGACCACGCCACCGACAAGGGCACCCCC
The DNA here is from genome assembly GCF_036250755.1 of Streptomyces uncialis. Lineage (NCBI taxonomy): Bacteria > Bacillati > Actinomycetota > Actinomycetes > Kitasatosporales > Streptomycetaceae > Streptomyces > Streptomyces uncialis. The sequence continues at coordinate 4,466,712 of NZ_CP109583.1, read as the reverse complement.
CACGTCAACGGCGTCCCCCACTCCGACAAGCACTCCGCGGCGACCGGCTCACCCACCGGTTCCGCGTCCACCCCGCCCGGCCGCCCCAACACCCCGGCCGTACGGCTCGACACCGACGAGGACGACGAGGACGGACTGGAGCTGCGCGGACTGCTGCACCAGGCCGTCCAGGACCTGGAGCCCTCCGACGGCACCCTGGACCACCTCCGCCGGGCGGTCCCCGCGCGCCGGGCCCGCAAGCGGCAGGCGCTCGTGGGCGCGGCCGCCGCGGCCCTCCTCATCGGGACGGCCGTCCCGGCGCTCGTCCGCGTCGCGAACAACCCGGGCAGCACCGAGACCCAGGTGTCGCACGTCGGGCACGGCAAGCAGACCCGCGGCACCAGCAGCGAGGCCCCCAGCACCGAACAGCGCGAGGGCAGGCCGAGCAAGGGCCCGCGCAAGCCGTCCGGCAGCGCGAGCAGCCCCGGCAAGGGCGGCGGGCCGGGCGAGAAGGACAAGCCCGCGGAACGGACGACCGGCGGTACGGACACCGGTCCGGGCAGCGGCACGCCCGGCACGGCCCCCGGCACCGGTTCGGGTCCGGGCTCCGGCACCTCCAACGCCACCTCACCGAGCTGCGGCCCCACCGACCTGGGCAGCGCCGTCGCGAACGTCGGTGACCCCGGCCCCGACGGCAAGGTCTACGGCACGTTCACGGTCGCCAATGTCTCCTCCGCCGACTGCACGGTCGACGGCGGCGGCAGCGTCGACGCCGCCGGGCAGGGCGCGGCGGACTCCACCAGGCTCGCCGCCCTCACCCACACCGACGGTGACGCGGCGACGGGCCTGCCGTCCCCGGCCTCGGTGCCGTCGCAGATCATCCTCGAACCCGGCTCGTCGTACGAGGTGCGGTTCGCCTGGGTGCCGTCCGAGGAGTGCCCGACGGACGGCGGCGGCAACACGACCGGTCCGTCCCCCGACCCCACCCCGTCGGAAGGGGCGAGCTCCGGCACGGGCGGCACCGCGGAGACGAGCGGTGGCGGTGCCGCGTCGCCGCAGCTCGGCGGCCAGGAGGGCCTGCCGCAGGACGGCAGTGTCAGCGTCTCGCACACGGCGGAGCCCGGTTCCCCGTCCACCACCGCGACGATCCCCGACGCGTGCGCGGGGACGGTCTACTACACGGGCGCGCTGCCCGCGTCCTGATCCGCGGTCCGCGACGCGGGTTCCGGGTGGCGCGGGCCGCCCGGACCCGCCGCGACGGCGGCGGCCGGAGCGACGGCAGGAGCGGTCGCGGTCGCGGCGGAGTCCTCGGGGATGCCGAGGGCGGCGTCCCGCAGCGCCTCCGTCTCCCGGCGCAGCAGCCGGAACCACATGAAGACCACGAACCCGGCGAAGACGAACCACTCGCCGGTGTACCCGAGGTTCTGGAACGCCTTCAGGTCCAGCCCGGTGTTCTGCGGTGCCGCCGCCGGGACGGGCGTCATCCCGCCGTCCGCGTGGTCGAGGGTCACCCACGCGTTGTGGAGGTCGTGCGGTACGAGGTTCACCAGCGTCGCCGCGCTGATCATCCCGAGCTGACCGGCCGGCAGTCCGCCCGCGGTCCGCGCGCCGTCGCTGCCGGGGCTCTCGGACGCCTGGAGCGCGCCCGTCACGGTGACCTCGCCGTCCGGCGCGGCGGGCACCTCGGTACGGCCCGGCTCGCCGGGCAGCCAGCCGCGGACCACGGGCAGGGCCGGGCCGTCGTCGGTGCGCAGCAGGTTCAGCACATAGAAGCCGCGCTCGCCGTCCAGCTTCCGTTCGGGGACGAGGAACTGCTCGGCGTACCGGCCCGTGGCCTCGGCCCGCTTGCCGGAGGTGTCCTTGGTGACGGGCAGCAGCTCGGCGAGCGGGCGGGCCTCGGAGGCCCGGGCGGCGGCGGACTGCCCGGGGGCCGCCCGGTGGTCCTCGACCCGGTCCTCGAAGCGGCCGAGCTGCCAGGACCCCATGAAGACGCAGAAGGGGATGGCCAGCACGACGAAGATGTTGATGCCCCACCAACGGGGCGTCAGCAGAAACCGGTACACGCCGACCACGGTACGGGTGCCCACCGGGCGGTCGCGCGGTGGGGTCGTCCCATACGGGCGTGTCGGCCGGCGGGTGCCGGGCCGGTCACCCCGGGAGATGCCCCTGGGCGAAGGCGAGCTCCAGGGAGACCTGCTTGACCCGCTCGTCCACGACGAGGGAGCCGTGTCCCGCGTCGTAGCGGTACACCTCGTGGACGGCGTCCCGGGCGGCGAGCCGGTCCACATAGTTCTCCACCTGCCGGATCGGGCAGCGCGGGTCGTTGACCCCGGCGGAGACGTACACGGGCGCCTTGACCGCGTCGACGTAGGTGAGCGGCGACGACGCGGCGAACCGTTCCGGCACCTCCTCGGGGGTGCCGCCCAGCAGGGTGCGGTCCATCGCCTTGAGCGCCTCCATCTCGTCGTGGTAGGCGGTGACGTAGTCCGCGACGGGCACCGCCGCGATCCCGACGGCCCAGGCGTCCGGCTGGGTGCCGAGCCCGAGCAGGGTCAGATAGCCGCCCCAGGAGCCGCCGGTGAGGACCAGCCGGTCGGGGTCGGCGAGCCCGGACGTGACGGCCCACTCCCGTACCGCCGCGATGTCCTCCAGCTCGATCAGCCCGACCCGCCGCTTCAGCGCGTCGGTCCACTCCCGGCCGTATCCGGTGGACCCCCGGTAGTTCACCCGGACCACCGCGAACCCGTGGTCGACCCAGGCGGCGGGCCCGGCCGCGAACGCGTCGCTGTCGTGCCAGGTCGGCCCGCCGTGGATGTCGAAGACGGTCGGCAGCGGACCGGTGGCCCCGGCGGGCTTCTGCACCAGCGCGTGGATACGGCCGCCGGGGCCGTCCACCCACACGTCCTCGACGGGTACGGACGCGGGCGCGGCGAGGCCCGGCGGGTCGAGGACGACCCCACCGGACGTCGAGCGCACCACCGGCGGCTCGGCGGCCGACGACCACAGGTACTCGACGCTGCCGTCCGGCCGCGCGGTCGCCCCCGACACCGATCCGCGCGGCGTCTCGATCCGCTCCAGCGACCCGGACACGAAGTCGTAGCGCCACATGTCGCTGCGCGCCTCGAAGCTGTGCACGACGAGCAGCGCGGAACCGTCCGGGTACCACTCGGCGGACACGTCACCCGGCAGGTCCAGCGCCAGGTCGCGCTCCTCGCCCGAGGACACGTCCCACACCATCGGCTCCCAGCGCCCGCGCCGCTGATGCCCGACGAGCAGCCGGGTGTCCCCGTCCACGGGCGCGAACCCGAGGACCTCCAGGCCCAGCTCCTCGGTGCCGCCCGAGGTGTCGTCCAGCTCGGCGACGGTCGTCCCGTCGGGCCGGATCACCCGCAGCGCGGAGTGCATCGCGTCGCCGTGCTCGGTGTGCTCGACGGCGATCAGCGATCCGTCGTGGGAGAGGTCCCCGACGCCCGCGGACTCCCGGTGCCGGTACACCTCGACGGGCGCCGCGTCCCCGCGCACCACATGGATGGTCGAGCCCCCCTCGTCGGTCGACCGCCCCACGACCACGGGCCCGCCGCCCCGGCCGATCGCGAGCCCCGCCGGATAGGACGCGTCGAGCCCCGGCACGGCCGGCTCGTCCACCTCGGGCCGGGTGCCCGGGTACCCGGCGAACGGCTGCCGCCGCCAGATCCCGAACTCGTCCCCGTCCTTGTCGTCGAACCACCAGATCCACTCGCCGTCCGGCGACAGCGCCCCGTCGGTGGTGCCGTTCGCCCGCTCGGTCACCTTGCGCTGCGCGCCGGAGTCCCGGTCCCACGCGTACAGCTCGTACGTCCCGGTCGCGTTCGACACGAACAGCGCCCGCTGCGGAGCGTCGTCGGCCCACCCCGGCAACGACACCCGCGCCGCCCGGAACCGCTTCTCCCAGTCGGCCATCGAAACACCCGCACCCACGACCCCACCACTCTCACTCATCCCCCCATACTGCCCGCCCCCACCCTCCTCCCGCCCCACCCCCGTCCCCCTGTGGACAACCCACCCCCACCCACCACCCGAAGGCGCCCGGCGGTCCGGGGGCGAGGAGGAGCGGGCTACGCCTTCCGGGACACCCCGCCCGGCAGGCGGACCACCGCCGTGCCGTTGTCCAGGTCGACGCGGGTGTGGTTCGGCGGGGCGCCGTCCTCCTCGTCGTCTCGCATGACGAGGGCCGACTGGCGTTCCTTGAGTTCGTTCTGTTTGCCGGGGGAGAAGGCTCCGTGGAGCTGTTCGAAGCCGGTCGCGGAGACCTGGCCCGCGCGGCCTCCGTTGCGCCAGGGGAGCACCCCGGCGCGGCCCGCGTGCAGGAGGATCTGGTCGACGATCGCTATCAGGGTCAGCAGGATGACCAGACCCGGCAGGGTGGCGAAGAAGACGAATTCCATACAGTCAGTGTGCGGGAACTCCGTTCGGGGCGGGGCGGGTTCGCTCACGGGGTGGCGGGGCGGGCGGGCCAGTCCAGCAGCCGTGCGCCGATCACCGCCGTCTGGAGGGTGTAGCGCTGCACCGGGTCGGCCGGATCGGCGCCGGTCAGCCGGTGGACCCGGGCCAGCCGGTACGTCAGCGCGCGGACGCTCAGCGACAGCCGGCGGGCCGCCTCCGCGGTGACGCAGCCCGAGTCGAAGTACACGGTCAGGGTCCGCAGCAGGGGTTGTGCCCCGCCCCGCGCCTGCTCCAGCGGGCCCAGGGTGTGGTGCACCAGCTCCGCCATCGCCTGCCGGTCCCGGGTCAGCACCGGGAACACCAGCAGGTCCGCCGCGCGCAGCACCGGTCCCTCAAGGCCGAGCCGTTCCCCGAGGTCGAGGGCGTTCAACGCCTCCTCGTAGGAGTGGACGACCCCGCCGACGCCCGGCTGGGGACGCCCCACCGCGACCCGGGAGCCCCCGGTCGCGGCGTACGCCTGCTTCGCGAAGTAGGTGAGGACGTCGTGCTGGTCGCCGGGCGCGACGCACACCAGCAGTCCGTCCTTGGTGGTGAGCAGGGTGCCGCGGTCCCCGAAACGGGCGATCAGCGCCTGCTCGACCTGCCGGGGTACGGCGTCCCCCTCGGCGTACCCGGTGGGGCCCGCCGCGACGGCGACGGCGTGCGCGGAGGAGAACCGCAGGCCGAAACGTTCCGCCCGGGCCGCGAGCCGGCCCACGTCGCTGCGTCCGTACAGCAGGTCGTCGATGAACTCGCGCCGGGCGGCCTCCTCCTGCCGTACGGCGACCCGCTGCGCGCGCTCGAAGCCCTCGGCGACCGCGTCCACGGCCTGCTCGACGGCGGCGAGGACGCGGTCCAGGGAACCGGTCGGCGCCCCGGCGCGGGGCAGGGGCCACCGCTCGCGGGTGACGGCGAGATGCGCGGCGATCAGCGGCCGGAGGCGGAAGCCCGCCTCCGCGGCCTGTTCCCCGAGCGCGCGCCGTTCCTGGAGTTCGTCCCGGGTCAGCCGCCGGCCGGTCGTGGCCACGTCGTTCAGCGCGCGGATGTATCCGTCGAGGCCGAGCACCGCGGCGGGGATGTCCCCGCCCGGGGCGCCCATGGCCCCGGTGCCGCCCGTGGCGTGCGTCGTGTCCGTCATCGGCCTCCCCCGTTCCTGATGAACCGATACGCGATTCTCACGTACCGGTGCACCTGGCACGAAAGTGGCCGGGCAGCGCGAAGGGGCCGACCGGCACGACGGTCGGCCCCTTCGGGCGGCGATCAGACGGCGATCAGCTGTTGCCGGCGCCGTTGCCCGAGAGGATCGGGATGTCGTCGAGGATGTGCGACAGCGGCTCGTCGCCCTTGACCTGCGAGGAGTTCTCCGTGCACTGCTGGTTCTGCGGGGAGGACAGGACGTTGACGTCCTGGACCGTGATCGGGATGAGCCCGATCAGGGAGCCCGCGTTGACCTTGGCCGGCAGACCGACACACGGCTTGTTGAGCGAGCCCTGGATGAGCGCGAACTGCGGGCTCATGTCCCCGTGCGTCGCGGAGTTGCCGTACGCCTGAGCGGCGCCGTTGCCGTTCACGGTGGTGACGCCGGCGTCGTCGCCGATCGCCATGGCGGGGGCGGCGGCAGCCGAAACTCCGGCGACGGAGGCGGCGACAGCCGCGGCTGCCCACAGCTTCTTCATGGTTTCTTCCCTTTCGCAAGCGGACTCCTGGGGACGGAGCCAGCAGGATGATCAACTGCGTGTTCGACCCGGGGGTTGCGGGTGATGACCCGATTGGCGCAGCGCTCGGGCGCAGTGGGGGCGCAGCCCATGTCAGGGACGCCCATCCACGCGTTGCACCGGACATGGGCGACACATCAGGTGGCTGGAAAAGGCAGGGGATCATCCCGGTGAGCCGGCGGGCCCCCGAGCGCATCGGCCGGGGGGACACCCCTTCGGGGAACCTCCCGACGGGCCGTGGTCCCCAGGCGCACCCTCCGTCGGGCCGGGTGCCACCGGGGCGGCTGCCGGGCGGGCGGGCGGCACCCGGGGCGGCGCCGGTCCGGCCGGTCGGGCCGGTGGGCGGCCCGAGGTACGGGATGTCGCGGGCCCCTGGTGGTTCCGAACCGCTCTACACGGGCCTCGCGGAGGCCTGGCGCCGGGAGGGCCGTACGGTGCCGGGTTTTCCCGACCCGGAGTGGGAGTCGGTGGTGCGGCGGGAGATCTGGCCCCGGTGAGCGCGAACCGCGCACGGGCGCTGGTGGCGGCGGTGGTGGCGGTGGTGGCGGTGGCGGTGGTGGTGGTGGTGGCGCGGTACGGGGGACCGGTGGACGGGCCCCGGGCGCCTCCGGGGCATACGGCTGCCCCGCCCGGCGCAGGCGCGTTCCCTGGGGCGCGGCGCGGTCGGCGGGTACGCGCGGGGGGCGGACCGCGGTGGTGCGGACCGCGGTGGTGCGGATCGCGGTGGCGCGGTGCCGTGGCGGTGCGGGGGTCCACCGGCGGGTCTGCCGGTGGTGTCCGGAAGTGGTGTCCGGCAGTGGGTTCACCGGCAGTGCCCGGCAGTGGTGCCCGGCGGTCGTGGCGTCACGGGGCGCGGTGACACGGAACGGGCCGCCGTGAAGCCACGGCGGCCCGTTCGTGACGGCGCCCGGCCGGGGCGCCGAGGGGTCGTGCGGTGATCAGCTGTTGCCGGCGCCGTTGCCCGAGAGCACGGGGATGTTGTTGAGCAGGTGCGACAGCGGCTCGTCGCCCTTGACCTGCGAGGAGTTCTCCGTGCACTGCTGGTTCTGCGGGGAGGACAGGACGTTGATGTCCTGCACGGTGATCGGGATGAGGCCGATCAGGGAGCCCGCGTTGACCTTGGCCGGCAGGCCGACACAGGGCTTGTTCAGGGAGCCCTGGACGAGCGCGAACTGCGGGCTCATGTCGCCGTGGGTGGCGGAGTTGCCGTATGCCTGGGCGGCGCCGTTGCCGTTGACGGTGGTGACGCCACCGTCGTTGCCGATCGCCATCGCGGGGGCGGCGGCGGCAGCGGAGGCTCCGATGACGGAGGCGGAGATGGCAGCGGCGGCCATGACCTTCTTGATCACGAGGTGTTCCTTTCGTGCTTCACGTGGTTCTGCGGGGTGCTCTTCCATCGCCGGTCCTGTGGCGCTCTGCCCGTCCCGGAGCGTTCTGCCCAACTACCCCCGCAGGTCTTGGTTGCTGCCGTTCACTCCGATGGGCTAAGCAGAATCGATGACGGGGGCGCCCGTGGCGGTGGTCGCGCCCCTGTCGAGCCTCGCGGGCCGGTTGGGGCGCCGGTGCAGATGAAGAAACGCCAGCCGTGTCACCGTGTCCCGCCGGGGCCCCGCGGTCCCGGCCGTCCGCCCGCCCGCACCGGACTCGGGGTCCGACACCAGCTCCGCGTCGTCGGCGGCGATCCGCCAGGACAGCCGCCCCACGGCGGTGTCGACATGGACGGTCCGGCGGCCCGCCGGATCGGGGGCGCTGACGCACCCGGCGTGCAGCCGTGACACGTACGCGATGAGCGCGGCCCGTTCCTTGTGCAGCTCGTCCAGTTCCCCGTGGACGGTCGCGAGCCGGTCCACGAGCCGCAGCTCGCGCTCGGACCACACGCGCTCGGTCCGCGCGGCGCGCGTGGCGCGCTGACGGCGCGCCGGTCGCTCGGTACGCGCGGTGGCCGCCGGGTCCTCCCCGTGGTCGCCGCGGGCCCGGGGGGTCCGCCGTTCGCCGCTGCCGCCGGACTTGCCGTTCTTGGTGATCACGCGCTTCACAGAATCCTTTCAGCGCCGGTGCGGAACGGATTTCCCCCCGGGTGCACGGGCGGAATTCCGACGGTTCCGCCGGGCTTCGACAGGTACGGCGCCCCGAACAGAACCGGCCGAAAGGATAATCAGACGCCCATCGACCGGAGGAGATGACGCGCTGATCCCCGCATTCCGTCGTCAACCTGCCGCACCGGCCCCGGAAGCCCGATCCGTTGCGCCGCACGGGTTGGGCGAGCCGACCGGGTGAAGACCCGAAACCAAACCGGCTCAGGGGAGTTGTCCAGCAAGCATCAGTAACTTGTTCAGAAAAGGAACACCGGAAATGCTCAAGAAGGTCATGGCCGCCGCCGGCGTCGCCGCCTCCGTGGTGGGCGTCGCCGCTGCCGCCGCCGCTCCCGCGATGGCTATCGGCAACGACGGTGGCGTCACCACCGTCAACGGCAACGGTTCCACCCAGGCGTACGGCAACTCCAAGACGCACGGCGATCTGAGCCCGCAGTTCTCGCTCGTCCAGGGCACGCTGAACAAGCCGTGCCTCGGCGTCCCCCTGAAGGCGAACGTCGGCTCCCTGATCGGGCTCATCCCGATCACGGTGCAGGACGTCAACGTCCTGTCCTCCCCGCAGAACCAGCAGTGCACGGAGAACTCGTCGCAGGTCAAGGGCGACGAGCCGCTGTCGCACATCCTCGACGACATCCCGGTCCTCTCGGGCAACGGCGTCGGCAACAACTGACGTCACCCCGGCCCCAGGCCGGACCCGGGCCGTACGGCTCCGCTCCGTCCGTGCGACACGTCGCACGGACGCGGCAGCCGTACGGCCCGTCCGGGAGAGCCCCGGGCGTTCCCGGACGGATTCCGTCCGGTGCCCCGTTCTCCCCGCTCCTCCCGTTCCTCCTGCTCGGGCTGATCCCTTTCCGCCGGATGGTGTTCCGTTCGCCGCTTCCGGTGTTTCCCGTGCTGTCCGGATGCCTTCGGCGGACCGAGTGGTCCGTGTCTTTCAGGTTGTTCGGGTGAATACCGAAAAAGCCCACGGATCGCGGGTTTCCTCGTCCGCCCGTGGTCGTTTGTCAATCAGCCGGTCATGGTGCGGGTCATCGATATGGACCCGCTCGGTTCCGCCGACATCCCAGACCTGACCGCAGAGAGAGGGAAAATCTCGTGAAGCTCAAGAAGACGGCGGCCGCTGCCGCCGGAGTGATCCTGGCCATGGGTATCGCCGCCCCGGCGGTCGCCGACGCGGGCGCCACAGGTGCCGCCATCGGTTCGCCGGGCGTCCTGTCCGGCAATGTGGTCCAGGTCCCGATCCACATCCCGGTCAACGTCTGTGGCAACAGCATCAACATCATCGCGCTGCTGAACCCCAGCTTCGGCAACGTCTGCGTCAACAGCTGACGCTCCGACGCATCGGGCCGCCTCCACGGCCGCGTCACCGTCGGCTCCCGGAACCGTCCCCCGACGGTCCCGGGGCCGACGCCCCGCGCCTCCCGCGCACGCTTTCCCCCCCACCCCCGCACGGCGAACCCCCACCGTCCACAGCGAACAGGAGACCCCTCCATGCGACAGGCCCTCAGCAAGGGCATGCTCACGGCCGCGGCCGCGACGAGCATCCTGTCCCTGCCAGGAGGTCACGCGTTCGCCGCGGACGCGGACGCCGCGGCGGTCGGCTCGCCCGGTGTGCTCTCCGGGAACACCGTCTCCGCCCCCATCACGGTGCCGGTGAACGTGAGCGGCAACAGCGTGAACGGCGTCTCCGCGCTGAACCCCACCTTCGGGAACACCGCGGTCAACGAGACCGGCGGCGCCTCCCGCGGTGGCCCCCACCCCGGCGCCGTGAGCCACCGGCCCGGTTCCCCCCACGACCCGTACGCGGCCCCGGCGCCCGCCAAGCACGCGGCCCCCGGCGGCTCCGCGCGCCCCGGCGCCCCCGCGAAGACGGACACGGCCAGGACAGGTACGACCGCGATGTCCAGCACCTCCGCGAAGAAGGACGCCCCCGCGCGGCCCGGCGGCCCGGCGAAGCACGCGGCGCCCGCCTCCTCCGGACACCAGGCCCCGGCCGCCAAGGCCGGTGGACCCGCGAAGCGGACGGCCTCCGGCCGGCACGCGGCGCCCGCACGGCCCCTTGAGCCGGTCACCCAGGGACGGGGCGCCACCGGGCGCTCCGGCAAGCACGCGAAGCCCGGCCAGGACACGCTCGGCGGCGGCAGCGCCGCCCGCGGCGCGGCGGTGGGCTCACCCGGGGTGCTCGCCGGGAACCTGGGCCAGGTGCCCCTCAGCGTCCCCGTCAACCTCTGCGGCAACACGGTGAACGTGATCGCGCTGCTGAACCCCGCGTTCGGCACGTTCTGCGGCAACTCGGCGAAGCCCGTACGGCCCGTGACGCCGGTGACCCCGGTGACGCCGCCCGTGGTGACGCCGCCCCGGGTCACCGTCCCGCCGCGTGAGCACACCCGGGTGGTGCCGCCGCGGCCCTCGCCCGAGCGGCCGGCCGTCCGGGTGCCCGGACAGGTCCCCCCGGCGCACGCGGTGCAGACGACGCCCGGCAGGGCCGTCCTCGCCGACACCGGCGCGGGCGCCGGGACCATGGGCGCGGCGGCGGCCTCGCTCGCGCTGCTCGTCGGCGGCGGGGTGCTGTACCGCCGCGCGACGCTCGCCGCCCGCCGCTGACACGGCACCACTCGCCCCGCACCGCTGTGCCCCAGGGCCCCGGCCGTTCCGGTCGGGGCCCTCGGCGTGCCCCGGTACGGCCGGGCCGCCGGGGGCGCGGTCGCCCGCGCCCCCCCGGGGATCAGGGGGTGCGGGCCCGGTCGGGGGCGGGGGACGCGGGGGACGGCAGCCGCGGGGGGCGGACGGGGGTGCGGGACTGGTGGCGGACATGGCGCCGGACACCCCGTACGAGACGGCCCGCGGTGTACGACGCGCCGTGCACGAACCGCATCGCGGGACCGAACCCCGAGGCCGTGACCAGCCCCGCCAGGAACAGCCCCGGCCAGGACGACTCGAAGTCCCGTCCCACGTCCGGCGAACCGTCCGCGAGCGGCATCAGGGACGCCCGCAGATCGGGGGAGAGCATCCGCAGCCGGTCCCGGCCGGCCCGGAACCCCGTCGCGGCGATCACATGGTCGGTGAGCAGCGGCACCGGCGCCCCGGCCGGTCCCCGCACCTCCAGCCGCACCCGTCCGTCCCGGACGCCCGCGCGCACCGCCTCGTGCCCGGGGAGGACCTCGACGGACGGCTCGAACCGGTCGCGCAGCCACCACGCCCCGGCGGGACCGAGCGCGGTCGCCGCGATCCGGGTCCGGCCGCTCTCGGGCAGACGGCGGAACGCGCCGGGCAGCTCCGCGTAGCACCAGTTGCGCCAGCCGCAGCCGAGCCCGCTGTGCGGGGCGCGGACGGAGTCCCACCAGGGGCGCCGCCAGGCGGGCGGCAGACCGTTCCAGTTGAGGGTGTGGGAGCGGGCCAGGACGCGGACCCGGGTGCCCTGCTCGGCGAGCAGCGCCGCCGTCTCCAGGGCGGCCTGGCCCGCGCCGATCACCGTGACATCCGCGTCCCGGAACCGGGTCAGGTCGCCGTGGTGGCTGCTGTGGGTGACGTACTCGGGGCCGAGGCCGCGCAGCGGGCCGGGGACGTCGACGAACGGCAGCACGCCGACGGCCAGGGCCACGGACCGGGCGTGGAAGGGCTCGCCGTCCTCCGTGAGCGCGCGGAAGCCGCCCGTGCAGGTGTCGACGGTACGGATCATCCGCTCGTCCACCCGGGGCACCGCGCGCTGCGCGAACCACAGCCCGTACTCGGCGAACGTCCGTACCGGCAGCGGTACGGCGTGCTCGGTCGGTACGCCGCGCTCGGCGCCGTACGCGTCGAGACCGTAGCGGCGCCCGGGGTCGGAGAGGTGCGAGGCCCAGGGCTCGGACTTGAGGAACATCCCCTCGGGCATATGGTCGCGCCACGCGGCCATCGGGCGGCCGAAGACCCGGACGTCCAGCCCGGCCGCCGCCGCGTGTGCCGCGATCGACAGGCCGTAGGGGCCCGCTCCCACCACCAACAGGTCGTACATCAGCAGCTGCTCGCTTTCGTGTCATGAGGGTTGCCGCGCAGGTCGGCGGGGTGGGCGGCGCACGGGTCGGGGCCCCGGGCGGGGCGGTGCGCGGTGCGGAGGGGGGTCAGCCGGTCGCGTAGGCGTGCGGTGAGGCGGCGGACCGCGTGCCGGGTCCACAGCCGGGCCATGACCCGGCCCGGCACCGGGTCGTCGGCGGCGTACCAGGCGAGTTCGGCGCCGTCTCCCCGGGTCAGGGCGGCCAGGGCGGTGAGCGGCGCGTAGTTCTCGACGACATAGCGGCGGCCCGGCAGCGGGGCCGGGCCGGGCAGCGGACGGTGGGTCAGGTCCAGATGCAGGGCGCGCACCACGTCGAGGCCCTGGCCGTCCGTGAAGAGCCGGAACTGGGCGCCGGGCCGGGGGTTGAAGTCGAGGAGGTGGTACGTGTCGGTGGCCGGGTCCAGCCGGAAGTCGAGGTCGAGGACCCCCCGGTAGCCGAGCACCCGGACCAGCGACTGGGCGGTGGCGTGCAGCCGGGGGTTGGGCACCCAGCGGCCGACGGCGGTGAGTCCCGCGCCCGGCGGCCACGCGCGCTGCTTCCAGCCGGAGCCGCCGCCGAGCACGGCCCCGGTGCGGTCGGCGTACCCGTGGAAGAACCAGTCGCGGCGCGGGCCGGGCGCGAGGTACGCCTGGAGGAGCAGCGGACTGCCCGCCTCGGCCGTGCGGCGGTACAGGGCCTCCGCCTCGGCGGCGGAGCGCACCAGGACGGTGGAGCGCAGTCCGGTGCCGGTGGGCACCAGCCAGGGGCGGCTCCATTTGGCGACCACCGGCGCCCCGAGCTGCCACACCGCGGCGGCGGCCTGCGCGGGGCTCTCGGGGACCAGGGTCACCGGATGGGGGATGTCGAGGGCGCGGCACACCTCCGCCAGTTCGCCCTTGTCGGCGACCCGCTCGGGCAGCGCGCCGGGCTGGCTGGGCAGCAGGTACAGCTCGGTCAGGTCCCGGTAGAGACGGCTCACCGCGATGGCGCCCGCGTCGTCCATGGGGACGAGGACGGCCGGGCGGGCGACCCGGGCGGCGACCCGCCGCAGCACGGCGGCGACCGCGGACAGGTTCGCCCCGGGCGGGGGCGGGGGGTGCATCCGGCACAGATAGCGGGAGCGCGGCACCGGGCTCGCCGCGGATTCCGCGACGACGTGCACCTCCACCCCGCCGCGTCCGAGGGACCGCACCGCGCCGAGCGTGCCGTGGTGGAAGGGGTTGCGGTCGATCCGGAGGAGTACGGCGGGAACGCTCGGGTCCAGTATCGACACGGTGATTTCCTCCAGATTCACTCGCCCAAGTGGGCGGATGGGCGCCCGTGCCGGATTGAAATCCCGTTCGGCGCAATAGGAATACTTATGACTCGGTGTCAACAGACAGGGTCGGGAGTACGGAAACGGAATACGTCCCCAGGAGCAGCGGAATGGCTCATCAGCAACGCCGGATAGTCCACCGACGACTTCTCTCCCTCGCGGCGGGAGCCGTCGTCTCGGCCACCCTCGTGTCAGGTACGGCGTACGCGGCCGGGACCGGCGCGGTCCGGGCCCCGGAACCCTCCGCCCCGGCGGCGGGGCCCGCCGACCCGGGTCCGGCGGACCCGGGGACCACGGACCCCGGGGTGACCGATCCGACCGCGGCCGACCCGACGGCACCCGATCCCGCGCCGCCCGGCCCGGGGTCCGCCGACCCCGCCGCGCCGCCGTCGGCGCCCGCGTCCACCGCGTCCGGGCGGCCCCCCTTCGGGGCCTATCTGGACTACGGGCCGCGCGGGGTGGAGCGGATGGCGGAGCTCAGCGAGTGGCTGGGGGGCGCGGACCTGAAGGTCGGTCACACCTATCTGCCCGGCGACTCCTGGGCCGGTATCGAGGGCCAGGTCGACTTCCTGGCCAACTGGGCGGGCTGGCGCAACGCCCAGCGCGACCGGATGTTCGTCCTCAACGTCCCGATGTCGGACCGCAACGAGCAGGGCATCCGGGACTCCCAGGTCCGCGCCGATCTGCGCAGGGGCGCGGCGGGCGCGTTCGACCGGCACTTCAGGGAGCTGGGGGAGCGGCTGGTCGGTCTCCGGCTCCAGGACACCGTGGTGGTCCTCGGCTGGGAGATGAACGGGACGACGTACGGGCATCGCTGTGCGCCGGACCCGGCGTCGTGGAAGCAGTACTGGAACAGGGTCGTCACCACCATGCGCTCGGTGCCGGGTCAGAAGTTCCGTTTCGATTTCACGCCGAGTCGCGGGAAGGACGCCATCGCCTGGACGGAGTGCTATCCGGGTGACGACACCGTCGACATCATCGGAATGGACTCGTACGACCAGCCGCGGGGCATCACCTTCGACGAACAGGTGAGTGAGCCGTACGGGCTTCAGCATCATGTGGACTTCGCGAAAGCCCACGGCAAGGATATTTCCTTTCCCGAGTGGGGGCTGTTCCGCAACGGCGACAACGCGGAATACATGCGGCGCATGATCGGGTGGATCGACCGTCAGCGGCCGGTTTACCACACGATCACCGACTACTGCCCGCACGGTGTGTGGCAGTGCGACGACAACCCGCGCTCGGCTGCCGTGTACCGCGAACTCCTGTCCGGTACGGCGTCCCCCACGGAGCCGACCGAACCGACGGAGCCGACCGAGCCGACGGAACCCACTGAGCCCACCGAGCCCACCGAGCCCACGGAACCGACCGAGCCGACCGAGCCGACGGAGCCGTCCGACTGCACGCCGCTGGACCTCGGTCCGTGGATCGGGCAGTGGCTCACCGAGGAGGTCTGCGTCCCGGGCGTCCCGGAGCCGCCGGCGTACCCGGGTGAGGAGCCCGAGTGGCCGGACTGGGCCGACCCCGGTGAGTGGACCGACTGGAGCGAGTGGAGCGAGTGGAGCGAGTGGAGCGACTGGAGTGAGTGGGCCGACCGGGCCGGTTCCGGTCCGGACACGCAGGGCGCGCTGTCCGGCGCCCCGGCCGGGCCCTCGCGCGGCGCGTAGCGCGGGCGCCCGGCGCACCCACCGGACGGCGGTGGCGGACCTCTCAAGGCCCGCCACCGCCGTCCGGCGTGCCACCCGCTTCCCGTACCCCGTCCTGCCCCTGCCCCTGCCCCTGCCCCGCCCCGTCCTGGGCTGCCGCGGTGTGTCCCGTCGCGGTGTACCCCGTCCCGGTGTGCCGGGTGCCGGTGTCGCGGGCCGGTCCGGAGCCGCCGTTCGTGCCGGGCGGTCCGCCCGCCGCCCGCTCCCGCAGGACGCGCCGCGCGCGGCGCAGCCGCTCCCGGGCCCAGGTGTCCGCGAGGGGTACGGCCAGCAGCGGCGCGGTCGGGCGGCGGGCCAGCAGCAGCCGCTGGTTGACGACGGTCTCGGGGCGCCAGTGGTGCTTGTACGGTTCGTCGCCGCGCAGCATGCTCAGCACCCCGCCCCGGCCCACGCCCCCGTCGGGCGCCGCCGCGCACTTCTCGGTGTCGGAGCGCAGCAGCATCGTCGCCACATCGGCCTTGCGGGAGCGCAGCCCCGGATGGGCCCCGGCGAGGTAGCCGCCGGTGATCCCGGGTGCCAGCAGGGTCAGGTCGACGGCGACCACCGTGCCGTCCAGGGTGAACTCGGTGACCGCGGCGTGGCCCGAGCGGATCATCGGGACGACCGCCCGCGCCAGATGCTCCCGGAACCTCGGCCGCAGGTGCTCCGCCGTCACCTTGCGTCCCTGCCACTGGAGACGGTGCAGTTCGAGGAGGTTCCCGAGCGCGGCCCCCGCCTCGTCGGCGTCCACCACCCGCTGGCGCACCCCGAGGGCGTCGAGCTTGCGGAGCTTGGCGCGGGCCCGCTGGGCGCGGGGGCGGGGCAGCCGGTCGATCAGTTCCGTGAGCGGCGCGGCCGGGAGTTCCAGGCACACCGAGTCATGGATCAGCCGCTTGGGGCCCGGCCAGACCGCGTACACCCGCTCGGCGGCGGCACCGGGACGGACCTCGCGCAGATCGACCAGGGCCCCCCGGGCGGCGTCCGCGAGGCCCGCCGCGAGCGCGTCGGCGGCGCCCGGGACGGCGTCGTCCAGCAGCACGTCCGTGTAGTCGGCGAGGGAACCGCCGAGCGGCACCAGGGCGGGCACCGGCCGCCGGACCAGGGCCAGCGGGGCCGCCGCCACCAGGTCCGCGCCCGAGCGCACCAGCACCACCCGCAGCCGCCCCCGCCGCCCGTACGAGCGCCACCAGGAGTCGAGCCACGCGTGGTGCTGGAACGGGGTCGCCGCCGAGCAGCGCGCGAACAGCCGCTGCCACGCGGGGGCCAGCGCGGCGAAGGCGTCCGGGTCCCGGCACACCTCCGCCGACAGCGCGGGCCGGGGCGCGGCCACGGGCGCGGCGGGGGGCAGCGGCGCGGGGGCCGTGGCCCCGGCCGGTCGCGGGGCCGTCACCGCTTCAGGTCCGCCGCCGGGGCCGGACCGGGCACGGACACGGGCGCCCCGTCGGCGGCGGCCGGTACCCGGCGGCGCGGGCGGGCCAGCAGACCGAGCCCGCCGAGCAGACCGCCCGCGCTCGCCCCGACCAGCGTGGTCAGCCTCGGGGACGCGGAGCTGGGCGCGGCGGGAGTGGTCGCCCGGGAGAACTGGAGGAGCTGGACATGGGTGTTGTCCTGGGTCCGGTTGGCGTCGATGGTCAGCGCCCGGGACACGGCGTTGGCGATGGACGCGGCCCGCGCCGCGCGGTGCGAGGTCGCGGAGACCGCGACCATCGGGGCGTCCGGCGAGGTGGCCGCCCGTACGCTGCGGCGCAGCTCGGCGACCGGTACACCCGCCTGGACCTGGGCGTTCCCGAGGACCGCGAGCTGGGTCGCCACCCGCCCGTACGCCTGCGCGAAGCCGAGCGCGGTCGCGGGGTCGGCCTTCTCGGTCGGGACGGCGACGACATAGCTGGTCGCCGTGTACTCGGGCGCCTTCAGCTTCCCGTACGCGCCGCCGGCCAGCGCTCCGGCCAGCGCGCACAGGGGCAGCGCGGTCCACAGGGGCAGCCACCGCGTACGGGCCTTCGGGCGGCCCAGGGAGCCGGGGTTGTCGGTCATGGGATGTCACTCCAGGTTCGGACTTCGGTGGGTACGGGACGCGGGGCGCGTCCGCCCCGGGACACGGCGTGGCGCGGCCGGGACGGCGCCGGTCTCACGGGCGGTCGAGGACGGACGCGTAGACCCGGGTGAGCTGTTCGGCGCTGCGGGCGATGCCGTAGTGGTGGACGGCGTCCGGGACGGTCCGCTCCCGGGGCCCCGCGTCCCGCAGCCGCCGTACGGCGTCGGCGAAGGCCGCCGGGCCGGGGGCGACCCGCTCGGCGTCACCGGCCGCGCCGGGCGGCAGGTCCTCCAGGGCCGGGCAGTCCACATAGCGCACGGGCAGTCCGGCGGCCAGCGCCTCGACGGCCGCGAGCCCGAACGCCTCCTGCGGGGAGGGGGAGGCGAGGACGTCCATCGCGGACAGCAGCGCGGACAGGGCGGGGGGCCCGGGGGCGGCCGGGGCGACGGGCGGACCGCCGGGGCCGGCCGGGCGGGGGAGCACGGGGCGGGTCTCGCCGGTGAGGACCACCCGGTCCATGACCCCGGCGCGCCGGGCCCGCTCGCGCAGCGCGGGCAGTTCGGGACCGCCGCCCACGATCATCAGCCGTACCCCGGGCGGCAGTTCGGAGAGCGCGTCGACGAGCTGGTCGAAGCGTTTGCCGGGCACCAGCCGTCCGACCGCGCCGACGACATACGCGTCGGCGGGCACCCCGTACCGCTCCCGGACGGACCGGCGGGCCCCGGGGTCGAAGCGCAGGGCCCCGGGGTCGATGCCGTTGGGGACGACATGGATACGGCGGCGGGGCACGCCCCAGCGGCCCAGCCGTTCGGCGACGGTCGGGGAGACGGCGACGGTGGCGCGCCCGAGCCGTTCGCCCGCGAGGTACAGCCCGCGTACCCCGGCGGTGAGCGGACGGCCCTCCATCCGGGACTCGCCCAGGGAGTGTTCGGTGGCGACGACCGCGCGGACCCCGGCGAGCCGCGCGGCGAGCCGCCCGTACAGACAGGCCCGGTACAGGTGGGTGTGGACGAGGTCGTAGCCGCCGGAGCGGATCAGCGACACCAGCCGGGGCAGTGCCCGCAGATCCCGGTTGCCGGTCATCCCGAGGTGGACGACCCGGACCCCGTCGGCGGTGAGCGCCTCGGCGACGGGTCCCGGGTTGGTGAGGGTCACCACGTCGCTGTGCACGGGGAGATGCCGGATCATCAGCCTGAGCTGCTGTTCGGCGCCGCCGATGCCGAGCCCGGTGATGATGTGCAGGGCCTTCACGGGGACTCCGGCCGGGCCGGACCGCCACCGGGGCGGTGCCCGTCCGTGGAGGGTGCCGGGTGCGTGGGGTGCGTGGGGTGGGCCGGGTGCGTCGGGGGCTGCTGGGCCTGCGGGGCGGGCGGGGCCGCCGTGGGTCTCGTGGCCCGGTCGGCGGGGCTTCGTCCGGCGCTGCCGCGCTCGGTGGTGTCGCGCCCGGTGGTGCTCCGACCGTTGGCGCTCCGCCCGGTGGTGTCGCGGTCCGCCGGGTTCCCGTTCGCGGGGGCGGGGGGTGCCGCCAGGTCGTGGGGGGTCCGGCCGTAGGGGGGCATCGGGCGGCGCAGCGGGCTGAGTCTGCGTTTGAGCTCCAGCCGCATCCCGGTGTCCTCCTGGCCGATGTGCACCCGGGGCAGGGCGAGTTCGCCGGCCAGCGGGCCGGGGGCGATGGCGCAGGCGTAGCGGTACCCGGCGGCCCGGACCGCCGCGACGGCCCGGGGGTCGACGGTGCCGTACGGGTAGCAGAAGCCGGTCACGTCCGCGCCGGTCAGCTCCCGCAGCCGGGCCCGGCTGTCGGCGGTCTCGGCGCGCAGCATCTCGTCGCCCGCACGGGTCAGGTCGACATGGGTGAGGCCGTGGGAGCCGATCTCAACCCCGGCGGCGGCGGCCTCCCGTACCCCGTCGGCGGTGAGGAGGGGCTTGCGGGGGCCCAGCGGGTCCCACGCGTTGTCGCCGCCGAGCCGTCCCGCGAGGACGAACAGGGTCGCCCCGCAGCCCCGGCGGCGCAGCACCGGCAGCGCGTGGTCGACGAAGTCGGCGTACCCGTCGTCGAAGCTGAGCGCGACCAGTCCGGCCGCGTCGCCCCGGGCCCGCGCGGCCACCAGGTCCCGCACGCTGACGGCCCGCAGTCCCCGGCGCAGCAGCCGGACGAGCTGGTCGTCGAGCCGCTGCGGGGAGACGGTGATGCGGTACGGGTCGTCGGTGGGGTCGGCGACGGAGTGGTACATCGCGATCCACTCGGCCGATCCGGACCCGGACCCGCCGGCCCGTACCGGTGGCGCGGGGCGGGGTCCGGCGGCGCCGCGGGGTCCGGCGGCGCCGCGGGGCGCGGCGGGTGTGCGGTACGCGGCGCCCCGGGGCGCGGCGGAGGGCCGGGCGGCGGGCGGGGCGGCCCCGCAGACGGGGGTGGTGCGGGGGCGGGAGGAGGCCGGGGCCGGTGCGGGGTTCTCCCGGTCCGGCACGGAGGAAGGACGGATGCGTGGGGTGTCAGCGGGCATCGGTGCGCTTTCGTGTGACGGGACGGGGGGTGCGCGGGGGCCGGGCGGTGCGGCGCCCGCCCTCGCGTGCTCGGTCGGTCCAGGAGCGCGGGGACGTCACATCGGGCGGGCCGGACGCGCGGGCGGGCCGCCGGGGCAGCGCGTCGGCCCGCAGCGGCCACAGCGCCAGCGGGAACACCACGGCGACCACCAGCACGGCGGCGGCCACGGCCGCCGCCGCGCCCCGGACACCGGGCAGCGCGGCGTCCGCCCAGCGGGCGCACAGCAGCGCCGCGCCGGTCGCGCAGCCCGCCGCCACCAGGGTCTTGGTGAGTTCGGCGGCGACCCGGCGGCGGTGGATCGGCACGCTGCGCGGGCCGGTGCCGCACAGCAGCAGTACGGCGGCCAGGGTGATGCCGGTGGCGTTCGCGGCGGCGATCCCGCGCACCCCGAACGGGCCGACGGCCAGCGCGCCGAGGACCGCGGTCGCGGCGATCCCGGCGGACATCGCGGCCAGCGGGTACCAGGTGGGGCGCCCGGCGGAGAAGTACGTGCGGACCAGCGCGCCGACCAGGGTGTGCCCGAGCAGCCCCAGCGCGTACACCCGCATCACCCCGGCGGTGGCGGCGGTGTCGGCGGCGGTGAACGCCCCGCGCTGGAAGAGGACGTGGACGAGCTGCGGCGCGCACGCCACGATCGCGGCGGCACCGAGCAGCACGACCGCGGCGGCCAGCGTCAGATCCCGTTCGACGCGGCGTCTGGCCTTCTCGGTGTGCCCCTCGGCGAGTGCCCGCGCGACCACCGGGAACGTCACCGTGCACAGCATCAGCGACAGCACCATCGGCATCTGCGCCACCTTCTGGGCGTAGTTCAGATGCGAGATGGCCCCGGCGGGCAGCGAGGACCCGAGGAACCGTTCGATGAGCACCTGCGACTGTCGGCACACCCCGAACAGCAGCACGGAGGCGATCAGCGCCCCACCCGCGAGCCGTACCGCCCGGTCGTCCGCCCCGGTCCCGGTCCCGTCGCCCGCGAGCCGTACCGCCCGGTCGCCGCCGGTCCCGTCGTCCTCGGGGCGCCGCGGCCCGGTCGCCGGAGCCGGGCGTGCCGCCCCCCGCACCCGTACCCACAGGGCGGGGAGCTGCGCGAGGACCATCAGCAGTCCGCCGATGGCGACCCCGGCGGCGGCGGAGCGCACGCCCCAGCGCCCGCCGAGGACCAGCATCGTGGTGATGATGCCGACGTTGTACGCGACGTAGATGGTCGCGGGCGCGAGGAAGCTGCGATGGGCGCGCAGGGCCGCGCCGCAGTACCCGGCGAGCCCGAACGACAGCAGACAGGTCGCGGTCAACCGGGTGCAGTCGACGGCGAGTTCCGGGTCGGGCAGCCCCGGCGCGAGCGCGCCGACCAGCGCGGGCGCCATGACGACGAGCAGCAGCGCGATCCCGCTCAGCGCCAGTCCGAGCCTCGGCAGGGACGCCCGTACCAGCGCGCGTACGGGGTCGGGCCCGGATCTGCCCCGGGTCCGCCGCGCCAGCGCGACGCTGAACGCGGGGACGAGGACCAGCGCCATGCCGTCCTCGATGAGCAGCGTGGACGCGAACTCGGGCACGGTCCACGCCACGAGGAACGCGTCGGTGTCCCGGTCCGCGCCGAAGAGGTGCGCGAGCGTCTGGTCCCGCAGCAGCCCGAGCAGCGCGCCCGCGGCGGTGAGCACCCCGGTCAGCAGCGCCGCCCGCGCCAGGAAGCCCCCGCCCTCCCCCCGTTCCGCGTCGTCCGGGTCCGAGTCTGTGGGCCGGGGTGCGGGCGCGGTGCCGGGCGCCTCGGTCCGGGGCGGGGTGTCGTCCGGGCCGGTACGGGGTGCGGGGGCGGGGGGACCGGTTCGGGGTGCCTCGGTCCGGGGCAGGGTGACGGGCGGGCCGGTGCGGGGTGCGGGGGCCGTGACGGGCGGGGGGACGGTGACGGGTGCGGCGCCGGGGCGGGACGGGGGCGCCGTACCGGTGGTGCCGGGGGCGTCGGATGCCTGGTTCACCGGGCTTCGGCCCCCAGTGCCCACCACGCCACGACGCCCAGCGCGACCGCGGTCAGCACCGTGGACGGGCCGCCGATGTCCGCGTACGCGAAGTCCACCAGCTGCCACACCAGCAGCCCGCAGGCGAGCAGTCCGCAGTCCGCGCCCCGGGCCGACGGCCCCCCGGGCGCCCGTACGGCGGCCCCGCGGACGAGCGCGAGGCGCCGGACGCCGAGCACCAGCAGCGCGCCCCAGCCCCCGGCGAGGGCGAGCAGCCCGAGGAGCCCCTGTTCGCTGAGGACCAGCAGATACATGTTGTGCGGGGACAGCAGGGGCTGGCGGACGAACCCGGAACCCGCCCCGGCCGTGTCGCTGCCGGAGGACAGGGCCAGCGAGGCGTGACCGTCCCGGTGGGCGGGGAAGTTCTTCAGCCCGACCCCGGTGACGGGCCGCTCCCGCCACATACCGACGGCCGCCGCCCACATCGTGTAGCGGTCGAGCACCGACTGGTCGGGCGCGTCGGTGACCTTGGTGATGGAGTCCACCCGTTCCTGGAGCATCGCCGTGCCGACCCCGACCCCGCCGACCAGCACCACGAGCACGGCGGCGAGCACCGCGCCCACCGCCACCGCCCGCCGCACCCCGGCCAGCAGCAGTTGCGCCGCGCACGCCACGGCCGTCGCGATCCACGCGCCCCGGCTGAACGACAGCGCGAGCGGCACCAGCAGGAGCAGCGCGCAGACCAGCGCCACGACCCGCTGCCGCACCGCCGCACCCGTACCCGGGGCCGTCCCCGTGGCCGAACCGTCGGGCGTACCCGTACCCGTACCCGTCCCGGTACCCGGTGCCGCGCCGAGCGCGAGGCCGACCGCGCAGATCACCCCGTACGAGACGACCGTCGCCATGCCCATCACATCGGTCGGGCCGAAGGTGCCGACGGCCCGGATGTCGGCGCCCATGTACGAGGCGCCGGTCCCGGTGGCGTACTGGTGCGCCCCGATCCCGCCCTGGACGAGCGCGAGGCCCACGAACGCCCAGGCCAGCACCCGCAGATCGGCGCGGTCCCGGACCAGCAGCAGCACCGCGGCCGGGACCAGGACGAACACCTGGAGGTAGCGGCCGAGGCCGGTGAGGCCGGTCGCGGCGTCGGCCGCGCCCGTCGCCGCGACCGCGAACCCGACGACCGGCAGCCCCAGCACCACGAGCGCGGTCCGGCTCAGCGCACGCTCCGCGCGCCGTACCGCCCCGGCGACGGCCAGCAGCACCAGCACCCCGGACATCACATCGGCGGGGGTGCCGCCCCCGGACCGGGCGGTGTCCCCGGACACGGGCAGCGCCAGCAGCGCCATCAGCGCGACCACGGGCAGCACCGGCGCGAACCGGCCCGCCGCGGCGAGCGGTCGGGCCGCCGGCGCGGTCCCGGTGGCGGCGGGTGCCCCGGGCGGGCCACCGGCCGTCCGCGGGGGACGGCCGGTGGCCGGGAGGGAGTCGGGCACCGGGTCAGCTTCCTGTGGGACGGACGAGGAGGGCGGCCGTCCGCAGCAGGATGCGGATGTCCTGCCACAGCGACCAGGTGTCGATGTACGCGTTGTCGAAGCGGGCCCGGTCCTCGATGGACGTGTCGCCGCGCAGCCCCTGGACCTGCGCGAGCCCGGTGATGCCGGTCTCCATCCGGTGCCGTGACCGGTATCCGTCGTACGTCCGGCTGAACTGCGCCACGAAGTACGGGCGTTCGGGGCGCGGTCCGACCAGCGACATGTCCCCGCGGAAGACGTTCCACAGCTGCGGCAGCTCGTCCAGCGAGGTCCGGCGCAGGAAGCGGCAGAAGGCGTTGACCCGGCTGTCGTCGGCGACACTCCAGAGGGTGGCCGCCTCCTGGGGGTCGGCGGGGCGCAGGGTACGGAACTTGAGCAGGGTGAACCGGCGTCCGCCCTTGCCGACGCGTTCCTGGCGGAACACCACCCCGGGTCCGTCGACGATCCGGATCACCGTCGCGCACAGCAGCAGCACCGGGGCGCCGAGCAGCAGCAAGGCACCCGACACGACCACGTCCAGGGCCCGTTTGCCGGGGTGGGTGCGGCGGGTGCGGGGCGCGAGGAGCGCCGTGTACGCGAAGCCCGCGAGCCGGGGTGCGCCCGCGCCCGGGAAGCCGTTCGCCGGGCGGAACCCGGCGGTGTCGGGGTCGATCCGCCACAGTCCGCAGCCCAGTTTGCCGAGGGTGCGCAGCAGCGGGGCCTGTACGCGGCAGGTGTCCGCGCCGACGACGAGCACCTCACGTACGCCGTTCTGCACAAGGGCGCGCCGTACCTCGTCGGTGGTGGTCAGCGTCGGCAGCACCGGGCCGGGCGGGACGGGGAGGTCCGCGGCCGGGGCCGGGTCGGCGGGGATGTCCGGGTCGGTGACGACGCCGACCGGGCGGACCCCGCAGCCGGGATGCCGCAGCAGGGCCGCCGCGACCAGCCGGGCCGGGCCCGCCGGTCCGACGACCAGCGTGGCGTGGGGCCGGCGCGTCAGGCGTCCGCGGCGGCGCGCGTACACGATCCCGCGCCCCGCGCACGAGGTGAGCACCTGCGCCGCGCACCCCAGGGCGAGCGCGCGCGGAGACAGCGCGAAGGCCGGGGAGAGCGCCCCCAGGACCGCGCCGAGCAGCGCCCACGCCACCATGACCCGCCCGCACAGCGCGGGCAGTTCGTCCAGCGCGTCGGGCGCGGTCACCGTACGGCGGCGCAGCGCGGCCCGCGCGTGCCAGCCGCCGACGCCGACGGTCAGCACCGCCAGGATCAGCGGATGCCGCTGCGGGGCGCCGAGCGCGAGCACGGCGAGCAGCCCCGCCGTGCCGTCCACCGCGAGCACCGGCAGGTCCCGGCGCGGACGCGGCGCGGCCGTCCGGCCCGCCGGGGGCGCGCCCGCGCCGGACAGCGGCCGGGGCGGCAGCGGAGAGAGGGCGCCGGACGGGCGCGCGGTCACCGGCGGGGCGAGCCGGGCGGTGCCGGCGGCCCGGACGGTGGGCGACGGCCGGAGGGTCCCGGCGCGCGCGGCGCCGCCGGGGCGCGTGGACGTGGCGGTGCGGACCCCGCCCGCGGTGCGCGCCGGTCCGGCCGGCCGGGGGGTGCCGGGCAGCCCGGACCCGGGAACGGTGGAGCCGCTGCGTCCCGCGCGCGGCTGTCCCACGGGCGGAGGAACGGTGCTTTCCGCGGTCACGAGGTGGTGGACTCCCTGCACTTGGGGCGCTCCGCGCCGAGGATGTCGCGGTACACGGCCGCGACGGCCCGCGCGGACTGCCGCACATCGTGGGTGGTGAGGACGTGCCGACGGCCCTGTGCGCCGAGTGCCGCCCGCCGGGGGGCGTCCAGCAGCAGCCCGGCCGCCGCGCGTGCCAGCGCGGCGGGATCCCCGGGAGGCACGAGACAGTACGCGCGATGGCCGGGCGCGAGGCTCTCGCGCGCCCCGGCGACATCGGTCAGCAGCACGGGCCGCCCGCACGCCATCGCCTCCAGCGGGGCCAGCGCCATCCCCTCCCACCGGGACGGGAGGACGACGAGGTCGGCGGCCCGGTACCAGGGGGCGGGGTCCTCGGCGGCCCCGGCGAAGATCACCCCTTCGGGTGAGCCGGCGCGCAGCCGTTCCCCGTCCGGCCCGTCACCCACGAGGGCCAGCCGCGCCCCGGGGACCCGTCGTACGACCTCGGACCAGGCCCGCAGCAGCACGTCCTGCCCCTTCTGGCGGCAGAGCCGGGCGACGCACACGACGAGGGGGGCGCGCGGGTCGGTCCCGGCGAGCGCGGGCGGCGCGTCGTGGGGGGCGCGGCGCGCGCGGGGCAGTACGTCGTGCGCGGGGGGCTCCGGCCGGAACCGGTCGGTGTCCACGCCGTTGGGGACGACCGTCCAGTGGCCGCGTACCCCGGCGGCCTCGCCCGTGGCGCGTTCCGCCTCGCTGACGCACACGATCCGCGAGGCCCAGCGTGCCGCGCCGACCTCCCAGCGGCGGGCGAGCCGGGCGGCGGTCCCCTCGACGGCCTCGAACGACCAGGCGTGCGGCTGGAACACGGTCGGTACCCGGCCCCGCAGCGCGAGCCGGGCGGCGAGTCCGGCCTTGGCGCTGTGCGCGTGGACGAGTCCGGGACGGGTGCGGGCGATCAGCCGGGCCAGTGCGCGGATCTCGGAGGGCAGCGCGGTGCCGGGGGAGCGGGTGGCGTCCCAGCGCAGCCAGTCGGCGCCCGCGGCGGTCACCCATCCGGCGAGCGGCCCCTGTTCGGGGCAGGCGACGAGGAGGCGCGGCGCGTCGGGGGCCGTGAGGTGCTGCTGGATCAGGTCCAGCACCACCCGGGGCACCCCGCCCGTCACGGGCTGCACGACGTGCAGCACCCGGGGCGGCGCGTCGGCCGGGGCGCGGCCGGGCCGTGGCGGCCGCGCGGCCCGCGCCGCTTCGGCGCGGGTGTCCGGCCGGCCCGTCGGGGACGGGTTACTCGGCATCGGTGTCGGTCTCGACCGCGAGGAACAGGACCCCCGCCCAGGCGGCGTCCCGTTCGGCGGTCAGCCGCAGATCGAGCCGCCCGCCGCCGTCGGCGACCGCCTCGCCGAGCTCCAGCACGTCGGAGTCGTACCCGAGGGTGCCGGTGTGGGCGGGGTCGCGGCGGGGCTGCGAGGTGCCGGGCTCGGTGACGGTGGAGTTGAAGAGGTCACCGGCCGGGTTGCCGGGGCCGGACAGGGTGGCCGCGGCGCGCCTGCCGACGGAGAGGGTCAGCGCGTCGCCGCTGGTGCCGGTGTCGCCGTTGTAGACGACGAACCCGGCCTGGCCGCGGGCCCCCGCCGGGGCGGCGGCGCCGTCGAGCCGCAGCGCCGCGTCGTTCGGGCTCTCGCCCAGGTACTGGAAGCCGTCCCACAGGCTGAGCTGCCGCAGCGGCTCGCTCGCCCGCTCGTACGCCACGACCAGCGTCCAGCCGCCCCACGCGCCCGCCTGCGAGTGCCCCATGGCCACATTGACCTGGGCGACCGTCCACAGTCCCGTGCCGCCGGAGCGCACCAGGCCGGTGACGTCCGCGGAGGCCTGGAAGGCGTCCGCGCCGCCCGCGATCCGGTGCCCGACGACACTGTCCGCGAGGACCTCCTTGTACGAGCCGCCCGGCTCGGCGACGAGCACCCGCCCGTTGTCCCGGGCCGGCTTCTGCTCACCCACCAGCAGATTGCCGCCCCAGTACAGCCGCGCGTACGAGACCTTCGCCCCGGCGGGCGCGCGCAGTTCGCCGCGGCTGGAGTTGTAGGTGTTCGGGTCGGAGTCGACGTCGGTGTAGAACATGTCGAAGTCGTCGTTGGCCGCGGCGCGTCCGTCCCGCGCGTCGGCGCAGGACACGGCGGACGGGGTGGGCGCGGGTCCGCGGCAGGTGATCGACGTGTTGGCGGCCCGGGTGATGCCGCCGTGCTGCACGGCGTGGAACCGCTGGGCGAACGGCACGCTCGCCGCCTCCGAGGCGTACGGCGCGATGCGCGGGGGAGCGGCGGGCCGTGCGTCGGGTACCCCGGCGGGGAGCGCGGGGGCGACGACGCCGCCCGGCCTGCCGTCGTCGGGGTCCGCCCCGTGGACGGGCGGGGCCTGGACGAAGCCGCCCGCCGCCACCGCGCAGAGCGAAAGGACACACACCGTGGTACGCGGCGGCAGCAGCCGTCTGAGGACCGGGGCGAAGGAATTGCGCATGACCGGCATTGCCCTTTCGGGGATGTAAAGATCCTGAACCCGTCGGAAGGCAGTATGACCATCACACATCGACGAAGCGGGACTCCCCACCGCCGATTCGGCCGTCCGTGGGGAGGGAAGCCACTCTAACCGCCGAGCTTATTTGCTGCTGATACCGCGGAAGTCTGTGTGTCGGATTAATGGGTATCCGCGATTTCGTTCGGCACTCTCGCGGGTGTTGTTGAGCGGGAGCGCCGAGAGATCACCCTTTCGGATGCGGAACCCGCCGGAGGGTCGGACGTTGGTCCATGGGCCGGGCATCCTCGCCTGGTGCGTCACCCAACGATCTAGGAGCATTACTTCCATGTCGCGTACCGCGAAGGCTCTCGTCCTGTCCACCGTCGCCGCCGCCGCTGTCGCGGGCGCCGCGGGCGTCGCCGCCGCCGACGCCGGGGCCCAGGGCGCGGCCGTGGGCTCCCCCGGTGTGCTCTCGGGCAACGTCGTCCAGGTCCCGGTCCACATCCCCGTGAACGTCTGCGGCAACACCATCGACGTCATCGGCATCCTCAACCCCGCGTTCGGCAACGTCTGCGTGAACGACTGAGGTCCGACCTTTCCGCGAGCCGCCCGCCCCCTTCCGGGGCCGGGCGGCTCGTTCGTTTGTACGGATGTCCTGGCGGCGCAATTGCAGGGCTCCGGAGTTCCTCCGGCGGCGGCCGGTGCGGGCGATTTCCGGGCTCTTCGACGGGCTTCCTGGTGGAATTCCGTACGGGTGATCGGATTGCGCTCATGTATTCGTGAGAAAAGGTCCTTCTCTCGCTCTATTTTTCATATAAAACCATCGGAACGGGTCCTGCCCTGCCTCGGGTGAATGGTGGGGAAACACCTTCGGGTGGGGGTTGTGTGCAATTCGCTCTCCGGCGGTTTCCGGCACGGCCGGAGGTCGTTAGTCCACGCGGTAGGACGCATTCCCACTGGCGGCCCCCGGGCCGCCGAAGAAAGGAACACGATGAAGCCCCTCAAGGCCGCCGCTCTCGTTGCCGGGTCCTTCGCCCTGGCCGGTGCCGCCGCACCGGCGTTCGCCTCCGACCTCACGCCCACCAGCCTGAACGGCGCGCTGGACACCCTCACCACGCAGCAGACGCTCGACGCGCAGCCGCTGCACTCCAACGCGATCGACACGGAGCGGAAGGGCTCCCTCCTGTACGGCCTCAACGAGACCACCGACCAGCTGAACGCGGGCGGCGCCCAGACCGGTCCGCTGCTCGGCGGGCTCCCCGTCGGCAAGTAGCCACCGCGGTCCGCGCGCGGCGGTGCGTGAGGGGACCGGCGCGCGGACCCCACCCGCGCTCGTCGCACGCCACGCGCGCGACCCCCAACGTGTGATCCCCGTACGCGTGTCCCTCGGACGAGTGACACGAATATCCGGGTCATCCTCATATGTCGCTACGGTGCCGGGGTGACCTCAACCCCCACTGACAAGCGCCCCCTCCACCCCGCTGAGCTGGGCACCCTCGCCGTCATGGCCTGGAGCGGCGAGCACCCCGACGAACGGGGGGACCTCGCCTTCCTCCTCGCCTACTCCCTCGGTGACGGGCCCGGTGGCGCGGAGGGCACCTCGGCCGCGGTGCGCCGGCTGCTGGAGAACACCGGGCTGCCCCCCGGCGGGCCCGTCATCGACGCGCGGACCCGGCCCAGTTTTCCGCTGACCCTGCTGGTCGAGGCGGGGCAGGCCGTCGTCAACATGCCTCATCTGAACGCGCAGTGCGTGGTGCCGCGGGAGTGGCTCGCGGCGGTGGAGGAGCGGGGGCACGCGTACTTCCTCTTCGCGACGGTGCCTTGGCCCGAGGGGACTCCCGGGGTCGAGATGACGGAGCGGACGCTGTCCGCTTTCGCGGGGGACGAGGGGGTGTTGGCGACTGCCGCGCACTGTCTGCTGCCGGCGCGGAGCCTGCGGAGCTGAAGCTCCGTTCGGGTGCGCGGTTCTTCCCTGCGGGTCGCCTTCGCTTGCGCTTCCCAGGTCTGTCCGGGTCGGCGCACTCGTTCCTGTGCCGTCGCTCGGTGGGTGCGCAGTTCCCCGCGCCCCTGGATGCTGCCCCCTTGCGGTCGTTCGTCGGGTGCGGGGCCGCCCTCGTCTTTTGCGCAGTTCCCCGCGCCCCTTTGGGGCGCTCCCGGCTTGTTCTTCGGGTCGGTGCCGGTCGGGATTCTCCGTCCTCGCTCCAACGCGCTCGGTCGGACGTCCCTCTTGCCCGACTGAAGAGCATCGGAGTCTGCGGGCAGAGATTCCCGCCCACCCCCTCCCGCAGCCATGCGACTGCACGAGGAGGATGGTCCAACCCCGTCCCCGCAGACAGAGAACAGCCTCAGAAGGGCGCCCCCAAAGGGGCGCGGGGAACTGCGCGAGCAACCACGGACCATCCGCGGCCGAACGGCTACCGCAAGGGGCGCCCCAAAGGGGCGCGGGGAACTGCGCGAAGACGAGGGCCGGCCCGCAGCCGAAGAGCGACCGCAAGAGGCAGCATCCAGGGGCGCGGGGAACTGCGCACCCCCGGACGTACCTGCACGGGGACAAGTGCGTTCGGGTGGGGAACCTTGGGGGCGCGGGCGGAGGCGACCCGCACAGGGACAAGCGCCAGGTACAGGTAACCCGGGGGCGCGGGCGTAGGCGGGGTTTGGGCTGGATGGGGGAGTGGGTGGGGGAGGGTGACCTCTGGGGGGAACGGACGTTGAGGTAGGGAAAGTACGACCGTATGGAAGGGAGGTGCCCGGTGCCCGGGACGATCACCGCACACCGCACCCGCAGGACCCTGCTGCGCACCCTGTTCACCGCGGCCGTGGCGACCACCACCGCCACCGCCCTCGCCCCCCTCCTCGCCGCGACCCGCGAACCCCACCGCCCCCGCGCGCCCCGCGCCCCCGCCGAGCTCCTGTTCGAGGAGACCTACCGGGGCCGCCGGATCGAGGGGCGGGGCCCCGGGACACCGACCGCCGCCCGGACCCGCCCGGTGGGGCACCACGGGTCCGGCGGGCCGCGGGTCACCATCGACGGGCGGCCCCTGCCGCTGATGCGCCGGGCCGACGGCAGTTATCTGAGCGTGGTCGACCACTACGTCTCGTACCCGACCCCCCTCGCCGCGGCCCGCGCCGCCGTGGACGAGCTGGGCCCCGCCCGTCTCGCGCCCGGCACCGGCGCGCGGAACGTCTGAGCCGGGGGAGGGGACCCATGGCGCACACCCGCAAGAACGTCACCGCGCTCACCCGCGCGGAGCGCAAACGTTTCGTGGACGCCGTCCTCGCGATGAAACGCCGGGGCCGTTACGACGAGTTCGTCCGGCTGCACATCGAGCACTACGTCGCCGACGGCGAGGGCGACCGCCGGGTCGCGCACATGGCGCCGTCGTTCCTGCCGTGGCACCGCCGGTTCCTGCTGGAGTTCGAGCGCGCGCTCCAGCGGGAGGTGCCCGGGGTCACCGTCCCGTACTGGGACTGGACGAAGGACCGTTCGCCCCGCGCGCTCCCCTGGACCGACGACCTGCTCGGCGGGACCGGGCACGGGCCCGACCGGCGGGTGGAGAGCGGCCCGTTCGCGCGGGCCAACGGCTGGGTGGTGCGGGAGAACACCACGGACGACGACCATCTCGCCCGGGACCTGGGCCGCCCCTCGCGGCCGTTCCCGCTGCCGTCGAAGGAGGAGCTCGCGTACGCCATGGAGCAGTCGGCGTACGACGTGGCGCCGTGGAACTCCACCGTCACGTCCGGGTTCCGCAACACGCTGGAGGGCTGGACCTCGGCGCGTACCGGGGACGACCGCTGGCGCAACCACAACCGGGTGCACCGCTGGGTCGGCGGGACGATGCTCGGCGGGGCGTCGGTGAACGACCCGGTGTTCTGGCTGCACCACTCGTTCGTGGATCTGCTGTGGTCCCGGTGGCGGGCGTCCCGGCCGGACGGGGCGTACCAGCCCGCGGAGCCGCCGGGGATCGGGTCGGTCCAGCGGGGCCGGGTGGTCGCCCGGCATGAGCGGATGACGCCGTGGGACGAGACACCCGCGGCCATGGATGACCACAGCCGCATCTACCGGTACCGGTGAGCCGGTACGCGAAACCCCCGTCAGCAGGTGAAGGCCGCTGACGGGGGCGCTCGTACGACCGGGGTGCCGTACGCGGGGGAATCAGGCGCCGTAGCCGGACTGGGCCTGGGGGGCGCTGCCGTTGACGCAGGCGTTGCCGAACGCGGGGTTCAGGATGCCGACGACGTCGATGGTGTTGCCGCAGACGTTGACCGGGATGTGCACCGGGACCTGGACGATGTTGCCGGACAGGACGCCCGGCGAGCCGATGGCCGCGGCCTCCGCGCCCGAGCTGGCGGCGGCCATGCCGGCGCCGCCGAGCATGACGGCGCCCGTGCCGACGGCCAGGACGGCTGCCTTCGCGATGCGAGACATCACGTACTCCTTCAGTTGGTTGTGCTGTGGTTCGTGTGCGGCGCCGAGGGACGGCGTCCGCACTCCCCCTTCAACGTCGGGAGGCGGCCCGGGTCACGGTTTGTGGGCCCTTGGGCAGGGGAAGAGCGCCGAGCGGGTGGCGGGGCCGTCAGACGAGGACGAGGACGACCTCGGTGGCCTTGACGCTGGTGAAGACCTCCGAGCCCTCGCGCAGCCCGAGATCGGCGGCGGCCCCGGGGGTGATCTCCGCGACCAGGTCGGGGGCGGTGGCGGAGGTGACGAGGACCCGCAGTCTGCTTCCCACGGCGGTGAGTTCGCCGACCGTGCCGGACCAGACGTTGCGGGGGCTGCCGGTGGGGCGGTCCCGGTGCAGGGACACCGCCTCCGGGGCGATCACCGCGAGGGCCCCGGCGCCGGGGGGCAGGGGTTCGGCGGCGATGACGAGGGTGCCGTCCGGGGTGCGCAGCCCGTCGGCGGTGGCCGTGCCGGCCCAGGCGTTGTGCCCGAGCATCCGGGCCACCCACGGGGAGCGCGGATGGCGGCTCACCTCGGCGGGCGGGGCGTCCTGCACGGTACGGCCGTCCTCCAGGACGAGGACCCGGTCCGCGAGCGACACGGCCTCCACCGGGTCGTGGGTGACGATCAGACAGACGCCGTCGAAGTCGTCCAGATGGCGGCGCAGGGTGGTGCGGACCCGGGCGCGGGTCGTCTGGTCGAGGGCGGCGAGGGGTTCGTCGAGCAGCAGCAGCCGGGGGCGGGCGGCGAGCGCGCGGGCCAGTGCCACCCGCCCGGCCTGGCCGCCGGAGAGCTGGCCGGGGCGGCGTCCGGCGAGATGGCCCACCTCGAGCCGGTCGAGCCAGTGCTGGGCCGCGGCCCGCGCCTCGGCGCGCGGGACGCCCTGGGCGCGCGGCCCGTACGCGGTGTTGGCGAGGGCGGTGAGATGCGGGAACAGGGCCGGTGACTGGGGGACCCAGGCGGTGGAGCGCCGGTGCGGCGGCGCGTCGGTGAGGTCGGTGGCGCCGAGCCGGAGGGCGGCGTGGGAACGGGTGGGCAGCCCGAGCAGGGCGCGCAGCAGGGTCGTCTTCCCGGCGCCGTTGGGACCGACGACCGCGAGGGTGGTGCCGCCCTCGGCGGTGAGGGCGAGCTCGGTGAATCCGGTGAGCCGGGCGTCGAGGGCGGTGGCCCGGGGCGCGCGGTCGGCGGGTACGGAGTCGGGTAGGGGTGCGGGGTCCTGCGCCGGGTCCGGTGCGGAGGGGCCGGGTTCGGGTGCCGTTCGTGGTTCGGGGGCCGGGTCGCGGTCGGCGCGGGGTGCGGCGGTGGCCGGGGTCGTCGTCCAGCGGCCGCGGAGGGCGATCAGGACGGCCATGGCGATGGCGAGCAGCAGCAGGGAGACCGAGGTCGCCGCCTCCGGGTCGTCCTGGAGCAGCAGGTACACATGCAGGGGGAGGGTCTGGGTGGTGCCGGGGAGGTTGCCCGCGAAGGTGATCGTCGCGCCGAACTCACCCAGCGCGCGGGCCCAGGTCAGGGCGGCGCCCGCGGCGAGTCCGGGGGCGACCATCGGCAGCGTCACCGTACGGAACACCCGGAACGGGCTCGCGCCGAGGGACGCCGCGGCCTCCTCGTAGCGGGTGCTGAGCGCGGCGAGCGTGCCTTCCAGGCTGATGACCAGGAACGGCATCGAGACGAAGGCCGCCGCGACGACGGCGCCCGCGGTGTGGAAGGGGAGGGTGATCCCGAACCAGTCCTCCAGCCAGGGGCCGAGCAGTCCGCGCCGTCCGAAGCCGAGGAGCAGCGCGACGCCGCCGACGGTCGGCGGCAGGACCATCGGCAGCAGGACCAGGGTCCGCACGAACGCCTTGCCGCGGAACAGGACGCGGGCCAGCAGCCAGGCCAGCGGCACCCCGAGCAGCAGGGCGAGGGCGAGGGCCCAGCCGGAGACGACCAGCGACAGACGCAGCGCGGTGACCGCCCCGGGCGCGGTCAGATGCTCCGCGAGGTCGCCCCACGGGGTGCGGGCGAGGATGCCGAGCAGGGGCAGCATCAGGAACGCGACGGCGAGCGCCGCGGGCAGTGCGAGGGCCAGCGGGGGGCGGGCCGGCGGGGTGGTGCCGGGTGCGCGGGCCGGGCGGGTCTTCATGGCGTGATCCTCGGGGACGGCGCGGCGGGGGCGGCGGTGCCCCCGCCGGTGCGGCGGGTCACGGCTTCTGGAAGCCCGCGTCCTGGAGGATCTTCTGGGCGGCGGGCGTGGACAGCCATTCCACGAACGTCTGGGCCGCCGCCACGTTCTTCCCGCCCTTGATGACGGCCGCCGGGTACTGGGCGATGGCGTTCTGGTCGTCGGGGACGGTGATCGCGTCGACCTTGTCCGTCGCGGTCGCGGCGTCGGTCTTGTAGACGATTCCGGCGTCCGCCTCGCCGAGTTCGACCTTGCTGAGGACGGCGCGGACGTTGGGCTCCTCGGACACCGGCTCGACATCGATCTTCTGCGCGTCGAGCACCTGGCGGCTGTAGCGGCCGACGGGGACCTCGGGCGCGGCGAGCACGACCTTCAGCTTCGGGTCGGCGAGGTCCTTCAGTCCGTCGACCTTGTCGGGGTTGCCCTCGCGGGTGGCGATGACGAGCCGGTTCCTGGCGATGACCGACGGGGTGCCCGTGTCGGCCTTCAGCCCGTCCATGGTCCTGGTGTCGGCGGTGACGATCGCGTCGGCGGGGGCGCCCTGGCGGACCTGGGCGGCCAGTTCCTGGGAGCCCGCGAAGGAGAACGTGAGGGTGGTGCCCGGGTGGGCGTCCTCGTACGCGCCCTTCACCGTGCCGAAGACATCGGTGAGGGACGCGGCGGCGAGGACCGTGAGCTTCGCGGAGTCCTGGGCGCCGGAGTCCTTCTTCTCCTCGTCGTCGCCGCAGGCGGCGAGCAGCGGTATGAGGAGCGCGGTGGCGGCGAGGGCGGTGGCGGCTGTGCGGGCCGGGGAGCGGGACATCGGGGACTCCTTGGAGGACTTCGAGGGTGCGGGACGGACAGGGGAGCCCCGTCAGCTCCGGTCGATGTGCACATTGGTGGACTTGACCCGGGCGGTGGCCTGCACACCCACATCCAGGCCGAGTTCCTCCACGGCCTCCCGGGTGAGCAGGGAGACCAGCCGGTGCGGTCCGGCCTGGATCTCCACCTGCGCGGCCACGTCGCCGAGCTTCACGGCGGTGACGATGCCGGGGAACGCGTTGCGCGCGGAGGTGTAGGAGACGTCGTTCTCGCCCTCGCCCTGGGCGAGTTCGACGGAGAACGCGGCGAGGTCCACGCCGTCGACGAGTCGGCGCCCGCCCTCGTCGCGGTGCGTGGCGATCCGCCCGGCGTCGGCCCAGCGGCGCGCGGTGTCCGCGCTGACGCCGAGGAGACGGGCGGCCTGTCCGATGGTGTACGACGGCATGTGCGCCACGATATGGATGAGGGGAGCGCATGTGCAAGCTAATGGAGGAATATGCGTCGCATCTGCGGGCCTCTTCGCTCTGTGCCGCAGGTTCCGCGGGGCGGGGGCGCCGCTACGCTACGGCCTCATGACCCGACCCGTGCCGTACTCGCGCCCGACGCCCGATCGGCCCGCTCCGGTGTGGGTCATCAGCGCGGCATCGCTCGCGGTCTTCCTGGTCACGTGGACGCTGAGCTGGGTCAAGGCGTATCTGGTGAACGACGATCTGCCCAGCTTCTGCTCCGACGTCCGGCGGGGGAGTTTTCCGCCCGAGGTGTCGTGCGTGGCCGGGGACGGGTCGGTGTCGGGCGCCAACGCGTGGTGGGTGGACCCGTTGTTCTACGCCTCCGGCGGGGTGGGCCTGGCGTTCGGGGCCCTCGCCTTCGCGATTGCGGCGGGTCAGGGACCCGCGCGCCGCTGAGCCCTCCGGGGGGCCTGGGTTTCCTGTGCGGGTCGCCTTCGCTTGCGCTTCCTAGGTCTGTCCGGGTGAGCCCACTTGTTCCTGTGCCGTCGTTCGGTGGGTGCGCAGTTCCCCGCGCCCCTTTGGGGGCGCTCCTTGAGGCTGTCGGTCAGGTGCAGGTCCTTGGGGTTGAACCATCCTCCTCTCGCAGGCGCCCGGCTGCGGGAGGGGGTGGGCGGGAATCTCTGCTCGCAGACTCCGATGCTCTTCAGTCGGGTACGGGTACGTCGTACCGAGCGTGTCGGATCGAGGACGGAGAATCCCGACCGGCACCGACCCGAAGAACCGGCCGGGTGCGCCCCAAAGGGGCGCGGGGAACTGCGCACCCCACGAGCGACAGCACAGGAACGAAGTGCGCCCAGCCGGACAGACCTGGGAAGCGCAAGCGAAGGCGACCCGCGGGGAACTGCGCGAACCCCACGAGCGACGGCACAGGAACGAAGTCCGCCCCGCCGGACGGACCTCCCGGCACGGCCGTGTCAGGGGTCGGGGTCGGACGGGGGGGCCGGGGGTGGGGTCGGGGCGCCGGGGAGGCGTACCGTTACGGACGTACCGCCACCTGGGGCCGCGCGCAGCGCAACCGTACCGCCGGACTGCTGCACCGTACGGGCCACGATCGCCAGCCCCAGCCCCGACCCGGGCAGACTCCGCGCGGAGGGCGACCGCCAGAACCGGTCGAAGACATGCGGGAGTTCCTCGGACGGGATACCGGGCCCATGGTCCCGGACGGTCAGCTCACCGCCCCGCAGCGACACCTCGACCCGCTCACCGGGCGGGCTGAACTTCACCGCGTTGTCGAGGATGTTGACGAGCGCCCGTTCCAGCGCGGGCGCCTCCCCCCGTACGTACCAGGGGGTGAGGTCCGTGCGGAACGTCAGCTCGGGGCCCCGCAGCCGCGCCCGCCGCAGCGCCGCCTCGGTCAGCTCGTGCAGCGGCAGCACCAGGACCCGGCTGCCGCTGTCGGGACGGGACAGCTCCTGGAGGTCACCGATGAGCGCGGCGAGCTCCGTCATCTGCGCGGTGACGGAACTGAGCAGTGCCGCCCGGTCGTCGGCGGGCAGCGCCCGCCCGGTCTCCTCGCTGCGGACGAGCAGCTCGACATTGGTGCGCAGCGAGGTCAGCGGGGTGCGCAGCTCGTGCCCCGCGTCGGCGATGAGCTGCTGCTGGAGGTCCCGGGAGGAGGCGAGGGCCGCCGTCATCGCGTTGAACGAGCGGGAGAGCCGGGCGATCTCGTCGTCCCCGCCGACCGGGATACGCACCGACAGGTCCTCGGTGAGGGCCACGTGCTCCACCGCCCGGGTGAGCTGGTCGACGGGCCGCAGCCCGGTACGGGCGACCCACGCGCCCGCCGCCCCCGCGCCGACCGCGCCGAGACCGGCCGCGAGGACCAGCAGCACGGTCAGATCCGTGAGCGTGTTGTTGACGTCGCTGAACGGGCGCGCCACCGAGACCGCCCAGGGCAGATTGTCGACCCGGTAGGTCAGGACCCGGAACTCCTTGCCGTCCACGGACCGCGCGTCGTGGAACACGCTGTGCAGGGTGCCGTCGGCGACCGCCTTGTCGGTGCCGCTCAGCGCGATCGGGGCGTTGCCGATGATCACGCAGCTCTGCCCGGTGGGTTCGATGAGCTGTACGGTCACGCCGAACCACACATTGTCCTTGGCGGGGATGCGCGGTGCGCATTCCCGGTTCTCGTTGAGGAGCGCCACGACCTGGTTGGAGGTGAGCCGGTTCGCGCTCAGCGACTCGTCCAGGGAGTCCACGAGCGCGCCCCGCACCACGAACCAGCTCGCCGTGGCGACCGCCGCGACCGCGACCGCCACCACCACGGCCACCAGCAGCGCGAGCCGGGAGCGCAGCGGCAGGGCCCGCAGCCGGCCCAGGGGCCCGCCGCGGGCCGCCGGGCCGGGAGCGGTCACGGGGTGCCGTCCGGTCCGCCGGGGCGCAGCACGTAGCCCACGCCCCGCACGGTGTGCACGAGGCGCGGTTCGCCGCCCGCCTCGGTCTTGCGGCGCAGGTACATCACGTACACGTCGAGGGAGTTGGAGGTGGGTTCGAAGTCGAAGCCCCACACCGCCTTGAGGATCTGTTCGCGGGTGAGGACCTGGCGGGGGTGCGCGAGGAACATCTCCAGCAGGGTGAACTCGGTGCGCGTCAGCTCCACGGGCCGCGCGCCCCGGTGCACCTCACGGGTGGCCAGGTCCATCCGGAGGTCCCCGAAGGCGAGGATGTCGCCCTCCTCGGCCTGTCCGGCGGTGGCGGCGTACGAGCTGCGCCGCAGCAGGGCCCGCAGCCGCGCGAACAGCTCGTCCAGTTCGAACGGCTTGACGAGGTAGTCGTCGGCGCCCGCGTCGAGGCCGGTGACACGGTCGCCGACGGTGTCCCGGGCGGTCAGCATCAGGATCGGCACCAGGCTGCCGGAGGCGCGGACCCGGCGGGCCGCCGTCAGCCCGTCCATCCGGGGCATCTGGATGTCCAGGATGATCAGGTCGGGGCGGGTGGCCGCGGCCTTCTCCAGGGCGTCCGCCCCATCGACGGCGACCTCGGTGGCGTACCCCTCGAAGGCGAGTGAGCGACGGAGGGCCTCACGTACCGCGGGCTCGTCGTCGACGATCAGGATGCGCTGCTGGTCGCCGTCGGGGGCGGTGGTCATCGGCGGGTCTCCCGGGATGAGGACGGGTGGCTTCGGGGGTACCGTACGGGCCCGGTCAGCCGTCCGCCCCGGCGCGCAGCGCGGAAAGGTCCGCCTTCAGGGTGTTCACCGGGATGGCGAAGCCGAGGCCCACACTGCCCGCCTCGGCGGAACTCGCGCTGTACATGGCCGAGTTGATGCCGATGACGGCGCCGTTCATATCGATGAGCGCGCCGCCGGAGTTGCCCGGGTTCAGCGAGGCGTCGGTCTGGATCGCCTGGTACGTGGTGGTGGACGGGCCGGTGTCGCCGTTGAACTCACGGCCCCCGAACTCGAAGGGCCAGTCACCGGGCTGCCCCTGCTGGCCCTGGCGGCCCTGCTGTCCCTGCTGGTCCTGTTCGGCGGCGACCGTGACGTCGCGGTCGAGCGCGGAGACGATCCCGCTGGTCACCGTGCCGGTCAGCCCGCCGGGCGAGCCGATCGCGACGACCTCCTGGCCGACCCGGACCCGCTCCGAGTCGCCGAGCGTCGCCGCCTTCAGCCCGGACGCGTCGCGCAGCTTGATCAGCGCGAGGTCCTTCTTGCTGTCGGTGCCGATCACATCGGCGGTGTACTTCTTGCGGTCGCTGGTCGTGACCTGGACCGTGTCCGCGCCGCCGAGCACATGGCTGTTGGTGACGACCTCGCCGTCGGACGTGAGGATCACCCCCGAGCCGGTGGAGGCGCCCGCGCCGGTCGCCGCCTTGATCTCGACGGTGCTGGGGGTGACCGCCTCGGCGACCCCGGCGACCGTGCCCCGGTTGCCCGCCGACACCGGGCTCACCGCGGCGGGCGCGCTCGCGGACGCCTCCGTCGTCAGTTCCTGGATGCCGTACGCGGTGCCGCCGCCCACGGCGGCGGCGACGATCGCCACCGCCGCCAGCAGCGCGACGGGGCGCCTGGTGCGCCTGCGGTGTGCCGTCGGAGGGATCACGGGGGGCGCGGGATGCGCGGGCGGCGCGTACGGGGGCGGCGGGTGGTGCGCGCCCGGCGTGTGCGCCGCCGGGGGCTGCCCGCCCGGGTCCGCGAACTCGCCCGCCATGACCCCGCCTGCTGGGGTGCCGCCTGCCGCGAACTCGCCCGCCGGGACCCCGCCCGCCGCGACCCCGTCTGCTGGGGTGCCGCTCACCGGGGTGTCTTCGGTCGGGGCGTGGCCCGCCGGTGCGGCGTACCGGGGGAAGTCGTCGCGGGAGAAGTCGTCGCGCGGGAGATCGTCCCGCTGGATGTCGTCGCGCTCGGGGTGACCGCCGTCGCGGCGGGGGCTCTCCGTCATGTCCATGAGCGTGTCCGGCCCGGATGAGAGCGGGCTGAGGAGGAGCTGAGAAGCCCGACAGAACCTCGTATGCCCGATATAAGGGCGCGGCGCAGGGGTGGGTCGGCAGGGCGGGGCGGTCGGTGTTCGCGCAGGTCAGGTGGGTGTTCCTGGATTCGGCTTGACGAACCGGGCCGCCTTGCACCACCCTTTCACTACTCAATTAGTGAAAGGGTGGTTGTCCGAAGTGGTCGAGTACCGGATCGACCGGCGCAGCGGCGTCGCCACCTACCTCCAGATCGTCCAGCAGACCAAACAGGCCCTGCGGCTCGGACTGCTCGAACCGGGCGACCGGCTGCCCACCGCCCGCGAGGTTGTCCAGGTCACGGCCGTCAACCCGAACACCGTGCTCAAGGCGTACCGGGAACTGGAGCGCGAGGGACTGGTCGAGGCCCGCCGGGGCCTCGGCACCTTCGTCCAGCGCACCCTCGGCGCCACGGCCGCCGACTCACCGCTGCGGGCCGAACTCTCCGCCTGGGCGGACCGCGCCCGCGCCGCCGGACTCGACCGCGAGGACGCCGCCGCGCTCCTCACCTCGGTCCTGGACGAGCACTGGAACCCCGCCGGCCCCGGGCCGACGGCATCACGACCGACCGATCCGTCCGACGAGGGACGGCTTCTCAAGGGGGACACCGCATGACCGACACCGCCATCGAGGCGGCCGGCCTGGGCAAGCGCTACGGCCGCACCCGCCTGCGTACCCGCTCCCGGGCGGTCGACGGCGGGGACGGCTGGGCGCTGCGCGGCTGCGGCTTCCGGCTGCCCGTGGGCCGGGTCTGCGCCATGGTCGGCCCGAACGGCGCGGGCAAGAGCACCCTGCTCGCGCTCGCCGCCGGGCTCGCCCACCCCACCGAGGGCTCCCTGTCCGTGCTGGGCGCCGAGCCGGGGTCGACCCGCCCGCGGATCGCGTACGTCGCCCAGGAGAAGCCGCTGTACCTGGGGCTGACCGTGGGGGAGACCCTGCGCATGGGCGCCGGGCTGAACCCCGGCCGCTGGAACGAGTCCCTCGCCCGGCGGATCGTCGGGGACGGCGCCCTGCCCACCGGGGCCCGCGTCGGCAGGCTCTCCGGCGGCCAGCGCACCCGGGTCGCCCTGGCCCTCGCCCTCGGCAAGCGGCCCGAGCTGCTGCTCCTGGACGAGCCGATGGCCGACCTCGACCCGCTCGCCCGCCACCAGCTCATGGGCACCCTCCTCGCGGAGGCCGAGGAGCACGGCACCACCGTCGTGATGTCCTCGCACATCCTCGGCGAGCTGGCCACCTCCTGCGACTTCCTGCTGCTCGTCAGCGACGGCAGTATCCGGCTCGGCGGCGGCATCGACGACCTGGTCGCCGCCCACACGCATGTCACCGGACGCGGCACCCTCGCGGACCTGGACGCGCACACCGTCGTGGAGTCCCGCGCCAGCGGCCGGGGCGTCACCGCGCTGATCCGCCCCGAAGGCCCGGTCGAACCCGGCTGGGAGCTCACCGAACCGAGTCTGGAGGATGTGTTGCTCGCCCATCTGCGCTCGCCGGGCGCCCCGGCGCTGCTCACCCCGAGCGCGTCCCCGTCCGGCCGCGACCGTACGGAGGTGGCCGCGTGAGCGCCCCCGTACTGAGCCCCGCCGGGCGCGCCGCCGGTGACGGGACGCCGAACGGCTCCGCAGGCGAGGTCCGCCCCGCCGCCGCGTACCGGACGGTCCTGCGGCTGCACCGGCGCGGTCTGCGGTTCCTCGCCGCGCTGGTGGCGCTCGCCGCCGCTTTCGTGATCGGTGTGTACCTGTGGTGGCGGTTCGCCTCCGACCGGGACGAATGCCGTGACGCACGTGGCGACATCCGGATCGACATCGAGTGCTTTCGGAACTCCTACGGCTACATCGAGGCCGATTCCTGGTACAGGATGCTCGGCAACGAGCCCCGTATGTGGCTGCTCCTGCCCGTGGTGCTGGCCGTGCTCTTCGCGGCCGGACCGCTCGTCGCCCGGGAGCTGGAATCCGGTACGTACCGGATGGCCTGGACCCAGTCGCAGTCACCGGCGTCCTGGCTGACCGCACGGCTCGTCGTGGGCGGCGCGGTCGCCGCCGGGACGGCCGTCGCCGTCACCGCGCTCTACCGGCTGGTCTGGGAGACGCACGGGGACCTGATGATCATGTGGGACCAGGACGGCGTGTTCCGCGCGCTGGGCCCCGCGCTCACGGCGTACGCGCTGCTCGCCGTCGCGCTCGGCGCGCTCGCCGGGCTCCTCGTCCGCCGGGTGCTGATGGCGATGTCCCTCGGGCTGCTGGCCACGGGTGCGGTGCTCGGCGCCACGCAGCAGGTGCGGTTCAGCCTCTGGCCGACCGTGTCCCAGGAGTGGCAGGGCAAGCAGGGGGCCACGCTCCCGAACCACTCCAGCGATGTGGACTCCGGGCTGCTCACCGCCTCCGGGGACCGCAAGCCGTCCGACTTCTGCATGCCGAGCGGCTACTACCAGGAGGCGGAATACCGGAAGTGCCTCGCCGACAACAACGTCACCGGGGGCTGGGTCGAGTACCACCCCCCGACCCACTTCTGGCCTCTCCAGCTGGTGGAGACCGGGTTGGTCCTGGCGCTCACCGCCGTCGTGGTGTTCGCCGCGTACCGCGTGCTGCGCCGGGTCGCCCCCTGACGCACCCGGGCGGAATCCCGGCGCACCCGGACACCCCGGCGCACCCCGCCACTCCGGCTGAGAGCCACTGACCAGGCTCGCGGGGGCCACTGACCAGGCCCACGGGGCCGCGGGGCGTGTCGGGGGTGTGCGGGGGGTGCGCCGGGGAGGGGGAAGGCGCAACGGGGGGCGGGGCGGGACAGCGGTTGTCCCGCCCCGTACGTGTGTCCGGACCCGGACCGGTGCGCCGTACCCGTACCCGTACCCGTACCCGTACCCGTACCCGTACCCGTACCCGTACCCGTACCCGTACCCGTACCGTCCGCGCCGACGCGCGAGGCGTCGCGGGTAATCCGAACGGGCGTACGTATCGCAGGGTGCGGACCCCCTTGGCGGGTGCCCGCGGGCACCCGGGACCCCCGGGGGCCGCCTCGCGCTGTCTCCTGAGCGTCATGTCCCCGTAACCGGTGATTCAGACGGCCTTGCGAGGCTCGCCCCATGCAGCCCCCCGCCCCCGGTCCGGTGGTGAACGGGACGCCCGGACCCGTACCCGCGCTCCCGCCCGCGCGCTCCGACGCGCCTGTTCGTCCGGTGAGGCGGAAGAATGGGGACATGAGTCAGCCAGACGCCCAGGCCAAGGTCCAGCACGCGCAGCCCTCCGTGGGGTCGATCGCCGCGCACCGCCCGCACACCGTCTCGGCGGTGGTCTCCGATCTGGAACCGGACATAGACGCCGACCTCGACGCCTACGAGGACGACACCGAGGGCGCCACACTCCCCCAGGGCCGCTTCCTGGACCGGGAGCGCAGCTGGCTCGCGTTCAACGAACGGGTGCTCGAACTCGCCGAGGACCCGGCCACGCCCCTGCTGGAGCGGGCCAACTTCCTCGCGATCTTCGCCAGCAACCTGGACGAGTTCTTCATGGTCCGGGTCGCCGGACTGAAGCGGCGCATCGCCACCGGGGTCGCCACCCGGTCCGCGTCCGGACTCCAGCCCCGCGAGGTGCTGGAGATGATATGGGCGCGCTCCAGGGAGCTCATGGCCCGGCACGCCGCCTGCTACCAGGAGGACGTGGCCCCGGCCCTCGCCGAACAGGACATCCACCTGGTCCGCTGGGACGAGCTGACCGACAAGGAACAGGCCCGCCTGTTCACCCTGTTCCGGCACCAGATCTTCCCCGTGCTGACCCCGCTCGCCGTGGACCCCGCGCACCCCTTCCCGTACATCTCGGGTCTGTCGCTGAACCTCGCGGTCGTCGTCCGCAACCCGGTCAGCGGGCACCGGCACTTCGCGCGGGTCAAGGTCCCGCCGCTGCTGTCCCGGTTCCTGGAGGCGTCCCCGTCGCGGTACGTGCCCATCGAGGACGTCATCGCCGCGCATCTGGAGGAGCTGTTCCCGGGCATGGAGGTGCTGGAGCACCATATGTTCCGGCTCACCCGCAACGAGGACCTGGAGGTCGAGGAGGACGACGCGGAGAACCTTCTCCAGGCCCTGGAGAAGGAA
Organism: Streptomyces uncialis; assembly: GCF_036250755.1. NCBI lineage: Bacteria > Bacillati > Actinomycetota > Actinomycetes > Kitasatosporales > Streptomycetaceae > Streptomyces > Streptomyces uncialis. Next base: position 4,422,798 of record NZ_CP109583.1, on the reverse strand, counting down.
CTCATGCGCCGCCGCTTCGGTCCCCCGGTGCGGCTGGAGGTCGAGGAGTCCATCGACCGGTACGTCCTCGACCTGCTGGTGCGCGAGCTGAAGATCAGCGAGGCGGAGGTGTACCCGCTGCCCGGCCCGCTGGACCTGACCGGGCTGTTCGGGATCTCCTCGCTCGACCGCCCGGAGCTCAAGTACCAGAAGTTCATCGCGGGCACCCACCGCGAACTGGCCGAGGTCGAGTCCGCGTCCGCGCCGGACATATTCGCCGCGCTGCGGGAACGCGACGTGCTGCTGCACCACCCCTACGACAGCTTCTCCACCTCCGTCCAGGCGTTCCTGGAACAGGCCGCGGCCGACCCGGGCGTCCTCGCCATCAAGCAGACCCTGTACCGCACCTCCGGTGACTCCCCGATCGTCGACGCCCTCATAGACGCGGCCGAGTCCGGCAAACAGGTCCTCGTCCTGGTCGAGATCAAGGCCCGCTTCGACGAGCAGGCCAACATCAAGTGGGCCCGCAAGCTGGAGGAGTCCGGCTGCCATGTGGTGTACGGGCTCGTCGGGCTGAAGACCCACTGCAAGCTGTCCCTGGTGGTCCGCCAGGAGGGCGACACCCTGCGCCGCTACTCGCACGTCGGCACCGGCAACTACCACCCCAAGACCGCCCGGCTGTACGAGGACCTGGGACTGCTGACCGCCGACTCCCAGGTCGGCGCGGACCTCTCCGACCTCTTCAACCGGCTGTCCGGCTACTCCCGCCGGGAGACGTACCGCAGGCTCCTCGTCGCCCCCAAGTCGCTGCGCGACGGCCTCATCTCCCGGATCAACAAGGAGGTCCAGCACCACAAGGCCGGCCGCCCCGCCTATGTCCGCATCAAGGTCAACTCCATGGTGGACGAGGCGCTCATCGACTCCCTCTACCGCGCGTCCCAGGCGGGCGTACCGGTCGACGTGTGGGTGCGCGGCATATGCGCCGTGCGCCCCGGCGTACCGGGACTGTCGGAGAACATCCGGGTACGGTCCGTACTCGGCCGCTTCCTTGAGCACTCCCGGGTCTTCACCTTCGGCAACGGCGGTGAGCCGGAGGTGTGGTTCGGCAGCGCCGACATGATGCACCGCAACCTCGACCGCCGGATCGAAGCGCTGGTCAGGGTGGTCGACCCGGCCCACCGGGCGTCCCTGAACCGGTTCCTGGAGACCGGGATGTCCGACGCCACCAGCTCGTGGCATCTGGGCCCGGACGGTGAATGGACCCGGCACGCCACCGACTCGGACGGCCAGCCCCTGCGCAACGTACAGGAGATGCTCATTGACGCCCGGAGGCGCCGGCGTGGCAAGAAGAAACCATGAACCCACGGGGCCCTGCTCGGCGGGGGACGTGCTCGCGGTCCATCTCCAGGACCGCGCGACCGACTTCCTCCGCTCGCTGCGGCTGCACCGCGAGGCCGGACCCGCCGGGGGCGGTGCCGCCTCGGCGGACGCGGCGGCCCGGCTACGGCGGTCCGCCCGCCGGATCAGCGGGACGCTGCACACGTTCCGGCCGATGCTCGACCGGGAGTGGTCCGACGCGCTGCGCCCCGAACTGGCGTGGCTGTCGGGCACGCTGGCCCGCGAGCACGCGTACGGTGACCGGCTGGAACGGCTCCTGGCGGCGCTGACCCGGCTGTCGGGGACGCCGGTTCCGGTGCCGGTACGGGGCGGGGTGCAGGTACGGGGTGGGGCTCCGGCTCCGGTACAGGGTGGGGTCCAGGTGCCGGTAGGGGGCGGGGGCCGGGTCCCGGTTCCGCCCGCCCCGCAGGTTCCGGCGACTGTTCCGGGTCCGGTTCCGGTTCCGGTTCCGGCTGCGGCTGCGGCTGCGGCTGCGGCTCCGGTTCCTGGCCAGGGCCAAGGTCAGGGGTCCGGTGGGCGGGCCGGGTCGGTGGAGCCCGCCGGGGCGCTCGCGCTCGGCGCGGCGAAGGCCGGGGCGCTGCTCGAACGCCAGCTCAACCTCGCCCGGACGCGGGCGCACTCCGCCGCGCTCCAGGCCCTCGGTTCCGCCCGCTTCCACGCGGTCGCGGACAGCGTGGCGCTCCTCGCGAGCGAGGTGCCCCTGGCCGGGGCCGCCGCGGGACCGCCCAGCGGACTGGGTCCGCTCGCCGCCGAGGCCGGCGCCCGGCTCCTCGACGCGGTCGGGGCGCTGCCGCTGCTGCGGGCCGGGCACCCGTACAACGCGGAGGCCCTCGCGCACGGGCTCACCGCCGATCCCGCGCCGCAGCCGCAGGACGCGCCCTGGCACCAGGTGCGGTTGCTGCTGCGGCTGCACCGGTACGCGGACGAGGTCCTGCGGTCCGTGCCGGACGCGGTACCCGACGGGGCGGGGGAGGGGGCCCGGCTGCTGTCGGCCGGTCATGCCCTCGACCGCCACCGGGACGCCTCCGAGGCCGCGGCGGCGGCGTCCGCGGCGGCGCGGACCCCGAGGATCACCCCGGCGACGGCGTACGCGCTCGGGGTGCTGCACGCGGACCAGCGGCACGAGGTGGAGGCCGCGCGGTACGCGTTCCAGCGCGTCTGGGTACGTGAGGAGGCACGGGTATGAGCGGGAGCGGGACGATCAGGGCGGCCGGGTGCGTGCTGTGGCGGCGGGCGCCGTCCGGCGGGGGGATCGAGGTGTGCGTCGTCCACCGGCCCAAGTACGACGACTTCTCGCACCCGAAGGGCAAGCTCAAGCGGGGCGAGGACGCGCTGGCGGGGGCGGTCCGGGAGGTCGCGGAGGAGACGGGGTACGGGTGCGTGCCCGGGGCCGTGCTGCCCACGGTCCGGTACGAGGTGGAGGGGCGGCCCAAGGTCGTGTCCTACTGGGCCGCCGAGGCGGTGGAGGGCCGCTTCGCCGCGAACGACGAGGTGGACCGGTTGCTGTGGCTCACGCCGGGCGCGGCGAAACGGGTCCTTTCGCAGGGGCGGGACGCGGAACTGGTCGAGGCGTTGCTCGCCGCGGGGCCTTTCGGGTAGCGGGTCTCCCGGGTGGGCGCGCTTGCTCCTGTGCGGTCGTTCGGTGGGTGCGCGGTTCCCCGCGGGTCGCCTTCGCTTGCGCTTCCGAGGTCTGTCCGGCGGGACGCGCTTGCCCCTGTGCGGGTCGTTCGTGGGGTGCGCGGTTCCTCGCGCCCCTGGGTTTCCTGTGCTGGGCGTACTTCGTTGCTGTGCCGTCGTTCGGTGGTTTCGCGCAGTTCCCCGCGCCCCTTTGGGGCGCGTCCGGTCGGTTGTTCGGGTCGGTGCCGGTCGGGATTCTCCGTCCTCGCTCCAACGCGCTCGGTCGGACGTCCCCCTTGCCCTGCTGAAGAGCATCGGAGTCTGCGGGCAGAGATTCCCGCCCACCCCCTTCGGTGGCCGTGCGGCTGCGCGAGGAGAGGGGTTGAGCCCCAGCCCTGGGTTGATCACGGCCTGCGGCGTCCGGGCGCAGAGCCGCCTTACAGTTGCCCGGCCTTTGCCGGCCGCGCGCCATCGGTGCGGCAGGAGCAGGGGCACGGGAGCTCAACGAGTGACAACTGAGGCTGAAGTCCCGTGACTCGCAGCCTGGTGACACCGTGACACTCGTGACCGAAGGCGGAGTCACCTGTGATGCGGGCCCGTAGGCACCCGGCACAGGGAGCCGTTTGTGCTGAAACCATGGCGTGTTCAGCCAGCCGGTCGCGACATCTCGCAGTTGCCATCGGGTGGGTCTGGCGGATCGTCGGTGACCGTCAGACGCCGCCCTCGGCTTTGTGCCACACGCAAGGTGTCGGCCAACGCCTCCATGAGCCGTGTGGCAACGAACCGCAACTCTCGGGGGCTGGCCTTGGGCTCGTTCAGCAACTCGCGAGCATGGTCGAGAAGTGTGCTCGCCATGTCGATTTGCACGGCCTCCACGTGGTCGGCGAACCGCGACAGGTACCCGTGGTTGCTGTCTGTGGCGAGATAGCTGGGCTTCCCCTCCGGGGACAGCCAGGGCAGTAGCCGCAAGCTCACTGACGAAGTCGGCCGTGATCCCGGGTGCGTCATCCGCGCGCCCCGGCCTCGAAGGTGGCGGAATTCAGCTTCAACATAGCTCTGTCCCTGTTCGGTTGGTGTTCCGGCTGCCGGGTGGGGGCCGGGATCTGTTGCCCGGTGATCCTCACGTTCCATGAGGGACGTTGTGTCGTGTCATCGGACGACATACGGATTGTTCAGGCGGTATCTTGAAGAACGCCCAAACGTCCGTGGGGGATATCTTGAATGTTGACTTGAGGTCTGCTATGCAGTCCGCGCGGTTGTCCCCGCGTCAGCTGGCATCCAGAGTGGGGGTGTCCAGCAAGACGGTGGAGCGCTGGGTCGCGGACCCGGACCTGATCCCTCATGCCAGGAACCGGGAAGATGCCTCGCAAGCGTTGGGAGTGGAAGTCACGATGCTGTGGCCCAGAGCAGCCAAGGACCGGGGAAGGTCCGGTGCGGACTCGGAGATGGTGCACAGCTATCCGTACCGGTCGGCGTGTCCCTCGACGGTGTGGGGGGACCTTGTCGGTGGTGCGGGGCGGGAGTTGTTCTTCGCGGGGTACACGAACTACTTCCTCTGGACGCAGCAGCCGGCGTTCGGGGTGACGCTCCGGGGCAGGCTGGAGGCCGGTTGTCGTGTGCGGTTCCTGTTGGGTGATCCTGACGGGGAGGTGACGCGGGAGCGGGAGCGTGTGGAGGGTGCCGCGCTGACCGTGTCCACGAGGATCAGGATCACGTTGGGTGAGCTGGCGAAGCTGGGGCCGGTGGACGGGCTGGAGGTGCGGTTCTCGGGTGCGGACGATGCCGTGAACCATGTGGGTCTGTCGGTGTTCCGTATCGACGACGACGTGCTTGTCACGCCTCATCTGGCGCGGACGGTCGGGCACGACTCGCCCATGTTCCATCTGCGGCGGGCGGGTGACGGGGGCATGTTCGGCCGGTTCGCCGAACACGCCGAGGAACTGTGGGGGCGGGGCGTTCCGAGGGTTTAGCCCACTCCGGCCGGACACTTCGGCGGGGGCGTCCGGCGCCCGGTCGCGGTGGGCAGGGAGACGTGAGTGACCACGCACCATCAGCGTTGCCGAACCCGCCTCGACCCTCGCCTACGCGCCCGCCCTCACCATCGGAGCCCCTCATCAGCGCCAGCCCTGACCCCATTCTGTGGATCACCACCGGCACCTGTGCCCTCGGCCCCTATCGTGCTGATCTCGTCGAGACGTACTGGCGCTGGGAGCAGGACCCGGCCCTCCTCGTCGGATACGGCCGCCAGAGCCCCGAGTCCCTGGAAGCCCGTACCGAAGGCATGGCCCAGCAGCTCCAGGGCGGCAACCTGCGCTTCACCGTCTACGACCTCACCAGTGGTGACCCTGTACCGGCCGGGGTCACCACCCTGCTCCCCGACGACGCGGTACGCACCGCCGAGTACATCGTCATGCTCGCCCCCGAGGCACGCGGGCGCGGCCTGGGCACCGAGGCCACCCGTCTCACCCTCGACTACGCCTTCCACATCACCAACCTCCGGATGGTGTGGCTCAAGGTCCTCGCCCCCAACAGGGCGGGAATCCGCGCCTACGAGAAGGCCGGCTTCCGGACCGTCGGCGCCCTGCGCCAGGCCGGATACTGGCTCGGGAAGGTCTGCGACGAGATCGTCATGGACGCCGTCGCCGACGACTTCACGGGGCCCTCAGTGATCACACCACTGGTGCCCGGCTGACCCGTTCAGCTTCTTGATGTGGACGGGTCCGCCGGTGGGGTTCCATCGGGCCCAGACCTGCACGTGGGAGGCCTCCTCATGCAGGAGGTACGCGGCGCAGGCGGTCTTGGGTGGGTGCGGCGAGTTCGCAGCTGACCACTTCTTCCAGGAGGGGGTAGCGGTAGCGGTCGTAGCGTTCGGCGCGGCAGCGGGTCTCGTCGCTCACGACGAGAGGTTCACGGCACCGGGGGTACGTGACTCTCACCGGTCGGCCCGGTCTTCGCGGTCGCAGATCCCGCAGGGGAAGGGGCACTTCGGGGGATCGGATCCACGGGGCAGGTACACGACCCCGGACACGGGATCGACCGCGCCCCCGTACTCCGTCCACCACCCCACAGGGCTGTTCTCGAACGGCGTCCCCGCGCACGGGACCGGCGGCCCCTGCCGCCCGGTACTCACAGCTGACCTTGAAGGACCGGCCTGGTGTCCTGGGCACTCCTCGCCGGCCTTGAGTCCGATCGCGGTAGTACGTCCTTGCGGGAATGTGTAGGTTCGCCCATGACGGCCCGCCCTGTTCGGTCAGTTGTCGGTCGCTGCTGACAGTCAACTGGCGTGCTGGGGAGCGGATGTTGCACGGCATCTGCACACGGGCGTGGGTGGTCCCGCTGTCCGTGACCATGGTTCGAGTGAGACTTCCTCGGAAGGACCGGTGAGCCCATGCGTACGAGTCCATTGCCGCCCGGGGCGAACGTGGCGGCCCTCCGCAAGGAGCGGGGGCTGTCGCAGGCCCGCCTGGCCCGGCTCGCGAACGTGTCCCTGTCGTTGCTGTCCAAGGTCGAGGTGGGGGACCGGACGCTGACGCATGCCACGGCCGCCGTCCTGGCCAGGGCCATGGGGGTGCCGTTGTCCGAGGTGCTGGGGAGGAGCCGGGTCGCGCCGTCCGGGGATCAGTGCCTCGCCGCACTGCGTTCCGCGATGCGTGACTACGACGTGCCGGGCGGGCAGCGCGTGGAGAACGCGCGGATTACCGCCGATGTGCGGACAGTGGCGGGACACCGGGACGCGTTCCGGGTGAGCGAGCTGCTGGTCATGCTGCCGGGGCTGCTGCGGGACGCCACCACGCGGGCGCACCTGGTGAACACGGCCGGGGCCTGGATGGATCTGGTGGAGGTGTACAGCGCCGTCTACTGGCTCGCGGCCCGGCATCGGTGGACGGACATGGCGGAGCTGGCCGTGACGCTCCAGAAGTGGGCCGTGGAGCAGCGGCCCAACCCGTTGGGTGCCGCTGTCGCCGCGCGGGACCGGGCCGGGGCGTATCTCAACGGCGGTGACTACGAGGGCGGTCTGGCGCTCGTCGACCGAGCCGTGGTGGAAGCGGAGTCGCGGTTGTCGGGTGATGACCGGGCGTTCGCGGTGGGGGTGCTGAACCTGCGGGGCATGACGTTGGCGGGCAGGCTCGCGGACAAGAGGGACGGCCGGCGGGAGGCGGAACGTCATATCACGGCGGCCGGGCGGGCCTCGGCGGAGCTGGGGGCGGACCGTACCCGGCACAGCATGCTGTTCGGGCCGGCGAACACGACCACCCATGTGCTGGCCACGCGGCTCGACCTGGGCAGGCCGAGGGAGGCACTGGCGATGGCGGACGACGTGGACACCGCGCTCGCGGCCCTGACCCCGACTCGCGTCGCCGCGACGAAGGTCAACCTCGCGCGGGCGCAGGTCGACACCGGTGACCGTGACGGAGCGCTGGAGAGCCTGAGTACCGCGTGGGACGCCGCGCCCCAGATGGCGGTGCTCAACCCGATGGGACGGGAGGTGCTGCGGGTCGTGTCATCACTGCACCAACGGAGCAACCCGCGCCTCCAGCGCCTGTGCAAGCTCGCCGGACTGGCTCCCTGAGACCCTCGGAAGCGAGGGCGTCCGAGGCCCGGGACCGCCGGGACGAGGTGTCGTCCCACCGGGGGAGCACACGGATTGTCGAGGTCAGGAACCGGGAAGATGCCTCGCAAGCGTGGGGAGTGGAAGTCACGATGCTGTGGCCCGCTGTTGGGTGATCCTGACGGGGAGGTGACGCGGGAGCGGGAGCGTGTGGAGGGTGCCGCGCTGACCGTGTCCACGAGGATCAGGATCACGTTGGGTGAGCTGGCGAAGCTGGGGCCGGTGGACGGGCTGGAGGTGCGGTTCTCGGGTGCGGACGATGCCGTGAACCATGTGGGTCTGTCGGTGTTCCGTTTCGACGACGACGTGCTTGTCACGCCTCATCTGGCGCGGACGGTCGGGCACGACTCGCCCATGTTCCATCTGCGGCGGGCGGGTGACGGGGGCATGTTCGGCCGGTTCACCGAACACGCCGAGGAACTGTGGGGGCGGGGCGTTCCGAGGGTTTAGCCCACTCCGGCCGGACACTTCGGCGGGGGCGTCCGGCGCCCGGTCGCGGTGGGCAGGGAGACGCGAGTGACCACGCACCATCCGTACGGCATCACCGGTACCCGCTACCGGCAGGCGAAGCTGATCTGGGACCACCACCGGATGCGCCACGAGGTGCGACCCGTCGACGTGGCGATCGGACTGGGCAGCCATGACCTCGGTGTCGCGACCCATGCCGCCGGCCTGTACCGGGCCGGGCTGTTCCGGACCCTCGTGTTCACCGGCGGCAACAGCCCCACCACCCGCGCCCGCTTCCCGAGGGGCGAGGCCGTCCACTACCGCGAGCACGCCCTCGGGCTCGGGGTCCCCGACGAGGCGATCCTGGTCGAGCCGAACGCGGCCAACACCGGTGAGAACATCACGTTCTCCCGTGATCTCCTGGCCGCCCACGGCATCGCGCCGGCGTCGGTCCTGCTGGTGTCCAAGCCCTACATGGAACGCCGTTCGTACGCCACCGCCCGCAAGCTGTGGCCCGGGGCCGAAGTGCTCTGCGCCTCGGAACCACTGGAACTGGACGACTACCTCAAGTCCATCGGTGACGGGAAACTCGTCCTGGACATGCTCGTCGGAGACCTCCAGCGGGTGATCGAGTACCCCGCGCTCGGGTACGCCGTCGCCCAAGACGTCCCCGACGATGTCCGCACGGCCTATGAAGCCCTTATCGCGGACGGGTACACCAGCCGACTCATCAAGCCCTGAGGCCACCGGCCAGAAAAAGCGGGCGACACCACCGATCCCGGCGCCTAGCGTGGGACGTATGGGTCACGATGTGGTGGACGTGCGGGCTGTTGCTTATGGGGAGCTCGCCGACTGGTTGCGGGCGTTGAACACCGGGTTCCTGCGGGAGCCGACGCCCACGGCGCACGATGTGGACATCCGGCGCCGACATACCGAGGCGGCCAGGACCACGGGGGCGTTCGACCGGGGGCGGTGCGTCGCCACGTACCGGTCCTTCGGGCAGGAACTGACCGTGCCTGGGGGCGCGGTGGTCACGGCGAACGCGGTCAGCAATGTCACCGTCAGCCCCACCCACCGGCGGCGCGGGCTGCTGACGCGGATGATCGACGCGGATCTGCGGGCCGCCCGGGAGCGGGGCGACCTGGTCGCGACGCTGATCGCCGCCGAGTACCCGATCTACGGACGCTACGGCTTCGGCCCGGCCACCTCCGTCACGGAGTGGTCGATCGACGTGTCGCGCAGCGGGCTCGACCCGCGCTGGTCACGGCCGGAGCGGGACGGGGCGCGGATCGAGCTCGTCAATGCCGAGGACGTACGGGCGTGGGGTCCGGGGTTCTACGACCGGGTGCGCCGCGCGCAGCCGGGGGCCACCTCGCGGGACGCGGTGTGGTGGCAGATGGAGACGGGGGAGCTCCGGCTGGACGCGAGCCCTTGGAAGGAGGACTTCCAGGTGGCGTACCGGGCGCCGGACGGGCAGGTCACTGGGCTGCTCGCGTACGGCGTGGACGACAAGTCGGGGGACGGCACGCAGCCGGAGAACACCGCCCGGGTGAAGCACCTGCTGGCGCTGGACCCCGACGCGGAGCGCGCGCTGTGGCACTACCTGTGCGCGGTCGACTGGATCACCACGGTCCGTACCGGGATGCGCGCCCCGGACGCCCTCGTACCGCATCTGATGCCCGATCCGCGCGCCGCGCGGGTGGTGAGGCACGCGGACTGGCTGTGGGTGCGGCTGCTGGACGTCGCCGGTGCGCTGGAGGCGCGGACGTACGGGAGCGCGGGTTCGCTGGTACTGGACGTGGTGGACGAGCCCGGGGGCGCGGGCGGTGTCTCGGGCGGGCGGTTCCGGCTGGAGGCGTCACCGCAGGGCGCGGTGTGCGCGCGGACGGACGCCCCGGCGGATCTCACACTGTCGCTGGGCGACCTGGGGTCGCTGTGGCTCGGGGACGGCTCGGTGGCGCGGCTCGTGGCGCTCGGCCGGGTGGTGGAGGAACGGGAGGGCGCCGTCGCCGTCGCCGACGCCCTGTTCCGTACGCCGAGGCGCCCTTGGTGTCCGGACATCTTCTGAACCGGGGCCCCGCCTTTTCCGAGCCGGTACCTGTGCTGAGCCGGTACCCGTGCTGAATCGGCGCCTCTTCTGAGCCGGTGCGTGTGCTGCACCTGTGCGTGTGCCGCACCGGTCGTGTTCCGGGCGGACGTCCCGGCGCCCGGCGTACGGCGTACGGCTTACGGTCTTCCGCCTCGCTTTCGGGTGTCGGTGGTGGCCGGGTGTCCGTAGGTGCGTCCGGGGGCCGGTTGTCTCCCGGTGCCGCCCGGTCGCGGGTGGTGCGGCGGTGCGGCTTCGTCGGCGCACCGCGTCCGACGGGCCCCGGCTCCCCTCCGGAGAAGGGCCCGTCGGAAGTCGGTGGGGTCACCGTGCGCGCGGGCCGGTCAGCGCGCGGGGGTGGTCATCAGCAGGGCCAGGGTCACTGCCCCGGCGGAGCTGCACATCGGGCTCCTGGCCTTGATCCCGACGGTGAGGAGCAGCAGTCCGGCGAGCCCCGCCGGACCGTACTTCCACTCGACGAACTGTTCCAGGCCGATGACGAACGCGGCGGTGAGGAGAGCGGCGGTGGGCACGGTGATCCTCCTTGCGGTGGGGAGGAGTGATACGCCAACTTGGTGATGTTGGCAACCAACTACACTTAAGTTGTCCCCACTTGGCTGCCTCTTATAAACAACTGTCGAACAACTGCCCATAGTTGGGTGTGGGTTGTACCGTTTGGTCGTGACCCAGGAGAACGCCGCGGTGAACGGCCCCCCTTCCGACGGCCCCCCGTCCGACACCGAGCCCCTCGACGCCGAGCCCTCCGAAGCCGAGCCCCCCGACACCCCCGCCCCAGTCCCGTCCGACCCGGTTCCGACCGCCCCCGTCCCGCCCAACAGGCGCTCCGCGCAGGACATCGCCGACGTCCTGCGTGAACGCATCCGCACCGGCGCGCTCAGGGCCGGTGACCGGCTGCCGACCCAGGCCGGGCTCGCGGCGGAGTTCGGGGTGGAGCGCGGCACCGTACGGCAGGCGCTCAAGGCGCTCCAGGGTGCCGGGCTGCTCAGCGATGTGAGCAAGGGCAGCCCGCCCCGGGTCGCCCCGCCCCGCGACCCGCTCGCGCACGGATCGCCCGCCGACCGGCCGCAGCCCACCATGGTCGGTCTCGCCCCCCGGCTGGCCAGGGCGTTCGCCGCGCCGCACGTCACCGTGGACGCGGTGTGCCTCACCGCCGAGACCCTGATGCTCGCCGTCGGGGAACCGCTGCGGCAGATCCACGACGGCACCCTGAGGCCCGGTTCGGTCGAGGTGCGGGTACTGCTGCCCAGCCGCGAGATCCATCTCGCCTTCCCGGTCGCCGCCGACGAGGAGGACGACGACGGCCGGGTCCACGACCGCTGGCTGACCCAGCGCAACGCGCAGGGGCAGGTGCTGCGCCACAACCTGGGGGCGCTGCGCTCCTCCCACGGCATCGAGGTGAAGGTCACCTTCCGCGCGCTGCCGTTCACCCCGCCGGTGAAGCTGTACCTGCTCAACGGCGACGAGGCGCTGATCGCGTACTACACGGTGACGCGCCGCCAGGAGGAGGTGGGCAGCGGTTCGATGGAGCTGTTCGACACGCTCGGGGCGGCCTCGCTGCTGTTCTCCTTCGACAAGCTCGCCGGGGCCCGGGACACCGCGTTCGTGGAGGAGTCGCAGAAGTGGTTCAACGCCCTCTGGGAAACCATCGCCACGGACCTGACACTCTCCTAGTGACCCAAGACACAGCACACACGGGACGGGTGGCCGACGAGACGGTGACACAGGGGACCGAGCAGCTTCGCGGGACGATCGGCCGGGCGCGGTACGTCCTCTTCGACTTCGACGGCCCCATCTGCCGTCTGTTCGCCGGGCACAAGGCCGAACGGGTGGCCGCGGACCTGGTCGACTGGCTCGCCGGGCAGGGCCTGCGCGGGCTGCTCAGCGCGACCGAGCGGGCCTCCCTGGACCCGCATGTGGTCCTGCGGGCCGTGGACCGGGGGCACCCCGGCAGCGACCTCGTCGCGGAGCTGGAGGAACGCCTCACCCAGGAGGAGTCCCGGGCCGCCGCCTCGGCGCGGCCCACCGCCTGGGCCGACCCCCTGATCCGTACCTGGAGCGCGGTCGGCGTCCGGCTCGCCGTCACCACCAACAACTCCCCCCGGGTCGTCCGCGAGTACCTGGAGGGCCGGGGCCTCACCGACTGCTTCGCACCCCATGTGTACGGCCGTACGCGCGAACTGCGGCTGCTGAAGCCCGACCCCCACTGTCTGATCCGGGCGCTGAACGCGATGGGCGCGGCCCCGTCCGCCGCGCTGATGATCGGCGACACGCCGTCCGACCTGCTGGCCGCCCGGAAGGCGGGCGTCCCCTTCCTCGGCTACGCCCGCAACGACCGCAAGCGCCAGGTGCTGTCCGAGGCGGGCGCCGACCTGGTGGTCGACTCGCTGGAGGGCGTACTGCGGCTGGTGGGGACGACGAGCCGGTGACGGACCCGTGACGCCCCGGTGAGGTTCCGGGGAGGTCCCGGACGGACCGGGGGCGGCGGGGGCGGCGGGGATGAGAACCTGCGGCCGCTCCCGGGCGTCCGCGCCGGGCGCACCTCGCGGTATGACGGTGCGCGCATGAGAGACGACCGCGGGCGGCGCGCGGTGGTGGCGTACGGGCCCTGGGCCGCCCGTCGCGCCACTAGGGTGTGCCCATTCTTGTGACACGTGTGCGCGATCCTCCAGGAGTGGCCCGTGGGCGGACGCCCGGTGCCCCGGCCCGCGGACCTGGCGGGGAACCGCGCCGGTCCGCTCCCCGCGGGCGACGGTTCCCGGTACCCCGACTGGCGTCCGGACGGCAGGTTCGGTGAGCACCCCGGCTTTCCGCGTTCCGCCGTGCGCGCCGCGCTGGACGGGGAGCGCACGGCCCCCGCCGGACGGGTGTTCACCGGGACGTCCCACCTCAACACGGTGGTCGCCGTACCGGCACCGCACGGCGACGGCCGGACCCTGGTCGTCGTACGGCGTGAACGCGGTACCGCCCACCGGCTGGAGCGCAGCTTCCTCAGCGAGCACGCCGTGCTGCGGGCCATCGAGGAGTCCGGCGCGGCCGTCCGCGCGCCCCGGGTGCTGGCACTGGGCGTCAGCGGCCCCCGCGACCGGTTCGCCGTCCACGGTCACGAGGGCCCGCGCGACCGGTTCGCCGTCCACTCGTACGAGGGTCCCCGCGACGGCGTCCGGCCCCCCGAGCACCCGGTGGACGGGCTGCTGCCCCATGAGGCGGACGACCTGGTCGACCAGCTGGCCGCGCTCACCGGCGTCGGCCATGAGCGGCTGGACCCCACCGCGGGCGGCGTCGACTTCTTCGCCTGGCTGCGCGGTGAGCTGGTCCGGCTGGTGCGTGAGCTGCCCCTGCCCTCGCGGCGGCTCGCCCGGGAGGTCGGACTGCCCGGCGGCGACCGGCTGGCGGAACTGCTGGCCCGCCGCGAGGTGCGGGCGCGGCCCCCGGTGCTCCTGCACGGCGACCTCAACCCGTGGAACCTGGTGCGCGGTCAGGGCCCGGACCGGGGGCTCACCCTCATCGACTGGGAGATGGCCGTGGTCGGCGACCCGCTGTACGACCTGGTGCGGCATCTGCATCTGACGCCGACGCGCCCCGAGATCCGCCGCCGGATGCTCGCCCGCTGGTCCGCCCGGCTGCCCGCGCGGCACACCGCCGGCTGGGAACGGGACTGGAACGCGTACCGGACGATCGAGACCGTCCGTTCCGCGTACGTCGATCTGGACCGGCTCGTCACCGGCGCCGCCCTCGACGCCCCCAACGTCCGGCGGGCCATGGCGTCCTGTGCGATGACCCTGCGGGCGGCGACCGCCGGGCTGGGGCTCCCGCTCCGGCCCACCGCGGACCCGTGCCTCGCGCGCGCCTTCCCGCCCGACGGCCGGTGACCCGCCGGGGCATGGGGGCGGGGCGGCCGGTGCCGCGTGACGCGTGCGCCGGGTCACGTCCCGGCGGGGCGTGACGGCCGTCCGCGCTGCGTACGCTCATCGGCATGAGTGGTGAGATGGGGCTGAGGGAACGCAAGCGGCTGCGGATGTACCGGTCGGTGTCCGAGACCGCGATCGCGCTGTTCCTGGAGCGGGGCTTCGAGAAGGTGTCCGTCGCGGAGATCGCGGCGTCGGCCGACATCTCCAAACCGACGCTGTTCCGGTACTTCCCCGCGAAGGAGGACCTGGTCCTGCACCGGTTCGCCGACCACGAGGACGAGGCCGCCCGGGTCGTCACGGCCGCCCGCGCCGACGGGACCGCCCCGCTGGCCGCGCTGCACCGGGACTTCCTGGACGGGCTCGCCCGCCACGACCCCGTGACCGGGCTGAACGACGATCCCGGGGTGCTCGCCTTCCACGACCTGCTGTACGGGACTCCGTCGCTGGTCGCGCGGCTGTACACGTACCTCGAACGCTCCGAGGAGCGGCTGGCGGGGGCGCTGGCCGCCCCCGGTCCGCCCGGCCTGCCGGACCGGACCGCCGCCGCGCAGATGGTCGCCGTCCGGAGGGTGCTCGCCCAGGAGAACCGGCGCCGGGTCGCCTCCGGCGAACGCGCCGACGCGGTGCACCCGGACGCCGTCACCCACGCCGACCGCGCCTTCGCCGAACTGCGGGACGGACTTCCCCGGTACGCGGGGGCCTGAGCCCCCGCCACATCGCGACCCGGTAAAGAATGTGACTCGGTAACGCTTTCTCGCTAGGGTCGGCGTATGGCGCGTCGCGATACCGGAACACGTCCAGCCCCGGACCCCGAGGGGCCACAGGCCCTCGCGGACGAACGGGCCCACCATGAACGCTGCCGCGCCGCCCTCGCGGCGATGGCGGCGGGAGCGCGGGAACACGTCGTCACGGCGGCGGACGTCTCCGCGTCCGGCGCCGACGCCGAGGTGCTCGGCCGGGCGCTGCGCACCAAGGCCCGCGACCTCGGCGAACTCCCTCCGGGGCCGCTCTTCTTCGGCCGCCTCGACTTCGCCGCCGCACCTGGTGACGCGGGGTCCGGCGACGAGCGGTCCGGGGCGGGTCCGGACGCGGGCCGGGACGCCGACGCCGCGCCGCACGCCGGGCAGAGCTATCACATCGGACGGACCCGGATCACCGAGGAACCCACCGCCCCGCCCCTGGTCGTCGACTGGCGGGCACCCGTCTCAAGGGCCTTCTACCAGGCGGGCCCGCACGACCCCCGGGGCGTGGCGGTACGCCGCCGCTTCGGCTGGGCACCGGGCAGCACGGGCGCGCCGCACGACCTGACGGGCCTGGAGGACGAGTACCTGGGCCCGTCGGGTACGGGAGACGAGTACTTGGGCCGGTCGGGTACGGGGACGGGGCCGGGCGGTGAGGGGACGGGGCCCGGCGGTACGGAATCGGGTACGGAGTCGGGCCCGGGAACGGCCTCGGGTACAGGTACGGGGACGGAGTCGGGTACAGGTACAGGTACAGGCCCAGACCCCGGTACGGGTACGGACGTGGGTGTCGCCGGGGGGTTCCTCGCCGCCGAGATCCGGCGGCCCCGTACCGGACCCATGCGGGACATCGCCGCGACCATCCAGCCCGAACAGGACGACCTCGTCCGCTCCCCGCTCGGCACCTCCCTGTGCGTACAGGGCGCGCCGGGCACCGGGAAGACGGCGGTCGGGCTGCACCGCGCCGCGTATCTGCTGTACACCCACCCCCGGCGGATCAGCCGCTCCGGGCTCCTCGTGCTCGGCCCCAACCGGACCTTCCTGCGGTACATCGCGGAGGTGCTGCCCGCGCTCGGGGAGGGCGGCGTCGGACAGCTCACCGTCGAGGACCTGGTGGCCCGGCACCCGGTGACCGGGCACGACCCGGAGGCGACGGCCCTCGTCAAGCACGACGCCCGGATGGCCCGGGTGCTGCGCCGCGCCCTGTACGCGCGGGTGCGGCCGGAGGCGGTGGACGGCGCGGGGCTCACCGTCCCGGACGGCTCGTACCGCTGGCGGGTGCCCGCCGGGGAGCTGACCGCGATCGTGGCGGACGTCCTCGCGGAGGAACTCCCGTACGACACCGGCCGGGAGCGGGTCCGGGCCCGGGTCGCGGCCCGGGTCAGGGAGCTGGCGGAGCGGCGTTCGGGACCTCGCGGGGACGGCTGGCTGCGGCGGACCGCGCGGGCCCGGCCGGTGGCCGCGTTCCTTGACGCGGTGTGGCCGAGGACGAGCCCGGAGGAGGTTCTCGCCGGACTGCTGTCCGGGCCGCAGGAGCGGGAGCGGGCGGCGGACGGTGTCCTCGGTCCGGCCGAACGGGCCGCGCTGGGCCGGGCCCGGCCCTTCACGGCCCGGTCGGCCCGCTGGTCCGCCGCGGATCTGGTCCTGCTGGACGAACTGGCCGGGCTCCTCGAACTCCCCGCCGGGCACGGTCACATCGTGGTGGACGAGGCGCAGGACCTGTCCCCGATGCAGTGCCGCGCGATCGGGCGCCGCGCCCCGCACGGCTCGCTGACCGTCCTCGGCGACCTCGCGCAGGGCACCACCCCCTGGGCCGCCCGGTCCTGGCCCGAACAGCTCGCGCACCTGGGCCGTCCGGACGCCCGGACCGTGGCCCTGACCACCGGATTCCGGGTCCCGGCCCAGGTGACGGCCCTCGCCAACCGCCTCCTCGCCCGGCTGGACGTGCCCGTACCGCCCGGCCGTTCACTGCGCGAGGACGGTTCGCTGACGGTCCGGCGGGTCCCGGACGTGGTGGCCGCGACGGTCGCGGCGGTACGCGCGGCGCGAAGCGGTACGGAGCGGCTGGGCGCCCCCGCCGGTCCGGCCGGTCCGGACATCCCCGCCGGTCCGGACGTCCCCGCGGGTGCGCTCGGTTCGGTCGGGGTGATCGCCGCGGACGCGGACGTCCCCCGGCTGCGCGCGGCCCTGACCGCCGCCGGGCTCGCGCCCGCCGACCCGGCCGGTCCCGCCGCGCCGGGCGCCCCCGTCACCCTGCTGCCCGCGACGCTGGCCAAGGGGCTGGAGTACGACCATGTGATCGCGGTGGAACCCGCCGCGATCGAGGAGGCGGAACCCCGGGGCGCCCACCGGCTGTACGTGGTGCTGACCCGGGCGGTCACCCACCTGGAGATCCTGCACACGAGACCGCTGCCGTTCGGGTGACCGGTGACCGGTGACCGGTGGCGGGTGGCGGGTGGCGGATGACCGGTGGCGGGCGACCGTGTGGCGGGCGACCGTGTGGCGGTGCCCGGCACCCGCGCGGACGCGCATACGTCCGGACGGGCACCGGGCACCGGGCACCGGGCACCGGAAGGCAACGGAGTGACGACGGAGTACGGAGTACGGAACGTGCGGCGGGCTCAGAAATTGATCATGTGACCCGCGAGGCCGTGCACCGCTTCCTTGACCGCCTCACCGAGCGTCGGATGCGCGTGGACGTTCCGCGCGACCTCGTGCACCGTGAGGTCCCACTGCTGGGCGAGGGTCAGCTCGGGCAGCAGCTCCGTGACATCCGGTCCCACGAGGTGACCGCCCAGCAGCTCCCCGTACTTGGCGTCGCTGATGAGCTTCACGAAACCGACGGTGTCCCCGAGGCCGTGCGACTTCCCGTTCGCGGTGAACGGGAACTTCGCCACCTTCACGTCGTACCCCAGCTCCCGGGCCTGCGCCTCGGTGTAACCGAAGCTCGCGACCTGCGGCTGGCAGTACGTGGCACGCGGGATCATCACATAGTCGAGCTCCATCGTCTCGGCGTCCGCGATGGTCTCGGCGGCGATGACGCCCATCGACTCGGCGGCGTGCGCCAGCATCAGCTTCGCGGTCACGTCACCGATGGCGAAGATGTGCGGGACGGAGGTCCGGCAGCGCCCGTCCACATCGATCGCGCCGCGCTCGGTGACCCGTACCCCGGCGGCGTCGAGGCCGTACCCGGTGACGTTCGGCTGGAAGCCGATCGCCTGGAGCACCTTGTCGGCGGTGAGCACCTGCTGCGCGCCGTCCTTGCCGGTGACCGTGACCCGTACCTGCGGGCCCGACTCGTCGATGGAGTCGACCCGGGTCGAGGTCAGCACGTCGATACCCAGCTTGCGGTACTGACGGGCCAGTTCGGCGGAGACATCCGCGTCCTCCAGCGGCGCGATCCGGTCCAGGAACTCGACGATCGTGACCTTCACGCCGTAGTTGTGCAGGACGTACGCGAACTCCACCCCGATCGCGCCGGCACCGGCGATCACGATGGACTGCGGTACGTCCTCCGCGAGGATCTGCTCCTCGTACGTGACGACGCGTTCGGTGCGACGGGTACCGGGCAGCAGCTTCGGGGTGGCGCCCGTCGCGATGACACAGTTCTCGAAGGTGAGGGTGCGGGTGCCGCCGTCGGCGGTGGCGACCTGGAGGGTGTGCGGGTCGGTGAAGGTGCCGCGCCCGTCGATCTCGGTGATCGCGTTCTTCTTCATCAGATAGTGGACGCCCTTGACCCGGCCGTCCGCGACCCGCCGGCTGCGCCGGTACGCCTCCCCGTAGTCGAACGACACCGTGCCGTCGACCTTGATGCCGAAGGTCTTGGACTCATGGGTGAAGATGTGCGCGAGTTCGGCGTTGCGCAGCAGGGCCTTGGTGGGGATGCAGCCGACGTTCAGACAGACGCCGCCCCAGTACTTCTCCTCGACGACCGCGACCTTCTTGCCGAGCTGGGCGGCCCGGATGGCGGCGACGTACCCGCCCGGTCCCGCACCCAGGACGACGACATCGAAACGGTCTTCTTCCGTGGCCATGGAGTACTCCTGCCTGGTGATGGCTGTACTCCCCGATGGTCGCACCACAGCGGCGGTCCGCCGCCCGGGGCCACCCCTTCGGAGCCCCTCTTCCCGCCGACCGGGGAGGAAGGGCCGGTCAGCCGGTGATGTCGAGGGCCGTCCCGTACAGCCGGGAGACGCGGAGCCGGACCACCACCCGGCGGTCCGTCACCGCCTGGGCAAGGAAGGCGGCCTCGTTGGCGGGGTCGGGGAACCCGGGGGTCAACGCCAGCAGTTCCCGTCCGACGGTGTCCCCGGGGACGGCCGTCGGCTCCGACACCTCGGCAAGCCCCTCGGCCACCGCGAACGACCACACGTCCGGCCCCTGGACGTGCAGTGACGCGTGCGGATCACGCCGCAGCTGCCGTGCCTTGAGCCGTTCGGCGGTGGTGGAGACCCGGACGGTCCGCTCCGCGGGGTCCCAGTCGTACAGGACGGTCGACAGGTGCGGGTGTCCGGTGGACCGGACCGCGGCGAGGGTCCCGAACCGCCCGGCGGCCAGCAGCGCGGACGCGTCGGCGTCGGTGAGCGGCCGGGGCGCGGGCCCGGCGGGGGAGGACCCGGCGGCGTCGCCGGGGCCATCGGCGGCGGCTCCGAGGTTCGTGGCTTCGATGGCGGCGGTGGGACCGGTGGCGGGGGTGGGCTCGGCGCTCATGG
The DNA here is from genome assembly GCF_036250755.1 of Streptomyces uncialis. Lineage (NCBI taxonomy): Bacteria > Bacillati > Actinomycetota > Actinomycetes > Kitasatosporales > Streptomycetaceae > Streptomyces > Streptomyces uncialis. The sequence continues at coordinate 4,403,281 of NZ_CP109583.1, read as the reverse complement.
TCGCTGGTCTCCTCGGTGCGTTCGGGGGACTGGTGACGGGTGACCGGATCAGGTGGCTGTTCGGGGATGCCGTGGTGACTGCGGCGCGTCCGGGGTGGACGGCGCCGGATACGACGACGAGATCGACCGTAGCAGATAGTTCCGTTGCAGACTATCGACTGCGGGCGCAGTCCTCGTTCCGGCTCCGCCCACCCGCCCCGCAGCGGCAACTGGGCCGTCGTCACCCGGCCTTGCCGGAGTCGAGATGTCGGATGTCCCCGAGGCTGACGAGCTGGCGGTTGTGGAAGAAGTCGTCCTCGCGCAGTGTGGTGACGCTGCCGGAGGGCGCCCGGAAGTTCGCGTAACCGGCGGACTCGATCGGCATCTTGATCCATGCCGCCACGACGCACGTCAGGGAGCCGCCGTGCGTCACGACGATCTGGTGTTCGCAAGGACTCCGCAGGATGTCGTCCATGGCCGCGTAGATACGCCGCGCCCACACCGCCTTGGTCTCCGCGCCCGGTACGCCCTCGTCGTGGTCCATCCGTTCCCCGACGGCCGGCGGCGGGACGAAGCGCTGGTCGAGCCACTCCTGCGGCCTTCCCTCCGCCTCGCCGTAGGACTTCTCCCGCAGCCTGCGATCCACGACCGGCCGCACACCGAACAACCCGGCCACCTCGTCCGCCGTCCGCAGGGTGCGCCGCAGATCCGAGGAGAACAGCTCGACGTCGGCGCCGTCCGGCACCTGGGCCCGCAGCGCCCGCGCGATGGAGACCGCCGCCCGGACCCCGCCGGCCGTCAGCTCCGAGTCATGCCACCCCCCGACGACCCGCTCGACATGGTGCGTCGCTTCCGGATGGGTGACGACGTAGAGAGTGCGCATGGGTGGGGTGTCCTCCTGTAGGGGCCGTCCTGCCTGGCCGGTCGCAGTCCGCAACTATGAGGGCGAACTTTCACATCCATCAAGCGAGTTCTTCGCCCCACGCCCAGTACAGGAAGCCCAGCACAGCAACAAGTGCGCTGAGCACCGCGTATCCGGGGGGCGCGTGGAACTGCGCGAGCGACCAGGGCAGACCCGCAGCCGAACGGGGACGGCGGGAGGCGCAACCTCAGGGGCGCGGGGAACTGCGCACCCCACGAGCGACGGCACAGGAACAAGTCCGCCGAGCACAGGCAACCCAGGGCCCGCAGCCGGACGGGGACGGCGGGAGGCGCAACCTCAGGGGCGCGGGGAACTGCGCACCCGGCGAGCGACGGCACAGGAACAAGTGCGCCGAGCACAGGCAACCCAGGGCCCGCAGCCGGACGGGGACGGCGGGAGGCGCAACCTCAGGGGCGCGGGGAACTGCGCACCCCACGAGCGACGGCACAGCGACAAGTCCGCCGAGCACAGGCAACCCAGGGGCGCGGGGAACTGCGCAAACCCACGAGCGACCCGCACGGGAACAAGTGCGCCCAGCACAGCGAACCCAGGGCCCGCAGGCACAGGCGACCTGCACGGGGCCAGGCGACCCCGGCACTGAGAAGCCGCCCGCAAGGGCTACCGCTTACGCTGCCGGGCGCGCCGCACAGGCGCCGGCCCCTCGACGGGCACCGCGAGCGGCCCGTCGACCAACCGCAGCAACGCCCGCGTAAGGACTTCGCGTTCCCCCTCGGGAAGCACACCCAGCACGTCACGGTGCACCCGGTCCGCGATCTCCTGACTGCGCCGGGCCATCGTCGCGCCCTCGTCGGTGACGGCGATGATCCGGGCCCGGCGGTCGGTCCGGGACGGCCGCCGTTCCGCGAGCCCGGCTTCCTCCAGGGCGTCGACCGTGACGACCATGGTCGTCTTGTCCATGTCGCCGATCTCGGCGAGCTGGATCTGGGTGCGCTCCTCCTCCAGGGCGTGGACGAGCACACAGTGCATCCGCGCGGTGAGCCCGATCTCCGAGAGGGCGGCGGCCATCCGGGTCCGCAGGACGTGACTGGTGTGGTCGAGGAGGAAGGAGAGGTCGGGTTCGACGCGGGTGGGCGCGGTAGCGGTCATCCGTCCAGGGTAGCGGTGTTCGTCCCGTGACGGATTATCCGCGAGGCATCGCATTTCGTGTCGCAGCCCCGGGCCCCGGCCGGGCGTTCACGGTCACCACCGCCCACCGTCAGCCCCGAGCCCCGACCCGTTGCCGCCCGGGGCGCGGGAGCCTTTCACACTTGGCCTCTGGTGGCCTGCAAGGCGCGCTCCCGCACTTCACGCGCTGTCGGGTTGGCGCGATACGGCGAAAGTAGCTGCGCGATTGCGGCGACGTGACGGTCAACCCTGCCCGAGTGGATTTTCGGATACTCGTCAAGAACATGCGCCCATGTGTTGCAGGCCAGCTCCACGTGCCCAAGTTCAAGCTGCCGTTCGGCCAGAATGGAACTGAAACGTAAAGCGGACCTACGGGTGTCCGTCGGTGTCCGCAAGCGAAAATGCAGCTTCAGCGAGTCAACGCTTCCGGCAACATCGTCGAGCGCGTATCGAACCTGTGACACGTGATAGGCCAAAACAGCCGGGTCGTAGTTTCCGAGATTCTGCGAGGTGCTCTCGGCCTGATCCATGGCCCGCTCCGCTTCCCGCAGGCTCCGCAGTGCGGCACTCCGGTCTCCCGCGACAGCAAGGGAATGAGCCTGCTGCCCGCCCATGAATGCCCGCATGCGCGGTCCCGATTCCGGCGCGGTGGCAGCAGCGGCGTCCGCGAGACGTACCGCCATGGCGCCGTGGCCGAGGTCCACCGCCTGAACCGAGACCCCCCGGAGCACACGGCAGTAAGTCAGCCGGTCGCCGCTTCCTCCTGTCAACTCCAACCCTTTGACGTAGTAGCGCTGAGCGATCCCATGCATTCCTTCGTCCACGGCCATCCAGCCGGTCAGGAAGCAGAGGGAAGCGGCAGCGGACATCATGGCTTTACGTGTCTCCACTGCCCCATCGGTAAGGAGGAGAGGTGTGACGGTTTGGGCTATGAATGTCGCGGCCAAGGGTCTTGTGTGTCGGCCACCGAACTCGTCGTACGTATCGGAAAGCTGAGCTGTCATGCGCTTGACCAGCTCAACATCGGAGATCCCCACCCGGCGTGCCGACCCGGTTCGAACCGCTTCCATTCTTCCCATGACGTCGGGCCAATCGGGGATATTGAGCGCAACGGAGAAGATGCTCGCACCGACAAATTCGCGTCGCTCCACGTCCTGTCTCCCTAGGTCAATCGTCTCTGCCGGCTGCGATCCGCTCCCGACGAGCGCATACCCTGATACGCCTCGCGCAGATCAGGGGCTTCCGGCAGCTTCCGGGCTTCCACCGCCCTGACCACTTCCAGCGCCCGCCAGTGGTTCGAGGGAACGACGCGGCCGGACAGTATCGCCCGCTGGACCGCGTCGCACGCTTCGTCCGGCCGGTCGTCGACGAGCAGTGCCAAAGCCAGGTCGATGTTGGCCGACGCGACTCGGCGGGGCCACTTCTGGACGTCACCGGTGGGCGCGAGTCCGGCGATCACTTCTCGCGCGTACGATTCCGCGGCGGGGTCACCGATCCAGGCCAGTGTGGTCGCCGTGTACGCGAGGGCCTTTCCGGGCTCGTACTGATAGTGGTGCTCAGCGTTCTTCAGCGGTTCCAGAGTGGCCGACATGCGCTGAACCCTGTCTATGGCGGCATACGCGCCTTTCCGGTCACCCAAGCGCGCTCTCGCCCTCCCCTCCTGGGCGGTCGCCTGAATCGCGACGGAGCTGCCTGCTGGAGCCAACTCCTGTGCGGCCTGCGACAGATCGACTGCCCGCCCGTACACACCGTCCGTAAGGACCCGCCAAGCGTCCGTCTCGTGGCACCAGGAGCGGATCTCGGAGTGCTCGGCATGGCGCGCGAGGGTGTCCGCCGTCCGCAGACTGGCGGTGGCCGCGTGTTCCTGGTTCAGGTCGATGTGCAGGGTGGCCGCGAGCAGTTGGAACCAGCCTCCGACCACGTGGAGACGTCGCTGTTCCGCCAACGTCATACGTGCGTCCATCAGACGAGTCACATCGGCGGAATGCCCGCGCACTCGTTCCAGTAGTTCTTGAGGTGGAGAGCCCGGGTATCGCACGGCCAACTTGTCGAACGAGTCCTCCAGTCGGCTCAGAGTCTCCTTCCCGGCGTCGCCGGCCGACACCCGCCGCGCCAGCTCAAGGGCATCGAATCCGTCGCCGTCGCCTTCGCGGGCCAGGAGTGCGTCGAACTCGTCCACCGTCACCGCCGGTACCGGGTGCTACTTGTTCCCGGGCGGGATGCGTCGCCGCACCGCTTCCCGTGCCCGCTCATAGAGGTCCCGAGCGACGGAGTTCTTCAGGAACGGCTTGAGCGAGCTCACCATGGAAATGACCCTCTGGTCGGCGCGGCCTGACTGAACGTACGGGTAATCGGTCATCATCTGGTCCCAGGTGGAGCAAGCAGCCTCCAGATGTCCGATCTCCAGTTGCCGCTCCGCCAGCGTCGCGCCGTCGAGGACCGCTCGGCGGCGATGCCTTCGATCTTGCATGGCTGTGTACCGCTTCAGCGATTCCACGGAACCGGCGGTGTCGTTCAGCCCGTACTTCACCTGTGCGATGTCGAATTCTAGTACGGCATCCCTGTAGTGCCCCATGACCACCTTGCTCGCGGACTCCGTCTTCCCTATCTCCGTCTCGGCCTTCCGGAGGAACGGCAGCGCCGAACCTGACCCCTCCGTCAAGGCGCTGGCGTAAGCGCGCTGCCCGGCAAGGAACGCTCGCATGTTGGGCTCCATCTGACGTCCGTCAGCCATGGCGGCCGACGTCAGGCGGAGCGCTGTTCTGTGGTGTCCGAGCTGAAGTGCCTGGGAACTCATCCCGTGCAGCGCGAGGGAATGCGCGTTCCTGTCGTTGGCGGACCTGGCCAGTTCCATTGCCTTCAGGTAGTACCGCTGCCCCAAGCCCTGCTGCCCTTCATCGACGGCCATGTAGCCGGTGAGATAACAGAGATCGGAAGCGGCAGACAGCATCCTGTCGCGTACGGAATCAGACCCTTCCGCAGTCAGGTATGGGGCGACTGTGTTCACAAGAAAAGCCGCTGCCACGGGACGTGTGTTTCGTCCGCCGAACTGGTAGTCGAGATCGGAAAAATGCTGCGTCATGGAGATGACCATGGAGATCTCCCCTTCTCCGATCCGCCGCACCTCACCGGACCGCGCCAGAGCGATCCTGTCCACGGCGTCCCGCCAGTCGGGGATCTTTACGGCGACGGAGAAAAGCCCCGCACTGAGCAAGTTGCGTCGGACCGGGTCCATATCAAGCCTCCCGAGCTCGACAAGTCCTGGTGGGGCGCGGCGGGTTCGAAGTCAGAACTGGATGTTCGCCAATTTCGCCAGCTTGGTCAGTCGTGGATTGCTGCGCTTGTGGTGACTCGTGAGGACGCGCAACAATTCTTGGGAGGTTGGGTGGACCTTCGCCAATTGCGGTGCCAGCGTCCAGGCTTTCTCCAGGTGCTCCAACGCGGAATCGCGGTTCCCGAGCGCCAGATTGGACCGGGCGATGTTCATATGGAGAGGGCTGATCCTGGTGGCCGGAAGTGTGATTCCCTTCTTGCCGCTCAGGTCACCCATGGTGGCGATCGCGTCCTCGTGGCGGTTGAGGTCACCCGATGTGGCAATCACATGCACGGCGGTGTTCTCCGGCCCGAAGTGGATACCGTATCGATTCAATTCGTGATCGAATTCCTCGGAGAGGTTCCATGCCCTGTTGATATGCGCGTCGGCGGTCCGCCTCTCCTTGGCGCGGCCCGCGAGGGTCAGACCTCGAAGGTGGAGCATGCCAAGCGCGTACGCTCGTTCGTGACCGGTGGTGGCAGATTCGACTTGCACAATGGCGCGGTCCACGACGGCCAGCCCGTCCATGAAATCGCCGTGATTGAGGTGCACCCCTGCTTCATCGCGTGCCGCGATGGCAAGGCTGATCGAGTCCGCTTGCTGTGCTGCGATTTTCTGTTTGGTCACTGCCAGGTCGGCAAGTATCATCCATCGATGCCTGGCGGCCAGCCAATAGACAGCGGAGTAGGCTTGCGAAACCATGGCCCACGCTTCCGCCGTTCCGGTGGAGTTGGCGTATGCCTGGACCCCCGAAAGAAGATCAGGCAGCTTCTTGAGGACTTCCGCTAAATTCGCGGCACCGCGAAGATCCACCATTTCCTTCAGGGCGTTCCTCAACTCGGCTTCGCCGGCCTCCGTGTCCCCGGGGAGGTCAAAACGTCGTACAGCGGCCTGGAGCGACTTCAGCGACTCTTCCGAATTCGGGGAAACGGGTACAGAACCCAGAACCTCCTCCAGCGAAAGGCCCATGACCCTTGCGATCGAGGCCGCGACTCCCTGGGTAAGAGTTCGTTCTCCTCGCTCGACCTTGCCGAGTTGGGACTTGGACACACCGGCCGCGGCTGCCAACCGGTCCTGGCCCCAGCCCCGGGCCTTGCGCAGCCGGGCGACGTTGGCCCCTGGTCCGGGGACTTCGATGATCGCTCCCATGGCATCAGCGTCTCTCTGATCGGTTGCGTTCCCAAGGTAGAGCTACCCACGAGGGAGCCTTGTGCACTTCTTGTGCACTTTCACTCTGCCGTTCGGTCGTTGACTGATTACTGACAGCGACTGCATCGACAGTGAAGGGGGCGAGCGCCGACCATGCGCAGCGAAGTGTTCGAACCGACGGGCCGCACGTACCTGTCCGGCCCGCAAGGCGGGGGACCTCGTCCAGCAGCGCTCTTGACCAGCGCCAGGTCTCGGGGCGCCGGACTTGAGCCGACGCGTGCCGGCGAGTACCCGATCTCTGAAACGGCGGCAAGAGGAACGAACGCGGACGAGAACACCTCGACGCGATCCGGGACTTCCACGAGACCGTCATCCTTCACCCGCGCCGCCGAATTCCGGATGAAGGGGTGACGGCATGGGGGAAGGTGAACACGCAATTGGTGCCATCGTTTACGACTGCCTCGCCGCACGCGTCGGGGAAGTCATGGACCGGGAAGAAGGGGTCTACTTCCTGCGCCCGGTCAGCGGTGGACAGGAATGGTGCACGAGGCTGGAGAATCTGAGCCCCGCCACAGCGTCGGTCCGGCTCAGTGACGCCGTTGCCCAAGTCAACGCGAACAGCCGCCGGAGAATCTGAGGTGACGGCGAAAGGAATCTACGGTCCTTCTGCTCCGCGACGGGTTCTGAAATCTTCTGCGCCTGAGTGAGGGGAATCGACATGGTGCCCACGCGACGTGAGAGCGGACAAGGTCAACGGCCATCGATATGCGGAGCCGCCCGTTCCCTTCCCCCGGCCCTGGTTCTCGACGCGTTGACGGCGGCTCCCCTCGGCGACGACGAAACCGACGTCGTGACGGATCTCCGTTGCGAGATCGAGGAAGATCACCCGGGTCTGCACGCCGCCGCCGTCCGTCTGCTCGACAGCTCCCCGCCCGAGAGCGTGTGGACCCAGTGGGCGGACTGGCGCGACCCGCGAACCGTCCTCGTCCTGCGCGACTGCGCCGAAGGGAACGGCAAGCCGGTCGGCCGCGACGACTGGTGCACCCTGTTCACCGGCCATCCGGGGGCGTGTTCCTGCGGCCTGCTGGACCCGGAACACGAGAAGTTCCTGGCCGCCCACCCCGCCTACCGGCACCTGTTCGAACGGGACGGCCCCGAGGGCTTCCTGGCCGACTGAGTCCGCTGAACCTTCGGGCTACCCGCCGCCGGTGCCCTCGCTCTGAGTGCTCCGTTCTGTGACGTAGGTGCCCCGCTGCGGGACGACGAACAGCCGGTCCTCGGAGACCAGGACGGCGATGGCCCTGCGCACGGTCGGGCGGGACAGTCCGAACTCTTCGCACAAGCGGGTCTCGGAGGAGATCGGGCGACGCGGCTTCCAGTCACCCCGCGCGATACGTGCCCGCAGGATGCCCGCGAGCTGGTGGAACGGGGGCTCGGGCGCGTCCCGCTCGATCTCGTCATCAGGGCCGTATTCCATGCCGCCAACGATATCCGCACTTACGCGACAGGGTACAACAGGGGCCGTGAAGGTATGTACCTTTACTAGATTTTACGTGGCATGACGTAAGGCTCTACTCTCACCAACAAAAGCGCCCCGGCAGACCGCGCCAACGGTCCACCGGGGCTCGCCGCAACAGCTTCGAAGGAGCTGAACGACGTATGCGTGATGCTATCTCCCGTGCCCTCGTACGGGTGCTGGACGTCCTTCCGTGGACCCGTCGCACCAGCCCGGGGCGCCACACCGTCCAGTACCTGGCCGATCGGGCCGAGCCCGGCCCCCTGGTCATCTGCGCGGCCCGGACCCCCGTCCCCGTACACGTCCTCGCGCGGTCCGTGCCGTCGCCGTGGGGTCACCGCGTTCCGCCGTACCTCCGCGACTGGATCGGGGAGCAGGAGGAACGCGAGCGGCAGCACGAGCGGCGGGCGGCGGTCGCCGCGGCCACCCTCGGGCTGGACCTCCCGTTCACGTTCGACGGGTCCGATGTGGCGCGGGTCGGGGTGTCCGCATGACCCTCGACCACCTGTTCCCCCAGGTGCCCCCGGTGCACGGTGAGCACTGCTGCCTGTGCGGACGCTGGACCATCGCCCCGGTGACCGTCGGCTACGGCAGCATGAGCGGGGGCGTCGGCGTCACTCACCACGTGTGCGCGGAACACGTCCACACCCGGGGCCCGTGCACCGCCGACCACGGCGAGTCCGGCCGGAGTTGACCGTTCGGGGAACCGCACCCACGAGGCATCGCGTCAGCGGGTACCGGCGCCCGTACCGGCGCACAGGGTGCGGTCCACGAGACCGCGTACCGCCCGCTCGCCCGCGAGCAACTGCTCGGGGCTGCCGCCCGTTCCGCTGGCGACGACGACGACCGAGCGGCGTCCGCTCTCGATGAAGCCGGTGCTCACGGCGCCCCCCTCATGACTCCCCGCGTGACCCCAGGTGTGGTCGTCGCAGGTCAGCGGCTGGCGCATCAGCCCCAGGCCGTACCGCATACCGGGAAAGCCCTCGTCGTGGCGCTCGCTGACGGGCACCGTCCCGCGCATCTCCGCGAGCTGGGCGGGAGGCAGCAGGCGTCCGTCGAGAAGGGCGGTGAAGAAGCGGTCCACGTCGCGTTCGGTGCCGACCAGGGCGGCGGCCGCGTCCGCCGCGGAGATGTTCCTGGTCGTGGTGTCCGTCCGCGTGACCGAGCCGGGGAAGAGATGGTAGGTGTGCGCGTGCGGCCGCTTCAGGTGGGGGTTGTCGCCGGGGGCGTAGGTGCCGGTCAGACCCAGCGGGCGGATGACGCGGTCGCGCACCTCCTCGGCCCAGGTCCGCCCGGTGACCTTCTTGATGATCATCCCGGCGAGGACGTAACCGGGGTTGGAGTAGTTCCAGGCGGGCTTGGGGCCTTCGGGCGGTACGGGAACGGGATCGGGGACGGGATAGAAGTCCGGCGCCCGGCGCATCGCCCCGGCCACCAGCTGCTCGGGGTCCCAGTGGTCGAACCTGGTCCGTTCGAAATCGGCGGCGGTGCTCCCGGTGTCGTCCTCGGGGCTGTAGTTGTGGACGCCGCTGGTGTGCTGGAGCAGATGTCTGACGGTGATGCGGCTGCCGTCGTTGCCGTTGCCGCTCACCACACCCGGCAGCCAGCGCTCGACGGTGTCGTCCAGGGACAGCCGGCCCTCGGCGACGAGTTGCAGCACCACGGTCGCCACGAACGGCTTGGTGACGCTGGCCATCCTGAACTCCGCCCCGCGCGGCACGGGACGGCCGGTGCCCAGCTCGGCCTCGCCCGCCTGGGCGTGCAGGGTGCGGGCGCCGTCGCGCACCCGCACCGAGACGCCGACGAACCCGCCTTCCGCGAGGACGCGGGCCGCCTCGCGCTGGAGCTGCCGTGAGGTGGGACGGCCGTCCGCGGAGGTCACGGCGTCCATGGGTAACGGACGGGGAGCGGCCACCGCGGCGGGCACGAGGGCCGTGGCCGCGAAGGTGGAGGCGAGCGCGACGGCGGTGATGAGCCGGGCCCGGGAGGTCTTCACTGTTGCCTTCATGCCCCCACACCCTGCCGGGGCGGACCGGCCGCGCCCATGGCGACAGCCTCCGGAACGGAGGTGGGGATACCTCCAAGGTCCTGGTCCGGCTGGTCGGTAGGGGGGATGTCAGGGATGTCAGGGATATCAGGGGCGGCTCCGGTGCGGATTCCGGTGCGGGCCTCGGACGGGCCCTGGGTCACCAAGGCGCCCCCTCACCGCCCGGTCTCCCTGTTCGTGTCCGCGTCTGACCCCGTCCCCTCCTTCGTCCACAGGCAGAACGGGTGTCCGGCCGGGTCGAAGAGGACCCGGGTGTCGGCCGCCGCCTGGTGGGTGGCGAGTGCGGCGCCCGACGCGACGGCGTACGCGGTCGCCGCCGCCAAGTCGGCCACCTCGAAGTCGAGATGGGCCATCATCTGCTGGGCGCCGGGCACCCCGGGCCAGACGGGCGGTACGTAGGTGTCGTCCGACTGCAACGCGATCCCCGTACCCCCGGAGCCGTCCCCCCGCCCGGGTGCCCGCAGCTTCACCCAGTCAGGTTCCTGCCGCTCGACCTCCCAGCCGAGCAGCCGCTGGTAGAACGCGGCCAGCTCATCGGCGTCGGAACACTCCAGGACGACCGTGGACAGGGCCACGCGCGGGCGCGTGGCCCCGGGCGCCGAGGAGGACACGGGGGCCGTCACCCCGTCTGGGCTCGCGGAACCCACCTGGTGGGCGGGGCCGACGGGGTTGCCGGGGTTGCTGGGATCCACAGAGTTCACGGGGCTCATGAGGGCATCCTCCTGTTCCGGGTACCGGGCGGACGTGCGGGCACGCCCGCTCTGCGCGTACCCGGGCCCACGGCCCTCCCATGCCACCCGTTCCGGCGTTCCGTTCCATCGCCGCCGGTGGACGACCGCTGTCCGGCGGTGATCTCTGCCGGTCACACTCCGCCGGTCGGCCGCCCTCACGGCCGACCGGCCCCGGTCCCGGTCCCGGCGTCCTTCAGGACGCCGATTCATCCGACTCGGAAGACTTACGGCCGCGGGCACGTCGCAGAAGGTGTCTCGCCAGCAACACCACCCAGGCCACCAGCATCAGCGTCGCGGCGACCCTCACCCAGGGCGCGGTGCCGCTACTGGCCGCCGTCCACCCGAAGACGAGGATGCTCAAGCACATCCAAGCCGGGCCATCAAGGAAATCGCCCCTCGGGTCTCGTGACACCCCAACCCCGTCCTGCCCGATGTCGCGGCCTGTTCGCCACGGCAGAAGGATATGGCAGCGGATCGAGCAGTCCCCGATCACGGCCGAGCAACTCTGTCGGCCACCACGCGCTCCGGCAGTGACGTCCATTTCTCGTGAACATCCACGAGCCTCAAGATCGCCGACTGCTGCTCGAAATGAGGGCAGCGTACTTTTGGCCGAAGAGCTGAGAGTCGCAGCCTGAGCTGCGGCTGGCACTGTCGGGTCTGGACGACCGAGCTCTGACCTCGAAGGTGCCGACCAGCAGGCACTGAACCGCCCGCCTGCCCTACCGGTGAACGTCCGCCGTGCCTTACCGGACGGTCCGCCCGTCCCGCCGTCGAACGGTCCGCCGTCCTGGCGCTGAGCCTCCGCCTGTCCCGGCACCGCCGCACCCCACGCCGTCCCGTACGGTGCCGGGGTGACCGCCCCCGGACCCCTCCCCCTGCTGTTCCTCGATGTCGACGGCCCGCTGATCCCGTTCGGCGGGTCACCGGAGCGGTTTCCGGACGGGTACCCGACGTATCGGACCGGTCATGGGGCCGGGGCGGCTGCCTCGAATCCGCTGCTGGCCAGGATCGACCCCGGGCACGGGCCACGGCTGCTGGCCCTGCCTTGCGAGCTGGTGTGGGCCACTACCTGGATGGACGAGGCGAACGAATGCGTCGCGCCGCTGATCGGACTGCCGCAGCTGCCAGTGGTGGCCTGGCCGGAGCCGTCCGGCGCCGATGACCGTGCCGAGTGGGACACCGCCGATGACCGGGCCGCGCGGGCCGGGGTGCACTGGAAGACCCGGGCTCTCGTGGAGTGGGCGGCGGGGCGTTCGTTCGTCTGGGTGGACGATGAGATCACCGACGCCGATCGGGCCTGGGCGTCCGCCCACCACTCAGGGCAAGCCTTGCTCCACCGCGTCGACCCCACGCGCGGACTCACCGACGCCGACTACGGCACTCTCGGTGAGTGGCTGCACGAGGTTTCCGGCACCCCGGCACCCCGGAGTGCGCCGTGAGCCGGGCCGGGGAAGCCGTACGCCTCGGTGTGCCGGGGGCCGGGCCGGGGAGGTCCTTCGGGGACGGCGGTGGCTCGTCCGGCCCGCCCTGTGTGCCCGGAACGCCATGCGCGGCGCGGCGCGGCTTCGCGGGGAAGGGGCCCGTCGACGGCGGACGGGAGCGGGGGAGGGAGAATGGGGAAAGCGGAGTACCCACGCCTTTCCATGCTCAACGTATAGCGCATGGGGGGCCTTGCGGCAAGGCCCCCGTCGTGACGCAGAATCACCGACCGAAGCCGGGAACAACGGACATCGGGGGGTCACGGAATGCGAGTGCTGTTGTCGACGTTCGGGTCGTGCGGGGGCGTCGAACCACTGGTCGCCCTCGCGCTCGCGGTGCGGTCGCGGGAGGTGGGCGAGCAGGCGCGGATGGGCATGCCGCCGGACGAGACCGGCACGGTTCGGCCTGCCGTCGCCCCACCACCGGCCGACCCGAACCGGCCACGACCGTGACCGTGACCGGAGGCGATGACCGGGGGCATAGCCGGGGCCACGACCGAGGCCGCGACCGAGGCCACGGCCATGGCCGCGACGGAGGCCATGAGCACGGACACGGTCACCGTCACGGGGTCACCCCCGGCCGGAACACCGACCGGCGTGACCACGACGATCAGCGAACCGGTCACCCGGACCCACCGCAAGCCGCACCGGACCCACCGCGCACCGGACCCGTCACCGGTCCGGACCCCCTCCCCCGCACAACGGTCGTACGCGACCACAGAACGGAGCCGATGAAGTGAACCCCCGGACCACCAGCGCGTTCGACCTGCCCGACCGCCTCTCCCAGAAGGCCGACCCGGCGCTGATCGCGAGCGACGAGCGGCACTTCGCGGCCATCTCGGAGAGCCTCGCGGAGTCGATCGCGGAACTGTCCGGCCGTCTCGCGGTCGAGCGCAAGGCGCCCGGCGGCATCGGCCGGGAGGCGATGGACCGGGACGCGGAGATCCACCGGCTGACCGCCCGGCTGCGCACCCTGCGCCGCTTCGGCCTGGACCTGTGCCTCGGACACTTCGTCCCCGCCGGCACCCCCGGCACCCCCGACAACACCGGCACCCCCGACAGCCCCGGCACCCACGGCAACCCCGAAAGCGCCGACACCCACGGCAGCCCAGGCAGCGCCGACAGCCCCGGTACACCCCACGCCCCCGGCGGCCCCGCCGACCCCGGCACCCCCGAGCCCGTGTACATCGGTCGCCTCGGCCTCACCGACAGCACGGGACGGCGGCTGCTGCTCGACTGGCGTTCCCCCGCGGCGGAGCCGTTCTTCGCGGCGACGCACGCCAATCCGATGGGGCTGGCGAGCCGCCGCCGGTACCGCTGGGCCCGTGGCCGGATCAGCGACTACTGGGACGAGGTATTCACCGCCGACGGGCTCGAAGGGCACGCCGCGCTCGACGACCAGTCCGCGTTCATCGCCAGCCTGGGCGGCAACCGCTCGGCCCGGATGCGTGACGTGCTCGCCACCATCCAGGCCGACCAGGACGCCATCATCCGGGCGGGGTCCCGCGGCACCCTCGTCGTGGACGGCGGCCCGGGAACCGGCAAGACCGTCGTCGCCCTGCACCGTGCCGCCCACCTCCTCTACTCCGATCCGCGCCTGGGCCACCGTCGCGGCGGTGTGCTGTTCGTCGGCCCCCACCAGCCGTATCTGGCCTACGTCGCCGATGTCCTGCCCAGCCTCGGCGAGGAGGGCGTGCAGACCTGCACCCTGCGCGACCTCGTGATCGAGGGAGCCGGGGCGGGGACCGAGCCCGACCCGGCGGTCGCCCTGCTGAAGTCGTCGGCGGCCCTGGTGAAGGCGATCGAACCCGCCGTCGGGATGTACGAGGAGCCGCCCACCCAGGCGCTGACCGTCACGACCCACTGGGCCGAGGTCCGGCTGAGCGTCGAGGACTGGGCGGCGGCGTTCGACGCGGTGGAACCGGGCACCCCGCACAACGAGGCACGCGACCAGGTCCGGGACGAGCTCTTCTCGATCCTGGCGGACAAGCACGACGACGACGTCCCGCCCGTACTGCTCCGGAGGTCGCTGCTCCAGAACCGGGAGCTGATGAGGACCCTCAACCGCGCGTGGCCGATGCTCGAAGCGTCCGACCTGGTCGGCGACCTGTGGACGGTCCCCGCCTATCTGCGCAGATGCGCGCCCTGGCTCGACATCGCCGACATCCGCAGGCTGCAACGCGCGGACCCCCAGGCCTGGACGGTGTCCGATCTGCCGTTCCTCGACGCGGCACGGCAGCGGCTCGGTGACGCGGGGGCGTCCGTACGCAAACGTCGGCACGAGGCCTCCGTCGCCGCCGAACGCGCCCGCAGGGCCGATGTCATCGACAGCCTGCTGAGGGCCGACGACGACGGTGAGGGCGCGCTGACGATGCTGCACGGCAAGGACCTCCAGGACAGCCTCATCGACCACAGCGCGATGCCCACCGCCGACCCGGAACCCCTGGCCGGACCGTTCGCGCACATCATCGTGGACGAGGCCCAGGAGCTGACCGACGCCGAGTGGCAGATGCTGCTGCTGCGCTGCCCGTCCCGGAGCTTCACCGTGGTCGGTGACCGCGCCCAGGCCAGGCACGGGTTCACGCAGTCGTGGCAGGAGAGGCTCGCCCGGGTCGGCCTCGACCGGATCGACGTGGCCTCCCTCAGCATCAACTACCGCACCCCGGAGGAGGTCATGGCGGAGGCCGAGCAGGTCATCCGCGCGGTGCTCCCGGACGCCAATGTGCCGACCTCCGTCCGCAGCAGCGGTATCCCCGTCGTCCACGGCTCGGTCACGGATCTGGACAAGATCCTCGGCTCCTGGCTCGCCGACAACGAGGACGGGATCGCCTGCGTCATCGGCGACCCCGCGTTCCGGGCGACGCCCCGCGTGCGGTCACTGACACCGGAGCTGTCGAAGGGGCTCGAATTCGACCTGGTCGTCGTCATCGACCCGGAGGCGTTCGGCACGGGCATCGAGGGCGCGGTCGACCGCTATGTCGCGATGACCCGCCCGACCCAGCAACTCGTCGTCCTGACGAGCGATTGACGACCGGCTGACCGGCGGCTGACCTGCGAGGTTCGTGGCGGGAGCGGGAGCGGGTGCCCGGGGCGGAGCGGTCGCGGGCACCCGCTCCCGCTCCCGCCAAGGCGCGTCGGCCCGCGACCGGGCACGCCTAGGGTGGTGCGGCGTGAGTCCACCGAACGTCCCGGAGGTGCCATGTCCCCGAAGATGAGGTTGAGCGCGGTCACCCTCGACTGCCCCGACCCTCTGGCCCTGATGGCGTTCTACCAGGGGGCCACCGGCCTCGAACCGCACGCGGAGTCCGGTGCGGAGTTCGCCGGTCTGCGCGGTGAGCACGGACTCCTCATCGGCTTCCAGCGGGTCGACGGCCACCGGGCCCCGACCTGGCCCGACCCGCTCGTCCCCCAGCAGCTCCATCTCTGCTTCGACGTGGAGGACGTGGACGAGGCCGAGGCCCGGCTGCTGGAGCTGGGCGCGAGCAGGCCGGAGCATCAGCCGAACGAGAAGCGGTGGCGCGTCCTCATCGACCCGGCCGGGCACCCCTTCTGCGTGATCAAGGCCCGGCCGAGGACGGACCAGGAGCGGCCCGGGGACCGGCCGGGTGCGGACCACGACCGGCCGTGACTGACCACGACCGGCCGTGACTGACCACGACCGGCCGGGTGCGGACCGGGGTCCGCCGGGTGCGGACCGGGACCCGCCGGGTACCGCCGGGGTACGGACCGGGACCCACCGAACACGGGCTGGGGAGGCCGTCGGGGCGCTCAGCGCGTGGCGGCGTCGGTGAGGATCGCCTGGAGCCGGGCCCGGCACTCGGCGACGAAGGCGGGGTAGGTGTGCCAGTAGTAGGCGATCCCGCTGACGCCGACCACGACCGCCCAGGCGCGGGCGCGGACCCAGGCCGGCTCGTCGAGGCGCAGGGCGTTCCAGTAGGTCTCCCGGGCGAGGGGCGGCAGGTCCCAGACGGTGGAGTGCTCGGCGTCGGGCAGGCCGACCGAGAGGCATCCGAAGTCGATGACCGCGTGGAGCGCGCCGTTCCGGGCCAGCAGGTTGGTGGGTTTGAGGTCGCCGTGGAGCCACACCTCGGGACCGGAGGAGTCGGGCAGCACGAGTGCCGCGTGCCACAACCGCTCCAGGGCATCGACGTCGAGTTCCGTGCCCACCACGGCCCGGCAGCCGTCGAAGTACTCGCGGGCCGTCCCGTCGTACGCCCGCAGACCGCC
Source organism: Streptomyces uncialis (assembly GCF_036250755.1). NCBI lineage: Bacteria > Bacillati > Actinomycetota > Actinomycetes > Kitasatosporales > Streptomycetaceae > Streptomyces > Streptomyces uncialis. The sequence goes on along the minus strand of NZ_CP109583.1, from coordinate 4,386,794 downwards.
GCCGCGGTACCAGCTGAGGTCGCCCGTACGGGTCGCGCCCATGAGGCCGACGCCGTGGAGCTCCCGTACGAACGCGGCCAGGTCGGTGCCGAAGGCGGCCCAGTCCCGGACGGTGTCCGGGCCGACCACGTCCCCCTCGATCCACTGGTGGACCGACCAGACGAGCGGGAAGTCCTCGGTGGGCGTCCCGGCGTGGACGGGCGCGGGGACCGGGCGGCCGAGCAGGGGCGCCAGACGCGGCAGCCACCGCTGTTCCTTCCGGACGGCCCGCGCGTTGTCGGGGGTCCGGGGAAGCCGTACGAGCAGGTCGTCGCCCAGCCGGTACATGGTGTTGTCCGTACCGGCTCCGGCGGCCGACAACGGCAGGTCGGCCCACTGCGGACACTGGGCCGTGAGCAGCGACCGGACCACCGAACCGTCGGCCGGGACCTCGTTCTCGTGCAGCGTCATGGGCCGAGTCTCACCGCTGAACGGAACGGGGCGCCAACGGGTTTCTCCGTCCCCGCCGACCGCAACGGGCCCCCGGCCGGCATGAGGTAGTGACCGCAGGCGGCGCGGCGGGGTGGAGACCGAAGAGTGTCCGGGCAGCGGGCGTCACCCCGCCTACGGCCGGGGCCGCAGGCCGAGCAGGACGTCCTGGACGAGATCGGCGCTGCCCCTGACCGCGTCGTCGCCGAAACCCAGGAAGTGCCGGTAGTGGATCGGCGCGTAGAAGAGGTCGACCATCACATCGGTGGGCAGGTCGGAGCGGAGCTGCCCGGCGGCGACGGCGGATTCCAGCCGGGCCCGGCACTGCGCGATGCTGGGTTCGAGGATCGTCCGGCGGAACGCCTTCATCAGCTCGGGGTCGTTCTGGGCCTCGCCCAGGACGCCCCTGAACGCCTCGCTCATCCGGCCGGTGATCAGCCGTCGGCTCACCGCGGTGATCTGGGTCGTGAGGTCGGCGGCGATGTCACCGGTGTCGGGGTAGGCGAAGTCGTCGCCGAGTTCCTCGTTCATCGCCTCCAGCACCACCGCGCCCTTGGAGCGCCACCAGCGGTAGATCGTGGGTTTGCCCACGCCTGCCTGGGCGGCGATGGCCTCGATGGTCAGCTTCGCGAAGCCCTTACGGCTCACCAGGTCGAACGCCGCGTCGAGGATCGCCCGGCGGGCGCGCTCGCTGCGCCGGTCACTGTTCGGGTCGGGGGTCATGGGCCCACCCTACCGTTCGGGTGACGTTACGTTTCGTTTTGACAATCCGGCTCGGAGTGGCCTAACTTCAGGCCACGTTACGGAACGTTTCGTAACGTGGCCGTGCGGGGGCCGGTTCCGGTCCCCGCCGAGACAGGGGAGAGTCATGTCCAGCAACGAGAGCGTGGCCACCATGGAGCGCGTGCGCGTCGAGAAGATCGCGACCACGCCGGACTGGTACGCGCCGTACCGGATATCGCAGGCCGTCCGGGCCGGGGGCCTGGTGTACGTGTCCGGGCAGGCGGGGTTCGAGGAGGACGGGACGACCGTCGAGGGCGGGTTCCTGGCGCAGGGGCGGCAGGCGTTCAGGAACGTCGGACGGGTGCTGGAGGCGGGCGGCCTGACCTTCGCGGACGTGATCAAGGTCGGCATCCTCGTCCGGGACATGGCGGCGAACTTCCCGCATGTGATGACGCTGCGCGGCGAGTTCCTGGCCGAGCCCTACCCCGCCGACACCCTCATCGAGGTCGTCGCGCTGGCCCGGCCCGACTGGCAGATCGAGGTCGAGGTCATCGCGCTGGACCGGAGCGCCGCATGAGCGCCGGGGTCGTGACGGGACAGGCACGGGACATGGAATCGCGGGAAGAGCGGGAAGAGGTTGTGGGGATGCGGGAGTTGCTGGAGCCGTACCGGGCGGGGCGGCTGGAACTGGCGAACCGGGTGGCGATGGCCCCGATGACCCGGGGCCGGGCCGACGACGCGACGGGCGTGCCGAGCCCGCACGCGGCGACATACTACCGGCAGCGCGCCGGAGCCGGGCTGCTGATCACGGAGGGCGTGTACGTCAACGCGCTCGCCAAGGGCGGCCCCGGCATCCCGGGCCTGGTGACCGACGCGCAGACTCGAGGCTGGCGGGAGGTGACGGACGCGGTGCACGCCGAGGGCGGCACGATCTTCGCCCAGCTGTGGCACGTGGGCCGGATGACCCACCCGCTGACCCTCCCGGACGGCGAGCTGCCGGTGGCCCCGTCGGCCGTCGCCATCGAGGGGAGCCGGATCTTCACCCGGGACGGGCTGCTCGACCACGTCACTCCGCGCCAGCTGACGGCCCGTGAGATCGACGCGACCATACGGGACTTCGCGTCCGCGGCCCGGCGCGCGATCGAGGCGGGCTTCGACGGCGTGGAGATCCACGGCGCGAACGGCTACCTCGTCCAGCAGTTCATCGCCGACAACACCAACCTGCGCACGGACGGGTACGGCGGCTCGGTCACCGGCCGGCTGCGGTTCGCGACGGAGGTCGTCGAAGCGGTCGTCACCGAGGTCGGCGCGGACCGCGTGGGCCTGCGCATCTCACCGGACAACGCCGAGAACCAGCTCGCCGAGACCGACGCGCGCACCACGTACCGGACACTGGTCGACGCGCTGGAGCCGCTGGGCCTGGCCTATCTGCATGTGCTGGAGAACGGCGCGTACGGAGCCATCGCGGATCTGCGGACCCGCTGGTCGGGCACGCTCGTCGCCAACACGAACGGTCCGGTGCCGAGCAGCCCCGCCGCGGGCGCGCGCCTGGTGCGGGACGGCCACGCGGACGTGATCGCCCTCGGCCGCCTGTTCATGACGAACCCGGACCTCCCCGCCCGCCTGGCCGACGGCATCCCGCTCGCGGGTCCGCCGACGGAGAACCTGTACGGGGGAGGGGCGGAGGGCTACATCGACTACCCGCCCGCGACGGACGGCCTCGGGGTCGCGGCGACCCCGGCGGCCCAGGTAGTCCCGGCCGCCGCGTAGGCCGCGGCACGAATCACGGGACAGCCCTTAGCCGTATCGCTCGACGAGCGTGCCGCCGATCACGGCCAGGCGGTCCCGCACCCCCGGCGGGCCGGTCACCTCGACCTGGTCGACCAGCCCGGCGAGCTCACCGGCGAGCATGTACTCGTCGTGGCCGCGGATCACGACCTCGACCCGGCCGTCGGGCGCGGAACCCCCCACCTGGAGCCGGCCGCCGAACGCCATCCGGAGCACGCTCACCCCGTGGGGCGCGCATACCGCCTGGACCTCCAGTGGCGTTCGTCTGCGGTCGATCTCGTCGGCGATCTCGCGCCAGCTCTCGGCGAGGTCGAAGTCCCCGGGACGGTGCACGGGGTCGCCGGTCGGGTCGGCGGACGCCACACGGTCGATCCGGAAGGTCCGCCGACCCGCCTCGGTGTGGGCGACGAGGTACCACGACGGACCCTTGGCGACGATGCCCAGCGGGTGGACGGTTCTCCCGGTCTCGGCGCCTTCGCGGTCGACGTAGCGGAGCCGTACCTGGACGCCGTGGATCACCGCGTCCTGGAGTGCGTCGAGGAAGCGGGGCGGCCGGTGCCCGACCGGACCCGATCCCCATGCCTGCGGGTCCTTGACCAGCGACGACGCCGTCGCCTCGGCCTGCGCCCGGAAGGGCTCCGGCAGGGCTTGGACGAGCTTGCGCAGAGCCGCCTTCACGGTCGGCGTCGCGGCCGAGGCCGGTCCGGCGACCAGGAACAGGGCGCGGACCTCGCCCGCGGTCAACCCGGACAGGTCGGTACGGGCGCCGCCCACGAGGCGCCAGCCGCCGCCCCGGCCCTGTGTGGAGTACACGGGTACCCCGGCCATGGCCAGGGCGTCGAGGTCGCGGCGGGCGGTGCGCTCGGAGACCTCCAGCTCCCGGGCGACCTCTGCCGCCGTCACCCGCCCGCGCCGTTGCAGCAGGAGGAGGACGGCCACCAGCCGGTCGGTTCGCATACCGACAACACTCTCAATGAAACCGGTCATGGGGTGACCGGTTTGGTCGCCAGGATGGCGGCATGGCTTCGGCGACGAGTCCCGCCACCCACGGCCGTATCGACCCCGGGCCTTTCAGCTCTGTCGACCCTCGGCCTTTCACGGGTGCGTGGGCGCCGCCTTCGGGAACCTCCGTCGCCCGAGCCTGATCACCCAGAAAAATAGCCTGGGCCTGATCACCCCGAAAAGAATAAAGAGGAACCGTGATGTTCGATCCAGCAGATTTCCCCGAGCCCACCCTTGTTCCGGTCAACGGTGTGGAGCTCGAAGTCTTCGAAGCGGGCCGGGAGAATGCCGGAAAGCCCATCGTGCTCTGTCACGGCTGGCCGGAGCACGCCTTTTCCTGGCGCCATCAGATGCCCGTCCTCGCTGCGGCTGGCTACCATGTCATCGTTCCGAACCAGCGGGGTTACGGCAATTCCTCCCGTCCGGCCGAGGTGACGGACTACGACATCGCACACCTGACGGGTGACCTCGTCGCACTTCTCGATCACTACGGGTACGAGGACGCCACCTTCGTCGGGCATGACTGGGGTGCGATGGTCGTCTGGGGGCTGACCCTGCTGCACCCGAACCGTGTGAACAAGGTGATCAACCTGAGCCTGCCGTACCAGGAACGCGGCGAGAAGCCCTGGATCGAGTTCATGGAAGAGGTGTTCGGCGGCGACTTCTATTTCGTCCACTTCAATCGGCGGCCGGGCGTCGCGGACGCCGTGTTCGACGAGAACACCTTCCAGTTCCTTCGCAACATGTACCGGAAGAACGAGCCCCCCAGGGAGCCCCGGCCGGGTATGGCGCTGATCGATCTCGCCAGGGCGGAAAAGCCGCTCGGTGATCCCGTCATGAGCGACAGCGAACTGGCTGTTTTCGTCTCCGCCTTCGCATCGGCAGGGTTCACGGGCAGTGTGAACTGGTACAGGAATCTCGACCGCAACTGGCGCTTGCTGGCGGACGTGGACCCGGTCATCCAGCAGCCCACGCTCATGATCTACGGCGACCGGGACGCGGTCCAGAGGTCCGAGAGGCTGACGGAGTCCGTGCCGAACGCGGAAGTGGTCGGTCTGGACTGCGGCCATTGGATTCAGCAGGAGAAGCCGGAGGAGACGAACCGCGCGATCACGAATTGGCTGGAACGGCAGGACGCTGTCCGGTACTCCAGCCGTAGTTCGTGACCTCGATGGTGCGAGGTGCCGAGGAGACGGCCGACCTCGGTCGTCCGGACGAGATGGACCACGTCTCCGGGTGCGTCGGTGCGTCGGTCGTCCGGACGAGACGGACCACGCCTTCGGCGGCGTCGGTTCCTTCTCCGTCTACCCGAGGCCGTCGGGACGGAGGGCGTCCCTCAACTCGCTGAGCCTCGCGGTTGCCGCCGGGGTCCACTCCTGCGCCTGTCCGCCGAGGCGGAGGGCGTCCTCGATCTCGCTGAGCTTCGCGGAGGACAGGACGCCCGCCCGCTCGATCAGGTCGTCCCGGGCCACGGTGGTCAGCCACGTGCAAGGGGTGAGGCCAGGACGCGCGAACGCGAACCGCAGCACGCCTTCGAAGGGCAGCCCTTCCATGGCGCCGACCCGCACTTCGACGCCCAGACCGCTGATGTCGACACCCGCCGGAGCGACGACCTGCATCGCCCGGATCCCGGACGCGTCATCCACCGACAGCAGTACGAACGGCCGCCGCTGATCGAACTCCACCCACCAGACCTCGCCACGCTGCACAAGTCCTCCTGACCCGGGACGGCAGGCGAACGCCGCGCGACCCTGACGCTCTGCGGAGACGGGTGCGGCCACCGTTGATCATCGGTGCGTGAAGACGAACGTTCATGCGAGGGCCGCAGATCGCAGCGTAGACCCCACCCACCGGAAGGAGGCATCCGAGGGCCTGACGCCCGACATCCGTGGGGGCCGAGCCGCACGGCCGTCGGTACCTGAAAATGCCTTCGCCCGTGCAGCCGCCCGGATGATGGGGTGGCACGGTGACGAACCACGATGAGACCGCGACCGTCCGGCCGTTGACGCTGGCTTGGGTGGGTCGGCACCTGGAAGCCGGCGAACGGATCGTCGAAGCCGAGGCGCTGCACGGCGGCATCACCGCCGAGATGCGGAGGCTGATCATCGGCACCCGGGACGGAGGCACCCGTGACCTGGTGCTGCGGAGCTACGTCGATCCGTTTCACATGGAGAACGCCGAGGACGGGCTGATGAGGGAGGCCGGCGCGCTGACCCTGCTCGCGGGGACCGCCGTGCCGGCTCCTTCCCTGGTCGCGGTTGATCCGACCGCCGCGCAGTGCGAGTATCCGTCGCTCCTGATGACCCATCTGGCGGGCCGGACGGTCCTTGCCGACAGGGGAGTGGAGGCGCGTGTGCGCCTGCTGGCCCGTCAACTTGTCGCGATCCACGCGGTGCACCCCGCTGAACGGCCCCGCGCATACACGACGTTGACGACCGTCGACACCGTCGTGGTTCCCAAGGGCGCCGACGCGGCCGTATGGGCCGCGGCCATCGAAGTGATCCGCGGACCCGCGCCACCCTATGAAGGGCGCTTCCTGCACCGGGACTTCCAACCTGGCAACGTGCTGTTCGACGTGTCGCCCTCGCACCCGGAAGGCGTCCGGATCACCGGCGTCGTCGACTGGGCAGGACCCTCCTGGGGCCCGGCCGATCTCGATGTGGCGCACTGCTCCGTCAATCTCGCGCTGCTGCACGGCCCTGCTTGGGGTCTGCGGTTCGCCGAGGCGTACGAGGAGGCCGGCGGTGTGCTGGCCGCGAGCGCGAGCGAGCGGCGGTACTGGCGGGTGCGGGACGCGCTGGCCGCCTCGGAGGAGGTGCGGTCGGTGTCGCAGCCGTGGCGGGAGGCCGGGAGGACAGAGCTGACGACGCGAGCTGTCGAGGAGCGGCTGGATGCCTATGTCACCGCCCTGATGGACGCGCCGGGCTGACACACGGGACGCGGGGGCGGTTGCCCGGGGGGCCGACGTACTCCAGCCGGAAGTCCTCAGCCTCCACCGGCCACCTCCACCCCGCGCCGATCGTCGTCGTTGCCCGCTCGGTGGTGTCCGACTCTCACCCGTGTGCCGACAGGACGTCGCGGAGAGCGAGAGGGGCGCGGCCGGTCAGCTGGGTGTAGTCGTTTCGGACTCGATCCCAGCGCTGCTCGCGCACCGAGGCGAACATGGACGAAAAGGCATAGAGCCACCAGGGATCCAGGCCGGTCGCCGCCGTCTCGGCACAGTACGTGTCAGCCGGGATGTCCACGTAGACGACAGGCGTCTCCCATGCCTCCGCCGCGATCGAGGCGATGCCTGCCAGGTCCACCGACTCGGGTCCCGTGATGTCATGGTGACGGCCGGTCGGCTCACCCCCCGCGAGTGCGGCGAGGGCGCGCGCCACGTCGTCGCGCGCCACCAGGGAGACCCGGCCATCCGCTGCCGGGAGCCTTAGCCGCCCGGTCGCGCGCGCCTCGGTGAGCCAGGTTTGGAAGAACTCGATGTAGAGCGAAGCCCTGGCGAACGAGCACGGGACGCCGGAGGCCAGAAGCAGATCCTCGGTGAGCCGGTTGACCACGGCGTAGCAGAACGGGGACGCCATGTCGGCGTCAACGCTGCTCAGCGCCGCGACATGGCCGACGCGCTCAGCCGCCACGGCGGCGACGACGTTGCGGTGGTGCAGCAGCACCCGTGCATCGGGCCCGTCACTGGAGACGAGGACCAGAGTGTCCACGCCCTTCAGCGCCGCACGCAGCGCAGGCGGATCGGCGTAGTCGGCGACGGCGGCCTCCACCTGCGGCGGCAACGCCTCGGCAGGCAGCCTCCTCCTGGTCATCGCCACGACGTCCACGTCGGCCCGGTCCGCGAGCAACTGCACGACCCGCCCACCCAGGCTGCCCGCCGCCCCGGTCACCGCGATGCGCATCGTTGCCCCCGTCGCCTTGTCGCCAGTCGTACAACCGTAGGCGGCCACGCGCGGCAGCGGCTCAGAAGGAGCGGGACAGAACAGCAGATGGCCAAGGTTGACCGAGGCACACAGCCAGATGGCTCGGATACACCGAGACTGGCCCGCCTTCAGCGAGACAGGTCACTCAGGGCTCAGCTGCGGCCCGACGTGGCGCGGAACACTATTGCAAGCGCCTGCTTGCAATTGTTAGCAAGGTGGGTGCACGGTAGAGGCATGGCATCGCTCAACGTCGGCAATCTCGGTGAGTACCTGCGCGACCAGCGCCGCAGCGCGCAGCTCTCGCTGCGGCAGCTCGCCGAGGCCGCCGGGGTGTCCAATCCGTATCTGAGTCAGATCGAGCGCGGGCTGCGCAAGCCCAGCGCGGAGGTGCTCCAGCAGGTCGCGAAGGCGCTGCGGATCTCCGCCGAGACCCTGTACGTCCGGGCCGGAATCCTGGACGAGCGGGAGCGGGACGAGCTGGAGACGCGTGCCGTCATCCTCGGCGACCCCTCCATCAACGAGCAGCAGAAGCAGGTGCTGCTCCAGATCTACGAGTCCTTCCGCAAGGAGAACGGGACCGACGGCACCGGCGCCGACGGCTCCCCGCGCGGCGCGAAGGGCGCGATACCGGATTCCGCGGCGGCGGCCCCCACGAGTGGGCAGTCCGCCGCGACGGGCGACGACGACCCGCCGCCGGGCGGGGAGCCGAGCCGTACCGAGTCCGACGCGCTTGATGGAACACCGCACGACGAACCCTCGAACCGAAGTGCTCCAGGAGGACGCTGATCATGGCCATCACCGACGACCTGCGCAAGACCCTCAGTGACCCGACCCCCCTCTACTTCGCCGCCGGTACGGCCGATCTGGCTCTCCAGCAGGCCAAGAAGGTGCCGGGGCTGGTGGACCAGCTCAGGACCGAGGCCCCGGCGCGGATCGACGCGGTCCGCAACGCCGACCCCAAGGCCGTCCAGGACAAGGCCGCCACCCGGGCCAAGGAGGTCCAGGAGACCGTCCAGGCCAGGGTGAACGAGTTCATCGGCACGCTCGACGGCGACTTCAAGAAGCTCGGTGAGTCCGCGCAGGACCTCGCGATGCGCAGTGTGGGCGTGGCCGCCGAGTACGCGGTCAGGGCCCGGGAGACGTACGAGAAGGTCGCCGAGCACGGCGAGCAGACGGTGCGCACCTGGCGCGGCGAGGCGGCCGACGAGATCGTCGACCTCGCGGAGGTCGTGGAGCCCGCGCCGCGCACGCAGCCGAAGGCGGCGCCGGGTGCCGCCCGGGCCAAGAGCCGGCCGCAGCCGCGTCCGCAGTCCCCGGCCGGGTCCGCCACCAGGTCGACGGGGTCCGCCACCGCGAAGCCCGCGGCGTCCAGGGCGGGCACCGCCAAGCCCGCCGGGACCGGTCAGCCCGCGGCCAGGCAGTCCGCTGCCAAGCCCCGTCCGGCCGCCGGTTCCGTCCCCGCGCAGGACACCAAGGGCGGCTCCGCGCAGGAGTCGCCCGCGGGGAAGACCGTCGCCAACGGCAAGAAGGCGCCTGCCCGCAAGCCCGCGGCCAAGAAGACGACTCCGCCCTCCGCGCAGTAGTCCCCCCGGCCGTACGGCGGTCGCACCTGGACGACGGTTCCCCGCAGGCCCCCGGCCGACGGGGAACCGTCGTCCACGGACGACCCGCACAGGTACAGGTGTGTCCGCTCCCGAGGGCCCCGGTAACCGTGAGGAACTTCGGGGGCACGAACGGCGTGGCCCGTGCGTTGTGCGGGTACGGTGGCCGCGTAGCGACGATTCGACACGGGTGGTGGGTAGTGTGCTGAGTTCCGGATTCAGCAGTCTGCTGTTGGTGATCTACATTGCCATGTTCGCCATGGCGGCGGTCGCCCTGGTGATGGCGGCCATCGCCCGGGACGACGCCTATCGCGCCGCCGACAAGCAGAACAAGATGTTCTGGATGATCATCCTGGGCATCACCGTCACGGTGAACCTCCTGGTGCCGGTCCTGTTCCTCCAGATCGCCGGACTGATCGCCACCATCGTGTTCTTCGTGGACGTCCGGCCCGCCCTGAAGCAGGTCTCCGGGGGCGGAGGCGGCCGACGCGGGGGCGGCAGCAGCAGCGACGGCCCGTACGGCCCGTACAACGGCGGCCGGTAGTCGCTGACCGGTACCGCGGCACTTACGCGACCGGTAGCGCCGCCGCGTACTGCACGACACCCCGCCGCCACGCACCGAAAGCGTGGCTCAGCCGTACAGCCCGCTCAGCCCTACAGCCCGCTCAGTGGCCCGGTTCGCGTCCCAGCAGGACGACCGCCACATCGTCGGTGAGGTCCCCGCCGTTGAGGTCCCGGACCTCCGTGACCGTCCGTTCCAGCAGTTCCTCGCCGCGCATCCCGGCCGCGAGCTGGCGGCGCACGAGCTCCACCATGCCGTCCTGGCCTAGGCGCTGGTTGCCGACGCCGATACGGCCCTCGATCAGCCCGTCCGTGTAGAGCATCAGGCTCCACGTACCGCCCAGGTCCACCTGGCGCCGCGGCCAGCGGGCGCGCGGCAGCAGCCCGAGGGCGGGGCCCCCGCTCTCGTACGGCAGCAGCTCCGCGAGCCGTCCGGGGCGGACGACCAGCGGGGACGGGTGTCCGGCGAGGGACAGTCCGGCGCGGCGGCCGTCCGGGGCGATGTCGACCGTGCAGAGGGTCGCGAAGATCTCCTCGTCGGCGCGCTCGTGCTCCAGCACCTGCTGGAGCGTCGACAGCAGCTCGTCCCCGCACAGACCCGCCAGCGTCAGCGCCCGCCAGGCGATACGCAGCTCGACACCCAGTGCGGCCTCGTCGGGGCCGTGTCCGCAGACGTCGCCGATCATCGCGTGGACGGTGCCGTCGGGGGTGCGCACGGCGTCGTAGAAGTCGCCGCCGAGCAGCGCGCGGGACCGGCCGGGCCGGTAGCTCGCGGCGAAGCTCAGCCGGGAGCCGTCCAGCAGCGGCTTGGGGAGCAGACCGCGCTCCAGTCGGGCGTTCTCCTGGGCGCGCAGCCGGGACTCGGTCAGCTTGCGCTGGGCGGCGTCCGCGCGCTTGCGCTCGACGGCGTAGCGGATGGCGCGGCTCAGCAGCCGGGCGTCCAGCTCGTCGCGGAAGAGGTAGTCCTGGGCGCCGACCCGGACGGCCTCGGCGCCGCGCTCCGCGTCACCGGAGGTGGTGAGCGCGAGGACTGCGTGCTGCGGGGCCAGTCTCAGGACGTGCTTCAGGGTCGCCAGCTCGTCCGGTGCGCCCGGCTTCGGGGCCGTACCGCCGTTCGTCGCGGTGTCACCCGTCCCCGCCCCTGTACCCGTACCAGTGGGCGTACCCGGGCCGGTGGCCGTGCCCGTAGTCGGTCCGCCCGTGGTGGGGGCCGGGGCGGGGCCGCGGGGGCGTCCGGCGCCCGGGAGGGCCAGTGCCAGGTCCAGCAGGATGCAGTGGACGTCGTCGGTGAGCAGCCGCTCGGCCTCGGTGAGGTTGCGGGCGGTGCGGATACGGATGGGCTTGCCCGCGGCGTCCAGCAGCTCGGGGATACCGAGCGAGCCCGCCGGGTCGTCCTCGATCACCAGCAGGCTCAGACCGCCGCCGGACGCCGCCGGAGCGGGTACGCCAGAGGCCGCCGCGACGGCTGCGGAGGGCCGTCCGGTGGCGGGGTCCGGTGCGGTGACCGGGTCCTCACCGGTCACGGGGGCCCGCATGGGTGCGCGGTCGGTGGTCGTGGCGGCCGGGCCACTGTCCATGGCCGGACCGCTTTCCACGGCCGGAACGGCTCTGGGGCGCGGTACGGGTGCGGGCATCGTCTTGCTTCCTTCCCTCCCCCCGAGGGCGACGGGCGCCGAGCGACGCACCGCCAGACGGGGACCTTAGCGGTACGCGGCGGCGCAAGGGAACGACGTACGGGAAGGCTTTGGGTAATCGGCCTCCGTCATATGCCGCATCCCCTCCCGCAATTGGACAGCGGGCCGCCCCACGGATGCTCGTACGGGATGACGAACGTCACGCCACCGGGGTTGAGTCCCGCACGGGACGTGCCGTGCGTCACGCGGGGCCCCGGCCCGCACCTGGTGGACCGGCACCGGCGGGCACCGCCCAAGGGCGTGCCGAAGCATACGGCCGACCGCGCTGATTCCGTACCCCTCCACGCACCACCCGCAGGTCAGAGGCCACAAGAAGGCGCGAGGCGCCGCGCGGACAACTCCCCCCACCCGCACCCGAACACCGCACAAGCCGCACGGGCCCCGCACCCGTCCGGACGGGACTGTGCGGGGGATCACGGACGCCCGTCTCACATATCGGGCCGGACGACCCCCAGTATCGGCATCGAGCCCGCGCCCGCCACCGTGACCGAACGGCCGGGACGGGGCGCGTGGATCATCTCGCCGTCCCCTATGTACAGGGCGATATGACTCGCGTCGTTGTTGTAGACGATCAGGTCGCCCGGACGCATCCGCGACTCGTCGACCCGGGGGAGCGCGCGCCACTGCTCCTGCGAGGTACGGGGGATGTCGGTCCCGGCGGCGGCCCACGCCTGCTGGGTGAGCCCCGAGCAGTCGAACGACCCCGGGCCCTCGGCACCCCACTCGTAGGGCTTGCTGAGCTGCTTCCTGGCGTACGCGACGGCCTTCCCGCCCGCGCCGCTGCCCTCGGCCGCCACCTCGTCGAGGACACCGGAGCCCAGCCAGGCGGCCTGCGCCGCGCGCTCGCGCTCCAGCTCCATCTCCCGCAGCCGCTCGCGCTCCCTCGTGGCGAGGGACGTCCACAGCTCCTCCGCGTCGGCGAGCTTCTGCTTGACCTTCTGCTGCGCGGAGTCCTTCTTCTTCCGGGTCCGCTCCAGCTCGTCCCAGTTCGCCGCGGCGTCCTCGGCGTAGATCCGGAGATTCACCTGGGTGCGGGCCAGCGCGGCGATCAGGCCCTCGGTGGCCCGCTGGCCCTCCTTGAGCCGTCCGGCGCCGTCGAGGAAGTCCTCCGGGTCGTCGCTGAGGATCAGCCCGGCCCCGGGCGGGAGGCCGCCGCCCGTGCGGTAGTGGGCGCGGGCGGCGGCGCCCGCGCGGTTCTTCAGCCCGTCCAGCCGCTTCTGGCCGTCCGCGATCTTCTTCTTGAGGTCGCTGACCGTCCCGGACTGCTCGGTGACCTGCTCCTCCACCGCGTTGTACGCGTCGGTGGCCACCGCCGCCTCGTGATAGAGCCGGTCCAGCCGCTTGCGGACGTCCTCCAGCCGGACGGAGTCCCCGGGCGGGGCGGGCGCCGCGAAGGCGGCACCCGGCGCGGCCAGCAGGCCGATCGCGCATGCCACCACCACGGCCGCGGCCGTCGAACTCCGGTACACCCGCATGGCTGTGCCCCCCTCAGCTCCACTCGGCCTTCAGTGCCGTACGGACGGCCCCGGGACGACACCCGGCCGCCGCACAGGACACCGGACCCGGACGCACCCCGCCACGCCCCGCCGCCCTCGCCCGCACCCCGCCGCTCCGCCACCCCGCACCGCTCACTCCGATGGACGAGCGGCTCCCGGAGATCGTTCCCCGCTCGAAGCCCCCGTACGGACATTCATCCGTTCGAACGCATGTGGCCCGACCGCCGGAACCGACAGCCCGACGCCCGCATAGCGCCGACCGCCGCCCCCACACCCCACCCAAGCCACCTCCACACCCAGCAGCCCCACGTACGGCGTCCCGCCCCGACCACCGCACCCATCCCGCGCACCCCACCCGTCCCCGAGCGCGTCTCACCCCACCGGGGCCAGCGCCCCCCAGGACACGGTCACTTCGCCCTGCCGCCAGCGCACCGGACCGTCCAGCACCGGCCAGCCGCCCGCGGCGAGATCCCGTACCGCCCGCATCCACCGCTGCCGGGCCCCGTACGACGCGTACGGGGCCGCGGCGGCCCACGCGCGGTCGAAGTCCCGCAGGAACGCGTGCACCGGTTCGCCCGGCACATTGCGGTGGATCAGCGCCTTGGGCAGCCGTTCCGCGAGGTCCGAGGGGCGCTCCAGCGCGGCCAGCCGGGTCGCGAACGTCACCGTACGAGGGCCCTCGGGACCGAGCGCGACCCACACATGACGGCGCCCGATCTCGTCGCAGGTGCCCTCGACCAGCAGTCCCTCCGGGTCGAGCCGCCCGCACAGCCGCCGCCAGACCTCCGCCACCTCGGACTCGTCGTACTGGCGCAGCACGTTCGCCGCGCGGATCAGCAGCGGGCGGCCCGGCAAGGGCACCTCGAAGCCGCCGTGCCGGAACGTGAGGCCCTCGCGCGCGTACGGCTCGGCGGCGGCCACGCGCGCGGGGTCGATCTCGACACCCACCACGCGCGCGCGTGGCGCGACGGTCCGCAGCCGCCCCAGCAGTTCCACCGCGGTCCAGGGAGCGGCGCCGTATCCGAGGTCGACGGCGACGGGTTCGGCGGCGCGGCGCAGGGCGGGGGCATGGGCGGCGGCGATCCAGCGGTCCATCCGGCGCAGCCGGTTCGGGTTGGTGGTCCCACGGGTCACCGTCCCCACGGGGCGGGAGGGCATGTCCAGAGGGTATCCAGGCGGGGCGGCTCGCGGACCCTCCGGCCGGGCGGCCCGGGCCGGGCCTCCAGGGCTGTGAGCTGCGAGGTTGAGGAAGGCAACGTAATAGTTGGGCAAAATGGAAATGGAGCGATGACTTCCGGTGTTGGAGCGCTTCGGAGGGTGGGCCGCGCCCTCCGACGGGCACCGCACGCGGTCGCGCACGAGCTCGGTGATCAGCACCACAGCACGGCAGACGACCGGAAGCAGCCGCGAGGAGGACCGCTTCGTGAGCCAGTACGTCAGCAGGCTCGGACGACGTTCCGCCGTCTCCCCGCCCCGACTGCGGTTGCCGGGCGCCCACCGCAGACCCCGCCGGGTGGCGATGCTGAGCGTGCACACGTCGCCGCTGCACCAGCCAGGCACGGGCGACGCGGGCGGGATGAACGTCTACATCGTCGAGCTCGCCCGGCGGCTGGCCGCGCAGGGCATCGAGGTGGAGATATTCACCCGGGCCACCACCGGCGGGCTGCCGCCGACCGTGGAGCTGGCCCCGGGCGTCCTCGTCCGGCATGTCGACGCCGGTCCCTACGAGGGCCTCGCCAAGGAGGACCTGCCCGCGCAGCTCTGCGCCTTCACCCACGGCACCATGCAGGCGTGGGCCCGCCACCGGCCCGGCCACTACGACCTGGTCCACTCGCACTACTGGCTGTCCGGGCACGTCGGCTGGCTCGCCGCCGAACGCTGGGGCGTCCCCCTGGTGCACGCGATGCACACCATGGCGAAGGTCAAGAACGCCGCGCTCGCCGACGGTGACACCCCCGAACCCGCCGCCCGGGTCATCGGCGAGACCCAGATCGTCCGCGCCGCCGACCGGCTCATCGCGAACACCTCCGAGGAGGCCGACGAACTGGTCCGGCACTACGACGCCGAACCCGGCAAGACCGCGGTGGTCCACCCCGGCGTCAATCTGGACCGCTTCCGGCCCGCCGACGGCCGCCTCGCCGCCCGCGCCCGCCTCGGACTCCCCCCGAACGCCCTGGTGCCCCTCTTCGCCGGCCGCATCCAGCCCCTGAAGGCGCCGGACATCCTGCTGCGGGCGGTCGCCGTCCTGCTGGCGGAACGTCCCGGACTGCGCCACCGGCTGGTCGTCCCCGTCGTCGGCGGCCCCAGCGGCAGCGGCCTGGCCCGCCCGGAAGGGCTCCAGAAGCTCGCGGCACGGCTGGGGATCGCCGATGTCGTACGGTTCCGGCCGCCGGTCGGCCAGGACGAGCTCGCCGACTGGTTCCGGGCCGCCTCGGTCCTCGTGATGCCCTCGTACAACGAGTCGTTCGGACTCTGCGCGATCGAGGCCCAGGCCACCGGTACCCCCGTCCTCGCGGCGGCGGTCGGCGGACTGCCCGTCGCGGTGCGCGACGGGCACACCGGCTTCCTGATCCCCGGTCACGACCCGATCGCCTACGCGCGCGTGCTGGGCGCGTTCGCCGACGACCCCGCGATGTCCTTCCGGATGGGCGCGGAGGCGGCCCTGCACGCCGAGTCCTTCGGCTGGGACCGCGCGGCCTCCACCACGTCGGACGTCTACGCGGACGCCATGCACGAGTTCCGCCGCAAGGCCCGCGCCCGGCACACCTGAGGACACGGGCACGCGCGCGTGCCCGTGTCGATCACCACAGACGCGTCACCCCGGCGGTGTCACAGGTCTCCCGTAGGCTCCCCGTATGGCTGACGCGGCGACGATCATCGAGCGGGTGCTGACCGAGGCCGGGATCGAGTGGGAGAACCCCGGCCCTGGCACCTACGTGGCGAAGCTCCCGGGCACCCGCAAACTCACCACGACGGTGTCCCTGATCGTCGGCAAGCACACGCTGTCCCTGAACGCGTTCGTGATCCGGCACCCCGACGAGAACGCGGAGGGCGTCCACCGCTGGCTGCTGGAACGCAACCTCAAGCTCTACGGCGTCGGCTACGCCGTCGACCCCCTCGGCGACATCTACCTGACCGGCAGGTTCCCGCTCCAGGCGGTCACCCCCGACGAGATCGACCGCGTCCTCGGCTCGGTCCTCGAAGCGGCCGACGGCGCGTTCAACACCCTGCTCGAACTGGGCTTCGCGACGTCGATCCGCCGCGAGTACGCGTGGCGCGTCTCCCGTGGCGAGTCCACCCGCAACCTGGACGCCTTCGCCCACCTGACCTCCGCGAACACCCCGTCCGCGAGCACCCCGTCCGGCGACGCCCACCTCACGTCCGACGCCCGGCCCACGTCCGCCCCGTCCGGCGAGCAGCCCACGGCCGACGGCCCCGCCCCCGGGGACACCGACACCCAGCCCTGACGCACCGGACGGGTCCAGGGGGCTCACGCGTCACGGCCCCGGCAGCGCGGTAGCCGCCCCCACCCACGTACCGACACGTACGACGTACCGACGTACCGGGCACGTACCGACGTACCGATCCGGGCTACGCGGTGACCCGTCGCGCGTCCACCTCGATCTCGATCCGCATCCGGGGGTCCGCCAGCCCGCACACCATCATCGTGGCGGCCGGCCGCACCTCACCGAAGCAGCGGCGCAGCACCGGCCAGCAGGGCTCGAAGTCCTCCCGCTCGGGGAGCAGATACCGCACCCGCACCACATCGGCGAACGTGCACCCCGCCTCGGTCAGCGCCGCCTCGATGTTGCGCAGGCACTGCTCGGCCTGCTCCACGACACCGTCCGCGATGGTCATCGTCGTGTAGTCGAACCCGGTCGTCCCGGACACATGCACCCGGTCGCCGTCGACCACGGCACGGGCGTATCCGATCCGTTCCTCGAACACCGAACCGCCGGGAATCGCACGTCGTTCCACCATGCGCCGAACGGTAGGCCCCCGACGGCGAGGCGTCCACCAGGCTGGCACTTCCGGGGTTCCACTCCTGTACGTACGTGTCCCCGCACAGGTGGTTCGTGGGGTGCGCATTCCCTGCAGGTCGCCTTCGCTTGCGCTTTCGAGGTCTCTCCGGCTGGGCGTACTTGTCCTTGCACAGGTCGTCCGTGGGTGCGCAGTTCCCCGCGCCCCTGAGGTGCTGCCCCTTGCGGTCGCTCTTCGGGTGCGGGCCGGTTCTCGTCTTTTGCGCAGTTCCCCGCGCCCCTGAAGGGGCACTCCTCTCCTCGCGCAGTCGCCCTGCTGCGGGAGGGGGTGGGCGGGAATCTCTGCCCGCAGACTCCGACGCCACCAGCGCGGCCACTGGACGTCTTCCCGAGCGCGTTGGAGCGAGGACGGAGAATCCCGACCGGCCCCGACCCGAAGAACCGGCCGGATGCGCCCCAAAGGGGCGCGGGGAACTGCGCGAAACCACCGAACGACGGCACAGGAACGAAGTACGTCCCGCCGGACAGACCTCGGAGGCGCAAGCGAAGGCGACCCGCAGGGAACCGCGCGCCGACGAGAACCGGGCCGCCCGGCGGACAACAACAGGAGGCAGCGCCCAGAGGCGCGAGCGAAGGCGGTCCTCACCCGGGAGAGCGGTCACGATCGGCATGTGTGGCCATGGGGCAGTCCGGCGCGGCCCTCCGGCGGCGGGGGCGCGCGGGCGCGGTCCAGGCCGCCGGGCCACGGAACCGTAAGGGAGTCGGTGCCCGGCAGCACTCACCCCATCCGGTGAGCCGGAGGGACAGGGCATGGCAGGACGTTCTCTCGCGGCGGGGGGTCAGCCTCGCAGCAACCGCTCCGCGGTCCGGACGGCGGCCTCGTTCTGCTTGCTGCTCGCCTCCAGGCCGGTTCGATGCTGCTTGATCTGCTCACGCTGGATACCGGAGTCGACCCGGTACCAGATCGACACGAGATCGGTCGACTTCTTGCAGTCGATGTCGGCGAGCGCGATGGCCACGGCCTTCTCGCTCCCGTTCCCTTTGCCAGTGGTGAGGTGGATGGCATCGAAGGGAATTGCCACCTCGTATCCCTTTTCCTTCATACAGCGGGACCACGATTTCAGCGCGGCACGCACCTTCGGCGTCTCCTGCGACCGGGTGAGGCTTTCGTAGTTCAGCCGGCTGACCAGTGAGAAATCGAGACCCGCGGCCCCTACCTTCCTCGGAGCCCATCCGGAGCAGCCGCCCTGAGGGATCTCCTTGCCCTTGTAGGAGATCGGCGCGGAAGACTTGGTGTCACCCTTGTCGACCGTTCCGGACAGCACCATGGTGGCGGCTTCGCCCAGCTTCGGGGACGAGGAACCGGCGGGCGGTTCTTCCTTGGCGAGCCCGTATCCATGCCGCTCGGCGACGACCCGGTCGGTGATGCCGTAACGTCGCTCCATATTCGCGTCGTTGGGGTTGGGTGGCGGCGTGGTACCGGCCGGCGGCGGACGGAATTCGAATCCGAATCCCGCCATGCACGCGGTCTGCTGGTCACGCACCGCCTGGTCGATGGCCACGCGCTGCTCATAGGACTGCATGTACCGCTCCAGCGGCAGTTTGAGTCCTTTGGCGAGCCCCCGTCGGGGCGTGGCATCGGGCCACTGCGAGCGGTCGACGTCATCAAAGGTCCGTGCGGCCTTCGACCCCGAGTGCTCGGCCGGCCGCTCCCCCGGGCCACAGCCCGCCATGACCGTGCCGGCGAGCACGGTCATGGCGAGCAGGGCGACGCGTCGCTCAGGCGAAGTGCTGCGACGCATTGTTGTTCTTCAGGGTGGCGTTGAGGTTCATGTGCACGCCGCCCGCGCACAGCTGGCTTCCGTTGGTGTGGCCGAAGTACTGCGACGAACCCTGGTAGCCCGAGTTGAAGTAGACGCGGTAGGAGTCCCACGGCGAGCAGTTCTCGGCCGACGCGGCGTTGTTCTTGACCGCCTGCCCGGTGCCGGGCCCGTTCAGCCCCGCCGAGTTCTTCCCGAAGACGAACTTGTAGTGGACGGGGTTGGCGCCGCCGTTGTGTCCGTAGGTCTCTCCGGCGTAGTTGGTCACATTGCCGTAGAAGCTGGCGGTGCCGGAGTAGTAGCCGTCGTTTTCCTTCGAGTTGTAGTGGAGGTGGAACTGGCCGGCGTGACCGACCGGGCAGCTTCTGTAGTCGCAGTTGCTGTCGGCGTTCTGCGTAGGTATGGCGGCACTGGCCGACTGCGCGGGGCCCAGCACGGCGACAATGGTTCCGGCGGCGGCAGCCAGGGCGAATTGGGCACGCTTGTTCAGCATTTTCATCCCACTCCTTGACGACGGGGGTTCCCGTGCGAATACATGACGGCACGCGCCATTGCTGCGCATTCCTCCACCGTCGTCCGCGAGTCGGCCATATCGCCGTACGCGTCCCGGCAGGGCTGCTGCCCGTCGTGGCGCCGCCTTCGTTCACGTTCTTTCACGGAATGGCTCTTGATGGAGCCGGTCGAATGATGACGAGGCGTGAACTTACCCATCGCCCGCAGGCTTGTCCAGAGCATGCCGGAACCCCTCCAGGGATGATTTCAGGCCCAACGGTGCACCCGCTTGAGGCTGGTTGTGCTCCACCCCACCCATTACTCCGTGAATGCATCGGAGTTGCCGAGGTGAGACCGAGTCCTGGCCCCTGAACAGTCGGTCGACACCGCACATCCCGATGGTTTATCCGGTTGGGTTCGCGATTTGAACAGCCTCGGAACACATATGTTCTTCGAGTGCAATTCCGCCGGGTGGCGGGCCCGGGATCACGTACGGCCGTCCCACCGGGTGGCGGCCAGGGGCCACACCCGGATCGCGGCCCGGATCATCAAGGGGCATCCGAGCCCGTCGTCATGAGCCGGTCCCCACCGGACATCCGCGCGTGACGACTCCGCGGCATCCGTATGGCGGGGAAGGTGCCGACGCCCGGCTCATGGCCGCCCCGCCCCGACGGGCGCCGACGAGCGGACGGCCGTCCGCGATCCGCGCTGCCACGGGAGACCGGCGCGTGTTCCCCGCGTGACGACGCCGGACAGGGCGCGGACCCCTGTCACCGTCACACCCCGTGTGCGGCGGCCTTCCACACGCATGAACGGCCCAGCCAGGACCCGGCCGCGCCATGGCCGGATTGCCGCTGTTTGTGGCATGTTCACGACCTCCGCCGGCCCGGAGGTCCGGGTGAAAACCGCCCTCCCCGCGCAGTCGCAGGACTCACGTGAGGGGGTGGGCGGGAATCTCTGCCCGCAGACTCCGATGCTCTTCAGCAGGACCAGGGGGACGTCCGACCGAGCGCGTTGGAGCGAGGACGGAGAATCCCGACCGGCCCCGCCCCGAAGAACAAGCAGATGGCGCCCCAAAGGGGCGCGGGGAACTGCGCGAAACCACCGAGCGACGGCACAGGAACGGAGTACGTCCACCCGGACAGACCTAGGAAGCGCAAGCGAAGGCGACCCGCGGGGAACTGCGCAAACCCACCGAGCGACGGCACAGGAACGAAGTACGCCCACCCGGACAGACCCAGAAGCCCAAGCGAAGGCGACCCGTAACGAAGAAGGGACCCGCCCCAGGGAGTTCAGGGGCGGGTCCCACACCTCGCGGTGGCACCGCCATGCAGCACCGCGAGGAGACCGGAACACCGGACGGCCAAAGCCACACCGGACGACTAGGGGCCCACCGGACGGCCGAAGCCCGGACAGGGCCCGACGGCCAAGGGCCCATCGGACGGCCCAAACCCCCGGACGCGCCGGACGACCCAGGCCGCACCGGACGGCCGAGGCCGAACCGGACGAGCAACAGCCCGGACCAGGGCCCGACCGGTCAGCCGAAGCGGCCGGAGATGTAGTCCTCCGTGGCCTGCACGGACGGGTTCGAGAAGATCCGCTCCGTCTCGTCGATCTCCACGAGCCGCCCGGGCTGCCCCACCGCCGCGAGGTTGAAGAACGCGGTCCGGTCGGACACCCGCGCCGCCTGCTGCATGTTGTGCGTGACGATGACGATCGTGAAGCGCTCCTTCAGCTCCCCGATCAGGTCCTCGATCGCCAGCGTGGAGATCGGGTCCAGCGCCGAGCACGGCTCGTCCATCAGCAGGACGTCCGGCTCCACGGCGATCGCCCGCGCGATGCACAGCCGCTGCTGCTGCCCGCCGGACAGCCCGGAACCGGGCTTGTTCAGCCGGTCCTTGACCTCGTTCCAGAGATTCGCGCCCTTCAGCGACTTCTCGACCACGTCGGCCAGCTCGGACTTCTTGTACGAGCCGTTGAGCTTCAGCCCGGCCGCGACATTGTCGAAGATCGACATCGTCGGGAACGGGTTCGGCCGCTGGAACACCATCCCGACCGTCCGCCGCACCGCGACGGGGTCGACCTGCGCCCCGTACAGGTCCTCGTTGTCGAGGAGCACCTTGCCCTCGACCCGTCCGCCGGGCGTGACCTCGTGCATCCGGTTCAGCGTCCGCAGGAACGTGGACTTGCCGCAGCCGGAGGGGCCGATGAACGCGGTGACGGACCGGGGCTCGACGGACATCGAGATGTCCTCGATCGCCTTGTGGGAGCCGTAGTACGCGGTGAGACCGCTGATGTCGATTCGCTTGGCCATGGGTTTCACTTCTTTCGGGAGGGCCGCGGTCAGCGACCGGTCTTCGGGGCCTTCCAGCGGGCGATACCGCGTGCCACCAGGTTCAGGATCATGACGAAGGCGATCAGGGTGAGCGCCGCGGCCCAGGCACGGTCGTACGCCGCGCCGGAACCCGCGCTGTTCGCGTACTGCTGGTAGATGTACAGCGGCAGCGACGCCTGGGCGCCGTCGAAGGGGTTGTTGTTGATGAAGTTGGTGCCCCAGACCAGCAGGAGCACGGGCGCCGTCTCACCGGTGATGCGCGCGACCGCGAGCATCACACCCGTGGTGATGCCGCCGATGGAGGTCGGGAGCACCACCTTGAGGATGGTCCGCCACTTGGGGATGCCCAGCGCGAGGGACGCCTCGCGCAGCTCGTTCGGGACGAGCTTGAGCATCTCCTCCGTGGAGCGGACCACGACCGGCATCATCAGGATGGCCAGGGCCAGCGAACCGGCGAAGCCGGACGGCCCGAGGTCCAGGATCAGGATCCAGAAGCTGAGGACGAACAGACCCGCGACGATCGACGGGATGCCCGTCATCACGTCGACGAAGAAGGTGACGGCCGCCGCGAGCTTCCCGCGGCCGTACTCGACGAGGTAGATCGCGGTGAGGACACCGATCGGCACCGACACCAGGGTCGCGATGCCGACCTGCTCCAGTGTGCCGATCAGCGCGTGGTAGATACCGCCGCCGGTCTCGGTGTCCGCGACGACGCCCATCGAGTGGCTGAGGAAGTACCCGTCGAGGACGGTCACCCCGCGCTTGACGGTCTCCCAGATGAGGGATGCCAGCGGGATGACCGCGAGGACGAAGGCGACCCAGACGACACTCGTGGCGACCCGGTCCTTGGCCTGGCGGCGCCCCTCGACCCGCGCGGCGACGGCGTAGGTGAGCGCGACGAAGAGCAGCGCGGCGATCAGGCCCCACTGCACCCGGCTGTGCAGGTCGAAGAGGAGACCGGCGGTGACGGAGAGGGCGACGGACGCCCCGGCGACCGCCCACGGCGTCCAGCGGGGCAGGCTCGCGCCCCGGATACGGGACTCGGGCTGCTCGGGCCGCTGGGTGGTGGTGGCTGACTGGTTCATCCGTTGGCCCCCGAGTACTCCTTGCGACGGGCGATGATGGCCCGTGCCGCGCCGTTGACCAGCAGGGTGATGACGAACAGGACCAGGCCGGAGGCGATCAGCGCGTCCTGGCCGGTGGTGTTGGCCTCACCGAACTTGCTGGCGATGTTCTGGGCGAAGGTGCCGCCGCCCGGGTCGAGCAGACTGGCGTTGATGTCGAACGTCGGCGACAGGACCGTGGCGACGGCCATCGTCTCGCCGAGCGCGCGGCCGAGCCCGAGCATCGACGCGGAGATCACGCCGGAGCGTCCGAACGGCAGGACCGCCATCCGGATCACCTCCCAGCGGGTGGCGCCGAGCGCGAGCGCGGCCTCCTCGTGCATCTGCGGGACCTGCTTGAACACCTCGCGCGACACATTCGTCACGATCGGCAGGATCATGATCGCGAGCAGGATGCCGACGGTGAGCATCGAGCGCGGGGCGCCGCCCTGCCAGGCGAAGATCCCGGTCCAGCCGAAGTACTCGTCCAGCCAGCTGAACAGCCCGGTCATATGCGGGACGAGCACCAGCGCGCCCCACAGCCCGTACACGATGGACGGCACCGCGGCCAGCAGGTCGATGACGTACGAGATGGGGCCGCTGAGCTTGCGGGGCGCGTAGTGGGTGATGAACAGCGCGATGCCGACGGCGACCGGGACCGCGATGATCATCGCGATCAGCGCGGAGACGATCGTGCCGAAGGCCAGTACGGCGATGCCGAAGACCGGCGGGCTGCCATTGGCCTCCCACTCGAACGTGGTGAAGAAGTTGCCCTCGTTCTTCGTGAGGACGAGCGCGGCGCGATAGGTCAGGAAGACCGCGATGGCGGCCATGAGGGCCAGCAGGAAGATGCCGGAGCCGCGCGACAGCCCGAGGAAGATCCGGTCGCCGGGGCGGGTGGCGCCGCGCGCCGCCTGCTTCTGCCGGGTCTCGGCGGGCGGCGGTGACAGCGGGGGAGGAGCGGTGTCCTGTGTGGTGGTGATGTCCATGGAGTTCTCCGGTCTGCGGAGCCGTGCGGGGAAGTGCGCGGCTCCAGGCGGCGGTGCACCGGACGGTGCGGGCGGACCGTGGTCCCTCTTCGGCGGGGGCCGGGGAAGGAGCGGGGTCCGCCCGCACGCTCAGGTCAGCTCAGCGAGGCGATCGTCTCGCGGACCTTGGTGGCGATCTCGGCGGGCAGCGGGGCGTAGCCGTTGCTCGACAGCAGGCTCTGGCCGTCCTCGCCCGCGATGTAGGTGAGGAAGGACTTGACGGCCGGCAGGGTCTCCGGGTCGTTGCCCTTCTCGCAGAGGATCTCGTACGTCACCAGGGTGATCGGGTACGCGCCCTCGGTGGTCGGCGTGTAGTCCAGCTCCAGGGCGAGGTCCTTGCCCTTGCCGACGATCTTGGCGGCGGCGATGGCCTTGGACGCGTTGTCCGAGGTGGCCTTGACCGGCTGGGTGGCGTCCGTCTTCACGTCGACGGTCTTGATGCCGTCCTTGGCGTACGACAGCTCGAAGTACGAGATGGCGCCCGGGGTCTCCTTGACCTGCTGGGCCACGCCCGAGGAGCCCTGCGCGGACTGGCCGCCCTTGGCCTGCCACGCCTTGCCGCCCTCGTACTTCCAGTCGCCGGGAGCGGCGTCCTTCAGGTACTTGGTGAAGTTGTCGGTGGTGCCGGACTCGTCGGAGCGGTGGAACGCCTGCACCTTGGTGTCCGGCAGGTCGGCGCCCGGGTTCAGCTTCGCGATGGCCTCGTCGTCCCAGGTCTTGATCTTGTCGTCGAAGATCTTGGCGAGGGTCGGGGCGTCCAGGACGAGGTTCTCCACGCCGGGGACGTTGTAGCCGAGGGCGATGGGGCCGCCGACCATCGGCAGGTCGATGGCCTGGCTGTTCTCGCAGACCTTGGCGGACTCGGTGATCTCCTCCGGCTTGAGCGCCGAGTCGGAGCCCGCGAACGCGGTCTGGCCCTGGAGGAAGTTGGTGATGCCGGCGCCGGACCCCTTGGGGTTGTAGTTGATCCGGACGTCCTTGCAGGCCGCCTGGTAGTTCTTCACCCAGGCGTCGATGGCGTTCTTCTGCGCGGAGGACCCGGCCGCGAGGACCTCGCCCTTGGCGTCGTCGCAGGCGATGGAGCCCGCGGCGGCGGTCTGCGCGCCGCCGCTGGCGTCGGTGGAACCGCCGCCGGTGTCGTCCGAGCCGCACGCCGTGAGGGCCAGGGCGCCGGAGACGGCGACCGCACCGAGGGAGAGGGCGCGCAGCCGGTTCTTGCGCTGAAGCTTCACTTTTCGGGTGTTCCTTCCAGGAGCCGCGCGTTGCGTCGGCGGCGTGCGTGTCGTCGGTCGGACCCCCTCGGCGCGGAAGAGGTGCGCCGCGGAGGTCCGGAGGGTGTCCGGTCGTGCGTTCACCGGTTACGGGGCCCTGGACCACGAAGGCCCCGGTTCGCACCCGGTACGACCGAAATTAGGCAGAACAGGTGACGCGGCCTACGGCCACAGGTGAACGGACGGTGAACCCATGCGGTCGGTGTGGTGAGGTCACGGAATGCTTACGACGCGGACGCGGTGAGGTTTCCCCCGGGTGGGCGGTGTGCGGGGGCCCCACGTCCGTGCTGGGGAGCACTCCCCTTGGCTGATGTTGCGGATAAGGGGTGCCCTCGTCGTCCGCTGTTCGGGTGAACCGGACGGTCGGACGAGGTGCGGGGGTGTGGGGGCTCACTCACGGAGGCGCCCGCGCCCCCTCGGGGTGCCACGGACCGGGGCCACGTACCCGTCCGCCGCCGCCCGCCACCCCTGACCGGCCGGGGGCAACTCCTCCCGGAACCCTATAAGTTCGCCCACCCCTCCGGTCGCCACCTCCAGCCGCCCCCGCGGGCGGCCCCCTCCCCCGTACGGAGTGCGGGTCGCGAAACCGCAGGTCGGAGCCGGTGGCGTACTCCGGCGCGCGTCCGCGCCGCCGTGACGGCGCCGGAGGCGCGCCCCCGTTCGGCTGAATATCCGGACCTCACGGCTCCAATTCCCGTACCAGCGGCTAACCTCGGAAGCGGCATCACCATATAAGTGGTGATATGTCGCTCTCGAAGGAGGCACAGATGCTCACCCACAAGGACACCCGCATCGTCGCTACCGAAAGTGAGATGTCGGCCGTAGGAACGCTGATGCTGGAACCGGAGACCACCGTCAGCGGTGCGCCGGTCTACGCACCGGAGGCCGCCGGCCTGCTCCTCGCGCTCCTGCTCCTGTCCCCGAAGGAGCCGAAGGAGCCGACGGGCAAGTGAGTTCCCGCGCGGACTTCGCCTCAGCGGCGGACGAACTCGCGACCCGTGTCCTCAGCGCCCTTCGGGGCGCCGGGGGCACGGCGTTCGTCTCCCGGCACTTCGACACCGCCTCCGACTCGGTGGCCGCCCTCGCCGCGATCAGGGTGATCGGCGCGGACACCTTCACCCCGCACGTCCTGACCGGGGTCCCCTTCCACACCGACGACGCGGCGACCGTGGCCCGCTCCCTCGCCGCGTTCCCCGCCCCGGACCCCACCGCGCAGGCCCCCACCGCCCGTACCGAGCAGCGGACCCTCGCCTGGCGCGACTGGGCGACGGCCGAGTGCCTGGCCCGGTTCAGCGGCGGGAGCGCCCCGGGCACCACCGCACCGCCCCAGGGCGACGACGAGCTCGCCGACACCACCGACTGGCGGCGCTGGTCCGTACGCATGGCGCAGCTGGCCACGCTCGCGATCCCCGGCCTCGACGGCCCGGTGCACGAGGCGGCGCGCGCGGCGGCCCTGCCGCTGGCCCGCGGCGCCACCCGCTCGGTGCTGCGCCGGGACCACCGCACGGCCGTGTGCCTCATCCGCTGGCTCGCCTGGCTGCACCACGAGGGCGTCGCCCTGCCCGTGGACCCGGCGCCGATGGCGGAGCACGTACGGCTGCTGGGCGGGGTGGGCCCCCGTACCGCGGTCGACCTGGCCATCGCCCGGCATCTGCTCGACGGACGGCTCCCGCAGGAACCAGAGGCGGTACGGACATGACGACAGCGGTTCCCGAGTCCGTGGCGCTGGTGGCCCGGCGCATGACCGACCGTTCCCTGTCCTGGCTGCACGCCAACCGCGCCTACGGAGCACTTCCGCAGGGCACCTCGGAGACGCTCGCCGACCCCGACAGCGTCTACAAGCCGCTCGGCGAGACGGCGCTGGCCGCGTCCATCGTGCTGCGGGAGGGCGTCGCGGGCGCCGGGCAGCTGGTCGCCGCGCAGGACCTGCTGGACTTCACCTGGGAGCAGTTCCGGGGCGGCGACATGCTCTACGAGCGCCAGCTCCAGCACATCCTGATGACCGACCCGCTGGAGACGTACGCGACATTCGCCCGCTGCGGGTACCGCCACCCCGACCTGCACCGGCTGCTCGGCCACCTCGGCGGGCTGCGTTCCGTCCAGGGCGTCGAGCAGATGCCCAACCGCCGGCTGGCCGTCGCCAACGCCGCCCGGGTCGCGGGCCTCGACAGCCAGGAGGACTGGTCGGCGCTCGCCCGCGCCACCTGGCTCGGCGGCAGGCCCGAGCCATGGGCCATCAACTGGATCACCGCCTACGCGATGACCCACACCGTCTTCCACCTCACCGACTGGGGCGGCCGCCCGCAGGGCCTCGCGCCCGAGCTGGCGGAGTACCTGCGGACCTGGCTGCCGGTGTGGACCGACATCTGGCTGGAGGTCGCCCAGTGGGACCTCGTGGGCGAACTGCTCATCGTCGGCGCCAGCCTGGACGAGCCGTACTGCGACCCCGCGGCGTGGGACGCGATCGCGTCCCTCCAGCACGAGGACGGTTTCATCCCCCGCGACGGCGACCCCGTGGACGACGACCCGCAGCAGCGCTTCACGGACCACCAGCACACGGTGGTCGTCACCGCCATGGCGGGCTCGATCGCCCTGGCCCGCGCGGCCGGTGCGACGGCCGGAGCGACGGCCGGGTGAGTGGCCCGGCCCGCGGGGGTGAACCGGTCGGCGGGGGTGGTGGTGGAGTGGCTGGTGAGGTGCCTGCGGGCGGGCCGGACGGCGGTGGGGCGAGCGGTCCTGCTTTCGCGGGTGGGGCGGTAGGCGGCGGTGCGGTGGGCCACGGTGGGGCGGGCGACGAGGCGCGTGCGAGGGACCTGGACGGCGGTGGGGCGGGCGGTTCTGCTCTCGCGGGTGAGGCAGTCGGCGGTGGTGGAGCGGGCGCCCCGGTCGGTGGCCGGACGCCGGTGGGTGGTCCGGCCGGCGGCGGTGCGATGGGTCACGGTGGGGCGGGCGGTGAACCGCGCGTGGACGGCCCACCCCGCGACCGGGTGACCGACCCGTCCCCGTCCCCGTCCCTCGAAGCCCGGCTGCGGCCACTGCTGGACACCGCCAAGGGCGGGCCGGCCGTGGCCGTGTCGGCGATCCGGGGCGGCGAACGGACCGCGCTGGCGCGCGGCGGTGACACCGGCACCCGCTTCGAGACCGGTTCGGTCACCAAGACGTTCACCGCGCTGCTGCTCGCGGAGCTGGTCGCCCGGCGCGAGGTCCGGTACGACGACCCCGTCGCCCGCTATCTGCCGCGCGGCGCCGCCGCCCCGCCGATCACCCTGCTGCATCTGGCCACCCACACCTCCGGGCTGCCCCGGCTGCCCCCGGGCCTGCTGACCGGCTCGGCCCGCCGCGCGTGGTTCAGCAACCCGTACGCGGGATACTCCTCCGCCGAGCTGCTGACGGCGTTCTCCCGTGCCGAGCCACGCCACCGCCCCGGCACCCGGGTGCGGTACTCCAACTTCGGGGCCGGACTGCTCGGCCACGCGCTGGCCCGCGCGGCGGGAGGCAGTGAGGAGGACCCGGACGCAGACTACGGCGCCCTCCTCACCGAACGGGTCCTCACCCCCCTGGGCCTGACGGACACCGACTGCGACCCCGATCGCCCCCAGGCCCAGGGCCATTGGCGCGGGCACCCCCGTCCCGTCTGGCTGATCCCCGGCCTGCCCGCCGCAGGGGCCCTGCGCTCCAGCGCCCGGGACCTGCTCACCGTGCTGACGGCACTGCTCGACCCGGCGTCGAGCCCCGCACCCCCGCCCCTGCGCGCGGCCCTGGCCGACGTCCAGCGCCCGCGACTCGCGCTCCCCCGCTCGGCCAACCGCCTCTGCCTCGTCTGGAACCTCCGCCCCCGCGACGGCCGCCCCCTCCTCCACCACTCGGGCGGCACCCGCGGCTTCACCGCCTTCGTGGGCTTCCTCCCCCGCTCCGGCACGGCCCTCGCGGCCCTGACGAACACGGCCCCGACCCTGGGCGCCCCCTTCATCCAGGCTGCTTACGGGACGCTGTGCGAGCTGGACGCGGGGGCGGGCCCGGGGGGCTGAGGGGCCAGGGAGCACCACGTTGTCGGTGCGGCAGGAGAGGATGCCCGGGTCAGCCGACCCGGGAGGGGAAATCATGGAACCGACGTACGACGGGGCCGACTTGGTCCACTTGGCGGACCGGCCGGGGACGAGCGGCCACAGCGTCGTCATACGGATACGGGACTCCCTGTCGGGCGACGGCTACCTCGACTGCGAGATAGCCGTCACGGCGGAGTCCCTCAACGCCACGTTCCGGGCAGTGGTGACGCCGGAGGACCTGGAGGAGTGGGAGACGGTCCTGGAGACCTTGGCGTCCCGGAGGCACGCCGGATGGCTCGGCGGGGGGCGCGTCCCGTCCATGAGGTTCAGGCCCGACGGCCACGACCGGATGGCGGTGACCGTGCACGACGCGCCCTCGTCGGGGGTCACGGTCACCGTGCCCCTGTTCGCCCTGCCGTCGGGATGGGTCGACGCGCAGCGGGCCCTGCTCGCCCGGGCCCGGGAGACGAACCCGCGTGGGACGGGCGGGACGGCGCCGTGAACGGAGGGGGGACCGGACCGCATACGCGGTGAGCGAGGTCAGCGGTTCCCGACGACGACCTTCTCGATGACCACGTCCCGCACCGGGCGGTCGTTGCGGGGGTTGGTCTCCGTCGTGCCGATGGCGTCGACGACCCGCTTGCTCGCGTCGTCGGCGACTTCACCGAAGATGGTGTGCTTGCCGGTGAGCCAGGCGGTAGGCGACAGGGTGATGAAGAACTGGGACCCGTTGGTGCCGGGCCCGCTGTTCGCCATGGCCAGCAGATAGGGCTTGGTGAATGCCAGGTCCGGGTGGAACTCGTCGGCGAACGTGTAGCCGGGTCCGCCCGTCCCGTTGCCGAGGGGATCACCGCCCTGGACCATGAAGCCCTCGATGACCCGGTGGAACACCGTCCCGTCGTAGAGCGGTTCGGTGCTCGGCTGCCCGGTCGTCGGATCGATCCACTGCCGGTCGCCGTTGGCCAGCTCGACGAAGTTCTTGACCGTCTTGGGTGCGTGGTCCGGCAGCAGCCTGACCTCGACGTCACCCTGATTCGTCTTCAACGTCGCGAACAGCTCTTCCGCCATGACGATCGCTCCTCCGGTGCGTGATCCACGGACCCGCCCCAGTCTCCCGGCCGGCCTGGCGGACCTGGGGCGATGCCTCGGCTGTTCACTCGCAGGAGTGAACGACGCCGGCTCTGGGAACGCGGCGGGACCCGTCCGGCACCGGCCCGGACCACGGCCGCCGCCAGCGTCGTCGCGCCTGACGGCCCGGAGGCGGCCCCGGCACAGCGACGGGCCCCCTGCCTGCGGAAGATCCGCAGGCAGGGGGCCCGTTCAACCAGCCCTGCCTCAAACGGTGTTACTTCTTCTTGCCCTGGGTCTTGCGGGATATCTCGCCGACCAGGGTTTTTGCAGGTGGGGATGCTGATCGACTTGGCGTGAGCGGTCACCATTGGTCGTCATTGGGTGCCCTTGAGCAACCTCGGACGGCCCAGGGACGGCCCAGCCTGAGGCGCCCGAACACCGCTTCAGGGACTCGGTTACGCTCGCCGCAGTTCCACGTGGAGACACCTTTCCTGCCGGGCATAGCCCCCGGGGACGTCTACGCAGACGGAGTCCCAGAAGGGTTCGGCCTCGCGGAAGTGCCTACCGCCTGTCTGCCACTCGCAGCCCGGGTAGGCCCGACGTAGGGACCGGAGAGGGGCAGCGCTTTTAGCCCTCACAGGAGAGAGGCGACTCAGTGGAAGCGAGGAAGTCACGCCGGATCGATTTTTGTGCCCATGCATTTACACGCGTAGGAGTAGGCGGATGTCTTTGTAACCCATTGACTGCATTGACGACAGCGCAGGTGCGAATAGAGATCGAGTACCGAGTAGCCAAAAGATTCGGCTTCGTCCCAGCTGAGTCCTTCCGCCCATTCGTTGTAGTGCGCCCCTGCCAAGTTGCGAAGGTGGATCCACCTGTCTACGGATGTGACGTCGTCTGCGCAGGAAGTTCGCTTTAGTTCTTTCATTGTTCCTGCCCATGTATCTGCGAGTGTGTAGGCGTCGCCTCGCTTGCGTTTCACGCTTACCGGAATTACCCAGCTCATTCGATCGCACATTTGCTCCAGAAGGCGGCCAGCCAGGCCACAGACAGCGAATGGGTCGTTGCCGCTCAAGGCGTTCCAAAGCGCCGATTCTGTCTCATTGCCAGCTGTAGTTACATTCGGCCCATCTCCGAATGACCATCGCCGAATTTCGACTTCACCTACGGGGGTACCGGCGCGTTGGAATATGTCTCTCACTTGAGTTCGCCAGAATCGGTCATGAACGGTGATTAGAAGCTGCCAGGCTTTGAAATCTTTGACTATAAGTTCCATCACGGCCACGCGAATGCCTGCGTCCACGCTCTGCAAAACATCATCGAGGATTAGGACGCGAGCTTGCCCCTGTTCACCAGCCGCGCGCGCAACGGCCAGAAAGTACAACAGTGCGATTAGATCCTGGTATCCCTCGCTGAATACCTGCTGTGGAGTTACGGTCGATCCGCTTGATAGCTCTACGTTTAACTCAAGGGAAAGCGCACTTATCCGGCCAAATGCGGGCTGGATCCGACGTACGTGACTTGCTTGCGTAACAGAGAGAAAAGATTCGGTTAGCCACCCCCCCACCTCACCCAGCAGGTTTTGCATCGCGCGAACACGGTCAACGCCCCGCCCGCTGTCATCCGGAATCTTCAGCCTGCGAGCTTCCTTGTTCAGTTGCTTTACTTTGGCTCTGAAAGCAAAGATCTCGTCAACCTTCTGTTGTACGCCCCTCGGTACGGTTACGCGAGATCGATCAAATTCTTGAATCCCTTTATATACATCGATCGCAATCATGTGCTCGATGTCGTTAGCATCGTACGGTGGCGGCGATATAGAGAGCATTTTTGCCAGCGCTTCTGCAGATTCACGCATCTGACGCTTAACTTCGTGCCGCTCTTCTTCTATAGCGAACTGGTCCGGAGTGGAAAGATTCCGTGGCGTGAATTGATCGATATCGTCGAATACGTGATCAAGAAAAAGTATCCCGCGTTTCGATGGTGCCGTGTCGAGGAATCGTAGAATATCGGCTCGTTTGAGCATCATTGGGACCCGCCCGAACTCTTCGGGTATGGGGTCACCGCTCACTCGGATAGCTCCTTCGTATTCGATACGAGCTGTTCGTTCCACCAGAACGTCACTCGACAACCTGACGCGCACAGAGCACTCCTGGGCAGGTGTCGCTAGATTGATTAGCGACGGTCTTGCAGTTCCGCGAAAAGCGGAACTTCGGGCGACGCGCCCTTGGCACGCCCACTCGACGGCGTCAACAATGGACGACTTACCGGAACCATTGTCCCCGAAAATTATCGTAGAGATCGGATGGTCATTGTTGTTCGTGAAGGAGACAGCGAGTGATGTGGGGACGCCTCTGAATCCGTGCAGCTCGACTGATGAAATGCGTATGTCCTGGCTGCGCTTAGTTGTATCTCTCAACCTGTGCCCCCTGTTTGTTGCAGAATTTTTCGTTCGAATTGGGATCCCCGAGTGAATATTACGAGCAGGCGAAGGGGTGCGCTAGATGCGCTGCGCTGGCAACATTCTTGGTGTAACGGGTGGAGGTTTCGACGCCATGCCACCACTGGGCCCGTCGGGTGATTGATCCAGCTGACTCCAGTGGGCAATCTGCGGGCCAAGGACACGTTTTAGGCCACCGAACCATCGTTGTTGCAGGTCACGTGCTCGTGAACGTGATCGAGGGGACGGTCTTGAAAACCGTCGTGGCAGCGATGTCACCGTGGGTTCAAATCCCACACCCACCGCAGGCGAGAGGCCCCCGACCAGTACGTATGGTCGGGGGCCTCTGCCGTGCCTGCTCCCCGCCGGGTACCGCTGTTCCACTACTCGACCGAGACGGAACCCGGCGGACGTCTCTGGCCTCGCCTGCGGCAACCGCCGAGCGTCCCGCTGCCCCTCTTGCGCCTGGACGTACGCCGGAGACACCTTCCACCTGATCCGCGCGGGCCTGGCCGGAGACGACCGCCGCGACATCCCCGCCACCGTGCGGGATCACCCCCGCGTCTTCGTCACCCTCACCGCTCTGTCTTTCGGCCCCGTTCACAACCGTCCCGACCATGGCACCTGCCGCTGCTGTGGCCGGCACTCCGCCGACGCACCCGAACGCGGCACCGCGCTGGATCCCGAGACGTACGACTACGCCGGATCGGTCCTGTTCAACAACCACGCGGGCGACCTCTGGATGCGGTTCACCACTCGCCTCCGACGGGAGATAGCGGCACGCGCCGGACTCACACAGACCGAACTGAAGGAATCAGCCCGGCTCTCGTACGGCAAGGTCGCGGAGTTCCAGAAGCGCGGGGCGATCCACTTCCACGCCGTGATGCGGATCGACGGACCCGACGGGCCTGGCACTCCTCCTCCGTCCTGGGCCACCGTCGACCTGCTCACCGACGCAATCCACGCAGCAGCTCGCCACAACTACACCTCGGTGTCCGCTCCCGCCGCCGACGATCAGCCCGCTCGTACCTTTGGCTGGGGCACACAACTCGACGTCCGTCCGGTCGCTGCCTTCGGCGACGGCTCCGACATCACCGAACAGGCTGTGGCGTCCTACGTGGCGAAGTACGTCACCAAGGCGGCGGAGAACACCGGTACTTTAGGCCGCCGCATTGGTGAACTCTCCGAGCTCGATCGCCACGGCGTTCCCGACCACGCTCGCCGCCTCATCGCCGCATGCCACCTCCTCGATTCGCTCTAACCCGAACGTCGGCTGCGTGCCTGGGCGCACATGCTCGGGTTCCGCGGGCACTTCTCCTCGAAGTCCCGCCGCTACTCGACTACTCTCGGCGAGCTCCGCCAGGCCCGCGCCGACTTCCGTGCCGCTCAGGAACGGCAGTCCCTCGGCCTGGAGGACCGCGTCCCGGACACCGTGCTCGTCTTGGCCGACTGGCAGTACGTCGGCCACGGTCACTCGCCCGGCGAATCCGTCCTCGCCGCGACCATCGCCCGTGGTCTCCAGCTCAACCGCGAAACCGCCCGTGAAGCCATGGCGGAGCTGGTCAACGAGGGGGAGTGGTGACCATGGCGCTCCCTCTGCCGAGTCGCTGTCTGACGCCCGACGACCTGGTCGAGATGTTCGAGCTGCCCAGCGTCGAGACGGTCTACCAGTGGCGCCGCAAGCGGACCGGACCCCGCGGCTTCCGTGTCGGCCGGCACCTCCGATTCGACCCCGACGACGTACAGGCCTGGGTCGACTCCCGCCGGAGCGAGGCGGCTGCCTGATGGCCGGACACATTGAGGACCGCTGGTTCGTGACCGTGACCGGTCCTGACGGTAAGCCGCGCAAGGTGAAGTCGGATCGCTACGGAGTGGGGTCCCGCTACCGCGCGCGCTACGTGGGGCCGGACGGCACGGAGAAGTCGAAGAGTTTCCCGGACCGACAGGAGCGGCTCGCTGATCAGTGAGGTTTTCTCAGTGAAATGATCTTCGCGGAGCGGGTTGATCGGTACACCCGGGTGGATTGGGCTGGACAGCCCCGGCTCCGAACAGACGTGAAGCCCCTGGTAGGACAGGTCTCACCACAAGATCATGTCCGTAACCACCAGAGGCTTCACGTTGGTCACCTATGTTGCCACGCTCGACGTCCCACGCCACGTCGTGGACTACCTGTCCCGCCTGCTCGCAGCACACCGACGGCACATCGGTACCCCGCGCGGCAGCCGGGCCCTGGGCCCGTTCCGCCAGGCCGTGCTGGTCCTGCGCTGGTTCCGCGAGCGCGGCTGCGTGCACTGCCTGGCCCGCGACGCCAACATCTCCCAGGCCACCGGCTACCGCTACCTGCACGAAGGCATCGACGTCCTTGCCGAGCATGCCCCGGACCTGCACGAGGTCCTCGCCCGCTGTCGACGCGAAGGCATGACACACGTGGTCCTGGACGGGACGCTCATCGAATGCGACCGCGTGGCCGGTGTCCGCGAGAACGGCAACGACCTGTGGTTCAGCCAGAAACACAAGGCATTCGGCGGCAACATCCAGTTCCTGTCCGCCCCGGACGGCACCCCATTGTGGGTCTCCGACGTCGAGCCCGGCAGCGTCCCCGACATCACCGCCGCCCGCATCCACGTGCTGCCCGCGCTGTACAAGGCGGCCACCGCCGGCCTGCCGACCCTGGCCGACAAGGGCTACATCGGCGCGGGCATCGGCATCCGCGTTCCCGTCCGCCGCCCAAAAGGCCGCTCCGAGCGCGCACTTCACATCGACACCCGCATGACAAACACCCTGATCCGACACCTCCGAGCCCTCGGCGAGCGCACCGTCGCCGAGCTCAAACAGCGATGGCGCACCTTGCAGCACATCACGCTCAGCCCCAGCCGGGTCGGCGACATCACCCGAGCCGCCCTCGTCCTCAACGGAATCTGGAAATGATCATCGCTGAGAAAACCTCAGTGGCTGGCCCATACCGAAGCGGACATGGCGCGGGGACAGTACATCGATCCCCGCGCGGCCCGGACCACCTTCCAGCAGTACGCGGAGGGCTGGGTGTCCACCCAAGGGGCGGACCCCAACACGCAAGCCTCGATGGAGTCGCAGCTCCGGCTGCACGCGTTCCCGTACCTCGGCACGCGTCCGCTCGGTTCGTTCTAGCCGGCGCACATCCGCGACTGGGCGCAGCAGCTCCAGGCGAACGGTGTGCGCGGCTCGTACGCCCGGACGATCTACTCCAACGTGCGGGCTGCTCTCAGCGCGGCCGTGGATGACGGGCACCTTCCTCGAAATCCTTGCGCCGCGCGCTCGGTACGACCGCCGACCGTGGACACGAAGCGCGTTACGCCTTGGACGACGGAACGGCTCTTCGCGGTGCGTGCGGGCCTGCCGGAGCGGTATCAGGCGATGGTCGACCTCGGCGGCGGCTGCGGCCTGCGGCAAGGCGAGATCCTGGGTGTCGCGGTCGACGCGATCGACTTCCGGTCGGACACGTTGCACGTCGTTCAGCAGCTCATGTTGAGTCGCAGCAAGCCTGTCTTCGCTCCGCCCAAGGGCGGCAAGTTGCGGGACGTTCCGCTCCCTGGTCCCGTCGCGGACGCGCTGCGGGCGCACATGAAGCAGTTCCCGCCGGTCGAGATCACGTTGCCGTGGAAGGTCGCGGGTGGACCACTGGTGACCAAGCGGCTCATCTTCACGGCGCCGCGCGGTGGTCACGTCTGGCGAACCTCGCTGAACGAGGAGGCTTGGAAGCCGGCCCTGGCTTCGGCCAGCGTCATCCCGGCCCCGGAGGCTGGAGCTCCGCACACCGAGTCACGCGAGAACGGGATGCACGCCATGAGGCACTTCTACGCGTCGGTGCTGCTGGATGCCGGGGAGAACGTCAAGGCGTTGGCCGAGTGCCTCGGGCACTCGGAGCCCGGCTTGACGTTGCGGGTGTACGCGCACTTGATGCCGTCCAGCCAGGAGCGGACACGTAAGGCAATCGAGCACGCGTACGAAATGAAACCGCACGGAAAGTGAGCCACCGCAGCGATGTAGGCTCAGAAACTAAGCGCGTGGCCGGAATAGAGGCTCAGAAGCTGTGCTTCCATCCACGGGCAGAATGTTCCATCCATAAACGGATGATGGCGAATGTTCGAAGAGCGGACCAGGCGTGTGGGGCCACGCTAAGATCCCTCCCTAGCAAGGGAACTCCCTTGTCAGGGAGGGTGGTCGCGCCATCCAGGCCATGCAGTGATCTATTCATCAAGTGAAATGAGGGCGCCTCGTCAAGCTGCGACTTGTGACATTTCTACTTTTGAAGTCAAACCCTCTTCTAGATGCACGTTTGTCTTGGAAGCAGGGCTGTGTGAAAGTCTCACCACATGCGAATGCCGCCCGTGCATGGGCGGCATTCTTTTCCATTTCCGCACTCGGAATCCCTAGCCAGGAACCAATCACAGATGGAGGCCTCATGGTCCCACGCACAGGTGTCACCGTCGACATCTGTCCTCGTGACTTGCCGCTCGCGCTCATCGGCACTGCCGGGGGCGCGCTCGCGTTGTCGGCCGACGCCCCCGCAGAGATCGTCGTTCCCGTGGCACTGCTGATCGTCCTCGACATCCGCATCCGCCGCTGGAGCCGACGTGCCTGACGGCCCGTTGAGCATGTGACGGCCCACAGACGGCCCAGCGCACCAAAAAGCCCCCCACCTCGCGGAAAACCTGCATGTGGGGGGCTTCTTCGGCCCTGCCTACTTCTTCTTGCCCTGGTTCTTGACCGCCTCGATGGCTGCCGCCGCAGCGGCCGGGTCGAGGTACGTGCCGCCCGGCTTCAGGGGGCGGAACTCCGCGTCGAGCTCGTAGGCGAGGGGGATGCCCGTGGGGATGTTGAGGCCCGCGATGTCCTCGTCCGAGACGCCGTCCAGGTGCTTGACCAGCGCGCGCAGGCTGTTGCCGTGGGCGGCGACGAGGACCGTGCGGCCCGCGAGGAGGTCCGGGACGATGCCGTCGTACCAGTACGGGAGCATCCGGACGACGACGTCCTTCAGGCACTCCGTACGGGGGCGCAGCTCCGGCGGGATCGTCGCGTAGCGCGCGTCCCCGCTCTGCGAGAACTCCGTGCCGTCCTCCAGCGCGGGCGGCGGCGTGTCGTACGAGCGGCGCCAGAGCATGAACTGCTCCTCGCCGAACTCGGCGAGGGTCTGGGCCTTGTCCTTGCCCTGGAGGGCGCCGTAGTGGCGCTCGTTCAGGCGCCAGCTGCGGTGCACCGGCAGCCAGAGGCGGTCGGCCGACTCCAGCGCGAGCTGGGCGGTCCGGATCGCGCGCTTCTGGAGCGAGGTGTGCACGACATCGGGCAGCAGGCCGGCGTCCTTCAGCAGCTCACCGCCGCGGATCGCCTCCTTCTCGCCCTTCTCGGTCAGGTTGACGTCCACCCAGCCGGTGAACAGGTTCTTCGCGTTCCACTCGCTCTCGCCGTGGCGGAGGAGGATCAGCTTGTACGGTGCGTCGGCCATGCCCCCGAGCGTAATCGAACCCCTGCGCCGCCCGCGCGCCCGGTCCGGCTTCTGGACGGGTGTCGCGGATGTCCGGCCCGGGGCTCCCCGTACCCCCTGTGACCTAGTCGTTTGACGTTCCTGGTCAATTGACTGGTGCCATCACGACAGGCCCTCGTAATGTGTGGTTACGCGTTTCAGCACTTACATCTCTGCATTGTGTGTACCGGGCACCCGTGTGTGCCGAGGGGGGAGTCCCGTATGAGCGTCAGAGGTCCCGGCGGCGCCGTCGGGCGCGCGCTGCGCGAAACCGTGTCCGGGCTGCCCCGGGAGTTCTGGTGGCTGTGGACCAGCACCCTGGTCAACCGGCTCGGCGGCTTCGTCGCGACCTTCATGGCGCTCTACCTGACCCTGGAGCGCGGCTACTCCGCCTCCTTCGCGGGACTCGTCGCCGCCCTCTACGGCCTCGGCGGTGTGATCTCGTCCCTCGGCGGCGGGGTCATGGCCGACCGGCTGGGCCGCCGCCCCACCCTGCTCGTCGCGCAGACCTCCACGGCCGTGTCCGTCGCGCTGCTGGGCTTCGTCCAGCACCCCGCCGCGATCGCGGCCGTCGCCTTCCTCGTCGGCGCGGCCAGCAACGCGTCCCGGCCGGCCGTCCAGGCGATGATGGCCGACATCGTCCGCCCCGAGGACCGGGTCCGCGCGTTCTCCCTCAACTACTGGGCGATCAACCTCGGCTTCGCGATCTCCTCCATCGCCGCCGGGTTCATCGCCGAGTACAGCTATCTCGCCGGATTCCTCGGCGAGGCCGTGATGACCCTCGCCTGCGCGATCGTCGTCTTCGTGAAGCTGCCCGAGTCCCGTCCGGTGCGCACCGAGCAGGAGAAGGCCGCCGAGCCGGAGGTGGGCCTCGGGACCGTGCTGCGCGACGGCCGGTTCATGGGTGTGGTCGGGCTGTCGTTCCTGATCTCGCTGATCTTCATGCAGAGCTCGGTGGGACTGCCGATCGCGATGGGCGAGGCGGGATTCACGCCCGCCGACTTCGGGCTCGCCATGGCCGTGAACGGCGTCCTGATCGTCGCCCTCCAGATCCCCGTCACCCGCTTCATCCAGCACCGCGACCCGCGCATGCTGCTGATCGCGTCGTCGGTCGTGGTGGGCCTCGGCTTCGGCCTGACCGCGTTCGCGGACTCGGTCGCCGTGTTCAGCCTGACGGTCTGTGTCTGGACCCTGGCCGAGATCGTGAACGCCCCCACCCAGACGGGCCTGGTCGTCCGGCTCTCCCCGACCCACGGCCGGGGCCGCTACCAGGGCATGTACACCTTGTCCTGGGCCGTCGCGAGCCTGATCGCCCCGCTGATGTCCGGCCAGATGATCGACCGCTACGGCGCGGACTGGCTCTGGGCGAGCTGCGCGCTCCTCGGCGTGATCGCGGCGCTCGGCTACTGGGCGCTGATGCGGGGGCTGCCGCCGCTGGAACGCTCCGAGTCGCCGGTGCAGATCCCCGTGCCGGCGGACGACGAGGCCAGGACCGAAGCGGTCCCCACGACCGCCCCCGCCCCCGCCGTGACGGTGACCGACGTTTCCGTGCCCCCGGCCGCCCCCAACGACCCGCTCACGAAGCGGGAACCGGTGGCCTGACGGGTACGGGTACGGGCGGTCCGCTCGGGGGACGGGCGTGCCTCATTCCCCATCCAACCGGTGCAGTCGGGCGTCCAGATCAGGCACCGGCGTCCACTCGAACGTGTTTCCGCGCCTCTGCTTCACGAAGAGCCCGCGTTCCTCCAGCGCGATCAAGTCCTGACGGGCGGTCTCGTAGACCACGTTGTGGCTCGTCATGTGGGAACGGGCGGTGACGGAGGCGCCCGGATTCTTCAGGGCGTGCTCCAGTAGTGCGGTCTGCCGGTGGTTGAACGTGTTCCCGGCTCCCGAGATCTTCCGCTGGAGCTCCCTGACCTCTTGGGACTTGCGGGCCAGGTACTGGTGGAGGTTCTCGATGGACCGTTGCAGTACCTGGAGCTGATAGAGGTGGAAGTAGGTGAGATCGCTCTCGTCGTCCTCGCTGTGGAGATAGCTTTCGGCGTAGCGGACGGGAGCGTTCTTGAGGATCTGGGAGATCGCCACGAACTCCGTCAGCCAGAAGCCCTCCTTCAGCATCGACCAGTAGAAAAGGGCCCGGGCGGTGCGTCCGTTCCCGTCCTCGAACGGGTGGTCGTACCCGATCATGAAGTGCAGGGTGATCGCCCGCAGGACAGGCGGGACGTAACTGCCGTCGTCGAGCTCGCCGTTGGCGAACCGGCACAACCGGGCCACGCGCTCGGGAAGCTCCCCGGCGGGGGGCGGAACGTGCAGCACCTCACCGTCGTCGGCGAGGACCATCACCCGCTCCTCACCGGGAAGCTGGAACCGCCCGGATGCCTCCGGGCTGTCCAGCGTGCCGTCCGTGACGATCCGGTGGATCTCGCAGATGAGGTCCGGAGTCAGGGGAGCGTCCTTGATCTCGCCGATCATCCGCATGGCCCGGTAGTTGTTGACGATCATCCGCTCGTCCCGGGTGCGCGGAGTGCGTCCCGTGCGGAGCATGTCCTTGGCGACCTTGCGACTGGTGGCCGCTCCTTCGAGCTGGCTCGAATGGATCGCTTCCTCGATCAGTGAGTTCACGAGGTAGCGGTCCCGAGTGCCGGGGTTCGTCACCT
Organism: Streptomyces uncialis; assembly: GCF_036250755.1. Taxonomy (NCBI): domain Bacteria; kingdom Bacillati; phylum Actinomycetota; class Actinomycetes; order Kitasatosporales; family Streptomycetaceae; genus Streptomyces; species Streptomyces uncialis. The sequence goes on along the minus strand of NZ_CP109583.1, from coordinate 4,345,798 downwards.
GCTCGCTGATCGTGATCTTTCCGCTGGCGTCACGGCTGATCTGCTCCAGGGCCTTCAGGACGGGGTCGGGCAGCGTGAAGGAGAAGTGTCGCCCCGCCATGTCCAGCAACGGCAGTCTTCGCATCATCTGGCGCCGGGCCAGCTTGATGGTGATCCACCACTCCTCGTGGTCCAGCCCTTCGGGTGGCTTCTTGAACCTGATCTTGTCCCAGGGCAGATAGGTGTGGTCCGCCGGTCCGGGTCCGGACTGCCCGATCATGAGCCCGGCCAGCTTGTGCGGGGAGGAGCTGAGCATGTCCTCGATCAGCCCGTCCACGTCGGGCGGCGGCATGGGCCTCTTCATGGATCGCTCCTCACCGCAACGGCATCACCGCACCGGCATGGTCCGCTTGGATTCGGCGACCGGCATCGCCTACTAGTGATCTACTAATCCCTACCAGAATAGTAGATCTGCCGACCCTGTCGACTTGCGGTTTCAGCGAGTGCTCATCGGTGAACGGGAGTGCTGAGCGCTTTCGCGATACCTACTAGTGAGCTACTAATCTCTACTAATTTAGTAGACGCACCAGTCTTGACCTGCTCATTTCCCTGATACGCCGCTACGCTTCCCGAATCCGTGCCGTCACCCCGGGGGTGCTCGGCTCGTACGGGGTCTCGTCGGGGAGCAGTCGTCGCGCTTCGTCGGGGCGGCCCGCCCGCACGTGTGCGTGGACCTCGTGGGCGAGGGCGGTCACGTCCGTGATCGAGACGATCCACTCGTCCGCGTACCGGTGGGCCGCCTCGCCCGTGAGGCCCAGCTGGAGGGCGCGGTGGGGGAGGGGCCGCAGATGGATGTCGCGCTCCGGGTCCCACTGCACCCGGGCCGGGGCCCGGCGCAGTTCCTCGCGCCAGGCGGCCTGGTCGGCGTGGAGCCCGGGCACGTAGTGCGACACGCACGCGTTGCCCAGTGCCCACTCGAAACCCTCGCGGGTGATCTCCACGGCCAGTACGGTCCGCTGGCCCTCGGCGGTGCCCCAGTCGGAGCGGTACATCATCCACAGGAACGACGGCTTGATCCACGTCATCCGGTCCCGCTTCCAGGCGGCGGGGAAGCGGCCGTCCCGCGCGGCCGGGACACCGATCTCCGGTGCGTACGCCTGGTGGACGACGAGGGTGTCCCCGGTCTGCGCGGCGCGGATCTCATGACGGGGACGTTCGTCCTGCGTTCGTTCCATAGGCCCTAGCGTGCGCGGCGGTGCCGGGCGCGGGCCACCGGTTTTCGCGGTGGACGGCCGTCCGGCTCCAGGATCTCCACGCGCAAGGGCCGCTCGTAACAATGGCAGTGGTACGTGTGACCGGGGCGGTCGAGCGGCGGCGGTGTCATCGCGCGGCGCGGGTCCGGCATCGACGCGTGGATGGCGACGAGGGCGAGCAGCCCCAGGCCCACGGACAGCGCGCCGACGACGCAGAACAGCCAGTCGACGGCGTCGAACGCGCCGATCACCGGGCCGCCGCCCCACGCTCGGCCAGCGCGAACCAGACGGACTTGACGCCGAAGCCCGTTCCGCCGCGTTCGCCGCACTCGCCGTACCTGGTCGCACCCCAGTCGTCCGCGTACGCCGCGACCAGTGCGAGGCCCCGCCCGCTCTCCGCCTCGTCGGCGCGGGGGAGTTCCGGTACGGGGAGGTTACGGGGCTGGTCGTCGTGCACATGGACCAGCACCTGATCCGGCCCGACGGTCACCTCGATATGGATCAGCCGGGTACGGGTGTGCCGGTGGGCGTTGGTCACCACCTCCGACATGCACAGCCGCGCCGCGTCGACCAACGCGGGGTGATCGGTCGTCCGGAGCAGCGACCCGACCCAGTCCCGCGCGATTCTCGGGGCGCGGGGGGTGTTGGGGGCGATGAAGCGGTAGCTCTCCGAGGCGGGGAGCGTTAAAGGGTGAGGGTGCGGCACGTCGTTCTCCCAAGTGGTCCATGGGCGCGTGGAAGGCAGCGCTACGGCCTGTCACGGACGGCTACGTCGCGCTCACTGAACGATAGGGCGCATGTATGCACCGTGGCAAGGTTGTCACTCTCGTTGGATCTCGTAGGTGTCCGCATGGCACGGTTACGCGACACAGCCGAAGTCACGCAGGGGGAAAGGGACTCATGCCGCCAAGGGACAACCCGACCGCGCGTCAGGTGCGACTGGGTGTGGAACTGAGGAAGCTGCGGGAGCAGGCGGCGAGGACGGCCCGCGAGGCCGCAGGTCTGTTGTCCACCGACCAAGCGAAGATCAGCCACATCGAAGCGGGCCGGATCGGTGTCAGCGAGGAGCGGATCAGGCGGCTCACCACGTTCTACGGGTGCGCGGACACAGCGTTGATCGAAGCCCTGTGCGCCATCTCCCGTGAACGGCGCGGACAGTTCTGGTTCGACGAGTACCGCGGTGTTCTCGCGCCCGGTTTCCTCAACATCGCCGAGTTGGAATGGCATGCCCGAACGCTGAGGATGCTTCAAGGTGTCACCATCCCAGGCCTGTTCCAGACCGAGGGTTACGCTCGCACTTTGTTCGCCAGCGTCTGGCCTGTGCTTCCCGATGATGAACTCGAAGCACGCGTCGAGCATCGGATGCGGCGCGCCGCGATCCTCGACCGGGAAGAGCCTCCGCCTTTCGAGGCGGTCATCCACGAAGCCGCGCTCCGTATGCGCTTCGGGGGACGGGAAGTCGTCCGCAAGCAGTTGCAACACCTGATCGCTGTTTCCGAGCGCCCGGCCGTATCCGTCCGGGTGGTGCCGTTCACCTGCGAAGACTTCATCGAAGTGACACAGCCGGTGCTGTACGCGGGTGGCATCGTGCCGCAACTCGACACCGTGCAGATCGACGGGGCGTTCGGCGGACGCTTTCTGGACGCGGAACCCGAGTTGAGGAAGCACCGAAGGTTGCTCGACATCGCTGAAGCCGCTTCACTCGATCCAGCCGAATCACGGCAGATCATCCACCGCATCGCACGGGAACTGTGAGAGACCACGGAATGAGCGCATCCAAACCGATCGAGTGGCAGAAGTCGTCCTTCTCCGGTGGTGGCGGGGAGAACTGCGTCGAGATCGCCCGGAGCGACGACCGTTTCCACATACGTGAGAGCGACGCCCCCGCCGTCATCGTCACGACGGACCGCGCCAAGCTCGCCGCGTTCGTCGCGGGCGTCAAGGCGGGGGAGTTCGACCACCTTCTCGGCTGAACGTCCCGGAAGAGCGCGGAGCGGTCACCGTGCGTGCCCCGGCCACCGGTCATCGTCGTGAGGGGGCCTACGGGGCGCGGGTTCACACCAGCTCGCGTCCCTCCTCCACCGACGGCACCCGCCCCAGCGTCGCCTCGTGCAGATCGCCGAAGACCTCGATCCGGAGCGACTGGTCGATGCCGCCTACCGGCACCGGGGCGAAGCCCGCCGCGCGGATCAGCCGGGCCACCTCGTCGCCCGCCCCCAGGTCGTCCGTCGCGAAGAACCCGGCGCCCCGGTCCGGCTCACGGCGTGCCTCGGACTCCAGCGAGGGGGCGAGCAGCGTGCCGAACGCCTTCACCAGCCGGGCGCCCGGCGGCAGCAGCGCGGCGACGACGCTGCCCGACGACTGTTCCTCGGGCAGCGTCTTCGTGAAGCCGCCCTTGCCGTCCGGGACGATGGGGTTCGACGGATCCACCACGATCGTGCCGTTCAGCCGCTCGCCCCACTCGTCGACGAGTTCCTTGATGGTGTCGAACGGGACGGCGAGGACCAGCACATCGGCCATGTCGACGGCCTGGTCCACGGTCGTCGCCGTGGCCCGTTCCCCGAGTTGGTCGGCTAGTTCCCGGGTCTTCGCGAGATCGCGGCCCGCGACCAGCACGGACTCGCCGCCCTGGGTGAGGGAAGCGGCCAGCCGCGCCCCGATCGCCCCGGTACCGATGATCGCTGTCGTCACGCGCCCACTCCTTCACCACGAACCCGAACCCGAACCCGAACCTGGACCCCGTACCCGGGCGCTGCCGCCCTCGGTCAGTAGACCAGCGCGGTCGGGGCCGGGCACCGCAGCAGCGCCGCGCGGGTGACCCGTCCGGATCAGGAACACGGAGGGTGGGCGTCCCGTCGGAGCGGCACCGACGGCCAGGCCCGTGTGCGGGTTCGCGGCGTACGGCCCGCGACGCGGCCGGGCGCTGACTCGGCGGGTCAGCTCACCCTGAGCTGACGGTCCCCGAAGTCGGCGACCAGATGCAGGGTGCCACCGAGGGCCTCGACGTAGGCGCTGATTGTCGCGAGCTCGGAACGCCCGAGTTCGCCGCGCTCGAAGCGGGAGACGTTGGACTGTGTCGTCCCCATGGCTTTGGCGACATCCGTCTGCGTCAGTGCCTGTGCCTCGCGGATCTCGGCGAGACGATAGGCCCTCACACGGGCCTCCATCCCCTCACGGATGCCGGCCTTCCGGTCCTCGCTGATCTGCGTGCCGTTCTCCTTGTGGATGGCTGCGGCTTCGGCCTTGACGTCCTTCCAGTTGTGCATGATCAGCCCTCTCCCAACTGTGCATACGTTCACGCTTCGTCGATCGCGGCACCCAGGCTATCCAGGTGCTTGTCGAACCGTTTGTCGGCGATCGGGATATTGGTGTCGTACCAGGCGTTCCAGCTGCCGTTCTTGTCCCCGGCGACGAGAAGTAGAGCCTGTCGTAAGGGGTCGAACGCGAAGAGAATCCGCACCTCGGACGTACCGGCCGATCCTGGTCTCAGCTCCTTCATGTTGTGGTGGCGCGAGCGGCTCACCCGGTCCGCCAGCGGCCGTCCGAGGGTTGGTCCTTGAGCGGCGAGGACATCGATCGCCTGTTCGACCAGATGAGCCGACGCCGGGTCTGTCCGGACCAGATCGACAAACCATTCGCTGACTTCTTCGCACAGGAGGATTTCCCAGCTCACCTCACCATTATGCACTGGAAGAGCTATATCCCTCATGTGCTATCGGTCTCGCCCGTGAACCTCGTACCCGTGACCCTCGTGCCCGGATGGGCCAGAGCGCAGAGGAAGGCCAGGGCCAGGGCCGCGGCCATGCCGTAGAACACCCACTGGTTCGCCTCGGCGAGGTCCGTGCGGATCGCCGGACGCGCGTCCCGCTTGTCGAGGACACGGCCGCCGAGCTGGGAGGCCACCACGAAGCCGACGAAGAAGTGGTCCCGGCCCGGGCGGTACGCACGCGCAGCGCGTCCACCCGGGCCGGGGGTTCAGTGCCCGGACGGGCTCAGAACAGCAGGTTGTACTGGTTGAAGCCGGAACCCAGCGACACCCGGGTACCGAACAGCGACGACGACGCCTTGCCCGTACCGGGGTACAGCCACAGCTTGCCGTTCGACTCACGGGCCAGGACATCCGCGATGCCGTCGCCCGTCATGTCGCCGTTGCCGACCAGCGCGGTGAACTTCCAGTTCGACCGGGCCTTGATCCGTCCCGCGAACGGCGCCGACGCCTTGCCGGTCCCCCGGTACAGCCAGACGGTGCCGGCCTTGTCCCGCACCAGCAGGTCCGCCTTGCCGTCGTTCGTCAGATCGCCCCGCCCGAACAGCTTCGCGCCCTTCCAGGCAGCGGAGACGACCTTCTTCTTGGCGTGGAAGTGCCCGTTCCCCTTGCCCGGGTACAGATACGCGTTGCCCGACGCGTCGAGCGCCACCAGATCGGGCCATCCGTCACCGGAGAGGTCCCCCGGCACGGCGTACGACTTCCAGCCGCCCCCCACCGACGACACCTGCATGGTCGTGTACCGGCCCGCCCTGTCGCGGTAGTTGCGGTACAGCTTGCCGTCCCGCGAGTTGCGGTACAGCAGGTCCTGCTCGCCGTCCCGGTCCAGGTCCACCTGGAGGCCCCAGCTCACCGACTGCCAGCCGGCCGCCCCGGTGGAGCGGCCCGCCAGCGAACGGCCCCGGCTGTTCATCTGGTACAGCTTGTTCGCCGAGGTACGCCCCAGCAGATCCGCGCGCCCGTCGTACGACAGATCCGTGTCGTCGATCCGCGCCTGCGCCGCCGCCACGTACGAGCTGACCTTCGCGAACACCGGGTACGCGCCCTTGGCCGTGCAGCCCTCGACGCCCCACGAGACCACGCCCGCGATCTTCCCGCCGACCACCAGCGGTCCGCCGGAGTCACCGTTGCACGTACTGGTCGTCCCCCGGTCCGCGCCGGACGCGGGCTTGCCCGCGCACACCATCTGGCCCGCGACGAAGTAGTCCCGGCCCAGCAGATTGCGCATCGCGCGGTCACAGGTGGCGTCCGCGACCATCGGCAGACTCACCTTGCGCAGCTTCGCCGCCATCTGACCGTCCGCACGGCCCGAGGTCAGACCCCAGCCGTACGCCGTCGCGGAGGTGCCGGGCTTGTACAGCGCGGTGTCCCCGGTGGCCGCGAGCCGCAGCCACTTCTGCTTCACCGGGCGGTCCAGGGTCACCACGGCGATGTCGTTCTGGGCGGTGGCCGCCCGGTACTTCGGGTGCTTCCACACCCGGTGCACGCCCGCGAGGGTGCCCGCGGCGGAGTCGTACAGACCGGTGGCGCCGGTGAGCGCGACACCGTGGACCCGCCAGTCGAGTCCGTCGACGCAGTGCGCCGCCGTCAGCACCTTGTCCGCGGCGACGAGGGAACCTCCGCAGAAGTACCCTTCGCCGGTCCCCTGGTTGAAGTAGGCCAGCTGGACCATCCAGGGCGCCGCGCCTACGGTCGTCTGCGAACCGCCGATGATGAACGGCCGCATACGGGCGCCCTCCCCGGCCGCCCGCGCACCACCGTCCCCGGCCGCCCGCGCACCACCGTCCCCGGTCGCCCGCGCACCACCGTCCCCGGCCGCCGTCCGCGCCGTCGCCTTCGCCTGCGCCTCGGCCTTGCGCACGGCCTCGGCGCCCACGGCGTCGGTCGCCCCGGCCAGCCGGGTACGGAGCTCGGCCTGCGGGACCTTGGCCTGCGCGACGGGGCGGGTGGCGGCGGACGGGCGGTCCGCGCCGTCCGCCGGGGCCGCGTGCGCGGGCAGGGTGCCGCCGCCCGCGAGCAGGGCCGTCGAGAGCGCCGCCACGGCCGCGGTGCGCAGGACGCGCGGTCTGAGGCGGTCGAATCGGGCATGAGTCATACGTGGAACCCCCCACATGTCGCTCGGAACTGAGCAGGGAGGGGGCCGGGCACGCCGTACGTCCACGAGTGGTCGTCGCCACCCGCGGAGCCCCCCTCCGGCCCCCGGAGTCTAGAACGGGTCGCCTTCGCTTGCGCTTCCGAGGTCCGTCCAGCTGGACGTACTTGTCCCTGTGCGGGTACGTCCGGGGTGCGCAGTTCCTCGCGCCCCTGGGGTTCCCCACCTGGGCGTACTTGTTCCCGTGCGGGTACGTCCGGGGTGCGCAGTTCCCCGCGCCCCTTAGGTTGCGCCCCTTGCGGTTCCCGTTCGGGTGCGGGTGGTTCTTGGTTGCTCGCGCAGTTCCCCGCGCCCCTGGATGCTGCCCTATTGCGGTCGCTCTTCGGGTGCGGGTCTGCCCTCGTTCTCGCGCAGTTCCCCGCGCCCCTGAGGTGCTGCCCCCTTGCGGTTGTTCGTCGGGTGCGGGCCGGTTCTCGTCTTCGCGCAGTTCCCCGCGCCCCTTTGGGGGCGCCCCATCATGTGTCCGTCGTCTGCGGAACCATCCTCCTCGCGGACTCGCCTGGCTACCGAAGGGGGTGGGCGGGAATCTCTGCCCGCAGACTCCGATGCTCTTCAGTCGGGTACGGGTACGTCGTACCGAGCGTGTCGGATCGAGGACGGAGAATCCCGACCGGCACCGACCCGAAGAACCGGCCGGACGCGCCCCGAAGGGGCGCGGGGAACTGCGCACCCCACGAACGACCTGTGCGGGAACGAAGTACGCCCAGCACAGGAAACCGAGGAAGCGCAAGCGAAGGCGACCCGCAGGGAACCGCGAAACCACCGAACGACGGCACAGCAAACAAGTACGCCCAGCACAGGGAAACCGAGAAAGCGCAAGCGAAGGCGACCGTGCGCCGTTGACGCGCCCCACCACCCCCCACGTCAATGGAAGGAAGGCGTCAAGCCCCACGCCCCACCCAGGGGCGCATCCTCAGGGAGGGAACCCATGGCCGAGTCCCCGAAGCCCGACACCGTGAACGAGACACCACCGAGCGTCACCCCGCCCGCCCCCGGCCTGCCCGAGCTGGTCCTCCTCGGCGCGTGCGGCTGCGGACCGGGCTGCTCGTGCGGCTGCCAGTCCGGCGGCTCCTGCCAGTGCGGCGGCGGCTGCGGCTGACCACCGGCCCGCAGCAGCCCCGCACGGCCTCACCCGCCCAGGCGGCAGCCCGCAGAGCCCCGGCGGCAGCCCGCAGAGCCTCGGCAGCAGCCCCGCAAGGCCCCGCCGGGCGGGGGAAGGCCGATCACCCCGCCCGGAACCGGAAAGAGCCGCGCCCCGCCCGGTAAGGGCACCCCGTAAGGGGCTACGCCCCCTCCACCGGGCTGGGCGTGTGCGTCAGCTCGTCCGCGTGCTCACCGGTGACGAGATAGACCACCCGCTTCGCCACCGACACCGCGTGATCGGCGAACCGCTCGTAGTAGCGGCCCAGCAGCGTCACATCGACCGCGGTCTCTATCCCGTGCTTCCAGCGCTCGTCGATCAGGTGCTGGAACAGCGTCCGGTGCAGCAGGTCCATCTCGTCGTCGTCCTGCTCCAGCTGCATCGCCAGATCGACGTCCTTGGTCACGATGACCTCCGCCGCCTTGGCCATCAGCCGCTGCGCGAGCTGCCCCATCTCCAGGATCGTCGCGTGCAGGTCCTGCGGCACCGCCCGGTCCGGGAACCGCAGCCGCGCCAGCTTGGCGACATGCTGCGCGAGGTCGCCGGACCGCTCCAGGTCCGCGCTCATCCGCAGGCTCGTGACCACGATCCGCAGATCCGTGGCCACCGGCTGCTGCCGCGCGAGCAGCGCGATCGCCCGCGCCTCCAAGTCGTGCTGGAGGTCGTCGACCTTCTGATCGGCGGCGATGACGGTCTCCGCCAGCTTCAGATCGGAGTCGAGGATCGCCGTCGTGGCGCGCCCGATCGCCGACCCGACGAGCCTGGCCATCTCGACCAGGTCGTCCCCGATCGAGTCAAGTTCCTCGTGGTACGCGTCCCGCATGCCGGTTCGTCCCTTTCTCACGTCCGCCGGGGTCCTCCGTTGCCCGTGAACCCCACGCTCCCACGTTCCGGCCCGTACGCGTCCGTTTCCGGCACCGGACATGAATCACCCCTGTCCCCTCGGTGAACTCTGGGCGACGAGTGTTCGAGCTGACACCCGGACGGCTGTGGACCCCCGGCGGAGCGTGCCTAACCTGGAGACATGGACGTGAACGCGGCGGTCGCCGCAGCGGCAGCGATCGCCGGGGTGCTCACCGGCGTCATCGCCATGCTGGCGTTCCGCTGGAGCGAGCGCGACCTGAAACGCCCCAGCCGGACCTCCCTGCACACCGATCCCGTGCTCCCGCCCGGCGTGGACACGGTCCTGTCGGTGCTGCGCTCGTCGGCCGTCGTCCTGGACGAGGCCGACAGCGTGGTCAAGGCCAGCTCGGCGGCGTACGCCCTCGGACTGGTGCGCGGCGGGAAGCTCGCCATCGACCCGATGCTCCAGATGGCCCGCGACACCCGCCGGGACGGGGAGATACGCCAGGTGGAGCTGGATCTCCCCCGGCGCGGCACCGGCCGGGGCGGCGAGGCGCTCGCCGTGTCCGCCCGGGTGGCGCCGCTCGGCTCCCGGCTGGTGCTGCTGCTCGTGGAGGACCTCACCGAGGCCCGCCGTATCGAAGCGGTCCGCCGGGACTTCGTGGCGAACGTCAGCCATGAGCTGAAGACCCCGGTCGGGGCGCTGTCACTGCTGTCGGAGGCCGTCATGGACGCCTCCGACGACCCGGAGGCCGTGGAGCGCTTCGCGGGCCGGATGCAGATCGAGGCGACCCGCCTCACCAGCCTCGTCCAGGAGCTGATCGACCTCTCGCGGGTGCAGAACGACGACCCGCTGGAGTACGCCGAACCGGTCCGGGTCGACGAACTCGTCGCCGAGGCCGTCGACCGCTGCCGCCACCAGGCCGGTACCAAACAGATCACGATCGCGGCGGGCGGCACCGCCGACCTCCAGATCTGGGGCAACCGCGGCCAGCTCGCGGCGGCCCTCGGCAATCTCGTGGAGAACGCCGTCAACTACAGCGCCGCCCGGACCCGGGTGGGCATCGCCGCGCGCCGGGTGACCGTACCGGGCGGCGACCTGATCGAGGTGGCCGTCACCGACCAGGGGATCGGCATCTCGGACAGGGACAAGGAACGCGTCTTCGAGCGCTTCTACCGGGTCGACCCGGCCCGTTCCCGTGCCACCGGAGGCACCGGGCTGGGTCTCGCCATCGTCAAGCACGTGGCCGCCTCGCACGGCGGGGAGGTCACCGTGTGGAGCACCGAGGGACAGGGCTCCACGTTCACCCTGCGGCTGCCGGAGGCGCGAGCCCCCCGCGACCGCATGCCCCTGGAGCCCGGCCCCCGATACGGAACCGGCGATCCCGGTACCGTCCGAGGGGACGACAACGGGCAGCCCGAGACATCCGTCTCATCCCCGTACGCACCACATCCCTCCCCGGAGGTCCTTCCGTGACCCGAGTACTCGTCGTCGAGGACGAGGAATCGTTCTCCGACGCCCTGTCGTACATGCTCCGCAAGGAGGGTTTCGAGGTCGCCATCGCGGCCACCGGGCCCGACGGCCTGGACGAGTTCGAACGCAACGGCGCCGATCTGGTCCTGCTGGACCTGATGCTGCCGGGGCTGCCCGGCACCGAGGTCTGCCGTCAGCTCCGCAGCCGCTCCAATGTCCCGGTGATCATGGTCACCGCCAAGGACAGCGAGATCGACAAGGTCGTCGGGCTGGAGATAGGAGCCGACGACTATGTCACCAAGCCCTTCTCCTCCCGGGAGCTGGTCGCCCGTATCCGGGCCGTCCTGCGCCGCCGCGGGGAGCCCGAGGAGGTCACCCCGGCGGCCCTGGAGGCGGGTCCCGTCCGGATGGACGTGGACCGGCACGTGGTCACCGTCTCCGGCGCCAAGGTGGACCTCCCGCTCAAGGAGTTCGACCTGCTGGAGATGCTGCTGCGCAACGCCGGCCGGGTGCTGACCCGGATGCAGCTCATCGACCGGGTGTGGGGCGCCGACTACGTCGGTGACACCAAGACCCTCGACGTCCATGTGAAGCGGCTGCGCGCCAAGATCGAGCCCGACCCGGGCGCGCCCCGGTTCCTGGTCACGGTCCGGGGCCTCGGCTACAAGTTCGAGCCGTAGGCCGCGGGCCGGCCCGCAGTACGTACGCCGAAGGGCGGTACCCGGCCGGGTACCGCCCTTCGGCGTACGTACTGCGCTGTGCCGCTCAGCCGGTCGTGGCGGCCGACTCCGAGCCCGCGGGGTCGGCGGACGCGCCGTCGGCGGGCGACTCGGACCCGGTCCCCTCGCCGGGCGCGCCGGACTCCGTGCCCTCGGTGCCCTCAGGGGCCCCGGAGGCGTCGCCCGACGGCGAACCGGAGGCGTCGGGCTCGGCGGGCTTCCGCTCGGGACCCGGCTTCGGCATCTCGGACGGGCCCCACTCCTCGAAGTAACCGGTGGCGGGGACCACAAAGCTGTCGATCTTGATCTGACCGGTGCCGCTGAAGGTGTACGTGACGTTCTGCGCGTCGCCGTCCTTCACCGACTCCCGGCCGCTGGCCAGTACGGCGGACGCGTTGTCCTTGCCGCCGAGCACCAGGGACCCGCCGGCCGGGACGGTCAGCTTGTCCGCGCCCTTCGCGGGCTTCAGCTCCGCCTTGCCGCCCGCGCCCGACAGGGCGACCGCGTCCAGCGTCTGGTCCTTGGAACCGGTGTTGAACAGGGTCACGGAGAGCACCGCGGGTCCGGTGGCCTCCAGTTCCGGCTGGGTGATGATGTTGGAGTTCTCGATCTGGATGTCACCGACGGAGGTGGAGGCGTTGTCCGGCTCGACGCCCAGGGTCTGGGCATTGGTGCCGGCGCCGCACGCGGCGAGCGAGGCGATCGAGAACGCGATGGCGGTGGCGGCGAGGGCGCCGCGTCGAAGGCTGCTGCTCACGGCGGCGGCAACTCCTAGAACGTGGGCGGTACGGAACAGGGTCGGGCGGTCGTACGGGTGCTGCCCGCGCCGCTGGGGACGACGGTGGGGACCGGGGACCCGAAGGCCCCCGTACGGCGAGCAGGGCGGCCGTGGGGCCGCCCCGATGGTGTGTCAGCGGGCTTAGGTTATCGACCCGCCCCCGGGCCACCGCACCCGACCCGCCTTCCGGCACCCGCCGACGGCCGGACCACCCGGTCACCCGCCCGGTCACCCATCCGGTGGGGCACCCCCGTCACCCATCCGCCCGGTGACGTGGCCGGTCGGGCCCGCGGCGCCGTCGGACCCACCGCGCCGCGCCTTCACCCGTGTCGGCCACCGGGGCGGCGGAATTGCCGCCGGTCCGCACCGGGCCGTCTTTCACATAAGCGCGGGGAACCGCGCCGCGTGATTTTCCGGCAATCAATGAACACGCGGTGCGGGAATTGATCACCGCCCGCCGTGTGATCAATTCCAGAACGGGGCTCCGAGCACCGAACGGAGTAGCGGGAACGCGCGGAAGTGTGCGGAAGTCACCCCTTCCGAACCAGGCGAAACGGGACGTTCGCCCACTCGGCCTCCGCCGAACGGGTCGGTGACGTGCACGTTTCACCCCACCCGGACAACCTCTCCCACCTGCGAATACCCGTGACGCGGCGGCCCCGCCGGGCCGTCCGCAGCACGTTCGTGTTGTTGTTGTCAAGCCCCGAGATATGCCCTGACCTGCGAAAACGCCATTCAGAAGACGCCGTATCCGTGTTACCCTGGATAGCCACGGAAGGGGTACCTGTCACATGACGTTCAAGGTTGGCGACACCGTGGTCTATCCCCATCACGGGGCCGCGCTGATCGAGGCCATCGAAACTCGCCAGATCAAAGGCGTGGACAAGACCTACTTGGTGCTGAAGGTCGCCCAGGGTGACCTGACGGTACGTGTGCCAGCGGACAATGCGGAGTTCGTCGGCGTACGTGATGTGGTCGGCCAGGACGGGCTGGAGCGGGTCTTCGAGGTGCTGCGCGCGCCGTACGCCGAGGAGCCCACGAACTGGTCGCGTCGTTACAAGGCAAATCTGGAGAAGCTCGCGTCGGGTGACGTGATCAAGGTTGCCGAGGTCGTCCGCGACCTGTGGCGCCGTGAGCGCGAGCGCGGACTGTCCGCGGGTGAGAAGCGCATGCTCGCCAAGGCCCGCCAGATCCTGGTGAGCGAGCTCGCCCTCGCGGAGAACACCAACGAGGACAAGGCCGAAGCGCTGCTCGACGAAGTGCTCGCGTCCTGACGCTGTCCCTGTGAAGAGTCCCCGCGGAGCGGTCCCGGCACGCCCTCACCGACGTGCCCGAACCTGACGCGGGGGAATGCCGTGGTGCCCGATGACCTCATGCTGTCGCCGGGCGCTGCGGCATCTTCACGTCCAGGACACCCCGACGTCCAGGACACCGCGTCCCGTACCGCGCCCTCAGCGGCGCACGGCGCCCGTCCGGCGCCGGCATCCGGCGCCCACCCCCGGCGTGCCCACGGCACCCGCCGCGCGCACCTGGTGGAATCGCCCGGAGAACCGCCCCCGTGCCCCCGCGCTCGTGAACCCGCGTCACCGTGCTCGTGAACCACGCGTCACGACCTGGTGCGCCGGGCCCGCGCAGCGGCTCGACCAAATGTCACGGAAGGGTCTGGTCGAGGTGTCGCGCCCGGCACTGACCCCTGACCAGCGGCCTGGGGTACTCCCAGGCCATACCCACGTCGGCCGAGCACACAAACCTGAACGGAACCGATGTCTGACGATTCCCGCCCCGCCCCGCCACCCGCCCGTACCGCGGCCGTGATCCCCGCGGCCGGACGGGGGGTCCGGCTGGGCCCCGGCGCCCCCAAGGCCCTCCGCCCGCTGGGCGGCACCCCCATGCTGATCCACGCGGTGCGCGCCATGGCCGCCTCCCGCGCGGTCGCGCTGGTCGTGGTGGTCGCCCCACCCGCCGAGGTGGCGGAGGTCAGGGCCCTGCTCGACAGCCACGCCCTGCCCGAGCGCACCGAATTCCTCGTGGTCCCCGGCGGCGGCACCCGCCAGGAGTCCGTACGCCTCGGTCTCGACGCGCTGCCGCCCCGGATCGACACCGTCCTCGTCCATGACGCGGCCCGGCCCCTCGTCCCCGTCGACACCGTCGACGCGGTGATCGACGCCGTGCGCGCGGGCGCCCCGGCCGTGGTCCCCGCGCTGCCGCTGGCCGACACCGTCAAGGAGGTCGAGCCGCGCGCCGCCGACCGGCCGGGCGATCCCGAGCCGGTCGTCGCCACGCCCGCGCGGGCCCGGCTGCGGGCCGTGCAGACCCCGCAGGGCTTCCGGCGCGACACCCTCGTCCACGCGCACGACACCGTAGGGGTGGACGGCGAGGGAGCCACCGACTGCGCGGGCATGGTCGAGCGGACCGGCGCCCCGGTCGTGCTGGTGCCCGGCCACGAGGAGGCGTTCAAGGTGACCCGGCCGCTGGATCTGGTGCTGGCCGAGGCGGTACTCGCCCGCAGGAGGGCCAACGATGGCTACTGAGCTGGTGATCCCCCGGGTGGGGATCGGTACGGACGTCCACGCCTTCGAGCCGGGCCGCGCGCTGTGGTGCGCCGGGCTGCTGTGGGACGAGGCGGCGAGCGGCGGCTTCGGGCTCGCCGGTCACTCCGACGGGGACGTCGCCGCGCACGCCGCGTGCGACGCGCTGTTCTCCGCGGCGGGGGTCGGGGACCTCGGGGCGCACTTCGGTACCGACCGGCCCGAGTGGGCCGGGGCCTCCGGGGTGACCCTCCTCGCCGAGGCGGCGCGGATCGTCCGGGCCGCCGGGTTCGGCATCGGGAACGTCTCCGTCCAGGTGATCGGGGTACGTCCCAAGATCGGGCGGCGCCGCGCCGAGGCGCAGCACGTGCTCTCGGAGGCCGTCGGCGCCCCGGTGGCCGTCTCCGGCACGACCACGGACGGCCTGGGACTGACCGGCCGGGGGGAGGGCCTCGCGGCCCTCGCCACGGCCCTGGTGCTGCCCCGCGGCTGAAGCGCGTCCCGCCCGGGGGCCGGACGCGGCTCCCGGCCCCGGTTTCCTTCCCGTCCGTGAACGTTCCGGGTACGGGGGAATACGGAGGGTTGGGAAGGCGTTGGCGGCGGGTAGCCGTAGAGGTCGCAACGTCCGAGAGGGTAGAAGGGAAGGCGTTATGTCCACGCAGCTCTCCGAGGATCTCAAGGCTCTGCTCGACAGCCCGGTGTTCCTCACGGTCGCGACGATTCAGCCGGACGGCAGCCCCCAGGTGTCGCCGGTCTGGGTGAAACGTGACGGCGACGACGTCCTGTTCTCGACCACGCTCGACCGCCGCAAGGAGCGGAACCTCCGCCGGGACCCCCGGGTGACGGTCGTGGTCCAGCCCGCCGACGCGCCCTACACCTACGCCGAGATCCGCGGTACCGCCCAGCTCACCACCGAGGGCGGTCAGGAACTCATCGACGAGCTGGCGCTCAAGTACACCGGCAAGAAGTACGCGGAGTTCAATCCGTCCGCCGCCGACGACGCCCCCCGGGTCGTGGTCCGGATCACCCCCCGGAAGGTGGTCGGCCGGATCTGATCGGTCCCCGGGGCGGCGCCCCGGTGCGAGGTTGTCGCGAATCGAGTGCCCCGTGCGCCCAAGGGGTCGCGGGGCACTACCGCACGCCCACTACCCTGGGGGAGTGACTATTCGCCTGTACGACACCAGCGCCCGGCAGGTCCGTGACTTCGCCCCCCTCGTACCGGGCTGTGTCTCGATCTACCTGTGTGGCGCGACCGTGCAGGCCGCCCCGCACATCGGGCACATCCGCTCGGGCCTGAACTTCGACATCATGCGCCGCTGGTTCACCCACCGCGGCTACTCGGTGACCTTCGTCCGCAACGTCACCGACATCGACGACAAGATCATCCACAAGTCCGCCGAGCAGGGCCGCCCGTGGTGGGCCATCGGCTACGAGAACGAGCGCGCGTTCAACGACGGCTACGCGGCCCTCGGCTGCCTGCCGCCCACCTACGAGCCCCGCGCCACCGGCCACATCACCGAGATGGTCGAGATGATGCGCGGCCTCATCGAGCGGGGCCACGCGTACGAGGCCGAGGGCAACGTCTACTTCGACGTGAAGTCGTTCCCCGGCTATCTGGAGCTGTCCAACCAGGACCTCGACGAGCTGCGCCAGCCCTCCGGGGAGGGCGAGACCGGCAAGCGCGACCCCCGTGACTTCGCGATGTGGAAGTCCACCAAGCCGGGCGAGCCGAACTGGGAGACCCCCTGGGGCCGGGGCCGTCCCGGCTGGCACCTGGAGTGCTCGGCGATGGCCCACAAGTACCTGGGCACCGTCTTCGACATCCACGGCGGCGGGATCGACCTGATCTTCCCGCACCACGAGAACGAGATCGCGCAGGCCAAGGCCTTCGGCGACGAGTTCGCGCGGTACTGGGTCCACAACTCATGGGTCACCATGAGCGGCGAGAAGATGTCGAAGTCGCTCGGCAACTCGGTGCTCGTCAGCGAGATGGTCAAGCACTGGCGGCCCATCGTGCTGCGCTACTACCTGGGCACCCCGCACTACCGCTCCACGATCGAGTACAGCGCGGAGGCCCTGCGGGACGCCGAGTCGGCGTTCGCGCGGATCGAGGGCTTCGTCCAGCGCGTGGTGGAGAAGGCCGGCGGCCCGGTCGAGGCGGCGGCCGAGGTGCCGCCCGCGTTCGCCGAGGCCATGGACGACGACCTCGGGGTGCCGCAGGCCCTCGCCATCGTCCACACCACCGTCCGCCAGGGCAACAGCGCGCTCGCCGCCGACGACAAGGAGGCCGCGGTGGCCCGGCTCGCGGAGGTCCGGGCCATGCTCGGCGTCCTCGGGCTCGACCCCCTCGACCCCCACTGGTCCGGGGGACACGACCGCGGCGAGGATCTGCACGGCGTCGTGGACACCCTCGTCAGGCTCGTGCTCCAGCAGCGCGAGTCCGCCCGTACCCGCAAGGACTGGGCGACCGCGGACGCGATCCGTGACCAGCTCAACCAGTCCGGCCTCGTCATCGAGGACGGACCGCAGGGCCCCCGCTGGACGCTCGGGCCCCGCTGAACCGGTCCCTGCGGGGACCCCGCGATGTGCCGCCCGCCGAGCCGGGCGGCACACTCGTAAGCAGTACACGTCAGCACGACACGCACACGCAGCACACGTACGGACACGCAGTACGGACCTCCGTACGTCCCACGAAGACCACGAAGACACGAAGACAGGTAGGTCATGGCCGCAAAAAACCGCCGCATGTCCGGCAAGAAGGGCGCGCAGGTCGGCAGTGGCGGCCAGCGGCGCCGGGGCCTCGAAGGCAAGGGCCCCACGCCGCCCGCCGAGATGCGCAAGGGACACGCCAAGCAGCGCGCCGCCAACGCGAAGACCCGACGCGTACAGGGCCGCACCGCCACCGCCAAGGGGCGCGGCGGCAAGGGCACGTCCGAGATGGTCGTCGGGCGCAACCCGGTCGTGGAGGCGCTGCGTGGCGGCGTCCCCGCGTCCACGCTGTACGTCCAGCAGTTCATCGACAACGACGAGCGGGTCCGTGAGGCGCTCCAGCTCGCCGCCGAGCGCGGTGGCATCAACCTCATGGAGGCACCCCGCCCCGAGCTCGACCGGATGACGAACGGCCTCAACCACCAGGGCCTCGTCCTCCAGGTCCCGCCCTACGAGTACGCGCACCCGGAGGACCTCGCCGCCGCCGCGTACGACGCCGGCACCGACCCGCTGATCGTCGCCCTCGACGGGGTGACCGACCCGCGCAACCTCGGGGCCGTCGTACGGTCCGTGACCGCCTTCGGGGGCCACGGTGTCGTGGTGCCCGAGCGCCGCGCCGCCGGGATGACCGCCGGCGCGTGGAAGACGTCCGCGGGCACCGCCGCGCGTACGCCCGTCGCCCGCGCGACGAACCTCACGCGCGCGCTGGAGGCGTACAAGAAGGCCGGGATCGTCGTCGTCGGTCTCGCGGCCGACGGTGAACTGGAGGTCGGCGACCTCGCGGCGCTCGGCGGTCCGGTCGTCATCGTCGTCGGCAGCGAGGGCAAGGGCCTGTCCCGGCTCGTCGGCGAGACCTGCGACCACCGGGTCCGGATCGCCATGCCCGGCGGCGCGGAGTCGCTGAACGCGGGTGTCGCGGCCGGCGTCGTCCTCTACGAGGCGGCACGCCGCCGCGCGTGACCCCGCACCGCCGCTGACACGGCGGGGGCCCGTCACCTCCCGGGTGGCTCCCCCGCCGCGTACGGCACAGCCGGACCGGAGGGGCGCCGCGCCCGGACGGGCGTGGTGCCCGGCCGGGGCCGTGCACGCCCCCGCGCCGGGCACGGGTGTACGAGCGACGGGTCACGGACACCGGTCAAGCGGCCCTGACCAGCGGAAAGTTGCTGTTGACGGAGACCGGACATCTCGGCCCGGTCAAGGCAGTGTCCAAAGCTCCCGTCACTCGGTTAGATGAGTGTGGACACCAGAACACCCCGCACACCCACGGGGGACCGCTCGTCGGGCTTCGACGACGCTCCCGCGCTGAGCATGGTGAAGGTGCCGAGCGATCCGGCGCAGGTCATCGTCAATCATGCGAGCTTCCGCGTGCAGCTCAACACCGCGCAGCCGACGCGGTCCCCGCGCATCGCGCGGAACGCGAGCGCCGCCGTCGACACCGCGCGTATCCCCGCCCTCGGACCTACCGCCGCGCGCCGCCGCGCCCCCGTCGTCTGGAGCGGCCGCTCGGCCCCCGGCGACACCGGCGCCACCGGGCTGCTCCAGGCCGTGCGGGGGCCCGGCGTCCGGCACGTCGGTGCCGCCGGCGAGCCGGACCCCGGCGGAGCCACGCAGGTCATCCCGCGGGTCGGCCCCGGGACGGCGTTCGAGGACACCGTCGAGAGCCCCGGTATCCCCGGACACCGGTCGGGCGAGCCCGAGACCCGGCTGCTGCCCGCGCAGACCCGCAGCACGGGCAGCGCGTACGAGGAGCCCGCCGGACCGCTCGACGACCAGGACGGCTACGACGCGTACGGTCCCTACGACCGCGACGACCGTCACGACCGGTACGAGCACCACTACGACGACGACGCGTACGACCTCGACGCGAGCACCGACCGGGACGGCGAACGGCGCACCGGCGACTCCGTCCGGCACGCCTACTACCCCGGCCGCCGGATGAACCTCGGCGTGGTGCTGCTGCCGCTGCGCGTCTTCCTCGGCTTCATCTCCATCTACGCCGGGATGGGCAAGCTCTCCGACCCCGTCTACTTCGACGGCGGCGAACGCGGCTCCATGGTCAAGTGGCTGACCTCGCTGCACCCCTGGGGACTCGCCGAACCGCTGCGGGACTTCGCGCTCCAGCACCCGGTGGGCGCCGGGCTGACCATCGCGTTCCTCCAGGTCATCGTCGGTGTGCTGACGGTCCTGGGACTGTGGCAGCGGGTCGCCGCGGTCGTCGGGGTGCTGCTGTCCGCGGCGCTCATCGTGACGGTGAGCTGGCGGACGGTCCCCGCGTACGACGCGCCCGACATCATCTATCTGGCCGCCTGGTCGCCGCTGGTCATCGCGGGCGCGCCGGTCTACTCGGTGGACGGGCGGCTCGCCTCGGAGGCGTGGCGCAACCTCGGTCCGCGCGCCGAGCTGTGGGAGCTGCGGCGGCGGGTGCTGCGGCGCGGGATGGTCGTCGCGTCCGTCGCGGTCGGTCTCACGCTCCTCATCGGCTCCCTGCTCGGTGGCGCGGTGCGCGACTCCGACCGGATCACGGTGCCGGGGCCCGGTCAGGCGCCCCGTAACGAGCTGCCCGGCTCGCCGCTGCCGCAGGAGTCCGCGGAGCGGCGCGACAAGGCACGGGGCAGTGCGACGCCGACGCCGTCCGGTACGCCGACGCCGTCGAGTGCCGGCGCCTCCGCCGCGCCCTCCCGGACTGTCGCGGCGACGCCCGGGGTGCCGGGGGCCACGCAGTCCGCGGGGGTGGCGGGGGCGGGGACCACGCCCAGCCAGACGCAGGGGGCCGCGCAGGAGGCTCCCGTGCGGCAGGCGGCGCCCACGCAGGCGCCGCCGGCGGCGACCAGTGCGGGGCCCTCTTCGGGCGGGGCCACGGGGGGGACCACCGGTGGCGGGGCCACCGGGGGGGCTCCTGGGGCCGCGTCGGCGGGGGCGAGCACCGGGGGGACCGGGGGGGCGCCTGAGCAGCGGCCGGGGCTTGTCGGGGGCATCCTCGACGCGAACTGACTCCGTCAGGGGGCCCGGCGCTCACCCGCGCCGGGTCCCCTTCGGCTGTCGGCGCCCCGGCCCGGAGTTTCCTGTGCGGGGCGAGTTGTTTTCTGTGCCGTCGTTCGTGGGTTTCGCGGTTCCCCGCGGGTCGCCTTCGCTTGCGCTTCCGAGGTGTGTCCGGGTGGGCGTACTTCGGTCCTGTGCCGTCGCTCGTGGGGTGCGCAGTTCCCCGCGCCCCTTTGGGGCGCATCCGGCCGGTTCTTCGGGTCGGTGCCGGTCGGGATTCTCCGTCCTCGCTCCAACGCGCTCGGTCGGACGTCCCTCTTGCCGGACTGAAGAGCATCGGAGTCTGCGGGCAGAGATTCCCGCCCACCCCCTCCCGCAGCAGCGCGACTGCGGGAGGAGAGGGGTGCCCCTTCAGGGGCGCGGGGAACTGCGCGAAGACGAGGACCGGCCCGCACCCGAAGAGCGACCGTAAGAGGGCCGCACCTCAGGGGCGCGGGGAACTGCGCACCCGCGAACGCCCCGCACGGGAACAGGTACGTCCAGGTGGACGGAGCTCGGGGGCGCGAGCGAAGGCGACCCGCGGGGAACTGCGCACCCGCGAACGCCCCGCACGGGAACAGGTACGTCCAGGTGGACGGAGCTCGGGGGCGCGAGCGAAGGCGACCCGCGGGGAACTGCGCACCCGCGAACGCCCCGCACGGGAACAGGTACGTCCAGGTGGACGGAGCTCGGGGGCGACGGGGCTACCCGGTTGTGCGGGTGGCCGCCAGTTCCTTGGAGGCTTCCGTGAGGTCCTTCGCCGTGTCGATGGCCCGCCAGTACGCGCCCTGCGGGATGGGGAACCCCGCGAGCCGCTGGGTCCGGGCCAGCCCGGGGAACGTGGTCCGCTCGTGGTCGCCCCGGTCCGGCAGCAGCGCGGTGAACTCCGAGGAGAACACGTACACACCGGCGTTGATGAGGAACGGCGAGGGCGGCGCCTCGATGAAGTCGGTGATGTGCCCGAAGCGGTCGGTCTCGACGGCCCCCCAGGGAATCCGGGGCCGGGCCAGCGCCAGCGTCGCCGTGGCGTCCCGCTCCGCGTGGAACGCGGCCATCTCCCGCAGTGAGAACCGCGTCCAGATGTCCCCGTTGGTGGCGTACCAGGGCCGGTCCGCGTGCGGCAGATGCCCAGCCGCGTACTTGAGGCCGCCGCCCCGCCCGAGGGGCTCCTTCTCCACGACGGTGGTGACCCGCAGTGGCAGGTCCGCCGACTCCAGCCACTCCTGGAGGACCTCGGCGAGATGCCCGCACGAGATGACGGCGTCGGTCACGCCCTCCTCGGCGAGCCAGGCCAGCTGGTGCCCGATGATCGGGACCCCGGTACCCGGGATCTCCACCATCGGCTTGGGCCGGTCGTCGGTGTAGGGGCGCAGCCGCGTCCCCTGGCCCCCGGCCAGGACGACGGCTTGTGTCGGACGCGCGTGGGCGTGCGGATCGGTCATGCCGGAACTCTACGTGCCGAAGCCGCGCACCTCACGGGGCACCACCTCACGGGCTGTCCGTGTCCATGGGAGGTGTCCCGCGCGGGGCGCGGCGCCGGTCGTGGCCGGGTCGGTTCCGGGATCGTGCCTCGGGGGTCAGGCCTGTGTGGCGACACCCGAGGCGAAGGCGGTGTCGCACACCGGGCGGGCGTACGACTGGGCGCGGGTGGGGCCGTAGGCGCGGACCGCGGCGCGGCCGAGACTACGGGCGATGGAGACGCAGTGCTCGGCGAGCGACGGCCTGCGGTCGACCTCCCGCTGGAGGTGGGTGAGGGCGGTGCCGGGGTTCTTCTCCTGGAGTTCCAGGAGGAGACGGTCGCGGAGCACCTCGTGGGCGGCGGGGGCCTTCGCACGGGTGGACACGCTCTCCGAGGACGCGGTGAGCACCGAGTCCTGCGAACTGCCCGACCAGTTGACGGAGGTCACCGCCAGGGTGCCGGACAGCACCAGTACGACAGGCAGGACGAAAGCGAGGGAGCGGCCGATTCGGCGGGCGGGGCCACGCCTCCGGCGCTGCTTGTAGGAGTGGGAATGTGTCACGCTGGGCAGCGTAGCGGTCGGTAGTGATTTGGAGACATTTAGTCACCCTCTTGAGGGAAGGAAACGCGTCTCCGCCGTTCGACGTGTTGACGAACGGTGCTCGAAACGCCCGCTGTGCGGGGGTATTTGCCCTGTGGGGCCGGACGCGGCGGAGCCCCGCACCCAGGGGTGCGGGGCTCCGGAATCCTGTCCGTGGGCGGGGCGGCGCAAACCGCCCGTCCCGGGGTCAGCCGCTGAGGCGCTCGCCCGTGGAGGTCGCGAACACGTGGAGCTCGGTCGGCCGCGGCACGACGTGGACCTCGGCGCCCTTGTCGGGGACCTGGCGGCCGCCGACGCGGACGACGAGCTCCTTGGTCTCGCCGCTGACGTCGGCGTCGCCGTAGATGAAGCCGTCGGCGCCCGTCTCCTCGATCACGTTGACGCGGACCGCGAGACCGGCCGGGGCGTCGGCGGTGTCCTTGGCGAGGCTCTTCGCGGCGGCACCGTTGTGCTCGACCACGTCGAAGTGCTCGGGACGGATACCGACGGTGACGGTGCGGTCGCCGCGCTCGGCGGCGGCCGTCAGGGCGTCACGGCTGACCGGCACCACGGAGTTGCCGAACTTCACACCGCCGTCGGTGATCGGCACCTCGATCAGGTTCATGGCGGGGGAGCCGATGAACCCGGCGACGAAGAGGTTCGCGGGACGGTCGTACATGTCGCGCGGGGAGGCGACCTGCTGGAGCAGACCATCCTTGAGCACGGCCACGCGGTCACCCATGGTGAGGGCCTCGACCTGGTCGTGGGTCACGTACACGGTGGTGATGCCGAGGCGGCGCTGGAGCGAGGCGATCTGCGTACGCGTCGAGACACGCAGCTTGGCGTCGAGGTTCGACAGCGGCTCGTCCATGAGGAAGACCTGGGGCTCACGCACGATGGCGCGGCCCATCGCCACACGCTGGCGCTGACCGCCGGAGAGGGCCTTCGGCTTGCGGTCCAGGTACTCGCTGAGGTCGAGGATCTTCGCGGCCTCTTCGACCTTGGCGCGGATCTCGGTCTTGTTGACGCCCGCGATCTTCAGGGCGAAGCCCATGTTGTCGGCGACCGTCATGTGCGGGTACAGCGCGTAGTTCTGGAACACCATGGCGATGTCCCGGTCCTTCGGCGGCAGGTGGGTGACGTCGCGGTCGCCGATACGGATGGCGCCGCCGTTCACGTCCTCCAGACCGGCGAGCATGCGCAGGGAGGTCGACTTGCCGCAACCGGAGGGACCGACGAGGACGAGGAACTCGCCGTCCGCGATGTCGATCTCCAGGCTGTCGACCGCGGGCTTGGTGGAGCCCGGGTAGAGACGGGTCGCCTTGTCGAACGTGACAGATGCCATGGCTGTGAAGCCCCCTTCACCGGCAGGAACGTGCCGGACGATCCGAGTAAAGAAGGTGATCCACCCCGGGATGCCCCGCGGCGGGTGAAGCATTGGTGTAGTCCACTTGAGTGAACTGATCCAGGACGCTACCCCCCGTTCACCCGATCTGTCATCAGCCCCAGGGCTGTGACCTTCGACGTAAATCCCGCCGAGGGCACACCGCGCACTGGGTACACTGCTGGGGCACGCACGCCCCCTTAGCTCAGTTGGCCAGAGCGCCGCTCTTGTAAAGCGAAGGTCGTCGGTTCGAATCCGACAGGGGGCTCCAGACATCGCCACGCCGACCTGGGGTTTCCCTCCCCCGGGACGCTCGCCCGGCCCTGGACCCCGTCCGGGGCCGTTCGTGTGTGCCGAGGTCCGCCCCGGCACAGCCCGCCGTCCGCGTGCCCGGATTCTGATACGGGTGCCGCCGGGTGGGGGTGTCGTCCGGGGCGTTTGCCGGGGGGTGGGTGGGCGGGGCTGATAGGGGTGCTGGGTCGGGGGGTCGTGTTCCGTGAGTTCGAGGAGTCGATGCGCCATGTCCACCGCGTACATTCCCGAGGCGCCCGTGCTGGAGGCCGCCGCGGCCGAGTTCTCGGCGGCCACCGCGAAGCCGCCGTTCCTGTACGAGCTGCCGCCCGCCGAGGGCCGCGCGGCCGTCGACCAGGTGCAGTCCGGCGCCGTCGACCCGAAGTACCTCCCCGATGTGGACGACGAGTGGGTCACCGTCCCGGGCGGGCCGACCGGGGACGTACGGGCCCGGATCGTGCGGCCCGCCGGGGTCGGCGGCGCGCTGCCCGTGGTGCTGTACATCCACGGCGCCGGCTGGGTCTTCGGCAACGCGCGCACCCATGACCGGCTGGTACGGGAACTCGCCGTGGGCGCGGGCGCCGCCGTCGTGTTCCCCGAGTACGACCTGTCGCCCGAGGCCCGGTACCCGGTCGCCGTCGAGCAGAACTACGCCGTCGCCCGCTGGATCGTTGCCGAGGGCACGGGCAAGGGGCTCGACCCGGCGCGGATCGCGGTGGCCGGTGACTCCGTCGGCGGCAACATGGCGGCGGCGCTCACCCTGATGGCGAAGGAACGCGGGGACGTGCCGCTCGTCCACCAGGTGCTCTTCTACCCGGTGACCGACGCCGCGTTCGACACCCCCTCCTACCACCACTTCGCGGAGGGGTACTTCCTGCGGCGCGACGGGATGCGGTGGTTCTGGGACCAGTACACGATCGACCCCGCCGACCGGGCGCAGATCAACGTCTCCCCGCTGCGCGCCACCCGCGAGGAACTGGCCGGACTGCCGCCCGCGCTCGTGATCACCGGGGAGGCGGACGTCCTGCGGGACGAGGGCGAGGCGTACGCGGGCAAGCTGCGCGCGGCGGGTGTCCCCGTCACCGCCGTCCGCTTCCAGGGGATCATCCACGACTTCGTCATGCTCAACGCCCTGCGCGGCACCCACGCCGCGGAGGCGGCGATCTCCCTCGCGCAGCGAACCTTGCGGGCCGCCCTGCGCTGACGGCGGCAGGCCCCGGGTGCCCTCTCGGTACCCGGGCCCGCCCTTCGCGTGGACGTCAGCGCGCGACCGTTCCCGCGGCGCGGCTGGTCGCCGCCCCGCTGGATGCTGCCCCCTTACGGTCGCTCCTAGGGTGCGGGTCCGCCCTCGTCTTCGCGCAGTTCCCCGCGCCCCTGAAGGGGCGCCCACCTGGGGTTGTTTTTCACCCTCCTCCTCGTGCAGGCGCGGTGCTGCGGGAGGGGGTGGGCGGGAATCTCTGCCCGCAGACTCCGATGCTCTTCAGTCGGGTAAGGGGGATGTCGTACCGAGCGTGTCGGATCGAGGACGGAGAATCCCGACCGGCACCGACCCGAAGAACAGACCGGATGCGCCCCAAGGGGCGCGGGGAACTGCGCGAAACCACCGGACGACGGCACAGGGACGAAGTGCGCCCCGCCGGACGGACCTGGGAAGCGCAAGCGAAGGCGCCCCGCAGGGAACCGCGAAACCACCGAGCGACGGCACAGGAACGGAGTACGTCCCGCCGGACGGACCTGGGAAGCGCAAGCGAAGGCGTCACGCCGCCTTGAGTGCCCCGATCTCCCGGGCCCGCTCCGCCAGTTCCTCCACGGGGCGGGACTTCGCGTGCTGTCTGATCGCCGCGCGCAGCGTCCCGAAGTGGTCGTCCGCCCGCGCGCTGCTCACATGCTCGTACTCGTCGAGGAACCGGCCCCAGCTGTGGCAGGCCGCGTCCAGGTGTCCTAGCGCGACCTGCCGCCGCGCGAGCACCGCGTACGCGTGGGCCCGGCCCTGCCGCTCCTGCGCGGGCTGGTGCCGGATCGACTGCTGGAGGACCCGGATGCTGCCCGCGAGGTCCCGTTCCTCGTTGAGCACGTGTGCGACGTGGAACAGCCAGGCCGTCCGGTCGTACCCGCCGATCGCCTCGCGCCGGCTGTCGGCGCGGGACAGCGCGTCCTCGGCCTCCCGCAGCCGGGCGTGCGCGCGGCGGCGGTCGCCGACCATCGCCGCCGCGTGCGCCTGCTGGCCGCGCAGGAACGCCAGCAGCCGGGGCCCGGCGGAGGGCGCCGCCTCGGCGGCCGAGTCGGCGAGCTCCAGCGCCTTGTGACCGTGGCCCAGGTTCGACGCCTGGAGGGACATCCCGCGCAGGGTGCGGCAGTAGGTG
This sequence comes from Streptomyces uncialis, assembly GCF_036250755.1. Lineage (NCBI taxonomy): Bacteria > Bacillati > Actinomycetota > Actinomycetes > Kitasatosporales > Streptomycetaceae > Streptomyces > Streptomyces uncialis. The sequence goes on along the minus strand of NZ_CP109583.1, from coordinate 4,319,361 downwards.
ACCTGGTCCCCGGCCTCCTGGGCCAGCCCGAGCGCGCGGACGTAGTACTTCTGTCCGAGTCCGTGGGCCTTCTCGTACATCGCCATCCAGCCGGTGAGGTACGCCAGGTCGGACGCGGCGGCCAGCATGTCCTTGCGGACCTGGTCCCCGGCCTGCGCCTTGAGCCAGGGGCCGACGGTGTTCACCAGGAACGCGGAGGCCATGGGCATGGCGTGCGCCGCGCCGAGCTCGTCGAGGATGTCCGCGATCCGCTCGGTCATCGTCCGTACCGACCAGACCTGGGAGGCGCCGATCCGGGTGGTGCGCTGGCCCGGACGCCACTCGGCCTCGGGGCGCGGCGCGGCGTGCGCGGTCGCGGTGAACGCCGGGAGGGTGAGCGCGGCGGAGAACACCGACGCGGCGAGGACCCCCCGCCGGGAGGGGTCCATGGTCGCGCGGCCGAGGTCGATCAGCTCCTCCACTGCGTCGCCCGTGGCGCCCCGGCCGTCGGCCGGGCCGGGCGGCACCGCGGGGCACAGTCCGGCCTCCGCATGGGTGACGGGCCGTCCGAGCCGTGCCGAGAACGCCTCGACGATCAGTGCCCTGACCTGCGGTCTCGGCGCTGTGCCGGCGATCCAGTGCGCGACCGCGGTGCGGTCGTAGGTCAGCTCCAGTCCGGCCTGCGGGCCGAGCCGGTTGACCTGCTGTGCCAACTGAGTACGCGTCCAGCCTGCCTGGTCGAGCAGCCGGGCGAGGTTCGGGTTGGGGGTGCGCTTCCTCGTGGCCATGACCTCAACTCCCCACGACGTCCTGGGTGTTCACGGTGTTCACGGTCCCACTGGTCCCCAACGGTACCCGTGAACAGGCCCCGCGCGGTTACCTCTTGCACGGACATTGAAGACGATCGAACGACATCGAACTACATCGAGCGATGCGGAACGGCAAACGATGCAGAACGGCATCCGGACGATCCCGGCCCCATGGAGACAGGGTGAGAGGTACCGAAACGGTCGGCCGCGGTGACGGCGGTACGACGGGGACAGTGGCGGAGGGGGGATTCGCCGTGAGCTATCTGAGGACCTCGCACCCCGGCGGTCCGCTGACCGAACGGGACCGCGCCCGCCCGCGGCAGATGCGCAGGATCGTTCGTGCGCAGCTGAGGCACTGGGGACTGGCGGACCTGGTGGAATCGGCGCAGCTCGTGGTCACCGAGCTGGTCACGAACGCGTTCCAGCACGGCTGGGGCGACGAGGTCCGCATACATCTGAGCCGCACCGCCGAGACCGTCAAGGTGGAGGTCCGCACCGGCCCGATGCCGGTGCCCCGGCCCCGCCGCGTCCCGGCCGGACGTCCGGTCGCGGCCGGGTGCCCCGGCCCCCGGGCCGCCTTCCCGCACCCGGCCCCCTTCGCCCCGGACGACCGGCTCGCCGAGCGGGGCCGGGGGCTGATCCTGGTCGAGGCGCTGGCCCAGGAATGGGGCGTTCACACGGACGGGGGAACCGTCTGGTGCGTGTTGACGGTGAGCCACAAACCGGACGGAACGCTCTGAGGTTCGCACATCGGTTCAGGTGAAGAGCTGTCGGATCACGCGGCCATTGGAGACACTGGGAGGCAGGGGCGGAACAGGACAGCGGCAGACGTAAGGGGCGGGCTCGGTGGGGCGGGGTTCGGGCGGGCTGATCGGGACGTGGGCCGAGGCCCAGCGGCAGCAGCAGCGGCAGTACGAGGAGGGGCTGCGCCGGCAGGCCCGCGAGCGGCGGGAGTACGAGCGCGATCAGCGGGCCCGGGAGCGGGACCTGGCCCGGATGCACCGGGAGCAGCAGGCCGCGTACCGCGCGCGGCGGGAGGCGGACGCCCGGGGGCGCACCGAGGAGATCGAGGCACGGGTCGCGGAACTGAGCGGGCTGCTGGTCGCGGGCTGCCGGGCGCCCGCGTTCCGGGTGGCGGCGCTGCGGCGGGAGGAGTCGGTGGCCCCGTTCGAGCCCGGTCCGCTCGCGGCGCCCGTGCCGATGCCCGACCCGAGGGCGTACGTCACCCAGGGCGGCGGCTGGACGGCCGGCGCGCGGGCGCGGGCCCAGCGGGACGCCGAGGACCGCTACCGCCGGGACTGGGACACGGCCCGGCTCGCGGAGGAGCGGCGCCTGCGGGAACTCGCGGACTACCGGCACCGCTACGAGACCTGGGCCGCCGGACGGAACGCCGAGGTCCGCGCGCACAACGCGAACATCCAGGAGATGACGTCCAGTCTGCGCGGCGCCGAACCGGAGACGGTCATCGAGTACTTCTCCGCCGCCCTGTACGCCAACTCGGTCTGGCCGGAGGGCTTCCCCCGCCAGGTCAGCGCCGCGTTCGACCCGGCCGCCCGGCAGTTCGTCCTCAACTGGCAGCTGCCCGCGGCCGACGTGGTCCCCGAGGCCAGGTCCGTACGGTACGTGGTCAGCGCCGACCAGCTGAAGGAGACGGCCCGGCCGCAGACCCAGCGGCGGGCCGTCTACCGGGACGTGCTCGCGCAGAGCGTGCTGCTCGCCCTGCGGGACGTGTTCGCGGCCGACGAGTTCGGGGTGCTGTCGTCCGTCGCGCTGAACGGCTTCGTGGACGACTTCGACCCGGCGACGGGCCGCCGCACGGAGCTGTTCGTGGCGTCGGTGCTGGCGGAGCGCGGCGCGTTCGACGGGCTGCGGCTGGAGACCGTGAACGCGGCGGACTGCCTCACGGACGGGCTCGGCGGCTCGCTGTCGGCCAAGCCCGACCAGCGGGTCGCGGTCCGTCCGGCGCGGCTGCCGGAGCAGGTCGGCGCGGGGGTGGTCAGCCACGGGGACGGTACCGAGCCGGATCTGCTGGAGATGGACCCGCTGGCGTTCGAGGTGCTGGTCGCGGAGCTGTTCCGGGCCCGGGGCATGCAGGCGGTCACCACCCAGCGGTCGGGTGACGGCGGGGTCGACGTCGACGCGGTCGACCCGGACCCGATCAGCGGCGGCAAGATCGTCGTCCAGGTCAAGCGGTACCGCAACACCGTCCCGCCGAGCGCGGTCCGCGATCTGTACGGGACCGTGCAGGACGCGGGCGCCAACAAGGGCGTCCTCGTCACCACGTCCGGCTTCGGCCCCGGTTCCTACACCTTCGCGAACGGCAAGCCGCTGACCCTGGTGTCCGGGCCCGAGCTGGTGGAGCTGCTCCATCAGCACGGGTTGCGGGGGCGCCTCGGGGACGGGGGTCCCCGGGGCGGGTCGTCCGGGGGCGGCCGGTCCTCCGGTGGGGCCCGGTCGTCCGGCGGCGGGCCTTCCGGCGGCGGGCGGTCCTCCGGTGGCTCGGGGGGCGGTGCGGGGCCGGATTTCGCTGGTTCAGGTGGTTCAGGTGGTTCGGCGGGGTTCTCGTCCACGGCGCCCACGCTGGTCATGCCGACCGGGCCCGACGGCCCTGCGGCGGGGCACGGCCGGCCCGCCGACCGCACCCACGGGGAGGACGACGGGGACCCCGGCGATCACGGGGACTTCAACGTCCTCGGGATGTCCTGGTCCGGGGCGGTCGCCCTCGACGTGTGCGCGCTGGTGTGCCAGGGCGGGCGGGTCCTCGCGGACGACTGGTTCGTCTTCTTCAACAATCCGCGCACCCCGGACGGCTCGGTCCGGATGCTCGGGGACTTCGCGGGGGACCGGGCGGCGGTGCGGGTCGCGTTCGACGCGGTGCCGGACCGGGCCGACCGGATCGTGCTCGTCGCGGCCGTCGACCCGGCGGTCAATCCGGACGCCGACCTCGCGGGCTTCACCGGCGCGGGGATACGGCTGCGCGCGGCCGACGGCACCGAGCTCGACCGGCTGGAGGTGTCCGACGGCCGTGCGGGGGAGAGCGCGCTGGTACTCGGGTCGTTCCGCCGCCGCGCGGGCGGCGACTGGACCTTCGTGGTCGGCGGCAAGGGGTACGGGGGCGGCCTCGGCGAGTTGGTGGGGGACTTCGGTATCGACGTCCAGTAGTCGCCTTCGCTTGCGCTTCCCAGGTCTGTCCGGCGGGGCGGACTTCGTTCCTGTGCCGTCGCTCGGTGGGTTTGCGCAGTTCCCCGCGCCCCTTTGGGGCGCGTCCGGTCGGTTCTTCGGGTCGGTGCCGGTCGGGATTCTCCGTCCTCGATCCGACACGCTCGGTACGACGTCCAGTGGTCCTACTGAAGAGCATCGGAGTCTGCGGGCAGAGATTCCCGCCCACCCCCTCCCGCAGCAGCGCGAGTCCGCGAGGAGGATGGTGAACAACAACAGCAAGGGGCTGAGGCGCCCCCAAAGGGGCGCGGGGAACTGCGCGAAGACGAGGACCGGCCCGCACCCGAAGAGCGACCGCGAGGGGGCAGCACCCAGGGGCGCGGGGAACTGCGCACCCACGAACGACCAGCAGGGGAACAACTACGTCCAGCCGGACAGACCTCGGAAGCGCAAGCGAAGGCGTAACGCGGAGGCGGCCCGGAGAGGGATCAGCCGCGTCCCGCAACGCGGTCCGCGACCCGCGCCAAGCGCGACGACGCGGCGCCCCGACCGACCCGCTCACGCCGGTCCGCCTCGCGATACGTCGCGTACATCCCCTGCACCCCGAGCCAGCGCAGCGGCTCCGGCTCCCACTTGCGGACCCGGTGGTTCACCCACGGCAACGCGGCGAGCTCACCCGCCCCGGAACGCCCCGCGTCGTGCCGGACCAGATCCCGCAGCGTCCGCCCCGCGAGGTTCGCCGTGGCGACCCCCGAGCCGACATAGCCGCCCGCCCAGCCGAGCCCGGTCGCCCGGTCCAGCGTCACCGTGGCGCACCAGTCACGCGGCACCCCCAGCACCCCGGACCAGGCGTGGGCGATCCCCACCCCCGCGAGCTGCGGGAAGAACCGGGTGAGCACCGCCCGCAGTTCCCGGGCCGTGGCCCGCTGGGTACCGCCGTCGTTGTCGGTGCGGCTGCCGAAGCGGTACGGGACGCCCCGGCCGCCCAGCGCGATCCGCCCGTCCGCCGTGCGCTGCGCGTACATGTACGCGTGGGCCATGTCCCCGAGCGCCTCGCGGCCCGCCCAGCCGACGGACTCCCACTGCTCCTCGGTCAGCGGCTCGGTGGTGATCATCGAGGAGTTCATCGGCAGCCAGGTGCGGCGCTGGCCCTTGAGCGACGCGGTGAACCCTTCCGTGCAGCGCAGCACGTACGGGGCGCGGACCGTGCCGTACGGGGTGACCGCGTGCCCCGGGCGGATCTCCGTGACGGGCGTCGACTCATGGACGGTGACACCCAGCGCCTCGACGCTCGCCGCCAGCGCCTTGACCAGCTTCACCGGGTGCAGCCGTGCCCCGTGCGGGGTCCAGGAGGAGCCCACGGCGCCGGCGATCCTGATCCGTTCGGCGGTCTCGCGGGCACCCAGCAGCAGACGCTCGTCCTCCCCGTACGCGCGTTCCGCCTCGTGGAACGCGCGCAGCCGCACCAGCTGCGCCGGGGTGAGGGCCACCTCCAGCACACCGCCCTGGTGGAGGTCCGCCGACCACTTCTCCTCGGCGGCGACCCGGATCACCTCGGCGACCGTGCCGTTCATCGCCTTCTGGAGCCGTACCGCTGACTCGTGTCCGTGCAGCCGCGCGTACCGGTCGCGGCCCGCGATGCCGTTGTACAGCCAGCCGCCGTTGCGGCCGGAGGCGCCGTATCCGCAGAACCGCTGTTCCAGGACGGTGATGCGCAGTTCGGGGTCGGCCCGCTTGAGGTAGTACGCCGTCCACAGGCCGGTGTAGCCGCCGCCGACGATCACCACATCGGCGCTCGTGTCACCGGGCAGGGGTTCGCGGGGCGCCGGGAGGCCGTCCTCGGTGAACCAGTACGAGATGCCGCCGTTGACCGTGCCCATGCGCCCGTTCCTCCCGCTGCCGCCCGCACCGCTGCCGCCGATCGCGAGCGTACGCGCAGGGCGCGCGGATATCCGGAGGCGGGTCGCCCGCTTCTTCTCCTACGCTCGGCGGGATGAGCGCGCAACGGAGGACGCAACAGGGGACGACGGCGCAGGCGCGGGGGACCGGCTTCGAGATCCCGGCGGAACTGGTCGCGAACCAGCACAAGTACAAGCGGGAGGCGGGACGCGCGTTCATCGACGGGCTGCCCGCACGGGCGGCGGACCACCTGGCGCGCTGGGAGCTCACCATCACCGGGCCCGCGATGCACGGCATGGCCTCGCTCGTCCTGCCGGTGGCCCGCGCGGACGGCTCGTCCGCCGTGCTGAAGATGCAGGTCGCGGACGACGAGAGCGAGCACCAGGGCGAGGGCCTGCGGGCCTGGGACGGCCGGGGGATCGTCCGGCTGCTCGCCTACGACGAGCCGACCACGACCCAGCTCCTCGAACGCGCCGACGAGAGCCGTCCGCTGTCGGCGGTCGAGGACTCCCGGGAGGCGGTGGGCGTCATCGCGGACCTGCTGGCCCGCCTCACTTCCGTCCCCGGACCGCCCGGGGTCCGCCACCTCGCGGACATCGCGGCGGACATGCTCGACGCGCTCCCGGGCGCGCTCCCACAGATCGGCGACCCGTCGGCCCGCCCCGCGCTGTCCGTCTGCGGTGACGCGGTACGGGAGGTGCTGCCCGAGCCGGGGGACCGGCTGCTGCACTGGGACCTGCACTTCGACAACGTCCTCGGCGCCGTACGCGAACCCTGGCTCGCCATCGACCCGAACCCCCTGGTCGGTGACCCGGGCTTCGACCTCATGCCCGCGCTCGTCAACCGCTACGAGGACGGCGAGGTGCTGTGGCGCTTCGACCTGATGACCGAGCGCCTGGGCCTGGACCGGCGACGGGCGGCCCGCTGGACGCTGGGACGGGTGCTCCAGAACTCGCTGTGGGACATCGAGGACGGTGAGCCCCTCCAGGCCACCCAACTGAGGATCGCGGAGCTGCTGACCACGCACCGGACGGGGTAGCACGCCGACCACTGGACCTCGCGACGTCCGGATGGTTTCCTTCCGCCATGATCCGTACTGCCGTCCCCGACGACGTCCCCGTCATCCACGCCATGGTCCGTGAGCTGGCCGAATACGAGAAGGCCCTGCACGAGGTGCGGGCGACCGAGGAGCAGCTTCGCACGGCGCTGTTCGGCGACCACCCGGCGGCGTTCGCGCATGTAGCGGAGGACGCGGAGACGGGTGAGGTCATCGGCTTCGCCCTGTGGTTCCTCAACTTCTCCACATGGCGCGGGGTGCACGGCATCTATCTGGAGGACCTGTACGTACGGCCCGAGCGGCGCGGCGGCGGACACGGAAAGGCCCTGCTGACGGAGCTGGCCCGGATCTGTGTGGACCGGGGCTACGAACGCCTCGAATGGTCCGTCCTCGACTGGAACAAGCCGTCGATCGACTTCTACCGCTCCCTGGGCGCGGCCCCCCAGGACGAATGGACCGTCCACCGCCTCACGGACAAGGCCCTGACCACCCTGGCGGCCCGTCCCTGACTCCCTCGGCGTCGCCATCTGCCTCACGTGAAGTCCGCGCTGTCCCGGCCGGACGTATCGCGGGGCGGATGCCGGACGCGTAGGCGATCGAGGCGGCGGTACAGCTCCCGCTGCGCGACGTGGCGGGCCCAGAGCTCTTCGACCTGCCAGGCGAGTGCCGCGATGCGTTCGCGGTACGGGGGAGGGTGGCGGCCGCAGAGGAGGGCGCACTGGTTGCGCTCGTGGTTCGACCGTGGCCGCCCGTGGAGTCGGCACTGTCGCCCCGCTACGGAGGGGAACCGGCGGGGCCCGGTGTGCCACCTCATGTCGGCTGCTTCTCAGTGGGCTTGAGCTCTGCCCAGACGACCTTGCCCCTGCGGCTCCGGTCACAGCCCCAGCGGAAACTCAATGCCTCGATCATGAGGAGGCCACGTCCGGACTCCGAGCAGGTCCCGGGCTGCTGTGGCTCGGGGGCGGTACGTGATCGGTCGCCCACTTCGATGCGTACCCCGCCGGACTCTCCACGTCGGACCTCAAGGTGAAGCGTCGAACAGTCGGTGTGAGCGACGACATTCGCGACGAGCTCACTGACGATCTGCTGCGCGTCGCAGCTCAGATCCCTCAGGCCCCAGGTCTCCATGGCAGCCGCGACAAGGCGTCGAGCCTCGCCAGGAGCGGATGGCTCGCACGTCATGGTTCTGCTGTAGCTGGAAGCGCCAATTGCCATGGTGCGGAAAGCTGCTGTGCGCATAGGGGTTCCTTTGTCCAGTCAACATGACCTCATCGAGGGAGTGTTGACCTCGGTGGGATGGAACCTATGGCGGGGCCGCGTAAGTTAAAACTGACTACGGGTACGTATTCGGTGACTGGCTGCACCCGAGGAGCGTCATGAGCGACAGCGCACTGGGCAGGTGTCGAACGTCGAGCGGGGCTGTCACGGGATTCGTCCTTCGTATCGCCCGGGAGTCGATCCCGGCGACCCAGGTCGGCTTCGCCCAGTTGCTGGGCGTCGATCTGGCCACGGTGCAGGGCTGGGAGTCAGGTCGACGCCCCATGGCCAACATGAAGGTGAGCGCGCTTCTGGGCCTTCGCAGACACCTGCCTGCGCTCGGTGCCGACAAGGCCGTGGTGGCGTTGATCGATGCCGCGATGGACGCGGACAGGATCATCGGCATCGCCCTCGCGCAGGACCGTGAGAACCGCATGCACCCGCTTGCCGAGTGGGTGCACAACCGCGACACGGCGCACATGATCGGTTGGGCGGTCAACGGGACCACGCCGCCTTCCCTCGCGGACCGGCCCGCACCCCAGCGGCGAGGCGCAGTGGCCAAAGCGCCGCTCCTGCCGCAACAAGAACGTTCCGCGTTCTTCGAGCACCTCCGCTCCGCAGCGGAATCAGCCGACAGGACCTCCGAACAAGGCGTCCTGTTGCACAGGCAGGCCCTGTACCTGTCCTCGTACGACCGAACCCAGGGTGCGACCCTGCGGACCGCCCAAGCGCTCCACATCCGTCGTGATGCTCCAGGGGGCCGAGGCTGGAACTCGCATTGGACGGAGGCGCGCTCGACTGCGGTAGGACTGGCTCGTCTTGGAGATCCTGAGCCACTGCTGCGCTTCATCGATCGGTCGATGGCCGATGACGATGTGGCTGAGACGGCGAATCTGAACTACTGGGCGTACTGGCTCGGTGTCTGGGACCACCCTCAGCCCAACGACGGGTTCATGACCGATCGGAGGTCAACCAGCTTCGAACCAGTGGCGCTGCTTCGGCGGCTGGTGGACAACCTGCATCCCGCGCCTGGTTACGTCGAGCTCTATGTCCACAGCCTCTGGGCGCTGCTCATGGCGTACCGGTGGCTTCCACTCGCCGCCCCCGACCTGGCAGCACGACTCCGAGGACAGGCCGGACTTCTCCTCGACGGCAACCAGCTCTCGCCCCGGGCGAGACGAGAGATCAGCAGCGTGCAATACGTTCTACGCGACAACTGCGAGTGAGAGGACCGGAGGACACCACATGGCGGATGACACGTCCAACGCGCGAGGCACCGCGGGCTTTCTTCTGGAAATGGGGATGCTGAAGAGGGCCAAGCGTTCTGGATGGTGGATCGCGGGAGTGAAGGACCCCGAGACGATCGCCGAGCACAGTTTCCGTGTTGCCCTGATCGCTTCTGTGCTGGCCATGATGGAGGGTGCCGACCCGGCCAAGGCGGCCCTTCTCGGTCTGTGGCACGACACGCAGGAGACCCGTGTCGGGGACATCCCGCACATCGGCCGGAGGTACCTCGAAGCCGCGTCGAATGAACAGGTCACTGCGGACCAGGTGTCGGCGGCGCATCCGGCGGTCCAAGAAGGTGCCCAGCGGATCGTGGACGAGTACGAGAACGGCCATTCGCTGGAGGTGATCGTGGCCCGCGAGGCCGACAAGCTGGAGTGCCTGCTTCAGGCCGTCGAGTACCGTGAACAGGGCTGCGCCAACGTCCAGCCATGGATCGACAGCAGCCTTGCGAAGTTGAAGACGGCCTCGGCGCAGGCTCTCGCTGAGGCGGCCCTGAACATGACCTCGGTCGAGTGGCAGAAGACCTACTTGAGGTAGCCCGGAGAGCGCGCGAAGGGCGCCCCACCCGGCCCTTTGAACGGCGGACGGGGCGCCCTGTGGAAATCTGACGGGCGAGACCGGCCCAACAAAAGTATGGGACGAAACTGCTGGTCGCTACTCGGTCTGGTCGAGCTTGTCGCAGTCGCGGCGTTCCCACAGAAACGCATTGGCCTCCAGCCGGACCGGCCGTACCCCACACCCGAACGCGACGTGCCCGGGGCCCCATCTCCAAGCAGGGAACTACCCGGCTGTCACCGTCCAACCCGTTCGGGTGGGTGTCCTTGTCCGCTTGTTCCGCGCTGTGCCACGGTGACGCGCATGGACCCCGCACAGTTCGACGGCCATGTCCGCAGAGGACCGGTGGACACCCTTTCCATCCGAGACGCGTCCCGGCAACTGGACGCGGTCACCCGCTATGTGGCTCAGGCCCGGGAAGACCTCGCCCGGCGTGAGGAGAACGGCGATTTCCCGGTCCTCGATGCTGAGAAGTCGCTGGCCTTCGCCCGCGCGGCCGAGTCCTTGTCGCTGACGGACGACGCCGGCGAAACCGTCGCAGTGGTCATCTCCCCGGCCGTCCTGGAAGTCCTGGAAGACGCCCTAGGGCTCCTCCAGGGCGAGGTGAACCGCTTGCGCGGCATCACCAACACGGTGACCACCGAGGAACTGAGGGACGAACTGAACGGGCGAATGGCCCCGTAGGCCGGGTCCTTTGGAAACAGGATTCCGAGGACGCGCTGACTTGATACGGCAAGAACGTGCGGGGACCACGGCAGGTCGTCGGGGCGGGCAGACCTGGTCGACGGACCACCCTCGCGCGGGCGGGGACCACCACGGGCCGCAACGGCAACGGCGCACTCAGCCACAGACCACCCCCGCGCGTGCGGGAACCACTTGGCCGATGACCCGGAGCTTGGGGTGTTCAAGGGACCACCCCCGCATCCGCGAGTAGAGGACCACCCCCGCGCGTGCGGGGACCACGCTTTCGGGCGAGCGTCCGCGAATCCCAAACACGGACCACCCCCGCGCGTGCGGGGACCACCTGCTCCGTGAGCGTCCGGTACTCGCCCCTCAGGGACCACCCCCGCGCGTGCGGGGACCACGCAGGTTGGAGAGGTTCGGATGTTCGTCGCTCAGGACCACCCCCGCGCGTGCGGGGACCACCGCCGCCGCCGGACGCGATCCAGCCGGGGAGCTGGACCACCCCCGCGCGTGCGGGGACCACCCCCCTTGCCTTTCCCACCCGAATCCGCTAGGAGGACCACCCCCGCGCGTGCGGGGACCACACTTCCTGACCTGCGGGTTTCTCACGGGGTCGGGCCGTTTTTCTTTAGTCGCATCGCACCCCGTGGCCGTCTTCGGAGCCCCTCCGTGCGGATCATGTGCACACGTGACCTGCTCCGTCCCCGAAGGGTACAACCGTCCTCGGAGGTTCTTCGGGCGCCACCCGGTCGCGCATCGACGGGGCTTGGCGTCGGCTAGGGCTCGTTCGTAGACTTCCCGCGCCACCGGGTTGGACCGGTAACTGCGAGGACGGGGACGGATGTTCGCGACGGAGGTGTCCACGGCCCCCGAGTGCAGTCCGGTGTGCTCGTCGAGTACCTGCCCCCATGTGCCGCAAGCCAGTTCCAGATGCCCCAGCTCCAGTTGCCTTTCCGCCAGCATGGTGCGGAACTGCATTTCGGTGAGTCGGGAGTCGGTCGGTGCTCTCAACTGGAAATGAATTTCGCGGGAATCGACGCTACCCGCGACGTCGCCCAGCGAGTAGCGACCGGACTCAAATCGAGTTCTATTGCGGCATCGCTGTATTCGGCGGAAGGGCTGCCGCTCGCCTCAGGAACGTTCTGAACGGCTGACACAGGTTCACAGGGCCCCCGTGCTCGCTGCCCAACACGGGCGGCGGGTGCGGGGGCCTTTCTGTGTCCTGTGGACGGACATGAGAGGGCCCCGTGCGGTCGGTCACCGGACGGGGCCCTCGGGGTGCGCGGTTCTACAGCTCAGGGGCCGCGCGGTTCTACAGCTCAGCGGAACGGGCCAGGGTGACCAGTCCGGCGAACGCCGACGGAGAGACGAACAGGGTAGGGCCGTCGGTGCACTTGCTGTCCCGGACCGGGACGATCCCATGTGTGGTGAGGTTAGCGGCGACCTCTACGCAGTTGCCGCCGTTTGAGCTGTAGGAGGACGTGAACCAACGGGGGATTTCGGTCGTCACGGGGTTCCCTTTCGTGCCTGGTGAACCATGTCCACGGACTTTGTCTGGGACAGAGACTCTGCCTGCAACTGATGGTAGGCCGACAGTGCTGCCAGGACGAACGAGGATTCGCGTTCAAGATGCCCCTGAATCTGGGACTCTGAGTAGGCGATCACCGATCTGTCCGTTTGGGTCAGCAGATTGATCGGCAGGTTGAACGGGCGCAGCTCCCCTATGTCGTACGGCGCAATCTGAAACGTGGTGTTTGGCGACCCGGCGAACTTCAAGATGTGTTGAAGCTGTTCGCGCATGACCTGTGCGCCGCCGACTGAACGTCGGATACAGCTCTCATCCATCACCACAAGCATGGTTGCCGGACGGGGCTTCTTGAGGGTCGCCTGCCTGTCGGCCAGGACCGAGACGCGTTCTGCTGCCTGGTCGGGCGTGATAGTGCCCCGCCGAACGTCACCGTCCGCGAGTGCGCGTGCGTAGGCAGGTGTCTGAAGCAAACCTGGAATGATTCCGATCTCAAACAACCTGATCTCCACAGCGCGGGCTTCGTGTCCCAGGTACTCCGGGAAGCCCTCTAGCAACGATCCGGTGTGCATCTCGCGCCACTGCCGCTCAAACGTGGCTGCCGAACCGGCCGTACCAAACGCCTGGTCCGCAGCTTTCGCGAACTGGACAGAAGGCGATTTGCGGGTAGTTTCAACACCCGAAATATGCCCGCTGGATACGCCCATCCGCACCGAAAGTGCATCTTGGGTCCAGCCTCGCGCCTCACGTGAGCTGCGGAGACGTACCCCGAACGCCGCCTGTGGCGATGCGTCCGGATTCAGCTCCTTGCGGTTCACCATCCATCCCCCAACTGTTCTGTCTATACAGCCACGTTGATTAGGTTTGGACCGTAGTCCACTCTGATCTCCCCCGGTAGTGCTTCCACTACGGAGAGGAGTGGTCATGCCCGGCAAGAACGTAGCGGAACAGCCCAAACTCGCGGTTGGTGCCCTCGCGTACGACACTCGCACCGGTGCCGTGGGGGTGGTCATGGATACGGGTGCGGTGGTCGATGGTCGCTACTCTCTCCGTCCGCCAGGCGGCGGTGTCGAGTGGACCGCAGTGCGTTCGGACGTCCGGCCGGCCACGGTGGCGGACCAACTCCGGCCCGCCCTTGCCGAGGCCAACACGCGCAGCAGGAAGGGCGGGTCCGCGTGGGGAGCCTGAAACCCGTGTCCTCCCAGGGAGGGCGGTTGCACATCGAATGCGTCTCCGGCATCCCACGGTGTCGAGCGGAACCACCCGTCGCTGCGGCGGGGCTCACCGAGGGCGACGCGGAAGCGTGGGCCGGACAGCACTTCCGCGCAACCGGTCACCCCCTGTACGACCGTGTCCGCTGCGACACCGTCCTGTGGGAGCCGTCCGCCAACACCGACACCGACGCCGACCCGCGCACCCCGCCCGGGGCGACCGGGTGAGTCCGCCGCTGGAGTACCACGCCGAGGTCACTGCGGAAGGGTTCGTGTACGGAGGCCAGCGAAGGGCGCGGGTCGTACTCGGCGAGTTCCGCGCCCACTTCATCCGCCCCGCAGTCGCCTGGCTGAACGCCAAAGCACTGATGATCGCCAACCGGCTGGACCCCCACCCCCGGTCGAGCTGGTGCCCGCCTCAGGCGCTGCGGGTCATCCCGGACAGTGTGGGCGCACAACTCGGGGACGTACCAGCACAGTTACGTGCGTGGGCGGCCTGCCGGGACGAACGGCGACAGGTCATCGAGCGGTTGCGGGAAGGTGATCCGTTCGCGCTGATCGTCAGTGATCACAGCGGCGTGTGCGCGTTCACTCTCTGGCCCGTCACCGTTGCCGCGACCCCGCCACCCCCGTCCCCTGGCCGTGCCCGGCACCGCAAGCGGCGCGCAGGCATCCCCTTGCTGGAGATGCAGCCTGTCCCGCGCTGAAGATGTCCGCCCCCTGAATACCCGGCCACTTTCGTATCGCGGGTTCATCATGCGGGGCGGCAAACCGGTCCGCCCGACTCCCGCCGAGGGTCGGACAGTCGGGCGGACCACCACCTACCCCCGCTCCGTGCGGCAGCGTCCGCCGACGCTGTGAGGGAACCAATCAGGCTTCCCCAAGCGGTCATGCCGGTTGGGGCGGACCTCCGGGCCCATTGGGGCTGGGTGAAGTGCACCATCGAACAGGAAGGTTCGGTAATGAAGCCGTGGATTCTGGGCGAGTGTGACCACGAGTACAAGCCGTGGAGCGGAGAACAGCGCTGCATCAAGTGCGGCCATACTCAGCGGTAGTTGAGGTAGGGAAGGGGTGCTGGGCAACCGGCGCCCCTTCCGGCACTGAGATGAGAGAGCCAATGACTGAACGAGTCGAGTGGGGCGCGCTTCCCGTCAAGTTCCGGAGCGCTGTTGAGGCGCGTACCGGGCCCGTGATCGCGTCGGCGAGCGTGACGAGCGGGTTCAACTGCACCCTCGCGATGGATGTACGCACCCGGAACAGCGGACGCCTGTTCCTCAAAGGCGTACGGCTCTCCGACGATGCCGGGATGGCGGGTCTGCTGTGCGAAGAGCGGATCAACAGCGTGGTGGGAGATATCGGCGCAACCGTGCGCTACCGCGTTGAGGCGGCCGGATGGCTTGCTCTGGCGTTCATCCACATCGACGGGCGGCACGTCGACTACAGCCCCGGAACAACCGATCTGGACGCCGTCACTCATGTAATGCGCCGTTCGCACGGCCTGCGGACACCGCCGTTTCCCGTTCCACAGCTCTCGGACCGGTTCGCGGGTCACCTGAAGCCGGGAGAGGTGGACGCGCTGCACGGCACGCACCTGCTCCACACCGACACCAACCCGCACAACATCCTGATCTCGAACCACGACGGACACGCCTGCCTCGTGGACTGGGCCATGCCCGCGCTCGGACCCGCCTGGGTCGACGCCGCATACACCGCCACGTGGCTCATGGCCTTCGGGCAGACACCCGACGACGCGAATGCATGGCTCTCAGGCATCCCCAGTTGGCAACAAGCCGACCGCATAGCGGTCGAGACGTTCGTGCGTGTGACGTGCCGCCAAGCGGTCGCACAGGTAGGAGAGCGAGGGGCGGCCACGAGCAACGCACAGTTGCGGCATCTGCTCGACACACCCCGCCCGCGCGCCATCCGGCGGACGTAGCCACGGAACCGCCCCGCCCGCCTGCTGTCCCTTGGCAGACGGAGGGGCTATTCGTCCGCCTGGCGGTCATCCGCAGAGGGCCGGACGAACGTTCCCATGTTCGGCACAGTGGTAATCAATCCGGAGTCGCGTAGCGCTTTCGTCGCCTTGCGAACCGTGTCCCGGTTCACGCCGAACTCGGACGCCAACCGGACCTCCGAGAGCTGGAAACGCTCCGGATACTCGCCGCGCTCAATACGGCGGGTGATCTCATCTGCGATCTGCTGCCACTTCGGGCGCATGGGGTCGAACTCCACACCGTGACGCTACCGAGGTACTGCGCGTGGCGCACTTCCGCCCCACGCGGCCCCTCGGGGTGGACAGGGGCATACGGGAGACTTACCTTCAGAAACGAAAGCGCCCCGACAGACCGCGCGAACGGTCCATCGGGGCTCCGCCGAGACAGCTTGCTAAGGAGCTGAACGACGTATGCGCGACTCTATCGCCCGCGCCCTTGCACGGGTGCTGTCCACACTTCCGGGGACCCGCCGCACCCGTCCCGGACGGCACACCGCCGAGCACTTCGACAACCAGCCCGCCCCCGCGCCGCTGATCATCTGCGCACCCCGGACCCCCGTCCCGCTGCACGTCCTCGCCCGGACCGCACCCACGCCGTGGGGGCCCCGCATCCCTCCCTACCTCCGGGGGTGGATCAATGAGCAGGAAGAGCGGGAGCGGCAGCGCGAACGGCGAGAGGCAGCCGCAGCGGCCACACGCGGTGTGGACATCCCGTTCACGTTCGACAGCTCCCACGTCGCCCGGGTGGGAGCGTCCGCATGACGCACGACAACCCCTTCCCCCAAGTGCCCCCGATCTCCGGTGAACACTGCTGCAAGTGCGGACGCTGGACCGAAGCACCCGTGGTGATCGGGTACGGGGCCATGAGCGGAAGCGTCAGCATCACCCACTACGTGTGCGCTGACCACGTCCACACCCGGGGCCCCTGCACCACCGACCACGCGGCGCACAGCTAGACCCCGCAGACAGCGGACAGCCCCGTCCGGCCAAGTGCCGGACTGGGCGCCGTCATTGGCCTCCCATACTCGCTGACCATGGCATACACCCAACACGGTCAGCCAAGGGCGTTCGGACTTGCGTGGACCACCCCCGCGCGTGCGGGGACCATCGCGTTCCGGGATGCCGTCGACATGGGCACCACGGACCACCCCCGCGCGTGCGGGGAGCACACCTTGGTCCCGCCCGGGAGCACCGCGTCGACCGGACCACCCCCGCGCGTGCGGGGACCATGCGGGCGGCCAGTCGGTGTACATCGACGGGGCGGGACCACCCCCGCGCGTGCGGGGACCATTCCCTGGCGGCCGTGAGGACCCCGTCCCTGTGCGGACCACCCCCGCGCGTGCGGGGACCATCCAAGACCCGGAAGTCGCGGCGGACGCTGGCCCGGACCACCCCCGCGCGTGCGGGGACCATACTTCCTGACCTGCGGGTCTTTCGCGGGATCGGGCCGATTTCCTTTAGTCGCATCGCACCCCCGTGGCCATCTCTGGCGCTCCTCCGAACGGATCACGTGTACCCGCGCACCTGCTCCGTCCAGGAAGCGTACAACTCTCATCCAACGTCGCAACGGGGCGTAAGAGTGGGCTGATTGCTGCCCAAGGTCCCCCGGCAGTGCAAGGCAATGGGCTGGCCTCGGGATACCCCCGTCACGTAGATGCGCAGTTCCCCGCGTCCCTCGGAGGCGTCCCCATCGGGTGGGCGTGGAACCCCCCTCCGCGCGCACCCGCAGGACTCACGTAAGGGGGTGGGCGGGAATCTCTGCCCGCAGACTCCGATGCTCTTCAGTCGGGCAAGAGGGACGTCGTACCGAGCGCGTTGGAGCGAGGACGGAGAATCCCGACCGGCACCGACCCGAAGAACAGACCGGACGCGCCCCAAAGGGGCGCGGGGAACTGCGCACCCCACGAACGACCTGTGCGGGAACAAGCGCGTCCCGCCGGACAGACCTCAAAAGCGCAAGCGAAGGCGACCCGCGGGGAACTGCGCGAAACCCACGAGCGACGGCACCGGAACAATTGCGCCCCGCCGGACAGACCTCAAAAGCGCAAGCGAAGGCGACCCGCACAGGACCGAAGTGCGTCCCGCCGGACGGACCTCGGAAGCGCAAGCGAAGGCGGGAGGCTACGTCGCAGGCCCCAACCGCTCACCCTGCGGTGTCCGGTGACGGGGTGCCCCCACCGTCACCATCGTCGCCGCCACGACCACCGCGACCAGCATGATCGCGACCGCCCACCAGATCGCCACGGTGTACCCGTGCACCACCCCGACGTTGGTGACCCGCCCCACCACCGCGGGATCACCCGCGTCCGCGGGGTTCAGGTGCGCCGCGACATACGCCGTCGCGGAACTCGTCGCGATCGTGTTGAGGAGCGCCGTCCCGATCGACCCCCCGACCTGCTGCGACGTGTTGACCGTCGCGGACGTGACCCCGGAGTCCCCCGGCGCCACCCCCTGCGTGGCGGTCGCCATGACCGGCATGAACGTCATGCCCATCCCGAGCCCCAGCAGCAGCTCCGCGGGCAGGATGTGCGTGGCGTACTCCGCGTGCACGGTCAGCTGCGTGAGGATCGTCAGCCCGCCCGCCGCGAGCAGCAGCCCCGGCACCATCAGGGCCCGCGGTGCCACATGGTTCATCAGCCGGGCCGACACCTGGGTCGAGCCGACGATGATGCCCACGGTCATCGGCAGGAACGCGAGTCCTGCCTTCAGCGGCGAGTAGCCGAGGATCGTCTGGAGGTAGTACGTCAGGAAGAGGAACGTTCCGAAGAGGCCGATGGTGACCAGCGCCATCGTCAGGAAGCAACCCGCGCGGTTGCGGTCGCGGATGATGTGCAGCGGCAGCAGGGGATGCGCCGAGCGGGTCTGCCACCACACGAACACGGCGAGCATGGCGACCCCGCCCAGCAGCAGCGTCAGCACCAGCGGATCGTCCCACCCCCGCGGCTCCGCCTCGCTGAAGCCGTACACGATCGCGACCAGTCCGCCGCAGCCGAGCACCACACCGGGGATGTCGAGCCGGGCCTCATGGTGTCCCGCCCGGTCGTGCAGCAGCGACAGCCCGCCGAGGACGGCGATCCCGGCGATCGGCACATTCACGTACAGGCACCAGCGCCAGTCGAGGAACTCGGTGAGCACCCCGCCCAGGATCAGGCCGATCGCGGCGCCGCCACCCGCGATGGCGCCGTAGATGCCGAAGGCGCGCGCCCGTTCCTTGGGGTCGGTGAACGATGTCGTCAGCAGGGACAGCGCGGACGGCGCGAGCAGCGCGGCGAACATGCCCTGCAACGCGCGGGCGCCGAACAGCATCCCGGAGTTGACCGCGGCCCCGCCGATGCCGGAGGCGATCGCGAAGCCCACCAGCCCGATGAGGAAGGTGCGTTTGCGGCCCACGAAGTCCGCGATCCGCCCGCCCAGCAGCAGGAGTCCGCCGAAGGCGAGGGTGTACGCGGTGATGACCCATTGCCGGTTGGCGTCCGAGATGTGCAGGTCGCGCTGGGCGGACGGGAGGGCGATGTTCACGATCGTCGCGTCCAGCACCACCATCAGCTGGGCCAGCGCGATGACGACGAGACCCCACCAGCGGTGGACGTCCTGGGCACTCTCCGCCTGGGGCGGGACACCGGGTGGGCCACCCGGCACCCCGCCCGCCGCGTCACCTGTCCGGGGGTCGTTCACCCTGACAGAACACCATGGAACACACCAGGTCGCATCCGGTGCGCGGCCCTTCGGAGTCAGGGCTCCAGGACCACCTTGCCGACGGTGGTCCGGGCCTCCATGGCGCGGTGCGCGCCGGCCGCGTCCGCGAGGGGGAAGCGCTGTACGGCCGGGACGAGCCGCCCCTCGGCGGCCAGCCGCAGCGACCGCGACTCCAGGGTGCGCATCGGGTCCGGTCCGCCCACCCGGCTCAGGATGCGCGGACCGAGCACCACCTCGGAGCGGATGCCCCGCTCCGTCAGATACGACGCGGGGAAGGTGAGCGCCTCACCGCCGTGGACGTCGTCGCCCTCGTCGAACCAGCCGAAGACGACATGGTGTCCGCCGGGGGCGAGCAGATCGACCGCCGCCCGCGCGGTGCCCCCGCCCACCCCGTCGAAGACGATCGTGGCGCGGCGGCCCGCGATGCCCGGCCCGCTGCCCAACCTGGCGTCCGGCCCGGTGCCAGGTCCGCCGCCCGGCCCGCCCTCCGGCCCGCCGCCCCGCCTGGCATCCGGCCCGGCGCCCGACCCACTGCCCGGCCCCGCCCCCGGCCCCGGCCCCGTGTCCGCCCCCGGTCCCGTACCCGACCCCGACCCCGACTCCGGTCCCGCCCCCGTACCCGCCGCCTCCGCCCGCCCGTCGAGGAACGCCCGTACCTCGACGGGCCAGTCGGGGCGGGTGCGGTCGACGGCGAGGTCCGCGGCACCGGCCGCCACCAACGCCGTCCGCGCCGGGCCGCCCGCGATGCCGACGACGGTCGCGCCCGCGTGCTTCGCGTACTGGACGAGCAGGGTGCCCATGCCGCCGGCGGCCCCGGGGACGATCACCACGTCGCCGGGGCCCGGCTCGGCGAACCCGAGGACCGCGAGCGTGGTGCGGCCGGTGCCGATCATCGCGACGGCCTGGGCGAAGCCGAGCGGACCGGGGATCTTGTGCAGCCGCCCGGCCGGGACCGCGGCCTGCTCCGCGTAACCGCCCGGGACGAGGCCCAGATGGGCGACGACGCGCTTGCCGAGCCAGTGCGCGGGGACTCCCGCACCCAGCGCGGTGACCGTTCCCGCGACCTCCCGGCCGGGAACGGTCGGCAGTCGCGGTGGTTCGGGCAGGGGACCACGGAGCCCCTGACGCAGGGCCGTGTCGAGGAGATGCGCACCGGCCGCCGCGACCCGTACGAGAACCTCCCCGGGCGCCGGTACGGGATCGGGGACCTCGTCGACGACCAGGTTCTCGGCGGGACCGAAGGTGTGCAGACGGACGGCGCGCATGGGAGCTCCAGTGGGTGTGCTCGGGCAAGGACGATCCGCCCACCACCCTGTGACCTCACGCAACCTTGAGGTCAAGTCCGGACCGGACTGTCAGTGGCGGGGTGCACGATGGGGCCATGACGCGAAACGCGGCGGTGAAGAAGGCGCGGCGGCCCGAGATCCGCCCTCCCGTACTGGCCCCCTTCATGGATCCCGCCCTGGAGCCCGACGGCGACTACGACGGGATGGAGTTCACCGGTCTCGACCTCGCCGGGCAGGACGGCGGCGGCGCCCACTTCCTGGACTGCCGGCTGGACGGGGTCGCCCTGGACGAGACCCGGCTGACCAGAGCCCGCTTCGTCGACTCGGTCCTCACGGGCGTGCGCGGCGTCGGCACGGACCTGGCGGAGGCCGTCCTGCGGGACACCGAGGTGCTGGACGCGCGGATGGGCGGTGTCCAGCTGCACGGCGCCCGGCTGGAGCGGGTGGTGATCCGCGGCGGCAAGATCGACTACCTCAATCTGCGGCAGGCGGGGCTCAAGGACGTGGTGTTCGAGTCGGTGGTCCTCGCCGAGCCGGACTTCGGCGGGGCGGCCCTGGAGCGCGTCGAGTTCCACGACTGCGTCCTCAAGGGAGTGGACTTCAGCGGCGCCCGGATGACGGACGTCGACCTCCGGGGTGCCACCCGGCTGGAGATCGCCCGGGGGACGGAGGGGCTGCGGGGCGCGGTCATCAGCCCGCCGCAGCTCATGGATCTGGCGGGCCACTTCGCCGCCCACCTGGGGGTCCTGGTGGAGAACTGACGGGACGGGACGGAACGGACGGTCCCGGGGAGCGGGAGTCCGGCGGAGGTCAGGGCAGCCGGGGGAAGCGGGACTGGAGCGTCCAGATCGCCGGGTTCTCCGCCAGGTCGTCGTGCAGGTCGCTCAGGTCCGCGATCACATCGTGCAGGAAGTCACGGGCCTCCCGGCGCAGCTCCGTGTGGGAGAACGTCAGCGGGGGCTCGTCGCCCGGCATCCACTCCGCCTCGATGTCGACCCAGCCGAAGCGCCGCTCG
The DNA here is from genome assembly GCF_036250755.1 of Streptomyces uncialis. Lineage (NCBI taxonomy): Bacteria > Bacillati > Actinomycetota > Actinomycetes > Kitasatosporales > Streptomycetaceae > Streptomyces > Streptomyces uncialis. The sequence continues at coordinate 4,297,949 of NZ_CP109583.1, read as the reverse complement.
AAGAGCATCCGGTCCGTCGACTCCGTGAAGTCCAGCTCCGCGTACTGCGGAGCGGACGCCCGGCCGCCCAGCGGATCGCGGTCCAGCCGCTCCACGGTGTCGCACAGCGCCCACGCGAAGTCCAGTACGGGCACCCATCCCCAGGCGGTGGACAGCTCGCGGTCCGCCTTCGTGTCCGCCAGATACACGTCCCCGCAGAAGAGGTCGTAGCGCAGCGCGCGGACGTCCGCGCGCCGGTAGTCGGTCTGCGGCGGGTCCGGGAAGCGGTTGGAGAGGGCGTATCCGATGTCGAGCACAGAGGAGATGGTGTCACGCCCGCGCCGCCCCCTTCACTGCCCCTTCCCCTGGGGCCCGCGACACCCCTGACCCGGACCGCTGGGGCCCCCGACCCGGACCGGTGGGACCCTTGACCCGGACCGCTGGGGTCCCTGACCCGGGCCGCTGGGGTCCCTGACCCGGGCCGGTGGGACGTTCAGGTCAGCAGCCGCTGTTCCTTGGCGACCGACACCGCGCCCGCCCGGGTGTCCACCCCGAGCTTGTCGTAGATGCGGCCCAGATGGGTCTTCACCGTCGCCTCGCTGATGAACAGCGCCCGTGCGATCTCCCGGTTGCCGAGCCCCCGGGCCAGCTGCCCGAGGATGTCCCGCTCCCGTTCCGTCAGCGTGGGACGCGGTCTGCGCATCCGTTCCATGACCCGGTCCGCGACGGGCGCCGACAGCGCCGTACGTCCCTCGGCCGCCGCCCGGATCGCCGCGAACAGCTCCTCCGGCCGCTCCGCCTTCAGCAGATAGCCGGTCGCGCCCGCCTCGATCGCCCGGGTGATGTCCGCGTCCGTGTCGTACGTGGTGAGGACGAGGACCCGGACCCCGCTCCCCGAGATCAGCCGGGTCGCCTCGACCCCGTCGGTGCCCTCCCCGAGCTGGAGGTCCATCAGCACGACGTCCGGACCGAGCTTGGCGGCCATCGCCACGGCCTCGTCACCCCCGCCCGCCTCACCGACCACCTCGAAGTCCGGTTCGCTGCCGAGCAGCGCCAGCAGTCCGGCCCGTACGACGGCGTGGTCGTCGCAGAGCAGGACCCGGACCGGGGCGGCGGGGCCGGGTCCGGTGGGACGGGGGCCGGGACGGGAACTCATGGCTGCTCCAGGGGCGGGTGGCCGGCGGGGGGAGGGGTTCCGGGTCCGGGGGCGGCCGGGGAACGGCCGGACAGATCCTCGGAAGGGAGGCCGGGCGGGCGGACGGCCAGCGGGACCGACACGGTCAGGACGGTGCCCTCGCCCGGCGTGGACTCGATCGTCAGCGTCCCGCCCAGATCCCTGACCCGGGCCCGGATCGCGGGCAGTCCGTGTCCGCGCACCCCCGCCCGCGTCCCGTCCGACGCCCCGGGGACGAAACCCCGGCCGTCGTCCGCGACGTCCAGCACGATCTGGTCGTCCAGGCAGGTCAGGGTCAGTGCGGCGGTCCGCGCGTCCGCGTGCTCACGGACGTTCGCGAGAGCGCCCTGGGCGATCCGCAGCAACGCCGACTCCGCGCGTTCCGGCAGCGCGGCCGGCGTGCCCTCCGCGTGGAACCGCACCGGCGGCCCGGTCCGGGACTCGCGGACCGCCAGCGCGCGCAGCGCGGCCACCAGTCCGCCGCCGTCGGCGAGGTCGGCCGGGGCCAGGTCATGGACGAAGCGGCGGGCCTCGGTGAGGCTGCGTTCGGCGATCGACCCGGCGGTCCGTACATGCGTCCGCGCCTTCACGGGCTCCGCGTCCCACACCCGGTCCGCCGCCTGGAGCAGCATCTGCTGACTGGACAGCCCCTGCGCGAGGGTGTCGTGGATCTCCATCGCGAGCCGCTGCCGCTCGGCGAGGGTGCCCGCGCGGCGTTCGGTGGCGGCGAGTTCGCGGCGGGTGCGCAGCAGGTCGTCGATCAGCGCGCGCTGGCGGGCCGCCTGGCGCTGCATGTGCACGAACCCGGCCGTCGCGATCGCCGCGACGGCGGGCGGGGCCAGCAGCAGGTTCGGGTCGAACCTGCCCGCGAGCTGGAGCTGGGCGGCCACGACGAACGCGGTGAGCAGCGCGATCAGGGCGAGTGCCGGACGGGCCGGCAGGATGCGCAGCCCGGTGTAGAAGAGCGGCACCGCGCACCACGCGAAGCTCGGCGCGAGCAGTACGAGCACCACCCACACGGCGACGACCAGCGCCAGCCACAGCAGGACGGCGAGCCGCGCGGGCGTACGGCTCCCCGCGCCGCTGTCCGGGCCGCCCGCGCCCAGGTCCCCGTCCCCGTCCCCGATCCCGTTCTCGTCGGGTGTCGTGGGCGGGCGCGGCCGGGTGGGTGCGGCCGAGCCGAGTACGGGACCCAGCACGTACAGCAGCGCGAGGACGACGGACAGCGCGATGACCCACGGGGTGCGGGGTTCCCCGGGGTGGCGCAGCAGGAAACGGGCGAGCGAGGCGCCGAGGAGCAGGAAGAACGCGGAGTGCATGACGGCCGCGAGCCAGCGGGCGTCGGGGTCGGGGGAGGCGGTGGCGGTGGCGGAGACCCGGGTGTCCGAGGCGGCCGGGGCGGCGGGGTCCGTCGAGCGCGGGGTCCCGTCCGGTCGGGTTCGTGCGGCCACGTGGTCCTCCTCGCGTACGGTCCTTGGAGCACCGGCACACGGCACCCGCGTCCCGTACCCGCGCACGGCACCGGCGTCCGGCGCACGCACACGGCACACGGCGCCCGCGTCCGGCACCCGCACGGCACCGGCCTGCACGTCCGCCGCCGCCACCGCGCGAAACACGGCCGCCCTACGGCGTACGCCATCGCGCCGCACGGGCACTTCTCCCATTCTCACCCGCCTCCGTACCGGCGGGGTCATCCGATCGGCCGACCCCCGGGTCGTCCGAGCCGCGTCCCGCGCGCAGCCGGTACGCCGACGGGCACGGGCCCGAACCGGCCCGAGGATCGGAACCAGAGCCGGTCACACCGCACCGGTCTTCACCCGGACCGGTCACCGCACCGGCCGTCCCCCGGACCGGTCCCCACCGGCGCCGGCCACCGCACCGTTCGGTGGCCGTCACCCGTGCCGGTGAGGCCCGGCGACCCCGAAGGAGCCCGTCCCATGAGCCGTCACCACGAGTCCCCCGAGTCCCACGAGCACACCGGGTCCGGCGCGGTCGGCGTGTCCTCCGGGAGCGCGCGGCACCGGTCGGGCGGCCGGTTCTCCCGGCGGGCCCAGGTGGTCACGGGCGCCGTGGCGCTCGCCGCGCTCGGCGCCGGAACGTTCGGCGCCGTGTCCGCGAGCGCCGGTTCCGCGGCCCCCGCGAGCCGTTCCACGGCCACCGCCGACACCGCGAACCGGCACCTCCAGCAGACCACCCACCTCACCGTCGACGCCGCCGCCCGCGCGGCCCAGGCCGCGCTGGACGCGGCCGAGCGCGAGAACCAGCGGGTGACCGTCGCGGTGGTCGACCGCAACGGCAACACCCTGGTGACCCTGCGCGGCGACGGCGCGGGCCCGCAGTCGTACGAGTCGGCGGCGAAGAAGGCGTACACGGCGGTCTCCTGGAACGCGCCGACGTCCGAGCTGGTCAAGCGGCTCGCCCAGACGCCGAACCTGAAGGACATCCCCGGCACCCTCTTCCTCGGCGGCGGCGCCCCGGTCACGGTGAAGGGCGCGCCGGTCGCCGCGATCGGGGTGGCGGGCGCGCCGTCGGGCGAGCTGGACGAGAAGTTCGCGAAGGCGGGCGTGGCCGCGCTGAACCGCTGACGGCCGTTCCCGCCCGGAGTGCGGGAGGTCCGGCCCGGACCTCCCGCACCCGACAGCCCTCCCCGCCCTTCCCCACGTCCCCCGCCTTGCCCGCCCTGCCCGCCTTCTCCACCTTCCCCCGGACCCACCCGCCCCAGCGGGCAACCCCGGCAAACGGTGCATAAGATCCATCCCGTGGACCGTCGCCCCGTACGCCGCGCCGCCGCAACGAGCACGGCCGCCGCCCTCGCCGGCCTGATGCTCGTCGTGGCCGTGGGCTGCACGGGTACGGGGACGGGGATGAGTACGGGGTCCGGGACCGGTACCGGGACGCGGGACCGGACCGTGGGCGCCGACGGGGTCGGGGACCCGTACTTCCCCCGGATGGGCAACGGCGGCTACGACGTCACCCACTACGCCCTGACCCTCGACTACGACCCGGGTCCCCGCCGTCTCACCGGCACGGCGACGCTCACCGCGCGGGCCGGGCAGGACCTCACGGCCTTCAACCTCGATCTGCTGGGCCTCACGGTCGGGTCGGTGACCGTGGACGGCGACCGGGCGCGGACCTCCAGGGACGGACAGGAGCTGACCGTGCGTCCGGGCAAGGCGCTCAAGAAGGGCGCCGACTTCCGGACCACCGTCCGGTACGAGGGGCGGCCCCGGACGATCACCGACCCGGACGGCTCCGAGGAGGGCTGGCTGCCCACCGCCGACGGAGCGCTCGCGCTGGGGGAGCCCACCGGTTCCATGGCGTGGTTCCCCGGCAACCACCACCCGAGCGACAAGGCGTCGTACGACATCAGCGTCACGGTCCCGGACGGGCTGACCGCCGTGTCCAACGGCGAACCGCGCGGGCAGCGCACCGAGAACGGCCGCACCACCTTCGGCTGGCACAGCTCCGAACCGCTCGCGAGCTACACGGCGACCGTGGCGGTGGGCCGCTACAAGGTCGCCACGTCGCAGATCACGGCGGACCGGTTCACGGAGTCCGACGGCATCAAGGGCGGCGACGAGCGCCGCCGCCTGCTCGTCTACACCGCCGTCGACCCCGTCGAGGCGGGCGCCTCGCGCAAGGCGCTGGCGCGTATCCCGGAGATCGTCGGGTGGGGCGAGCGCACCTTCGGCCCGTACCCGTTCTCCTCGACGGGTGCGATCGTGGACCGCGAGGGGGACGCCGGATACGCGCTGGAGACCCAGACCCGGCCCGTCTACGCGGGCGCCCCGAGCACCGTCCTGGTGGTCCATGAGCTGGCCCACCAGTGGTACGGGGACTCGGTCACCCCGAAGACCTGGCGCGACATGTGGCTGAACGAGGGCTTCGCCACGTACGCCGAGTGGCTGTGGGACGAGGAGCACGGGGGCCGCACCGCGCAGAGCGTGTTCGCCGCGCTGTACCGGGGCGACTACTACGACGAGCCCGGCGCGAACGAGGCGGTCTGGGCCTTCCCGCCCGCCGACCCGCCCGGCGCCGCGCATGTCTCGGACGCCCCGGTCTACCAGCGCGGCGCGATGGTCCTCCACAAGATCCGCCGTACGGTCGGCGACCCCGCGTTCCGCGAGATCCTCCGCGGCTGGCCCACCACGTACCGCCACCGCAACGCGAACACCGCCGACTTCACGTCCTACGTGGAACGCACCGCAGCCCCGGAACACCGCCGGGCCCTCCGCGAGATCTGGACGACCTGGCTCCACGGCAACGGCAAACCGTCCCGTCCGTGAGCGGCGCCGACCAGGTGGACCTCACCGCAGCCGGTCGGCGGATGCGGTCCGGTGCGTGCGCGGGGCCCGCTCCTCGGACATGTCTATGCGACAACGTGACTGGACGCCGGATCGGCTTGCGCCCGGACCATCACCGTCCGTACTTTCCTCAAGTGCACACTGTGATGAGGGGAGTTCGATGACAGCTCTACGCCCGATCGCCGGTGGTCCCTGCGCCGATGAGAAGGAAGACAAATGTGGCAACGGTGACTGCCCGACCGTGTACGCCACCGCCGACCCGGAGATGCTGGCGGTCCAGGGCAGCGACGTACCGCAGCGAACCCCCGAAGGGGAATCGATCGTGCTGATCCCCGAGTCCCTGCTGAAGGAGGCCGCACGTGTCCGTGGCTGGCTCTAGCCCCGTTCTGCTGGACGGCGACGAATGGAAGTCTCACTTCCGGAACTTCGAGTCGTCGGCATTCCGGCTTGAGGTCCATCAGCAGTACACGATGCCGAAGGAAGCAGATTCGGTACGCGATTTCACTGCCGGAGAACCGAGGCCCGGAGACTTCAACACGGTCTGGCACCAGACCATTCGGAACAACGCGGCGGCGGGCCGGACGATGACCCGGGCCAAGATCGTCCACCGGCCGCTGACGAACTACACCAAGTATCTCCTGGAATGGGCCATCCCGGGCAACGTGGCCGCCGGTGAGGACTACCGGATCCTCGACCTCACGGACGAACCGAATCCGGGGCTCCCGGAGCAGGACTTCTGGATGTTCGACGAGCGGATCGTCGTGCATCTGAACTACCGGGACGACGGGACACAGATCAATCGGGAGCTGATCCAGGACCCCGATATCGGTCAGTATCTGGCGTGGCGGGATCTCGCGGTGGAAAGAGCCGTTCCGTTCAGTGCCTATCGATTCTGAGAACAGCGCCGACGACCGGCAGCATCTCGCGGAGGCCCTTCGGGGCCTCCGTCGTGCTTCCGGACTCAGTGGTGAACGCCTTGCGCTCCGCTGCAACATGAGTCAAACGAAGATCAGCCGGATCGAGACCGGACGTGCTCTGCCGACGGTCATCGACGTGGAACGTATCCTCGCGGCACTCTCCGTTCCCGGGACGGTGGCGACGGAGATCATCGCGCTGGCCCGTCAGGCCAACGTCGACTACGCCTCTTGGCGTGCCTACGCCCGCATGGGGCTCCACCGCAAGCAGGCCGAGCTCCAGGCGCTTGAGTCCTCCTCCGGGGAAGTGCGGCACTTTCTGCCCGCAGTCCCCACCGGGCTGCTGCACATCAGGGAGTACGCCACAGAGACGCTTTCAGCGACCGTCGAGGGGAGCTCCAAACGTGATGTCGCGCGTGCGGTCCAGGCCCGTATGGACCGTCAAGCGATCCTGGACGACACCTCGCGGACCTTCTGGTTCCTGATGACTGAACAGGCGGTCAGATGGCGCCGAGCGAACGCCGAGGTCATGGCGGCGCAATGCCGGCACATGGCCGAAGTGGCCCGGAAGCCGCAGGTGCACATCGGGATAGTCCCCCAGTCGGTCCAGGTGCCGGCCATCCCGATGAACATCTTCGTGGTCTATGACAGGCGCCTGGTGACCGTAGAACTCTTCTCCGGCGAAGTCGTGTTGCGTGACCCGCAGGATGTCCAGTTCCACCGCAATCTCTTCGATCTCTTCTGGTCGTATTCCGTTACCGGAGAACGTCTCACTGCGCTTCTTGAGGAACTCGCCTCCGAGTTCATGCGTGAACGTGACTGAAGCGCCTTGGCTGCCAACTGGTCTGAGATATTGGGCATATGAAGAAAAGGCGTGGGAAAAGATGGCCGCCGTACAGGACATCGACGGAACGGTACGGCTCACCGTCGTGTCCGAGTTCTCCAGGTTCCCCCGCCGAGCGCACCCCTACCGAGTCCACCAGGAGGCATCCATGCGCCGACCGCGCGACCTCTACACCCTCCCCCTCGACGGAGCCCGCTTCGTGACCGCCACCGCCTGCGGTGGCAACACCCACCCGGACGGCGAGTCCTGCGTGACCCTGGCACGTATCGATGACGACGTCTGGGCCCTGGGCGACACCAAGCGGCCCCAGGCCGAACCGCTGAGGTTCACCACCGCGGAGCTGACCGCCGCCGGTATCGACCCCGGCCGGTTCGTGCGCTCCGCCTGACCCGGCGGACCTGACCCGCCCAGGACCCCGGTCGGCCCCGGCCGATCCCCGCCCGCCCAGGGCCGGGGCCGGCCGGCCGCACCTCCCACCCTCCCCGTACGGCGAAAGCAGGCTCGCCCGTGCACCATCACGGCTATCTCTGGACCGGGCCCAAGAGCCGTTTCGACGACGAGGCGCTGCGCAGACCTCCGTACCCCGAACCGCCCCCGCACGGCAGCCGGCCGGAGCTCGTCCAGCGGTACCGCGAGGTCTCCGCCGAGTTCGCCACCAGCGACCTTCCGCCCATCGAGACCGCGCACTGGCTCCTCAAGCCCGCCGCCCTGATCCGGGGCACCTGGGACAAGCCCGAGGAGGCCGCGGAGTGGATCGCCCGGCAACTCACCGCCCACGCGCCCCGCTTCGACTCCACCGCCGAACGCGACCCCGCCCGGATCGCCGCCCGCGCCGCCTCCGCCGCCGCGCTACTGGCCGCCGGGGGTGACATCTCGCTGGGTCACTACCTCCAGCGGCCCGTGTTCCTGTCCCTGGCCGTACTGAGCTGCGGGCGGGGTCCGGCGCCCTGCCCCCGTACGGCCGGGACCCCCGGGGCGTGATGCCCCGGGGGTCCCGTACAGCCGGACCGGACGTCAGACGTTGACGCCGAAGTCCTGCGCGATACCGACCAGGCCCGAGGCGTAGCCCTGGCCGACGGCGCGGAACTTCCACTCGGCGCCGTTGCGGTAGAGCTCGCCGAAGACCATGGCGGTCTCGGTCGCCGCGTCCTCGGAGAGGTCGTAGCGCGCGATCTCCGTGCCACCGGCCTGGTTGACGATGCGGATGTAGGCGTTCCGCACCTGGCCGAAGTTCTGGCTGCGGTTCTCGGCGTCGTAGATCGAGACCGGGAAGACGATCTTGTCGATGTCGGCGGGGAGACCGGCGAGGTTGACGTTGATCGCCTCGTCGTCGCCGGCGCCCTCACCCGTGCGGTTGTCGCCGGTGTGGACGATCGTCTGGTCCGGCGTCTGCTTGTTGTTGAAGAAGACGAAGTGGCCGTCCGAGTAGACCTTGCCCTGCGGGTTCACCGCGATGGCCGAGGCGTCGAGGTCGAAATCGGTGCCGGTGGTGGTCCGGACGTCCCAGCCGAGGCCCACCGTGACGGCGGTCAGGCCCGGGGCCTCCTTGGTGAGGGAGACGTTGCCGCCCTTGGACAGGCTTACAGCCATGGGATGTCCCTTTCCATGCGATGTGTGTCGGGCTCCGTACTGAGGACGAAGCTACCGTCACCTCTATGAACGTGAGCAGGATGCCCTGAGGTTCCTGGTGTCGCGTCCGATTTTCTCGTACGCGTATTCGATTCGACGGGAAGCGGGGTCCCCGTACCGGTCCCGGCGTATCCGGTACCCGGCGAAAAACGCGTGACGGGAGGCCGTCCGGGGCGCGACCATGGACGGCATGTCCGGTCCTCACGTCATCCGCGGTTCGGTCCTCCTCCCGGAGGCCGAGCTGATGTGGCGTTTCTCCAAGTCGTCGGGGCCCGGCGGCCAGCACGTCAACACCACCGACTCCCAGGTCGAGCTCCGCTTCGACCTCGCGGGCACGGACGCGCTGCCCCAGGTCTGGAAGGACCGGGCCCTCGCCCGCCTCGCCGACCGCCTGGTCGACGGGATCGTCACCGTACGGTCCTCCGACCACCGCTCGCAGTGGCGCAACCGCGAGACCGCCGCCGTCCGTCTCACCGCGCTCCTCGCCGAGGCGACGGCCCCGCCCCCCAAAGCCCGCAAACCGACCCGCATCCCGCGCGGGATCAACGAACGGCGGCTGCGGGAGAAGAAGGCGCGCGCGGAGACGAAGAAGGGGCGTTCGGGACGCGGCTGGTCGTGAGGGACCTGGTGGTCGTGAGGCTGCGGTGGCCGTTCGGCGGCCGGATCGGGGGCGGCGGGCCGTGTGCGGCGGATCGTTCGCGGCCCGGGACCGGAAATCGTCTGCCCGGGGTCGCCGGGGCCGCCACGACCTCCACGGCATCGGAGCCTCCACGGCGTCGGAACCACCGCTCCGCCGGGACCCGCGTCGGCGGGAACCCGCCATCTTGCGGGCGGGACGACGGGCCCGCCGCGCCCCGCCTATCCCAGCTGCCGGTACCGCCCGCGGAAGTACATGAGGGGGCCGCCGTCCGGGCTGGGCAGGCTCGCGGTCAGGACCCGGCCGATGACGAGGGTGTGGTCGCCCGCCGCCACCCGCTGCTCCGTCTCGCACTCCAGGTTCGCGAGCGCGCCCCCCACCAGGGGGGAGCCCGAGACCTCGCCCCGGGTGTACGGGATGTCCTCGAAGAGGAGGCGGTCGCTGATGCGTCCCTTCATCGCGAAGCGGCCCGCGATGTGCCGCTGACTCTCCGTGAGAACGGAAACAGCCCAGTGCGGCTGTTCCAGGAGCAGGTCGTCCATCCGGGAGCCCTCCCGCAGGCTGACCAGCACGAGTGGCGGATCGAGGGACACCGACAGGAACGCCGTGGCGGTCATGCCGACGTCCTCGCCGCGGGGTCCGTCGGACGACAGGGGCGGTTCGTGCGCGGTCACCAGCACCACGCCCGCGGCCAGCCGGGACATCGCGGCGCGGAACTCGTCGTTGGTCACCCCCTCAGCATGCCCGGCCGATGGGCGGGCGGAGGGGACGGCGGCGTGGGCGGAGGTGTTCAGCACGAGATCACGCTAACCGGACGTTCCGGTTCATCACATCGGGCCCCAGGGCGGACGATGGACCTAGGACCACGGGACCGGTTTGCCGTACACGGAGGCCCGTCGCGGAGTACCTTCGGCGTACCTCGCGGAGGGAAATGGATGTGTATACCCAACACCGTATGTATCCAAAACCCTTTTCCATGATTTACCGGAGCACGCGCTTCTGGTGTGAACGCGCCCCCCGTGCGCTGCTGTACCGACCTCCGCAGCCCTGGAAACACTCGTCAATCAGGACCAGGGCGGTCAGTGGATTTGCCGTCCGCAAACGGCGGAGCGGCCGGTCTATGCGCGTCAACTGGCATATTCATCCACTGTGACATGAGTCACAGGGTCCATTATTTGTTGACCCTGTGTACCGGGTGCACAGCTCGCTGTGATTCAGTGGCAGGGACGCCGCACCCGGGTGCACCCAGCCGCACCCGGCCGCAGAGAGACCTTGGAGTTGCTGTAGACGTCTCGGGGAGGGCGAGCATGGAGACGGAATCGGAGCCGTACGTCCGCCTTGCGACCCTGCGGCAGCTGCATCAGGTGATGGCCGACATGAACACGGCGCGCAGCCTCGCGGACACCGTGCAGACGGTCGCGAACGGTGTCGTCAGCGGCCTCGGGTACGAGCTGGCCGCGGTGAACCTGGTACGCCCCGACGGCGACCTCGTCGTCGCCGCCTTCGCCGGGAACGCGTCCGCCGAAGCCCTCATCACCGGCCGGGTCGGCCCGCGCGCCGCCTGGGACCGGCGGCTCGGCATGGGGGAGCGCTGGGGCAGCCTGATCTTCATCCCGCACTCCGAGGGCTGGGTCCTCGACGAGGACGACGTCCCGCAGTGGTACACCGACGGACCGGAGCCCCGGTTCGAGGACGAGTGGCACCCCTCCGACCGCCTCTTCGCCCCCCTCTGGGCCAACGGCGCACTGCCCGGGGAGCTGATCGGCGTCCTCTCCGTGGACCGTCCGCGCAACGGCCGGCTGCCCGGCGCGTGGGGCCGCGAAGCCCTCCAGATGTACGCGTTCCAGGCCGCCATTGCCATAAGCAACGCACGTCTGCGAGCAAACATGCAGCGCGCACTCGTCCGCCTCGAACGCGAGCAGCAGGCGCTGCGGGCCAGCGAGGAGTCCTTCCGGCAGGCGTTCGAGTACGCGCCCAGCGGAATGGCGATAGCGGAGATGGGCGGCGACCAGCGCGGCCGGCTGCTGCGCACCAACGACGCGCTGTGCCGCCTCCTCGGCCGCCCCGCCTCCGCCATGCGGCGCTACTCCTTCTCCGACCTGGTCCACCCCGAGGACATCGGCACCCTGCTGCGCACCTCCGCCGAGGGCGGGCGCGCGGAGCTGCGGCTCGCGCGCCGGGACAACACCTACGTATGGGTGTCACTGCGCAACTCCGTCGTCGCGGACGCCGCCGACGGGCCCCGCTTCCTGCTGACGCATGTCGAGGACATAGAGGAGCGCAAACGGCGCGAGCTCCAGCTCGCCCACCGGGCCAGCCACGATGCCCTGACCGGACTCCCGAACTCCGCGGAGCTGCGGTCCCGGCTCTCCGCGCGGCTGTGCCGGCGGCCCGCGTCGACCGCCGACGGGCGGGAGGCGGCGGGGGAGTCCCCGGACGCCGCGTACGGGGGGCCCGGGATGCACGGCTTCGACCAGGAGGAGGCGCTGGCCGAGCGGGCCGCGCGGGCGGTGGAACGCTTCGACACCCCGGCCGGTCAGCCGGTCGTCGGGTACGACCATGTGCACGTCGTCGCCCCCGAGGGCGAGCACGACGACGGGACGAAGGGGCTCGCCGTCCTCTTCTGCGACCTCGACGGCTTCAAGTCGATCAACGACCGGTTCGGGCACCACACGGGGGACGCGGTCCTCATCGAGGTCGCGCGGCGGCTCACCAGCGGGGTGCGGGACGGCGACACGGTGGCCCGGCTGGGCGGCGACGAGTTCGTGGTGCTGGCCGACGGGCTCGGCAGCGCGGACGCGCAGGATCTCGCGGTGCGGCTGCGGAACGCGATCGTTCCGCCCATCCGGGTGGACGGGCGGGCCGTGCGGGTGGGGGCGAGTTTCGGGATCGGGTGGGCGCGGTGCGGGATGACCGCGGAAGAGGTGCTGAAGTCCGCGGATCAGTTGATGTACGCGGAGAAGCGGAGTCGGGCGAAGCAGCAGCGTCGCGCGGGGTAGTCCTGGTCCTCCCTTCCGTCGGCCCCGCAGTTCCTCGCCCCGGCGGTTCCACACCTGGCCGTACTCGTCCCCGTGCGGGTCGCCTTCGCTCGCGCCCCTGGGTTCCCCACCTGGACGTACCTGTTCCTGTGCGGGTACGTCCGTGGGTGCGCAGTTCCCCGCGCCCCTGGGTTTGCTGTGCTGGGCGTACTTGTCCCTGTGCCGTCGCTCGTGGGGTGCGCAGTTCCCCGCGCCCCTGGATGCTGCCCCATTGCGGCTGCTCTTCGGGTCCGGGTTCGCCCTCGTCTTTTGCGCAGTTCCCCGCGCCCCTTTGGTCGCGCCTCTTGCGGTTCCCGCTCGGCTGCGGGTGGTCCTTGGTTGCTCGCGCAGTTCCTCGCGCCCCTGGGTTTGCTGTGCTGGGCCTGCTTGCTCCCGTGCGGGTCGGACGGGGGTGCGCAGTTCCCCGCGCCCCTTTGGGGCGCCCCCTGAGGTCGCCCTTCGGGTGCGGAACCCCCCTCCTCGTGCAGTCGCGGGGCTGCGGGAGGGGGTGGGCGGGAATCTCTGCTCGCAGACTCCGATGCTCTTCAGTCGAGTCACGGAACGTCTTACCGAGCGTGTCGGATCGAGGACGGAGAATCCCGACCGGCCCCGCCCCGAAGAACAAGCAGATGGCGCCCCAAAGGGGCGCGGGGAACTGCGCGAAGACGAGAACCGGCCCGCACCCGAAGAGCGACGGACAGGGGCAGCATCCAGGGGCGCGGGGAACTGCGCACCCACCGAGCGACGGCGCAGGAACGGAGTGCGTCCCGCCGGACGGACCTCGGAAGCGCAAGCGAAGGCGGCCCGCGGGGAACTGCGCACCCACCGAGCGACGGCACGGGAACGGAGTGCGTCCCGCCGGACGGACCTCGGAAGCGCAAGCGAAGGCGGCCCGCGGGGAACTGCGCACCCCACGAGCGACGGCGCAGGAACGGAGTGCGTCCCGCCGGACGGACCTCGGACGCGGGAGCGAGCTGCGGCTGTCACCCAATGGGATGACCCAGAACGGGTAGGCTCGCCCGCATCACGCACCAGGACCTGCTGAGGAGTGACCCAGGGATGACGGCCGGCAACAACGGCGCGAGCACGCCGGAGGACGACGACCCGTTCGGCTATCTGTACGCCGACGGCCAGGCGTCCGGGGCCACCCCGCCCAGCGGTGGCGGCGGCTACGGCTACCCGGGCCCCCGCTCGTACAACCAGGTCCGCCCGGTGGGCGAGCGCAAGTACGGCGGCCCCCAGCAGCAGGCCCCCGCCCAGCAGCCCACCGCCGCGTACGGCCAGGTGCCCCCGCAGCAGCAGTACGGGGCGCCGCAGGGCCCCGGCCAGTACGGCGCCGCCCCCCAGGCCCCGGGCCAGTACGGCGGCGGCCCCCAGGGCCCCGGCCGTGCCGCCCCGGCCCCCCAGGGCGGCCAGGGACGCGGTCGCGGCCCCAACACCAAGGGCCTGCTGATCGGCGCCGTCGCGGTCGTCGCCGCCGTGGTCGTCGGGATCACCGTCGTCATGATGAACGGCGACGACGCCGACAAGGGCAACGACGACAAGGCGGTCACCACCCCCTCCGCCACGGCCGAGCAGTCCGGGCCGAAGGAGGAGGACAAGAAGCCGGGGGAGGACGACGAGAAGCCGGCCGAGCTGCCGAGCCTCGACGCGAAGGCCCTGAAGCTGGAGGGCGGCACCAGCACCGCGTCCGACGTGGAGGGCTCCAAGGCCGCGGGCGGCGTCTACGTGACCGGCTTCAACCAGGTCGGCGCGTCCGTCACCTGGACGATCAACGATCTCCCCGACAAGGGCAAGTACACGGTCTACGTCGGCTACGGCGTACCCGGCAAGGACGCCGACGCCACCCTCACGATCAACGGCACCGCCCACACCCGTCCGTTCAACCTGAAGAACTACGCGGGCGCCCCGGAGGGCGATCTGGAGAAGGGCTGGACCGAGTCGTACGGCTACGTCGATCTGAACGAGGGCACCAACACGATCAAGCTGTCCTGCGAGACCGGCAACAGCTGTGACGCCAACATCGACCGCGTCTGGCTGGTCAAGGGCTGGAAGAAGCAGTAGTCCCGCCAGGTCCGGGCCCGGCCCGCCTCCGGCCCCCCCGGACCTGCCCCAGCCCCTCAGCCCGCCTCCGGCCCTGCCCCGGCCCCCAGCCCGCCCCCAGCCCGCCTCCGGCCCTGCCCAGGGCCCCGGGACGTGCCCCGCGAGCCCCGGGCCGCCCGGCCGCCCCGGCCCCGGTACGTACCCCTCGCAGCCGCCAGGGCCGCCCGCCCCGCCCGCCCGGGGTCACCCGCCGCACGGAATCCCGCCACCCGGAACCCCGCCGCACGGAATCCCGCCACCCGGAATCCGCCCGGCGCCCCCGGAACCGTTCCGACCCGTCGGTACGTCAATCACCCACGTACGAACGGGCTTTGGGTCGCCGAGGTGTCGGTGTCACCCCCGGTAAGGGGTAAGGCGCTGGCCAAGAATTCACCTCCGGCCGGGGAAATCGGCGGTGATGCCCGCATATAAGGGCCGTGCGACGGATCACGGCCGTGGCTCCCCGTGGGCCGGGCGGATAATCTGACGCGATCCGGTGTTCCCAGCCAGCAGGTCAGACCTTTTCGGATCGACAACCGGGCGCTTTCGCGAGGACAAGGCGCCTCGGGCGGCACCAACGGAGGACTCAGCAACCGTGGACGCGCAAAGCCGCGGGCGGTCGGACGACATCGACCCCGCAGACCAGTGGGTGCGGAACCCGCAGACCGGTGAGTACGAGCTGCGGCTGAACCGGAAGCCACGGCAGCCGGCCGGTGCCCGGCCGCAGGACGCCTCCGCCCGCCCGGCCGCCCCCGGCCCCCGCTCCGACCCGGCCGAGGCCGAGCGGGGGGCCAAGGCCCCCGCCGGGGACCGCCAGGTCCCGGGCCAGCGCGGCCGCCGCGCCGCGGAGCCCCGGGGCGAGAGCCGTACCGCGCAGCCCCGGGCCGGGGGACGTGCCGCGCGGTCCCGGGGCGAGAGCCGTACCGCCGAGGCCGCCGGGCCGGGCCGCCGCAAGCGCAAGAAGGCCGGGGGGAAGAAGAAGGCCCTGCTCTGGACGGGCGGGACGATGGGATTCGTGCTCGTGGCCGCCGGGGTGGGCGCGTACCTCGTGTACGACCGGCTCAACGGCAACATCGACTCGATCGACATCGGTGACGCGGCCAAAGGCGGCTCGCTGAAGGACGGACCGATCAACGTCCTGCTCCTCGGCACCGACCGGAGGACCGGCAAGGGCAACGAGAGCTACGGCGACCGTGCCAACTCCACCGGCCACGCGGACACCACCCTGCTGCTGCATGTCTCCGAGGACCGCACCAACGCGACCGTGCTGAGCATCCCCCGGGATCTGCGGGTCGACATCCCCGACTGCCCCACCAAACAGCCGGACGGGTCGGAGAAGGTGATACCGGGGAAGCTCGACACCCGGTTCAACGAGAGCCTGGGCGTGGCGGGCCGGGACCCGGGGTGCACGATCCGCACGGTCGAGGCGATGAGCGGGATACCCGCCAACCACTTCATGATGGCCGACTTCAACGCCGTCAAGGATCTGACCACGGCGATGGACGGCGTCGAGGTCTGCCTGGACAAGCCCATCAAGGACAAGGACTCCAAGCTCGACCTGGGCCGGGGCGAGCACACCGTGCAGGGCGAGCAGGCCCTCGCGTTCGTCCGCAACCGGCACGGGCTCGGCAACGAGAGCGACCTGGACCGGATCAAGATGCAGCAGCAGTTCGTCGCCTCGATGATCCGCAAGATGAAGACGGAGGTCCTCGGCAGCCCGACCAGGATGTTCGACCTGGCCGACGCCGCGACCAAGGCCCTCACCGTCGACCAGCGCATCGGGGACATCCCGAAGCTGACCGAGCTGGCCAAGGAGCTCGGCAAGGTCGACATCAAGAACATGACGTTCACGACGGTCCCGGTGAAGGACAACCCGGCCGAACGGGTCGCGGCGACCGTGGTGCTGGACGAGACCAAGGCGCCCCAGGTCTTCAGCATGATCCAGAACGATGTGTCCTTCACCGAGGTGGAGAAGAAGGAGAAGAAGGACAAGGCGGCGGCCCGCAGCAAGCAGGCCAAGCTCCTGGTGGGCCCCCGGGCCGAGGCCGCCGATGTCCGGGTCGACGTCTACAACGGCAGCGGGGTCCAGGGGGCCGCGCAGAAGACCCTCGACTGGCTCCAGAACACCGAGGACGTCCTCAAGTCGTCGAACAAGAGCAACGCGCCGGAGAAGCTCGCGAAGACGGCGCTGGTCTACGGGCCGAACCAGGCCGACCAGGCCCGCAAGCTCGCGGATCTTATGGGGCTGCCCGCCACCGCGCTGAAGCCCACCGCCCAGGACGCCCCGGAGACGCGGCCCATGTCGCTCACCCTCGGTGCCGACTTCAAGGGCCCGGGCGTGCCGATCACCGGCCCAGGGAAGGCGCCGAAGGACATCCAGCGGGTCGAGGCCGACAAGAAGATCTGCGCCCAGTGACGCGAAAGGCGTCGGGCGAAGCCCGGTGAGCGGACGGCGGTGACGGCCGGCCGGGTGCCCGGGCCGGGGGCGGGCGGCCGTCACCGCGGGGCGGGTATCCGTACAGGTCACCGCGGGGTGGATACCCGTACGGGTCAGCAGACCGTGGAGGTGGAGCCGCCGGTGTTGTCGAGGAAACCGGTCGCGTGGGTGCAGTACGCGGTGGTGTTCGCGCCCGGACTCCAGAGTTCGGACCGTCTGGTGTTGTCGACCCGCGCTTCCCCGTAGTCGTTGCCGGAGTCGGAGTGGTTGACGATGTAGACGTACAGGTCCCAGTCGGTCCGCGTGCTGCGGAACTGCTGCCATACGTAGAGGTAGGCGTAGTTGCGGCCGCAGCCGGCGTACTGCTTGACCGAGGCCGCGTTCATGCCGCCGACCGTGAGCACCCTGGTGCTGCCGATCTGGGAGACGGAACCGCAGCCGGACGGGGTACTCGCCGCCGCCGAAGGGGCGTTGACCAGCGAGAGACCGGTGAGCGCCACAAGGGCGCACACGATGGAGCCTGTTCGCGCGATGAGTCGCATCCGTTGACCCCCAAGTGAATTGCGGGCAGGCGGAGGTGACGTTAATGGAATGGTCATACCGCCGCAATCGCCTTTGGCGCGGGGGTGCCCTGAGTGCGGAATGCGGTGTGTGAGGTGACTGGACCGGCTTCGGTACGCCTTGCCGGTACGGCATTTGGGGATGATGGGGACGCGTCAAACAGCGGGTGGACTCAGTCGGCCGGGCCCTCCGGGGTGACCTCGGCCAGTTCCAGGTACTCCGCGTAGACGCCCGCGTCGAACTCGCCCGCGACCGGCGCCCGTACGGTCGCCGCCGACAGGGCGACCGCGCGGGCCAGCCGGACGGGCCACGGTTCGCCGGACACCAGGCCCGACAGCAGCCCGGCGACCGCCGAGTCGCCCGCGCCGGTCGGGTTGCCGGACACCCGGGCGGGCGGGGCGGCGCGCCAGCGGCCCTCGGGGGTCACCGCGAGCAGTCCTTCGGGGCCGAGCGAGGCGACGACCGCGTGGGCGCCGCGGCGCCGGGTCTCCCGGACGGCCTGGGCGGGCTCATGGGAGCCCGTGAGTTCCGCCAGCTCGTCCGCGTTCGGCTTCACCATGTCGGGCCGGGCGGCGACGCCGCGGCGCAGCGGCTCCCCGCTGGTGTCGAGCAGCACCGGGACGGACGCGGCCCGCGCGGCTCTGACCAGCCGCGCGTACGCCCCGACCGGTACGCCCGGCGGCAGACTGCCGCACAGGGCCACCGCGGCGGCGGTCGGCAGCAGCGCGTCGTAGCGTTCCAGGAAGGTGTTCCACTCGGCGGGGGAGACCAGCGGGCCCGGTTCGTTGAGCTGGGTGGTGTCCCCGGTGGCCGCGTCGACCACGGCGATCGTCCGGCGGGTGGCCCCGGCGACCGGTACCAGCGCGTCCGTGAGCGGACCGGCCTCGTCAAGTCCGGCGAGCGCGGTGCGCAGCGCCCGGCCCGTACCGCCGCCGGCGAAGCCGGTGACGGTCACCGGGTGGCCGAGGGCCGCGAGGACCCGGGCCACGTTCAGCCCCTTGCCGCCCGGCCGTTCGATCACCTCGGTGATCCGGTGCGAGGAGTGCGGACGCAGGGACGGCACCCGGTAGGTGAGGTCGAGCGCCGTGTTGAGCGTGACCGTCAGGATCACCGTGAACCTCCCCCAAGGATTGCGTCCGCCGGGCCCCGAGGGGCTCCGGACCTGATCTTGTGCCGGGCCTGATCATGCCAAACGGAAGGCGGTCGGCACAGACCGCACTGCCGACCGCCGTCCCGCTGTCCGTAGGTCAGCCCAGCTCGGGCTCCACGATCCACTCGCCGCGGCGCATCACGCCCTTGAGGGCGAAGTCCGCGTCGAGGACGACCAGGTCGGCGTACTTGCCGGGCTCCAGCGAGCCCACCGAGCCGGCGAGCCCGAGCAGCCGTGCGGGGTTGGCGGAGATCGCCTGGACGGCGGCCTCCACGGACAGCCCGTCGACGGTCACCGCGCGCTGGAAGGCGCGGTCCAGGGTCAGGGTGGAACCGGCGATGGAGCCGCCCTCCACCAGTCTGGCGACCCCGTCCTTGACCTCGACCTCCAGCGGGCCGAGCCGGTAGCTGCCGTCCCCGAACCCGGCCGCGTCCATGGCGTCGGTGATGAACGCCACACGCTCCGGACCCGCGTGATGGAAGGCCAGCTGGAGCGAGGCGGGGTGCAGATGGGTGCCGTCGTTGATCAGCTCGACGGTGACCCGGGGGTCCTCCAGGAGCGCCGCGATCGGGCCGGGCGAGCGGTGGCCGAGCGGCGGCATCGCGTTGAACAGATGCGTCGCGACGGTCGCGCCCGCGTCGATCGCCTCGACGGTCTGCTCGTACGTGGCGTCGGTGTGCCCGATCGCGGCGATCACCCCGTGCTCCACCAGCAGCCGTACGGAGTCGATCCCGCCGGGCAGCTCGGTGGCGAGGGTGACCATCCGGGCCTGGCCGCGGGCCGCGTCGATCAGCTTGCGGACCTCCGCCGGGTCGGGGTGGCGCAGCAGGGCCTCCGAGTGCGCGCCCTTGCGGCACGGCTCGATGAACGGGCCCTCGAAGTGGACGCCCGCGATCTCCCCCTGCTCGGCCAGCTCGGAGAGCAGTCCGGCGCGGTGGGCGAGGGTGTCCATCTCGCCGGTGACGGTGGACGCGACCACGGTGGTCGTGCCGTGCTGCCGGTGGGTGCGCACGCCCCGGAGGATGTCGTCCACGCTGCCGTTGGTGAAGGAGGCGCCGCCGCCGCCGTGGTTGTGCATGTCCACGAAGCCGGGGACCAGCCAGTGGCCGGTCAGGTCGAGGGCGGGGGTGTCGGCGGTGAGGCCGCCGGTGATCCGCTCACCCTCCACGATGACGCGTCCGCCGTCGACGGTCCCGGTGGGCAGCACCACCCGGGCACCGGCGAGCACTTTGCTAGGGGCCATCAGGCGGGTACCTCCGAGGAGTCAGATGGTCCGGACCGACGTGGTCCGGAATCGGATGCCGTGCCTTTCGTGACCGCGGTGGTGCCCCCGGCGCCGGTGCACAGGTCCCAGGCGAGCAGACCCGCGCCGAGGCAGCCGGCGGTGTCGCCGAGTGCCGCCGGGACGATCTCCGGCATCTTCTGGAAGGTGACGCGCCGCTCGACGGCCGCCCGCAGCGGGGTGAAGAGGGTTTCCCCGGCCTCCGCGAGACCGCCGCCGATGATCAGCATCCGCGGGTCCAGCAGGGTGAGCGCGGTGACGAGCCCGTCCGAGAGCGCGTCCACCGCCTCCTGCCAGACCTTGACGGCACGCGGATCGCCGGACTCCACGGCCTTCGCGCAGTCCGCCGCGTCCGCCCTCGGGTCGCCCGAGGCCTCGGCCCAGGCGCGGCTCACCGCGCCGGCCGACGCCAGCCGCTCCAGACAGCCGCGCTGTCCGCAGCTGCATTCCGGGCCGCCGGGCCGGACCACGATGTGGCCGATCTCACCCGCGTAGCCGTGTGCGCCCGGCTCTATCCGGCCGTCGATGCCGATGGCCCCCGCGATGCCGGTGCCGAGCGGGATGAAGAGGAAGCGGTCGGCGCCCTGGCCTGCGCCGATCCGTCCCTCGGCGAGCCCGCCGGTCCGTACGTCGTGGCCCAGGGCCACCGGAACACCGTCGAGACGGCCGCTGAGGAGCTTCCTCATGGGCACGTCCCGCCAGCCGAGGTTGGACGAGTAAACCGCGATGCCCTCCTCGGCGTCGACGATGCCGGGCACGGCCACTCCCGCGGCGGAAGCGGGCACGCCGAAGTTCTCCACGCCGTACGCACGAAGCTCCGCGGCGAAGTCGAGGATGCCCTCGACGACCGCTTCGGTACCGTGTTCACGGCCCGTCGCTCTGCGCGCCGTGTGGAGCAGCGTTCCGTCCTTGGCTACCAGGGCGGCCTTCATCCCGGTCCCGCCCACATCGAGGGCGATGACGTGTTTCCCGGCCGGGGCTCCGGGGGGTGTCACCCGGGTCGTTGCAGTCACGGGGAACAGTGTCGCGTGTCGACCCGCGAGAGGTCTAGTCCAGTTGCGGTACGTACCTTTGGTCACGGGCCGTTGCCTAAGTGATACGTGGCCGGTGTCGACCTCTTGCGCGCCCGCACGGGACACTCGCGGCCTACCGATTGCAGGGCCGCCCCCGGGGACAGGGCGGCCCGCCGAGGGCGGGGACACAGGCGTGCAGCGTCGCATGACAGGTCTGATCGCGGCGGGCGCCGCGCTGGGGATGACAGTGGTTCTCGCCGGGTGCGGGAGCCCGGGGGGATCAGAGGTCACTAAATTGACGCTGGTCGCAGCAGACTACGGAACTTCGGCTGAAAACACCTCCCGGAAGTACTGGGACAAGGTCATCGACGCGTTCGAGGAGAAACACTCCGGCATCGATGTCGAGGTGACCGTCCTGTCGTGGAACGACGTGGACGCCGAGGTCAAGAAGATGGTCGACGCGGGTGACGCGCCCGACCTGGCCCAGATAGGCGCGTACGCGGACTACGCCGCCGCCGAGGAGCTCTACACGGTCGAGGACCTGCTCTCCATCCAGGTCCACGCGGACTTCCTGCCCACCCTCTCGGACGCCGGTGAGGTCGCCCGGGTCCAGTACGGGATGCCGTTCGCGTCCTCCACCCGGCTCCTCTTCTACAACAAGGACCTCTTCGAGCGGGCCGGGATCACCAAGGCCCCCCGGACCTGGGACGAACTCCAGGAGGCCGCGCGGCTCCTCAAGGACGAGGACGTCCTCTACCCCTACGCGCTGCCGCTGGGCCCCGAGGAGGCGCAGGGCGAGACGCTGATGTGGCTGCTGAGCGGTGGCGCGGGCTACACCGACGACATCGGCTCCTACCGCCTCGACTCCGAGGCCAACGTCCGGACCTTCGACTGGCTCAAGGACGAACTGGTCGGCGAGGGGCTGACCGGTCCCGTCCCGCCCGCCGAACTGAACCGGGCGGACGCGTTCGCCGCGTTCACCGACGGCAAGGTCGGGATGCTCAACGGCCACCCCACGCTGATGCAGAAGGCCGCGCAGAAGGGCGTCGACTTCGGGATGGTCCCCATGCCCGGGATCAAGGGCGAGGCCGACGCCTCGATGGGGGTCGCCGACTGGATGATGGCGTTCCGCCAGAACGGCCACCAGGACGAGATCGGGGAGTTCCTCGACTTCGTCTACGCCAAGGAGAACGTCCTGGACTTCTCACGGCGCTACGACATGCTGCCCGTGACGGTCTCCGCGGCGGAGGAGATGGCGGGCAACGCGGACGACGCGGCACTGGTCACGTTCCTCGACGGGCTGCCGTCCGCCCAGCTGTACCCCGTCGGGAAGACCTCGTGGGCCCGGGTCAGCGCCGACATCAAACGACGGATCGGGACGGCGGTGACGGAGGGCGGGGACCCGGCGGTGGTCCTCAACGCACTTCAGCGGGGGGCCGCGCGAGCAGACCAACCGGAGTAGTCCCCCGGTACCCCTCACGCCCCCGGGTGGGCGCGCTTGTTCCCGCACAGGTCGTCCGCGGGTGCGCAGTTCCCCGCGGGTCGCCTTCGCTCGCGCCCCTGGGGTTCGTCCGGGTGGACGGAGTTGTTCCTGTGCCGTCGCTCGTGGGGTGCGCAGTTCCCCGCGCCCCTGGGGTTCGTCCGGCTGGGCGGGCTTTTTCCTGTGCGGTCGTTCGGTGGTGGCGCAGTTCCCCGCGCCCCTGGGGTTGTCCGGGTCAGCGGAGTTGCTCCTGTGCCGCGGCTCGGTGGTGGCGCGGTTCCTCGCGCTCCTGAGGGGCGGCCTTGTCCGGTGCGGGTGGCGTACCGTGTTTTGGATGGTGGGTGATGAGGGGCTGGGTGAGCGGGAGGTCGGGGTCCTCGCGCTGGAGCGGATGAGCTGGGCGAGTCCCGGGGCCAAGGAGCGGGCCATCCGTGAGCGGTTGGACATGGCCCCCGTGCGCTACTACCAGCTGTTGAACGCGTTGCTGGACGACCCCCGGGCCCTGGCCCACGACCCCGTGACGGTCAACCGCCTGCGCCGGGTGAGAACCACCCGCCGCACAGACCGCTGACCGCAGCCGAACGGCCACCGCAAGCGGCGCGACCCCAGGGGCGCGAGGAACCGCGCACCCCCGGACATACCCGCACAGGAACAACTCCGCCAGCCCGGACAAACCCAGGGGCGCGGGGAACTGCGCACCCCCGGACGACGGCACAGGAACAAGCCCGTCCAGCCGGACAACCCCAGGGGCGCGAGGAACTGCGCCACCACCGAGCGACGGCACAGGAATAAGCCCGCCAGCCCGGACGAACCCAGGGGCGCGAGGAACTGCGCCACCACCGAGCGACGGCACAGGAACAAGCCCGTCCACCCGGACGAACCCCAGGGGCGCGGGGAACTGCGCACCCCACGATCGACGGCGCAGGAACAAGCCCGTCCAGCCGGACGAACCCAGGGGCGCGGGGAACTGCGCACCCGCGGAGCGACGGCACAGGAACAAGCCCGTCCAGCCGGACGAACCCAGGGGCGCGAGCGAAGGCGACCCGCGGGGAACTGCGCACCCACCGGACGACCCGCACAGGGACAAGTGCGCCCGGCACGGGGAACCCCGGGGGCGAGGGGACGGCGACGGCTCGCCGGTCCTCTGTCTGCCGGCCCGGCTAGGGCTACGCTCGGGGACCATGGGCAGCCACCCGAACACCTTGCCGAGCCCCACCACCCCCGCCGGCCGCGAAGGCCTCCACCGTCTGCTCACCGCCCCGGACCACGCGGTGATCGCCCTGGACTTCGACGGCACCCTCGCCCCGATCGTCGCCGACCCCGACCGGGCCCGGGCCCACGAGGGCGCCGTCCCCGCACTCAGATCCCTCGGCCCCCTCGTCCGCTCGGTCGCCGTCATCACCGGCCGCCCGGCCCCCGTCGCCGTCCGCAACGGCGGCTTCGCCGGGGTCCCGGGCCTGGAGCACCTCGTCGTCCTCGGCCACTACGGCGCCGAACGCTGGGACGCCCGTACCGGCACGCTCACCGCGCCCGACCCGCATCCCGGCGTCGCCGCGGTCCGCGCGGAACTCCCCGCCGTCCTCGACTCCGCCGGTGTCCGGCAGGGCGCGTGGATCGAGGAGAAGGGCCACGCGGTCGCGGTCCACACCCGCCGCGCCGACGACCCGCAGGCCGCGTTCGACGCGCTGCGCACCCCGCTCGCCGCGCTCGCGTCCCGGCACGGCCTGATCGTGGAACCGGGCCGGATGGTCCTGGAACTGCGCCCCCCGGGCATGGACAAGGGCGTCGCCCTCACCCGGTACCTCAAGGAGACGGACGCCGCGGCCGTCCTGTACGCGGGCGACGACCTGGGCGACATCCCCGCCTTCGCCGCGGTGGAGAAGCTGCGTTCCGGCGGCTTCCCCGGGCTGCTGGTGTGCAGCGGCAGCACCGAGGTGACGGAGCTGGCCGAGCGCTCCGACCTGGTCGTGGACGGCCCGGCGGGCGTCGTCGCGCTGCTGGCGTCCCTCGCGGCGGCCATCCGGACACCCTGACCGCCACGGACCGGCACCCACCACCCGGAGAACGGTTCCTGGTGGCCGGTCCGGTCGGTGCTCAGTCGTCCAGGGCCCGCAGCTGGTCCAGGAACCACCGGTCCGGGGGGAGCGCGGTGGCCGCCGCCGCGAGGTGCTTGGTCCGCTCGGCCCGTTCGGCGTCGGGGGTGGACAGGCCCCGGTGCAGGGCGTCGGCGGTGGCGGTCACGTCGTACGGATTGACCGTCAGCGAGTGCTCCCCCAGCTCCTCGAACGCGCCCGCCTCCCGGGACAGCACCAGGACGCAGCCCTGGTCGGAGACCACCGGGATCTCCTTCGCGACGAGGTTCATCCCGTCCCGGACCGGGTTGACGAGGGCGACGTCCGCGAGGCGGTACGCGGCCAGGGACCGGGCGAAGTCGTCCTTCACATGCAGCACGACCGGCGTCCAGCCCTCCGTCCCGTACGCGCCGTTGATCTCCCCGGCGACCCTCGACACCTCCTCGGTGTACTCGCGGTAGACCGCGAGGTCCTGCCGCGACGGGTACGCGAACGCGATGTGCACCACCCGGCCGCGCCACTCGGGGTACCGCTCCAGCAGGTCCCGGTAGGCCAGCAGCCCGCGCACGATGTTCTTCGACAGTTCCGTACGGTCCACACGGACGACCGTCCGCCGCGGGCCGCCGTCCGGCGCGGTGCCGATCTGCTCGCGCAGGGCGGTCATCCGCTCCTCGACGTCCGCGCGGTGCGAGCGCTCCCGCAGGAACCCGGCGTCCGCGCCGAGCCCGTGCACCCCGATCCGGGTGCCGCCGGTACCGCCCAGGATCTCCTCGCAGCACGCGGTGAAGGCGTCCGCCCAGCGGTGGGTGAGGAACGCGGCCCGGTCCGCGCCGAGGATGCCCCTCAGCAGTTGCTCCGCCACGTCGTCCGGCAGCAGCCGGAAGTAGTCCACCGGGGCCCACGGCGTGTGCGAGAAGTGGCCGATCCGCAGATCGGGGCGCAGCGCGCGGAGCAGTCCCGGGACCAGGGCCAGGTGGTAGTCCTGCACGAGGACGGCGGCGCCCTCGGCCGCCTCGTCCGCGAGGGCGCGGGCGAACGCGGCGTTGTACGACTCGTAGGCGGCCCAGCGGGTGCGGAACTCCGTGTCGAACACGGGCTCCAGCGGGGTCTGGTACAGCATGTGGTGGACGAACCACAGGACGGAGTTCGCGATGCCGTTGTAGGCGTCGGCGTACACCTCCGGCGGGATGTCGAGCATCCGGACCCGCTGGTCGCCGGTGTCCTCTTGGGGCAGGGCGCCGCCGGTGCGGCGGACCGCTTCGCGGTCGCCGTCGCCGAGGGCGGCGCAGACCCAGACCGCGTCCGTGTCCGGGCCGATCGCGGAGAGGCCCGAGACGAGGCCGCCGCCGCCTCTGCGGGCTTGCAGGGTGCCGTCCTTCTGTACGTCGTACGAGACCGGGCCGCGGTTCGACGCGACGAGGATCCTGGCGCCTTGCCCACCCTGAGAGAAACCCATACGGCGATACCTCGCCCACCCCCCTGCCCCCCAAACGTCCCATCGGCCCCCTGTCCGAGCACCCGGTGGTTTTGCCCGCAGTTCGCCTTCGCTCGCGCTTCCGAGGTCCGTCCGGCTGGGCGTACTCGTCCCCGCACAGGCCGTCCGTGGGTGCGCAGTTCCCCGCGGGTCGCCTTCGCTTGCGCCTCTGGGGTTCCCCACCTGGGCGTACTTGTTCCTGTGCGGGTACGTTCGTGGGTGCGCAGTTCCCCGCGCCCCTGAAGGGGCACTCCTCTCCTCCCGCAGTCGCGCTGCTGCGGGAGGGGGTGGGCGGGAATCTCTGCTCGCAGACTCCGATGCTCTTCAGTAGAGCCACTTCACGTCGTACCGAGCGTGTCGGATCGAGGACGGAGAATCCCGACCGGCACCGACCCGAAGAACAAGCCGGATGCGCCCCAAAGGGGCGCGGGGAACTGCGCGAAACCCACGAACGACGGCACAGGAACAAGTTCGCCCAGCGCAAGAGACCAAGAGGGCGCCGACCAACGGGACCAACGGGGCCGGCCGAGTTCGTATACGGCGCCCGGAGCGTCGGGGGTTACCTCGGGCCGTTCACCCTGCTGCGGATGCCCACCGCCAGCAGCCCCGCCATCGCGACCAGCGAGACCCCCAGCCCCGCGTACAGATGCACCGCCGACCCCTCCCGCCCCGAAGGGGCGCCCGCCGGGCTCCCCGCCACGGGGGTGGCGCCCGCTCGGGGCGACCCCGCCGCGTACGCGGACGAATCCGCCGTCACGGCGAGTGCCAGCGCCACGAGGACCCCTGCCGTCCACACGGCGAACCGTCGGACGCCACCGCCCGATACCTTCCCCCTGGGGTGTGAAAAACGCATAAAGGTGAAAATAGACAACCGAGGGCCCGGCTACGCGACCCGCCGCGCCGCGTACTCCGCGATCCCCCCGATCGGCGGCCTCTCCTCGGTATCCACCTGGTACGTCCGAGGCTCGAACCCCTGGTCCCCCCGCTCGAACTGCGTCAGCTCGGGCCGCAGCAGATGCCCCCGCGCCAGCCGCAGCTGCGCGGTCCGGTAGATGGCCGCCGCCATCCGCCCCAGCGCCCGCCCGTCCTGGTGGCGGTGCCTTCGCACCCCCACGTCGACCTGCGCGAGCGCGTCGAGCCCCACCGTGTGCAGCGCGTCGACCAGCAGCCCCAGCTCCACCCCGTACCCGACGGGGAACGGCAGCCGCTCAAGGAGCGAGCGCCGCGCCGCGTACTCCCCGCCCAGCGGCTGGACGAACCCGGCGAGCAGCGGCCAGTGCATGTTGAGCAGCGGGCGCGCCATCAGCTCGGTGACCCGGCCGCCCTGCTCGCCCCCCGCCCCGCCGGGCCCCGCCCCGCCGGGCCCCGCCCCGCCGGGCCCCGCCCCGGCCCCCAGCGGACGGTCGTACATCGCCTTGACGAACTGCACCTCCGGCTCGGTCAGCAGCGGTCCCACGATCCCCGCGACGAAGTCCGCCGAGAACTCCCGCAGATCCGCGTCCACGAAACACACGATGTCGCCGCTGGTGACCAGCAGCGACCGCCACAGCACCTCGCCCTTGCCGGGCACCGCGGGCAGCCGGGGCAGGATCGCGTCCCGGTGCACCACCCGCGCGCCGGCCGCCGCCGCGACCTCGGCCGTCCGGTCCGTGGAACCGGAGTCCACCACCACCAGCTCGTCCACCAGCGGTACCGGTCCCCGCATCAGCTCCTCGCGGATCACGGTCACGATCTGGCCGACGGTCGCCTGTTCGTCGAGGGCCGGAAGGACGACACTGACCCGGGCGCCCGAAGCCCGTTTCGCCGTGACGAGCCTGCTCCGCGGCCGGTCGGTCACGGACCAGGAGCGCCTGCTCAGCCAGTTCTCGACTTCTTCCAGCACGGTCAGCGGCTCCCAACTGTGATCCATCTCGCGGTGCGGACGACTATCTCAACTGTCCTGGCCTTCGGTTACAGTCTTGAACAACGCGGATGACCGTCGCATGTCGGGGTCGCCGCGCCGACACACAATCGAATACCGCTCATCCAGAGGGGCAGAGGGATACGGCCCGTTGAAGCCCCGGCAACCCTCCAGCCGGTTCTCGTAACCGTCAGTGATCCGCCGACGCAGCACCACGTCATCCGTGATGACGTCACGCGTCGACGTACCGGACACTGCGCGATGTCGCGAGGCTCCCCGGCTCGGGAAGGTGCCAATTCCGTCTCGTGGCGAAACGCGTCACGGGGAAGATGAGGAGAAAGGGCCTCGCCTCTCATGGCTGTTCAGACCGTCGCACCTTCCACCGACGCCCCCGCGGTCGATCTCGGTCCCGCCGCCGCGCTGTCCTGCCGGGAATGCGGGGAGCGCTTCGCCCTCGGCCCGATCTTCGCGTGCGAACTGTGTTTCGGGCCCCTTGAAGTCGCCTACGACCTCCCGGTCGGTGACCCCGAGGGGCTCCGCAAGAAGATCGAGTCGGGCCCCGAGAACATCTGGCGCTACGCCCCGCTGCTCCCCGTCCCCGCCGATGTGGCGTCCAAGCCGAATCTCAACCCCGGCTGGACCAAGCTCGTCAAGGCCGACAACCTCGCCCGTGAGCTCGGGGTGACCGGCGGCCTGTACATCAAGGACGATTCCGGCAATCCGACGCACTCCTTCAAGGACCGGGTCGTCGCCCAGGCCCTGGAGGCCGCGCGCGCCTTCGGCTTCACCACGCTCTCCTGCTCCTCGACGGGCAACCTCGCGGGTGCCGTCGGCGCCGCCGCCGCCCGGGCCGGTTTCCGGTCCTGTGTCTTCATCCCGCACGACCTGGAGCAGGGCAAGGTCGTCATGGCCGCCGTCTACGGCGGCGACGTCGTCGGCATCGAGGGCACGTACGACGACGTGAACCGTTTCTGCTCCGAGCTGATCGGTGACCCGCTCGGTGAGGGCTGGGGCTTCGTCAACGTCAATCTCCGCCCGTACTACGGCGAGGGCTCCAAGACGCTGGCGTACGAGATCTGCGAGCAGCTCGGCTGGGAGATCCCGGACCAGCTGGTGATCCCGATCGCCTCCGGCTCCCAGCTCACGAAGATCGACAAGGGACTCCAGGAGCTGATCAAGCTCGGCCTCGTCGCCGACAAGCCGTACCGGATCTTCGGCGCGCAGGCCGAGGGCTGCTCGCCGGTCTCCGCCGCGTTCAAGGCCGGGCATGACGTGGTGCGTCCGCAGAAGCCGGACACCATCGCCAAGTCGCTGGCCATCGGCAACCCGGCGGACGGCCCGTACGTGCTCGACATCGCCCGCCGGACCGGCGGCGCGGTCGAGGACGTGGACGACGCGACGGTCGTCGAGGCGATCAAGCTGCTGGCCCGGACCGAGGGCATCTTCGCGGAGACCGCGGGCGGGGTCACGGTCGGTGTCACCCGCAAGCTCATCGAGGCGGGGCTGCTGGACCCGACGCTGACCACGGTGGTGCTGAACACGGGCGACGGGCTCAAGACCCTGGACGCGGTGGAGCCGACGACCGGCCCCACCGCGACCATCCCGGCCAGCCTGGAGGCGTTCCGCGCGGCGGGCCTCGCCACCGACTGACCGGTACGTGACCGGGGTGGGACCGGGACGCCGCCTTCCTTGTCCCCGCCCGCCCCGGCCCCCCGGTCCCGTTCCCGCCCCGTCCCGCACCGCCCTGCCTGTCCTGCCCCGCACCGCCCCGCACCGCCCTGCCCCGATCCGCCTGCCCCGACCCGGTCGCGTCCCGGTTCCGTCCGGGCGGTGGCGGGGGACGGGGGCGCCCGGTGGGCCGGGGCACCCGCACCGCCGGTAACCGACCCGGAAAGGCCGCCACATGAGCGTCAACGTCCGTATCCCGACCATTCTGCGCACCTACACCGGCGGCAAGGCCGAGGTGCCCGCCGAGGGCGCGACCCTCGGTGAGGTCATCGCCGACCTGGAGAAGAACCACCACGGAATCGCCGCGCGCGTCCTGGACGACCAGGGCAATCTGCGCCGCTTCGTGAACGTCTACGTCAACGACGACGACGTCCGTTTCGAGCAGGGTCTCTCGACCGCCACGCCCGACGGCGCGGGTGTGTCGATCATCCCGGCGGTCGCCGGCGGCTGAGCCCCGCCCGTACTCCTGGTGACCGCTCACGGTGTGTCACCGTCCGCGCCCCCTCCGCGAAAGACGCGGAGGGGGCGATTCTCTGGTCAATTCTCCAGGGTTGAACGCGATAGAGTTGGGGAAAAGGCCGCGCCGCCCGTGCCGAACTCAGATGAGTTATTTGGCCGCGCGCCGATAAGAAGTAGCCAAAGAGCTTTGCCGAAGTATTCCTTTCGCGGCATTTGCCGGGCCCGACTTGCCCTGAATTCAAGTCAATTCGCCGGAAATCTCCGATCGGTCGTGCCCGGATTTCTCGTCCGATTGACCTGTTGCAGACGGCAGTTGGACAGATACATTCAGCGGCGGTCGACGCGTTCCGGCGCACACCCCCAGCCGATGAGGGGTGGAGGTCTGACCCGGGCCCGCGAAGTGCGGTCCTGTGCAAGGGCCAGTAATAGGGGAGTTAGGCATGGCTCAGGGCACCGTCAAGTGGTTCAACGCGGAGAAGGGCTACGGCTTCATCGCGGTCGACGGTGGTGCGGATGTTTTCGTCCACTACAGCGCCATCCAGATGGACGGGTACCGCACCCTGGAAGAGGGCCAGCGGGTCGAGTTCGAGATCTCGCAAGGTCAGAAAGGGCCGCAGGCGGACATGGTCCGCTTGGCTGTCTGAGGCGCGCGTCGACGGACGGCAAGCGACCTGGTGAAGGGGTCCGCACCCGATGAGGGGGCGGGCCCCTTCACTCTCTGTCGCCCCGGCCCCGCGCGGCCGGCTCCGGTCCGTTCCGGTCGGCTCCGGTCCGGTACCGCTTCCCGCGGGGGTCGCGCGCCCGCGCGCAGGGGGGTCGAAAACCCGTACAGACCCCCCTCGACCGCGCTACCGAACGGGAAGTCGGACGCCCTGGAAGGGGCTGAGCCGCTTGCACTCGCACCGGTCGAGTGCTAATCATTGGCGTTAGCACTCTCCGAGTGAGAGTGCTTACGAAGGACCGGGTCGGTGAGGCCCGCGGACCGGGCGGGGCAAGGAACCGCACGGCCCCGCAGGCCGTCCGTCGCGGGCGCCAGCGCGGTCCGAACCATCCGCTCCCACGCCGTAAGGGCGCGGGTAGGACCCCCTTCAGTCCGGGAGGACCACTTCACATGGCCAAGATCATCGCGTTCGACGAGGAGGCGCGGCGCGGCCTTGAGCGCGGTATGAACCAGCTCGCCGACGCCGTCAAGGTCACCCTCGGCCCCAAGGGCCGCAACGTCGTCCTTGAGAAGAAGTGGGGCGCCCCCACGATCACCAACGATGGTGTCTCCATCGCCAAGGAGATCGAGCTCGAAGACCCGTACGAGAAGATCGGGGCCGAGCTGGTCAAGGAGGTCGCGAAGAAGACGGACGACGTCGCCGGTGACGGCACGACGACCGCGACCGTCCTCGCCCAGGCGCTGGTCCGCGAGGGTCTTCGCAATGTCGCCGCGGGTGCCAACCCGATGGCCCTGAAGCGTGGCATCGAGAAGGCCGTCGAGGCCGTCTCCGCCGCGCTGCTGGAGCAGGCGAAGGACGTGGAGACGAAGGAGCAGATCGCCTCCACCGCCTCCATCTCCGCCGCCGACACCCAGATCGGTGACCTCATCGCCGAGGCCATGGACAAGGTCGGCAAGGAAGGCGTCATCACCGTCGAGGAGTCCCAGACCTTCGGTCTGGAGCTGGAACTCACCGAGGGCATGCGCTTCGACAAGGGCTACATCTCGGCGTACTTCGCCACCGACATGGAGCGTATGGAGGCCGTCCTCGACGACCCGTACATCCTGATCGCCAACTCCAAGATCAGCAACGTCAAGGACCTGCTGCCGCTCCTGGAGAAGGTCATGCAGTCGGGCAAGCCGCTGCTGATCATCGCCGAGGACGTCGAGGGCGAGGCCCTGTCGACCCTGGTCGTCAACAAGATCCGTGGCACCTTCAAGTCCGTCGCCGTCAAGGCTCCGGGCTTCGGCGACCGCCGCAAGGCGATGCTCGGTGACATCTCCATCCTGACGGGTGGCGAGGTCATCTCCGAGGAGGTCGGTCTCAAGCTCGAGAACGCGACCGTGGACCTCCTGGGCCGCGCCCGCAAGGTCGTCATCACCAAGGACGAGACCACGATCGTCGACGGCTCGGGCTCCGCCGACCAGGTCGCCGGCCGGGTCAACCAGATCCGTGCCGAGATCGAGAACTCCGACTCGGACTACGACCGCGAGAAGCTCCAGGAGCGCCTGGCGAAGCTCGCGGGCGGCGTGGCCGTCATCAAGGCCGGTGCCGCGACCGAGGTGGAGCTCAAGGAGCGCAAGCACCGCATCGAGGACGCGGTGCGCAACGCGAAGGCCGCCGTCGAGGAGGGCATCGTCGCCGGTGGTGGCGTCGCGCTGCTCCAGGCTGCCGCCGTCTTCGACAAGCTGGAGCTGGAGGGCGACGAGGCCACGGGTGCCGCCGCCGTCAAGCTGGCGCTGGAGGCCCCGCTCAAGCAGATCGCCGTCAACGCCGGCCTTGAGGGTGGCGTCGTGGTGGAGAAGGTCCGCAACCTCACGCCGGGTCACGGTCTCAACGCCGCGACCGGTGAGTACGTGGACATGATCGCCGAGGGCATCCTCGACCCGGCGAAGGTGACGCGTTCCGCGCTCCAGAACGCCGCGTCGATCGCCGCGCTGTTCCTCACGACCGAGGCTGTCATCGCCGACAAGCCGGAGAAGGCCTCCGCGGCCGCTCCCGGTGGAATGCCGGGCGGTGACATGGACTTCTGAGCCCTTCCCGGCTCGGACGTTCCAGCAGGTTCCCAAGGGCGGTACCCCACAGCGGGGGTGCCGCCCGCGGGCGTTTTCCGGGGAGTGGGGGGCGCCTTCGCTTGCGCTTCCGAGGTTCCTTGTGCTGGGCGTACTTGTTCCTGTGCCGTCGTTCGTGGGGTGCGCAGTTCCCCGCGCCCCTGGATGCTGCCGCTTCGGGCTTGTTCGTCGGGTGCGGGTCGGCCCTCGTCTTCGCGCAGTTCCCCGCGCCCCTTTGGGGCGGCTCCTGGGGTTGTCCGACCTCGTTACCCGAACGCCGCGGTCAGCGGCATCCTGACGTCGGAGACCGGTACGCCCACCCCGGCGAGCCGTTCGACGGCCCACATCACGGCCTCCTTCGCCGAGGGCGCCCGTACCGTGCAGGGGAACCGCACACCGCTCGGGTCCTCCTCCCACCCGATCTCGCCACCGGCGAGCGTGGCCGCGTGATCGAAAGCGTCGGACTCCCGCTCGTTCGGGCGCCGTTGCGGGTACAGGACGAAAGTCCAGTCACGCGCAGTCGCTGTGCTTCCGGGTGAACTCATCGATGTGACCTCCAGGCCCGGGGAACGAACAAGCGGCCCGGACGGTCACGGGAACGTATGCGTCGGGGTTCGGGGGTCAGGCTCGGGCGGGTTCCGGGGTTGCGTCGGGGTCCGGGGTCGGGTCGGTGTTCAGTTCCTTGAGGGACTGGCTGGTGAAGCCGAAGAAGTATGTCGTGAGGAAGCCGGCCAGGTACCCGACGACCAGGCCGCCCCCGTACACGGCGACCGTGACGCCGAACCCCCGGTTCCCCTGGACGAGGGGGAACAGGGCCCATCCGGACGGGCCGATCGCCGTGGACCCCACCTTCGTCCCCAGCATCGAGAACAGCCCCACGAACGCCCCGCCCGCCGCCCCGCCCACGCACGCCGTGACGAACGGGCGGCCCAGCGGCAGCGACACCCCGTAGATCAGCGGCTCGCCCACCCCGACGAAACCGGCGGGCAGCGCCGAGCGGATCGTGGCGCGGATCGTCCGGTTGCCCCGCAGCCGGACGAACACCGCGATGGCCGCGCCCACTTGCCCCGCCCCGGCCATCGCGAGGACCGGCAGCAGCACCGTGTACCCCTGCTGGTCGATCAGCGTCGTGTGCAGGGGGATCAGCGCCTGGTGCAGCCCCAGCATCACCAGCGGCAGGAACAGCCCGCCGAGCACCAGCCCCGCGAACGCGCCCGTGGAAGCCAGCAGCAGATCGGCGCCCCTGCCGATCGCGGACGACACCTCGCCCGCGACGAACATCAGCCCGTAGACCGTCACCAGTCCCGTCAGCAGGATGGTCAGGGTGGGGGTCAGCAGGACGTCCACCGACTCCGGGACCCAGCGCCGGCACCATCTCTCGATCGCCGTGGCGAGCAGCGCCGCGCCCAGCGCCCCGAGGACCCCGCCCTGCCCCGGCGACAGCCGCTGGCCGAACGCGCTGATCTCGGTGACCCCGGGGAAGACGACGACCGCGGCGACCGCGCCCCCGATGACGGGCGTCCCGCCGAACTCCTTCGCGGTGTTGATGCCCACGAACACCGCGAGCAGCGCCAGGAACGCGGACGCCATCGCGCCGAGCGCGGGGGTGATCCCGGGGAGCCGGCCGGAGTTGACGAGCAGGCCGTTCAGCCCGGCGATCAGTCCGCAGCCGATCAGCGCGGGGATCAGCGGCACGAACACGGCCGCGATCCGGCGCAGCAGCCGTTTGAACGGGGTGGCGTTGCGCTGTGCGCGGTCCGCGCGCAGGGCCGCGCCGCGTTCCGCGAGCGCGTCGGCGGTGACGGGTACGGTGCCGGACGCCGTGCCGGGTGCCGTGGCGGACACCGTGACGGGTGCCGCCTCGACGAGCTGTTCGAACCAGCGGGTGACCCGTGCGGCGCGGCCCGGTCCCAGCACGATCTGGTACGTGTCGCCGTCCTCGACGACTCCGAGGACGGCCGGGTGGGCCCGTACGGCGTCGTCCTGGACGCGGGCGCGGTCCCGGACGCCGAGTCGCAGCCGGGTCATGCAGTGCGCGACCGAGGTGATGTTCCCGGCGCCCCCGACGAGGGGCAGGAGCTCCCCGGCCGTCCGCTGGTTCGTGTCCGGTGTCGTGGGTGCCATGGTGTCGCCTCGCTGGTGGTGCGGGCCCGTCAGGGCGGGGGGTCATGGGTCGTGGGGCGGGTTCCTCCGGGAGCGGGCGGACGAGCGGGCGGGGGGCGCGGGGCGGGCCGGGGGGCGGGGGTCAGCCCGCGGCGGCCAGGGCCTCCCGCAGCCTTCCGTCGGTGGTGCTCAGCAGCAGCTCCGCGGTGGGGGCGTCGATGTCGGCGAGGACGATGAGGATCGCGTTCTTCACCTCGCCGTCCGCCGCGGTCAGGGCCCGGTCGACGGTGGTGTCGTCGGCCCCGGTGGCCAGGGCGACGATCCGCCGGGAGCGGGCGCGCAGCTTCTCGTTGGACGCCCGGACGTCGACCATGAGGTTCCCGTACGTCTTGCCGAGCCGGATCATGGTGATCGTCGAGAGCATGTTGAGGACGAGCTTCTGGGCGGTGCCGGACTTCAGCCGGGTGGAGCCGGTGAGGAGTTCGGGTCCGACGACGACCTCGATCCCGTGGTCCGCGGCGGCGGCGAGCGCGCTGCCCGCGTTGCACGAGAGGCCGACGGTCAGCGCCCCGTACCGTTCCCGGGCGTGGACGACCGCGCCCACCGCGTACGGGGTGCGGCCCGACGCGGAGACCCCGACCACCGTGTCGTCGGCGGTCAGCTCCAGGGCGTCGAGGTCGGCGGCGGCCAGCTCCCGGGAGTCCTCGGCGCCCTCCGCGGAGGTGACCAGCGCCGCGGCGCCACCCGCTATCAGCCCGACCACCTGCCCGGGGGCGGTGTTGAAGGTGGGCGGGCACTCGCTGGCGTCCAGCACCCCCAGCCGTCCGGCGGTCCCCGCCCCCGCGTAGACCAGCCGCCCGCCCCGCGCCATCCGCTCGGCGATCCCGTCGATCGCGGCGGCGATCCGGGGGAGCTGGTCGGCGACGGCGGCGGGGACGGCGGTGTCCTCGCCGTTCATCAGCCGGGCGATCTCCAGGGTGGGCAGCAGGTCGATCCCGGCGAGTTCCGGGCGGAACGCCTCGGTGGTGAGCGAGGCGAGCTGCGCGCGCAGCGTGCCGTCCGGGGTGTCGCCGGGGGTGTCCTTGGAGGTTTCCTGGGAGGTGTCCTTGGAGGTGGTACGGGCCGAGGAGGGCATGGGCGGGACTCCGGTACGTCGTGGATTGCTGGACGGGTGCGAACGGGTGGGGGGTGGGGTGGGTGGGTTCGGTGGGCCGGTGGTCCGGGGCGGTGCGGACGGGGGTGCGGGGCGGGTCAGCGGCCGGGGGCCCGGGCGCTGCGGCGGTGGGCCAGGGCCTCGTACGAGGCGGACAGCGCGGGGCCCGCGGTGTCGTAGGTGCGCTGGGCGACGCCGATGAACAGGCAGTCCACGACGAGGAGCTGACTCGTCCGCGAGGACATCGCGGCGGGCCGCAGCTCGCTCTCCCGGGCCTTGGACGTGGTGAGGACATGGTCGGCGTACTGGGTGACCGGGCCGTCGGGGCGGCCCGTCATCGCGATGGTGGTGGCGCCGTGCTCGAAGGCGACGCGCAGCGGTTCGATCACATCGCCGGTGGCGCCCGAGTCGGTGATCGCGACCGCCGCGTCGCCGCCGCGCAGCTGGACCGCGTTGGTGACCGCGAGGTGCGGGTCGCTGTGCGCGTGGGCGATCAGCCCGATCCGCAGCAGCTTCTGCGCCAGGTCCTGGCCGACGAGCGCGGAGGCGCCGATGCCGTAGATGTCGATCCGGCGGGCCGAGGCCAGCGCGGCGACGGCGGCGGCGAGCTGCTGGATGTCGAGGGCGTCGGCGGTGTCGGCGAGGGTCTGCCGCTCGTCGTGGGCGAGCTTCGCGACGACCTCGTGCAGCGGGTCGTCGACGGCGATGTCCGCGGTGACCGCGGGGGCGCGGCCCGACTGCTGCTGGGCGGCCAGCCCGGCGAGCGCGAGGCGCAGGTCCCGGTAGCCCGGGTAGCCGAGGACACGCGCGGTCCGTACGACGGTCGCCTCGCTGGTGCCGGTGCGCTCGGCCAGCCCGGTGACCGTGAGCGCGGCGCAGGCCGCCGGGTCGGCGGCGACGGCCTCGGCGACCCGCTGCATGGAGCGGGTCATGGTGGGCACCAGCGTGCGCACCTTCGCGGCGAGCGCGGCGGGCGGCGGGGGTGTGGTGGGGGGTACGGGAGCGCTCTCGGAAGTTTCCTTCACTGTTTCCGTCACGCTTGAAAGATATTTTCACCCCGGGGGGCGGTCAAGAGGACGTCCACGCCCGGGGGAACGCCCGACCGGCGCCGGAGCAGCCGGCGGGGTCGGATCAGCGACGGGTGGGGTCCGGATCAGCCGGTGGGTTCCGGTCCCGGCGTTCCGTCTGCGCGGCGGTGGCCGGGTCCGGACGCGTGGCGCGGTCCCGTGACCCCGGGTGCGGGGAATGCGCGAAAAGCGTGCGGGCATCGTCGCATCGCGGCCCGGACCCGCCGGTAGCGTCGGCGGCGAACCCCGTTGAGGTACCGGCCGGTCTTCCGGGCACACCACCGCCGATCCATCGAGGAGCCTCATGAAGTCACGTCTGGTGAGTGCCGCCGCCGTATCCGCCCTGGCCCTGACCCCCGTCATCGGTTTCGCGGGCCCCGCCTCGGCCGCGCCCTTCAAGTGCAGCGTCAATCAGCCGAAGACCTTCCCCACACCCGGCACCGACACCAGGCTCACCATCTATCTGTGCGTGGAGAAGGAGGGCGCAAGCAGCTACTCGGCGCGAGCGGGCGTCAGCTACGCCAATGGCGGCGGCTCCATCAACAAGTTCGACAAGCTGGAGGTCCACGTACGGCTGGAGCGCTACGACGTGGTCCAGGCCGGTCTGGTGTGCAACTTCTTCCCGATCGTGAACTTCGGGGTCTCCGGGGACAACATCCCCTGCGGCCCCATCGGCGACACCACGACCTCCCCCGTCACGGCGGACGGCACGGTGATCTACAACATCGACGGCGACGGGCTGGGCGACTTCCGCTGGGACCTCACCGGGTCGCCGTCGCTCTGACCGGTCCTGTGACCCCGGGTCCCGGCCGTCTTCCCCCGCGGCCGGGACACGGTGCGCCGAGGGCGCACAATGGGGGGGTGGTGAACGCGGATAAGGGTGTGTCCGGAACGGAACAGGCACTGCACGCGGCCCGGGCGCTGGTGATGGCGGACCTGGTCGCGGGCGATGTCGCGGACGCGGACATCGTCTCGCTGGTGGAGGACGCGGTCGCGCACCGCCGCTGGTGGGCCGAGCAGTGGCCCGAGGGCGCCGCCTATGTCGCCGGGCTCGTCGCCCAGGATGTGCAGGACGCCCTGCTGGAGCGGTACGGGCGCTGGCCGCTGTGCCCGGTGTGCGGCGACGGCGAGCCGCACGCCCTCGATGTCGAACCGGAGCTCGGGCCGGACCCGCACTGGGTCTGCTCGGAGGCGGGTGTGGAGATCGCGCCCGTCGGCTCGCTCGGACGGCCGCCCGGGACACCCGGGCGATGACGCTGTACATCGACCCGCCCACCTGGCCGGGCCACGGCCGCCTCTGGTCCCATCTCGTCAGCGATGTCTCGTACGACGAGCTGCACGCCTTCGCCGCGCTCATCGGCGTACCGCCCCGCGCCTTCGATCGCGACCACTACGACATCCCCTCCCACCGCTACGCCGACGTGGTCCGGGCCGGTGCGGTGGAGACCGGTTCGAAGGACCTGGTCCGCCGGCTCACCGAAGCGGGTCTGCGCCGCCGGAAGCACCGCCCGCGCCCCTGACCCGCGGTCGGCCGGGGCGCTGATGCCCGGGCGCGGCGTCGGCGGTCGGTACCGGCTCAGCGCGCGGCCCGCCGGTGGCTCAGCGCGCGGCCCGCGGGGCCGACGGCTCCACCGGACCGAGGGGCACCGCGGCGGGCGTCCCCGCCGTCACGACCAGGGACCCGCCGCCGCGCCGGTGCAGCCGCATCGACACCAGGACCACACCGATCGCGACGAGCATGATGGCCGCACCCGCCCACGCGGTCGACTCGTACCCCCAGCCCGCGTCGATCGCCGTGCCGCCCAGCCAGGGGCCGCCGGTGTTGCCGAGGTTGAACGCGGCGGTGGTCGTCGCCCCGGCGAGGGTCGGCGCGGCGCCCGCCACGTTGAACATCCGGGCGTTCAGCGCGGGCGCGGTCCAGAAGCTGGAGATCCCGAGCAGGAACGACACCACGATCGCCGCCACGGACCACTCGGCGAGCAGCGCCAGCGCGGTCAGCAGCACCGTCGACGCGGTGATGCCCGACAGCATCACCCCGAACAGATGCGCGTCCGCGTACCGGCCGCCGAGCCAGGTCCCGATCAGCGCGCCCAGCCCGAACAGCCCGAGCACCGTCGGCACCCAGCCGTCCGCGAGCCCCGACACATCGGTGAGCAGCGGCGCGAGATAGCTGAACGCGCAGAACACCCCGCCCGCGGCGAGCGCGGTGAGCGTCACCGCCAGCCACACCTCACGGTCGCGGTAGATGAGCAGCTCCCGGCGCAGCTTCGGTGCCTCGGCGGGCAGCGGTATCCGCGGGATGAGCGTGACCACACCGACCAGCGCGAGCGCCGAGGCCGCGCCGACCGCCCAGAACGCGGACCGCCAGCCCAGGTGCTCCCCGAGGAACGCCCCGGCGGGGACCCCGAGGACGTTCGCGATCGACAGTCCGCCGATCATCACGGCCATGGCCCGGGCCCGTGAGGTGACCGGCACCATCGCGATGGCGACGGCCGCGCCCAGCGCCCAGAACCCGGCGCAGGCGAGCGCGCTCACCACCCGCGACACGAACAGCACCTCGTACGTCGGGGCGAGCGCGCCCGCGACCTGCCCGAGGCCGAACGCCGTCAGCAGCGCCACGAGGGTCGCCTTGCGCGGCAGCCGCAGGGTGGCCACGGCGAGCAGCGGCGCGCCGATCACCATGCCGATCGCGAACGCGGAGATGAGCAGGCCCGCCTGCGGGATGGTCACGCCCATGTCGTCCGCGATCGGCGGCAGCAGCCCCGACAGCATGAACTCGCTGGTGCCGAGCGCGAAGACGGAGAGCCCGAGGATGTAGACGGCCAGCGGCATCCGTTTGCCGGGCTGTCCGGGGGTGGGGGCGGGGACAGCGGCGGGGACGGATATCGGCGCAGGCATAACGGAACACAACCCTGATGGGCGTCCCCGTATTCCCTGTATTCCCCGGTATCTCCTGTGCTCCGGCTGCTGGGACGTCGTCGGCTCGGCTCGGCCCGGGGCGGCTCAGGGGGTGAGGCGGGTCAGTTCGGCGGTCATGTTGCGGCGGGCGGCGGGTTCCCAGGTGCGGGTGGCGTACGGGGTGCGGAAGAGCTCCGGCAGTTCCAGGAGGTGGCGCAGCACGGCCGCGCGGCCGGTGCGGAACGCGTCGTCGGGGACGAAGCGGTACTCCTCGCGGACGGCTTCCGCGTAGCGGGCGTACTCCTCGGGGGTGCCCGCGAGGACCGCGAGGTCCGCGTCGCACAGGACGGCGCCGTTGGGGTCGCCGGGCCGCGCGTCGTGGTGCGTGGTCAGCCGGACCAGCCGGGCCACCTCCTGGACGGCGGCTGCCGTGAGGCCCAGTTCGGACAGGGCGCGTTCGGCGAGGCGGGCGCTGCGTTCCTCGTTCTCCGAGCGGTCGGGGCGGTACACGGCGTCGTGGAACCAGGCGGCGAGGCGGACCAGGGCGGGGGAGTCCGCGTGCGGGGCGAGGGTGTCCACCTGGTCCAGCACGGCCGTCAGATGGGTCACGGTGTGGTACTTCCGCTGGGGTTCCGTCCAGCGGCGCAGGAGTTCCGCCCCGTACGGTGCCGGGTCGGCGTACGGGGTGGTGTGCCCTTCCCGGGCCTCGTCCACGGTCCGGTTCCATCGCTCCATCAACTCGGCCATCCGCCCATTGTCCCCCGTGCGTACGCGTACGGGGGAGGGGGCGTGAACCCCGGTCCGCCCGTACCGCAGGTGTGGGGACCCAGCCATGGACCCGTCCCCGTGGTGAACCGCACCCCTGCCCCGCTCACCCCCGGACACCCCCGTCTGACCGGCGGATTCCCCCGCCGGACAGGTGTGGACCCGCTGCTCGGAGAGCAGCCACTTCCGGTCAGATTGGCGTGTTCCGGGTGCCTCGCGGCCCTTTGCGTCTGTTGGCGAAAGCCCTTGCGGCGTAGGCTGGCATTGGACTAGACCTATCGGGCTACTCGCCAGTACCCACAGGCGGCCCGACCGACACACCCGCCCAGACGCACCCCGGGCTCCCGGGGACGTCCAGCAAGAGATGGGGTCCCATGAGCAAGAGTGCAGTCCTGGAGGTGATCGCCCTCGACGCGAGGGACGCCGTCGCCGCCCAGGCGGGAGGCGCGGACCGCCTGGAGCTGGTCACCGACATGGCCGCCGACGGTCTGACCCCCTCCCGCGAGTGCTTCGCGGAGATCCGGGCCGCCGTGGACATCCCCCTGCGGGTGATGCTCAGACTCAGCGACGGGTTCGCCGCCGGTGACGCCCAGGGCGTCGAAGCCCTCGCCCTCGCCGCCCGCGGCCTGCGCGCGGAAGGCGCCGACGAGTTCGTGCTCGGCTTCCTCACCGACACCGGCGAGGCCGACGTCTACGCCGTCGAGGCCGTCGCCGCCGAACTCTCGGGCTGCCGGTGGACGTTCCACCGCGCCCTCGACCGCGCCGCCGACCGCGACGCCGTCCGCAAGCAGCTCGCCGATCTCCCCGGGCTCGACACCTACCTCACCGCGGGCGCCGCGGCCGGGGTCGACGACGGGATGACAACGTTGCTCGCCGAGACCGCCCGTTCCGGTGAACCCGGCTACGAGCAGGAGATCCTCGTCGGCGGCGGGCTGCGCCTCGCCCACGTCCCCGAGCTGCGCGCGGGCGGTGTCCACGGCTTCCACATCGGCGGCGCGGCGCGCCCCGGCGGCTGGCAGGGCCCCGTCTCCGCGGACGCGGTCCGCCAGTGGCGCTCGGCCGTCGACGGCTGACCCCTCCGGGAGTACCCCGCCGGGCGCCGCCGGCCCAGCCCGTACGGCGGCCGGGACGCCGACACCCGGACCACCCGGGAACTCCCGGACCGCCCGGGAACTCCCGGACCACCCGGGGACACCCGGCCCGCCACCCCCGAGCGGCCGGGTCCGGCTCCCCTGACCGGATCGGGCCGGACCGGGCCGGGTCAGCCCAGCGTGTCCGGCAGCGGCCTCGCGTGGAGGACCGTCAGGCCGGAGACCGCGCGGGTCAGCGCCACGTACAGGCGCCGCAGGCCCGTCCGCTCGTCCGGCTCGCCGCCGACCACCGCGGCCGGCTCGTCGAGGACCACGAAGTCGTACTCCAGACCCTTCGCCAGGGACGCCGGGACAAGGGTGAGCCGCGTCCCCGGACCCGTCTCCTCGCCCGGCGCGAGATACGGCGTCCCCGCCGCGTCCAGCGCCGCCGCCAGCGCGGGAATCCGCGCGTCCGCCGCGATCAGCCCCGTCGACCCCGCGTGCTCCAGCGCCCGCGCGCACGCCGCGAGCACCGCCCCGGTCAGCTCCTCCTGAGGGACCTCCCGCACCACCAGCGACCCCGGCGCCTCCCGCACCGACTCGACCGCCGCCAGCCCGGGGGCGATCGACGGCAGCAGCCGTGACGCGTACGCGATGACCTCGCGCGGCACCCGGAACCCGGCCGTGAGCTCCTCCACCACCGCGTCCTCCTTGCCCAGATGCCGCAGCGCCTCGGACCAGCGCGGGGTCGCCCACGGAGTCGTGCCCTGCGCGAGGTCGCCGAGGACCGTCGCCGAGCCCGTCGAGCAGCGCCGCCCCACCGCCCGGTACTGCATCGGGGACAGGTCCTGCGCCTCGTCCAGGACCACATGCCCCAGCGACTGCGTCCGCTCGACCAGGTCCCGCGCCTCGTCCACCAGCACCGCGTCCGCCGCCGACCAGCGCGCCGAGCGCACCCCGCGCGCGGGCCGCTCCCACAGCACGGCCCGCTGCTCCTCCCCGCTCAGCAGCCCCTCGGCGTGCTCCGCCAGGAACTCCGCGTCGGACAGCAGCCGCAGCACCAGCTTCGCCGGGTCGACCGGCGGCCACACCTCCTTGACCAGCGCCTTCACCGCCCGGTCCCGGGCCACCGCGTCCTGCACCCGGTCGTCGGGCGCCTCGCCCGACTGCTCCATCCGCACCAGCACCGCGTGCGCGATCCGCTGCGGCAGCGCCTCCCGCGCGGCGCCGTACCGCAGGCCGCGGGCCCGCAGCTCGTCCACCATCGCGGTCAGCTCGTCGGCCGGGACCCGCCACCGCCGGGAGCCGCGTACGACCACCACCGGCCCGGCCGGCGCCGACACATACGAGCGCAGGGCCCGGCTCAGCACCTCGGCCATCCGGGCGTCGCCCTTCACCAGCGCGGCGGCCGGGCCGTCCGTCGCCCTGACCTCGACATGCGCGACCAGGTCCGCCACCGTCGCCTGCCGCACCCGCAGCTCGCCCAGCGCGGGCAGCACCTGCTCGATGTACTGGAGGAACGACCGGTTCGGGCCGATCACCAGCGTCCCGGTGCGCGCGAGGCGCTCGCGGTGCGCGTACAGCAGATACGCGACCCGGTGCAGTCCCACCGCCGTCTTCCCGGTGCCGGGACCGCCCTGGACGCACACCGTGCCGGACAGCCCGCCGCGCACGATCTCGTCCTGCTCCGGCTGGATCGTCGCCACGATGTCCCGCATCGGCCCGACGCGCGGCCGTTCGATCTCCCGCTGGAGCAGCGCGCTGGTACGGGACTCCTCGGCGGGGTCGGACAGCCGCTCGTCCTCGTACGCGGTGAGGTCGCCGCCCGTGTAGCCGAAGCGGCGGCGCAGCCCGATGTCCATCGGGTCCTTCTTCGACGCCCGGTAGAACGCCTGGGACACCCGCGCCCGCCAGTCGATCACCATCGGGTCGCCCGCGGCGTCGTGCACATGGCGCCGCCCCACGTAGAACACCTCACCGGCACCGGCACCGGCACCCGGGTCGGCGTCGGGGTCGTCCGCCGTCCCCGGGGCGCGCAGGAAGTCCAGCCTGCCGAAGAACAGGGGCGTGTGCGCGAGGTCCGCGAGTGCCTTGATCCGCAGCTCGATCTGGTGCTGGAGCGCCGCCGCGTTGACCCAGTTCGCGGTGACGTCCTTGATGTCGAGGGACTCGACGTCGTCCCGCATACCGCGCAGGGCCGCCCGGGAGGCGGCGAGATGCGCCCGCTCCAGGGCGAGGGGGTCCGGGGACCCGGTGGCGGCGGGGGGCGGGACGGACTCGGGGGGCGTGCTGGACACGGATGCGGCCTTCCGGACGGTGTGCGGTTCGGTGAGGGGGCCGTCCGGTTTCCGGCCGGAGGGCGGCACTCCGCGCGGGAGGCGGGCAGGAGCGGAGATCCTAGGCGAGGGCGGTCGCCGGGCGCCAACGGGTTTCTCTCCTCCGGAGCGTACGTTTCTCCGTCCAGGTGGGGACGAATGCGTAACCTGTGGGTTACGCTTCCCGGC
The DNA here is from genome assembly GCF_036250755.1 of Streptomyces uncialis. Classification (NCBI taxonomy): domain Bacteria; kingdom Bacillati; phylum Actinomycetota; class Actinomycetes; order Kitasatosporales; family Streptomycetaceae; genus Streptomyces; species Streptomyces uncialis. The sequence continues at coordinate 4,253,501 of NZ_CP109583.1, read as the reverse complement.
ATGGACGATGTGGCCGTGGCGCTGGCCGATCCGGTACGGCGGGAGATCCTGATGATGCTGCGGGCCCGGCCCCTGCCCGTCGGGGAGATCGCACGCCCCTTCCCGATCAGCCGCCCGGCGATAAGCCGTCATCTGCGGGTGCTCCGGGAGAGCGGACTGGTCCGTGACGAGCCCGTCGGACGGCGGCGCCTGTACACCCTCACCCCCGAACCGCTGGGCGAACTCGCCGGCTGGATCGCCCGGCTGAGCGCCCCGGCCGGCTGGGAGCACCACCTCGACGCCCTGGAGACCGAGGTCCACCGCACCCGCAGGGAACGCGCGACGGGCACCGCCGGACCCGCCGCGGGCCCCGCACCGCACACAGGTCACGAACGCACGGAGGACACCGCATGACACCGCAGCCCACCGGTCGCCTGTTCCGCAGCGCCGACGGCGACGAGCTGATCCTCACCCGCACCTTCCGGGCACCCGTCGAGGACGTCTGGGCGAGCGTGACCGACCCCGAGCGCACCGCCCGCTGGTTCGGCCCCTGGGAGGGACAAGGCGCACCCGGCCGCACGGTCCGGGTACGACTCGCGTTCGAGGAGGGGGAACCCTGGTCCGAGGTACGGATCGACGCCTGTGAACCGCCCCGGCGGCTGGTGGTCACCACCCAGGACGACTACGGCTCCTGGCGGCTGGAGATCCGCCTGACCGGGACGGACGACGGGCACACCCGGCTCGCGCTGGTGCACCACCTCACCGGCACCGAGGGCCTCGGCGAGGTCGGACCGGGCTGGGAGTACTACCTGGACCGGCTGGTCACGTCCCGTGACGGCGGGGACCTGCCGGAGTTCGAGGCGTACTACCCGGCGCAGAAGGCGTACTTCGAGGGACTGACCCCGCTCCCCCCTGAGGACTAGGGGACGGTCCCAGGGTCGCCGTCCGTCGCTGGTCGTAGAGCGGCGCGCGCGGGTTCCGCCCTCCGGCAGATGTGCCCGGCGTGCGGAAAACCGACACTGGAGGTATGAGCAGCACGGCATTCACCCCAGGTCCTGTCCGTACCGCGAGGCCCGGCTCCACCGCCCTGAGCGGCGCCCACCGGGCGCACCCGCTGGGTGACGCCCTGCGGGCCGTCAAGGTCTTCGTCTCCACGGCGTTCGGCGTCGCGGTGCTCGGGGAGTACACGGAGGAGGCGGGCGTCCGCACGGCCCGCCACCACTGACCCCGGCCCGCCGATCCCCCTACTCCGGCTGTTCCGCCGCCGACGGATCGCTCAGCAGGTCGTCCGCGTCGACGATGCGGTACGCGTACCCCTGCTCCGCCAGGAACCGCTGGCGGTGCGCCGCGAAGTCCTGGTCGATGGTGTCGCGGGCCACGACCGAGTAGAAGCGGGCCTCGTGCCCGTCCGCCTTCGGCCGCAGCACCCGGCCCAGCCGCTGGGCCTCCTCCTGACGGGACCCGAAGGTGCCCGACACCTGGATGGCGACCGTCGCCTCCGGCAGGTCGATCGAGAAGTTCGCCACCTTCGACACCACCAGCACCGACAGCTCACCCGCCCGGAACGCGTCGAACAGCTTCTCCCGCTGCGCGTTCGAGGTCTCGCCCTTGATCACCGGGGCGTCCAGATGCTCCCCCAGCTCGTCCAGCTGGTCGATGTACTGGCCGATCACCAGGGTCTGCTCCCCCCGGTGCTTGCGGACCAGCGCCTCCGTCACCTTCCGCTTCGTCGCGGTCGTCGCGCAGTAGCGGTACTTCTCCTCCGCCTCGGCGGTCGCGTACGCCAGCCGCTCCGCCCCGGTGAGATTGACCCGCACCTCCACGCAGTCGGCGGGCGCGATGTAGCCCTGCGCCTCGATCTCCTTCCACGGCGCGTCGAACCGCTTGGGCCCGATCAGCGAGAAGACGTCCGACTCACGGCCGTCCTCCCGGACCAGGGTCGCGGTCAGCCCGAGTCTGCGCCGGGCCTGGAGATCGGCGGTGAACTTGAAGACGGGCGCGGGCAGCAGATGCACCTCGTCGTAAATGACGAGCCCCCAGTCCCGGGAGTCGAACAGCTCCAGATGCGGGTAGACGCCCTTCCGCCGGGTCGTCAGCACCTGGTACGTGGCGATGGTGACCGGGCGGATCTCCTTGCGGGTGCCGCTGTACTCGCCGATCTCCTCCTCGGTGAGCGAGGTCCGGCGCACCAGCTCGTGCTTCCACTGCCGGGCGGAGACGGTGTTCGTGACGAGGATCAGCGTGGTCGCCTTGGCCTCGGCCATCGCCCCGGCCCCGACCAGCGTCTTGCCCGCGCCGCACGGCAGCACGACGACCCCGGAACCGCCGTGCCAGAACCCCTCCACGGCCTGGCGCTGATAGGGCCGCAGCGCCCAGCCGTCCTCGGCCAGCTCGATCGGGTGGGCCTCCCCGTCCACGTACCCGGCGAGGTCCTCGGCGGGCCAGCCGAGCCGCAGCAGCGTCTGCTTGATCTGCCCGCGCTCCGAGGGGTGCACGGCGACGGTGTCCGCGTCGATCCGGATGCCCACCAGCGGGGCGATCCGCTTGGACCGCAGGATCTCCTCCAGCACCGGCCGGTCGGTGCTGGAGAGCACCAGTCCGTGCGCGGGATGCTTGCTCAGGGTGAGCCGCCCGTAGCGGTCCATCGTCTCGGCGATGTCGACCAGCAGCGCGTGCGGCACCGGATAGCGGCTGTACTCCACCAGCGCGTCGACCACCTGCTCGGCGTCGTGTCCGGCGGCCCGCGCGTTCCACAGCCCCAGCGGCGTGAGCCGGTAGGTGTGGATGTGCTCGGGCGCGCGCTCCAGCTCCGCGAAGGGCGCGATGACGCGCCGGCAGGCGTCGGCCAGCTCGTGGTCGACCTCCAGGAGCAGGGTCTTGTCGGACTGGACGATCAGGGGTCCGTTCACGCGCGTCCCTTTCTGCGGTGCGGTCGTGCGGCGGGGCCCACGGGGGTGTGCCGGGCCCGGCGGACCGCGTGGCGGCCCTCGCGGCCAAACATCCAGTGTGCCTCACCGGCCGCGCACGGTGGCCGGGACCGCCCGCCGCCGGGGGCCGCCGGGTCCCTCAGCCCTCGCCCTCCGCGAGTTCCGCGACCCCGGTGACCCGGTGCAGGGGGTAGGTCCGGACCTCGTCGGCGGTGTGGTCGTACGCGGTGACGAAGCCGCCCTCCACCCGGATCGGGGCGATCACCCGCTGGCTGGCGGCGCCCTCCGCGTTCACATAGCCGATCCAGAGGGCCTCACCGGTCATCACCGCCGCCTGGACGGTGGCCAGGGTCTCGGCCGCGCTGGTCCTCGGGAGATCGCCGGACTGCTCGGGCGCGGCCTTGCGGGGCACCGTCGCGGCCAGGTCCCCGGCCCGCACCGCGCGCACCGCGGCCCGCAGCAGGACGTCGTCGGGGCGCGGGGGACCGTCGTGGACCGGTTCGGGCGGGGTACGGGGGCCCGTGCGGTACGCGTGGGCCCGGGCGATCATGACATCGCCCTCGGGGGTCTCGGCGGCCGGTGCGAAGCCCATCGTGCGCAGCACCTCCAGCAGCGACCCGGGGTCGGCCTGCGCGGCGAGCACGGTCGGGGCGAGCCGGCGCAGCCGCAGGGAGTCGGCGCGGCGGTCCGCGAGGATCTCGTCCAGCGTGCTCTCGTCGTCGCAGCGGACGTAGGCCGAGGCGGCCCCGATCCGCAGCTGCCCATGGCGGCGGGCGACATCGTCGATCAGATACGTGAGGGGCTGCGGGACGGGGGTCCGGGAACGGGCGGCGAGGAACGCGTGGAGATCGCTCGCGGTACGCCCGGCGTCCAGGGCCCGGCGGACCGACCCCGGGGTGAAGCGGTACACGGTGGCCCCGCCCTTGGACTCGACGTCCGCGAGGACGGCGAGGGTCTCCGCGAGCGGCCGTTCCAGCGGGCCGGGGGCGACGGCGGTGAGGTCGGCCTGGAGCAGGACATGGTCCAGGGGGCGCGGGAGCAGCGGCGCGAGCCGTTCGGCGGCCCTTGTGGCGGCCCGTGCGAGCCGGTCGGCGGACGGGGCGTCCGGGTCGTCGCCGATGTCGGCGAGGAGCGTGCGGCCCGGGGCGGACAGGGCGCCCCGGCCGGTGATACCGAGCAGTTCCGCCTCCGCGAGGGTCCAGCGGGCGAGTCTGCTGCGCAGGTCGCCGTACCGCTCGCCCTCGGGGACGGGGGCCCCGTACACGGGCGGGCCGTACGCGGGCGTCCCGTACGCGGGGGCGGCGGCGGCGCCTCCCGACGCGCCCGCGCCCGCACCCGGGGTGCCGGGGTGGACCGGGCGCTCCCAGCGGAGCCGGGCCAGCACGGTGTCGGGGTCCGGCGCGGCGCCCTCGGGCAGACCGGCGAGCAGGCTGAGCACCCGCAGCCGCACCCGGGGCGCGGCGGAGCGGTCCAGCCCCGGGCCGAGCGCCGCCAGCGCGCGGTCCTTGGCGTCCCGGCCGCCGACGAGTCCCGGGGTGCGGGTCGTGGCGAGCCAGGTGGTGACCAGCACGGCCCAGCGGTCGGCGGGGGCCAGCTCGCGCCATCCGTCGTAGGCGGGGGTCGCCGCGTACCGCTCGTCGGTGCGGCCGTCGGAGGCGATCAGCCCGGCGCTGTGGGCGAGTTCCACCCAGAACGCGGCGACGGGATCCGGGAGGTCCAGCGCGACTGCGGTCCGCTTGAGGTCACGGACGCTGAGGCCGCCCGAGCGCAGCACCGAAGGACCGCCCTCGTCCCAGTCCGTGAGCAGTTCCTCGACGGTCGACAGCGCGGTGTACGCCTGCCCGGCGGCCGTCGCGTCCACCACCTGGGGCCGGTGACCGGTCCGTTCGGTGACGGCGGGCGGCAGCGGTTCGGGGACGCGGTGCGCGCGTCCGGCCCGCAGGTACAGGGCCACCTCGCGGGGCAGGACGACCGTGCCCGGGGTGGTCGGCAGCAGCAGTCCCCGGTCCAGCAGCCAGCGCAGCCGGGGCGCCGGATCGGCGTTGACCTGCCCGTACGGCGGCCCCCAGACCAGCCGGTCCAGCACCTCCAGGGAATCGGCGGGGGCCTGCGCGAGGAGTGCGGCCATCCGGTCGCGGTTCCCGAACAGGGCCCCGAGCGCGGCGACCGCCGACACGGAGTCGTGCGTGTTCGGCAGCCCGGCCGTCGTCACGATCGTCTGGACGCGGCCCGGCGACATCCCCGCGACGGTCTCCGTCACGCTCGGACCGAGGCCGGTGGGGGAGGGCTGGGACGGACCGGGGGCCAGGAGCTCGCGTGCGGTGCGGACCAGGCGCAGCCGCCGGTCGTCCCCCCACAGCAGCGCCTGCTCGCGCAGCCGGGCGACCGCCGCGGGCAGCGCGGCGGTCACCTCCGGGTCCTCGTCGTCCCCGGCCATCAGCCGGAGCAGGTCGTCGTACGAGGCGGGGTCCGGGGCCACGCACAGGGCTTCGGCGGCCTGCTGGGTGAAGCGGTCGAGTCTCTCCAGGGCGCGCAGGACGCTGGCGCGGGTCCCCGCGCGGGTGGCGAGCTGGGTGAGGTCGCCGGGGACGGGGCTCAGGAGGTCGGGGCGTGCCCGCAGGAGGGCCGCGAGGGCGGTGTCGTCCCGGGTGCGGAGCGCTTCTGCGAGGGACCTTGGCGGTTGGCTTACGGGTGACGTGCCGCTCATCCGGCTCACGGTACGACACGGGGGGCTCCCCGGCTCACTCCTGGCCGTACTTGGCCCCGTGCGGGTCGCCTTCGCTCGCGCTTCTGAGGTCTGTCCGGCGGGGCCCAATTGTCCTCGTGCGGGTCGTCCGGTGGGTGCGCAGTTCCCCGCGCCCCTGGGTCTGTCCGGCTGGGCGCACTTGTTCCTGTGCCGTCGCTCGTGGGTTGCGCAGTTCCCCGCGCCCCTGAGGTGCTGCCCTGTTGCGGTCGCTCTTCGGGTGCGGGTCTGCCCTCGTCTTTGCGCGGTTCCCCGCGGGTCGCCTTCGCTCGCGCGCCGGGGTTGCCTGTGGTGGACGAACTTGTCCCGTGCGGGTCGTCCGGTGGGTGCGCAGTTCCCCGCGCCCCTTTGGGGCGCCCGCCTGGGGCTGTCGTCCGGCTGCGGACTCTCATCGACCGGGGTCGGGGTTCAAACCCCCTCCTCTCGCAGGCGCTCGGCTGCGTAAGGGGGTGGGCGGGAATCTCTGCTCGCAGACTCCGATGCTTCGGTGGAGCAACTGGACGTCGTACCGAGCGTGTCGGATCGAGGACGGAGAATCCCGACCGGCACCGACCCGAAGAACCGGCCGGACGCGCCCCGAAGGGGCGCGGGGAACTGCGCGAAAACGACGAACGACGGCACAGGAACAAGTGCGCCCAGCCGGACAGACCCAGGGGCGCGAGGAACCGCGCACCTACGGACGACCCGTACAGGAACAAGTGCGCCCAGCACAGGCAACCCCGGGGCGAGAGCGAAGGCGACCCGCGGGGAACTGCGCGAAATCCACGAGCGACGGCACAGGAACAAGTGCGCCCACCCGGACAGACCTCAAAAGCGCGAGCGAAGGCGACCCGTACGGGAACAAGTGCGGCCCGCCGGACGGACCTCAGAAGCGCAAGCGAAGGCGGTACCCTTTGGGGCCCAGGACCAAGCCGCGCGGCGACCCGCGCGACACCACCGAGCACCCGCACAGGATCACGTAGGCCCAGGCACGAGAACCTGGCGGCGCGAGCGAAGGCGACCCGTGGGGATTGAGAGCGACCAGCTCGTCTTCGACTATCTGAGTCGGGTGGGCGATCTGGCACAGCAGCGGCAACTGCCGTCGGCCGCGCGCATGCGCCTCGTCTCCGGGCTGCGGGAGGAGATCGACCGGCGGCGGGCGAAGACCCCGGTCGACACCCCCGCGTCCGTACGCCGCATCCTCAACCGCCTCGGCGACCCGACCGAACTGGTCACCCAGGCGGGCGCGATGACGGCGGACCGGACCCGGCCGGACGCCCCGCCCCCCGTGGGCACCCCCGTCGCCGTCCCCGAACAGCGCACCCCCGAAACCCCCCACGCACCCGCGCCCCCCACCGACCCCCCGGGCGTGCCGGTACCCCCGGCCGACGCGCCCGGCCCGCACCCGGCCCGGTCCGACGCCCCCGGCCCGCACCCACCCTGGTCCGATGCCCCCGGCCCGCCCACGGCACCGCCCGACGCGACGCGTCCAGCCACGGCTCCGCCCGACGCGCCCCCCGGGCACGGGCCCCGTACCCCCGCGGACCTCACCAAGTCCCCCGGTCCCCCGAAGCCCCGCGGGCTTCGCCGTCTCGTCCCGCGGCCCCGGTCCCGTACCAGCGGCCCTGCGGCGCCCGTGGAGGGCGGACCCGGCAACGGTGTCGCGCCACGCCCGCCGTCGCCCCCGCATCTGGCGGGGCTGGAGGAACTGGGCGAGTCCGCGGAGCAGCAGGACTGGTGGCGGGTGGAGACCGGGACGGGGCTCAGCGACCATGTGCCCGGCTTCGTCGGCGGCATCGAGATCCCCGAGATACTGAAACCCCCGCCCAGCGACGACGAGGACGAGGACGAGGAGGACGGGGACGGCACCGGGGACGAGGAGGAGCGGCCCGGCGGCCCCGGGCGCAGGTTCCTGCGGCGGGCCCTGGCCCTGCGCCGGCCCCCCGCGAAGGCCGCCGCGCCTGCCGTGGAAGGCGGCTCGCGTCATCTGGGCCGCGCCCTGCTCACCGGGTGGTCCAACCCCCTGCTGCTGATCGCCGCCGCGCTCCTCGTGACCGGCGCGGTCATCGGCAACCCGCTCGCGCTCGGCGCGGGCTGGGTGATCGCCTGGGCGTCCCGGCGGCTCAGCCCGACCGAGTCCAAGTTCGCCGTGCTGTGGCTGCCGGGTCTCGCGCTCTCCGGGGGCGTGGTGTGGCTGTGGGGCCGGGTCGACGGCCGGTGGGGCGACCCCGTCGCCGACGGACAGCTGACCACCGCGATCGAGGGCACCTGGCCCTGGGTGCTGCGCGCCGCCGCGTTCGCCACCGCGCTGTACCTGGTGTGGCGCTCCCAGCGGAGGTGACCGCCCCGGGCCGCACCGCCCCAGCGCGGTCACCTCGGGCCGCACCGACCTGGGCCGACCCGCGCCCCATCACCCCGCCCCACCCCGCGCCGCCCCTGGCGTTCACGCTCCCGTCACCGGCAGTACGGGGTGAGTTGGGGACCCCGTAGCGGGGGAGAGGGAACGTTCGACCATGGGGACCGACTTTGACCCGGCAGCCGCCGCGCGTGGTCCCCGGACCGCGCGGCTGCTCGGGTCGGCGCTGTGCGCGCCGCTGACGGCCGCGGGTGGCTGGCTGTTCGGCACCGGGCTGGTCCGTGACCGTCCGGCGGGGAGCTGCGGTGCCTACGGGGAACCGCTGTGCACCCGGGACGACTTCACGGCCGCGGTCTCCGAGGTCGGCTGGGCGCTGCTGTTCAGCTTCGGCGGTATCGCGCTGTGGCTGCTCGCGCTCGCCGTCGGACTGGGCCAGGCGACCGACGCGACGGACGGCCGTCCGCTGGTGGCGTCCGACTGGCCGGTGTTCCTCGCCGCGGTCACCCTCGCGCTGTGCGGCGCGGCCTTCGCGGGCGGCGCCTTCCACGGTGCTCCGCTGTGGCCGGCCGCCGTCACCGCGTCGCTCACCGTCCTCCTCGCCACCCGTCGCCCGGCACACCCGGCACCCGGCGCCAGGACCCCGCCCCCGGACCCGTCGCCGGAACCGCCCACGGACCCGGCGACGGGCTGAACCGGCCGGGCGCGATGCACCGGCCGGGCGCGATGCACCGGCCGGGCGCGATGCACCGGCCGGGCGCGATGCACCGGCCGGGCGCGATGCACTGCCCGGACGGGCTGAACCGGCCGGACGGGTGCCGCGGCGCGTCGGACGTCCGGCTCAGGCTCCCGCGGGCTGCCAGGGGAGGCCGGGGACGATCAGGGGGGAACCCGTCACCGGGTCGGGGACGACGACGCAGTCGAGGCCGAACACGTCCCGTACCAGTTCGGCGGTGACGACCTCGGAGGGCGGGCCCTCCGCGACGATCCGGCCGTCCTTCATCGCCACCAGGTGGTCCGCGTACCGGGCGGCCTGGTTGAGGTCGTGCAGGACCACCACGACGGTGCGGCCCCGGTCGTGGTTGAGCTGGCGGACCAGGTCCAGCACCTCCACCTGGTGGGAGATGTCGAGATAGGTGGTCGGCTCGTCCAGCAGGAGGAGTTCCGTCTCCTGGGCGAGCGCCATGGCGATCCACACCCGCTGGCGCTGCCCGCCGGACAGCTCGTCCACCGGACGCTCCGCGAGGGCCGTGACATCGGTGCGGTCCATCGCCTCCGTCACCGCCCGCTCGTCCGCCTCGGACCACTGCTGCCACCACCGCTGGTGCGGCTGGCGGCCGCGGCCCACCAGATCCGCGACGGTGATCGCCTCGGGCGCCACCGGGGTCTGCGGGAGCAGCCCGATCTGCTGGGCGATCCGCTTGGTCGGCAGGGTCGCGAGGGCCGCGCCGTCGAGGAGCACCGCGCCGCCGCGCGGCTTCAGCAGCCGTCCGAGCGCCCGCAGGGTGGTCGACTTGCCGCACGCGTTGGGGCCGACGATCACCGTGACCGCGCCGTCGGGGACCGCGAGGTCGAGCGAGTGGACGACGGTGCGGTCGTCGTAGGCGAGGGTCAGTTCGCTGGCGCGCAGCCGCGACCCGTCCGGTATCGGGGTGTCCCCGTGCGCCGGGGCCGCCTTGCTGGTCAGTGCCTTGCTCACGCGGTACCTCCACTGCGGCTGCGGATGATGAGCCAGATCAGGTAGGGCGCCCCGACGGCCGCCGTGAGGACGCCCACCGGGAGTTCGGTCGGGGAGAACATCCGCCGCGCCAGCAGGTCCGCGAGGACCACGATCACGGCGCCGAGCAGCGCCGACGACAGCAGCGGGATCTGCGCGGTGCGGGTGAGCCTGCGGGCGACCTGCGGGGCGAGCAGCGCCACGAAGTCGACGGGCCCGGCGGCCCCGGTCGCCACCGACGCGAGGACGACCCCGAGGGCGACGAGCCCGAGCCGGACCCGGCCGAGGCGCACCCCGAGGGCGGTCGCCGTGTCGTCGTCGACGCCGACCCGGCGCTGGGCGTGCGCGGCCCACACCACGGCGGGCAGCAGCACCAGCAGCGTCCAGCCGAGCGGGGCGGCCTCGGTCCAGCCCCGGCCGTTGAGCGAGCCGGTCATCCACACCTGGGCCTGCTGGGCCACCAGATGGTCGCCCTTGGTGAGGAACAGCGAGGTCACCGAGCGCAGGGCGACGGCGATCCCGATACCGATGAGCACGAACCGGGTGGCGTGCAGTCCGCCGCGCCAGGCGAAGACGTAGACGAGCGCGGCGGCGACGATGCCGCCCGCGACACCGATGTACGGCAAAACGGCGAACGAGCCGATGCCGAAGGTCATCGCGCCGACGGTGACGGCGGCGGCGCCCTGGCTCACCCCGATGATGTCGGGGCTGGCGAGCGGGTTGCGGGCCACGGTCTGGATCAGCGCCCCGGCGACCCCGAAGGCGGCGCCCACCAGCAGCCCCACCACCAGCCGCGGGGCGCGCAGGGTGCCCACGACGAGCTCCGCCGACGACGGCTGCCCGGTCAGGACGCGCAGCACCTCGCCCGGCGGTACGAACGACTCACCGACGCACAGATAGGCGACGCTCGCCGCGGCGAGCAGCAGCGTCAGTCCGGTGACGGCGACCGAGGTCCGCCGGTGCAGCAGGAACGACGCCGTCCCGAACCGCAGGGGGGTGTATCCGGCGGGCCGGGAGCCCCGCGCGGCGGGGACCTCGCCGAGCGGGACGGGCGGGGACGGGACCTGGCCGGTGGCGGGTCCGTCCGCGGTGCGGGACCTCACGGGCGTACCGCCCGCACTGCCGCGCCGGGCCTGACGGGGACGGTCACGCGGCTACCGCCTTTCTGCGGACGAGGGTGATCAGGAACGGGACGCCGATCAGGGCCGTCATCACTCCGGCGGGGACCTCGCTCGGGGGGAACACGATCCGGCCCACGGTGTCGGCGACGAGCAGCATGGTCGGGCCGATCAGCGCGGACATCGCCAGCAGCCAGCGGTGGTCGCCGCCGACGATCGCGCGGGCCATGTGCGGGACGGCGAGCCCGACGAACGCGATGGGTCCGGCCGCCGCGACCCCCGCGCCGGTGAGGACGGTCGCGCCGAGGCCGCCCACGATCCGTACCGTCGCGACCTTCTGGCCGAGGCCCTTCGCCATGTCCTCGCCGAGCGCCAGGGCGTCCAGGCCACGGGCCACGGACACCACCAGGAGCGCCCCGGCGAGCAGGAACGGCCAGATCTGGTGGACCAGTTCGGCGTCCCGTCCGGAGAGCGAGCCGACCTGCCAGAACCGGAACTCGTCCATCGCGGCGGCCCGGGTCGTGAGGACCGCGGTCAGTACGGAGACGAGCAGCGCGTTGATCGCGGCGCCGCCCAGCGCGAGTTTGATCGGGGTGGCACCGCCCCGGCCCCGGGCCGCGATCGCGTAGACGGCGACGGCGGCGGCACCCGCGCCGGCGAACGCGAACCAGACATAGCCGTGCAGGCTGTGGACGCCCGCGAAGGCGATGGCGAACACCACCCCGACGGACGCGCCCTGGCTGACACCGAGGATGCCGGGGTCGGCGATCGGGTTGCGGGTGATGCCCTGCATCGCGGCGCCGGCCAGCGCGAGACCCGCGCCGACCATCACCGCGATGACGGTGCGCGGCACCCGCAGGCCCCGGACCACCACGGCGTCCTCGCTGGTCCCGCCGTTGAGCAGGGCGTCGAACACCACGGACGGGGCGATCGCGCGTGATCCCACGGCGAGGCTGAGCAGTATCGCGAGCAGCAGCGCCACCACGGCCGCCAGCATCGCGACGGTACGTCTGACCGGCATCGGCTGGCGCTCCCCGTGGCACGAAGGTTGGTAAGGCTTGGCTAAGTGTATGCGGGAGATCCGGCCATGGGTGATCACGGTGCCCGTGATACGTCTCCCGCGCGCGACGGGTGGTCCGGGCCGCGCACCGGATGTCCGCCGTTCCCCGGACCCGGGCACAATGGCTGTTGTGACGCCCGCTACGCAACCCGCAGGAAATCCGTCCCCGCCGCCGAGGGGGAACGGCCCGGCCGGCGGCCCCGCGCTCGTCGTCGGATTCGACCTCGATATGACATTGATCGACTCCCGGCCCGGTATCAAGGCCTGTTATGACGCGCTCGCGGCCGAGACGGGTGTTCCCATCGACACCGAACTGGTGGTCAGCAGACTGGGACCGCCGCTCGTCGACGAACTGGTGAACTGGTTTCCCGCCGAACACGTCGCGGAAATGGCCGATCGCTACCGGGCGATGTATCCGGCGATCGCGATCGCGCCGACCCGGGAGATGCCGGGCGCCCGGGAGGCCGTCGCCGCGGTCCGGGCGGCCGGGGGCCGGGCCGTCGTCGTCACCGCCAAGTACGGGCCGAACGCCACGCTCCACCTCGCCCATCTCGGGATCGAGGCGGAGGTCGTCGGGGACCTCTGGGCGGAGGGCAAGGCGAGCGCCCTGCGCGAGCGCCGCGCCTCGGTGTACGTGGGCGACCACGTCGGGGACGTCCGGGGGGCCCGCGCCGCGGGCGCCCTCGCGGTGGCCGTCACCACCGGACCCTGCGCCGAGGCGGAGCTGCGGGAGGCCGGGGCGGACGTGATCCTCCCCGACCTCACGGCCTTCACCCCCTGGCTGGCCACCCACCTCTGACCCGCCCGGTCGCGGAACACACCGGCGCCACCCGCCGGCGGGGCGACCGGAACACCCCGGGGACGGCGGGTTCCGGCCAGACTCGTGGCACCGGACCGCCGGAATCAGCCCCCCGCGGCAGCGCCTCGCGCCTGCGCCCGCTGTGCCGCGATCGACCGCAGCAGCCCGGCCCCGGAGATCGCGAAACCGACCCCCATCAGCATGCTCAGCCAGAACATATAGGTCGGGAACGGGGTCGTCCCGAGAAACAGCGGTGCCACCGTGACCACAGTGGCCACCGCACCGAGGATGAAGACGATCGCACCGGCCCGGATCAGTCCCTCGCCCGGTGCCGCGGAATTCGCTTGGGTTTTGTCGCGCACCCCACCAGGGTAGTTCCCAGCGCGAAGGAACAACGCGGGACCGTCCTGTCAGCGACCCACCGACCCATAGGCTTGGCCCCGGCGGGTCGGAGTGGCCCGCCGCACCACGGCCCAAGGCCCTATCCAGAGCCGCTTTCCCGATTTTCCCAGTGCCGTCCCCAGACGGGACGGATCGACGAGTACGAGGACGAGGACTTCACGTGCCTACCGGCAAGGTCAAGTGGTTCAACAGTGAGAAGGGCTTCGGCTTTCTCTCCCGCGACGACGGCGGTGACGTCTTCGTCCACTCCTCCGTACTGCCCGACGGCGTCGACGCCCTCAAGCCCGGCCAGCGCGTCGAGTTCGGCGTCGTGGCGGGCCAGCGCGGCGACCAGGCCCTGTCGGTGACGGTGCTGGACCCGACCCCGTCCGTGGCCGCCGCCCAGCGCCGCAAGCCCGACGAGCTGGCGTCCATCGTCCAGGACCTCACGACGCTCCTGGAGAACATCACGCCCAGCCTGGAGAAGGGCCGCTACCCCGACAAGGCCGCCGGCAAGCAGATCGCCGGACTGCTGCGCGCGGTCGCCGACCAGCTCGACGTGTAGCCGCGCCCCGCCCGGCCACCGGTCAGGGGAAGGCCAGGGCCCCGGGGCCGAGGGGCGGTACGAGTCCCTCGGCCGCCGCCCGGGTCAGCAGCCCCCGCACCGCCGCGTACCCCTCGTCACCAAGGTCGGCGGTGAACTCGTTCACGTACAGCCCGATGTGCTGGTCCGCGACGGCCGGGTCCATCTCCTGGGCGTGCGCGAGGACATACGGCCGGGACACCTCCGGGTCGTCCCACGCGGCCCGGACCGAGGCCCGGGTGGCGTCGGCGAGCCGGGCCAGCAGCGGGGCGCCCAGCGAACGCCTGGCGATGATCGCGCCCAGCGGGATCGGCAGCCCGGTCGTGGACTCCCAGTGCTCGCCCATGTCCGCGAGCCGGTGCAGCCCGTACGCCTGGTACGTGAAGCGGGCCTCGTGGATCACCAGGCCCGCGTCGACCTTCCCGTCCCGCACGGCCGGCATGATCTCGTCGAACGGCAGCACCACGACCCGGCCGACCCCGCCGGGCACCCGCTCCGCCGCCCACAGCCGGAACAGCAGATACGCCGTCGAACGCTCGCTCGGCACCGCGACCGTCCGCCCGGTCAGGTCCAGCCCCGGCTCCCGGCTCAGCACCAGCGGCCCGCAGCCCCGGCCCAGCGCCCCGCCGCACGGCAGCAGCACGTAGTCGTCGAGCACCCACGGCAGCACCGCGTACGACACCTTCAGCACGTCGTACGTGCCCTGCCGCGCCCAGCCGTTGGTGAGGTCGATGTCCGCGAACGTCACGTCGAGCGCGGGCGCGCCGGGCAGCCGTCCATGGGCCCAGGCGTCGAAGACGAACGTGTCGTTGGGGCAGGGCGAGTAGGCGATGCGCAGCGCGTCACCGGTGGCCGGTGCTTCGTCGGGGGTCGTCATACCTCTCGCCAACTCTCCAGGACCGTCGCGCATTTCCCGAACCCGCCGGTCAGCTCCGCGAGCGCGGCGCCGATCCGCCAGCCGTCCCGGTCACGGGGGCCCACCGGGTTGGACACCGCGCGGATCTCCAGCACCGGGACGCCGTGCGCGGCGGCGGCCTCGGCCACCCCGAACCCCTCCATCGCCTCGGCGAGCACCCCCGGGTGCCGCGCGCGCAGCACCCCGGCGCGGGCGGCGGAACCTGTCACCGTCGACACGGTGAGCACCGTCCCCGCCGCGCAGCCCAGCGCGTCCGCCACCTCGCGCACCAGTCCCGGTGGCGGCGTATGGGTGACGGTGCCGAAGCCCAGCGCGGTGACCGGCAGGAACCCGTCCGCGTCCGTACCGGACTCGGCGCCCAGGTCCGCGACGGTGACCGCGTCCGCGACCACCAGCGAGCCCACCGGGGCGAGCGGCTCGAAACCGCCCGCGATCCCGGCACAGACCACCAGCCCGTACGGTGTCCCGCCGAGCGCGGCGGCGGTCAGCGCACCCGCCGTGGCCGCCGCGGCGGCGGCCGGGCCGACCCCCGCCGCGAGCAGGTCCCAGCGGGCGCCCGCCGTGGTGATCCGCCGCAGCTCGGCCCCCGGCAGCCGGATCTCCCGCTGCTCGGGCAGGAACGCGAGCGCCACCGCGTCCCGCTCGGCGGGGACCGCGGTGACGACGAGGAGACGCGCGGGCGCTGTCACGGGGTCAGGAGGACCCCTTCTTGAGCCGGAACGACCACAGGCCGGTGACCTTGTTCTCGCCGCCCTCGGCGATGGTCACGATCGTGGACGAGCCGCTGGCGCCGTACTGCTCGTTGAAGAAGACGCTGCCCGGGACGGCGAGGTACGTCTTCTTGCTGTAGTCGGTCAGCCGCTGCCCGTTGAGCAGGAGCGTCCAGCTCTTGTCGGCGATGACCGGGTCGACGCCGAAGCGGACGGTCTCGGTGGGATCGACGGTGATGTGCCTGACGTCCTTCTTCTCCTTCAGGCACGTCTCGACGTCGGCGGGCTTGATCGCCTTGCCGTCCTCGTAGCAGGTGGCCTCGGAGGTCACGGAGATGTCGGCGACGGTGACGGTCGCGACGGCGGTCGGCTTCTCGCACGCCGTGAGGACGAGCAGACCGGCACAGACGGCGCCCGCGACGGCGATGGTCCGACGGGACCGGGCGGCGGCCGGGGCTGACTTCAGGTGCGGCTCGGCCGCGGACAGGGACGTCATGCGCGAAAGGCTATCGGGCCAGCCCCCGCGGGCCCTCACGCGGGTGCGCCCACGCCCCACCCCCCACCCGGGTGGTCCCAAAGGTCCCCCCTTGGCTCGCACCCGAGGTCTGTCCGGCTGGACGTACTTGTCCCTGTACAGGTCGTTCGTGGGATGCGCAGTTCCCCCCGCCCCTTCGGGGCGCCATCTGCTTGTTCTTCGGGTCGGTGCCGGTCGGGATTCTCCGTCCTCGCTCCGGAGGGAGGTTCCGCACCCGAAGGACAACGGGAACGGGGCGCCCCCAAAGGGGCGCGGGGAACTGCGCAAAGACGAGGGCAGACCCGCACCCGAAGAGCGACCGCAAGGGGGCAGCATCCAGGGGCGCGGGGAACTGCGCACCCACCGAGCGACGGCACAGGGACAAGTGGGTCCAGCCGGACAGACCTCGGAAGCGCAAGCGACGGCCTAGGCGATGCGGGGGTGGGCCGGACCGCCCCTCGCCGCTGCCAGGAGGCCCCGTACGGTCGTGGACCAGCCGAGGCCCACGATGCCCGCCGCGACCGACAGGCCGAGCGCACCGTTCAGCGGCAGGACGATCCCCACCGCGCCCCCCACCACCCACGACATCTGCAACACGGTCTCCGACCGCGCGAACGCCGAGGTCCGCACCAGCTCCGGCACGTCCCGCTGGATCAACGCGTCCAGCGACAGCTTCGACAGCGCCTGCGCGAACCCCGCGACCGCCGCGAGACACGCCACCATCACCGCCCCGAAGAACACCGCCGCCAGCGCCGCCATGCCCACCACGCACGCCACCACCGTCACGATGATGATCTCCGGCGTCCGGGCCCGCAGCCACGCCCCCACCGCCGTACCGAGCGCGTTGCCCGCGCCCGCCGACACCCCGACCACCCCGAGGGACACCGCCGCGCTCTGCCCCGTCATCGGATGCTCCCGCAGCAGGAACGCCAGGAAGAAGATGAGGAAGCCCGACAGACACCGCTGCGAGGCGTTCACGGCCAGCGCGTGCGTCACCGCCGGGCCGACGGTCCGCAGGCCCGGCCGCCGCACCTTCCCCGTACGGGCGCGGTACACATGTTCCGGGTCGGCCGCGAGCAGCGCCCGGTCCTCGCCCTTCGCCGAGTCGACCACCCGCGGCATCGACAGCGACAGGAACGTCCCCGCCACGAACAGCACGAACGCCCCGTACAGCGGCCAGCGCGGCCCCAGCATCTGGAGGCCCGCGCCGATCGGCGCGGCCACCCCCGTCGCGAGCAGCCCGCCGAGGGTGACCCGTGAGTTCGCCTTCACCAGCGAGAACCCGGGCGGCAGCAGCCGGGGCACCACCGCGCTGCGGACCACCCCGTACGCCTTGGACGCGACGAGTACGCCGAGCGCCGCCGGATACAGCTCCAGACTGCCCGTGGCGACCGCCCCGGACAGCAGCAGCGCGAGGACCGCGCGGGCCAGCATCGCGCCCGCCATCGCCGCGCGGCGCCCGTGGGGCAGCCGGTCCAGCAGCGGGCCGATCACCGGTGCGAGCAGGGTGAAGGGCGCCATCGTGATCGCCAGAT
Source organism: Streptomyces uncialis (assembly GCF_036250755.1). Lineage (NCBI taxonomy): Bacteria > Bacillati > Actinomycetota > Actinomycetes > Kitasatosporales > Streptomycetaceae > Streptomyces > Streptomyces uncialis. Next base: position 4,236,187 of record NZ_CP109583.1, on the reverse strand, counting down.
AGAGCGCGACCCGGCCGCGTGCCTCGTCGGTGGGGACGGCGAAGAACACCGTCGAGGCGAGCGCCACGGTGATCATCACGTCCCCGGCGCCGTTCACCGCGTGCAGCTCGATCAGTTTGCCGAGCCCCGACTCACCCGCCCCGTGGGCGTGCGTCGCCTTGCGGATGCCCCGGGCCGGGCCCGTGAACGGCATCCGCAGCACACGGCCCACCGAGCGGCCGGCCCGGCGCAACGGACCGGGTCCGCCCGGCGAGCGGGGCGACCTGGCTACTGCCATCCCGTCATAGTGCCCCCTGGGAGCACGATCAAGTGGGGATACCGCGTCCCCCGGACGTGGCGTGCCCCACGTACCGCCCCGTGTACCGGCCCCCGTCACCTGGGGCAGGGCGCCCGTACAGGGCCCGCGCCGGTGTGTCGGGGTATGTCGTGGGGCGGGCCCCGGGAGGTCTCGGGGTGGGAACAACGCGAGCCGCACCGTACGCCGGTGTGGGCGCGGGCCGCCGGAGAGGGTAGCGTGCGTAGCGCGCCTGCGGTGGTCGGTCCTGGCCGCGCGCCTCTCCGTCATCACGCAGAATGGGTGACACAGGTGCGCCCGGGTTGATCGGGCGCGGACGTCGACGCGGCCCGCTGGTCCGCTCCGTCCGCGTTCCCGGTGGAACCGAACGCCGCCCGCCAGGAGGGCGCACTCGACAGACGGCGTAGGAGAGAAGCGATACCCGTGAGCGCAGCCACAACGCGAAGCCGTACCCCGGACCGTCTGTGCGCGGAGGCCGTCGGCCTCGCCCGCACCGCCGCCGAGGAGACCGCCGCGCCGGGGGTGGTGGGTGAGCATGTCGCGACGGTCGTCGAGGGCGACCGCGTGGTCACGCATCTGTTCGAATGCAAGGAGCCCGGCTACCGGGGCTGGCGCTGGGCCGTGACCGTGGCCCGCGCGTCCCGCGCCAAGCAGGTCACGCTCGACGAGACGGTGCTGCTGCCGGGCCCCGACGCGCTGCTGGCCCCCGAATGGCTGCCCTGGAGCGAGCGGCTGCGCCCCGGTGACCTCGGTCCCGGGGACCTGCTGCCCACCGAGGACGACGATCCGCGGCTGGAGCCCGGCGCCGTCGTGGCCCCGGAGGCCGTGGAATCCGACGACGCGGACGCCGCCCTGTCCGGGGCCGTGGACGACACCCGGCTGGCGGGCGGCCGGTCCGGTGAGGACGCGCCCGCGCCGAACTCCGTCCGCTCCGAGGAGTGGGCCGGGCTCGACGCGGCCCGGGAGGCCGCGGGGAGGACCGACGGGCCGCCGCCCGCGCTGCCCGTCACGCCCTCGCGCGGGGACATCGCCGAGGTCGCGGTCGAGCTGGGGCTCGGGCGGGCCCGGGTGCTGTCGCGGTACGGGCTGCGGGACGCGGCGGACCGCTGGGACGTGGCGTTCGGCGCGGGTACGCCGATGGCGCAGGCCGCGCCGGCGAACTGCGGTTCGTGCGGTTTCCTCACCCCGCTGGGCGGTGCGCTCGGGCAGGCGTTCGGTGCCTGCGCGAACGAGTTCTCGCCCGCGGACGGGCGGCTCGTGTCGCTCGCGTACGGGTGCGGGGGGCATTCGGAGGCCGCGGTCATGCCCCGGGCCGCCCCGATGACCCCGCCGGTCCTCGACGAGACCCGCGTCGACGTCTTCCCCCTCCACACCACGGAGTCCCCCGACCCCACCTGACGCCTTCGCTCGCGCTTCCCAGGTCCGTCCGGCTGGACGCACTTGTCCCTGTGCCCCGGGGTCTGTCCGGCTGGACGCACTTGTTCCTGTGTAGGTCGCTCGGTGGGTGCGCAGTTCCCCGCGCCCCTGGGGTTCCACACCTGGACGTACCTATCCCTGTGCGGGTCGGACGGGGGTGCGCAGTTCCCCGCGGGTCGCCTTCGCTTGCGCTTCCCAGGTCCGTCCGGCTGGACGCACTTGTCCCGGTGCCGTCGCTCGTCGTTTTCGCGCAGTTCCCCGCGCCCCTTTGGGGCGCTTCCTGTGGGTTCTTCGGGTCGGTGCCGGTCGCAATCCTCCGTCCTCGCTCCAACGCGCTCGGTAGGGACGGGAAGGTGGCCCCACTGGTGGCGTCGGAGTCTGCGGGCAGAGATTCCCGCCCACCCCCTCCCGCAGCAGCGCGACCGCGCGAGGAGGGGGCCCGCACCCGAAAGACAACGGGAATGGGGCGCCCCGTCAGGGGCGCGGGGAACTGCGCGAAGACGAGGGCAGACCCGCACCCGACGAACAAGCCCGAAGGGGCAGCATCCAGGGGCGCGGGGAACTGCGCACAAACGAGGGCGGACCCGCACCCGAAGAGCGACCGAAATAGGGCAGCATCCAGGGGCGCGGGGAACTGCGCACAAACGAGGGCGGACCCGCACCCGAAGAGCGACCGAAATAGGGCAGCATCCAGGGGCGCGGGGAACTGCGCACCCACGAGCGACGGCACAGGAACGAAGTGCGTCCAGCCGGACGGACCTCAGAGGCGCAAGCGAAGGCGGCCCGCGGGGAACTGCGCACCTCACGAGTGACGGCACAGCAGCGAAGTGCGCCCAGCACAGGAAACCCAGGGGCGCGGGGAACTGCGCACCCACGAGCGACGGCACAGGAACGAAGTGCGTCCCGCCGGACAGACCTCAGAGGCGCAAGCGAAGGCGGCCCGCGGGGAACTGCGCACCCCACGAGCGACGGCACAGGAACAGGTGCGCCCAGCCGGACAGACCCAGGGGCACAGGGACGAGTGCGCTCAGCGGAGAGACCTCAAAAGCGCGAGCGAAGGCGACAAGGTACCTTCGCCGCTGAGGGCCTGAGGCCACCGTAAGAGGACGACCGAGGACAACCGAGGAGCACCCCGTGACCCAGCCCGCGAGCCCCACCCCGGAGGGGACCGCCGACCCCTTCGGCACAGCGAGCCTGCGCCAAGAGGTCCTCACGGCCTGGCACACCACCCCCACCCGCTTCCGCGAGGACGCCAACGCCGAGGAGGACCTCGCCCTCGGCGGCCACCGCGACCGCCTCGTCGTCGAACTCGCGCAGAACGCCGCCGACGCGGCGTCCCGCACCACCGCCCCCGGCCGGCTGCGCCTCACCCTCCACGACGACGGCACCCCGCACGGGGTCCTCACCGCCGCGAACACCGGCGCCCCCCTCGACGCGACCGGCGCCGTCTCCCTGTCCACCCTGCGGGCCTCCGCGAAGCGCGACGACGACGCGCGGGGCGCGGTGGGCCGCTTCGGCGTCGGGTTCGCCGCCGTGCTCGCCGTCACCGACGAGCCCGCCGTCCTCAGCCGCGCGGGCGGCGTCCGCTGGTCCCTCACCGAGGCCCGCGCCCTCGCCGCCGAGACCGCCGTACAGGCCACGGACACGGGCACCGGCAAGGGCAAGGACACCGCCCCCCGTACCGGCAGCCTCGACGACGAACTGCGCCGCCGCGAGGGCCATGTCCCGCTGCTGAGGCTCCCGTTCCCCGCCGAGGGCCCCGTACCGGACCCCTACGACACGGTCGTCGTCATGCCGTTGCGTGACGCCGCCGCCCGTGACCTCGCCGAACGGCTCCTCACCGGGATCGACGAGGCCCTGCTGCTCACCCTCCCGGGCCTCGCCGAGGTGACCGTGGAGCTGCCGGACGGCTCCGTACGGACCCTCGGCCGCCGTACGGACACCCCGTACACGGTGATCGAGGACAGCCGTGACGGCACCACCCGCTGGCGTACCGTCGCCCGTGCCGGCGCGCTGACCGCCGATCTGCTGACCGGCCGTCCCACCGAGGAACGTCTGCGTCCGCACTGGTCGGTGACCTGGGCGGTGCCCGTGGACGACGCCGGTGCCCCCCGTCCGCCGCGCACCGCGCCCGTACTGCACGCGCCGACCCCGAGCGACGAACCCCTCGGCGTACCGGCCCTGCTGATCGCGTCGTTCCCGCTGGACCCCACCCGCCGCCACGCCGCCCCGGGCCCGCTGACCGACTTCCTGGTGACCCGCGCCGCCGACGCCTACGCCGAACTCCTCGCCGACTGGCGCCCGGTGGGCCCCGGGATCGTCGATCTGGTCCCCGGCCCGCTGGGCCGCGCCGAACTCGACGGGGCGCTGCGCGCGGCCGTCCTGGAGCGGCTGCCCCGCACCGCGTTCCTGCCGCCCGCCGCCGACCCCGACCGCACCCCGCACGGGGACGACGCCGCACCCGGCGGATGGGACGACGGCACCACCACCCGCGGCCCCGACAGGCACGCGCTGCGCCCCCGGGACGCCGAACTCGTGGAGGGCGCGGGCGCGGACACCGTACGGGTCCTCTCGGAGGTGCTGCCGAGCCTGCTGCCCGCCGGGCTGGAACGCCGCGCCGAGCTGCGCACCCTGGGTGTGGCCCGGGTTCCGCTGACCGACGCGGTCGACCGGCTGGCCGGGCTGGAGCGCGACCCCGAGTGGTGGTGGCGGCTGTACGACAGCCTGGCCGGGGTCGACCCGGACCGGCTGACGGGCCTGCCGGTGCCGCTCGCCGACGGCCGGACCACGATCGGGCCCCGGCAGATCCTGCTGCCCGTCCCCGGTCAGGGCGCGGGCACCGGGCCGGAGCCGGGCGGTGGCGGTCCCGCCGCGCTCGCCCGGCTCGGTCTGAAGGTCGCCCACCCCGACGCGGCGCACCCGCTGCTGGAGAAGCTGGGCGCCCTCCCGGCGACCCCCCGCGCGGTGCTCACGACCCCGCAGGTCAGGGCCGCCGTCGCGGCGTCGATGGACGACGAGGCCTGGTACGACGACCCGTTCCCCGACGAGTCCGGCGCCCCCGGCGCCGGCGGCCCGCCCGACGCGGAACAGCTCGCGGAGCTCGTCCTCGGCCTGGTCCGGGACGCGGCGCTCGCCCCGGGCGACGAGCCGTGGCTCGGCGCGCTGGCCCTCACCGACGAGGACGGCGAACCCGCTCCGGCGGGTGAGCTGGTCCTGCCGGGCAGCCCGTTCGCGCAGGTCGTCCGCGAGGGCGAACTGGCGGCCGTGGACGCGGAGCTCGCCGAACGCTGGGGCGCGCAGCCGCTCGCCGCCTGCGGGGTCCTCGCCGACTTCGCGCTGGTCCGCGCCATGGACGTGGTCCTCGACCCGGACGAACTGGAGCCCCGCGAGGGGGACTTCGCCGAGTCCGACGACGCGGGCCTGCTGGACGCCGTCGACGTGTGGTGCGAGGACCTGCTGGACGGGCTCCCGGACACCCCCGTCCCGCCGGTCGCCGCCGAGCTGATCGCCGTCCGCGACCTGGACCTGGTGGACGACGACCGCTGGCCCGAGGCCCTCGCCCTGCTGTCCCGGCCGCCGCTGCGGGACGCCCTCACCCAGCGGGTGCGGGTGCTGCTGCCGGACGGCCGCGTGCAGAGCGTCCGCCCGTACACGGCCTGGTGGCTGCGCGGCCACCCCGTCCTGGAGGGCCGCCGTCCGGCGGGGCTGCGCGCGGCCGGGAGCGACCCGCTGCTCGCCGGGCTGTACGAGTCCGCCGACGCGGCCGGTTTCGACGACGAGCAGGTCCTCGCGGCCCTCGGGGTGCGGACCTCGGTCGCCGCGCTGCTGGACGAGCCGGGGGGCGCCGCCGAACTCCTCGAACGCCTCGCGGACCCGGACCGCGATGTCACCACCGCCCAACTCCACGCCCTGTACGGGGCGCTGGCCGAGCTGGAGCCGGACCAGGTGACGCTGCCGGACGAGCTGCGGGCCGTGGTCGACGGCCGGGTCACCGTCGTGGACGCGGCCACCGCCGTGGTCGCGGACTCCCCGGACCTGCTGCCGCTGGCCGCCGGGCTGCCGCTGCTGCCGGTCAGCCCGTCCCGGGCCGCCGACCTCGCCGAACTGTTCCAGGTGCGGCGCCTGGGCGCGGTGGTCACGGGGGACGTGTCGGACGACGGTGTGGTGCGGACGACCCCGGAGCCGGTACGGGTCCTGCTGGGCGCGTCGGTCCCGGCCACGTACACCGAGCACGAGGAACTGTTCGTCGGGGACGTGGAACTCGACTGGCACCGCACGGCCGAAGGGGTCGTGCACGCGGCGACGCTGGAGGGTGTCGCGGCCGGTCTCGCCTGGGCGGCCGGTCAGTGGCCCCGCCGCTTCGAGGTCGCCGCGCTGCTGGAGGACCCGACCCGTACCGACGAACTGGCCCGTGACCGCTGGTTCGACTGACGTCCCGACCGCCCCTCCCGCGCGACCCCGACCACCGCTCCGGGGCCCGGCCCCGACCCCGGAGCCGGGCCTCGCGTCACCCTGCGATCGGTGTTAACTCGGCTCACGCGACAAAATCTTGTGGACGGATGCAACCGTTCAATGGCATGGTGTGTCTTGTCCGTTGAGTCATCCGGCTCAACGGACCGACCCGGGCTTTCCGGTGGCCCCGCGCCCCAGAATTGGGGGGTGGCGTGTGCGGCCGCTCGTCAGCCCCTGGATTTACTTGGGGAATTCATGCGCATCCGCGTATCCGCCGCCGTCGTCACCGGCGCCCTGGCCGTCTCTGCGCTGGCCGTCCCGGCCGCCCAGGCCGCTCCGGCCGCCGAGGCCATCAAGCTGACCAACATCAAGGTCAACGGCGGCAAGGACGTCGTCGTGGGCACCACGGCCCAGAAGGTCTTCACGATCACGTTCACGGCCAGCCACAGCGCGAACATCGAGCCGGACGCAAGCATCGTGGTAACGCGTAACGGCGGCGGCATCATGCTGCCCAACGAGTTCGGCGGCAACACCTGCAAGGAGACCTCGGCCACCACCTCCAACTGCAAGGCCACCTTCCCGGTCGACCCGTACTACGACCTGGAGAACGCCGACGCCACCACCTGGCGGACCGAGGTGAGCCTCAACTCCACCGACTACGAGTCGTCGTACGACTCGCACAACATCAAGAGCTGGCGCCTCCAGCGTCTCTCGAAGCTCACGGTCAACGCGGCTCCCGAGCCGATCAAGAAGGGCAAGACCCTGACGGTCACGGGTGCTCTGACCCGTGCCAACTGGGACACCGAGAAGTACGCGGGTTACACCTCGCAGCCGGTGAAGCTCCAGTACCAGAAGCGCGGTTCGACCGCGTGGAGCACGGTCAAGACCGTCAAGAGCGACGGTCGTGGCAACCTGAAGACCACGGTCAAGGCGACCGCTGACGGTTCGTTCCGTTACAGCTTCGCCGGCACCTCGACCACCCCGGCGGTCAATTCCGGCGCGGACTACGTCGACGTGCGCTGACGCACCACGACCCGCAGCGTATGACGGGCGCTGCCGCCATCGGGGCCAGAGGAACACTCTCCCCTTCGGCGGCGGCGCCCTTCCATGTCGCGGCGCGTACGCGTTTCCTGCAACCAGGCGGCCGTCCGCTGGGTCTGAGCGGGTGGAGCCGGTACGGCTCCACGACCGAACCGGGTCGCCGGACACAGGCACACCCCCGTATCGGACGGTGGCGTGCCGGGCCAGCGGCCCCACAGCACCTGGGGACAACACCTATGCGAACTCGCGCTTCCGCCGCCTTAACCACCGGCGCTCTGGCCCTTTCCGCCCTGATGGTCCCGGCCGCGCACGCGTCCGGCGGTGACTCCCGCGTTCCCGCCGACCTGCCGACGCCGTTCGCGGCGTCCTCCAGCGCCGCGGGGAACATCACCAAGGTGACCGTCAACGGTGGCAAGCCCGTCGCCGTCGGCACGTCCAAGAAGAAGTTCACCGTCGAGGTCAGCGCGTCGAACGAGGCGGGCGTACTCCTTGCCGTCGCCGCCCTGTGGCGCGGCAACGACTTCGACAACCCGGACGTGTTCCTGGAGGAGGACGACACGGGGACCGCCGACCCGTGCAAGTACACCGCCACCACGGCCACCTGCAAGTACACCGTCACGGCCGACCCGCGGACGAAGCTGGCGAACAAGTACGCGGGGTCCTGGAAGGTCGCCGCGATGGCGATCGACGGCACCTTCCAGCCCGTCGCCCTGGTGGAGAACTTCAAGAGCGCCAAGGTGCTGCGCGCGGCCAAGCTCACGGTCAACGCGGCTCCCGAGCCGATCAAGAAGGGCAAGACCCTGACGGTCACGGGTGCTCTGACCCGTGCCAACTGGGACATCGAGAAGTACGCGGGTTACACCTCGCAGCCGGTGAAGCTCCAGTACCAGAAGCGCGGTTCGACCGCGTGGAGCACGGTCAAGACCGTCAAGAGCGACGGCCGCGGCAACCTGAAGACCACGGTCAAGGCGACCGCTGACGGCTCGTTCCGTTACAGCTTCGCCGGCACCTCGACCACCCCGGCGGTCAACTCCGGCGCGGATTACGTCGACGTGCGCTGACGTACACGACCCACCGTGTGACGGGCGCCGCCGCCGACGGGACCGGAGGAATCCTCATCCCCGTCGGCGGTGGCGGCATCCCGCCTCGCGGCAGATGCGTGTTTTCGTACAACCTTTCGCCCGCCGACGCGGTCTTCGCGGGTGGAGCCGGTACGGCTCCATGACCGAACCGGGTCGCCGGACACGGGCACGCCCCAGTATTGGGGGGTGGCGTGCCGGGCCGGCGAGCCGCACAGCACCTGGGGAAAAACACATATGCGCACTCGCGCCTCTGCCGCCGTATTGACCGGCGCTCTGGCCCTTTCCGTCCTCGCCGTCCCGGCCGCACACGCGTCCGACGGTGACTCCGGCGCCCTTGCGCGGTTCGCGGCCCCCACGGCCGCCGCCACGGGCAAGATCACCAAGGTGACCGTCAACGGCGGCAAGACCATCGCCGTCGGCACGTCCAAGAAGAAGTTCACCGTCGAGGTCAGCGCGTCGGACAGGAAGGGCGTGACCCTGGCCGTGGCCGCTCTGTATCGCGGCACCGTGAACAACCCGTCAGCGGTACTGGTGCCCGACACGCTGGTCGATCACGACCCGTGCAAGCGCACCGCGACCACGGCCACCTGCAAGTACACCGTCGTGGCCGACCCGAAGGCCGACCTCGCCAACCAGGACGCGGGAACGTGGAAGGTCCTCGCGGCGGCGATCAGGTTCGAGGCGGACGGCGAGGACAAGACCGTCGCCGAGAACCTGAACTACAAGAGCGCCAAGGTGGTGCGCGCGGCGAAGCTCACGACCAACGCGACGCCCGAGCCGGTCAAGAAGGGCAAGACCCTCACGATCAGCGGCGCGCTCACCCGGGCGAGCTGGGACAACCTCAAGTACAACGGCTTCGCCAGCAACTCGGTGAAGCTCCAGTACAAGAAGAAGGGCGCCGGCGCCTGGACGACCGTGAAGACGGTCAAGGCCGACAGCCGTGGCACCGTGAAGACCACCGTCAAGGCCTCGGCCGACGGTGACTACCGCTTCACGTACGGCGGTTCCGGCACCACCGGTTCCGCGACGTCGGTCGCCGACTTCGTGGACGTCCGCTAGCCGTAGCGCGGGGGACCGGTCGCCCGGTCCTTCCCGAACCTCGCGGGGGCAGCCCCGCCCGGACGGACCTTCACGGGACCTCTGACCCGTCCGGGCGTGGCGCCCACCGCGTCCCATGGAGTCCACGGACTCCTCATCCAGACCACCGGGATCCGGTCGACAGCCGCCTGCGGACGGATGTTCCGCAGCCGCCGACCGTCCCGTACCCAGGGGAACGTATGCGAACTCGTGTATTTGCAGGGCTGACCACCGGCGCTCTGGCGCTGACCGCACTGACCGGCACCGCCGCCCAGGCCGACGACCGCGCCTCCGCGAGCCGCGCCACCCCGCCGAAGATCACCAAGGTGACCGTCAACGGCGGCAAGGACCTCGTGGTCGGCGTCTCCAAGAAGACGTTCACCATCAAGGTCACCGCGACGGACGACTCGGGCATCGCGGTCGCCCTCGCCGCCCTGTGGCGTGGCGGTACCTCTGCCGACAACCCGCAGACGATCCTCATGCCGGACATCCGCATGGGCGACTGCGTCCAGAGCAGCGACACCACGTCCACCTGCACGTTGAAGGTCGTCGCCGACCCGAAGTCGCCGGAGGGCCTGTTCGACCTCACCAACGCGGGCGCGGGCAAGTGGCATGTGGCGGTCGCGGCCGACAGCATGGATGACGGCGCCGTGGAGCGGCAGAAGTACGCCACCCACCAGGTGAAGCGGGCGGCGAAGCTGACCGCCGACGCGACACCGGAGCCGGTCCGCCGGGGCGACGCTCTCACCGTCTCGGGCTCCCTGACCCGCGCCGACTGGAACACCCACAAGTACAACGGTGTCGCCAGCAGCGCCGTGAAGCTCCAGTTCAAGAAGAAGGGCACCAGCACCTGGCGGACCGTGAAGACGGTCAAGGCGGACAGCCGGGGCAAGGTGAGGACCACCACGAAGCCCACGGCCGACGGTGACTTCCGCCTCAGCTACCCGGGTACGGCCACCACCGCCGGTGTCACGTCGAAGGCGGACTTCGTCGACGTGCGCTGAGTCGCCGGCCTCCCGTACGGCGGGGACACGACGCCCCCGCCGTACGGGTTCCCGCCGATCGGAGGGGATGCCCGCGGGACGGGTGCGCACTAGGCTCCAGGAACCCGACCGGGCTCCGGCCGACCTCCCTGGGGGACCCATGCGTATCCGTGCCGCCGCCACCGCCCTCACCGGTGCGCTGGCCCTGACCACGCTGACCGGACCCGCCTCCGGGCCCGTCGCCGCGGCGCAGGGGCCGGGCGCGAGTACCCGGGTCACCGGGGTCGACGTCAACGGCGGCAAGGACATCGTGGTGGGCTCCACCGCGAAGAAGCACTTCACCATGTCGGTGCGGGCCGAGGACTCCGCCGGGATCCGGGACGCCTACGCGTGGCTGTGGCGCGGGAACAGCGCCGAGCACATCGACGGCATGCTCTACCCCGACACCAACGAGGGCTCCTGCGCCGACACGGCACCGGGCGCGGCCGTCTGCACCCTCCGCTTCACCGTCGACCCGACGCTGGACCTCCAGGGGTCCAACCATCTCGCGGGCGACTGGCAGTTGTACGTGGAGGCCACCGCCCGGGACGACGGGTACGCCTCCGACGACCGCTACCGGACGGTGCGGCTGAAGCGGGCCGCGCGGCTCGCCACGGACGCGGCGCCCGAGGCCGTGCGGCCGGGCAAGCCGGTCAAGGTCACGGCCGATCTGCGACGTGCCGACTGGAACAAGGGGCGTGACGCCGCGTACGGGGGGCAGCGGGTGACCCTCCAGCGCAAGGACGGTGGGTCCTGGACCTCCGTGAAGTCGTTGCGGACCGGTGCGGGGGGCGAGGCCACGGTGACGGTCCGCCCGACCCGCACCACCACGTACCGCTACACCTACGGCGGCACGTCCACCACCGCGCCGACCACGTCCGCCCCCACCACGGTCGCCGTCCCCTGACAGGTCGCCTTCGCTTGCGCTTCCGAGGTCCGTCCGGCTGGACGTACTTGTCCCCGTGCGGGTACGTCCGTGGGTGCGCAGTTCCCCGCAGGCCGCCTTCGCTTGCGCTTCTGAGGTTCCCCGCCTGGGCGTACTTGTTCCCGTGCGGGTACGTCCGTGGGTGCGCAGTTCCCCGCGCCCCTGGGTGCTGCCCCGCTCGGTCGCTCTTCGGGTGCGGGTCCACCTTCGTCTTTTGCGCAGTTCCCCGCGCCCCTTAAGGGGCACCCCCTTCCTCTCGCAGTCGCACTGCTGCGGGAGGGGGTGGGCGGGAATCTCTGCTCGCAGACTCCGATGCTCTTCAGTAGCTCCGCTGGACGTCGTACCGAGCGTGTCGGATCGAGGACGGAGAATCCCGACCGGCACCGACCCGAAGAACCGGCCGGGTGCGCCCCAAAGGGGCGCGGGGAACTGCGCAAAACCACCGAGCGACGGCACAGGAAACAGGTGCGTCCACCCGGACAGACCTCGGAAGCGCAAGCGAAGGCGACCCGCTACCGGTCGACCCACCTCCACGCTGCCTCCAGCACCCCGCCCGCCACCACCGCGACCCCCACCGCCCCCCACGGCATCACCGTCCCCACCAGCTTCAGCGCGAAGAAATGCTGGAGCCACGGCACGACAAGCACCAGCAGGAACCCCGCCCCCATCGCCGCGACCAGCGCCACCCGCCACCACGTGTACGGCCGCGCCACGATCGCGAGCACCCACATCGACACCAGGAACAGCGTCAGCGTCGCCGCGCTGGTCTCCGCGTCCAGCGCCCCCGCGCCCGTGTAGTGGTGCCGCGCCAGCAGATACGTGACGAACGTGGCCGTCCCCGCGACGATCCCGCCCGGGATCGCGTACCGCATCACCCGCCGGACGAAGTGCGGTCGCGCCCGCTCCCCGTTGGGCGCGAGCGCGAGGAAGAACGCGGGGACCCCGATCGTCAGCGTGGACAGCAGCGTCAAGTGCCGGGGCAGGAACGGGTACTCGACCTGTGAGCACACCACGAGCACCGCCAGCAGCACCGAGTAGACCGTTTTGACCAGGAACAGCGTCGCGACCCGCGTGATGTTGCCGATGACCCGGCGGCCTTCCGCCACCACCGAGGGCAGCGTCGCGAAGCTGTTGTTCAGCAGCACGATCTGCGCGACGGCGCGGGCCGCGTCGGACCCCGACCCCATCGCGACCCCGATGTCCGCGTCCTTGAGCGCGAGGACGTCGTTCACCCCGTCCCCGGTCATCGCGACGGTGTGCCCACGGGACTGGAGCGCGCCCACCATGTCCCGCTTCTGGCGCGGGGTGACCCGTCCGAAGACGGTGTGCGTGTCGAGCACCTCCGCCATCCGCTCCCGGTCCTCCGGCAGCGACCTCGCGTCGACCGTGTCCGCCGCCCCCGCGAGCCCCAGCTTCCCGGCGACCGCGCCGACGGACACCGCGTTGTCCCCGGAGATCACCTTGGCCGTGACCCCCTGCTCCGCGAAGTAGCGCAGGGTCTCGGCGGCGTCCGGCCGGAGCCGCTGCTCCAGTACGACGAGCGCGGTGGGCAGCGCGTCCGCCGTGACCTCCGGATCGTCCAGCGGACGGGACACCCGGGCCAGCAGCAGCACCCGCAGCCCGCGTTCGTCCAGCTCCCGCGTCGCCGCCAGCGCCTCGTCGCCCTCCGCAAGCAGTACATCGGGCGCCCCGAGCAGCCACCCGCTCACCCCCCGCGCCCCGCCCTCCCGCACTTCGCCCTGCCCACCGCGACCGCCCCCTGCCCCGCTCCCCCCGTCTCCCTCGCCCCTTCCGTCTCCCTCGCTGTCGTCGCTCCCGCCGACCCCGTCGACCCCGCCCTCCTCGAACCGGGCGCCGCTGTACTTGCGGGCCGACGAGAACGGCAGGGTGTCGAGGCAGGCCCAGCCGCCGTCCCGGGGCGGGGGATACGCGTCGGCGACCGCCCGCAGGGAGGCGTTGGGCCGCGGGTCGGACACCGCGAACGCGCCGAGCACCGACCGGACATGACGCTCGTCGGCACCGCCCAGCGGACGCAGCTCCAGTACGTCCATCCCGCCCTCGGTGAGAGTGCCCGTCTTGTCGAGGCAGACGGTGTCCACCCGGGCGAGCCCCTCGATCGCGGGCAGTTCCTGCACCAGGCACTGCTTGCGGCCGAGCCGGACCACCCCGATCGCGAAGGCCACCGACGTCAGCAGCACCAGCCCCTCGGGCACCATCGGGACGATCCCGCCGACCGTGCGGGCGATGGAGTTCCGGAAGCCGTTGTCCTTCACGACCAGTTGGCTGATGATCAGCCCGATCGCGGTCGGGACCATCATCCACGTCACGTACTTGAGGATGGTCGAGATCCCGGACCGCAGCTCGGAGTGGACGAGCGTGAACCGCGACGCCTCCTCCGCGAGCCGCGCCGCGTACGCCTCCCGGCCGACCTTCGTCGCGGTGAACGCGCCGCCGCCCGCGACCACGAAGCTCCCGGACAGCACGGGGTCGCCGGGCCGCTTCACCACCGGGTCGGCCTCACCGGTCAGCAGCGACTCGTCGATCTCCAGCCCGTCCGCCTCGGCGCAGACGCCGTCCACCACGATCTTGTCGCCGGGCCCGGTCTCGATGACGTCCCCGAGCACGAGCTCCGAGGTGGTGACCGCGACGGCGGCCCCGTCCCGCCGCACCACCGGCCGGGCCTCCCCGATCACCGCGAGCGAGTCCAGGGTCCGCTTGGCCCGCAGCTCCTGGACGATGCCGATCCCGGTGTTCGCGATGATCACGAACCCGAAGAGGCTGTCCTGCATCGGCGCGACGATCAGCATGATCACCCAGAGCACACCGATGATCGCGTTGAACCGGGTGAAGACGTTCGCCCGCACGATGTCCACGGCCGACCGGCTGCTGCGCACCGGTACGTCGTTGACCTCGCCACGGGCCACCCGCTCCGCGACCTGCGCCGAGGTGAGCCCGTGCGCCGGGGGCCCGCCCGGTACGGGGACGGGGTGCACGGGATCGAGTTCGGCACCCGCGTCGATATGCGTCATGTTCCGACGGTACGGAAGGATACGTCCACCATCCGTGAGGAACGCCGGGGCGGATTCCGGCGGGCCGTGGGTCCCGCCGACCCGGTCCGGGGCTCAGCCCGCCGGGCCGCTCCCGCCGCCGGAGGCCCCTTCGCCGGGGGTCCCTTCGGTGGAGGTACCGCCGCCGGCCGCCGCGTCCCGCTTGATCGCCGCGTCCCGCTTGCGGACGTACCAGATGCCGATCAGTCCGAGTCCGGCCCCCGCGAGACAGGTCCACACCCACCACAGGTGCCCGTGCTCGTCGAACCAACCGTAGAAGGGGAGCTGCACCAGGAACAGGACGAACCAGAGGATCGTGCCGCCCGTGACGGTGGCGGTCACGGGCCCTTCCAGGGGCTCCGGCGCGTCGTGCTTGAGGGGGCCCGGCTTGAGGAATCCCGGTGCGCGATCGGTCATACGCCGAGTTTAGGTGAGTCCCGCCCGGGGGCCTGAACGGGACGGACCGCCGGTCCGGGGGGCGGTCCTGGCGGTGGCCCGGAGGGTTCCCGTACCGCCGTCCGGGCCGACGCCACCGGTATCTACGCGCGGAGATAGCGATCATCCATGTCATATGTTCATACTGAAACGGTTCCGCTCCGGCCCGTTTCCCTCGTAGGAACCTACAACTGAGGTCCTGTATGTCCCCCTCGGCCACCGCTCAGGTCGACGCGTCCGGAGACTCTCCGGTCCCCCCGCCGGTCAACGGCATCGACCGTTTCTTCCGGATCTCGGAACGCGGTTCCTCGTTCCCGCGCGAGATCCGCGGCGGTTTCGCCACCTTCTTCGCGATGGCCTACATCATCGTGCTGAACCCGATCATCCTCGGCAACGCCAAGGACCTCCACCAGAATCAGCTCGACAACGCGCAGCTCGTCACCGCGACCGCGCTCACCGCCGCGTTCACCACCCTGCTGATGGGTGTCATCGGCAATGTCCCGATCGCGCTCGCCGCCGGGCTCGGCGTCAACACCGTCGTCGCGCTCCAGCTCGCGCCCCGGATGTCCTGGCCCGACGCGATGGGCATGGTCGTCCTCGCGGGTCTCGTGGTGATGCTGCTGGTCGCGTCCGGGCTGCGGGAACGGGTGATGAGCGCGGTGCCGCTGGGGCTGCGCAAGGGCATCGCCATCGGTATCGGCCTGTTCATCATGCTCATCGGCCTGGTCGACGCCGGTTTCGTCTCCCGTATCCCCGACCTGGCCGAGACGACCGTCCCGCTCCAGCTCGGCGGCGACGGTCACCTCACGGGCTGGCCCGTCCTCGTCTTCGCGCTCGGCGCGCTGCTCACCCTCGTACTGATCGTGCGCAAGGTGCCCGGCGCGATCCTGATCTCCATCGTCGCCATGACGGGTGTCGCGCTGATCATCGAGGCGGTCGCGAAGGTCCCGTCCTGGGGCCTGACCACCCCGAAGTGGCCCGGCAACCCGGTCTCCACCCCCGACTTCGGGCTGATCGGCCAGGTCAGCCTGTTCGGCGGGTTCGAGAAGGTCGGCATCCTCACCGGTGTCCTCTTCGTCTTCACCGTGCTGCTCTCGTGCTTCTTCGACGCGATGGGCACGATCATGGGCGTCGGCGACGAGGCGAAGCTGACCGACTCGAAGGGCAACTTCCCCGGGATCAACAAGGTCCTGTTCGTGGACGGTATCGCCGTCGCGGCCGGTGGCGCCTCGTCCTCCTCGGCCACCACCTGCTTCGTGGAGTCGACGGCCGGGGTCGGCGAGGGCGCGCGCACCGGCTTCGCCAACATGGTCACCGGCGGTCTCTTCACGCTCGCCCTGTTCCTCACCCCGATCGCCACGATGGTCCCGTCGCAGGCGGCGACCCCGGCGCTGCTCGCGGTCGGATTCCTGATCATGTCCGGCTCGGTCCGGTCGATCGACTGGAGCGACTACACGATCGCGATCCCGGCGTTCGTGACCATGATGATGATGCCGTTCACGTACTCGATCACCAACGGCATCGGCATGGGCTTCATCACCTTCACCGTGCTGCGGGTGGCCGCGGGCCGGGGCCGTGAGGTGCCCGTCGCGATGTACGCGGTCTCGGCGGTGTTCGTCTTCTACTACCTGATGCCCGGGCTCGGGCTCATCTGACCGGGACACCGGCCGGTCGGCCGGTGCCGGGGGCCGTCGCGTCACGCGACGGCCCTTCGGCGTTCCCGGGGCCGGACGCGCGGGCCGGGTCCGCCGGGCCGGTCGGGCCCATGAGGTCCGCCGGGTGCGCCAGGCCCGCCGGGTCGCTCGGGGCCGCCGGGTCGGTGGCGGACGCGGCGCGCAGGGCCGTCATGCTCAGGGTGCCCGTACCGGCGACGGTCGTCCCGGTCGCGGCCCTGCTGAGCGGGACCGTTTCCCCGTCCGGACTGCCGAGTCCCGCGGGCTCCCCGGCCGTGTCCCCGTCGGCGCCCGCGTAGAACCGTTCCGTCTCCTCCACCGCGGACTGGAACCGTTCGTCGAAGTCGTCGCGGACCAGTGTCCCGATCACATAGTCCTGGACGCTCATCCCCCGCTTCGCGGCATGACCCCGGAGCCGTTCCAGCAGCTCGCCGTCCACCCGCAGGCTCAGCACATGTGTCCCCATGGGTACGAGGGTCCCGGGCGGCGGCGGTATTTTGTATCACTTTCCGCTCAGGGCTCACTCGTACGGGTGATGATCGGTCCGGGTGCGGTGGATCACGGTTTAACGGGTGTTCTTTAGGAAGGGTAATGAGTTAAGCTAAAGAACATGTCTGACCTTACTCACGGCGACGACGCCGCGGCCGTGAACGCACTGCGTTCGGCGGTCATGCGCCTGTCGCGACGGCTCAAACACCAACGGGTCGACGAGTCGCTGAGTCCGACCGAGATGTCGGTGCTCGGCACCCTGGCCCGGTGCGGTTCCGCCACCCCGGGCGAGCTGGCCCGCAAGGAGCATGTGCAGCCGCCCTCGATGACCCGCATCGTGGCGCTCCTGGAGGCCAAGGGCCTGGTCAGGCTGGAGCCGCACCCCGAGGACCGCCGCCAGAAGGTGGTCACCCAGACCGAGACGGCCGAGGCCATGCTCGACGAGAGCCGCCGCAGGCGCAACGCCTGGCTGGCCGGTCTGGTCGAGGACCTGGACGAGGACGAGTGGGCGAAGCTGCGCGCCGCCGCCCCCGTGCTGGAGAAACTCGCGCATCTGTAACCGACCGCCGAGGAGGCGACCCTTTTGAGTCCGGGACCCGGAGCAGACTCCGCACCCGCACCCCAGTCCGACCACGACACCCCCGCCCCACCCGCCCGTGCCTCCGGCAGGTCCCGTTACCTGCCCGGCCGCCTCATACCCGGTACCGCCCGCATACCCGGCACCGCCCGTTTCCGCACCCGCCGGCGTACCCGTACCGGCCCGCGCGCGGACGTACCCGGGACCGGGCCGCGTCCCGTGTCCCTGGTCAAGACCCCCGGGCCCACCGGCCGCCCGGCCACCGACGGCCCGGCCACCGGCCGCCCGGCCACCGACGGCCCGGCCACCGGCGGCTCACCCTCAGCCGGTCCGGACATCGGCGGTGCGGACCGTGGACCCGGCGGGATGTTCTCGTCCCTCCGTATCCGCAACTACCGGCTCTTCGCCTCCGGGGCGGTCGTCTCCAACACCGGCACCTGGATGGCCCGGATCACCCAGGACTGGCTTGTCCTGAGCCTCACGGGCTCCTCGGCGGCCGTCGGCATCACCACGGCGATGCAGTTCCTGCCGATGCTGCTGTTCGGCCTGTACGGCGGGGTCATCGCCGACCGGTTCCCCAAGCGGACGCTGCTCTTCTTCACCCAGGGCGCGATGAGCTTCGGCGGACTCTTCCTGGCCGCGCTGACCCTCAGCGGCAATGTCCAGGTGTGGCACGTGTACATGACGGCGTTCTTCACCGGACTGGTCACCGTCGTCGACAACCCGACCCGGCAGACCTTCGTCTCCGAGATGGTCGGCCCCGACCAGGTGCGCAACGCGGTCAGCCTGAACTCCGCCAACTTCCAGTCGGCGCGGCTGCTCGGCCCCGCGATCGCCGGTGTCCTGACCGCCGCGGTCGGCCCCGGCTGGGCGTTCCTCGCCAACGGACTGTCGTTCCTCGCCCCGCTCACCTGCCTGCTGCTGATGCGCACCGCCGAACTGCACCCCGGCCCGCGCACCCCGCGCGGCAAGGGCCAGCTCCGCGAGGGCCTGCGGTACGTGTCCCACCGCCCCGAACTGATCTGGCCGATCGTCCTCATCGGCTTCATCGGGATGTTCGGCTTCAACTTCCCGATCTGGCTCAGCGCCTACGCCGACGACATCTTCCACGGCGGCTCAGGCATGTACGGACTGTTCAACACACTGATGGCCGTCGGCTCGGTGGTCGGCGCGCTGCTCGCGGCCCGGCGCGGCACCTCCCGGCTGCGCGTCCTGGTCGGGGCGGCGGTGGCCTTCGGCGCCCTCCAGATCGTCGCCGCGGTCACCCCGTCCCTGTGGGTGTTCGCGCTGCTCCTGGTGCCGATCGGGATGCTCGGCCTGACGGTGAACGTCACCGCCAACTCCTCCGTCCAGCTCGGCACCGACCCCGCCATGCGGGGCCGGGTGATCAGCCTCTTCATGATGGTGTTCGTCGGCGGCACCCCGATCGGCGGCCCGCTCTTCGGCTGGCTCACCGACGCGTACGGGGTGCAGATCAGCATGGCCGTCGGCGGACTGGTCAGCGCGGTGTCGGCGCTGGTGGTCGGCCTGGTGCTGGCCCGCGCGGCCGATCTGCGGCTCAAGGTCGATCTGCGCAGGGGGCAGCCGCATCTGCGGTTCGTGCCCAAGCGGGACCTGGTGACGGTGGCGTAGCCCGGGGGCGGGCGGGGGCACGGGACGCTCGCGGTTCGCGGGGTGCGGGTCCGGCCGGGGTTCGGGTGAACCCTGGCCTGTCGCGTCCCGTGTCCCCGGCCCGGGGTCAGACGCGGCGGGCGAGCACCTGGCCGGGCCAGGCGTCCGCGCCGACCGTGAAGCGTTCCGCCGGGGTGAAACCCTGGCCCTCGTAGTACGCGACGAGCTTGCCGTCGTCGCCCGCGTAGCAGTCCACCCGCAGCAGCGACCGGCCCGCGCGGCGGGTCTCGTCGGCGGCGTGCGCGAGCAGCGCGGCACCGATGCCCGCGCCCGCGCGGCGGCGGTCGGTCGCGAAGACGTGGATGTACCGCTCGGGCTCGTCGGCGCGGGGCACGTACGAGCCGGGGCCGTCGGTGAGGGTGAGCGTGCCGACGACGGCACCGGCCACGTCGGCGAGCCACAGATCGCCCTCCCCGGCGTACCGGGTCACCATCTCCACCGCGCGCGGGTTGGTGGACCACGGCTCGGTGCCCCACTGGCCCGTACGTCCCTGGGCGGCCAGCCATTCCACGGCCCGGTCCATCAGCGCGAGGACGGCGGGGAGGTCGCCGGGGCCGCCTTTCCTGATCGTGAAGTTATCCATCCGGTGAGGCTAACCGGGTGACACTGGCCGGATGAGACTCTTCGCCGGCGTGCTGCCCCCGCCGTCCGTGGCCGCGGAGCTGGGGCGGGCCGTCGACCAGCTGGAGGACCTGCCCGGTGCGTCCGCGCTGAAGTGGACGGGCCGTCCCGGGTGGCACCTCACCCTCGCGTTCTACGGCGAGGTGCGCCAGGAGCCCGCGGACCCGGTTCCCGAGCTGATCCGGCGCCTCGCGCTCGCCGCGCGGCGCACCCCGCCCTTCACGCTGGCGCTGCGCGGGGCGGGTGTCTTCGCGGGCCGGTCCCTGTGGGCGGACGTGGCCGGTGACACGGGGGCGCTGGCGCGGCTCTCGGACGGGGCACAGGAGGCGGCCCGGGGGGCCGGGCTCCCGATGGGGGAGCACCGGCGGTTCCGGCCGCATCTGTCGCTGGCGCGGGACCGTGCCGGGGACTTCGACTTCGGTCCGTACGTGGACGCGATGGCCGGGTTCCGGGGTGCGGAGTGGGAGGTGGGGGAGGTGGCGCTGGTGCGCAGCGATCTTTCCGGGGGCGGTGGTGGGGTGGGGGCGCGGGCGCGTTACGAGGTGGTCGCCGCGTTGGCGCTCGGCGGGGGCGGTTAGGCTTTCGGGTGTGGACCCGAAGACACGTAACCGGATCATGGCCGGTGTGCTCGTACTGATGTTCCTCGTCGTGGCGGTCGGCGCGGCGCTGGGTGGCTAGGCTCACCCGCGTTCGCGGGCGCCCCTGAGTTCTCCCTCGCGGGTCGCCTTCGCTTGCGCTTCCCAGGTCCGTCCGGCGGGGCGTACTTCGTTCCTGTGCGGGTCGCTCGTGGGGTGCGCAGTTCCCCGCGCCCCTTTGGGGCGCATCCGGCTTGTTCTTCGGGTCGGTGCCGGTCGGGATTCTCCGTCCTCGATCCGACACGCTCGGTCGGACGTCCCTCTTGCCGGACTGAAGAGCATCGGAGTCTGCGGGCAGAGATTCCCGCCCACCCCCTCCCGCAGCTGGGCGCCTGCGGGAGGAAGATGGTTCACCCCGCCCCCGCAGCCTGAGAACAGCAGCAAGAGGGCGCCCCCAAAGGGGCGCGGGGAACTGCGCGAGCAACCAGGGGCCACCCGCACCCGAACGGAATTCGCAAGAGGCGCGACCCCAGGGGCGCGGGGAACTGCGCACCCACCGGACGACGGCACAGGAACAAGCGGGTCCAGCCGGACAGACCTCGGAAGCGCAAGCGAAGGCGACCTGCGGGGAACTGCGCAAAAGACGAGGGCGGACCCGCACCCGAAGAGCGACCGCACAGGAACAAGTGGGTCCAGCTCGGACAGACCCAGAGGCACAGGGACGAGTGCGCTCACCGGAGAGACCTCAAAAGCCTCAGCGAGACCGTCCGGCATGCCGGACAGGCCGACATCCTGCGTGAGGGCCTCGACGGCCGGACCGGGCTGCGCGCCGAACACGAGCAGCGGATCGACGAGGAAGCCCGCGCGGCCTACTGCGCGAAGATCGAGCAGACCGCCAGGACGGCCGCAGCGGTCAAGGCTTGAGACACCCTCTCACCCGGGTCCTCGGGTGCGGGGGGTGTCCTCGGTGAACATGGTGACCATCGAGCGGAAGGCCGCCCGGTAGAAGCCCGGAGTCGTCCCGTTGAGGCGCTGGAACTGATGGCGAAGATTCGCGGGCGTCCCGAACCCGGTCCGCGCGGCGATGTGCTCCACCGGAAGATCCCCCCGTTCCAGCAGTTGCTGGGCCCGCTCGACCCGGACCCGAAGCAGGTACTGGAGCGGACTGAGCCCGGTCTCCGCGCGGAAGCGGCGACTGAGGGTACGGACGCCGGTCCCCGCGTGCGCGGCGATCTCCGTGAGGGTCAGCGGCCGGTGCGACCCCGCCTCCATCCACCGGATCGTCGGCCCGAGCCCGCCGTCCCCGCCGGCGGCCCCGGGCGGTCCGTCCGGCAGCCGGAGGAAGAGCCGGCGGTCCGCCTCCCGCCGCACGCGCTCGCCGTGGTCCTCCTCGATGAGGCGCAGCCAGAGGTCCTTGCCGCCGAGCACCCCCGCCGAGGTGAGGAACGGCCCGTCGGCGACGGCCTCCTCCGCCGGGGCGACCACGACCCGGGGGTGATCCGCGGCCAGCTCCCCGACGCACCGCCAGTCCGTGGTGGCCCGGCGGCCGTCGAGCAGTCCGGTGGCGGCGAGGGTGAACGTCCCCGTGCCCACCGCGCCGATCCGGCAGCCCCGGTCCGCCGCCGCGCGCAATGCGTCGAGCACGGCGGCCGGGTGCGGGTCGCGGAAGCCGTGGTGACCGGCCACGATCACGGTCGCCGCCCCGTCGAGGCCGTCCAGCCCCCAGCTGGTGGTGAGCCCGAACGGGCCCGGCCCGGCCGTGGCGCGGAAGCCGGGACCGGCGCACACCCTCAGCTCGTACGGGGCCCGGTCACAGCTGCGCGGGACGGCGCCCAGCAGCATCCCGGGGGTGGTGAGCTGAGGTCCGGGGATGCCGTCGAGCGCGAGAAGGGCGACCACTGCCATGGCCAGAATTTAGCCGAGGGTGGCATCGCGGTGGCTGTTTCCGGTCGGTCGGCGGCCCGGAGGATGAAGGTGCACGCACCGGGAACGAGGGGATGCCCGGGCCGCGCGCACCCCACTTGACCACGTGAAAGGGATGTCCACCATGCTCCACCCGACCCGCCCGCAGCAGACCCGACCCGCCCGCCGACCGGCCGCGCGGACAGCCGCGGTCGGCGCGGCGGCCGCACTCGCCGTCACCGGCCTGACCGGAAGTGCCGGGGCCGTCGTCAACGGGGAGGACTCCACCCGGCCGTACTCGTTCATGGTCTCGGTCCCGCAGGTCATGCAGGCGCCCGGGGGCAAGGAGTACGGGGTGTGCGGCGGCACGCTGGTCGCTCCCCGGTGGGTGCTCACCGCGGCCCACTGCGCCGGTCATCCGGAGATCCCCGCCGAGCCGACGGGGAAGGTCAGGGTCGGCAGCGAGTACCAGGGCAAGGGCGGGACGGTACGCACCATCGTCAAGAAGGTGCTCCACCCGGACTACGCCCTCGGCGACGCGCCTCGGGGCCACCACGACCTCGCGCTGCTCAAGCTGGACCGCCCGGTCCACCAGCAGCCGGCGCGCCTTGCGGACCGGCCCCCGAAGACCGGTGCGCAGACGCGGGTCCTCGGCTTCGGCAACACGGCGGACGGCCCCGACTGGTCGTTCTCCGAGCGGCTCCAGCAGCTCGACACGCGCAGGATCGCGGACTCCGCCTGCTCCCCGTTCAAGCCGGGTGCCGAACTGTGCACCGGTTCCCAGGTCCCCGGCGCCATGGCGTGCCGGGGTGACTCCGGCGGCCCGCAGATCCAGCGGATCGGCGGACGCTGGCAGTTGGTCGGGGCGACCTCCGGCGACGGCAATGTCGCGGCCGGTCCGGACTGCGGCAACGGTCCCGGGGTCTGGACCTCGGTGCCCGCCCACAAGAGCTGGATCACGAAGACGATGGCCAAGCACCGCTGATCCCCTGGCATACGGTCGTCCCATGCCTGTGGTCGCCCTTCTCGTGCTCGACGGGGTCCCCGGACACCAGCTCACCACCCCGGGGCTGGTCTTCGAGGCCGCCTCCGCACCCACCGAGCTGCGCGTCTGTTCCGTCCGGCCTACCGTCACCACGGCCGGTCCGCTGCCCCTGGACATCACCGTCCCCTGGGGACTCGACGCCCTGGCCGACGCCGATACGGTCGTGCTCACCGGCCATGACGGCTTCCTCGCCGAGCCCCCTGCGGGAGTGCTCGACGCGTTGCGCGCGGCGGCGGCCCGGGGCAGCCGGGTCGCCGCCGTCGGCACGGGTACGTTCACCCTCGCGGCCTCCGGGCTGCTCGACGGACGCCGCGCGACGACCGAGTGGTGCCGGACGGCCGAACTGGCCAAACGTCATCCGGGCGTCGAGGTGGACCCCGCCGGAACGGTGGTGACGGACGGTCCGTTCCTCACCTCGGCGGGTGTCCTCGGCGGCATCGACCTCTACCTCCGTCTCCTCGGGCTGGACCACGGTCCGGCGGTCGCCGGGCGCACCGCCCGGCAGCTGATCGCGCCCCTGCACGAGGACGTCGGGGCGACCCGGGAGGAGATCGACCGTGAGCTGGCCGGGACGGCGGGCCTGGAGCCGACCCTGCGGTGGCTCCAGGAGCATCCGTACGACGCGCCGTCCCTCGCGGAGATCGCCGCGCACGCGGGGACGAGCGTGCGCACGCTCAACCGCCGCTTCCGGGAACGGACCGGGCTCACTCCACGCCAGTACCTGCTGCGGGCCCGGGTGGAGCGGGCCCGGAGGCTGCTGGAGAGCGGTGACGGGACGGTCGACGAGGTCGCCGCGCGGACGGGCTTCGGCTCGTCCGCGAGCCTGCGCCGCCACTTCCGCCGCCTGACAGGCACCACCCCCGCCACCTACCGCCACCACTCCCGCCCCTAGGCCGTGTTTTGAGAGTTCCTGGTGTGCTGGGTGGGCCGTCGGGGAAAGTCGCGGGCCGTCATCCAGATCGTGAGGGTGCGGGCTTGCGGTTGCCGCTGAGGCAGCTTCTACCGTCCTTACCAGGGCCGGAGAAACCGGCCCGGTGACGCGATCGTGAGGGAGACAGCGATGGACTGGCCTATCGCGGAGGTCGCCAGGATGTCGGGCGTGACCGCCCGGACCTTGCGGCACTACGACGAGGTCGGCCTGCTGCCGCCCGCCCGGATCGGGGCCAACGGTCACCGCTACTACGAGGAGCACCAGCTGCTGCGGCTGCAGCAGATTCTCGTACTGCGGGCACTGGGCGTAGGGCTCCCCGAGGTCGGCCGGATCCTCGCCGAGCAGGTCGACGAGGTGGACGCCCTACGCGGCCACCACCGGCGGCTGCTCGCCGAGCGGGACCGGCTCGACGCCCTGGCCGGCACCGTCTCCCGCACGATCACCGAACTGGAACGTTCCAGAAAGGACGGCAACCCCATGACCATCAACCGACCGGAGAACCTGTTCGCAGGCGTCCAGCCCTCCCAGTACCAGGAGAGCCTGCACGACTTCCCCGAGCACGCCGAGGAAGTCGCCCGCACGGTCGCCGCGATGACCCCGCAGGACATCGAGGCCGGACAGCGCGAGCGCACGACACAGATGATCCTGCTGGCCGACCTGATGGCCGCCGGCCACCCGGCCAACGCCGCGCCCGTACAGGCCCAGATCGACGCCCAGTACCAGGCCATGACCGAACTGCGCCCCGTCTCCGCCGACGAGTACCGCGCCGTCGGACGCTCCTGCGTGGACAACAGCGCCTGGCGCGCCGCGTACGAGGCGATCGCACCGGGCCTGGCCGCGTACCAGCGCGACGCCATCGAGGTGTATGCCACAACCCGGCTCAGCTGACTGCTTTCCGGGCTGTCCCGGACGACCAGCCCGGAGAGCAGTTGGTACGTCGCACCAACAGGCCCACCTCGCCCGGCCTGTCAGTTGCCGAGCGAGGTGCTGCCCGTCAGTGTCACCATCGAACCCAGGCCGAATGAGTGCCTTCCACTGCTGGGCTCGGCTGTTCCGCCGGGCACCGGCCGCGCGCTGATGGGCCCGGCAGATGGTGGAGTCGACGTTCACGTCCCAAGTGATCAAACCGGCTGCATCCGCCCGGGCCTGCAGCCCGGTCAGGACTGCCGACCAGACACCATCGCGCTGCCAGCGGCGGAAGAGCCCATCGACCGTCTGCCACGGACCGTACTCAGGTGGCAGGTCCCGCCACGGGGCACCGGTCCGTACCCGCCAGCGGATCCCGTCGATCAACCTCCGTCGGCCGAGCGACGGCCTGCCCAACACTGCGACCGGCAACAACGGCCCCAGCAAGGCCCATTGGTCATCTGAAAGATCCCCTCGCCCCACACCGAGATCATCCCCGGTACAGGGCAAGACCCGGACCCAGTTCTAAAACACGGCCTGGCCCGCCCCGGAGAACAGACCGCTGACGCCCCGAAGGAGCGCGGGGAACCGCGCACCCACGACCGACCTGTGCGGCAACAAGTACGCCCACCACCGAGTACCCAGGGGCGCGAGGAACTGCGCACCCACGACCGACCTGTGCGGCAACAAGTGCGCCCACCACCGAGTACCCAGGGGCGCGAGGAACTGCGCACCCACGACCGACCTGTGCGGCAACAAGTACGCCCACCACCGAGTACCCAGGGGCGCGGGGAACCGCGCACCCACGACCGACCTGTGCGGCAACAAGTACGCCCACCACCGAGTACCCAGGGGCGCGGGGAACCGCGCACCCACGGAGCGACGGCACAGGGACAAGTGGGTCCAGCCGGACAGACCTCGGAAGCGCAAGCGAAGGCGACCTGCGGGGAACTGCGCACCCCCCGAGCGACGGCACAGGAACAAGTACGTCCACCGGCACAAACCCGGAAGCGCAAGCGAAGGCGACCCGCGGACCGACTACCAGGCGAACGCCTCGGGGGACGGACCCGGCCCGGGGAACAGCGCGTCCAGCTCCGCGAGGAGTTCCGCGGAGAGCGACAGCCCCACGGCCCGCACGGCCGAGTCCAACTGCGCGGCCGTACGGGGCCCGACGATCGGCCCGGTCACCCCGGGACGGCTCAGCAGCCAGGCCAGCGCCACCTCACCCGGTTCGAGCCCGTGCTTGCCCAGCAGATCCTCGTACGCCTGCACCTTCGCCCGCGCGGCGGGATCGGCCAGCACCTCGGCCGCCGTACCGGAAGCGCTGCGCCCGCCCGTCGCCTCCTTGCGGAGCACCCCGCCCAGCAGTCCGCCGTGCAGCGGCGACCAGGGGATGACCCCGAGCCCGTACTCCTGCGCGGCCGGGATGATCTCCATCTCGGCGCGCCGCTCGTACAGGTTGTAGAGGCACTGTTCGCTGACGAGCCCGAGCCGTCCGTGGCGGGCCGCCGTCTCGTTGGCCTGGGCGATCTTGTAGCCGGGGAAGTTGGACGATCCCACGTAGAGGATCTTGCCCTGCTGGACGAGGACGTCGAGGGCCTGCCAGATCTCCTCGAACGGCGTGTGCCGGTCGATGTGGTGGAACTGGTAGAGGTCGATGTGGTCGGTCCGGAGCCGGGCGAGGCTCGCGTCGACGGCCCGGCGGATGTTCAGCGCGGAGAGCCGGTCGTGGTTGGGCCACGCCTGGCCCCGGTCGCCGCCCATGTTGCCGTAGACCTTGGTGGCGAGGACGACCTTGTCGCGGCGGTCGCCGCCCTTGGCGAACCAGTTGCCGATGATCGTCTCGGTGCGGCCCTTGTCGTCGCCCCAGCCGTAGACGTTGGCGGTGTCGAAGAAGTTCAGACCCGCGTCCAGCGCGGCGTCCATGATCGCGTGACTGTCGGGCTCGTCGGTGTGCGGACCGAAGTTCATCGTCCCGAGGACGAGCCTGCTGACCTTGAGACCTGTGCGGCCGAGCTGCGTGTACTCCATGGGCCCAGCCAACGTCTTCGAGTGTGCTCGACGCAAGGGCCGGTGCCCCGGCGTGGCTCGCGCCCGTCCCCCCGGGTGCCGCCCACCCGGACGCACGCCGTACCGCCAAGGGCCGATCGGAGTACCGTTCTTGATGGACGAAGGGACGGTCGGCTATGGCCGAGGACAGGCGTGGCGGTGTCGGGCGGCGCATCCAGGAGCTGCGGCTTCTGCGGGGACACACGCTGCGGGAGCTGGGACGCAGGGCGGCCGTGTCCGCGTCGATGCTGTCGCGGATCGAGACAGGTGCACGTACCCCCAGCGAGCAGGTGCTGGCCGCTCTGGCCCGGGCCCTGGGCGTGACTGTCTCGGTCCTGCACGGCCAGCCGTACATCGAGCAGCTGCGCAAGGACCAGCTCGACCGGCTGATCTCTCCCCTGGGTACCGCACTCGACAACTGGGGCATCCCTCCGGAGGACGACGACCCGGCTCCGCGCGGGCTGGAACAGCTCGGTTCCGACATCTCCAGGGTGCGGCAGCTGCGGACGGATTCCGAGTACGGGACCCTCGCGGAGATGCTTCCCGGTCTGCTCGGGGAGATGTCCCACGCGACGATGGTGCACCCGGTTCCGGGGCATGACCGTGAACGGGCCCACTGGCTACAGGCGGAGGCCGCCCTGGGCGTGTTCAGCGTGGCGTACAAGTTCGGGTACATGGACCTCGCCCGCCTGGCTCTGAGTCGTATGGCCATGGCCGCAGCCTTGTCCGGGGACCCCCGCCAGGTCGCGGCGGAGCGGGTGAAGCGCGCACAGCTCAGCGCGGACGGTCCGGCGATGGAACAGGGCCTTCGGCTCGTACGCCAAGGTCTGCGTGATCTGGAGGACGACGGGACTCCCGGGACCCGGGCGGTCCGTGGCGGGCTGATCCTGAAAGGCGTTCAGATGCACGGCCTGCTCGGCCGGGGGGACGAGGTCGGGACCTGGCTGGCCGAGGCCCGGGGAATCGCGGCGGAGTTGGGGGAGACCAACCACTACTTGTTCGTCTTCGGTCCGACGAACACGGAGCAGCACGCGATGGCGGCGGCGGGCGACCGCGACGATCACGCCGAGGCGGTGGCGGTCAGCGACCGCGTCCGGCTGCCGGAGGGATACCCCGCCGCCCGGGCCGGGGTGTACTGGATCGACCGGGCCCGCTCGTTGGCCCTCACCGCCCGTTGCGACGGTGCGCTGGACGCACTGTACGAGGCGCGCAAGGTCTCGCCTCAGCAGACGCGCTATCACCCCACGACCCACTCGACGGTGGGCGTGCTGCTGAGGGCGCGTCCCTCCGTTCCGGACCGGCTGCGGTCGTTCGCCGGTTGGAGCGGTGTGTAACTAGACCGGTACCCGCTGTCAAGGGTTTGCTGTTGCCGGATGGTCAACAGCAACCCCCTTTTGTCCTGGGAGTCTTGGGCCCGTCAAAGACCCCCGCGACCGTGCGACCGGTCCGGGGGCGTGGTCATCGCGTGAAACGGAGACGACGACATGGACCAAAGTACCGGGGAACCCTGTGGGTTGCCGATGGGGCCGGACGGTGGGGTCCGGGCGGTGCGGCTGCTGCCGTGGATTACGGACGCGGGCAAGCCCTGTTACCTCGTGAGTGACGCGTCGGGGCCCGGGGGCGGACGGCACAGTGTGATGGCCAAGGTGGCGGACAACCTGGAGCGGATGCAGCTGGGGCACGCCGCCGCGTTGGTGGAGCGGGCCGACGACATGATCGCGGACCACAAGGCGGACAAGCGGGAGCTGCGTTTCCTGGCGAACCAGTTGCGGACCTCGCTGCGGGAGGTGACCCGGATCGCGGACAGCCGGGGCGCCCGGCTCGCCACCGAGGAAGGACCCGGCGACGATGAGCCGGGCGAGGGCGAGGTGTGTGACCAGGGGCCCGACTGCGGGGTGTGCGCGGACGAGGGCGGGTGAGCCGGGGCGGGGGCCGGGCGGTGGCTCAGTCCCGGGGGAACGCGCCGGTGCCGAGGACGAGGGCCACCGGTGTGGTGGTCAGGTCGAGGTCCTCACCGAAGGGGACGGTGGTCACCGTCCGGTACTCGCCGTCCTTCGGGTCGAGGTGGACGCGGCACCGGCCCTGGTAGGGGTCCGCGATCACGTACACGGGCACCTCCGCCTCGGCGTACACCGCCAGTTTGGGGCCGTAGTCGTTGGCGGCGGTGCCCCGGGAGATGACCTCGGCGATGAACTCCACGTCCTCGTGGCGCCAGCGACCCCGCTGGTCCGGTTCGGCGTCGTCCCGGAGCTTGGCCACGTCCGGCGCGAAGCCGTTCTGCTTGCCCGGGAAATCGATCCGCACGTCCGACAGCACCTTGACCCGCATACCGAAGCGGTCCTCCAGCGCGCGGACGATCCAGCGGATGATCTCCCAGTGCGCGGAGCGCTGCGGCGTCGTGAAGGTCTCTCCGCCGACGACCTCGACCCGGTATCCCTCGGGTGCGCAGACCTGCCCGAACAGGGTGTCGAGCCCTGCCGTGTCCGGTTCGTTCATCCCGGTCCTGTCGCTCCGCGCGCAGTCGCCTCCCGATTGGCGCCGCCCGCGCATACCAACGATACGTACGACGAAAGCGTTACGCCCGGTACTCCGTACCCATCCCCCACGCCTGGCTCATCGCCCCCGCGAACGCCGCCGCCAGCTTGTGTTCGCCGGAGGGGAGCGGGTGGGTGCCGTCGTAGGTGTCGGTGGCGAGGTCGTAGCCGGGTGGGGGTGAGGTGAGGAGGAGGGGGGAGCGGGGTTCGTCGAGGTCGGCGGCCGTCTTCGCGAGGAGTTCGTTGAAGCGTGCCACCTCGGCGGCGAACGCGGGGTCCGAGTCCGCCCGGATGTTGGGGACGACCGGGAGGATCACGAAGCGGACCCGGGGACCGGCCGCGCGGGCCTCCGTGACGAAGCGGCGGACGTTTTGCGCCGTGTCGTCCGCGCCGGTGTAGAAACCGAGGTCGATCAGGCCCAGGGAGATCAGCAGGACATCGGGGCGGTGGTCGGTGACCGCCGACCGGATCAGCGGGGCCATGTGCTGCCAGCCCTCGCCCCAGCCCGCGAGATGGGCGCGGGGGAACGCGGGGTCGGTGCCGGGGGCGTACTCCCGCGAGACGGGCGCGTCCCGCGCCTGGTCGTAGAGCGTCTCGCGGGGGCCGACGATCCGGAACGGGCCGCCGAGGGTGTCCCGCAGGTGCTCCCACATGCGGTACCGCCAGGTGTGCTCGCCCGCGCTTCCTATCGTCGTCGAGTCCCCGACGAACATGAATCTGAGCATCCGCTCATCCTCGCCGATCGCCCCGGGGGCCGGGATGTGAGGCCGGACACGCGGTGCCCGGCGGCCCGCGCACCGGGGCCGCCGACCGCTCGGCGCGGTGAACGGCCGCGCGGGATGGCAGTCTTGGACGTATGCGCCCGTTCTCGTCGGCCTCTGCCGTCTGCCTCGCCGCCCTGACCCTCGC
This sequence comes from Streptomyces uncialis, assembly GCF_036250755.1. Lineage (NCBI taxonomy): Bacteria > Bacillati > Actinomycetota > Actinomycetes > Kitasatosporales > Streptomycetaceae > Streptomyces > Streptomyces uncialis. Next base: position 4,205,513 of record NZ_CP109583.1, on the reverse strand, counting down.
GCTGGCCGCCGGGCCCGCGTCCGCCGAGGACATCGGGGCCGGGGGGTTCACCATCGAGGACCCCCGGATCACGGAGTCCAGCGGGCTGGCCGCGTCCCGGCAGCACCCCGGCGTGTACTGGACGCACAACGACAGCGACGACGGCGCGTTCCTGTACGCGGTGGACGCCCGTACCGGGAAGACGGTCGCGACGCTCACCCTCACCGGCGTCGGCAGCCCCCGGGACGTGGAGGCCGTGTCGGTGGGCGCGGACGGCAATCTGTACGTCGGTGACATCGGGGACAACCTCGGCGGCACCTGGAAGCACGTATGGATCTACAAGCTGCCCGAGCCGAAGCGGCTGGCCGACCGTACGGTCAAGGCCACCCAGTACACCGTCACGTACGAGGACGGGCCCCGGGACGCCGAGGCGATGATGGTGCACCCGAAGACGGGGCGGCTGTACATCGTGGACAAGCAGAAGGACGACGACAAGGACGCGGCCCTGTACATCGGACCGGCCGAGTTGTCCCCGACGGGCATGAACGTCTTCAAGCGCGGCGCGACGATCGATCTGTGGGTCACCGACGGCGCCTTCTCGCCGGACGGCGAGCGGCTGGCGCTGCGCGGCTACTTCGGCGGCATCCTCTACGACTGGGGGAACGGGGTGCCCAAGCGCACGGACACCCTCAGCGTCCCGCTCCAGCGCCAGGGCGAGTCGCTGACCTGGACCCCGGACGGGACGGGTCTGCTCTACGGCTCCGAGGGGCGGGGGAGCGAGGTGGAGCCGGGGAAGGTGCCGGGCGGCTCCTCCGGCCGGTCGGGCGGTTCCGGCGGCGACAAGGGGACGGGGCCGGGTTCCTCCGCGTCCGGCGAGGACACGAACTACTCGATGGGCGTGCTGACGCTCGCCATCGCCCTCGGGGTCGTCTTCGGGGGGAAGCGGCTGCTGCGCGGCAAGCGGTAGAGCCGGGCCGGGCGGTCAGGGGGCGGGCGGGCCGCCCTGGTCCGTCGCGGTCCCGTCGGCCGGGGCCGGACCCAGGGGCGCGCACGGTCCCGGGGGCGGCGTCGGGGGTACCGGGGCCGGGTCGGCGCCGCGGGCGGCCACCAGGGTGTCCAGGCCCGCCAGGATGCGCTGGAGCCCGAACTCGAAGTGGTCGAAGCCGGGCCCGAACGTGTCCGGGGACAGTGACGCCATCATCGGGTAGCGCCCGCTGCGCATGACCTGGTCCAGATAGGGGCCCTGTTCCGTCCAGAACTCGGTGTCGGTGCGCCCGGTCTGCTCGGTCGCCTCGATCTCATGGGCGTGGCTGCGGGCGACGCCGGACACATAGCCGTCGACCATGATCAGCACCGACAGCAGCTCGGGGTCGGACAGGCCCATGGGGCGGATCAGGGCGAGCATCTTCTCCATGCCGTCCAGGGTGGCGGGCCCCAGCACCGGCCGGGCCTGGTTGATCTGGAGCAGCCAGGGGTGGCGCCGGTAGAGCGCGAAGGTCTCCCGGGCCAGGATCTCGACGGCCTCGCGCCACGTCGTGCCGAGGGCGGTCGGCTCCTCGGACGGCTTCTGCACCCGGTCCAGCATCAGGTCCAGCAGCTCGGCCTTGCCGGGGAGATAGCGGTACAGCGACATGGTGCCGGTGCCCAGCTCGGTGGAGAGCCGCCGCATGGACACCGCGTCGATGCCCTCCGCGTCGGCGACCTCGATCGCGGCCAGCACGATCCGCTCGACGGACAGCGTCGGTTTCGGACCCCGGGTGGGCCGGCGTTCCGGCTCCCAGAGCAGTTCGAGGGTGCGCTGGATGTCGCCGCTGCCGCTGGTCCCGATGCTCTCCATACCGGGCAGTTTAAACCGCTGGGGAAATAATTGGGTACGGCGTACTCTTCATCGGGTACGGTGTACCCAGTTAGAGGGGTGCGGCGGCGGGAACGCCGCACGAGGGAAGCGCACGGGGTGGAGGTCGGATGAGCACGTACGCGGTGCACGCTGAGGGCTTGCAGAAGAGGTACGGCGAGAAGAACGCACTGGACGGCTTCGACCTGACGGTGCGGCGGGGGACGGTGCACGGACTGCTCGGGCCCAACGGCGCGGGCAAGACCACGGCCGTCCGCATACTGTCCACGCTGGTCACACTGGACGGCGGCCGGGCCACGGTGGCCGGCGTCGATGTGGCGAAGGACCCGCGCGCGGTCCGCGCCCGGATCGGCCTCACCGGCCAGTACGCCGCGGTGGACGAGGTGCTGACCGGCCGGCAGAACCTGGAGATGTTCGGGCGGCTCTTCCATCTCGGCGGGGCCGGGGCGCGCCGCCGGGCCACCGAGCTGCTGGAGCAGTTCGACCTGGTGGAGGCGGGCGACCGGGGGGTCGGCAAGTACAGCGGCGGGATGCGCAGGCGGCTGGACCTGGCCGCGTCGATGATCCTCGCGCCGGACGTCCTGTTCCTGGACGAGCCGACGACCGGGCTCGACCCGCGCAGCCGGGGCGAGGTCTGGGAGTCGGTCCGTGAGCTGGTCGCGAGCGGTACGACGGTCCTGCTGACCACGCAGTACCTGGAGGAGGCCGACAAGCTCGCCTCCCGGATCACCGTCATCGACCGGGGCCGGTCCATCGCGGACGACACCCCCGACGGGCTGAAGAACACCGTCGGCGGCGACCGTATCGAGGTCGTCGTCGCCGAGCGCGCCGACATCCCGCGCGCGGTGCGGGTCGTCGCCAAGGTCAGCGCGGGCGAACCGGAGACGGAGGAGTCCGAGCGCCGGGTGCACGCTCCCGTCACCGACCGGGTGGCCGCGCTCACCGAGGTCGCCCGGACCCTTCAGGACGAGGGCGTCCAGGTCGAGGACATCGGGCTGCGCAGGCCCAGCCTGGACGATGTGTTCCTGCGGCTCACGGGACACCGCGCCAAGGCGGACGAGGAAGCGGCGGCGGGCACCACCGGCGGGAACAGCGACACGAAGGGGGATGTCCGGCGATGACCGCGACCACCACCGAGAAGGACCTCACGGACCCCGTGGCCGGCACCCCGTCCGGCGGGCCCGTCGTGGAGGAGCACGGACGGCTCTACTGGGCGTTCGCCGATTCCTGGAACATCGTCCGCCGGGGGCTGACCCACTACCAGCGCCAGCCCGTCAACATCGCCTGGCAGCTCGGCTTCCCGATCCTGTCCGTGCTGCTGTACGGGTATGTGTTCGGCAGCGCGATGACCGTGCCGGGCGGCGGCGACTACCGGGACTTCCTGATGCCCGGCATGTTCGCGATGACGATGGCCTTCGGGTTCATCAACACCGCGACCGTCGTGGTGTACGACGCCACCAAGGGCGTCATCGACCGGTTCCGCTCGATGCCGATGTCCTCGTCCGCCGTGGTCGCGGGCCGCGGTGTCACCGATCTGATCGTGGCCTGTGCCGAGCTGACGATCCTGATGCTGACGGCCCTGCTCATGGGCTGGCGTCCGCAGGGCGGTGTCGCCGCCGCCTTCGGTGCCTTCGGGCTGCTCCTGCTGCTGCGCTTCTGCCTGATCTGGGTGGGTGTGTGGCTGGGCCTGATGGTGCCGAACCCGGAGGCCGCGGGCGGGCTCTTCGCGGTCGCGTTCCCGCTGACGATGATCTCCAGCATCTATGTCGCGCCCCAGCTGATGCCGGACTGGCTCGGGCATGTCGCCGCCTGGAACCCGATCTCCTCCACGGTCGCGGCCTCCCGGGAGCTGTTCGGCACCCCTGTCGGCAGCGGCGGCTCCTGGGTCGAGCAGAACGCCGTGCTCATGGCGGTCGTCTGGCCGCTGGTGATCACCGCGATCTTCCTGCCGGTGGCGGTCCGCCGCTTCCAGCGGCTCAGCCGCTGACCGGGGGCGTCGGCGCCGACAGGTGAGGGGTTGTCGTGGCCGGTGAGAGGCCGTCGCCGTGGCCGGTGGGTCGCGGGAAGGCCGTCGCCGTGACCGCTGGACTGTGGGAGAGCGTCGGCGCCGACCGGTGAGCGGGGCGTCCGCGTGAACGCCGAAGGGGCGGTACCCGGCCGGGTACCGCCCCCTCGACGTGTCCCCGCGTGGGGGACGGTGGATCAGAGCTGCTCGATGACGTAGTCGACGCACTTCGTCAGGGCCTCGACGTCCGCCGGGTCGATCGCCGGGAACATCGCCACCCGGAGCTGGTTGCGCCCCAGCTTGCGGTACGGCTCGGTGTCCACGATGCCGTTGGCGCGCAGCGTCTTCGCGACGGCGGCGGCGTCCACCTCGTCCACGAAGTCGATCGTGCCGATCACGGACGACCGCTGTGCCGGGTCCGCGACGAACGGGTTCGCGAACTTGCTCTGCTCGGCCCAGCCGTACAGCGCGTTCGCGGAGGCCGTGGTGCGGCCCACCGTCCAGTCGAGACCGCCCTGGCCGTTGAACCATTCGAGCTGGTCGGCCAGCAGGAACAGCGTCGTCAGCGACGGCGTGTTGTACGTCTGGTTCTTGCGGGAGTTGTCGATCGCCGTCGGCAGCGAGAAGAACTCCGGGATGTGCCGTCCCGAGGCGTGGACACGCGTGGCGCGCTCGATCGCGGCGGGGGAGAAGATCCCGAGCCACAGACCGCCGTCCGAGCCGAACGACTTCTGCGGTGCGAAGTAGTACACGTCCGTCTCGGCGATGTCGACGGGCAGACCGCCCGCGCCGGACGTCGCGTCGACCAGCACCAGCGAGCCCTCGTCGGCGCCGGCGACCCGGTTCAGCGGCATCGCGACACCGGTCGAGGTCTCGTTGTGGGTGTACGCGTAGACGTCGACACCCGCCTCGGCGACGGCCAGCGGATGCGTGCCCGGGTCGGAGGAGACCACCGACGGGTCCTGGAGCCACGGCGCGAGCTTGGCGGCCTTGGCGAACTTCGAGGAGAACTCACCGAACGTCAGGTGCTGCGACTTGTTCTCGATGAGCCCATGGGTCGCGATGTCCCAGAACGCGGTGGAGCCGCCGTTGCCGAGGATCACCTCGTACCCGTCGGGGAGCTGGAACAGCTCGCGCACACCCTCACGCACCCGGCCCACCAGGTTCTTCACCGGGGCCTGACGATGGGAGGTGCCGAGCAGTGACGTACCGGTGGCGGCGAGGGCGTCCAGCGCCGCCGTCCGCACCTTGGAGGGGCCCGCGCCGAAACGGCCGTCCGCGGGCTTGATGTCAGCGGGAATCTGGATCTCAGCCACGCGCCGAGCCTAGCCCGTCGCCCGACACCCCCGGTCGGGGTGTCCGGCGGCTGAGACAACCCCTCCGCCACGTGGACAGACGTGGACGGGCGGGGTGCGGGGGCGAGGTCCGGGACGGGTCCGGGGCCGGTGCGGGCCGGGCGTCGGTCGGTGCTCCGGTGCGGATCGGTACTCCCGTCCGCGCCGGTGCTCCCGTACGTGTCAGTGCTCCGGGCCGACCACCGTCGTCGGGGTGAACCGGACGGGCAGGGCCGACAAACCGCGCAGCCACGGGGACGGATGCCGGGTCAGCGCCTGCGGCGGCACCGCCAGGTCCAGGTCCGGCAGCCGGTCCAGGATCACCTCGATCGCCGTCCGCGCGATGACCTCCGCGATCTCCCGGGCCGGGAACGGACAGCGGTGCGCGCCGTGCCCGAAGGAGAAGAACGCGGCGTTCCCGCCGGTCGGGACGGTCCGGTCGGCACGTATCCCCGGGTCGGAGTTGGCCGCCGCGAGGGAGAGGACCAGCAGATCGCCCGCGCGGACACGGCGCCCGCCGAGCAGGGTGTCCCGGGACGCCCAGCGGCCGACGACGTTCTGGGTGGGGGTGTCCTCCCACAGCACCTCGTTCATCGCCTCGACCACGCTGCGCCGTCCCCCGAACAGCGACGCCGCGAACCGGTCCTCGGTCAGCATCAGCCGCAGCGAGTTGCCGATCCAGTCGGCCGTCGGCTGATGGCCGACCGTCAGCAGCGACGTCAGGTCCCGGGCGATCTCGTCGTCCGGCAGGCCCTCGGGGGAGGCGAGCAGCCGGGACACGATGTCCTGCCCCGGGGTGCGGCGGCGGCGCTCCAGCAGCCTGGCCACGGCCCGCGCGAGCCCCTGCCCGCCATCCGTGCCCCCGTCCCCGTTCACCGCCGAGGCGAGCCCCGGCCCCTCCTCCGGCGGGAAGCCGAACACCGCCGCCAGCACCCGGACCGGCAGCAGCGTCGCGTACTCCCCGATCACGTCCGCCGCGCCCCGCGCGCAGAATCCGTCGACCAGGGCGTCCGCGAACCGCTCCGCGTACCCCTGGAGCCGGGCCGGGTCCACGGCCGTGAGCGCGTCCGCGATCATCGCCGCCCGCCGGGCGCGTCCCTCCCCGGCCGGGTGCGGCACCGGTGGCCGGGCCCGTCCGACCACCGGCAGCAGCGGCCAGTCGCCGGGTATCCGGGGCCACTGGTTCCACAGCTCCGCGTCCCGGCTGAACAGCGCCGGATCGGCCGTCACCTGGTGCAGCTCCCGGTACCCGAGGACCAGCCAGGCCGGTATGTCCCCGTCGAGCAGGACCGGGGCGACGGGGCCGTGCGCCGCGCGCAGCTCCTGGTAGAGCGCGGACGGGTCGCTGGGCAGCCGCAGCCGGTCGAGCGGGACCGGCCGCGGGTCGGGGGCCTCGCTGCCCGGGGCGGACGGTATGGGTGGGGTGTGCGGGGTGTGCGGGGTGTGCGGGTTGGGCGGGGTGTACGGGGCGTCCCAGGCGGACGGTGTGCGGGGGGATGTCGGTGCGTACGGGGGCGGTGGGTTGTTCGGGGGGATCGGTGTGTACGGGGACGATGGGGTGTCCGGGGACGGCGGTGGGTGCGGGGTGTGGGGGTTGGGCGGGGGCCCGGAACCCGTCATGCGGTGCTGTCCCGCGGGCTGGTCGCCCCGGCCGGACCCACCAGCGCGCCCGGGTCCGTGACCGGGTCCGTGACCAGGTCCGCGCCGGGGCCCGGCGGCGGGACTCCGGCGTCATGTCGCCGGGTCAGATGCTCGACCAGGGTGATCAGCACCGCCGCGCTGGACTCCCGCGACCGCGCGTCGCAGTCGATCACCGGGATGTCCGGGGCCAGGTCCAGGGCGGCCCGCAGCTCCGTGGGCGAGTACGGATGACCGCCGAAGTCGTTGCGGGCCACGATGAACGGCGTACCGAGCCGCTCCAGCCGGTCGATGGCGTACCAGCAGTCGTCTATCCGCCGGGTGTCGACCAGCACCACCGCACCCAGCGCGCCCGCGAACAGCTGGTCCCACAGGAACCAGAACCGGTCCTGACCGGGCGCCCCGAACAGATACAGCACATGCCGCGGGCCCAGCGTGATCCGGCCGAAGTCGAACGCGACGGTCGTCCCCGACTTGTCCGCCACCCCGGTGAGGTCGTCGATCCCCTCGCCCGTCCGGGTCAGCGTCTCCTCCGTGTTCAGCGGACGGATCTCGCTCACCGACCGGACCAGGGTGGTCTTGCCGACCCCGAAGCCGCCCACGACGACGATCTTCAGCCCGGTCTCGGCGGTCGCCCGCAGCGACAGCCGCCCGCCGGGCGGCTCGTCCCCGTCCGGGAACGGGGCCGGGACGCCGTCCGGGTACGGGGCCGTGCCCGGGGGACCTGGGTGGCCCGGGTGCGGTCCGCTCCCCCCGGACGGGCCGCTCCCCCCGCTCCGGGGGGAGCCGTCAAATTCTGCGGAGTCCAACGAGCACCTGCTCCAGGAGATCGGAATCGGGAACGCTCTCACGCGGCGTCGGCGGCCGCGGATGGCGGGCGCTGATCCGGTGTGCCGCCAGCAGATCGGACAGCAGCACCCGCGTGATGCTCACCGGGAGACGCAGATCGGCCGCGATCTCCACCACGGCGGTCGGCAGCCGGCACATCCGCAGGATGGCCGCGTGCTCCGACTGCATACCGGGCCGGGGCTCGCACTCCGCGACGATCAGGGTCACCAGGTCCAGCACGGTGTCCCCGGTCGGCCTGCTGCGTCCGCCGGTGAGCGTGTAGAGCCGGTCCGGTACGTCGTCCCGGCCGGGACGGGTCACTGGCCGGGTGCGCTACGCGGTCCGTCCGGGGCCCGGGAATCGTCCACCGCGGCGTCCACCGTGGGGGCGTCGGCGGAGAGATGCGCGCCCAGTTGCCCGACCAGCTCGCTCATGTGCCGCCCGACGGTCCCGGCCTCGGCGTCCTCGTCGGCGATCACCGCGACATGCGCGCCCTGTCCCGCCTCCACGATGAACAGCACCCCGCCGTGGAACTCCGCCATCGCGGACCGCACGCCGCCCCCGCCGTTCCCGAACTCGACGGACGCGCCGTGCGAAAGCGAGTGGATGCCCGCCGCGATCGCCGCGAGCTGGTCCGCCTGGTCGACCGACAGCTCCGGGGTGCGGCACAGCTTCAGCCCGTCCCGGGACAGCACCAGGGCGTGCCGGGCCCCGGGGGTGCGGGCGAGCAGATCCTCCAGGAGCCAGGTGAAGGTGTCGTCCACGGTGGTCGTCGCGTCCGGGGAGGGAGCGCGGTGGACCATGTCGGCGCTGTAGGTCGCCAGCGGGTACGCCGCGTCGTAGGCCGTGGCGGTGACGGCGGCCTTGGCGGTGGCGGCGGCCGTAGCGGTGGCCGGGTCGCCGTCGGCCGTGCTCGCGGGGCGGGCCTGGCCGGTCGTGCGGGAACTGGTGGTGCCGGTCATCGAGGGAGGTCGCCTTCCTGGTGGTGCGGGTCGACCCGGTGCGCCGAAGGCTGCGGCGCGGGGTCTGGGGCCGGGGGAGTGGCGCGTACGGCCTCTCGGAAACTGCTGAAGCGGGCCGCGCGGGCCTTGATGTCCACGGGTTCGCCGATGGGCCGCGGTGCGGTGAACCGTACGTCGCTGAACCGCCGCGCCTCGGCGGTGGCGAGGGTACGGCCCCGGGGCCGCACGGGCAGCGACCCGGGCCGGGCGGCGAGGGGGGCCGCGGCGGTCGGGTCGGCGGGGGACGACGGGCCGCGGGTGTCCGACGGGTCGGCGGGGGACGCCGTATCGGCCGGGGAGGGGCCGGTCACGTCGCTCCGCTCGGCGGTGCGCTCCCGCTCAGGGCTGCGCGGTGCGGTGGTGCGGGCGGTGCTGCGCGCGGTGGGCTGCGGGGAGTTGTACTGGGCGGAGCCGTGCTGCGGGGAGTCATGTCGCGGTGTGCCGTGGGGAGTGCTGTGGGTGCCGCCGGGCGCGGGGTCGGTCCGGTGCTCGCGGTGTTCCCGCTGGTCGCGGGGGGCGGCGCGGTGGTCGTCCTGGCGGTCGGCGGGATGGTCGCCGTGGTGGTCGGGACGGGCGGCGTCCCGGGTGGCGTCCTGGGTGGTGGCGTACGGGGCACCGACGGCGGTTCCCGTCGCGGTACCGGCGGGGGTGGCGCGCGCCGTGGTGGTGGGCCGGGTGCGCAACGGGGGGTGCGCGGGGGAACGGTCGGCGGCGGGTCCCGACGCGCGGGGCCCGCCGTGGGACGGCGGCGACTCGATGTCGACGCCGTCGTCCGACGAGGTGCGCGCTGCGGCGTACGAGAAGGACAGCGGGTGCGGTGCGGGTTGCGGGAGCGGCCGGTCCGGGGCGGGACGCGCGGCCCCGGCGGGAGCGGTGAGCTCCGGGCGGGGGTGGGAGGCGGTCAGGGCGGCGGTCCGGGCGGGTGTGGCGGGCAGGGCGTCCGCCGGGACGGCGGGTGACCTTTGTGCGGCTGACGTCGCCTGTCCGGCGATGGGCCCGGCGGGTGCGGCGTGCGTGGCCGATGTGGTGGGCGCCGGTGATGCGGCCGGTGTCGCCTGTCCGGTGGTGGGTGCGGTGGGTGCGGTGGGTGCGGCGGGCGCGGCTACCGGTGCGTCGGCAGGCACGACAGGTGCGGACGGTGCGGCAGGTGCGGACGGCCAGGGGCCCGGGGAGGCGGGGTCCTGGCCGTGGACGCGGTCGTGGACGTGGGTGCGGTCCTGGACCGGGCCGTGCGCGTGGACCGGTGCCGGTGCCGGTGCCGGGTGCGCGTCGGACGCGTGGCCGGGGTCGGGGTGGCCGGCGTCCGGGAAGGCGTCCGGCAGGGCCTCGTGCCGCGCGGGCACGGCGTCCAGGCCGGTCAGCAGGTTCCGGGGAACCATCACGACCACGCCCGTACCGCCCCGCGCCGACGGACGGAACGACACCGTCAGTCCGTGCTTACGGGCCAGCCGCCCGACCACGGCGAGCCCCAGCCGCGTACCGGACAGTCCGCCGAGCCCCGACGTGTCGCCGGAGACGGCCCGCTCGGCGCGGCGGAGCTGGAACTCGCTCATCACCAGACCGCTGTCCTCGACGGAGACGATGACCCCCGCCGGCACCTCCTCCACGTACACATGGACCTCGGCGGTCGGCGGCGAGAAGTTCGCCGCGTTGTCGAGGATCTCGGCGAGGGCGTGCATCACCCCTTCCGCCGCGTGGCCGACGATGGCGATCTCGCTGGTGGAGTGCACCCGTACGCGCTGATAGGCGCCGATCCGGCCCATCGCCCCGCGCAGGATCGACTCCATCACGATCGGGCGGGCCCAGCGGCGGCCGGAACGTGCCCCGGTGAGCACCGCGACCGAGTCCGCGACCCGGCCGGTCTGCGCGGTGCGGTGGTCGATGTGCAGCAGGTCCGCGAGCACGTCCTCGTCGGCGTGCTCGTCCTCCATCCGGCGCAGCTCGGCGAGGGTGTCGGTGGTCAGGGCCTGGAGCCGTCCGGCGGCGTTGGCGCAGGCGGCCAGGGACGCGGCCCGGTCGGCGGTCACCCGGTCGGTCTCCGCCGCGAGGCGCGCGGCCTCCTCGGTCAGCCGGACGGTCTCCGTGGTGAACCGTTCGCGCTCGCGGTCCATCTCGGCGTCGAGCCGGTCCCGCTCGCGGGCGAGTGCGTCGGTGCCCCGGTCGCGCTCACGGCGCAGTTCCTCGGTGTGGAGCTCCCGTTCCCGGGCCAGCTCCTCGACGAGGCGGGCCCGCTCGCCCAGCAGTCGACCCGTGTCACCAGTCATGGCGTCGAGCTGGTCGCGCAGCAGCCGTGTGGCGCGCAGCGCGCGGTGGGCGACGGCGACCGCGAGCGCCAGCAGCAGCGCGCCGGCGGCGGCGCCGCCCAGGACGACCACGCGCCGGGTGTCCGCCGGCGCCCACAGCGCGGCGGCGAGGACGGCCACGGCGGCGAGCGAGAGCGTCAGCATCCCGCACAGGACGGAGGGCAGCGCGCGGGGCGCGACCCCGGTGACCTGCGCCTTGGCGCGAGGGAGGGTGAGGAGCGGGCTGCTGACCGGGGTGGGCGCGGTGCTGGGCGAGGCGGCGTACGAGGAGGTGGGCGAGGCGGTGGGGACGGCGGACGGGTCCGTGGATCCGGAGGCGGACCGGACCTTGGTGGCGACGGCGGTCGACGGCGGGGTGGGGGCGCCGGTGGACGAGCCCGGGGCCGAGCCCGAGAACGAGCCGGTGGGCTGGGCCCAGGACGGGCCGGCCGACGGGGAGGTGTCGTACGGCCGCTCGGAGACGCCGGGCACGCGCTGTGCGGACGGGGCCGGGGAGGGGGTGCTCAGCCGGGGGCCGGCCGCTCCGGTCCAGGGGCGGGTGCCCCGCTCGGCCCGCGCGGGAGGGGCCGTGCGCCGGGGCGGGGCTATGTGGGGGGAGGTGCCCGAGGGCAGCGGGATGTGCGCGGTGGCTCCTTGGCCGGAGGGGCACGGGACGGTGTTCGTCGTGGACGCCGGGACGGGGTCCGCCACGGTGAGGGTGCGCTGACGCGCCACGGCCGGACCGTGCGGTTCGGGCGCGGGGTGCGGCTGTCCGGACGCGGGGCGCACGGGCGGCGTGGACGCGGTCATCATCGGGTCCTCGGATCGTGTCCTCGGTGGGCGAGTCCTCGGGCGGCTGTCGTGGTCCGGTGCCGGGCGGGTGCCCGGCGGTCCGGCTCGGGGTGGGTCCTGAGGGCGGTCGGACCCCGGGACATCAGGCGGTGCTGCGGGAGTTACGGGAGCGGTGAAAGCGACCCTCCGTTCAGGAAGCGCCACTCTCCGCTCAACTTGCCGTCACTATAGGAGAGTTCCTGAACGTGTTGGGAACATTCAGCCGCCGGATTACGGGACTCCCGCCCACTGAGCTACCGGAGTCGCCGCCGCACAGCTTCCCTTGTGGGGCTCCTGTGCGGTTCATGAGGCCAGAGTGTGCTGCGGGTGACGTCCTGGTGGCGATACCTGTACGGGAATTGCTTGAATTGCTCACGAGCCGCGATCACAACGCCCGATTCCTCGTCAATTCCCGACGGGAGGCAACGGCGCCGTCCAGGGTCCTTCCGGTCCCCCTTCCCGCCCGCTTCCCCCGGGTGCTTCTCGTGGCGCTTCCCCCGGCCTTCCCCGGCCCTTCCGGGTCTCCATTCCGGCGGGTGATCCGTGTTCTCCGGCGGCTGCGTGGGGGCTGTGCGGTCCTTGTGCGCGGTCCTTGCGTGTGGTCCATGTGCGCGGCCCACGTGTGTGAGGCGTGGGTCGTGAGGTGTGGGTCGGGTGGGATGGGAGTGCGCGGACGCCTGGTCGTGTGGGCGCCTGGATATAAGGGCGCACGGGCGCGCGGGCGTATGGGGGCGCGGGCGCGTGGGTGGGCGCCGGTGTCGCCGGTGGTCCGGGTGGCAGGTGGTGCGGGTGGGTGGGATGTGCGGTGGTGGGGGTCGTGCGCGCGGGCGCTCGGGTGTGCGTGGCCGCTGTATGGCCGCTTCGGTGTCCGCTTGGTGTCCGCTTGGTGGCCGCTGTCGTCGGCCACGACGTGTCCTCATGGTGTCCGCCCGGATGTCTCTGCCCGTGAGGTCACCGCGTCATGCCCGATGCCCCGACCACCTCGTCTACGGCGATCGACGCCCCCGTCCGGACTTCTGCGGGGACCGGACTACGCACATGATCGTTGGCACGTCGTGCCACGCGGGGGAACGGGGTTCGCCGTCCGGCCCGTTGCCCGGTACCGGAACGGGCCCGGGGGATGCTGGAGGCATGACGGATCAACGTGCCGAGCCCGACGGTCTGCGGACAGCGCTGCGCGCCGCGGTGGCCGGAGAGGTCGACTTCGGGGCCACCGCCCGCGCCCTCACCACCATGGACGCCTCCAACTACCGCCGGGTGCCGCTCGGCGTGGTGGCGCCGAGGGACGCGGACGATGTCCTCGCCGCGGTCGCCGTCTGCCGGGAGTACGGCGTCCCGGTGGTCGCCCGGGGCGGCGGCACGTCGATCGCGGGACAGGCCACGGGCGTCGGCGTGGTCCTCGACTTCACCCGGCACATGAACCGGCTCGTCTCGCTCGACCCGGCAGCCCGGACCGCCACCGTCCAGCCGGGGCTCGTCCTGGACCGGCTCCAGGAGGCCGCCGCACCGCACGGGCTGCGCTTCGGCCCCGACCCGTCGACCCACGGCCGGTGCACGATCGGCGGGATGGTGGGCAACAACTCGTGCGGGGCCCACTCGGTCGCCTGGGGGACGACCGCCGACAACGTCCGCCACCTCTCGGCCGTGGTCCTCCAGCCCCCCGCCGCCGCGGCCCCGACCACCGGGTCCCTGCCCGCCACGGGCCCCGGCGCCGAGGGTTCCGGCGGTCCCGGCGTCGTGGGTCCCGTAGGCCCGCCAGGCCCCGGGCCCGCCGCTGGCTCCTCCCCGGCGTCCCGAACACCCCCCGCGTCCCCCGTCCTCGTCCGACTGGGCCCCGGCTGGACGGGGGCACCCGCCGCGCTCCGTCCGCTGATCGAGTCCCGGTTGGCGCTGCTCCGCACCGGATACCCCGACCTCCCGCGCCGGATCTCCGGCTACGCGCTGGACGCCCTGCTGCCGGAGAACGGCGCGGACGTCGCCCGCGCGTTCTGCGGCTCCGAGGGCACGCTCGGACTGCTCACCGAGGCCACCGTCGCACTGGTCGCCCCGCCCCACGCGCGTGCGCTCGCCGTGCTCGGCTACGCGGACGAGAGCGCGGCGGCCGACGCTGCCCCCGCCCTGCTGCCGCACGGCCCGCTCACGGTGGAGGGGATGGCCGCCGATCTCGTGCCCCCACGCGCGCGGGGCGGGCTGCCCAAGGGCGCCGCCTGGCTGTTCGTGGAGACCGGCGGTGACACCCCCGCCGAGGCCAGGGCGCGTGCCGAGGCCGTCGTCCGGACGGCGGACCCGGTCGGCGCGCTGGTCGTCACCGACCCGGCGGGCCAGCGCGCGTTGTGGCGGATCAGGGAGGACGCGGCGGGCACGGCGACCCGGATGCCCGACGGCTCCGAGGCGTGGCCCGGCTGGGAGGACTGCGCGGTGCCGCCCGCCCGGCTGGGCGCGTATCTGCGGGACTTCCGGGCGCTGCTGGCCGCCCACGGGCTGCGCGGCACCCCGTACGGCCACTTCGGCGAGGGATGCGTCCATGTCCGCGTCGACTTCGACCTGATCACCGCCCCCGGGGTGGCACGCTTCCGGACCTTCTCCGAGGAACTCGCCGACCTGGTGGTGACCCACGGCGGCTCGCTGTCCGGCGAGCACGGGGACGGCATGGCGCGCGCGGAGCTGCTGCCCAGGATGTACGGGACGGAACTGGTCGGGCTGTTCGAGCGGGTCAAGGCGGTATGGGACCCGGACGGTGTCCTCAATCCCGGGGTACTGGTGCGGCCGGCACCGCTCGACGCACAGCTGCGGTTCGCGGTGCTGCCCCGCGAACCCGTGCCCGTGGAGTTCGGGTACCCGCAGGACGGCGGCGACTTCTCGGCGGCCGTACGCAGATGTGTCGGCGTCGCGAAGTGCCGCACGGCGGGTCCGGGACCGGACGTGATGTGCCCCTCGTTCCGCGCGACCGGCGAGGAGGAGCACTCCACGCGCGGGCGCGCGCGTCTGCTGCACGAGATGCTGGCGGGCCAGGCGGGCGCACCCGACGCCGTCGTGACGGACGGCTGGCGGTCCACGGAGGTCCGGGACGCGCTCGACCTGTGCCTGTCGTGCAAGGGATGCCGTTCCGACTGCCCCGTCGGCGTCGACATGGCCACCTACAAGGCGGAGTTCCTGCACCACCACTACGCGGGCCGGGTCCGCCCCGCCGCCCACTACGCGATGGGACGGCTCCCGCGCTGGCTCGGCCTGGTGGCGGCCACCCGTACCGCCCCGCTGGTGAACGCCCTCGCGCGCGTGCGCCCGCTCGCGGCCCTCGCGAAGCGGCTCGGCGGCATCGCCCCGGAACGCGAACTGCCCCGGCTGGCCGCGGAGCCGTTCACCCGCTGGATGGCACGGCGCACCCGGGAACGGGGCTCGGGGACACGCATCCTGTCGACCAGCCAGGCCACCGTGCTGTGGCCGGACACGTTCACCGACCATCTGGCCCCGCAGGTCGGCCGCGCGGCGGTGCGTGTTCTGGAGGACGCGGGACAGACGGTGCTGCTCCCGCCGTCAGGGGTGTGCTGCGGCCTGACCTATGTGTCGACGGGACAACTCGGGCTCGCCCGGGCCGTGATGACCCGCACCCTCGACCTGCTCGCCCCCACGATGCCCGGCATCCCGGTCACCGTCCTGGAACCCAGCTGCGCCGCGACCCTGCGCACCGATCTCCCGGAGCTGCTCCCGGACGACCCGCGCGCCGCCGAACTCGCCGCCTCGGTCCGTACGTTCGCCGAGACGCTGGAGGCCCAGGTGCCCGGCTGGCGCCCCCCGGTGCTGGACCGGCCCGTCGTGGGGCAGACCCACTGCCACCAGCACGCGGTGCTCGGCGACACCGCCGACCGCCGGATCCGCGAGGCGGCCGGACTGACCGGGGAACTCAGCTCCGGCTGCTGCGGCCTCGCGGGCAACTTCGGCTTCGAACGCGGTCACTACGACGTGTCGGTGCGCTGCGCCGAGGACCAGCTCCTGCCCGCGGTACGGGACGCCGATCCGGACGCCGTCGTCCTCGCCGACGGCTTCTCGTGCCGCACCCAACTCGCCCAGCTCGCCGGGGTACGGGGCCGCCACCTCGCGGAGATCCTGGCCGACGCGCTGCCCGAACAGGACACGGACCGGGACTGAGGAGGGCGACCGCACCACATGGATCTCCGCCCCGGCTCCCGCAGTAATTCGAACAGCGGTCAAACAGCGGTCAAGACCTGAGCCTCGGCTTCGGCCGCGCATACGCACAGGCATTTCCCGAACGGGTTCCCGCGCGCGTTACTCGCGCGCGGCACCAAGGGCGGTTCGGTACGTCGAGAGCCCCGCGAGTATCGGGGTGCGGTGGGGGCCCTCCGGGAGCACGGCGGGAGTAAGCGGGGGAGCGCCGAGTGCCGTCGGACACCGCGCGAGTTCCGAACAATTCCCCGGGCCGCCCAGGACGGCTCGACTCGCGCCACGCGATCGACCCGAAGCGCGGAGTGCGCACCGCCAAGCCCTGTGAATGCAAACGTTTTTGTGTCCCTGCGCCGTCCCGTCCACCGAAGGTATTGAGGACACCGCGAGGGCCAAGATGTCCTTTGCGACTAGGCATTTCTTTGCGTGAGGAAATGATCACGGGAATGAGGGCGCCGTCGCGTGAATGAATGAGGACACCACTCGGCGGCCTTGGAAACCGGTCCCGTGCCGCATCGGCCCCACCCGTTGCCCCTGCCGCACCGCGTCGGTCCGCGTCGGTGCGCGCCGCCCCGGGCCGGGGCGCGGATGTGTGTGGACGCGTCCGTGTCGGGTCTGAGCCTGTTCAGGAACCGGTCAGGGCCCCGGTCAGGGCTCCGCGACGACCTCGCGGGCCAGATCCAGCAGATCGCGGACACGCGGGTCCGTGACCCCGGCGGGCCAGGCGAGGGTGACCGGGAGGCGTGGCGCGTCGGTCAGAGGCACATAGGCGACGCCCGCGTGCGGATGGATATCGGCGGTGGCCGTCGCGGAGACGCCCACCGCGCGGTCCGCCGCGATCGCCGCCAGCCAGTCGTCCGTGTTGGCGACCGTGACGGTCGAGGTGGGGCGGATCGCGGACGGCCAGAGGTCCAGGGTCGTCACCCCGGAGACCGTGTTCAGGGCGATCGTCCGGTCGGCGAGGTCCGCCAGGGCCAGACCGGACCGGCCCGCCAGCGCGCTGTCCGAGGCGACCGCCGCCACCTGCCCCTCCTCGTACAGCACCGCGGTCTCCAGCCCGGGTGCCGTCACCGGCCCCCGCAGGAACGCCGCGTCGACCAGCCCACGGGTGAGCCCCGCCGTCCGGTCGTCGATCCGCAGCAGCTCCAGCGGCACGGACGGGTGCGCCGCGCGCCAGCGCCGCAGCAGCGGGGTCGTGTACGGCCCGGCCGCCGACCACGGGTGTCCCACCCGCAGCGGACGCGGACTGCCGCGCCCCGCGTCGAGCGCGGCCTCGAACGCCGTCACCGCCGCCGACGCCCGGTCCCGGAACACCCGCCCGTGCGCGGTCAGCGCCAGATGATGCGTCGACCGGTCCACCAGCCGGACCCCCAGCGCGTCCTCCAGCGCCGCGAGCGTCCGTGACACGGCGGGCTGGGTGAGCCGCAGCCGCTCCGCCGCGCGCGTGACGCTGCCTTCCTCCGCGATGGCCAGGAAGCAGCGCAGATGCCTGATCTCCAGGGTGCGCAGACTTGGCAGGCCGGGATGTCCGGTCCGGCCTGCCGCGCGTTCCGTGCCGCCGGGCCGGTGGCGGTGGTCACCGGTACCCCGGCCGCTGTCAGCGCTCATGTCTGTGAAGCATAAGCCGGGCGGGATCGGCATTTCACGGACACGGACACGGGCCCTACCGTGGGCTGACGGGCCTCCGACGCACCGGGTCGTACCGGGTCGACCGGTGGCCCTGGGGTGCGCGTCGGTACGGGCGTGCGCGTCCGTGCACCGCCGCGGTGGGCGGATCAAAGGGCAGGGGCAGTTGCCCGTCGCGGGCCCCGGGAGTGCAGTAAAGTGCACTTTTAAGGTCAACGCAATGGACTGCGGTGTGGTGAACTTCGAGGGCACGGCAGTCGCGGGGTGGACGGCCGTGAGGTCAATGCGGTCAATTAGGCCAATGCGGTCAATGAGGTCGCATCGAGGACATGCGGTGCGGCCGTATGAGGACACCGCGTCGATGTCCTCAAGGTGACCGCGACGCACAGGCGCTCGGCTCCACGGGGTCGTTCCACGGCCCCGCACCCGCACCCCGCACCGGTACCTCGCTCCGTTCCGCACCACGACCACCCACAACCGCAGACCCAGTCCGGGCCACTGGTCCCGGACGGCCGCCTCGAAAGGACTCCTGTGGACGTTCCGCCCGCTGTCACCGGAACCGCACCCGTCGCCGGGGCCTCCGTCGCCCAGCCCGAGGCCGTGGCCGCCCTGCCGGACGGCGGGGCCGATGGGGACAACGGTGGGGGCAAGGGCCGATTCGGGGCCATGGGACCTGTCGGGCTGGTGCTCGCGGGCGGGATATCCGTCCAGTTCGGCGGGGCGCTCGCCGTCACCCTGATGCCTCGCGCCGGCGCCTTCGGCGTGGTCACCCTGCGGCTGGTCGTCGCCGCGTTGATCCTCGTGCTGGTGTGCCGTCCCCGGCTGCGCGGCCACAGCCGCGCCGACTGGGGCACCGTCGTCGCGTTCGGTGTCGCCCTCGCGGCCATGAACGGCCTCTTCTACCAGTCGGTGGCCCGTATCCCCATGGGCCCCGCCGTCACCCTGGAGGTACTGGGGCCGCTGGCCCTGTCGGTCATCACCTCACGCCGACTGGTCAACCTGCTGTGGGCCGGACTCGCGCTCGCCGGTGTCTTCCTGCTCAGCGGCGGCGGCTTCGACACCCTTGACCCGGCGGGAGTGGCCTACGCCCTCGGGGCGGGCGTCATGTGGGCCGCGTACATCGTCTTCAGCGCCCGCACCGGCCGCCGCTTCCCGCAGGCCGACGGGCTCGCGCTCGCCATGATCGTCGCGTCCGTGCTGATCCTTCCGTTCGGGATCGTGGAGTCGGGTGCGAAACTCCTCGACCCGTCCATCCTCGCGCTCGGCGCCGCGATCGCCGTCCTGTCCTCGGTCCTGCCGTACACCCTGGAACTCCTCGCCCTGCGACGGCTCCCCGCCCCCACGTTCGCCGTCCTCATGAGCCTCGAACCGGCCATCGCCGCGGCCGCCGGGTTCCTCGTGCTCAGCCAGGCGCTGACGCTGTCCCAGGCGGCGGCCATCTCCCTCGTCATAGTGGCCAGCATGGGCGCGGTACGCACCCAGATCGGCGGCGGCCGCGCGGCTCGCGCGCGGGAGCGGGCCCGGGACCGGTCCCGGGTGCGCGAGGGCGACGACGCCCATTAGGTCAATCAGGTCAATCAGGTCGGCCGCACCGGTCGCGCCCCCGATCGGCCGCACGCGCCCCGGAAGTTGGCGCGACGGACGGTGTGACGGAGGCGCGCCGATAGGACGGAACCTGACCTGTATGGATCGTACGGTCAGCTCGTGACCCCGAGCCGGAACACAGGTCCCGGCGCAGCAGGATGCGAGCGCACATGTCCGACGTCACCGTCCCCACCGCCACCAGTGTCGACGCCGACCTCGTGCGGCCGTTCCGGATCGCGATACCGCAACGGGACGTGGACGATCTGCGCGAGCGTCTCGCGCGCACCCGTTGGAACCGGCAACTCCCGGGCACCGCGTGGGACCGGGGGGTTCCGGTCGCGCATCTGCGTGAGGTGGCCGACCACTGGCGGGACGCGTACGACTGGCGGGAGCAGGAAGCGCGCCTCAACGCGTTCCCGCAGTTCATGACGCGGCTCGACGGCCAGGACATCCACTTCCTGCACGTCCGTTCCCCCGAACCGGACGCCCTGCCGCTGGTCCTCACCCATGGCTGGCCCAACTCGTTCCTGGAATTCGTCGACATGATCGGTCACCTCACCGATCCGAGGGCGCACGGCGGTGACCCGGGGCAGGCGTTCCATGTCGTGGTGCCGTCGCCGCCGGGCTTCGGGTTCTCGGAGCCGCCCCGGGAGGCGGGCTGGAGCATCGCACGGGTGGGCGGCATGTGGGCCGGACTGATGCGCCGCCTCGGTTACGAGCGCTACGGCGTGCAGGGCGGCGACCTGGGCGCCTACATCGCGCCCGCCGTGGCCGAGGCGGACCCGGAGCGGGTGGTCGGCGTCTACCTCATCGGCGGTCTGGGCATCCCGTCCGAGGAGGACGTCCCCGGGCTGACCGAGGAGGAGCACGCGGCGTACATGAAGATCATGGGCTCCGACTGGGTGCAGGGCACCGACCATCACGCGCTGCTGCGCGCGGCCCCGCAGACCTTCGCCTACGGCTGGGAGGACTCCCCGGTCGCGGGCCTCGCGTGGATGCTCCAGAAGCTCAAGGAGTTCGGCCCGGCCGACTCGACCCCGGAGGACGTGCTCGGCCGCGACGCGATCCTGACGAACGCCTCGCTGTACTGGTTCACGGGCACGTTCGGCTCCTCGTCCTGGCCCATGTACGACACCACCGCCATCGGCTGGCCCCAGGGGCAACGGCACGCCCCGACCGGCGTCTACCACGGCATCGCCGGCCTGCGCCGGATCGCCGCCCGCGACTGCGACCTGATCCACTGGCCGCTGGACAACCCGGGCGTGCACCACTTCATCGCCATGGAACAGCCCGCACCCTTGGCCGCGGACATGGCCACATTCTTCGCCACCCTCCGCTGACCTCATTCGACCCCGACCTCATTCGCCCCTGACCTCATTCGTCGGTGACCTGGGGGGATCGGGCCGTTCGCCCGAAGTGTGACCCAGGGCATGTCCGGAGTGTCGGTCACCGCAGTACGCTGTCCGCATGCCTCAGCTCATACGCCGCCGCCACGTGGACTACGTCCGCGTCACGAGCATGGGCTGTCAGCGCCCCGTCTGACCTCAGCCCCCAGTCAGCTCAGGCAGCCGGAGCCCGCCCCATCCCGGCGGATGCCCCGGGCCGTTCCCCCGCGGACGCACACCATGACGCATTCCCCCCGGTCCCCGTACCCGACCCACCCGTCACACGAGCGGCCGTACCAGCTCCAGCTTCCCGTCATCGATCTCTCGGCCGCCGACCGCGGCCCGCAAGCACGTGCCCTGCTGCACGCGCAGCTGCATGACGCCGCGCACCGTGTCGGCTTCTTCCAGCTCGTGGGGCACGGTGTCAGCGATGCCGAGACCACCGCTCTGACCAGTGCCACCCGCCGGTTCTTCGCCCTCCCCGAGGCCGACCGGCTCGCCCTGGACAACGTCAACTCCCCGCACTTCAGGGGCTACACCCGCACCGGTGACGAACGCACCGGCGGCAGCCGCGACTGGCGCGACCAGCTCGACATCGGCCCCGAACGTCCCGCGCGGGCACCCGCCCCCGGCGAGCCCGCCTACTGGTGGCTCCAGGGGCCCAACCAGTGGCCCGCCGCCCTGCCCGAGCTGCGCACCGCCGCGCTCGGCTGGATGGAACACCTCACCGGCGTCGCCGACCGTCTGCTCCGGGAACTCCTCGCCTCCATCGGAGCGTCCCCGGACTTCTACGATCCCGTCTTCGGGGACCGCGCCCACCCGCATCTCAAGCTGGTCCGCTACCCCGGCAGTTCACGCGACGGAGCCGATCAGGGCGTCGGCGCGCACAAGGACTACGGCTTCCTGACGCTGCTCCTCCAGGACGAGGTCGGCGGGCTCCAGGTCGAGCGGGAGGACGGCGCGTTCCACGACGTACCGCCGCTGCCCGGCGCGTTCGTCGTCAACCTCGGCGAACTCCTCGAAGTGGCCACGGACGGCTATCTCGTGGCCACCAACCACCGGGTCGTCAGCCCGCTCGGCGCCACCGAGCGCTTCTCCGTGCCGTTCTTCTACAACCCGCGCCTTGACGCGCGCGTGGAACCGCTGGCGTTCCCGTACGCCCCGAGGGCCCCCGGGGTGACCAGCGACCCCGACAACCCCCTGTACGCCGAGTACGGCCGCAACGAGCTCAAGGGCAAGCTGCGCGCCCACCCGCAGGTGACGGCCCGCCACCACGCAGACCTGCTGGTCCCGGCGTAACGGCGGTTTCCTGGACCGTCCTTGGGCGTCCTTGGGCGCTCTTGAGGCCCCACGGCACCGCGCGAGCCTGCCGTGGGGCCCGGGGACCCGAATCAGGTCGACGAGGCCGGCGCTGTCAATGAGGCCACTGAGGTCAACTAGGCCACTGAGGTCAACTAGGTCAGCCTGGCCAACTAGGCCAACGTGGCCAATTAGGCCACTGAGGTCAGCGCGGCCAACTAGGTCAATCAGGTCAGCGGCCGGACGAGTCCTGCCCGCTGACGAGGCACCGGTTCACGACGTCCCGCTTCAGGACGTACCCGGCGCGGCGATGTCCGTGTACCCCTCGATCGACTTCGGGTCGCGCGTGCCGGGGCCCACGTATCGTGCCGAAGGCCGTACCAGCCGTCCCGTGCGCTTCTGTTCCAGGATGTGCGCCGACCACCCGGCGGTCCGCGCGCACGTGAACATCGACGTGAACATATGCGCCGGGACCTCCGCGAAGTCCAGCACGATCGCGGCCCAGAACTCGACGTTCGTGGCCAGTACCCGGTCCGGGCGACGGGCGTGCAGTTCCGCCAGAGCCGCGTTCTCCAGGGCCTCCGCGACCTCGAACCGGGGCGCGCCCAGCTCCCGCGCGGTGCGTCGCAGCACCCGCGCGCGGGGGTCCTCCGCGCGGTAGACCCGGTGGCCGAAGCCCATCAGCCGCTCGCCCTTGTCGAGGGTCCGCCGGACGTATGCCTGCGCGTCCCCGGTCCGCTCGATCTCCTCGATCATGCCGAGGACCCGTGACGGCGCCCCGCCGTGCAGCGGGCCGGACATGGCGCCCACCGCGCCCGACAGCGCGGCGGCGACATCGGCGCCGGTGGAAGCGATCACCCGCGCGGTGAACGTCGACGCGTTCATCCCGTGCTCGGCGGCCGAGGTCCAGTACGCGTCGACCGCGGCGACGTGCTTGGGGTCCGGCTCGCCCCGCCAGCGGATCATGAACCGTTCGACCACGGAGTGGGCCTTGTCGATCTCACTCTGCGGCACCATGGGGTGGCCTTGTCCGCGCGCGGACTGCGCGACGTACGACAGCGCCATGACGGCGGCGCGCGCGAGGTCCTCGCGGGCCTGCTCCTCGTCGATGTCCAGCAGCGGCTTCAGCCCCCACACCGGTGCGAGCATGGCCAGCGCCGACTGGACGTCGACACGGATGTCACCGGAGTGGACGGGGATGGGGAACGGCTCGGCCGCCGGGAGTCCGGGGTTGAACGCGCCGTCGACGAGCAGTCCCCAGACGTTGCCGAAGGACACGTGTCCCACGAGATCCTCGATGTCGACGCCCCGGTAGCGGAGGGCGCCGCCCTCCTTGTCCGGTTCGGCGATCTCCGTCTCGAACGCGACGACTCCTTCGAGTCCGGGTACGAAATCGGACATCAGGCGGCTCCTCATGTGATGGACGACGGACAGTCGCGGACACCCCGTGGTGGGTGACCGCGCGTGACGGTCGTGAGGGGGGAACAGGAAGTGGGGACGGATGGTGACGGGTCCCCGCGCGCTATGGAGGTACTGGTGGAGGTGCCGACGACGGACCACCGTCGGGGGGCCGCCGTTCCGTGGGCGCCGCCCCTGACGCGGGCACCACGGACCGGACCGTCACCTCGGTGATGCCCCGATGGGGCGGTCGTTCAACCGGTCCGGAAGCAGGACACTACCCCTCAGTGCCACCAAATGGGAGAGTTCGCGGCACTGAGTGCCATGCGCTACTCCGTGTGACGATCACCCGCGCGGCACCCGGTACGGGCCCTCGGTGCCCGCGTCCGGGGCGCCGCCTCGGCATCGTTCCCGGGACGGCCGTACGGCAGGATGACGGCGTGAACCGCGACTCCTTCGATCATCCGAACCCGGCCGCGATGCGCGAGCACTACCGTGCCGAGGGTCTCGCCGAGGGCGAGCTCGCCGCCCGTCCCATGGAGCAGTTCGCGCGCTGGTTCAGGGACGCGGTCCGCACCGCCGACGAGGGCTCGCTCTACGAGCCCAACGCCATGGTCGTCTCGACGGCGGACGCCGGGGGCCGCCCCAGCTCCCGTACGGTCCTGCTCAAGCGGTACGACGACGAGGGCTTCGTCTTCTACACCAACTACGGCTCCCGCAAGGCCCGTGACCTCGCCGAGAACCCCCAGGTGGCGCTGCTGTTCCCCTGGCACCCCATGGCCCGCCAGGTCCTGGTCACGGGCACGGCCGCACGGACCGGCCGCGACGAGACGGCGGCCTATTTCCGCACCCGTCCGCACGGCTCGCAGCTGGGCGCCTGGGCGAGCGCGCAGTCCACGGTCGTCACGTCCCGCACCGAGCTGGACACGGCGTACGAGGAGCTGGCCGCCCGCTATCCGGAGGGCGAGCAGGTGCCCGTGCCCCCGCACTGGGGCGGTTTCCGGGTCGTTCCGCGGACCGTCGAGTTCTGGCAGGGCCGCGAGAACCGTCTCCACGACCGTCTGAGCTACGTTCGCGAGCCCGACGGCCCCGGGTGGCGTGTGGAGCGGCTGAGCCCCTGAGAGGGCCGCCGAGGACTCCTGACGGCCCTGTCGACCGGTTCCGTGACCTGCTGGGAAGGTCCAGAACTCCCCGGCGCTTGCGAACAGAACGGAACCGGACCGTGCGGGCACCGCGCGGCTCGTGGGGAGTTCGGACCCGGCAGGACGTGCTGGACAGCTCGGGGCACCCCACCGGACGTGCGGGGCGCGGTGCCGCCGTCGGCACGGTCCAGGACGCCTTCGGGCACCCGGAGGCGTCCTGGACCGTACGACCTCACCCCGCCGGATCACTGGCCGTCCTCCCCACGCGCGCGGGTTCGCGGACGCTCCGGCACCCGGCGGGGTGTCACCCCGTCAGGGCTCCCTCCAGGAAAGGCTCGATCGCCGTACGCCATGCCTCCGGCTGGTCGTAGTGCACGAGATGGCCCGCGTCGGCCACCTCGGCGTACTGCCCGCGGGGAAGCACCCGCACCATCTCCTGCGCCTCCGCGCGGCCCAGCTCGCCGTCCAGCCCGCGCAGGACCAGGGTCGGGCACCGGACCTGCGCCAGCTCGTCCCAGTGCGCGTTGTGCACCCATGCCTCGCGGGAGCGCAGCATCTGTTCGGGGTCGAACACCGGACGCCAGCCGTCGGGGGACTCGGCCATCACCTCCGCGTAGAACGCGCCCCGCGCGGGGTTGGGGCGTTCCGCCCAGGGGTCGTCCTCGCCGAACCACTTGTGCACGTCGGCCAGGGTGGCGAACGGCAGCGGCCACGCGCGGAACCAGTCCTCCCACTCGCGCTGGGAGGCCGCCCCGTAAGCCGAGGCGCGCATGTCGCACAGGATCAGCGCCCGCACCAGGTCGGGGCGGCGCGCGGCGACCTGCCAGGCGGTGAGCGCGCCCATGGAGTGGCCGATCAGCACGGCGGGTGCCAGATCGAGCTGTTCGAGGGTGGCCACGGCGTCCGCCACGTACGCCTCGCGGTCGTACGGGCCGTCGGCAGGCTTGTCGCTGCGGCCGTGGCCCCGCTGGTCGACGGCGACCGCGCGGTGCCGCTCGCCCAGCCAGCGGGCCGTGCCCGCCCAGTGGGACGCGCGGCCCATCAGGCCGTGCAGCAACAGCACGCCCGGCTCGCGCGACCGCCCTGGTTTGGGCGGGTCGGCGAAGTCCCAGGCGGTCAGGTGTACGCCGTCCGCCCCGGTCACTTCGATGCGCGTGGCCATTGCTACGGCACCCCCCTCACTCGTCGGCTCATTGGCTGGTCGCGGGCTCTTCCGGGTCTCGATGTGCTGCTCCGGTCCGCTGGGGAACGTGTCGCCGGGGTGTGTGGCCACGGCGCCTCACCGCGCGCGTGGGCCGCCCCGGTGCGGCGCTCTCGCATGGTTCAGGTTATCGAACCTTCATTCGAAAACGGGGTTCTGGCCGCCAACACCGCTCGTTCGGGTGACGGTGTCCGAGGGTTGGCCGATCCCACCCTGGGGAGATCTTTCCCGAGGGGCGGGCCGCTCGGGGAAGACGGTCCGAAGGGGCTGACCCTGGGAGCTCGGGGCTCCGGGTCGGCGAAGGGGAGGACCGGGCCCCGGCGCCGTGAGGCGCCGGGGCCCATACGTGTCGTCGGCGGCCGGGATGGTCGGTCCCGGCCCGTCGGCGGGCCTTGTCCGTGCCGGTGTCGGCGCTCGTGCGAGGTGCGCCGTTCCCGTCGTGCCGGTGATGCCTCGCCTGGTGTTCGCAGCGCATCGCCCGCCCCTCCCCGGCCGAGCGGCCGGACCGCTCCGCGCGGCCCAGAGCCTTCGAGTCATATGCCTCTCGCACAGCCTGGCACGGGATCGGGGCGGCCGCTGCGATTCCACGCACAGAATCCCGAATCCGGTCCGCACGGGAAAGTCAACTGTCCCCCTCCCGTGTGGAGTTGCCTCAGTGGTCCCACGGCGCGGCCGGGTGCGGGGCCTCTGCATCCGGTGGCCGGGGCGGGCGGCGCCAGGACGCGACCTGTCGGAGCGGGGGGACCTCGTGCTCGGTACGTCCGCCGGAGCGGTGACGGGCGCCCGTCACATGTGCGGTGAACCGATACCCGCGCGGTACGGCGGGACTGTGGCCGCTCATCGATGCCGCCGGGCGGCGCTGGATCGACGGGGGCGTGGGGCCGAGCGTGAACGTCGCTTCGGTGGCCTCTCGGCCGCCGCCCGGCAGAGGCTGTTCAGACACCCGGCGGGGCCCATTCACGGGACCCGCGCACCGCTTGCGGGGCGGGGTGCCGCGGGTGCGAGGGGGCGGACAGGCCCCGGGGCGGTTCGGGGCAGCACAAGGGCTCGTGTCCGCCCACCTCGACCGAGCGCGCCGAGGTGCGGCGGGGTCCAGCTGCCGGACGGGACCCCTCCGGTCGTCCGGGGGGAACCGTCCGGCGATTCCCGACGGCTACCGCTTGGCGACGAAGACGTGGCTCGCCACCTCGGTCTCCAGCTCCGCGGCCTCGCCCCCGCTGCCGACGAGCACCCCGCCCGCCGACTCCGTGACACTGACGACGGACCCGGGCTGCACCCCGGCCCGGCGCAATGTGTACATCAGCTGCGCGTCGGTCTGGATCGGCTCCCCGATCCGGCGCACGACGACCGTCTTGCCGTCGCTGCCCGGGTCCAGATCGGCGAGGGAGACCATGCCCTCGTCGAGGAACGGGTCGGCGCTCTCCTTCTCGCCCAGCTCCTCCAGCCCGGGGATCGGGTTGCCGTACGGGGACTCCGTGGGGTGCCGCAGCAGCTCCAGCACCCGCCGCTCCACCGCCTCGCTCATCACGTGCTCCCAGCGGCACGCCTCCGCGTGGACCTGCTCCCACTCCAGGCCGATCACATCGACCAGCAGGCATTCCGCGAGCCGGTGCTTGCGCATCACCCGCGTGGCGAGCCTGCGGCCCTCCTCGGTCAGCTCAAGATGCCGGTCGCTGGCGACCGACACCAGACCGTCACGCTCCATGCGCGCGACCGTCTGGCTCACCGTCGGGCCGCTCTGATCCAGGCGCTCCGCGATACGGGCGCGCATAGGGACCACACCTTCCTCTTCGAGTTCGAGGATGGTGCGGAGATACATCTCCGTGGTGTCGATCAGTCCGGACATTCGTACGTGCCCCTCGTTCGGCTTTGCTAGTGCCGCACTAGCGAGTGCGCTGGCCCCTGGCCCCAATTCTGACGCATGGCGCTGACAACCGGGCCTACCCGCAGAACAGCTGATGCGGCCCGCCGGATTCCGCGTCCGGTGCGCCCGGTCCCGCGCGCCGGCGCCAGGAACCTCGGACCGGTACGTGAACGAACTGCGGGACGGTTCACCGAGCGTACTGCGCGGCGGTCGGTGAGCGTATTGACAGCGCAGTGGTCCAGACCGCACCGTGATCCGCGACACGCGCGCGGGAACGCCCCCGCGCGGGCCCGTCCACCTCACCCACGCGGCACATCGCGCGAGGTGGACGCACTCCCGCGCGCGGTGGTCGCACGGTTCCCGCGCGCGGTGACGACGACCGCGGACGAAGGGGAATCGGCGATGAGCGACAGCAGGTCCGGAGCGGCAGACCAGGCCGGGGGCGCGCCGGCGGACGGCGCGGGGGGCCACGCGGCGGGGGCCGGGAGCAAGCTGTCCGACCGGTTCTTCGACGCGGCCATCGGACTGCTCCAGCAGGTCCGTGACCAGGACGCGCCCGAGATCGCCGCCGCCGGGGCCCTCCTCGCGGACACCGTCGCCGACGGCGGGCGGCTCTTCGCGTTCGGCGCGGGACACTCCTCGCTCGCCGCCCAGGACGTCGTCTACCGCGCGGGCGGCCTCGCCCTGATGAACCTGCTGACGGTCCCGGGGGTCGTCGGCGTCGATGTCATGCCCGCCACCCTCGGCTCCGCCCTGGAACGCGTCGACGGCCTCGCCACGGTGGTCCTGGAGACCAGCCCGCTCAGGGCCGGTGACGTCCTCTTCGTCATCTCGCTGTCGGGACGCAACGCCCTGCCCGTCGAGATGGCCATGAGCGCCCGCGCGCGTGGCGTCAAGGTCATCGGGGTGACCTCCGTCGCCTACGCCACGGAGACCGGTTCACGGCACTCCTCGGGCACCTACCTCAAGGACCACTGCGACATCGTCCTGGACAGCCGTATCCCGGTCGGGGACGCGGAACTGACCCACGACGGCATCGAGGCCCCGTTCGCCCCGGCCTCCACGGTGGTCACCAGCGCGCTCCTCCAGGCCGTGCTGGCGACGGCGGCCGGCGCGCTGGCGGAGCGCGGGATCGAGCCCCCCTTGTTGCGCTCCGGGAACGTCGACGGCGGTCATGAGTGGAACCGCCGGGTGATGGCCGAGTACCGGGACCGGATCTTCTACCAGCGGTGACGCCGGAGCTCCACCAGCGGTGACATCGTCACGGCGAACCGTCGCCCCGCGCGCGTGAACGGCTCGCTCCGCGCGCGGGACGGGTTCGATACGTACGCGCGCGGGGTGGCCCGGGACGCACGCGCGCGGGGTGTGCTCGTGCGCGTCCGACCGGGCCGTCAGGTCCGCGGCGGGTCCGTGCCGATCCCGGCCAGGTCCAGCGCCGCGGCGATCCGCGAGGCGATGCTCTCCGCGTACGTCGCGTCCATCCGCTCGAACTGGGGCCGGCTCCCCGCGCGCAGGAACGTCACCACCCCGAGCGTGCGGCCCCGGCTGCGCAGCACCGAGCACAGGGCGTGCACGGTGTCCTCGGGCCACTGCCGGGCCGCGGCCCACTCCGGGGCCCGTTCCGGAGCCCCGGCCGGCGCGCTCGCCCGTACCGAACTGGTGCGTTCCACGCTCTGGAGCGCGGGATGCGCCGCCGCGTACCGCGCGGGGAGCGCGGTGCGGTACCGGTCGAGGCTCGGGCCGGGTGTCCCGGACGGTGTCGCGAGGGCCCGCACCAGACGTACCGGGGTGCCGTCGGGGGAGTCCTCCCGCGGGGGAGCGCCGCTCGCGGGGTCCCGGACGACCAGGTCCAGCACCGCGTTGTCGGCGAATCCGGCGAGCGAGAAGTCCAGCTGCACGCTCACCGCCTCGACGGGGTCCTCGCACTCGGCGGCGGCACGCGCCGCGCGATGCAGCTGGTTCACCCGGAACCGCAGCTGTGCGGCGTCCTGCTCGGTCTGCTTGGACTCGGTGACGTCCTGGAACAGCCACGCGACCCCCAGCGGAACCGGTTCCTCCGCGAGGGGCGAGGACAACCGGACGAAGCCGCTGCGCCAGCACCGCCGGGTGTCACCGCCGGGCAGCCTGACACTCACCCACAGATCGGTCGGCGTGGGTGGCGGACCTTCCGCGAGGACGTGCGCGAGGGCGCCCTCCAGCTCCTCCACGCCCTGGGTGAGCAGATCACCGAGAGGACGGCCCAGCAGGCTCGTACGACCGCTCCCCAGGGCCTGCGCGGCATGCGCGTTCACCACGGCGGGCCGCAGATCGGCGTCGACGAGGACGACCCCCCACGCGGCGTCCTCGAACAGCGCCTCGCTCAGCGCGATGGACCGTTCCAGATCGATCTGCGCGTGCACCTCGCTGAACGCGCAGTACAGCCCGGCGGGCTTGCCGTCCGCGCCGCGCACGGCCGCCGACTGGACGCGCACGAGGACCCGGCCGCCGTCCTTGGTGACCAGCGCGAACTCATGCACCTGACGGCCCTGCGCGTGCATCGCCGTCAGCAGCCGTCCCTCCACCTCGGCGGCGTCACCGGGGCGCACCGCCCAGCCGGACAGACCCCGGCGGCCGACGGCCTCGGCGGCCGTCCAGCCGAGGACGCGTTCCGCCTCGCGGTTCCAATGGGTGACGACACCGTCCGCGTCGAACGCGCAGAGTGCCGCGTCCATGCCGTCGAGCAGCGCGGCGAGCAGATCGGAGCCGTCCCGTTCGGGCTCGGGCGGTCCGATCTCGTCGGTGGTCCCACTACGCCGGGAAGCACTCACCTGGCACCCCCTGTCCGCCAGTACCGCCAGTAATGCGCCGTAGTACGTAGGTGTTGCGTTACCGCTCCAGGCCATTCAACTCCAGCGTGACCCAGCACACACAGTCTTCACCGAAACAGCAGCCGGAGGGAAATGGCCTGCTGCTCCCGGTCGTGCTTTCGCGCTGGTGGGCGCATGGGGGCGCACATCTCGTCCGGCTGCCGGGAGGGCCGCGCCGTATTCCCCGGAAAACCCGTTGAACGCGCGCGGGAGGGTGCCTATGGTCGGTCGTACACAGAAGGGAGGTGGTTCGGAGCATGAGTGATTACCGGACGAGTGAGGTGGCTGCGGGCTAGCGCCCGTCACCACACCTAGTGCGGTGCCGGACCCGCGCGTGAGAGCGCGCAGCCGGCCCAATCCCAGCAGTCACCCGACCCGCAGGCCGCCGGTAACCGTCCGGCCGGCTTCCCGCCGCCTCGCGCGGCCGGAACCACGGCCTGCGGGTCGTCTGCTGTCCGCGTTCACCGGCCGCCCGCAGTTCTGACGGCCCGGCCCCGCGATCGACGGCAGGTCCCCCGCACGACGAGGTGCCCCGTACGACGCGGTTCCGTACGACGCGGTTCCGTACGACGCGGTGTCCCACGCACGGCAGTACCGCGGCCCAGGCCGCGCCCTGCACCCGGCCCATGAAAGCCCACGGCCCCGGACACCTCCGCGCGCCGCTGGTCCGCGCGCGGGAGGCCGTCCGGGGCCGATCCGTACGGAGTCCTGTCCGGCCGTCCGGCGGAAGGACGGCCCGCTCCTCGTGCAACGGCGCACCGGCGCCCTATCGACGGGCCTCCCGGCCGCAGGCGTACGCCAACGGGCTCACGATCTCCTCCGCGTCGGGCAGCCAGCGATTGGCCGCGGTGGGGCGGCATGCCCACTGGACGGCGCCCTTGGTGCCGAACCGGGTCGGCGGGGCGGCCACATAGGCTCCCTCGCCCAGGGTCACCAGGTCGAGCGAGGCGGGCGGCCAGCCGAGCTTGCGGACCAGGTCGGGGACCTTGGCGGCGGCACCCGGCAGCACGAAGAACTGCATCCGCCGGTCCGGGGTGCAGGTCACCGGGCCGAGGGTGAGTTCCATCCGCTCCATTCGCGCCAGGGCGAGGAACCCGGCCGTCTCGGGCACATCGATCGCGTCGAAGGTGCGGCCCGTGGGCATCAGGATCGACGCCGTCGCCTGCTTCGCCCAGAGCCGGCGGGCCACGGTCGCGCTGCCCGTGGCCTGGGTCGCCCAGTCCTCGCGCGCGGGATGGGCGCCGGGCTCGGCGCAACCGGTGTCGCCGCACGAGCATCGGGGGACCCCGTCCACGGTCTCCATCCACGTACCGGGGAACACGTCCCAGTGCCGCTCCTCGGCGTACCGCGCCGCGGTGTCCGGGAGGGCGTCCCCACGCTGCTTGGGGATCTGGGCGGCCGATGTGACTCCGATGGTCTCTTCCACGTGCTTCTCAACTCTCGCTTTCTGTCGGGGTTACGGCCCTCCACGCGCGCGGGCACGGTGCATCGAACCCGCACATGGGGCGCATGGATGCACTGACAGGGGCGCGCGGAGGGTCGAGCCGCGGCTGTGGGTAACCAGGGTAGGGGCGGACTACCGGCTGTTACCCCGGCATTTCTCGTATGTCCCGCATCTTCCGTTTGTCGCCGGGGCATTGATCTGCGAGAAGCCGCCGTGATCGGCGACCGAACAGTGCGAAGCAACTCAAATCGGACGCGATTCAGACATGACCCGGACACGACCCAGACACGACGAGGCGGCGGTCTGGCGAACGCCGCAGCCACAGGGGGTTTACGTCATGGCCGCACGGCCACTCGTCGCGCGGCAGCCGAACGAACGGCTGCAAGCGCTCATCCAGGAAGCCGCGTGCTCCAACGCGGGGCTGGCCCGCCGCGTCAACATGTGCGGCGCGGAACACGGCCTCGACCTGCGTTACGACAAGACGTCCGTCGCCCGCTGGCTGCGAGGTCAGCAGCCACGGGGCCGGGCACCCGCGATCATCGCCGAGGCCCTGGGCCGCAAACTGGGCCGTACGGTCACGATCGACGAGATCGGCATGGCCAACGGCAAGAACCTCGCCTCCGGCGTCGGCCTCCAGTTCTCGCCCACCGTGCTCGGCGCCATCGAGCAGGTCTGCGAACTGTGGCGCAGCGACGTGGGCCGCAGGGACTTCCTGTCGGGCTCGTCGGTGGCCGCGTCCGCGCTGGTCGAACCCAGCAGGGACTGGCTCATCTCCACCCCCGACGCCCAGGTGGCACGCCAGGCGGGCCCCCGCGTGGGCGCCTCCGACGTGGCCGCCGTCAAGGCGATGACCCAGGCCCTGGTCGACCTCGACCACCAGTACGGCAGCGGACACGTCAGGCCCGTCGTCGTCCACTACCTCAACAGCGTCGTCTCCGGGCTGCTCGCGGGCTCGTACCGGGAGGCGATCGGGCGTGAACTGTTCGCGGCGGTCGCCCGGTTGACGGAACTCGCGGGCTACATGGCCGTCGACACCGGCCAGCCCGGCCTCGCCCAGCGCTACTACATCCAGGCGCTGCGCCTCGCCCAGGGCGCTGGCGACCGGGGATACGGCGGCTATGTGCTGGCGGCCTCCATGAGCCATCTGGCCGCCCAGCTCGGCAACCCGCGCGAGATCGCCCAGCTCGCCCGCGCCGCACAGGAGGGCGCGCGCGGACGGGTCACCCCACGCGCGGAGGCCATGTTCCACGCCGCCGAGGCCCGGGGTCACGCCCTCCTCGGGGACACCCGGTCCGCCCAGGCGGCGACCGGCCGCGCGGTCTCCGCGATGGAACGCGCCGACTCCGCCACCGGCGACGACCCCGTGTGGATCGCCCACTTCGACGAGGCGTACCTCGCGGACGAACTCGCCCACTGCCACCGCGACCTCGGCCAGTCCGAGGCCGCCGCCCGCACCGCACAGGAGGCACTCGACAAACACCCGCAGACCCGCGCGCGAAGGCGGGCGATCGGCATGGTGCTGCTCGCCAGCGCCCAGGTGCAGCAGCGCGAGATCGAGCAGGCGTGCCACACGGGTCTGAGCGCCGTCGAACTGCTGGGCACCCTGCGGTCCAACCGCGGTGCCGAGTACCTCGACGACTTCCAGCAACGGCTCGAACCGTTCCGCGACGAGCCGGTGGTACGGGAGTTCGGCGCCCGCCTCGAACTCCAGGCCGCGGCCTGACGGAGGAGACGCCTGCCGGAACGACATCCAACGGACGAGACGCCTGACGGAGACGGCGGAAGAGACGGAGACGGCGGAAGAGAACGACGGACGCACGTCCCGCTGATCCACCGCGCGGCGTGAGACGGGTCACGGAAGCGGCTCACGGGTGCTCCCCGGGGGCCGCTTCCGTGACCCGTCGGCGCGGTGCCCCCCGGCCGTGCGACGGCCCGTCCCGACGTCCTCGCGCGCGGCGCCGCCAGTCCCCGCGGACCAGGCGTTCCGTACCCGGACCCGGTGTCAACTCCGGCTGTGTCAGGGGGCTGACGGTGTTCCGCAAGGAGGTTGTGATACTTCGCGAAGTACGGGGAGGGGGCCACTTCGAGCCACGTGGCACGGTGGTCCGGGCACCCGGTAGCGTGAACCGTCTGTTCCGAAGTTCCCCCATTCGTAGGAGTTCCCGGTGACGCAGAGCGGACAGGGCGAGGACGCGCATCCCTCCCCGGCACGGCAGCCCCGTGAGGGCATCGTGCTCCCCGCCGACGGAAGCGCACCGCTCCTGCCGCCGGCCGTGGGCCACCACGCGCCGCAGCCCGACACCACCTCCTGGCAGGACCAGCAGGGCCAGCACGGCCAGCAGGCGCCGCACGGTCACCAGGCGCCGCAGGGGCACCAGGGCTCGCAGGGGCACCACAACCACCAGGCTCCGCAGGGGTACCAGGCGCCGCAGGGGTACGGGGGGCACCTGCCGCACCAGTCGCACCAGGAACACCCGCCGTACCAGCAGAATCAGCATCAGCAGGGCCAGCAGCATTACCAGCAGGGCCAGCAGCACCACCAAGGCCAGCAGCACCACGGCCAGCAATACCAACAGGGCCAGCACGGCCAGCAGTATCAGCAGGCCCCGCAGTATCAGCAGGCCCCGCAGTACCAGCAGGCTCCGCACCAGTCGGGGCATCAGGCGCAGCAGCCGCATCAAGGGCATGGGAATGACGCGGGCCTGCCCGCTCAGGAGGGTCACCACGGCGCCCAGCAGGGGCACTGGGGCGATCCCGGGGCGCAGCTCCCGTCCGCCGTTCCCGCGCCGCCCGCCGGGCAGGGCTGGGGAGGCCCGCCCGGTCCGCCCGCGCCGCCGCAGCAGCCCGCCACGGGCTCCTACGGGGCGCAGAACGGTTACGGGTACCCTCCGCCGCCCCCGCAGGGCCGTGGTGCCCATCGCGCGCCCTCGGCGGGCCCTCTGCCGCCTGTCGGGGGCCCGGACCCGGACGCCGAGGCCACCCGGATGATCCCGCCGGTGCCCGCCGGGCCCGCGCACGGCACACATGCCGCGTTCCCCCGGCCGCGGGCGGCGACGCCCCGGCCACGCAGTACCTGCCGCCGATACCGCCCGGGCCGTCCGGCGCGCACGCCGGGCCGCCGTCCGTGGCCGAGTCGCCGACCGAGCTGATCCCGCCGATCGGCGCCGCCCCGCTCGACGGGCCCGACGCGCAGGCGACCCAGCTCATACCGCCGGTGCCGCCCGCGCCCGGCCGCGCGCCGGCCCCGCCCGCTCCGGGCCGTCCCGGGGCGCACGCCGCGCACGGCAGCGACGCCGAGGCCACGCGGATCATCCCGCCGGTACCCGCCGCCCCGGGCCCGCTGCCCGACCACGACGGCGCGACCCAGGTGATCCCGCCCGTACTGCCGGGCGCCCTGCCCCCCGAGATACCCGGTCCCGCCCGGCCCGGCCCCGCCCCGCGCGGGCAGGCCCCCACCGCCCCCGGTCCGGCGTCCCCCGCCGTCGATCAGACGCACTACCTGGGCACCGTCCCGCGCGCGGGCGGCGGCGCGGCGCCGGACGTGCACAGCGCGCCCACCCAGCATCTGCCGCAGGTGCCGCCGACGCCGACGAGCGCGCCCTACGGGATACGCCCGGGCGCCCCCGGTGAGCGCCCGCCGCCGTCCGAGTTCGACGCCCTCTTCCGCAGCGACGAGCAGAACGCCGCCCAGGCACCGCCTCCCGCCCCCGGGCCACGTCCCGCCCCCGCGCACCACGCCCCGGGCATGGCGCACATGGCGGGCCCCCCGCGCGCGGCGGGCCCGCACCAGGGCCGTGCCGCGAACCGCCGCGACGCGCGCTCCGGGCGCGGCGGCGACTCCGGCCGCAAGAACAAGAAGGTGCCGTTGTTCGCCGCCCTCGGTGTCGGGCTGGTCGTCGTCGGCGTCGGCGCGGGCACCCTGCTCGGCGGAGGGGACGAGAAGAAGGACAAGGGCAGCGCGCCCGTGTCCGCGACGGAACCCGTGCCGGAGGAGAGCGCGCCGGAGGAGACCGGGCCGTCGCCGTCCGACAGCCCGAAGGACACGGCGCGGCAGCAGGCCGAGGGACTCGACAAGCTGCTCGCGGACAGCGGCGGCAGCCGCGCGACCGTGATCAGCGCCGTCGCGGACATCGGACGGTGCAAGAACCTGGACGACGCGGGCGACGATCTGCGGGACGCCGCCGACCAGCGCCGCGGCCTCGTGACCCGGCTCGCCGAACTCCCGATCGGTGAACTGCCCCAGCACGCCCGGCTCGGCTCCGCGCTGAACACGGCCTGGGAGGCGTCGGCGAAGGCCGACGAGCACTACGCCGACTGGGCCGCGCGCGTCGACTCGGACCGGGGCTGCCGTAAGGGCAAGGCCCGTCAGACCAAGGAGGCCGGGGCGGGCAACCGGGCCAGCGGCGAGGCCACGAAGGCCAAGCGTGAGGCGTCCGCGCTCTGGAACACCATCGCGAAGAAGTACAGCCTGACACCCCGCCAGCCCACCCAGCTCTGACCCCGGCGGCCGGTCTCCCGGGGCGGCGAGACCCTGTCCAGGCCCCCGGGAAGGCGCCTGGACGGCCCGTACGGGCCCCGTGGGCCGCCCAACACCCAACCTGTCAGCAGCCGGGCGCGGAAGGCCCGCAGCGGCCCGCACAGCGTCTCGTTCCGTCCGGATGGCGATCCGGCGGGCGCGGCGGAGGCCCACCGAGGGGTGTTCGCCAACGGCCGCTCACCCCGGTCGGCCGGAGTGCTCCAGCATGTCGGAGACGTTCACGAACCCCCGTCGCGCCGCCACGAGCCG
Source organism: Streptomyces uncialis (assembly GCF_036250755.1). Classification (NCBI taxonomy): domain Bacteria; kingdom Bacillati; phylum Actinomycetota; class Actinomycetes; order Kitasatosporales; family Streptomycetaceae; genus Streptomyces; species Streptomyces uncialis. Next base: position 4,169,006 of record NZ_CP109583.1, on the reverse strand, counting down.
GCCGTCGCGGACGGTCTGGAAGGTGACGTCCGCGTTCACGATCCTCGGATGGTCGTTCATCGCGAGCAGGTCCTCGAACCGCCAGCGCAGGGGCGGGGTCAGACCGCCCGTCCCCACCGTGAGACCTCCGTCGAGGGCGCGGCGCACGGTCCGGGCGGACACCTCGCCGCCGTCCAGGGACTCCACGACCTGCTTCAGCACGGTGTAGGCGACCCAGGTGGTCTGCGCCCCCGCGTCCGTGGGGTCGACGCGGTTGTCCTCGAACGCGTGCTCCCTGATCACCTCGCGCATCGTCCCCCAGCGCCGGTCCGTGGCCACCGGGTACCACGCCGAGATCAGGGCCCCCTCGTACGGCCCCGAGGCGCCGCCCGCGCGGTCCACGACGGACTGGTCCACGCTGCCGATCACGGAACCGACGCGCACCTGCGTGTGCCCGGCGCGGATCCGGCGGAACGAGTCGAAGAACGTGTGGGTGCGTTCCCCGAGCGCGGCGGCCACACAGTTCCCGGTCCCGGGTTCCGTACGGGCCCGGGTCAGTGATCTCCGGGCCTCGGCGGTGTACTCGGACGCGTCCTCCGGGGCGCGCACATCGTCCACCGGGCCCCGTCGTCCGGCGGCGAGCCCGGCATCGATCTGCGGCGGGAGCGCGTCACCCGCGGTGGTGTCGGGCCGGACCAGCGTCACCTGGGCGCACCGGTCCGCGAGCTGGCGTCCCAGTCCGGCCATCAGCGCGGGCTGCCCGCCGTGCACCGGGTACGACGCCGGGCTGGTGAACTCGATCGGGGTGACGCCGTAGCCGCCGATGAACGGGATGCCCGCCGCCTCCAGCGTCGGGAGGGTGGCGCGGCCGAACTGGCTGTACGAGCCGACGACGGCGACGACGCCCTCGTCCACCGCCCGCTGCGCGCAGTCCCGCGCGCCGCTGGAGTCGTTGGTGTCGTTGCAGGTGACGACCTGGAGATCGCGGCCGTCGATGCCGCCGCCCGCGTTCACCCAGCGCGCGTACGCGCGTGCCGTCGCCGGCATCCCCGGCATGTTGGTGGCCCTGGTGTTCTCCGGCGCCCAGGTCATGACCTTGATGGTGGAAGCGGACGGCGCCGATGTGCCGGGCATCACACCGCAGGCGGCGGCGAGCGCGCCGCAGACCGTGAGGGCGGACGCGGACAGCGCGACCGGCCGGGTCCGGACGCCGCGCGCGCCCCGGGGCCCTGGGGACGCGGTGGCCGCCCCCGCGCGTTCGGGGGGCCGTTCCGCCCAGGTACGGCGGGTCGGAGCGGGGGAATCGATGCGCTTGCGTCGCCGACCGGTCATGGTTCCGCACCCTCGCGCCGCATTCCCAACCCCCGAGTGGCGAGGGGACAACGGCGGACGGCGGGGAGGTGAATTGAGGGGGAGCGTGCGGAGCGTCCGGCCGGTGAACGTACGATCGGTGACCGTGCAAGGTCCGGAGAACCCTTCCCGTCGTGGCCGCCGCTCCTCCACCATGGGCGGCATGCCACTCAACGACATGCCGTGGTGGCGCTGGCGCAGCAACGTGCGTTCCGCGCTGCACATGCTCTCCGACCCGGGTTTCCAGCACGACTGCTGGCTCGCCGGGCACACCGGCTACGGGGATGTGACCGACGCCGTGTACCGGCTCGTCGAGGACACCTGGCTCGACAACTGGTCCGCGGAGAAGTACGTGGGGACGATCTTCCGGGACTCCGACGAGGCCGCCCTTGTCGACGCCGCCGTCCTGCGGGTGCTGAAGATCATGCACCAGGTGGGGCCCGACGCGGCCGTCTCCGCGTATCTGGAGCACCCGGGGTGGCCGGAGGCCGTGCACGCCGCGCGCGAGGCCCATGTACGGCTCGCGACGAGCGACGGCGAGGACCCGGATCAGCCGCCGCGGACCCTTGAGGTGCTGCGGATCATGACCCGCACCGCCTGAGGCAGCCCCGTACCCGCTTGAGGCCGCCCGGTACCCGCGTGAGCGCGCGCCCCCCGGAAGCCGGCGGTCCGGCGCCCGCGCGCGGGGGATGCGGTATGGGACCCTGTTCGGCATGAGTGAGCAGGCCACAGCCCCCGCCGATCAGTACGTCCTCACGTTGTCGTGCCCTGACAAGCAGGGCATCGTGCACGCCGTCTCCAGCTTTCTGTTCATGACCGGATGCAACATCGAGGACAGCCAGCAGTTCGGGGACCACGACACCGGCCTGTTCTTCATGCGGGTGCACTTCTCGGCGGAGGCCCCGGTGACCGTCGACAAGCTGCGGGCGAGCTTCGCGGCCGTCGGCGACTCCTTCCAGATGGACTGGCAGCTCGACCGCGCCGACGACCGGATGCGGGTCGTCCTCATGGTCAGCAGGTTCGGGCACTGCCTGAACGACCTGCTGTTCCGCGCGCGTACCGGCGCGCTGCCGGTGGAGATCGTCGCGGTGGTGTCCAACCACACCGACTTCGCGGAACTCGTCGCCTCCTACGACGTCCCGTTCCGCCACATCCCCGTCACCCGGGACAACAAGCCGCAGGCCGAGGCGGAACTGCTGGAGCTGGTCCGTGCGGAGGGTGTCGAGCTGGTCGTCCTCGCCCGCTACATGCAGGTGCTCTCCGACGATCTGTGCAAGCAGCTCAACGGCCGGATCATCAACATCCACCACTCGTTCCTGCCGAGCTTCAAGGGCGCCAAGCCGTACCACCAGGCCCACGCGCGCGGGGTGAAGCTGATCGGGGCGACCGCGCACTACGTGACCGCCGATCTCGACGAGGGTCCGATCATCGAGCAGGAGGTCGAGCGGGTGGGCCACGGGGTCACCCCGGACCAGCTCGTGGCGACCGGCCGCGACGTGGAGTGCCAGGCGCTCGCCCGCGCGGTGAAGTGGCACGCCGAGCGGCGCATCCTCCTGAACGGACGCCGCACGGTCGTCTTCCCCTGACCCCTGACCCCTGACCCCCTGAGCCCGGTGTTCCCCGGTCCCTCCCGGTGCTCCCGGCGAGCTCCGGGGCGCCCACGGCCTGTCCCCCGGCCCCCGGGGGCGCCCACGGCATTCCTGGCGCCCCGGACGGGACGGGGCGGGCTCAGAGACGGCTGAGGGCCGCCGCGGCGGCCAGGACCTCCCTGATGGCCTCCTTGTCGCCCTTCTGGCCCGCGGCCGCCTCCTCCGGGGAGACATGTCCGGCGGCCAGCCGGCAGAACTCCGTGCCGTCCAGCGCTATGTGGGCGACCTCGTGGTCCGCGGAGCCGAGGGCCGCCGGTGAGTCCAGCGGGATGTACCAGTCGCCGCCGCCCGCGCCCTCGATCTCCAGGCGCAGACTGCGCCCCGGGGCACCCGCCTCGCCCAGCCGCCGGGGCGGGGACGCGAGCCCCGCGCGACGCCGTGCGGCGAGCGCGGTGGGCAGCAGCCGGGCGCCGAGCTCGATCAGCCGGGTCAGATGGCGCGGGGCCGGAGGACCGTACGGGTAGTCGACGGCCTCGGCGATGTCCGTGGCGTGCACCCAGCACTCGAAGGCGCGGTCCACCATGGCGTCCCGCAACGGCAGCTCGAAGTCCCCGTACGACACGGGGAGCAGACCGGACGACCCGGCCGCGTGGGCGGCGTCCCCGGCGGCGAACGCCACCGTCCGCACCAGCGCGTGGCTCTGATCGCGCCACGGGGTGCGGACCTCGCGCGTGGGCGGGTCGAGCAGGGCGGCCCAGTACGCCTCGGTGCGCGCGGCGGGCCCGGCCGGGCCGTCGGCGCTCCCGGCGGCGCGCACGCGCGCGTGCAGCGGGTCGGCCAGCCCGAGCGCGCCCGCCACCAGACCGTCCACGGTCAGCAGATGCGCGATGACCCCCGCGACGGTGGTCCCGCGGCTGTGGGGCCGCGAGTCCTCGTACCAGCGCAGCCGGACGGGCGTCTGCCACTCGGCGTCCCCGAAGTCCTGGAGGAGCGCGTCGAGCCGGGCCGTCTCCGCGTCGTAGGGCGTGGCCCACCCGGGCACCGGGATACGCGGCGGACGGCGGCCCAGACAGCTGTCGAGGACCCGGGTCCGCAGCCCCGGGTCGAGGTCCAGCGTCTCCGCGGGATGCAGCAGCCGCACGGCGTCCCGCAGCCGCAGTGCCTCCGCGGCACACAGCCCGCACTCGCCCAGATGCCGCTCGACGGCGGCCGTCTCCCCGGGTGAGCACGCGCTGAGCGCCCACGCGCCCAGCAGCGACTTCAGGACGCCGTGCGTCGGCGGTCCGGACGACGCGGGTGCCTCGGGGGACGCGGGGTGTGCGGGGTGCCGCTCGGGGGTGTCCTGTTCCGTCGGCGGCGCGCCGGGCGGGTGCGGGGCGGCCGTTCCGGCGCGGGCGCGCGGGGACGGTGCGCGTGGGGCGGACGTCCGCCCGTCGGGGTCGGGGTCGGGGTCCGTGCCGAGTGGGCGTGGGGCGTCGGTGCCGGGTGCCGCGGAGCCGTCCCGGGGACCGCCGTCACCGCCGTCCACCGCTGTGCCGTCCTGGTCGTCGTGGGCGCGGTGGCGGTCGCCGGGGCCGGCGTGGGGGGCGGGCCGCTCCGGGTCGTTCACAAGGTGCTCCCCGGTTCGGGTGGGGTGCCCGAGGTGTCATGGGCGGTGGCCAGGAGTTGCAGGCCGAGCCGGAGTCTTCGGCGGGCCTCGTCGGCCGTGACCCCGAGCTCGGCGGCCGTCTGGTGGTAGTCCCGGCGCTGGAAATACGCCTGCTCAAGGGCGGTGCGCAGAGGCTGGGGCATGGACGCGACGATGTAGTCCGCGCGGGCCGTCGCCGACGCGTGGCGCACCTTGCGCTCCAGATCGTCGGTGCCGCCGCTGCTGCCGTCGGCGAGGGCGGCGGTCCCGGCCCGCCGCAGCCGCTCGACGGCGAAACGGTGGGTCAGGGCGGCGATCCAGGTGCGCAGCGGGCCCTGCTTGGGGTCGTAGGAGTCGGGGTGCTCCCACACGTGCGTGAAGACCTCACGGGTGATCCGGTCGGCGCCCTGCTGGTCCCCGAGGACGCGATGGGCGAGACCGTGCACCAGGGACGCGAACCGGTCGTACAGCTCGCCGAGCGCGGCCGCTTCGCCGCGCCCCAGCCGCTGCTGCATCTTCCGGTCCCAGCGCGGCGGAGTGTCCTTCGCCATACCGTCCCCTCACCACGGTCGTGCCCGGCGCCCTGCGTTGTCGTCGCGGGCGGGATATCTCCGCACCGCACCCCCGAATGTAGTCGGCCGGAGGGGTCGCGCATGCCCCTTTGCTCTATGAGATTTCCTGTAAATCCGCAGATGGTGGCCCGGTCCAGGGGGTTTTTCGGCCCTTGTCGCGGGGTCTTGCCGGACGTTGATTGCAAGTGTCCGAATGTGATCGTGACAGGTCGAATACTTCTCTTCACGATCTGAATACATGTGTTTCATGGAGGCGCTATCGGGCAGTCGCGCCATGAAATCGTAGGAACCGCTTCCGGTTAGGTGCGTGAAGGTGGACGCGGTCCGGGGCATGTGCCGGTGGTCTGTTCGGTCCGTCGGTCGTGTCACAGAGGGAACGAGGCCGCACGTCGGGGAGTTCCGGACATGGGGCGGGTTTCGGCGGACGAAGGGCTGGGCGTGGCGTTCAGGGTGACCGAGGAGGAGCAGGGCGACTGGGCCGTGCTGCGGGTGTCGGGCGAGTTGGACTTGTTGACGTCGCCGGTGCTGCGGCAGCGGGTGCGCGACGTGGTGGCGGAGGGGCGGCACGCTCTCGTGCTGGATCTCTCCGACGTGTTCTTCTGCGATTCCAGCGGAGTGGGTGTGCTGATCGCGACACGGCGCCTCATCCGGTCCTGTCAGGGACGGCTGCGGCTGACGCTCCCCGCGCGCGGGGCGGTCGACGGCTCGCACGTCAACCGTGTGCTCGCGGCGCTCGGCGTCCGTCGCCTCTTCGACGTGTACCCGGACGTCGAGTCGGCCGTCAGCGAGCGGACGCAGCCGCTGTCCGCGTAGCGCCCGCCCCGGTACGGGACGACGTGGTGTGCGCGTCGGTGCGTACCGGGACGACGTGGTGTGCGCGTCGCCTAAGAGGTGTGCCCGCGCGCGGTAGCCGTCTCCATGACCGTCCGAGGTGGCCGCCGTACGTGCCGTACCGCAAACCCCACGGTCTTGCCACAAGCGACGGGTTCCCGGCCCGGCGGCACCGCCGAGGACGTACGCTCCCGATCGGAAGCAACCGCAACCCGTAACGTGAGGCGGCCCGATAACCCATGGTCAGCACCGAGAACGAGCGCAGGATCGCCGCCCGGTTCGCCACTTTCGACCAGGACGGCAACGGCTACATCGACCGCGAGGACTTCAGCTCCGCGGCCAAGACCCTGCTCACCGAGTTCGGCACGCCCGCGCGGTGCGACAAGGGGCAGGCCCTGTACATCGGTGCCGAGGCGTTCTGGCAGGGCATGGCGGGGATCGCCGACCGGGACGGTGACCAGCGCATCACGCGCGGGGAGTTCGTGAACAGCGCGGTCAAGCGGCTGCGGGACAACCCGGAGGGCTTCGCGGAGATCGCCCGGCCCTTCCTGCACGCGGCCCTCGCCGTCGCGGACACCGACGCGGACGGCGCCACCACCGTGCACGAGGTCGTGCGGGCGCTGCGTTGCCTGGGCGTGGCAGAGGCGTCCGCCAAGGCCGTCGCGGAGGCGCTCGACCAGGACGCGGACGGCCGGATCACCGAGCGGGAGGTCGTCACGGCCTTCGCCCGCTACTTCACGGTCCCGGAGTAGCCGGGCCGCACCTGCCTTCCGAGCTTCCCGGGGGCAAACACGCCCTTCCGGCCCGGCTGAACGCGTCAGGAGGCGTCCGAGAGACGCCTCCGGGCAAACCGGCCCCGGGATCGATCACCCCACCGCAGCGCGGGCGTTGAGCCGACCTGGACAGTGACATCCCGGCGCGAGTGCCGAGTTGGACATGTGCCGGGCCAAGAGCCATGCCCTCGACCGGTGTCGTTCCGAACCCCGCGTCGCCGCGCCCCCGTAGGCGCATGGCCTGTCGCGGGGGCCATGGAGGCGAAGGGGAAGGGTTCACTCTGCGTGTTGGCGGGAGCGGAAGCGTGCTGCGTGGCGTACGCACAGGGGTCACGCAGTGTCGATACCGGGTTGTGTCCTTCGTATGACTCGTCGCGATGCCGGGACAGGTGTCGGCTCCGGTACCTTGTGTGAGATGCGAGCGGACCTGTGGCCGAGTCGTTCCGGTGTTGCCTCTGAGGCGGCGCCGGACCTGGTGTTGTGTCCCGTTCCTCGCACAAGGGGCGGTCTCACGCCCTCTTGTTCGACCCCCTCCGGCGAGCGTCGCACAGTATGCCGCACGCGTACTCCTTCGCGCTGGAATATGCCCGAAGCGCTTGTTGGGGTGACTGTACGTCAACCATGCTGTTTCGTAAGGGGATCACGTTCCGTGACCCTTGGGAGGCGCGAGGCGATGTGTCCGCCGGTTCGGATGGTGTGAGCGGTGCAGGTGCTTCAGGTGCAGTTGGAAGTCCGGCCTGACCCCTCGGAGGTGGGGCGGGCCCGGAGGTGGGCGCGGTCACGGCTCGCCGGTTCGGGCATAGCGGCGGACGAGCCGTTGGCCGAGACCCTCATCCTGCTGGTGTCGGAGCTGGTCACCAACGCCGTCGTGCACACCGGATGCCCCGCTGTGCTGCGCATCCTGCTGTCCGGACGCGGTCCGGACGCGGAGACCGAGCCCGAGACCGTCCGGGTGGAGGTGGCCGACTCCTGTGCGCGGCCACCGCGTCCCCGGCACGCCGAGGGCGACGAGACGGGCGGACGTGGCCTCGAACTCGTCGACGGGCTCGCCGACCGGTGGGGCTGGCAGCGCGAGGGGTCGGGCAAGCGGATCTGGTGCGAGGTGGACCGCTCCGGGGCGGGCAACTCGCTCCGGAACGGTTTCGGTTTCACCTACGAAGCGGTCCGGCCTGTCTGACCTGTTGAGCTGTCTGACCTGTTGACCTGTCTGTCGGGCCCGATCTGTCGGGCCCGTCCGGCTCGCTGATCCACCTGATCGCCGTCTGCCGTCTGCCGTCTGCCGTCTGCCGTCTGTCGGCGGTGGGCGGCGCCAGGTGTCAGAGGGCAGGCGGCAGTGGGTCGTTGGGAGTTATCCACAGGGTCGGGGACCGATGTCGGCGGGGCCCGTTAGCTTCGAGGCATGAGTTATCGCGAGGTCGTCTCGAAGGCCGTGGGCGCCTGGGCGGTGGTCGCCGTGGGCGCGCGGCTGCCCGTCGCCATGGCGCCTCTCGCCCTGGTCTTCTTCGTGCGCGAGCGGCCCGGCGGATACACCCTGGGCGCCGCGCTCGCCGCCGTGTACGTGGTCGGGGAGATCGTCGGCGCGCCCTTGCTCGGGATGCGGATGCGGTCCGAGCGGGCCAGACCGCATCTCGCCGCCGGGCTGTGCGTGGGCGCGGCGGCCTTCGTCGGGCTGGGGCTGCTGCCGGGCGGGCACCCACTCGTGCTCGGCGTGCTCGCCTTCGTCGCGGGCGCGGCACCCGCTGCCGCGCCGGGCGGGCTGCGCGCGCTGCTGACCACCCTCGTCCCCGACCGGGCGGTCACCCAGGTGCTGTCCGTCGAGTCCATGCTCACCAACGCGGTGTGGGCCGCGTCCCCGGCCCTTGTCGCCGGACTCGCCCTCGGGGTGGCACCCGCCACGCCGCTGCTGCTGGCCGGAGGCTTCATGGGCGCGTCGGTCGTGGGGCTGTGGCTGCTGCCCCCGGGCTGGACCTCGGATCCGGACGACCGGGGTGGCGAGCCGATGGCGCGGCTGATGGCGCGCGTCTGGCCCGTGTACGTGCTCGGGGCGGCCGGCCTCGCCCCGCTGGCCCTCGCCGAGCTGGTGCTGCCCGCCCTCCTGGAGCATCGCGGTGTGGGTGTGGGCTGGACGGGGCCGCTGCTCGCGGGGCTGTCCGTGGGCGCGGCGGCGGGGGCGTACGTGTACGGGCTGCGGAGCTGGCCGGGGCGGCTGCCCACGCAGGGTCTCGTGTTGCTCTGCGGCCTCCTGACCTGCGTGATCGTCGTGGCCCTGGTCCCGAACACCGTGGTTCTCGCCGTCGCCCTGGCCTGTGGCGGTGTCCTCCAGGCGGGCGCCCTGCTCGCGCGCAACCTGTCCCTGCGGGAGGTGCTGCCGCCCAGCGCGGTCGCCGCCGGCTACTCGCTGATGTACGCGGCGGTGGGCGCCGGATACGCGGCGGCGGGGTCCCTCGCGGGCGTCCTGCTCGGGGTCACCACTCCGTCCGGCGCGATGCTCGCCGGCGTCGGGCTCACCGCGGTGCTGATCGTTGTCGCCGCGGTGGGCGAACGACGGTTGACCGCACGGGTGCGGTGTGGCGCGGGGTCGTCCCCGCTCGCCGGGTCCGGCGGTGGAGCGTCGTCAGCGCGCGGGGAGGGCGGTGCCCGACCGGAAGGTGCGCCGGTACGCGGTGGGCGTGACACCGAGGGCGGCCTGTAGATGCTGGCGCATGGACTGCGCGGTCCCGAACCCGGCGTCCTGAGCCACCTGGTCCATGGACAGGGCGCTCGACTCCAGCAGATGCCGGGCCCGCTGCACACGCTGGTGGGTGAGCCACTGACCGGGACTCACCCCGACCTCCTCACGGAACCGACGCGTGAACGTGCGTACGGACATGGACTCGCGGGCCGCCAGGTCCCGGAGCTGGAGCGGCTCGTGCAGCCGGGCCAGGGCCCAGGCCCGCGCGCTTGCGGTGGTCGCCAGCCGGGGCTCCGGCACGGGCCTCTCGATGTACTGGGCCTGGCCCCCGTCGCGGTGCGGGGGGACGACGGTGCGGCGGGCCACGTCGTTGGCGACCGCGGAGCCGTGGTCCCGGCGTACGACATGGAGACAGAGGTCGATGCCGGCGGCGACCCCCGCGGAGGTGAGCACATCACCGTCATCGACGAACAGGACGTCCGCGTCGACCTCGACCCGGGGGAAGAGGCGTTGAAAGTGGTCGGCGGAGGACCAGTGGGTGGTGGCGGGGCGGCCGTCCAGCCAGCCCGCCGCGGCGAGGACGTAGCCACCCGTACAGATGGACATCAGCCGGGTGCCCGGGCGGACGTACCCGAGCGCGGTGGCCAGTTCGCCGGTGAGTTCGCCCTTCTCGAAGACGGGCCCCAGCTGGTAGGAGGCGGGCACCACGACCGTGTCGGCGGTGGCGAGGGCCTCGGGTCCGTTCTCCACGAGGATCGAGAAGTCGGCCTCCGCGCGGACCGGCCCCGGGGCCCGGACCGAACAGGTCACGACCTCGTACAGCCCCCGCCCGGCGGCATCCCGCGCGCGGCCGAAGATGCGCTGGGGGATGCCCAGTTCGAAGGGCAGGACGCCGTCGAGCGCGAGGACGACCACGCGGTGCGGGGGCGCGACCGGTACCGGGTCCCGTGGCGGGCAGGGGACTTGGTCCCGCATCGGGTGCTGTGCCGGGCCGGGGGCGTGGTCCGGTACCGGGTCATGGCCCGGCGCCGCCGCTGGTTCGGCTACGAAGGTTCGGGGCCAGGTGGTCCGGGGCGGGGAAGGCCGGGACTCGGGGCGCTGGGGAGCCATGGCCCGATCCTAGTGAACGCTGGCCTTCGGGCCACTCGTCCGAGGTGTCATGTGCACGGAGGCTGTCATGTGTGACTCAGGCAGCGACCACTCCACCGGGCGGCACCCCGGACCCGACGGCCCCCGCCGACCACTCGGACCCCCCACGGCGGACCGTGCCGACCCCCGGTCCCGGCCCCAGCGCCATGTCGACTCCCGGTCCTGGCTCTGTGCCGATTTCCGGTCCCGGTCCCGTGTCGACCCCCGGTCCCGATCCCGGTCCCGTGTCGACGCCCGGTCCCGATCCCGATCCCGGGCTCCGCGCGGGGCGACGAGTCCACCGCGCGTGGCTCGTCGTCGCCGTCGCGTTCGTGACGATCATCGGGGCGGCCGCCTTCCGGTCGCTGCCGGGGCTGCTGTTCGATCCACTGGAGGAGGAGTTCGGCTGGTCACGGGGCACGATCGGGCTCGCGGTCTCGGTGAACCTCGCCCTGTACGGGCTGACGGCCCCGTTCGCCGCCGCGCTCATGGACCGCTTCGGCGTCCGGCGGGTGGTCGCCACCTCGCTGACCGTGATCGCCGTCGGGTCCGGCGCCACGGTGTGGATGACCGAGCCCTGGCAACTCGTCCTCGGCTGGGGTCTGCTGGTGGGACTGGGCGCGGGCTCGATGGCCCTGGCGTTCGCCGCGACGATCGCCAACCGGTGGTTCACCGCGCGCCGGGGCCTGGTGACGGGGCTGCTCACGGCCGCCGCCGCGTCCGGTCAGCTGATCTTCCTGCCGCTGCTCTCCTGGATCGTGGCGAACCACGCCTGGCGTGCCGCCGCCGTGACGGTGTCCCTGACCGCGCTGGCCGTCGTGCCGTTCGTCTGGCTGCTGCTGCGGGACCACCCGGCGGACGTGGGAGCCACGCCCTACGGCGCGACGGAGTTCGTACCCAAGCCGCCACCGGTGCGGGGCGCGGCGCGGCGGGCGGTGTCCGCGCTGTTCGCGGCGGCGCGCACGGGGCCGTTCTGGCTGCTCGCGGGCTCCTTCGCGATCTGCGGGGCGTCCACCAACGGTCTGATCCAGACCCACTTCATCCCGGCGGCGCACGACCACGGCATGCCGATCACGGCTGCGGCCGGGCTGCTCGCCCTCATCGGGATCTTCGACGTGATCGGGACCGTCGCCTCCGGATGGTTCACCGACCGCTACGAGTCCCGGCGGCTGCTGGCGGTCTACTACGCGCTGCGCGGGATCTCGCTGCTGTTCCTGCCGATGCTGCTGGCTCCGTCGGTACAGCCGCCGATGCTGTTCTTCATCGTCTTCTACGGGCTGGACTGGGTCGCCACCGTGCCGCCGACCATCGCGCTGTGCCGCGAGCACTACGGCGAGGACAGCGCGATCGTCTTCGGCTGGGTGCTCGCCTCCCACCAGGTGGGCGCCGCCCTGGTCGCCTTCCTCGGCGGGGCCGCGCGGGACGTCTTCGGGTCGTACGACGTGGTCTGGTACGCGTCGGGGGCGTTGTGCGCGGCTGCCGCGCTGATGGTGCTGATGATCCGCCGAAAGCCCGTGCCCTCGGCTCGACCTGCCTGACCTGCCTGACCTGCCTGATCCGGCGTCGGCGTGCCCGTGCCGCGTGCCCGTGCCGGCCGGGCCGTCCGGGCTGCCTGGGGACAGCCGGAGGAGCATCCGGGGGAACGAATCGGGGGAACAAACGGCGCGGCCCTAGACTTGCGAGAACAGGGTGGCCCCGGGTGTACCGGTGGCCCTCCGTACCGGCACGGCGACGGCCGACCGGCGGCACCATCGGTGCAGGCCACCCGAGGGACACCGTCCCGGAGGCGCCGACCCGGAGGTGTCTCCCGTACCCCCGCCGCGCAGGTCGCACCACGGCTCACGGACGACGAACGGAACAGCGGCATGGCTCTGTCGATCACCAAGACGCACGGCAGCCTCAATGACATCCTCGTCATCGACGGCGCCCCCACCGACCACTTCGCACCGGGTGACGTCGAGCGTGCGGTGCGGCTGCTGTGCGACCGGGAGAACGGCCTGGGCGCCGACGGCGTGTACTTCATCGACGACCACCGTGACGGCAGCGCGCAGGCCCACTTCTTCAACCCCGACGGTTCCGCGTCCCTGCTGTGCGGCAACGGCATGCGCGGTGCCGGCCGTCTGCTGCTGGACCGCTACCAGGCCGAATCGGTCGTCCTGCGCACAGGCCCGTACGCGTTCACCGTGCGCGCCGCCGAGACCAGCGGGCACGGTGTACGCCGGGTGTCCGTGGAGCTGCCGCCCGTCGACTTCACCCCGGCGGAGCCGATCGTCGCGGACGTGGCGTGGCCGTTCGTGGACGAGACGCTGTCCGCCTACCACCCGACCCGCCGGGTCTCGGCCGTCGCCGTGCCGAACTCGCATCTGATCACCGTGCTGGGCGGCGAGGACGGTACGGACGGGCGGGGCGGCGCGTACGACGCGTACGACGAAACCGAGCTGATCACCACCGGCACCCGTGTGGCGCGGGCGGCGGGCAGCTTCCCGATCGGCGCGAACGTGTCCTTCGTACGCCCCCTGGCCGCGACGGAGGTGTTCGTGCGGACGTTCGAGCGCGGCGCGGGCCTCACCCCGTCCTGCGGTTCGGGTGTCGCCGCTTCCCGCGCGGTGCTGTCCCGCCTGGGACGGGTCGAGCCGGGCACGCCCGTCGTCGTCCGCAACCCGGGCGGGGTCGCCCGGAGCTGGATGCAGGTCGAGGGCGACCGGTGGCAGCCGGTCCTGGAGGGCAACGCGACGAACGTGTACGCGACCGAGCTCGACCCGTCGGCGCTGCTCGGCGAGGGGCCCGTCCGCTACGAGAGCACTGTGTTCACGGACGAGATCCACGCCTTCGCCGCGTTCAACGGCGAGAACCTCGTGGCGCTGAAGGAAGCGGGTGTCGAGACGACGCTGGAGCCCGCCGCGTCCGCGTTCTGAGAGCGGGCGCCCTCCCGCCTGGCCGGCGGGAGGGCGCTGTGTGCGTCTGGACTGTCCGGGTGCCCCTGGACGGGTCCGGGTGCCCTTGGGCGATCCGAGTGATTCTGGACGGTCCGGGTGCTCTCAGGCGGTCCGCGTGGTCCGGGTCATCCGTGTGCCGGGGTCAGCGGCCGGAGAAGGGGAGGCGGGCCGGTACCGGGGCGGGGTTCGGCGAGGCGGACCGGGAGTCGGCCGCGGCTTGCGGGTCGGCCGCGCAGGTGACGTCCCGGGCGGGAAGCCGTCCGGTGATCAGATACGTCGTGGTGTGCTCGTCGGCGCAGGTGCTGATCCCGAGCGAGTACACGCCGTGGCCCTGCCCCTCGTCCACGGTGACGAGCCGGGAGCCCTTCAACGCCCGGCGCAGGCCCTGCGCGGCGACCAGAGGGGTCTGCGAGTCCCATTCGTTCTGGACGATGAGCGCGGGGACCTTGTTGTCGACCTTGGTGGCCGCTTCGAGCGGGCGGTCCCAGAAGGCGCACGGGAAGACGTTCGAGACGGAGTCGCCGTACAGGGGATAGCGGACACTGTCGCGCCGGGAGTCGGCCTGATAGACGGCCGGGTCGGTGGGCCAGCGGGCGTCACCGCACATGATCGCGAGATAGCTCGCCAGCTCGTTGTCGGTCGGCACGAAGGTCGGGAAGGTCGGGACGGGCTTGCCCGCCGCGGCGTCCCGGAGCAGCCCCAAGGTGTCGGCGGCGACCGACGGGTGGGTGATCTGCCAGCGTATGTACTCGCGGACCTCGGCACCGTCGAACACGGTCCCGCCGAGGTCGAGCGGCTCCCGGTCGGCGCGCGCGACGATGTCCCAGAACAGCTTCTCGACCTCGGCGGGTGTGTCACCGAATCCGTACCGCGCCGAATCGCGGGCGGTCCACGCCGTCCAGCGGTCGAACGCGGTCTCCGCCTGCACCGCCCACGACTGCGACATGCTGCGCCAGACCCGCTTGGGGTCGACCGCGCTGTCCAGGACGAACCGGTCGGCCCGCTGCGGGAACAACTGGGTGTACACAGACCCGAGATAGGTCCCGTACGACAGCCCGAAGTACGAGATCTTCCGCTCACCGAGGGCCGCGCGGATGATGTCCATGTCGCGTGCCGTGTTGCGGGTGCTGATGTGCGGGAGCGTGTCCTTGTTGAGGTTCCGGCACCCTTGCGCGATGTCGCGCGCCCAGGCGACATCCTTGGCGAACGTCGCGTCCTTGTACGGCCGGTACGTCAGCCGCTCGTCGGCGGTGGTCGTCCCGCAGGCGAGAGGACTGCTGGCGCCGACTCCGCGCGGGTCGAAGCCGATCAGGTCGTACCGGTCCTTCACGGACTGCGGCAGAAGGCCGCTCAGCGCGAGGGGGTAGAAGAGCCCGGAGCCGCTGGGGCCACCCGGGTTGAAGAGCAGGACACCGCGGCGCTTGGCCGGGTCGGCGGCCTTGATCCGTGACAGCGACAGTTCGAGCTTCTTGCCGCTCGGCTTGCGGTGGTCGAGAGGCACGTCGAGGGTCGTGCACTCGACGGTCGCGGGGACGTCGGCGTCGCAGCCCCGCCAGGTCAATGAGGACATGGCGGCCGACGCGGTGGCCGCTACGTTCACCGACGAGCCGGGGTCGGCCGTGGGGGTGGCCGCTGCCGTGGTGCTGAGAAGTGTGGGGGCGAGTACCGCGGCGACGCCCAAGGCGATCTTGGAGGTCGCTCTTCGTCTCAGGAGCATTGGAGTGCCTTCGTTCGCTGGGATGGTGAATGGCGCTCTTCAGTGGTCCGGAGGGACGGACCGCGGGGTCGTCGGACAGGCTAACGGGCGTACGGCGTACGTGAGTTCGGATGCGCGATTTGACCTGGTTGGATGCCCTGCCCGAAGGTTTCCCGGCGCCGAAGGGGGTGCGGGCGGAGCGGGCGCGATGCGGAGCGGGCGTGTCATTCGCGCGATGTCATGCGGTAGAGCGCCGCCCACTGTTGTTCGTCGAGGTCCTTCGGCAACGCGCCCGTCGCGACGCGGTGTCGAGCGGCCCATGCCCGTACCGCGCGCCGGGACAGCGAGGGGCTCGCGGCCGTGGCGATCTGTTCGAGGCCGCGGCCCTTGCCGGTGAACACCCGTCGTACGAACTCCTGGTACCCCGCGCGGTCGGACGCAGCGACGAGGGGCCTGGCCCGGCGGGTGGCCGTCAGGAGTCCCCCGTCGACGTTCGGACGAGGACGGAACGCGGCGGCGGGAACCCTGCGGGCGAGCCGGAACGCGTACCAGGGCCACCACTGCGCGGTCATCATCGTCGCCCCGCCGACACCGGCCCGTCGCCGCGCGACCTCCCACTGCACCAATAGGACAGCGTCGGTCCAGCCGGACGAGGTCAGTACGCGGCGCAGCATCGGGGTCGTCTCGTGGAAAGGGAGGTTGCCGACGAGCACATGCGGGGTGGCCGGTGCGCGGAAGCGGAGGAAGTCGGCGTGCACCAGGGTGGTGGACGGGTTCGTGCGCCGCCGTAGCCGTTCCACCCGGCGGGGGTCGATCTCGACTCCGGTCAGAGGCCGGCCGAGGGACTGGAGCGGAAGCGTCAGCGCGCCGTCACCCGTACCGATCTCGATGATGGGCCCGTCGGTGCGGGCGACGAGGTCCACGAAGGCGCGGATCGTGGCCCGGTCCACGAGGAAGTTCTGGCCCAACTCGTGCCGTCCGCCCGGTGAGACAGGGGCGAGGGGAGAGCCGGGAGCGGTGGGTGGTTCGGGGGCGTTCGCCGTACGTGGATCGGTGGGGGCGCTGGAGGTGCCCGCACCGCGGCCGGCGGTACGGCGAGGGTCGGCTTCGGCCCGGCGTTCGGTCCGGGGCGCGGAACGCGACCTGGACGCGGATGCGGACAAGGACGAGGACCCGGACCCGGACGGCGTGGGCCTGGGCTGGGTGCGGGCCCGGTCATGGGACGGGGTGCGGCGGTCGGGGGAGGAGGGCTGATGGTGCCTGGGCACGGGAACTCCGCGGCTTCGAGGTGAGCCGGGCAGCACGAAGGGCCGTCCGGCGGGGTCGCTCGGAAACGGCGGTACGTCTCGTCTACGGGATCAGCGCGGACCGGCACAGGCCCATGGGGCCGGCCGTGGTCGGCGAGGACCGACGAGGAGTGGGGACGCCGCCGCTAGAAGCGACGGAATCGGGTTGCTGCCATGCTTGCGACACCTGAGATTCCACACATGGTCCAGGACGTTAGGCGCCATCGAGCACGGGCTCAAATGGATTTCCCGGTTCGGGGCCGCGACCCGGTTCCCCCTGTTGGGCGGGATGGGGCGGAGCGGGGGCGGGCGGTGCGTGGGGCGGGCGGCGCGGTGGTGGGGGCTTGCGCGGGAGTGCGGGACGGCGGACTCAACCGCGGTGCCCGAATCAGCGCGAGGCTCGTGCGACCGCCTTGCCTATCCGGTCGGCGTCCTTCGCCAGCTCCCGCAGCATCCCGCTGATCGGATTGGTGAATCCGGTGAAGTAGAGGCCGGGCGCGTCCTTCGCGCAACGGCGTCCGTGCGGGAGCGGTCGTCCGTCGGCCCGGAGCACTCCGAGGTGGCCGACGAGGCCGCCGAGAGCCCGTTCGTACCCGGTCGCGGTGATCACGGCGTCGGGGTCGACGCGGGTGCCGTCCGCGAGGACGACCTGGTCACCGTCCAGTGACTCGACAGCCGCCACCACTTCGACGCGTCCGGCGCGGACTGCTTCGACGAAGCCGACGTCCTGCACCGGAAGCGCCCCCTGCCGCACCCGCGAGTACAGGCCGGTCCGTGGCCGGGGCAGCCCCCGCGCGGTCAGGTCCGGCACGCTGACCTTGGCCATCACCCGGGCCAACTGGTCCACCAGGACCACGGGAAGCCTGCGGCACAGGATGGCCCCGGCCTGGGCGGGCCATCCCACGGTGGAGCGGCGCACGATGTGCGGGACGGTGCGTACGGCGAGCCGCACCCGTGCCGCGCCCCCTTGGACCAGGTCGACGGCGATCTCGGCACCTGTGTTGCCCGCGCCGACCACCAGGACATCCTTGTCCCGGTACGGTCCGGGCTCGCGGTACGCGGACGCGTGCAGCAGTGTCCGCTTGTAGGTGTCGTGCCCGGGCCAGTCCGGCCGGTGCGGTGTGTGGTTGTAGCCGGTGGCGACGACCACCGCCGAAGCGGACAGCTCGCGGCCACCGGAGGCCTTGAGCAGCCAGCCGTCCCCGTCGGGCGCCCGGTCGACGCGATTGACCTCCACACCGGTGATGATCTCCAGCTCATGGTGCTCGGCGTACTTCTCCAGGTACCGCACGACGTTGTCGCGGGCCACCCAGCGGCCGAACGACCGGGGGATCGACAGGCCCGGCAATGAGGACAGCCTGCGCGTGGTGTGCAGCCGCAGCCGGTCGTAGTGGCCGCGCCATGAGGAGCCGACCCCGTCCGACCTCTCCAGGACGACCGCGCGCACCCCTCGCGACCGCAGCGCGTGGGCCGTCGCGAGCCCGCCGGGACCTCCGCCGATGACGTAGACCGGGCGGTCCGACGTGCGGAGCAGGGCGGCTTTGTCGTGGTCTGCGGAGTGGGCCATGAGCGCGAGCGTAATCACGTCCTGAGTTGATTGGTCTCGGTCAAGACCGGAATGCGTTGCGAATTGATCACGGACTTCCGCGAAGGTGTCGGTCCGGGAGGAAGCGCCCCCCGAAGGCGACCGGTTCCGGTCGGTGTCCGGGCACGTCGGTATCCGGTCACGTCGCTATCCGGCACGCGTCTCGCTGGCCGCGCGGTGGCTGCGGCCCGCCGACCGAAAATTCCTTCGCTGTGATCACCTGATAGATGTTCAATGAACGCATGAGTGACACGAGTGACAAGAGTGACGCGATTCCGGCAGGCTCGGAGACGGTCCCCCTCCCCGACCTACGAGGCCGGGGCCTGGTGCTGCGCCCTTGGCGTCCGGACGCCGAGGCGGACCTGGACGCTTATCTGCGCGGGCTCTCCGATCCGGAGTTCCTGCGGTGGAACACCCCGTCGATCCTCGTCAAGGATCTGGCCGACGCCCGCGTCTCGCTGCGTGCGCGTTCGAAGAACGTGTCGCGGGGCACGGAAGCGGCCTTCTGCGTCACGGACGAGGAGACCGGCGCGATCCTGGGGCACGTCGGCATCAACAACATCAACGACACGATGAGCGTCGCGCTCGTCGGCTACTGGACCCTGCCGGAAGCCCGTGGCCGGGGTGTCGCGCGACGGGCCCTCGCCCTGGCCACCGACTGGGCGTTCCGGTATCGCGGCCTGCACCGGCTCGAACTAGGACACGCGTTGGGACACGACGTGTCCTGCCGCATCGCCGAAGCGGTCGGCTTCCGGTACGAGGGGACCTTGCGGGACGCGATGTTCGCGGAGGGACGGCACGACGCGTTCCGGGACGTCCACCTGCATGGCCGCCTCACCACGGACGAGGCCCCCGTGTAGCCCTCGGCGGACCGGACCGTCCCCTTGCCGGACCGCTGCCCTACGGTCCCGCCGTCCCGCCGCTCACGGCCACAGCAACTCCTGCGTCCACCCGTCACCTTCGTGGGCATAGCGGAGCCTGACGTGCCGCCGCTCGGTATCGCCCTGGAAGAACTCGACCTCACGCGGGTCGAGCGCGTAGAGCGCCCAACTCGGCACCGCTGCGTCCGGCTCGGCCGCCGCACGTTCCCAGGCCGTGGCGGACGCGCGTGCCAACTCCTCGTACGCGGTCAGGGGCTCGCTCTGCCGACCGACGAGCGCGGCGGCGAGTGCCCCGGTGGACCGTGCGCCGAGATCGGCCCGTGCTTCCTGTGCGTCCAGAGTGCGAACGGGACCTCGTACCCGTACCTGCCTGGCCCGCGAAGGCCAGTAGAACGCGAGTGCCGCGTACGGCAGCGCGGCGAGCTGGCGGCCCTTGCGGCTGGTCGAGTGGGACGCGAACAGCCAGCCCCGTTCGTCCACCCCGTGCAGCATGACGATGCGGACATCCGGCAGACCGTCCGTGTCCGCTGTGGCCAGGGACATGGTGTGCGGTTCCACCTGTCCCGCGGCGACCGCGTCCCCGAACCAGGACGTGAACAGCTCGCGCGGGTCGGCCGGTGCGTCACGCGGATCGAAACGGGGCAGCTCGGGGAGGTCCCACACCCGCAGGGACTTCAGCAGCTCATCGAGATCGGTTCCCATGGGCCCGAGTATGGGGCCGGACAGCCTCCCGGTGATCGCTCACCGGGAGGCCGTTCCGCGCCCTGTGCACCCTGGAAGGGTCGAGGACACCGGGGAATGAGAACACCGGGGAAAGAGGACACCGGGCAATGAGGTCACCGGGTAATGGGGTCACCGGTGGAGGAATGAGGACACCGATGGCCGAGTTGTGGCCGGGACGCGGCAGGTGTCACCGTCGCGGCCGGCGGCTGACGTGGAGCCGACCGCGACGGTGAGGTCCTCCGTCCTCCCCGGCTCAGCCCTTGCGGCCGGTGAGGTAGGTGTCGATCACCCGCATCGCCTTCTCCGTCCCGCCCTTGCGGTAGAGCCAGTGGCCCGCGACGTCCATCGTGAACAGGGTCGCCTTGGGGAAGGCACGCGCCATGCGCTGCGCGCCCGGCAGCGGCGTCGCCAGGTCAAGGGTGGCGTTGGCCACCAGGACGGGCGGGAGGCTGCCCTTCGCCTGGGCGGGCTGGGGCTTGGGCGCCATGTTCCAGCCCTGGCAGCCGAGGACGGTCTCCAGGGCCTGCGCGTTGTAGCGGATGTGCGGGGCGGCCTTCGCGACCCGTTCGCGGATGGCCCGGTACTGGGCGTAGTCGCGAATCCGGAAGTCGTAGTCACGGCACAGCACGAGCCGCGATGCGGGGTCGGTGGCTCCGCCGTACCAGGTGACCTCGCCCTTTCCGCTGTGCAGGGCGGCCAGTTCCTGTGTGGCCCTCGCCGGGGTCCACCTGCCGAGGGCGAAGGTGAGGTAGTCGGACAGCTGGTCGGCGTCGACCTTGGTCCGCGTCGGTCCGTCGGGGCCCGGCTCGCGGAGCGTGCCCGCGTCGGCACGGGCGAACAGGCCGTCGGTGACGGCCGTCAGGTCCTGGCCCTTCAACGCGCAGTCCGCTTCGGTCTCGCACCAGGCCGCGAGCCGTTTCAGGGTGGTGTTGGTGGTCACGCTGCCGTCGGTGAGGTAGCGCTCCGCGTTCGGGCGTGCCGGGTCCATCGCGCTGTCGAGGGCGAGCGCGCGGAGCCGGTCCGGGAACAGGCGCGCGTAGCGTTCACCGAGGAACGTGCCGTAGGAATGGCCGATGAAGCTGATCTTCCGTTCGCCCAGGGCGGCGCGGATCGCGTCCATGTCGCGGGCAACGCTCTCGCCGTCCATATGGGCGGCGAGCGGGCCCGTCCGGGCGAGGCAGCTGTCCGCCAGCCGGCCGTTCAGGGTGCGCATCCGCTCGAACTCGGCGGCGTAGCGGGGACGGGTCGGGATCGAGTCGAGGATCGTCTCGTCGCACTCGGCTTTCTGGCTGCGGCCGATGCCGCGCGGATCGAACCCGATCATGTCGAAGCGCTTGAGCATGTCGGGGGAGTAGCCGTTGTAGGGGTCGTCCGCGTACAGCGCGTCGTCCGAGCCGGGCGCCCCCGGGCCGCCCGGGTTCGACATCAGGACACCGATCCGCC
Organism: Streptomyces uncialis; assembly: GCF_036250755.1. Lineage (NCBI taxonomy): Bacteria > Bacillati > Actinomycetota > Actinomycetes > Kitasatosporales > Streptomycetaceae > Streptomyces > Streptomyces uncialis. The sequence continues at coordinate 4,147,936 of NZ_CP109583.1, read as the reverse complement.
GCGCGGGGTCGGTGGCCCGGTAGCGGGCGACGAAGATGCCGATCTTCCGGCCCTTCGGCTTCGACCAGTCCAGCGGCACCTGGACCGTCCCGCACCGCGCCTTCGGGCTGGGGTCGGGATAGGGCGGCTCGGCCTTGGGGCAGGGCCCCCAACTGATGGGCGTGACGGCGGGCGTGGCTTCGGACGACTCCCGGGCGGCGGCTGAACCGGGGACGGCCAGAGCGGCGGCGGAAGCGGACAGGGCCAGGAGTACGGAGACAGCCCGACGTCTCGCGTTCGGGACCCTGTTCACGCGCATGGTCGTGTTCATGCGCGTCACTGTCCCGGCCGCGCGTTATGGCGTTGCCATGAGCACATGATGAGGACGTAATAGGGGTCAACGTGCCTTTCATGCAGCGCGGGTTGTTGCTACCGGACCACCAAGTCACGTGTCCTGGTGCCCACCTGTGCTTACTCGCCCGGCCATTAGGTCAGGTCGCGGAGGTCGCGGAGGTCGCGGAGGTCGCGGAAGCCGAGGAAGCCGAGGAAGCCGAGGAAGGGGACAACGTGCTGGCCTTAGGTGTCCGCATGGTGCGGAGGGTGTCGTCCACGCGTGCGTTCGCGCGCCTCGCGCCGCATGTCGTTCCCGCGCTCGACCGTTCGGTGCATCGGCTGAGCGGCGGAAAGTACCTGGTCAGCGGGTTGATGCTGCCGGGAGTGATGCTCACTGCGACCGGTGCCCGTTCGGGCCTGCCCCGCCGTGTGCCGCTCGCGTGCATGCCGGAGTCCGGTGGTACGTGGGTGTTGATCGGGTCCAACTTCGGCCGTGACGGGCATCCGGCCTGGACCGCGAACCTGCTGGCCCACCCCGACGCGCGTATCGACTGGAAGGGGGAGCGTGTTGAGGTGACGGCTCGTCTGCTGACGGGGGACGAGCGTGAGGCCGCGTGGACCGCCGCGCTGCGGTTCTGGCCGCCGTACGCCACCTATCAGTCCCGGGTGACTCGGGAGATCCGTCTGTTCAGGCTGGCCGGACGTAGGCCGTGAGGAGTGCCTGGTGATGCGCCGGACCGTGTGGTCGTCGGGGCCGGAAGGCTGAGGGCGGAGCGGGACGGTGTCCGCTGGTGTCCGCTATCGGGTGGGCTTGCGGCCCGTGACGCCCAGGTGGACCAGCAGGGCGAGGTTCGGCTTCAGTTCCGCCTGTTTGACGCCCCAGGTCTGGAACCCCTTCTGGTGGCCGGCCACGGCGGACAGCATCGTGACGAGGGAACCGGCCACGGCGGCCGGGTTCACGTCCTTGTCGACACGGCCCTTGGCCTGAAGGTCCTTCACCGTGGCCGCGAGGGAGTTGGCGACGGAGTTCAGCACCTTCATACGGATCTTGTAGAACCGCTTGTCACCCTCGGCGGCGCCCAGGTCGACCACCCGGAGGATGGCGTCGTTGCGGCGCCAGAAGTCCAGGAATCCGTCCACGAGTTCCTGGGACGTCTGCCAGCCCGCTTTGCCCGCCCAGGAGCGGCCTTCGAGGAGCTGGGCCAACGATGTGCCCTCCGCGGCCATTTCCTCCGCGATCTCCAGAACGGCGCCTTCCACGTCGGGAAAGTACTGGTAGAAGGTCGCCGGTGACGTGCCCGCCCTGCGGGCCACATCGATGACCTTCACATCGCGGTACGGGGACGAGCTGAGCATGTCGCCGAGGCATTCCAGCAGCTTCTGGCGGGTCGCCTGGCCGCGTCGTCCGGCTACGCGGCCGTCGACGGTTCTTACCTGTCCTGTCATGTCGTCAGCTTACCGAGGGGGTCTCGGAGCGCGATTCGACCGACTGCAAATGGGGTGCACCCGGTTCGCGGCGGGGGTCGGGGGCCGGTTCGTGTACCTGGCGGTTTCTGAGTTCCGCCCTGGTCGGACGGGGTGCGCGCGGTCCAGGCACGAATGCGGCGCGGGTGCCCTCCACGGGGTGACCGGCCGGTTGTGTGCGGGTGCTCTTCGCCGGGTGTTCTGCATGGCGGTGGCGGTGCGGTTGCGCATGGCTGCGGGTGCCGGTGCCGCTTCGTCTGGCGCTGTCCGGTGCGGGGGCAGCGCTGGGCTCAGCGGTCTTGCGGCGCCGTTCGCGGCTGGTGCGGTCCGGGTTGCCGGGGCCGGGGGCTCTCCGGTCCGGTCCGGGTTGCCGGGTCCGGGGGCTCTCCGGTCCGGTCCGGGGCCCTGGCCGGTGGGCGGGAGGGTGCTGTGGGGGTTTCTGGGCGGTTGGCGTAGATTGCTGCGATGAGGGGTTCGTTGGAAGGTTGAGGTGTTGATGGGCGGTTTTGCCGAGGGGGCGCCCTGCTGGGCCGATGTGATGCTGCCTGACGTGGCCGCGGGGAAACGTTTCTACGGTGAGCTGTTCGGGTGGATGTTCGGCGACGGGCCGTACAGCCGTGCGTACCGCGAGGGGCGGCTCGTCGCCGCCCTGGCAGGCAAGAGGGACGGGCGTATGCCCACCGTCTGGACGGTGTACTTCGCCGCTCCGGACATCGCCGCCCTGACCGGGCGGGTCCGGTCCGCGGGCGGCCAGGTGGTGAGCGGTCCGCTACCCGTCAGGGACGGGACGATGGCCTTGGCGGCCGATCCCGAGGGAGCCGTATTCGGTTTGTGGCAGGGCCCGCAGGGCACCGGGTTCGGCGTCCAGCAGGAGCCCATGTCCTTCTGCTGGACGGAGCTGTACTCCCGTGACAAGTCGGTGGTCGACCCCTTCTACTCGGCAGTGTTCCGTTTCGGGGTCACCGATCTGGGTCCGCACGGTGGCGACGAGCTGCGCGTCTGGTCGCCCGCCGGGACCCGGCCCGGCCCCGACTCCGCGGTCGGTGGCCGCATTCTGATCGAGGACAGCTTCCCGCCGGAGATGCCCTCCCACTTCCTCGTGTACTTCCGGGTTCCCGACTGCGACCTGGCCGCCGCGACTGTCACCCGTCTCGGGGGGCGTGTCCACATGGCGCCCACCGACACCCCGTACGGCCGTATCGCGGTGTTCTCCGACAACCAGGGAGCCGATTTCGCCGTCCTTCAGGACTATGAGGTCGAAGGTTCCGCAGAAGCGGCCGCCGAGTCGGACGCGGAGGCCACCCAGGAGTTCGACGTGCTCGCCGCCACGGATGCCGCCGACGCTTCGGAAGCGGCCAATGCGGCCAATGCGGTCCGTGGGTCCGGTGCGGGTGGCGCGGCCCGCAGGTTTGGTACGGCTGACGCGGCCCTTGAGGTCGGCAGGCCCGGCGCGGTCAATTAGGTCACTGCGGTCAACCAGCCCGCTGCGGCCAAGTAGGCCAGGGCGGCCAATGAGGTCAGCGCGGCCAATCCGGTCAACCAGGTCAACCAGGTCAGTGCGGTCGGCCAGGGTGCTCGGGTCGTCGGCAAGGCCGATGCGGTCAGCGCGGGTGGTGGAATGGCCTTGTGGCCGGATGCCGGCAGCCGTGGCCGGCGGCTGGCCGCGTGGCCGCTTGCCGGAGGGCGTCGGCCCCGCGGCCACTAGTTGCGAATTGAGTCGTACGCCACATCGCGCGCGTATCCGGGGTGCGGGGAGCGGGCTGCGGGAAGGCCAGAGTGCCCCATATCACGTTCCCGGCGCCCGGGGTGGCCCGTCGTCAACGCCCGGGGTGCGCGGAATGGGCCGACTCGCCGGAGACACCCTGATTCGTCCTCGGGTTCGCAACGGACCCCCCGGACAGGAAGAATCGGGGTGCGTGCCGCCGCGGCGGTTCGGTGGTGAGACGCTGCACGGGGCCGTGTTCACGGAGACGGCGCGTACGGGGAGGTGGCAGACAAGTGGTGGATCAGCTCACACAGCATGATCCGAGACGGATCGGCCCGTTCGAGGTGCTGGGGCGGCTCGGGGCCGGAGGCATGGGGCTGGTCTATCTCGCGCGCTCGGCGTCCGGGCGACGGGTCGCGATCAAGACCGTCCGGACCGAACTGGCCGAGGACCAGCTCTTCCGGGTCCGCTTCACCCGCGAGGTCGAGGCCGCGCGTGCCGTATCCGGCTTCTACACCGCCGCCGTCGTGGACGCCGACCCCAGGGCCGCCGTGCCGTGGCTCGCCACCGCCTACGTTCCAGCGCCCTCGCTGGAGGAGATAGTGAACGAGTGCGGCCCCATGCCGGCCCAGGCCGTGCGCTGGCTCGCCGCCGGAGTCGCGGAGGCCCTTCAGTCCATCCACGGCGCCGGACTCGTGCACCGTGACCTCAAACCGTCCAACGTGCTGGTCGTCGAGGACGGCCCGCGTGTCATCGACTTCGGCATCGCCAGCGGGGTGTCCAACACCCGGCTGACCATGACCAACGTGGCCGTCGGCACACCCGCCTACATGTCCCCCGAACAGGCCAAGGACTCCCGCAGCGTGACCGGGGCCAGCGATGTCTTCTCGCTCGGCTCCACCCTGGTCTTCGCCGCCACCGGACACGCCCCCTTCCATGGGGCCAACCCGGTCGAGACGGTGTTCATGCTGCTGCGCGAGGGCCCCGACCTGGCGGGTCTGCCGGAGGAACTGCGGCCCCTCATCGAGTCCTGCATGCAGATGGACGCGACCGCCCGTCCCACTCCCGCGGACCTCCAGTCCCAGCTCGCTCCGCACCTGTTCGGCTCCGGCTCCGACGACAGCGGCACCGCCTCCGCGTGGCTCCCCGAGCCCGCGACCAGCCTGATCGAGTCCCGGCGCGGCGCGCGCACCCAGGTGAGCCCCCAGCCGCCCGTCCGGCCCGCGCCCCACCCGGGCGCCGCACCCGGAACCCCGCAGGGCGCCCCGCCGATGGGCGGCCACCCCGGTGCGGCCCCGGGGCCCGGCGCCCCCGCGCACGGCGGCGGACGCGGTGGCCGTGGCCGGGGCGCGCCCGGCGTCCCCCGCCCCCCGTCGCACCTCCGCACGCCCCGCCCGTGCCTCACCAGCCGCCCGCCGTCGACCACGGACGGCACGCGGGTGCCCCCGACCACGGCGGCGTACGCCTCGCGGGCGCGCGGGTGCCGATCGGACCGGGACCGCGGGTGTCCGACGCCCGGCAGGCCGCCGCCCGCGTCGGCGCCGCGCACGCCGGACCGCCCGAGGCACAGCTCTCCGGCCACTGGTCCCGCTCCAAGGCCCAGCCGGGCGCCCTCGACCCCGCCGTCCCGCCGCGTCCCGCCGTCGCGCCGCCCGCCGCGGGCGCGGGCTGGCGGCCGTGGCGGTTCCGGATGTCGAACGACGTCTGGGGCACGCCCGCGGTCGACGGCGACCTCGTGTACGTCACCTCCTTCGAGGTGCACGCCCTTGACGTGGCCACCGGCCGCCGCCGCTTCAAGACCCGCGACGTGGCCTGGTCCATGGCCGTGTCCGACGGCCGTGTCCTCGCCTCCGACGGCCCGACCCTCTACGCCCTGGACGCACGCGAGGGCACCGACCTGTGGCGGCTGCCCACCGACGGCTGGATCTACTCGCTGCGCGCCGAACGGGGCACCGTCGTCACCGGCACCCGCGGCGGCGGTGTCCAGGCGTGGGAGGCCTCCGGCGGCCAGAAGCTGTGGGAGGTCACCGGCGCCCAGACCGACTTCGAGACCCCCGAGGCCGGTCCCGCGCTGCACGACGGCACGGTCTACATCTGGCGGGACGCCCGGCTCCGCGCGCTGGAAGCCCGTACGGGTGAGGAACGCTGGTCCTACCCCATCGGCGACGCGGCCTCCTGCGGTGGCGTGCCTGTCCGGATCACACCCGCCCCGGACGGCAATGTCTACCTCTCCGCTGGGACCAGGGTCCTCGCCGTCGACATCGCCACCGGACACGTCCGCTGGCACTTCGAGGCACCCGCCGTCTTCCTCGCGCCGCCCGCTTTCGCCCCGGGTCCCGCCGTCACCGGCGGTGGCGTGTACCTCGCCGACTACCTCGGTACCGTCTACGCCCTGGACGCCGCCGACGGCCGGGACCGCTGGCGCATCGCCACGGAGCCCCGCTCGTCCGTCGATCCGGTACTCGTCGCGGACGGACACGTCCATGTGGGCAGCGGCAAGGGCCTCTACACCCTCGACGCCGTCACCGGTACGCCGAAGTGGCGCTTCCAGGCCGGTGGCGAGGTCGTCGGCGCCCCCGCTGTCGCCGAGGGCCGCATCCACTTCGGTTCCACCGACCACCTCCTGTACACCCTCAAGGCCGACGACGGCCGACTGCGCTGGAAGCTCGCCACCGGTGGTGAGATCACCGGTGCCCCCGTCGTCCGGGCGGGTGTCGTCTACGCCTGTAGCAAGGACCGCTGCGTGTACGCCCTCGACGCGGAGAAGGGCACCGGCACCGCCCGTACGTGACCCCGCCTCGTCGCCGCGCCGCCGCCCAGAGTGGGTACGGGACACGGTCGGTGCGTGACCTGACGGTGCGTGACCTGATCGACCTGGTTGACCCATGGGGACAGTCGGGACTCTGCTGTGGCCTAAAGGACAGTCGGGGCTCGGCGTTGACCTAAAGGACAGCTGGGGCGCCGTGCTGACCTATAGGGCTGCTGCGATGCTGCGTTGTCCTATGTCCTATAGGACAGCCATCGCGCTGCGTCGTCCTATAGGACAGTTGAGCCACCGTGGCGTCCTATAGGACAGTTGGGGTGCCGTGCTGGCCTCTAGGACAGTCGAGGCGTCCAGCTGACCTATAGGTGGAGACCACAGGGCGCGATGAGTTGTCCCACGTCCCGTCGTCTATGGGTCGCCTGCTGGTCGCCCACGGCAAGGGCCGCGCTCAGGGGCCGGTGAACCACCCACGGACGCGGTCGACGGTCAGGTGGAAGCGCTGGATGTCCGTCGCCGGGGGAGAGGCGTCAGGTCCGGCGAGCCCGGCCGAGGCCACCAAGCGGAAGATCAACGCGCGTACCAGCATCTGAAGTCCGTCCGTGCCCGGTGCGGCGGAATCCACCAGAGCCCGGTCGGCGCCGTGATGGAGCAGACCGTCGGCCGCCACGATCGCGTCGGCGTACGCCACCGGACGCCAGTACGGGGAGAAGTCGATCACCGCAGGTGGTAGGCCGGGGGCGAACAGGACGTTGCCGGTGAGGTCGCCGTGGATCAACTGGGAGGGCGCACTGACCGGTTGCCGCAGGTCGAGCAAGGCGCGGAGCGGCTCGCGTAGATCGGGTGAGACGTTCACCGTTGTCTCATCCCATGCCACGCGGTCGGCGACGGCCCAGGGGTGCTGCTGTCGGTCGAGCCAGTCGGGGCGCGGAGTCTGCCGCAGGGAGTGGTGGAACGCGCGCCCCGCGGTGAGGATTTCGTCCCATCGCCCGTCGGGACCGGCTTCGCCCTCGACCAGGCGGTCGGATGTCCAGCCGTCGAAGACGAACCCTCCCGTCGCCGCTCGTATCGGACGCGGAACACGGAACGCCGTGTCCTCTTTCTGCACGGCGAGATCGGCGAGGTCGGCGAGTTCAGTGAAGAGTTCGGCGCCCCACTCGGAGACCTCCGTGCTGTCCGCCGGCTTGAGGACAGCCCCGTCAGCGAGGACGCTCTGCCCTTGGCCGCCGGGCAACGGTACGGGCGTTCCGGTCAGCCCGAATGCGGCCAGCACCTGGGCGGACGGCAGCGGAGCGCTCGGCACCTTGGCCGCATCGGTCATCTCGGTCATCTCGGTCGCGTCGGTCGCATCGGTTGCATCGGTCACGTCGGGCATCCTCGCGGACGAGTGCCTTCCGCGCACCGGAATTCATGGGGCGTCGGGACGCGCGTGACCGTCGGTGTCGAGGGTGTGCGAGCGCGACAGGAGGTGGAGCATCGCGTGGTGGAACTCCGCGCGCTGCTGGGCGGTCCACTGGCCGGACAGCTGGTCGAACAACGCCTCCTGCCAGAGATGGGCGTCGTGGAGCAGATCGAGACCTTCGGAGGTGACCGTCACCTCTCGGCGGCGCGTATCCGATGCCGAAGGCTTGATCTCCAGATACCTGGCTGCGACAGTGTCCTTCACCATGCGTGACGCGCCACTCTGGTCGATGCCGATCTCGTTTGCCACGGCGTTGATCGTCACGATGCCGCGGCTGTCGAGGGACCGCACGGCTTCGGTGACGAGCACATGGCGACCTTGTTGTCGGGCCGGTCCGTCGCCCGGGGAGTTCCACCGGCGGGCCCAGTGACGTACGAACTCGAAGAGGGTTTGTCCGGGTCCGGGTCCGGGTCCGGGTCCGGGTCCGGGTGCCGACGGGGGCGGGGGCTGATGGGCGGGGTACCCGTCGTACTCGCTCATTCGGTTGCGGCCATCTCGCGGCAGATCGAGGCCAGTTCCAGAGCGGAACCGAGATCGGCCAGCCGCAGCGCGGCGGACATCCGGTCTCCGGTGCTCCTGAAGACGGTGGCGACCCGGACCGGTTCCTTGCTCCCGGGCCAGGTGGCGTCCTCCTCCACGACCATCAGGCGATCACTGACGGGGTGCCAGGACCGTGGAACCAGTTCGATCCCGGATCGTGCCGCCCAGTCGGCGAACTCGGCGAACTCGGCGAACTCGGCGAACTCGGCGAACTCGGCGGGGCTGAGGGGACCGGCGCCTCTGGGTCCCCTCACCACGACCGGATCGCTGACAGTGGCCTCGACCCGCGCGGGGGCGTGGGCGTTCACCGCGGCATGCCATCGGTCGACGGCCGTGCGCAGAGTGTGTTCCGGCTGCTCCATGGGGGCAGCGTGTGCGTTTCGCATACATCGCGCGAGGGTTGGTAGCCGCCGCAGCACCTGCCCCGCGCCGCCCATGCCCTGTGCCGCCCGCCGCCCGCCGCCCGCCGCCCGCCGCCCGTGCCCCGTGCCGCTCGTGCCACCTGCGCCCCGCGTGCCCCTGCGCCCCGCGCGCCCCCGCGTCCCCGTCCCCGCGCTGCCCGCCCACTCGGAGTACGCCGCCTGCTGACCGTCCGCCCGTCCGCCCGTCGGAGCGGGCCCTATCCCGTGGGGGCGGGGACAATCGGTCCATGGGAACCTCATCGACCTCCGTGTCACCGGCAGCCGAATGAACCCCGGCGAACTCCATGGGGGGCTGTTGCGTGCTCTCCTCGCCGCGGGCAGCCCGTACCGTCTCGCGCTCGCCGGGGGGTATGCCGCCGTCGCGCACGGGCTGACCGAGTGCACCGGGAACGGTCTCGGCCTCGCGACGGACAGCTCCGTACCCATGCCGGACATCGCCACCGCCGTCACCGCGGAACTGGAGCGGCGCGGCTGGTTCGTCACGGAGAGGGAGGCGGGTCCGCTGGCGGCCAGGTTCGTCGTGGCTGGTCCTGGCGGCCCGGCGGCCTTCGCCGGAGTGGTGTCCGAGGTGGGGGGCATGGACGGAGGTGGGGGCCGGGGTGACGTCGCGACCGGACCCGTGGGCGGGGGGACGGCGGTTCCGATGCCGGCCGTCGAGGTCCACGCGGCCAAGGAAGCCCTGTGGCATCCGCCCGTCGCCACCCCGATCGGGCTCGCGCTCAGCCTTGAGGACCTGGTGGGTACCAAGGTCCGCGCTCTCGCGGACCGGGGGCTCGCCCGGGACCTCGTCCACGTCCACGCTGTCGCGGACCGATGGGGCCGTCCGGATCTTGAGGAACTCGGCCGTCGGCACGCCCCCGACACGTTCGACCTGAGCGACCTCCAGGCCCGGCTCGCCGGGGCGGAGTGGACGGACGACCGGGAGTTCCGGACGTACGGCGTCAGCAGGGGCGAGGTCGTCGCGATCCGGGTGTGGGCACAGGAGTGGGCCGACGACCTCGCGGAACGCCTTCTGGAGGGCGCGCCACCACCCGAGGAATCCCCGGACCTTTAGGACAGGACAGCGAGCGGCCTGTCCTCATGCCGCAGTGGCCGACGGGGTCGAGGCCCGGGTGCGCGGCTTCGGCCGAGGTGCGAGGTGTGGGCACGGGGCTTCAGTGCTGGTCCGGCGGTCGGGGCCCCGGGGTGTCGGGCGGGGTGTCCCACGTACGCGTCGGAGCCGAGTCGTCGTACCGGGTGTCCGGCGGGGGTGGGTACGGGGCCGGGGGAGCCGTGTCGGCCGGGGGAGACGTGGGCGTCGGACGGGCGCGGCGGCCCGGCATCAGGGCGGCGCCGAGCAGCATCACCAAGCCGCCGCCCAGGCCCGCGAGGGCTCCCCAGCCGAGGCCCGTGCCGTCGCCGTTCACGGTCAGCTCACCGAGGGCGAGCCCGAGCCGGACCATCCACAGGACCGTGAAGCCGAGGACGATCAGTCCGGCGAGGGCCACCGTGGTCCGGGACCGCAGGGCCACACCGACCAGGGTCAGTACCGCCGCCACCAGGAACGGCAGGAACAGGGAGAGGAAGAGAGCGGACCGCGCGTCCGTGACGCCGTGGCCCGTGAAGAGCTCCCCGACCTCGTAGTACCGCCCGAGACGGCCGTCGTACCAGGCACGGAAGGGGCTCCAGACGGCGGCCGTCGCACCGAGCAGGGCGAGGACCGACCCGAGGACGTTGCGTAGCATCGCGTCGCCTCCTTCGCGCCTGACGCCAACGACGCTACGCCCGCCGGGCGGCCCTCGCCACGCCAGCGCGGCTCCGTCGGCCGGACAGCGCGGCTCCTTCGGCCGGACGGCGCGGCTCCTTCGGCCGGACGGCGAGGAGGGAGCCGCGCGGCCAGGGCCGGCCGGGACGGCCGTCAGTGTGCTCCGGTCGCGTGGTTGTCCAGCGGCCCGAGGTGCGTCGCGTGGTTGTCCAGCGGCTTCACCAGGCGGTTCTGGCCGCCGGTGGCGTGGTTGTCGGCGGCCGAGGCGGCGGCCGCCGTACCGAGCGCGGTGCCCGTGGTGAGGACGGCGACGACGAGCAGCTTCGTGGCGCGGGTCATGTGCGGGATCTCCCCTGGGGTGCGGTGACGGGAACGAGGACAGGTGCGGACGGAACGATCCTGCCCGCTTCCGGGGCACAGCGAACCGCGACGGCTCCCCCTCGGTGCCGTCGCGGTTCGGTTCCCCCGTGCGGTGCAGGCTTGTTAGGGCTTGCCGCCCGTCGCGTGGCTGTCCGCGGGCTTCGCGGTGCCGCCGGTCGCGTGGCTGTCCAGCGGCTTCACCGGCTTGCCCTTGCCGCCGGTCGCGTGGCTGTCCTTGACCGTCACCTGGGGCTCCTCGCCCGTGGCGTGACTGTCCTGCGGCTTGATGGTGCCGTCGATGTGCTCGGCATTGCTCATGGTGCTGAACTCCTATTCTGGGAGTCGTCGAGTCTGAGGCCCGTCCGGCAGCTCCCCCGTGGGCTGCCGGACGAGCGTTCGGGCCGTACACCTTAGAACGGTGTGGCCTGAACCGGCTCGCCTGCCCCCCGCTGCGGCGGGCCGATGCGGTACACAGTGGCGTGCGGCGATAAACGAACGATGAACGCGGGGAATCGTGGCGGTTTGCCCGGTGGTGTCCGATGGCTGGGCTGGCTGATCTTCGCCCCTTCCCCCCGTGCCGGACCGTATCGAACCGTGCCTGACGGTCAGAGGGCGGTGCCGGGTTGTCCACCCTGAGCGGTCATCGGGGCTTCCGATGGCCTGGGTGTCCCGGACGGCCTGGGTGTCCCTGGTGTCCCGGATGGCCTGGGTGAACCGGGGCGGTTTCCCGCCGGTACCTGTCCCATACCTGTCCCATACCTTGTCCCATACCTGTCCCATATCCGGGAGGTTCGGCTCGACCGAGGCGGTCAAGCAGCCCGCACGGGCGCGGAAGGGCCCACCCGCGACCAGCCGAGCGCCCGGGACCCAGCCGCCTGGCCTGAGCACCCTGCACCCTGTCCAGCGCCCGCTCAGGACCCGCTAGGGACCCCCGCTCAGGACCCGCTCAGGACCCGCTCAGGACCCGCAAGGCACACGCACGGGTCACGCCGCGGCCATGGGCGCCAGCAACGCCCGTACCTCCGTGGCCTCGGAGGAGCCCAGCTCCTCGTAGATGGCGAGGGCCTCCGACCAGCAGGCACGTGCCCGGTCGCTCTGTCCGAGCCGCGCCAGGGCCCGTCCGAGCAGGGTGAGGACGTTCCCGCGCCGCCACTCGCCGCCGATCTGCCGCAGGGCGATCAGCGCCTGCTCGGCGAGTACCGCGGTCTGCGCCGGGCGGTCCCCCGCGAGGTGCGCCTCCGCCAGCCGGAACAGGCTCATCCCCTCCCACAGCCGCTGCCGCGACGCGCGGAACACGGCCAGGGCGCCGGTGAGCTGGTCGAGCGCGTCGGGCAGCCGTCCGGCCTGGGTCAGCGCCATCCCCAGCGCGTAGCGGCCGTTGGCCAGCCGCAGGGTGAGTCCTAGTTGGTCGTAGATCGCGACGCCCTGTCCGGCGAGACGCACGGCCGATTCCGTGCGGCCCCCGGCCAGATGGATACGGGACAGATTGCACAGCGCGCTGGCCTCACCGGGCCGGTTGCCGTCGGCGCGGAACGCGGCGATGGACTCGCCCAGATGCCGCTCGCCGTCCTCGTGGCGCCCCTCGTACAGGGCGATGATGCCGCGTTCGTTGGGCGCGTTGCTGCTGACCCAGGGGTCGTGCGCGGTCCGCGCCGGGGGCAACGCCCGCGCGGCCTCCTCGTCGGCGCGCGCGAAACGCCCGGCCGTGCTGTGCACCTGCGCGAGTGTCGTCCGCGCGCGGGACTCGACCCAGGTGTCACCGGCGGCCGCCGCCGCGTCCCGCACGGCGGTCGCGGCGGCCTCGTAGCGCCGGGCGCTGACGCCCGTCTCCGCGAGGTCCTTCGCCGCGAGCAGCAGGTCCACCGCCCTGCGCAGGGCACCGGACTGGCCGGCCTGCCGGACGGCGGCCAGCAGGCAGTCGGCCTCGGCGTACAGCCAGTCCAGGGCGGCCCGGCTGTCGGTGAACCGCAGCCCGGGGTACGAGGTCGGTGCCAGATGGTCGACCGTGCGGTCACCGGGCCGCTCCAGGCCGTACACCCCGGCGGCGGTGGCCAGATAGAAGTCGAGGAGCCTGGTCAGGGCGGCCGGCGGCTCGGCGTTCGGCTGCTCGTCGCGTTCGGCGCACGCCCGCGCGTAGAGGCGGACGAGGTCGTGGAAGCGGTAGCGGCCCGGCGCGGCGGACTCCAGCAGCGAGGTGTCGACGAGGGCTTCGAGGAGGTCCTCGGTGTCGTCCTGGGGGAGATCGAGGACAGCCGCCGCCGCGGCCAGCGAGAGGTCCGGACCGTCGGCGAGACCGAGCAGCCGGAAGGCGCGCGCCTGGTTCGGTTCGAGCTGGCCGTAGCCGAGTTCGAAGGTCGCCTTCACCGCGAGGTCACCGGCCTGGAGCTCGTCCAGCCTGCGCCGCTCGTCGGCGAGCTTCGCGGCGAGGACGGAGACGGTCCAGGTGCGGCGCGCGGCGAGCCGGGACGCGGCGATCCGGATGGCGAGCGGCAGGAATCCGCACGCGGCGACCACGTCCAGCGCGGACTCGCGTTCCGCCGCGACGCGTTCCGCCCCCACGATCCGCGTGAACAGCTGAAGCGCTTCCTCCGGCGACATCACGTCGAGGTCGACCAGATGGGCGCCCGCGAGATCCACCATCCGCACCCGGGAGGTGATCAGCGAGGCGCACCCCTCGGTGCCCGGCAGCAGCGGCCGTACCTGCGCGGCGTCCCGCGCGTTGTCGAGGAGAATCAGGATGCGGCGCCCGTCGAGCATGGACCTGAACAGCGCGGCGCGCTCCTCCAGGGTCTCGGGGATCGCCGTGTCCGGGGTGCCGAGGGCCCGCAGGAACGCCCCGAGGACTGCTTCGGGTTCGGCGGCCCGGGGGCCCGCGCCCTGGAGGTCGACGTACAGCTGACCGTCGGGGAAGCGGGTACGGGAGCGGTGGGCGACATGCACGGCGAGCGTGGTCTTGCCGACCCCGCCTATGCCCGCGACGGCGGACACGGCCATCACCCGGCCCTCGGCGGTGGACAGTACGTCGCTCAGTTCCGAGACGAACGACGCCCGTCCGGTGAAGTCCGGGACGGTCGCCGGGAGCTGGGCGGGACGTACGAGGGTGACGGCCGGTTCAGCGGCCGGGGCGGACGGCTCCGCGAGGCCGGGGTCGGCCTGGAGGATGCGCTGCTGGAGTTCGCTGAGGCCGGGACGCGGGTCGACACCGAGCTCGTCGGCGAGCAGCCGCCGGGTGTCGGCGTACACGGCGAGCGCCTCGGCCTGCCGTCCACTGCGGTACAGCGCGAGCATGAGGAGTTCCCGCAGCCGCTCCCGCAGGGGGTGCGCGGCGGTGAGGGCGGTCAGCTCGGACACGGCCTCGGCGTGGCAGCCCTGTTCGAGGTCCATGTCGAGCCGGGTTTCGAGGAGTTGCAGCCGCATTTCCTCCAGCCGGGTCCGCTGGGTGGCGGCGTACGGTCCGGGGACACCGGCGAGGGGCTCGCCGTCCCAGCGGGCGAGCGCCTGGTTCAGCACGGTCCGGGCGCGGTGCAGATCGCCTTCGCTGCGGGCCTTCTCGGCGGTGGCGGACAGGTCCTCCGCGTACGAGAGGTCCAGCGCGTCGGACGGCATCCGGACCGCGTACCCGCCCGCCTCGCTGACCAGGACCCCCGGTCCGAGGGCCTTGCGCAGCCGGGAGGCGTACGTGCGGATCGCGGCGAGCGCCTGGGACGGGGGTTCGTCGCCCCACAGGGCGTCGATGAGCTGGGCGGCGGTCGCCATCCGGCCCTCGCGGAGCAGCAGCGCGGTGAGCAGGGCGCGTTGCTGGGGGGACCCCATCGGCAGGGCCTCCCCGCCGCGCCACGCGCGCACGGGGCCGAGCACGCCGAAGCGTAGTTCCGCTTTGGCGGTTGCGGCGGTTGCGGTTGCGGCGGCGGTTGTGGCTGCGGTGGCTGTGGCGGTTGTGGCTGCGGTGGTGGTGCGGGTGGCGCCCGGGCCCGGGGTGGGCTGTGGGCTGGCGTCGGCGCCGGGGGTGCCGCTGACGGCCTGGTGCGCGCTGGGGGCTGCTGCCGGGGTGGGGTGAGGGCCGGACGTGACCCGGTGGACCGGGCCGCCTCCGGCGGTGGGTGTGTCCGGGGCCGCGTCCGCTGTAGCCGTGGTGCGGGGCGCCGGAGTTGTCGCGTCGCGGGCGGTGCCGGCCCGGACGTCTTCGCCGGTCCGGACGCCCTCGCCGCCCTCGCCGCTCACTCCGCGACCGCCGCCGTCCGTCCTGGCGCGGTACGTCCCGGCTGCGCCGCCGGAGACCGGGGACGCGCCGTGAGCGGGAGCCTCAACCGGATGACGCTGACCCGGAACTCGCGGTTCTCCGTCCATACAGTCCCCCTGCCGTTCCCGACGTGTCTGTGGGCTGCCGCCAGTTTGCCTTGTTCAGGCCTGATGCGTCAGCTTGGATATGTACCTGTCACAGAGTCCGGACGTCAGGGGCCCGCCCCGTGCGCTCGCCCGCCCCGTATCTGCGGTCGTACCCAAGGAGGAGGCGCGTACGCGCGCGAACGGTTCCCGACGGGTCGCCTTCGCTTGCGCTTCCCAGGTTCGTCCGGCGGGGCGTACTTCGTTCCTGTGCCGTCGTCCGTGGGTTGTGCGCAGTTCCCCGCGCCCCTGGATGCTGCCTCTGTTCGTCGCTCTTCGGGTGCGGGGCGGTTCTCGTTCCTGCTGGACGCACTTGTCCCTGTGCCGTCGTTCGGTGGTTCTGCGCAGTTCCCCGCGCCCCTTTGGGGCGCGTCCGGTCTGTTCTTCGGGTCGGTGCCGGTCGGGATTCTCCGTCCTCGCTCCAACGCGCTCGGTCGGACATCCCCCATGTCCGACTGAAGAGCATCGGAGTCTGCGGGCAGAGATTCCCGCCCACCCCCTCCCGCAGCCATGCGAGTCCGCGAGGAAGGGGGTTCCGCGGCGGATGACGGGCAAGGCCAGGAGCAGGAACAGGTACGCCCAGCACAGGGAAGGGGGGTCAGTCCGGTACTGCAAGGGCCGGGGACTGTTTGGTGAGGATCTCGCCCCGGAAGAACGCGGGGCTCCGCCGCCGCATCACCAGCATGATCCCGAACCCCAGCACCAGCAGCCCCACCCCGATCACGAACACCGACCCGACCCCCAGAACGGCGGACCCGGAACCGTACGCAGGGTTCCACATGTCGATCAGCGTCTTCGTGAAGACGGCCGCGAGCAGCACTCCGCCGAGCAGCGGGAAGACGCCCTTGAACATCAGGTCACGGAACGAGTTCCGCAGCTCCGCCCGGAAGTACCATGCGCAGGCGAACGCGGTCAGCGCGTAGTAGAAGCAGATCATCAGACCGAGCGCGTAGATCGTGTCCACCAGTACGTGCTCGCTGACCAGCGTCATCACCGTGTAGAACACCCCGGTCGCGATCCCCGCCGTGATCGTCGCCCGTCCGGGTGTCCGGTAGCGGGGGTGCACCCGTGCGTACGACGCGGGCAGCGCCTCGTACGCGGACATGGCGAGCACCGTCCGGGCGACGGGGATGAACGTCGTCTGGAGGCTCGCCGCGGCGGACGCCAGGACCGCGACGAACAGGAGCACCCCGAGCGCGCCGCCCATGACGGGACCGGCGAGCGCGGCGAAGACGTTGTCGGAGGTGTCGGGGTTCGCGAGTCCGAGGCCGGACGTTCCGGAGCCGACCGCCATCTGTGCGGCGACCCCGGTCGCGAGGTAGGAGCCGACGAGGACGACCATCGCGACGAGGGCGGGGCGGCCGGGCGTACGGTCGCTGCCGACGGTCTCCTCGTTGGCGGTGAGACAGGCGTCCCAGCCCCAGTACATGAAGATCGACAGGGACAGTCCGGCGGTGAACGCGGCGAAGGACTGCACGGCGAACGGGTTCAGCCAGGACCATGAGAAGTCGGCACCGGTGGCGAAGGCGCCGGACCGCGCCTTCTGCACGGCGAGCGCCACGAAGACGACGAGGACGACGAGCTGGAGGGCGACCAGGGTGTACTGCACGCCCTTGGTGGCCGTCATGCCCCGGTAACTGATCGCGGTGGCCACGGCGACGAGGACGAGTACCGTGACGATGTGCACGACCTTGTCGCCGTCGAGCGCGGCGATCCGTTCGCTGCCGGTGAGTTCCCCGGCGAGCAGCCAGAAGTACGAGGTCGCCACCCCCGCGAGGTTCGACAGGACGATGATCGTCGCGATGACCAGACCCCAGCCGCACATCCAGCCCACCCGGGGACCGAATGCCTTCACCGTCCAGGTGAAGGAGGTGCCGCAGTCGGGGACGGCCCGGTTCAGCTCGCGGTACGCGAAGGCGACGAGCAGCATCGGCAGGAACCCGGCGAGGAACACGGCGGGCATCTGGAGCCCGACCTCGCCGGCGGTGGACCCGAGGGTGGAGGTCAGGCAGTAGACCGGGGCGACCGTGGAGATGCCGATGACGGCACTGCCGAAGAGTCCGACGGAGTTCCCGCCGAGCCCCTTGTCCGGTACGTCCGCGCCTCCGCCGCCGGGCCCTGTGGCGCCCCGGACCGGGTCCCCGGCCGGAGGCCGTGCTTCCACCTGAGTCATGAACAGGAGGTTAAGCGCTGCGGTTTCCGTCAACGGGAGGGCGAAGTTCCGTTTGGTGGTGGGGTGATGAGGGCGTGGCATCCTTGGGATGGTGCGGTGGCTGCGCGTGTGGGGTGGGGATTCCAAGGTCGCGTAGGGCGGGTGATCATCCTTAGCAAGGTCGGTTGCTGGTCCATGGGTGGTGCGGGAACCGTAGGTGTGTCCGGTTTGGGGGGCTTCCAGAATTCCTGGGCGGTGGCCGGACCGAGACCCCGCGAAGCGTCCGTTGCCATGATCGGGAACCACCCCGGTCCGTGCCCTGCCACACTGACGGACGTGAACGCTCAGAGGCAGGTCCGCTGCGTCCAGTGCGGCAACACCGGCGTGATCGTGGCGCAGGCCACCGACCCGGAGACCCGGCTTCCCCGGTGGCGCTACACCTGCCTCGACTGCCGTATCGCCTGGTGGGTCGACCAGCACGGCGGAACCGCCAAGGACTACGAGCGCCGGGAGCCCCCCTTCTGACCTCCGCCGGTTCCCGGTCCGCTGTCCGCGGTCCGCTGTCCCCGGTTCCCGGTCACCTGCGGCGGTGGCGTCGACCTCTCCTGCCCTGACGCCCGCTCCCGGCGCTCGCCCACTCCCCGGCGCCCGCCGGTGCCCGTCCGGCGCCCACTCCTACCGGTCGTACGTGTACCCGTACCCGTACCCGTTCCGTGTGCCAGGCCCCTGTCACGTACCGCCACCCGTGACCGTACGGGCGTCAACCCGCCTTAGCCGCTGACGTATCCACAGCCGCTTGCCGGAATCCCGACGCGGTGCCCGACCCGCCGCCGACCGTACAACCATCGGTGTGCGGGAGCCGTCCTCCGGTTGTCGGGGAGGGGACGGCGCTTCGCGGCCCCCGGGTACCGGCACCGGCACAGGGAGGGCGCCGTGAAACGTGCCGTGCGTACCGGCACCACCATCCCCTGTGCCTCGGCCCGTCCCGGGCGGCCATCGCCGGGGCCTCGTTCACCGCCGTGCGCCGGGCAACCGCCCCCGCGTGTACGGCGATCCGCCCCCTTCGCCTCGCAGCCGCTCTCCCGCGGCAGGCAACCCCCGACCGGCGGGAACCGTCCTCCGGGCGGGGGGACGGGGGAGCCTCCGGGCGGTGCCCGGACGCTCAGCACCACCGATCAGCAAGGAGGACCACCTTGATCCGAATGACGCGCAAGGGAGCCGCCGCCGTGGCGGTTCTCGCGCTGGCGGCGGGGGCGCCGGAACTGGCGTACGCCTCGCCAGGGCAGACGCCCGCACCGCCCGGTTCCGCACCGGCGGCCCAGCAAGCGGAGGGTACGCGACCGGCGGCCCAGCAACCAGGGGCTCGTCAACCGGGGGGCAAGCTCCCCGAAGGCTGGCGAATAACCGGCGCGGGCGCCGACCGGCACCTCGTATGGACCGCGCCGGAACGTGTCCCGATGGGGGACGCCCGGGTCGAGTTCCACGCCGGTGACCGGGTGCTCGGCGCGCCCGCGCCCGACAAGGACCAGCGCACCTTCCGGCTGCCGCTCGGCTCGGCCGAGGTGGGCCCGGACGACGCGCTGAAGGTGCTCGCCGGGGGGCGCCGACTGGACCAGGCCGGGAAGGACGAGGCGGCCGAACGCGCCCCGCGCGACCGGAGCGGCACCGGACCCGCGCCGCAGGCGGCGAACCCCGCACCGGCCAACCCGGTCGACCCCGGGACCAAGGGCCGCTACCGGACCGTCAGCGGTGACTACACCCTGCCGTCCGTGAAGCTGCCGGACTTCCCGCGCAAGGTCGAGATGACCGCCACGGTCGTCGGCCCGAAGGACGCGCCCGGCAAGCGTCCGGTCGCGCTGTTCCTGCACGGCCGGCACAGCACCTGCTACAACGCGCAGAACGAGACCGGCTCATGGCCCTGCGACACCGGCTTCAAGCCGATCCCCAGCCATAAGGGCTATCTGCACGACCAGAGACTCCTCGCCTCCCAGGGCTATGTCACGGTCTCGATCTCCGCGAACGGGATCAACGGCCAGGACCACAGCATCGAGGACGCGGGCGCACAGGCCCGCTCGTCCCTCGTACGGCAGCACCTCGCCCGGCTCGCGGGCTGGTCCGCGAACCCGGCGAGCGCTCCCGCCGCCCTCCGCAAGCTGCCGCGCGCCGACCTCGACAAGGTGCTGCTCGTCGGGCACTCCCGGGGCGGCGAGGGTGTCAACCGCGCCGCACTGGACAGCCGTTACCCGGCGCCCGCCGACCGCGACGGCTACAAGGGCCCGGTCCGCTGGAAGATCCGCGGCACTGTCCTCATCGGACCCACCATCTTCGGCCAGAACCCCGCGCCCGATGTCCCGTCGGTGACGCTGCTGCCCGGCTGCGACGGCGACGTGTCCGACCTCCAGGGCCAGATCTACGCCGACGGCACCCGCGCGGTGAGCCGCGGCAAGGCCCTCCAGAGCTCGGTGTACATGGTCGGCGCCAACCACAACTTCTTCAACACCGAGTGGACGCCCGGCCAGGCCGTCGCCCCGGCCTGGGACGACTGGGACTCCGACGACACCCGCGACGCCGTCTGCGCGCCCGGCACCCGTACCCGGCTGACGGCGAAGCAGCAGCAGACCGCCGGTTCCACGTACATCGCCGCCGCGGCCCGGCTGTTCGTCGCCGGTGACGACAAGGTCCGTCCGCTGCTGGACGGTTCGAACCGGCGGGCCCCGTCCGCCGGACCCGCGCAGGTCCGTACGCACGCCGTCGGCGGCAACCGCGTCCCCGCGGTGCTGCCCTCCGCCTCCACCAAGGTGACGGGCGGACGTCTTTGCGCCCAGATCGACCCCGACCCGGCCAAGGCGTGCCTGCCGCTCGAGGGCAGCGCGCGTTCACCGCACTTCGCCTTCTGGGAGACCGCCCGGGAGCCCGGACGGCACGCGGTCGCGATGAACTGGAACCGGGCGGGCACCCCGCTGAAGGTGACTCCCGCGAAGAAGTTCTCCGTCAAGGGTTCCGAGTCGCTCGCCCTGCGGGTGATCGTCCCGCAGAACAGCACCGGCACGAAGCTGGATGTCCGGCTCACCGACGGGGCGGGCCGCAAGGCCCACCTCGGCCAGGTCCGGATCGACGGCATCCCGGGCACCGACCGGACCACGTCCGCGTGGGCCCGTGAGGTCCGCGTACCGCTGAAGGCGGCGGTCCGTGCCGGACTGGACCTGCGGAAGGCGGCGTCCCTCGAACTCACGCCGCGTACCGGTTCCGGGAAGGCCTGGCTGATGGACGCGTGGGGCTGGCGTCCCGGTACGCCCGCCGCGGGTACGGCGAAGATGCCGCGGGTCGACCTCGGCCGGCTCACGGTCAAGGAGGGCGACTCGGGCAGCCGGACGTTCCGGGTGCCGGTCAAGATCACCGGGCACGGCAGCGGCCAGGTGCGCGTCTTCGTCCAGGACGCCGAGACGGGTGCTACCACCGCCCGTACGGTGACCGTCAAGCCGGGCAGCCAGGCCGTCGACGTCCCGATCACCGTCGAGGGCAACACCCGCTTCGCCTACGACTCCGCGCGGAGCGCCTTCGTGAAGGCCGTACGGGGCGTGGCGGTCGGCGCCCACAGCGGCGGGGTGCTCGTCCGGAACGACGACCCGATGCCGAAGATCTCCGTGGCCCCGGTCGCGGACAAGGTCACCGAGGGGCAGGCCCTCAGCTGGCGGGTGAAGCTCTCGGAGGCCGCCGACGTGGAGCTGTACGGGATCGCCTTCAAGCTCCTTCCCGCGACCGGCGGTACCGAACTGTCCACCCGCGACGTGGACCCGACCTGGCTCGACGCCCAGTTCGGTACTCCTCCCACCCCGGAGGTGCCGCTGTCGCGTCTGTGGGAGGGCGACGCGTATCTGCCCGTGATGTTCGCCGCGGGCGCGCTCACCGCGGACGTCACCGTCCCGACGGTCACCGATTCGGTGGCCGAGACGGACGAGACCCTGCGGCTCCAGGAGATCGTGCACGACGCCGAGTGGAACCCCATCGAGGGTGACATCCACACCGGGACGGTACGGGACACCCCGTAACCGACAGCTCCACCGGTCCGTCGCCCCCGGGGTCATCTCGATCCGACCCCGGGGGCGACGGCGTTCCCGGGTGTCGGGTGTCGGGTTCGGTGACGTTCCCGGGTCGGGTGGCGTTCCCGGGTCGGGTGGTGGGTCCGGCGGCCGTGGCCACGGGGGCCGGTGGTTGGTTGCTGGCTGTTCGTTGTCCGCTGTCGGGGCCGGTTGCCGGTTGCCGTCTGCGGTCCGCTCGTATGCGGTCTGCGGTCGGCCCGTCTGCGGTGGGCCCGTCTGCGGTTGGTGTCTGCTGGTGCTGGTGCTGGTGCTGGTGCTGGTGCTGGTGCTGGTGCTGGTGCCGGTGCCGGTGCCGGTGCCGGTGGTGGGGGTCGGCGGTCGGCGGTCGGTTGCCGACGGTTCGCCGTCGGCCGGGGCAGTGGCGCAGCGGAATCCGCCGTCGGCCGGGAGGTGGCACAGCGGACAGGGCACCCGCCCCGGAGTTCCGGTGACGGGTGCCCTGCGCAAGGCGTCGCGCCGCACTACCGGTCGCGCCGCACTACCGGTCGCGCCGCACTACCGGTCGCGCCGCACTACCTGTGCGTTCGCGCACGATCCGTGCGCCGCGGTACTACCAGTTGATGCAGGCGGCGGGGACCCATCCGGTCACACGGTCGGTGCGGCCGTAGTACCACTTGTCGCTCGACTTGCCGCAGAGACGGTAGGACTGCCCCCGGGACGCCTTGCCGTCATTGCAGACCTCGCCCTTCTGGCCCTTGCCCCACACACCCAGCGCGGTCGCGCTCAGCTTCGCGGACTTGCGGAACTTCACGCTCTCCTTGGCCTTGATCGGCCCCAGGGTCTTGCTGCAACTCGCCGCCGCGGCCACCGGTCCCGCCGGTGCGGACCCGGCCTCGGCCACCGTCACCGGCGCGGAACGGGCCGTGTCCACCCCGCCCGCCACTGCGGCACCACCGGTCAACACGGTGCCCATCAGTGCGACGCCGACGACGGCGGTTCCCAACAGCTTCCTCATGTGTACTTCCCCATCACAGTGGATCGAAGGTCCCCCCGGGGTTTGGTCGGCCACCGGCTTCCCCCTTGCCATGCCGGTGGCGGCCCCGATGCGCTTGATCCAATCACCGCTCCCACGGCAGGACCATGGCTGCTGCGGTCGGGTGACGAGGCTGTGACGCGACACGGACGTACATCCCTGTGCTGTTGTGTCCTGCCGTGCTCGGTGGCGGGTGGCGGGTGGCGGGTGGCGGGTGGCGTGGGGGGACGTCTGCGCTCGGTGCGGGGCGTCCGTCAGCTGCGGAGTGTCCGTCACGGCGGTGGGTCCAGGAACACCGGGTTCGTGAACGCGGCGAGCGGGCCGGACGGTCCCTGTCCGCCCGGTGCCCCGGACGGGTGCCGGATCTCGGCACGGACGTACGCCGCGTACGACGAAGTGGTCGTCCACCGCACCGCCACCTCGCCGGACGGACCCACCACCGGCGAGGTGTACAGCGCCCCCCGGTCCGTCACGAACCGGACCGTGCAGCCCGGCACCCCCGAAGCCGTCAACTGTGCCGTCACCGCCGCGTCAGGCCCGACCGCCAGCCGTTCACCGATCCCCGCCCGACGGCCCCGCCCGTCCACCAGCGAGAAGTCGACCCGTACCGACGCGGACTCCGCGACATAGCTGCGCCCCGCCCGGATACCCTCCTGGACGGCCACCCGGGTCAGATCGTCCGCGAGGACCACAGTCTGAGGCCGCCCCACCGGCTCCGGATCCCGGTGCGCGTCGCTGCCGCCCATCGCCGGAACCCATCCGCGCCGCCCACCCCGCACCCCTGTGACCAGCGTGTTGTCCCACTCGGCCAGTGCCGCCTCGTCCTCGGCCCCGTACGCGCCGTTCCACACCTCCACCGCGTCGGCCTCCGCGAACCCGTACTTCCACCCGCAGCCCACGCAGGTGGCGTGCGGATGCGCCGGTACGACGAGCCCGCCCGCGCGGCGGATCACCCCCGCGTACCGGCCGAAGCGGTTGTCCCGGGCCCGGTAGCGCCAGTCCACGAACGTGCCCGGGTCGGTGCCGATCGCCAGTACATGCCCGTTGCGGGTGGTGACCTCCTCGCCCAGCATCACCAGCAGGTCGTCACCCGCCGCCCCCGCCCAGTGCCGGTGGCCCGCGTGGGTGTTGTGCTCCGACGAGTTGATGAAGTCCAGACCCGCCGCGCGCGCCAGCGCCGCGACCTCCTCCGGGGTACGGCGGCCGTCGGAGTACCAGGTGTGCAGATGACAGTCGCCCCGGTACCAGTCCCGGCCCCGCCCACGTGCCCGCTGCGGCGGATACCGGCGGTCCGGAACGGGTGCGGCGGGCGGTCCCGGCACCAGCGTGACCCGCACCTCGTACGTCAGCCCGCCCGGCGCGACCGTGTACGGACTGAGCACGATGTGCCAACGGCCCGCGTCCACGGGGCCCGGCAGATACCCGGGTGTGGCGTCGTCACCCCGGACGAAGAACTCCGTACGGGCACCTCCCGACCAGCCCCGGAACCCCGCCCCACCCGCCGCGACACCCCCCGTCCCGAACAGCCCGATGTCCAGCGCGTTGCCCGCCGTGCCGGGCGCTACCACCGGCCGGTCGTACCGGTACGCCACCCGCAACTCCCGCACTCCGGAAGGAACATCGACCGGCAGATAGACGTAATCCGGCGCACCCGGCGGAAGCGTCCCCCGAATCGTCCACGTCACCCTGTCCCCCGTCCCCGGCGCCACTCCAGGCCTCGACCTCGCCTCTGCTCCCGCCCCGCCCTCCGCACCGGCGACACCCCCAGCCGCCCACCCGAGCGAGACAGCACCCCCCGTCACCACAAACGCCCGCCGACCGAACGCCGAAGCCCCACCCACCGAAGTCACGTCCATGCGAGCTCCTGTCCTAGGTCTGGTCCTGGTCTTGGTCCCGGTCCTGCTGGT
Organism: Streptomyces uncialis; assembly: GCF_036250755.1. NCBI lineage: Bacteria > Bacillati > Actinomycetota > Actinomycetes > Kitasatosporales > Streptomycetaceae > Streptomyces > Streptomyces uncialis. Next base: position 4,123,651 of record NZ_CP109583.1, on the reverse strand, counting down.
GCTGGTGCTGGTCCTGTTGGTGCTCGGGCTCGGGGGGTGGCCCGCTTGGCCGAGGCTGGGTCAGACGGTGCTGTTACGGCAGCGGAGGAACGTCGCGGCGAGAAGGGACGGTGAAGGGAGCGCAGGGTGAGCGTGAGAGGCGCAGTCGAGGAACCGACGCCAGGAGCAGTGTGGGCACCGCGACGCATTGTCTGCGGTCCCGCAAGGCGTGCTGTTCGCCGAGGAACTCGGTAGGGGTACTGAAGTGCGCGCGATCCAGGCGGTACGAGGGCCCATGCCCCCGCGGCTCCGGCAGCCGCCACCCGAACGACGGCGCCACCGACCACGAACACGCGCGAGAATCAGACCCCGATGAGGTATGCCCCTGGAACGCGAGACGTTGACCGCCGAACCTGACATCGGCCTCCGACGGCTACCGCGCGGCCGACCACCATCACCGCCCTCCCAGCAGAAGCAACCCCCGCACGCCGCACCACCCACCAACGCAAGGCAGGCAAGTCATCCCGTCAGCCCTCTTCTCCCTTCGTCGCACTCATACGGCTCTTGTTGAACACGCCTAACCCATAGGCGAGTTCGTGGGGTCCGGTGGTCTATCTGTGGATCGCGCCACCCCATACCCTCGGTCCCGGACACGCCGTCCTACGGCGGCGGGAGGGGGAGGAACACGATGGAGCCCGGTGCCACCTCGCTCATGGAACAACTGAGCCCCTATCTCTCGGCGGCGATGGCCTCCCATCGCGAGGGTTCCCCGCCACCGCGCTTCCCTCTGCTCTCCGTTTCCTCCTCCGACGCTCCGCCCCTCCGGACGACCCACCGTCCTGATGAAGCCCCGCACCCCCACACCGTCAGCGAGTCGAACGGAACGGCCGAGCCGATCCGGACCCTGGAGCCCGCCGCGGGGCCCCACAACGCCTCGCCCCACCACTTCGGTCTTCGGGTCCTGCACACCATCTGGTCCCACCGCCCGGCCGGCGCCCGCGGAGAACTGGAGACGGTCGTCACCGAAGCGGCCGCCACCCCTGACGACCCGGACTCCCTGGCGGCCCTGCGCCAGCACATCAAACGCGCGCTCCGTGAAGACCCGGACCTCCGCGCCGAACTCCTCACCCTCCTCCGCTCCGCCCCGACCCCCGAGCCCGCCCCCATGAACGTCACCGCCTCCGGCGAACGGTCGATCGCGGGACACCACATCGGCACCGCAGTCACCGGCGACCACAACACCGTCCGACGTTGACCCGGCCTGTGCCCGAGAACCCCGGGCCACCTGACCGCTCCTCGGGCGACTCAGCCGCCTCCGCACCCTCTGCCGCCGCTCCACAGGTCCACGCCTCGGGCACCCGGGCCATCGCCGCCAAGGCGATCGGCGTTGCCATCACCGGCGACCACGCCCGGGTCGTCGTCCTTCCTGCCGACGCGGCCCACTCGGCCCGGGAAACCCAGGCCCCGCCCGGTACCGGTAACCTCCCCGGTCCGCCCCCCGCCACCTTCACCGGCCGCGACGACACCCTCACCCTCCTCCGCTCCCTCTTCACCGCTCCGAATCGCCTCGCGCCACCCGCGCATCCCCCGGCAGAGCACGCCGCCGGCCCTGAGCCCGGCCACCCGGCCGCGTCGAGCTCCCCGACCGCCGCTGCGGCCCACCCCATCACCGACCTCCGGGCCGCCGACCCTCACACCACCAACTCCCACGCCCCCTATGCACCCGCCCCCGACCTCCCCACCTCCCGCGCGACCCGCACCGTCGCGATCCATGGCCTCGGCGGAATCGGCAAGTCCACCGTCGCCCTCCACTACGCCTCCGGATACCGCGCGGCCTATCCCCTCGTCTGGTGGATCACCGCCACCGCTCCTGCGGCCATCGAAGCGGGACTCGCCTCCCTCGCCGTACGCCTGGCCCCGCTGTGGGCCCGCGAGGCCACCACGGAGGAACGGGTCGCCTGGTCCCTCACCTGGCTCCAGTGGCACCCCGGCTGGCTGCTCGTGCTCGACAACGTCGAGAACCCTGCCGACCTTCACCCCTACCTCGGCGCCCTCTCCGGCGGCCACGCGCTGGCGACCAGCCGTCGTGCCACGGGCTGGCACACCATTGGCGCCGCCCTTCCCCTCGGGCCGCTGACCCCCGCCGCCTCGACCGATCTGCTCTGCGCCCTTGCATACAGCGGGCGGACTCCCGCCCCGGCGGAACGCCAGGCCGCCGCAGCTCTCGCGGACGAACTCGGCCATCTGCCCCTCGCCCTGGAACAGGCCGGCTCGTACCTCCACCAGACCGGCAAGGACATGGACGCCTACCGCCGAGGTCTGCGCCGGATGCTGGCCAAACGCACCGACGCCATCGAACCCGAACGCACCGTCGCCCGCATCTGGGAGCACACCCTGCGGGCCGTCACCGCCCGAGACCCTCTCGCCGTATCCGTCCTCAACACAGTTGCCTGGCTGGCGCCCGACGACATCCCCCGCGATCTCCTTTCGCCGCTGGCCCTCGGCCCTGCCCCCGGGCTCGATTCCCCCGAAGCCGGCCGCCTTGGACTCCCTGGCCACCCCGGCTGTCCCGACCGACCGGGAAGCCCCGGACATCCCGTCACCCCTGACGGCGACCTCGACGGTCCCGACCCGGACGCCCTTGACGAGTCGATCGGCGTTCTCCATGCCTACACGATGGTCACCCTCACGCGCGGCGGCGGTCTGCGGGTGCACCGCCTGGTGCAAGCCGCCCTGCGAGCCCGGCTCGTCGCGGAGGCCGACCGCGCACGGCCGACGGCATCAGGCCCTGTCCGTCCCGATGGACTCACCGCTGCCGAGAGGCTTCTCCACGATGCCGTCCCGGAGGGTGAGGGAGTCGCCCCGACGGCCACCGAGAGGCAGACCCGGCTCCTGCCCCACATCACCGCCCTTGCCACACACACCCCGCCGCACCACCTCACCGACAGGTCCGTCGATCTCTTCGTCACCGCGGCCGACCATCTGTACCGCGCCGGACTCTTCGCCCCCGCCCTGCCGCTGCGGGAGGTGATCCTTGCCTACCGTGAGCGCACCGAAGGCGCCGAACACCCCGCCACCTTCACCAGCAGGCACAATCTCGCCTTCGGCCTCGCGGGAACGGGGGACTTTCCACGCGCCCGCACGCTCTACGAGACCACGCTGGAACAGCGGGCTCGAATCCTCGGCGCCGACCATCCCGACACCCTGATGACCTGCAACGCGCTCGCCTCCGTCTATGAGGACAGCGATAACCTCGACCGCGCCATCGAGCTGTACGAGGACACGCTCTCGAAGCGAGAGCGGGTGCTCGGTGACCTTGACCCGGCAACGATCGCCGTCCGCAACAACCTTGCCGGTGCCTACGTCGCCGCCGGAGACCAGGAGCGCGGGACCCGTCTCTACGAAACCGTGCTCACCCAGTGCCGACAGGCCCTCGGGGACACACATCCGTACACTCTCGGCGCGCGCAGCAATCTCGCCTACGCCTACCGGCGGGGTGGCGAGCTGACGCGGGCCGCCGATCTGCTGGAGACCCTGCTGAGCGACAGCGACCAGGTGCTCGGCGCACTGCATCCGGACACCCTCGACACCCGTGCCGGTCTCGCCCGGGTCCATGAGCTCTCCGGGGATATCGGGCAAGCGGCCCGGATGCTCACGGATCTTCTCCCGCTGTACGAGCGGGTCCTCGGTGATGCCCACCCTTCAACGGCCAGGGCCCGTGCGGCGCTGGACCGGCTCCGCACCGCCCAGCCCTGACCGTGGTGCACGGCCCCATCCACCGTGCTCGGCACGAGTACTTGTCGCAGAGCCAGCGACGCCATCAGGGCGACGAACCGCCGCAGCACTTCCATCGATGCCTCCCCGCCGGTGTCCGGGCGAAGTCCCCGGAGGTTCTTCCGGTGCGAAATCCGCACCGCTTCATCTCTGGTACACCGCCCAGCGCCGCCGGGTTCCCGATTCGGCCGGGCCGATTTCGAAGACCTGGGCAAATAGCTACGAAACGGGGTGAAAAGTCTCAAAATCCGAGCGGCTCACCCCGTCCCGGCTCACCCCGCCCCGTCCCGGCCCGCCCCTGCCCCACCCCGCCCCCTACTCCTCCACCAGCGGAAGCAGCTGCGGAAGGTGACCGTCCGATTCCGCCGCGGCCCGCTGCCGTTCCTCCGGCACCTCGCCGTAGAGGGTGGTGCGGGGTTTGGCCGGGCGGCCGGCGGCGTCCGCGATGGCGACCAGATCCTTGACGGAGCGGTACGAGCCGTAACTGGAGCCCGCCATCCGGGAGATGGTCTCCTCCATCAGCGTGCCGCCGAGGTCGTTCGCCCCGGAACGCAGCATCTCGGCTGCGCCCTCGGCACCGAGCTTCACCCAGCTCGTCTGGATGTTGCGGATGTGCGGGTGAAGCAGGAGCCGGGCCATCGCGGTGACCGCCCGGTTGTCGCGGGTGGTCGGGCCGGGACGGGCGATACCCGCGAGGTAGACCGGGGCGTTGGTGTGGATGAACGGGAGCGTCACGAACTCCGTGAAGCCCTCGACCCCCTTCTCCAGGGCCCGTTCCTGCATGCCCACGAGGGTCCGCAGATGCCCCAGCCAGTGCCGGGGCTGGTCCACATGCCCGTACATCATCGTGGACGACGAACGGATGCCCAGCTCGTGCGCGGTGCTGATGACCTCCGTCCAGGTGGCCGCCGGGAGTTTGCCCTTGGTGAGGATCCAGCGGACCTCGTCGTCCAGGATCTCCGCCGCCGTACCGGGCACCGAGTCGAGCCCGGCCTCGCGCGCGGCGGTCAGCCATTCACGGATCGACATGCCCGTACGGCTCGCGCCGTTGACGACCTCCATAGGGGAGAACGCGTGCACATGGATGCCGGGTACCCGCTCCTTCACGGCCCGCGCGATGTCGAAGTACGCCGTGCCGGGCAGGTCCGGATGGATCCCGCCCTGCATGCACACCTCGACCGCGCCCACCTCCCACGCCTGTGCCGCGCGGTCCGCGACCTGGTCGAGCGAGAGCGTGTACGCGTCGGCGTCGGTACGGCGCTGGGCGAAGGCGCAGAAACGGCAGCCTGTGTAGCAGACGTTGGTGAAGTTGATGTTCCGGGTGACGACATAGGTCACGTCGTCCCCGACCACCGACGCCCGCAGATCGTCGGCGACCGTGCACAGCGCGTCGAGCGCGGGACCGTCCGCGTGCAGCAGCGCGAGCGCCTCGGAGTCGCTGAGCCGAGTCGGGTCGTCGGCCGCGGTCCGCAACGCGCCGCGCACGTCGCCGTCGATCCGGGACGGGACCATGCCGGGTACGGCGGCCTCCCGCAACGCCTCCCAGTCGCCGTACACGGCGTCGAAGTCGTCACGGCGGTCCGACGAACGGCCCTCCGTGTCGATGGTGCGGTGGAGGTCCGTACGCCCCGACGCGGCCACGTACCCCTCGTCGGGCTCCTGCCAGGGAAGGCCGACCGGACGGGCGTCCGGGGCGGCGAGACCCGTCAGCGGGTCGGCGAGGGCGTTCACGTGCGGCATCAGCCGGGGATCGAGCCAGGGCTCACCACGCTGCACGAACTCGGGATACACACACAGGCGTTCCCGCAGTGCGAAACCGGCCGCCTCCGAGTGCCGCGCCAACTCGTCGATCTGCGGCCACGGACGCTCGGGATTGACATGGTCGGGTGTGAGCGGTGACACCCCTCCCCAGTCGTCGATCCCGGCGCCGATCAGACGCGCGTACTCCGCGTCCACCAGGTTCGGCGGTGCCTGGAGGCAGCCGGAAGGGCCCATGATGTGCCGGGCGACGGCGATCGTGGCCACCAGGTCGTCCAGCTCCGCGTCGGGCATCCCGCGCATCGCCGTGTCCGGCTTGGCGCGGAAGTTCTGGATGATCAGCTCCTGGACGCCGTGGTACGACCGCGCCACGCGCCGCAACGCGAACAGCGACTCCGCGCGCTCCTCGTAGGTCTCGCCGATCCCGATGAGCAGCCCGCTGGTGAACGGCACCGAGCTGCGCCCCGCGTCCTCCAGGACCCGCAGCCGGACCGCCGGTTCCTTGTCGGGGGAGCCGTAGTGGGGGCCGCCCGGCTCGCTCCACAATCGGGTCGCCGTCGTCTCCAGCATCATCCCCATGGACGGTGCCACGGGCTTCAGCCGCTGGAAGTCCGTCCAGGACATGACGCCCGGGTTGAGGTGGGGCAGCAGCCCGGTCTCCTCCAGGATGCGGATCGACATCGCGCGCACGTACGCGATGGTGTCGTCGTAGCCCTCCGCCTCAAGCCACTCGCGGGCCTCGGGCCACCGGTCCTCGGGCTTGTCCCCGAGGGTGATCAGCGCCTCCTTGCAGCCCAGCTCGGCGCCCTTGCGCGCGATGTCCAAGACCTCGTCCGGCGACATGAACATCCCGTGCCCCGCGCGGCGCAGTTTCCCGGGCACGGTCGCGAACGTGCAGTAGTGGCATTTGTCCCGGCACAGCCGCGTGAGCGGGATGAACACGCTCTTCGAGTACGTGATGACCCCGGGCCGCCCCGCCGCCGCGAGACCCGCGTCACGTACCCGGGCCGCCGACGCCGACAGATCCAGCAGATCGTCCCCGCGCGCTTGCAGCAGGACGGCGGCTTCCCCGGCGTCCAGCGCGACGCCGTCCCTGGCACGTCTCAGCGCCCGCCGCATGGAGTTGGCGGTCGGCGCCGCACCGCCCGGCCGGTCGGAACCTCCGGGGGCGGCGGAGCTGGGCACGGCCTGTGGATCAGTCATGCCGTCGAGCATACGAGCGGACACCGACACCGTCTGCGGTGCCTCACCCCGCCCCCGACCTCCTCGGACGGCCCGATCCGGCCATCGCACCGTCCATCGGCGGATCTCCGCCGTGGTCACCCGGCGGTCGCCCGGATCGCCTCCGGCGAAGTTATCCACAGGCCCGCACGGGCCGATCGATACCGGCGTACCGTGATTTCCGCAGCGGTTCACGGCGGGGTGGCGAAGCCGTAACAAGCGGAACCACGGACCCACGTGGATCGTCGCAGGGGGCGGGATCGTTGAAATGCCTTTGCGTCGCAGGGCCCAGGGGGACAGGGCCGGCGCTCTCAGGGGCGAGGGGCGGTTGGGGGACAGGTGGGGTACGTGAGGTCTGCTCGCGCGGCCATCAGGGCCGGAATCGTGATCGGCTTGTGCGGAGCGCTGCTCGTGGGATGCGGCTCCGGTGACGAACCGGAGGGGGACCGCGCTAGCGGCTCGAAGGGGACGACAGGTACGAAGGAGCCGACCGGCACCGAGGGGACGACCGGCGCTGAGGGAACGACGGGCCCGAGCGGTGGTCCCAGCGCCGCTACGAGCGGGGACGGGCCGACCGGATCGGCCGGATCAGCCGGGTCGGAGGGCGGCGGCAAGGGCGGTACGGCGTCCGGCGAGCCCGGCGGTACGGCCGCGCCCGACGCCACCCCTGCCCCGGACACCACACCCACGCCCGACTTCGTGGCCGACCCCGCTCTCGTCCCGAGGAACCGCGCGGACGCCCTCACCCTCGCGCGGGCCGTGATCACCCGGCCCACCGAGTACGGGCGTGGTTACGGCAAGGGCACCCCCTACGAGAGCGACCCGGGCGACTGGAACGTCCTGGACACCTCCTGCAACTGGCAGCGCGAGGGACTGCCCCGCACGGTGCTCGCGAGTTTCACCCGGCGAGGTCAGCTACCCGCTTCGGGCGCCAAGGGGCTCGTCCGGATCTCCTCGACCGTGACCGTGCACCGCACCACGTCCCAAGCCGACTGGGAGATGGCGGAGACCCTGGAGGAGGCCCTGCGCTGCCCCGACCAGCGGCTCGGTGGCAGCGAACGCGTCCAGCAGCTGATGTCCTTGGGTTCCGCCTTCGGCCAGAGCGCCAATCTCACCGCTGACGACTCCCTCATGGAGCGGGGCGAGTTCATCGACGAGAGCGGCGGCGGGGCTCCCGCGCACTACGCGTGGAACCAGTCACGGCTCGGCACGGTGACGGTCTCCGTCGTCGTCAAGGGCGGCAAGGGCCACACCCCGTTGGAGCTCACCACCGCGCAGATACATGCCATGACCTCCATGGTGAACCGCCTCAAGAGCGCTCTGGGAGGGACCGAATGACCGAGCCCCTGCTGCCCCAGGACCCTTCCTCGATCGGTGGACACCGGCTGCTCGCCCGGCTCGGCGCGGGCGGTATGGGCGTCGTGTACCTCGCCCGCGCGGAGTCCGGTGCGCTCGCCGCCGTCAAGGTCATCCAGGCCGAGCACGCTGACACGGAGGACTTCCGTACCCGCTTCCGCCGTGAGGCCGACGCGGCCCGCCGGGTCCGCAGCCCCTGGGCCGTGCCCGTGACGGGAGCCGACCTGGACGCCGATCAACCCTGGCTCGCCACCGCGTTCGTCCCCGGCCCCGCCCTCCAGGAAGCGGTCATGGCCTGTGGGCCGCTGCCGGTGCACAGTGTCCGTGTCCTCGCCAAGATGCTGGCGGGCGCCCTGGGCGCGGTGCACGCGGCGGGACTCGTCCACCGCGACATCAAGCCCGGTAACGTCCTCCTCGCCGTGGACGGGCCCCGGCTGATCGACTTCGGTATCGCCCGTTCCCTCGACGACACCGCGCTGACCTCGGCGGACCTCGTCATCGGGACACCCGGCTTCCTCGCGCCCGAGCAGGCCCGCGCGGACGGCGTCGATCTCGGACCCGCGTCGGACATCTTCTCTCTCGGCTGTCTGCTCGCCTACGCGGTCACCGGTCGTCCCCCGTTCGGATTCGGGGCACCCGACGCGCTGCTGTACCGGACGGTGCACGGCGAACCCGATCTGGCGGGCATCGCGGACGAGGCCGCGACCGGCGGGGCACCTGCGCCGTCCCCGGGCGTTCCGTCCGCCGACGGGGGCCCCGGTGGGGCAGGCCGTGACGCCGGTCAAGGGCCTCGCGCCCTCGACCCACGCGTCGCCTTCCGGTCCGGCGCCGGGGAGCCGCACGCCGACCCCGGACCCACGCGGGACCGCGCTACGGGCGCCTACCCCGGACCCGCACGCGACCGCGCCACGCACGCCGACCCCGAGCCGACGCAGGACAGTCCCACAGGCGCCGACCGAGGGAACGCGGCCGACTCCGCGGGCAGGGCACCCGACGGCACCACGGCCACCGTGGACGGCACGGTTACCCCCGCACAGCCCATGGACGCCCCTCTTGACATCCGCCCCACGCCCACTGACCCCGGCCCTACGCCCACACCGAACACCCCCGCACAGGCGCAGCCACAGCCACTGGCTCAGGCGCAACCGCAACCGCAGGCGCAGCCACAGCCACAGCCACAGGCACCCACGACGGCCACCCCCGCTCCGGCACCGGAACCCGTCCCGGCCACCCCCGCACAGACATCCGCACCGACGACCCCCGCCGCCGCCCTGCTCGCCCTGCTGCGCCGCTGTCTGGCCAAGGACCCCGCCGAGCGGCCCACCGCCGCCGAGGTGGCCGCCGCGTTCAGCGAGGACCTGCCGGACGGCACAGCGGACTGGTTGCCGCCGCAGGTGGTCCGGATGATCGCGGACCGGTCGACGGCGATGCTCGCGCTGCCCGACATCGAACGCACCCTCGCCACACCGTCCGGCCCGGTGCCCGGCCGCCCCGCCGGCCGTCGCCGGTTCCTGACCCTCGCGTCCGGTGCGGCCGTGCTTGCCGCGGGCGGCGGGGTCGGTCTCTGGGCCGCGCTCTCGGGCGGCTCCGGTGGCACACCGGCCAAGCCCGCCCGCCGCTGGACCATCGGTGTCCAGGGAGATCTGTCCGGTCCCGGACGAGCCGTGGGGCGGGCACAGGAAAACGGGGCGCGGCTCGCCGTGGAGCAGTACAACGCGCGCGGCAGCCGTTCGTTCGAACTGACGCTGCGGACGTCCGACGACGAGGGCCGACAGGACCGGGCGGCGGCAGCGGCCCAGCGGATCGCCGACGACCGGGACGTGCTCGCCGTCCTCGCGTCCAGCGGTGACCGTACGACGGATGCCGCGCTGCCCGTCTACGACGGCGCGCTGATCCCGATGGTGACGGTTTCCAACGGCCAGACCCTGCCCGAACAGAGCACCTCCAGCATGTTCCTCAGGGCCCGGCCGACGCATACGATCGCCGCCGCCGGGATCACATACCAGGTCATGGGCCTCGACAAGCCGCCCCGCAGGACCGGGCTGATCGAGGACCGCGGCGACGAGACGCTCGCCTGGATGTACTCCACCATGGCCAACTACATGTTCCGCCAGATGGGCAGACCGGCGTACCCGAGGGTCGTGCCCGCGTCGATCGGGGACGGGTTCGGGCCCGTGGTGGACGACATGCTGGACGCGGGCTGCGACGCGTTCGTGTACTGCGGTCCGTCCGTGGGGGCCGCCCGACTGGCCCGCACGCTCGCCGAGCGGCGCTTCAACGGCCCCCGGTTCGCGGCGGAGCCCGCCCTCGGCGGGACCTTCCTCCAGGACGCGGGGGAGGCCGCCGAGGGCTGGACGGTGACCGCCGGGGCGATCGGTCCGGGCGACCCGAGGGTGCGCCGGTTCGCCACCGCGTTCCGCGAGCGGTTCGACGCGGCGCCCGGTCTGTGGGCCGTCGAGGCGTACGACGCGGTGAACCTGCTGATCCGGGAGCTGGAGCGCGCAGCGGACGGTGGCAAGCGCCCCGAGCCGCGCGCGCTGATCGAGCCGCTGCGCGCGGCGAAGTTCTTGGGCGTCGCGAAGGCGATGTCGTTCAAGCCCGAGACCGGCGAGTACGCGGCGTCGGCCGGTGTGTATCTCCATCAGGTCAGGAACGGCGAGTTCCACTACGTGGGCCCGGCGCCGATGCGGCCGCCGACCGTGTCCTAGACGGCAGGGAAGTCCTGGGGCGGCGGGGAAGCCCTGGGACGGCAGGGAAGCCTCAGGGCGGCGGAGAAGCCTTCGGGCGGCGGGGGAAGTCTCAGGACGGCGGAGAAGGGAAAGGGACTGAACGATGCGGGCGCTGAAGGGGGCGGACCCCGAGGCCATCGGTGGCTACCGGCTGCTGGCCCGTCTCGGCGCGGGCGGGATGGGCGTGGTGTACCTGGCCCGCTCGGAGGGCGGCGGGCTGGTCGCCCTGAAGGTGATCCGCGCCGAGTACGCCGCCGACCCCGGATTCCGGGCCAGGTTCCGCCGGGAGGCGGAGAGCGCGCGGCGACTGCGGGGCCGCTTCGTCGTGCCCGTGACCGCCGCCGACCCGGACGCGCGGGAGCCTTGGCTCGCCACGGCGTTCGTCCCCGGTCCGTCCCTGGCGGAGGCCGTCGCGGAACGGGGCACGTTCCCGTACGCCAGTGCGCGGGGACTCGGGGCGCGCCTGGCGAAGGCGCTCACCGAGGTCCACGCGGCGGGCCTGGTCCACCGTGACGTCAAACCGGGCAACGTCCTCCTCGCGTTGGACGGGCCCCGTCTGATCGACTTCGGCATCGCCCGCTCCCTGGGCGCGACCGCGCTCACCGCGACCGACGCGGTCATCGGCACCCCCGGCTATCTGGCGCCCGAACAGGCCAGGATGGGTGCGGGCGAGGTCGGCCCGGCCAGCGATGTGTTCTCGTTGGGCTGCGTCCTCGCGTACACGACCACGGGCCGCCGACCGTTCGGTACGGGTGCGCCGCTCGCGGTGATGGTCCGCACCGTGCAGGAACCGCCGGACCTCGCGGGGGTGGACGGCGAGTGGCGGGCCCTGCTGGAGCGCTGTCTGGCGAAGGACCCGGCACTGCGCCCGACCGCCGCGCAACTGGCCGCCGAATTGGGACATGTAGCGGACACACCCGGCGCGCCCGGGGACGACGCGTGGTTGCCGCCCGGCCTACCGGCCCTGATCGCGGAACGCTCCGCGCGGATACTCGACCTTCCGGAACCGGAGCGTACGGTCACCGCCCCAGCCCCCGCACCGGGGCCGGGGCCCGGTCCGGGCCGACGCCGGTTGCTGACACTGGGCGCAGCGGCGGGTGTGCTCGCGGCGGGCGGCGGCACGGCGGCGTACCAGTGGTTCAGCGGCGACGGCACGAAGACCACCGCCGGGACCCGCGGGGGTGCCGTACCGACGGTCCACATCGGCCTCCACGGCGACATGAGCGGCCCGGACAGGGCGTTCGGCCGGGCCCAGGAACGCGGCGCGCGGCTGGCCGTGGCCGCGCACAACGCGCGCGCGGACCGCACCGTCACCCTCAAGCTCCGCGTCCGTGACGACGGGGGTGGCGCCGCCCGCGCGGCTCGGGTCGCGCGACAGTTCGTCGACGACCCCGAGGTCTACGCGGTGCTGGGGCCCACCAGCGACACCACCGCGACGGCGGCGGTCACGGTGTACAAGAAGTCGGTGCTCCCGATGGTGACGGTATGGGCGGCCGACACCGTCCTGAACGCCATCGTGGACGCACCGATCTTCCAACTACGCGCCCCGGCCGCGATGCTCGCGACACCGATCGTCCACTGGCTCACCCATGTGCGGCCGTCCGAACGGACGGCGCTGATCGACGACCGTGCAGACGAGAGCACCAGTTGGAACCTGGTCAAGATCCTCAACGACGCTCCGCCGTCCCGGGGCAGTGTCTCCGTGCACACCGTCGAAGCGGACAGCGAGGACTTCGGGACGGCCGTCGCCGGCGCCCTCGCCGCCGGCGCCGAGGGCCTGGTCTACTGCGGCACGTCCCCCGACCGCGCGGCAAGGTGCGCCAAGGCGGTCCGCGCGGCGGGCTTCACCGGAGGCAGGGTGCTCACCCAACCGGCCTTCGGCGCCGAGTTCCTGACCGCTGCGGGTGCCGCGGGGGAGGGCTGGGTCGTCGCTTCCTCGTTCGTGGACCCGGAGCGTGTCCGCAAGGCGTCCTCATTCGTAGCGGCGTACCGCGCGGTCTACGGCCAGGGCCCCGTACCGATGGGCGCCACGGAGGCGTACGACGCGCTGGGCCTCGTGGCCCACGCCCTGTCCCGCATCGACACCCCCGACCGGGTCGCCGCGCACCGTGCCCTGCGCAAGGGCACCTACCAGGGCATCGCGCGGGCGTACACCTTCCGCAAGGGCGACGGTGCCTTCGACCACACCAAGGGCATGTACCTCTGGCGCGCGGAGAAGGGGCGCGCCCGCTACCTGGGGCCGTACCAGGAGGTGGACAAGGGGGTGCTGTGAGGAGCCTGTACACGCGCCCGGTGCCGCTTACCGTGTCCATTACAGTGCTGCGCAGCCAGCCGCTCGGGGAGGGCAGTGAAGGGGGAGGCCGGTGAGCGCAGGGGCCACCACCGTATGGGGTCGCGCCGAACAGCAGGACTTCCGCAGCCGGGTCCGGGGAACGCTCCTCGGACTCGCCGTCGGGGACTCGCTGGGCGCGCCCGTAGCGGTGCTCGACCTGGACGGTGTCAGGGACGCGTACGGGGACGACGGCGTCACCGAACCCGTCGCCGCCTACGGGCGGCGCGGCGCGGTGACCGCCGGTACACAACTGACCCTCTTCACCGTCGACGGGCTCATACGCGCCCAGGTCCGCCGGGACACGGGCGCCTGGCACCCGCCGACCGACCTGCACCGCGCGTATCTCCGATGGGCGGCGACCCAGCGCGACTGGGGGCCGGACGAGCGGCGCAAGGACAACGGCTGGCTCGCCCAGGAGGAGTGGCTCTACGCCCGCCGCGACCCCGCGCGGGCGCTGCTGATGGGCCTCGGGGACGAGGTGATGGGCACTCTCGACGCGCCGAAGAACCCCACCGCGCGCGGCTGCGAGGCGACCGTACGGTCCGCGCCGTTCGGGCTGCTCGTCGGCTGGGAACCACAACTCGTCGCGCAACTCGCGGTGGAGTGCGCGGCACAGACCCACGGCCACCCCAGCGGCTATCTCACGGCCGGGGCGTACGCGGTGATCGTGCACGGCCTCGCGCGCGGCGAGAGCCTGGACACGGCCGTGCGGCGGGCCCTGTCCCTCATCGAGTCCCGGCCGGGGCACGAACCCGTCGGGGAAGGCCTCCAGCGGGCACTCGCCGCGGTACGGCAGGGGCTGCCGTCCGCCGACCGGGTCGAGGATCTCGTCGGCGACGGGGACGCGGTCGGCGCGCTGACCGTCGCGGTGTACTGCGCGTCGGTCGGTGAGGACATCCGGCACGGGCTGCGTCTCGCGGTCAACCACGGCGCGGACTCCGCGGGTACCGGCGCGATGACCGGAGGTCTGCTCGGTGCGCTGCACGGGGAGACGGCGTTGCCTCCGGCGTGGGTCGCGGAGCTGGAGGGCCGTCCCACGATCCTGGCCCTCGCCGACGACTTCGCGATGGAGATGACACAGGGCCCGGCCCTGCACACCCCCACCACCTCGTCCCCCGCCTGGCTCACCCGCTACCCCCGACCCTGACCGACCGTCGCGCCGGCCCTGTACGGGGAGGGTTCTCCCGGACAGCGGCGAGCCCTCTCGGCCAGGACGGCGGGCCAGTCGAGAGGGCTCTTGATGAAGCTCGCGGTACGTGAGGGACGACCGCGTTCGCCGGGTCAGCCGAGTTCGGCGGAGCCCCGGTGCACATCGTTCAGGAAAGAGGTCCAGGACTGAGGGGTGAACGCGATCGTCGGGCCTTCCGTGACCTTGGAGTCGCGGATATCGACGGTGTGCGCGATCGGGGACCTGACCTCGACGCACGCGCCGTTGCCCGTCGAATAGGAGGACTTGACCCAAGAATTCGTAGCGCCCTGCTGGATTGCCATGTTCGCTCCGGTTTTGCCAGTTGCCAGTCGGTCATGTGACCACCGCGTCCGGCAGTCATGGCCGTGGCGGTCGTCGCCCTCCCGGAACCGTCACCGCTTGCATGACGTGGTGCTCCGTGATGGCGCGATCGACGCTACTCGTCAAGCCTCCTGGGCGAACGGGCCATTCACTCGACAGGGTGGTGTGCCCCCATCAGGTCTTCCATTGCCTGTTGTTGAAGGTGTATTGTGCCGACCTTTTGGAAGAGCATGCAATTCGGTACGGCTCCGCGGTGACAGCCCGCCGATCCCGCAGAACCGAGCGTGAAGATCGAACGGTGGCGTGTGCGGGCAGGGTGCGCTTCCAGCCGTACGGTGACGGTGGTCGGCGGCTACCGTCCGGCAGTTCCCGACCCGGGCAGGCCCGACCTCAATCGGCCCGCTCCGACCGATTGACCCGACGCGACCCGGACAGGCCCGACCTGAATGGACCCCGACCCGAATATGCCGTGGTCCGGCTCGGTCGTTGTACGGGACCGCCGTTCGGCATTGCCGCCTTTCGCTATCGGGACAACCCGCCCCGGCTCACCGCGCGTACTCCTTCGCGATCTGTGAGATGAACTGCCTCGACTGCTCGACATTCAGCGCCTGCGCGCGCAGATGCTCATACATCACGCTGTACCGCTGGACGTCGTTCGCCTTCTCCAGATAGAGATCACTGGTGACGCCCTCGATATAGACGACGCTGGAATCCGCGGCGTCGGGGAACTCCAGAATGGCGTACTGGCCGTTGAGTCCCGGATGCGCGCCCATGTCGAACGGGATCACCTGCACCGTCACATGCGGCAGCCGCGACTGCTCCACCAGATACTCCAGCTGTTCCCGCATCAGTTCCTTGCCGCCGACCACGCGCCGCAGTACGGCCTCGTCCAGGACGGTCCACAGCCGCAACGGGTTCTGCGGCGCCGTGATCCGCTCCTGGCGGCGCAGCCGCACCTGGACGCGCTTGTCGATGTCGGCCGGCGCGGTCTCCGGCAGCGCGCCCACGATCAGTGACTCGGCGTACGGACGGGTCTGGAGCAGGCCCGGCACCACCTGGGGGTCGTACACGCGCAGCGACGCGGCGTCCGTCTCCAGACCGATGTACACGCTGTACGGGATGTCGCCGAAGGAGTGCCACCAGCCCTGCTGACGTGAGTCCTTCGCCATCTGCATCAGCGACTCGACGATCCGGACGTCCTCGACCTCGTACACCCCGCACAGGTCACGTACGTCGCGCTGGCTGATGCTGCGGCGGCCGTTCTCCAGGCGACTGATCTTCGACTGCGAGACCAGCAGCCGCTCGGCGACCTCCTCCGCGGTCATGCCCTGCAGTTCACGGAGCCGACGCAACTCCTGGCCCAGGCGCCGCCGCCTGACGGTGGGATTGACATGGGACGCCACGGGACGTGTACCTCCGGGTCCGGGCCCGCCAACACCGGCTCGTGATCGCGGACGACTAGCCGTATCTGCTGTTCAGCAGACTGCCACCATGCGGCTCACCGCCGCTGGCAAACAGCGGATATCCGGGTGGACGACTCCCGGGGCGCCGTAAGTCGCGTACTGTCATGGGCCGTTAGCGCGGCGTCACGCGCCGCTGGCGGGGGTCCTGGGGTACGCGCCGTGCGGTGGGCAGCGCGAGGGTCAGGCTGCCGTCGCCGCTGTCCAGGCAGGGTGGGTGCACGGCTGCCGTGAGGGGCGCGGGGGGCTCGGCGCGCGCCCCCGGGTATCGCGGACACGTCCCGGGCATTGCGGACAGGCCTCAGGGATTGCGGACAGGCCTCGGGTAATGAGGACATGTCGCGGCCACGCGGACATCCGTCCTGTCAATGCGGACATGCGCCATATGTGCGCGGACACGTGACAGATCGATGCGGACAGGTATCTGTTCCGCTCGGACGCGTACGACGAAGGGGCCGGCGCGCACATGGAAGGGACCGGTCACGGGCCCCGCGCACCCTGTCCGGGGCGCGGAGAACCCCGCGTACCGACCCGTCCGGAACGGTGCGGGACCCTGGTCCGTCCCGCACCGCGCAAGCAACGAGCGCACGCCACCGGGCGTCCGCACGTGTTCCCGTGCAGGGACACGTGGCACGCCACTGGTGGCACCCACCGGAACGTCAGTGGGCGGCGACCCGAGCCATCGGGCTGTGCCGGGCCTGTAGCGGCATTCCGCCGGGCTCCGGCCGTCCGACCTGCCGTGGGGCGGGCTGCGCGGGACCACGCCGTGGCCCGGCCGCTGCCCCGTTCTGGACGTCCATCACGGCGTGCGCCACGAGTCCGCCCATCGGGTCGTGCCGAATCAGGTCCCGTAGCCGGGACCGCGAGGAACGTCCTTCGTTCCCCGGGTACAGATGCTTGCCGAGTCCGACCGCGTGGGCCAGTGCGGCGAGCGCCGCGGTCCGGGGGTCCGGCGGTACGCCGGTCCGGATCGCGCTGTCCAGCCGGGATCTGATCTCCCGGCTGATCGCCGTGTCCGTCGCCTGGTAGCGAGTCGTCGGCAGCACTCCGCACATCTGGCCCGCCACGGCATGCACCATGCCGCACCGCTCCAGATGCGAGAGATAGGTCTGGCGCAACCCCAGTCGGGGCCCGCCTATCCAGTGGACGGCCCGCACCGGTGCCCCGCGCCTGCGGAGCAGTTCCAGTGCGGAGTCCAATGTCGGATCTCCGGTCGGCCGTGGCACGACCACGGCGATACGATCCCCGTCCGGGGCTATTCGCCCGGCCAGCGCCAGCTCCACTAGCTGTGCACCGGCCAGACCGAGATCGAGCGACTGCGGCTGCGCTGTGGTACCCGTGGTCGGGTCCAGAGCGAGCAACAGAAGCTCCTCCGGAAGTGTTCTGCGGCTCCTGCCCATCCATGCCTCCCCGCGTGGATGAATGACAGGGTGACCCCTCTCACATTGGTCTGTCGAGAGTGCGTGGCCGCTTTGTAGTGGAACCGATAGGTATGTCGTTCTCGTCTACCGCAAGGGGCGGGTCCGAAACCAGCACACTGGGGGCGGCCGGGTTCCCCGAATTCGGGGCTGGGGCGAGCCGTGCGGTCCAATGACTGGGCAAGCGCGGCCGGTTTCGGCTGAGCGGTTGACAGCATGGCGTAGGAGGCATCGGTGGCGGGCGAGTCCCCCGACAGGTCGGAGCAGCGGAGTGTGTCGGGAGGCCCGGGGGCTTCATCGACACCTATGACGGCGTCGGCGTCCGAACCGGTTCCGGCGTCCGCCGGTGATCCGGCACCCGGCGGCGATCCACGTTTGACGATGGCCCGCGCGGGGGCCGCCCCGGCCGGCGACGCACGGCCCGACCACGCGACGGCGGTGTTCCGAACCTCGCACGAGGTCTCCGGGACGGAGTCGGGTACGGCGGCCCCGGATTCGGGTGCCGCGGCGGCCGGCGGGGGCGTACGGGACGGCGGTGGGTCGGACGGTTCCGTCGGCGGAACCGGGGCGCGAGCCGGGGAGGGCGCCGAGAGCGGCCCCACGGGCGCCGTGGAGGCCGCTGGAGGTTCCGCTTCGAGTGGTGCCCGGCGTGGCGGCGTACAGGAGCCCACAGGCGGCACTGAGGGCCTTGGCGGTGCGCCCGACGAGGACGACCGCCCCGACGGGTCCACCGAGGACGCCTCCCCGGACACGGACAGCGGTTCCGGCACCGGTTCCGCTTCCGCTCCGGACGCCGACCGGACCGAAGCGGACATGGGGGCGTCGGAAGCGGACACCGGGGCTGCTGGCGCTGGCGCTGGCGCTGGTGGCGGCGGTGCTGTGGCTGCGGGGGCCGGGGGCGCTGCCCATGAGGACACGCGCGCGCCCCATGAGGACACCCGCTCCGGCGATGCGGTCACGGATCAGATCCCTGTGGCCACCGAAGCGGCCATTGCGGCCACCGAAGCGGTCAACGCGGACACGAACGCGACCGCCGAGGCCACCTCGGACGCGACCGCCGACGCTGATGCCGACGAAGCAGTAGACGCGGACGGCACGTCCGGTACGGACGTGCGCGCCGACGAAGCGGCCACGGAAGCGGACGCCGTGACCGGCCCCGAAGCGGACACGGGCTCCGTGACCGCAGAGGCCGTCCCGGACGATATGGCCGGCCGCACGGAAGGCTCGCAGCGCGAGCCCGGCGACGAGCACGGTGACGAACCCCTCGGCGGGCCCCGCGACGAACCTGCGGACGCGACAGCCGACGCGACGACGGACAAGGCGCCCCGCGAGGACCGCGATGAAGCCGAGGACCGCGACGAATCCGCGGACCCGGACGGCGAGCGCCCGGCCCCCGACCAGGCCACGGCGGTCTTCCGCGCACTGCCGCCCCACGTCGATCAGCCCACGACCACGCTCAAGCTCGGCGACCGCGACACACGGCACCCGGCCCCGGGCGCCGACACCGACTCTGCCGTGGGCACAGGCACAGGCACAGGCACAGGCACAGGCAGCGCGGGCGCAGTTGCGGCGTCCGGCGTGGGCTCCGGTCGCGCTTCCGGCGCCCCGACCGATGCGGCCACATCTAGGACACCGGCTTCCGCGCCCGTCGAACGGGAGCAGGAGCGGACCAGCAAGTTCGTCGCCCTCAAGCCGCTCGACGAGCCCTCCACACCCCGCCGCCCCGCCCCGAAGCCCTCGTGGGCGGCCGATGCGGCCGCCGCCCCCGTCCCGGGCGCGCGCACCGCCGGGCCCGCCGAGACCTCGGCGCTCCCCACGGCGTCCCCGGAGCGCACCACCCAGCAGCCGCTTCCCCCGAGGCCCCCGCTGGACCTCCTCGCCGAGCTGACCAACACGCCACCGCCCCGGGAGACCCCGCTGCGGACGGCCGCGCGGCGGGTCAAGATCTGGACCCCGCTGGTCCTCCTGCTCGTGATCGTGTTCGCGGTCGCACAGTTCCTGCGACCGCTTCCGGAGCCGTCGCTGGTACTCACCGCCAAGTCGACGTACGCCTTCCAGGGGGAGGACATCGCGCTGCCGTGGCCCGAGGAGGGCCAGGGGTGGATGGACGTCAACGGCGTCGGGACGATGGACGAGTTCGGTGAGCAGAAGCCCGTACCGATCGGCTCGGTCGCCAAGGCCATGACCGCGTACGTGATCCTCAAGGAGCACCCGCTCAAGCCCGGCGCGGACGGGGCGTCGATCCCTGTCGACGCCAAGGCCGAGCAGGAGGGCGGGCTCGACGCCGAGGGCGAGTCGACGCTGAACACCCTCAAGCAGGGCGACAAGATCTCGCAGAAGGACGCGATCGCCGCGATCATGATCCCGTCCGCGAACAACATCGCCCGGCTGCTGGCCCGCTGGGACTCCTCGGAGAAGGAGTTCGTCGAGAAGATGAACCAGGCCGCCAAGGACCTGGGCATGAAGAACACGACGTACACCGACCCGTCCGGGCTGAAGGAGACCACCGTCAGCTCCGCCGAGGACCAGGTGAAGCTCGGCAACGCGCTGGTCCGCATGAAGGCCCTCACGGACATCACCAGGCTGCCGGTGTGGACCGACCAGACCGGCAAGGAATGGCACAACTACAACCGGCTCGTCCCCTATGACAACGCCATCGGCATCAAGACCGGCAGCACCACCAAGGCCGGCGGCAATCTCCTCTTCGCCGCCACCAAGGAGGTCGGCGGGGAAACGGCCATCGTCGTCGGCGCGGTTCTCGGGCAGCACAAGCCGCCGATCATCGACACGGTCAACGCCGTGAGCAAGACGGCCGTGATCGCGGCTCAGGACGCGGTCAAGGCCAGCACGGTGCTCAAGAAGGGCGCCGTCGTCGGACATGTGGACGACGGGCTCGGCATCCGGACCCCGGTCGTGGTGACCAAGGACGTGTCCGCCGTCGGCTTCGCCGGACACACGGTCAAGCTGGAGCTGACCGGTGACGGCGGGGAACTCGCGCACCAGGCCGCCGCGGGGACCCGCGTCGGCACCCTCACCGTCGGCGACGGTAAGGGGGGCGCGATCGAGGTGCCCGTCGCGCTCCAGGACGCCAAGAGCGAACCGGGCCTCGGGACGAAGCTCACCCGAGTGGGCTGATCCGTTCCGGCGCCCCTTTTCTGCCCGTCACCGGCCCGGTGGCGGGCAGAACGCCCTCGGTGGGCGCCTGTCCACGGGGGTCCCGCACTCCCTGGCCGTACCTCCGCTCGTGTTAGCGTCGCGTGATCGGGGCAGGACACCTGGGTTTCCTGGGGCGCGCGCCCCGAGGAGCCCCGGCCCATGACGAACACGGGGAGAGCCGTAAGTGGCCACGACGGAGCCGACGCGGGCCGACGACGCCGAGCCGAACAACTCCGCCACGGCGGACAGAAGCGGACACGACACCGTGTCGCACCCGCCTTCCGGTCCGGCTTCCCGCCCGGGCAGGCGACCCCGATCGACGGCCGCACCGAGCCGAATAGGTGCCGCTCCGTCCACCCGGGAGCACCACCGGGCCCCGGCCAGGGACGAGAAGCCCGCGTCGCCCTCGCCGGAGGTCAATGCGGCCATTGAGGACACCTCGGTTATCGCGGCCGATGAGGTCACCCCGGCCATAGAAGTCACCCCGGCCAATGCGGCCAATGCGGCCAACGCGGCGCCTCCGGCCGTGGATGCCGATGCGGCCGATGAGGTCAAGCGCTCCGGCACCGAGACCCCCGCAAGCCCAGGGCCGTCCCGTACGCGCCCGGTGAGCTCCTCCATGAGGACACCCCCACGCACTCCGGTGGCCGCGGGAGACCCCGATGTGCCGAGCGGCCCCAACCCGCCCCGCCGCTTGCGGGCGGCGGACTTCGTCCGGCATCCCGTAGTCCAGGTCACGGCCGTCGCCGCGGCCTTGCATGTCGTCTGGTTCTTCACACTCGCGAACGGTGGGGGGGACCTGGCGGCCCAGGACGCGTGGGCGGAGTTCGTCGGACAGAACCCGGGGTCCGCGTACAACCTCGCCTGGTACGGCGGCATGCACCCCGTCTCGTACAGCGTGGTGTCGCCGTACCTCATGTCCGTGCTCGGGGTGCGGACGACGATGATGATCGCGGGCACCCTGTCCGCGACGTTGATGACCCTGCTCCTGCTGCGCAGCAAGCCGGTGCGCAAGCCCCTCGGCCCGGCCTATATGGGTCTCTTCGGTCTGCTGTGCAACGCCCTGTCCGGGCGGGTCACCTTCGGCCTGGGGATGATGTTCGGGCTGGCGGCCGTCGCGACGGTGTTCTGCTGGCCGTACCGCTGGCGCGAGAAGCGGTGGGCCAAGGCCGCGGTGGCCGCGTTGTGCGCGGCCCTCGCCACGGCCTCCTCGCCGGTCGCCGGGCTGTACATCGGGCTGGTCGCGGTTGCGCTGTTCCTCCAGAAGCGCAGGCCCGGCGCCTACGCACTGGGACTGGCGCCGACCGCCGTCGTCCTGCTCTCGGCGTGGCTGTTCCCGTTCTCCGGCACCCAGCCGATGTCCATCGGGTCGGCGAGCCTGCCCATGGTGTTCGGGGCACTTGTCTACTTCCTCGTGCCGCAGGCGTGGAAGACGGTCCGCATCACCTCCGCCGTCTACACCCTCGCGGTGCTGCTGAGCTGGTTGATCAGCTCACAGGTCGGGTCCAACATCACCCGTCTCGCCATGCTGTTCGCCGGTGCCGTGCTGCTCGCCGCGCTGCCGTACACCGTGCCGCGCAGCCGCAAGTGGTACGTGATCGTGGTGGTGCTGGTCGGGTTCGTCACCTGGATCGGCGGCAAGACGGTCAACGACATCGTGAACACCACGCCGAAGGCGTCCTGGGCGCGGGAGCTGGCACCGCTGGTCAACCAGTTGCAGCAGGTGGACGCCGAGCGCGGTCGGGTCGAGGTCGTCCCGGCGCGCAGCCACCGGGAGGCGTCCGCGCTCGCCCGCTACGTGAACCTGGCGCGCGGCTGGAACCGCCAGGCCGACATGGAACGCAACCCGCTCTTCTACGACGACACCCTGAACTCCGCGAACTACCACGAGTGGCTGCGGCGGTGGGCCGTCCACTACGTGGTGCTGCCGGACGACGAGCCCGACGGCGATGGCGGACAACGGGAACGCGAACTCGTGCTGCGCGGCCAGCCCTATCTCAAGCAGGTGTGGGGTGACGCGAACTGGCAGCTCTTCGAGGTCACCGACCCCACCCCCATCGCCTCCCCGGACGCCACCGTCACGGACACCGAACAGGGCGGCATGACCATCGAGGTGCGGGAGCCCGGTCGTGTCCTCATCCGGGTCCCGTACTCACCGTGGCTCGGTCTCCTCGACGCCCAGGGCGAGAGTGTGAAGCCGCCACAGGAGGCGGAGTCGTCCAAGGTGCGTGCCGAGGGGACGCCCAAGACCTTCCTCAACACGGAAGGCTGTCTGCTGGAGGCCCCGGAGGACGCCGACGGTGACCGCTGGACGGAGCTCCTCGCCCCGCGCGCGGGGACGTACCACCTCGTGGCCCGCTACCAGATCCCCCGGGGCACCACCTGCCCCGACGAGCTCCGCTGACCCACCAGACACGCTGTCATCCTGGACAGCGGACAGCGGACAGCGGACAGCGGACAGCGGACAGGGGCGTGGCCTCCTTCGCCCCGCCCCGCCCTGCACCACCCGTTTCCGCAGTGTCCTCTTTGTGGCCTCAGCTTCGTGGCCTCAGGCCGTGAGCGCCTTCTCGACGGCGTCGACGAGCTCCGCCGCCCCGGGCTCCACCGCAGGGGCGAACCGGGCGACGACCTGGCCGTCACGGCCGATCAGGAACTTCTCGAAGTTCCAGCGGATGTCACCGGAGTACCCCTCCGCGTCGGGGTGACCGACGAGCCGCTGGTACAGCTCGTGCCTGCTGTCCCCGTTGACCTCGATCTTCTCGGTCAGGGGGAACGTCACGCCGTACGTGGCGGAGCAGAACTCCGCGATCTCGTCCGCGCTTCCGGGCTCCTGCCCCATGAACTGGTTGCACGGAACGCCCAGGACGCTGAAGCCCTGGCCCGCGTACCGCTCGTGGAGCTGCTCAAGGCCGGTGTACTGCGGCGTCAGCCCGCAGCGGGAGGCGACATTGACGATGAGGACGACGGAACCCTGGAGCGCGTCGAGTCCGGCGGGTTCGCCGTTCAGCGCGCGGATGTCCGTGTCGAGGGCGCGGGCGTCCGCCGGGTCGATGGCGTGCGATGAGGTGTCGGGCATGACTGGATGCTAGTCGGCCCGCCCCCGTGAACGAGAACCCAGCGGCCACTCGCGGCCACCTGCGGCCAACCGTGACCAGGCGTTGTCCTCATTCCTCATTCCTCAGGGCGCGAGCCGCAGCGCGAGGCCGTCGAGGACGCGGTCGAGGCCGTAACGGAAGTTCGTGTCACGGATCTCGGCCAGACTGCGGGCCCCCGAGGGCTTGGGCTGTCGCCGCAACCGCGGGTAGTCCGCCGAGGCCTCGTCGATCGCCGGCTGAAGACGGGCCGCCCAACGCTCCTCGTCCTCCCCGCTCCGGGCCACCATCGTGAGCCAGGCCGCCTCGCTCGTCCCGGTCCCGATGACGTAGGCGATGACCGTGGCGATCGCCTGGTCGGCCTCCTCCGCATCGAACCCGGCGGCTTCGAACAAGGCCAGCATGCGGTCATTGAGGCGCATGACATGAGGACCGAGATAGGACAGGCCGACCTGGCTGAAAACAGAGGCGACCCACGGGTGCCGAAGGATCATCGCCCGGACACTGTCCGCGCAGACGACCGCGGACTCCCGCCAATGCGCGGGATCGTCGGTGTCCGGCACCAGGATCTCCCCGTACACCTCGTCCACCACCAGCTCGATCAGCTCGTCGCGGTTGGTGACGTGCCGGTACAGGGAGGTCGCTCCGGCACCCAGCCTGGTCCCGAGGCGCCGCATGCTGAGCGCCTCGATGCCCTCGGCGTCGAGGAGTTGGACGGCCTCCGCGACGATGTGCTCCCGGCTCAGCGCGGGCTGCTCCCGGCGCGGTCGACGGCGGGTCCAGGCGGAGGCCACGGGCGGCTCATCATGCGCGCCCCCCGCGCTGCCGGAACTCTCGGACGGCTTCGCGGCCGCGGCGGACGGTTTCCTGCTGACGGCCATAACGCCTTGCTCCTTCGGTACGCGCTGTCGCTGATAGAGGTCCCGGGCATAGCGGCCGGAGGGCGTCCGGGGCATGCGCATCCCGCCGTTCCTGCCTGCTCCGAGGCTTCGCGGACGTGCGCCGTTCCGACTGCGATCGATCGCTCCTGAGCCCAGGGAAGCCCACCCCATCACCGTAGCGCACGCCGTACGCATCTGCGTACACCCAACCCAAGCAGGGTCATGCGAACGCTGTGCGCACTTGCGTACGGCGTTCGGCGTGCGTACGGTGTTCGCAGTGCTGCGAACGGTGTGCGCATCGACGGAATGGTGTTCGCAGCGTGCTGCGTCAAGTGCTCTGGAACATCCGCGTCGTCCTATCGAAAGGTCTGTCATGGAAGCCCGACGAGTCAGCGATCCCCGCCGCTGGTTGATCCTGATCGTGCTGTGCCTCAGCACTCTCGTGCTGGTCATCGACAACATGGTGCTGACAGTCGCGGTGCCCTCCCTGGCGGCCGACCTCGGGGCCACAGCCCAGGACACGCAGTGGATTCTGGACTCCTACATCCTGGTCTTCGCCGGCCTGCTGCTCACCTCCGGCAGCCTCTCCGACCGCTTCGGCCGACGCCGGATCATGGTCATAGGACTCGCCCTCTTCGGACTCTCGTCCCTGGCGGCCACCATTGCGGACAGCCCCGCTCAGCTCATCGCGGCCCGCGCGGTCATGGGTGTCGGCGGAGCGCTGGTGCTGCCCAGCACGCTGTCCATCCTGATCACCGTCTTCGACGAGAAGGAGCGGCGGACCGCGATGTCCGCATGGAGCGCCGTCGCCATGGTCGGTCTGATAGGCGGCCCGGTGCTCGGCGGCGTGCTGATCGGCTGGTTCTGGTGGGGTGCCGTCTTCCTGATCAACGTGCCCATCGCCGCCCTCGCCATCGTGGCCGCTTATGTCCTCATGCCCGAGTCCAAGGGGCCGTGGCAGAAGCCCGATCCGCTCGGCGCGGTCCTCTCCTCGGTGGGCATGGTCGCGGTGGTCTGGACGATCATCGAGCTCCCCAAGGGCGGACTCGGTCACACCAGCACTCTCGCCACCCTCGTCGTCGGCGTCGCCTCGCTGGCCGGCTTTCTGGTCTGGGAGTCCCGAACCGACGCGCCTATGGTGCCCCTTGGCCTCTTTCGTGACCGCAACTTCAGCGGCGGCAGCCTCTCCTTGGCGCTCGTCCAGGTCGGCAACGGCGGGCTGCTCCTCGTCCTGAGCCAGTACCTCCAGTTCGTCCTCGACTACACCCCCACGGAGGCCGGTCTCGCCTTCATCCCGTTGGCCGTGGCGTCACTCGTCTTCAATGGCATCGGCGCCGCCCTGGGCACCCGAACCGGCAACCGTCCCCTTGTCGCCCTCGGCCTCGTTCTCACCGCCGCAGGCTTCTTCGCACTCTCCGTCACCGCGTCCGGCGGGGACCTCGTCGCCGTGGCCGCGTCCCTGGCGCTGCTGGGCGCAGGCTCCGGTCTGGCCATGCCGGCCGCGATCGCCGCACTGATGGGCGCCGTTCCGCAGGAGCAGGCGGGCGTCGGGTCCGCCCTCAACGACACCATCCAGCAGATGGGTGCCGCCCTCGGTGTCGCCGTCCTCGGCAGCGTTGTCTCCAGCGGCTTCGCCGACCGGCTGCCCGGCACCGCTCCCGAGGCGGCCACCCGCTCGATCGCCGACGCCCTCACGCTCGCCGGGACCACCGGTGACGCCGACCTCGCCTCGGCCGCTCGCGAAGCCTTCACCGGCGCGATGTCCACCAGCTTCGTCATCGCCGCGGCCGGGGTCCTCGTGGCCGCCCTCGTCGCCTTCCTGCTGATGCGTGACGCCAAGACCGAGCACCCCATAGCGAAGCCCTCCACGCCCGTACCCGTCCCGAGCGCGCTGGACACCGCTGCGGTCTGACTTCCGCCCCCCCCGAGTCGCGGTACGTGCGACGGGCCTGCGACTCGCTGACGGAATGCGGACACCCGCTACGCCCGAGTGACCGCATGCATCACCCGCCCGACCCCACTTCCGCCGGAACAGCCGCCCTCCGGCAGCAAGGAGACACGGACATGGCCCCGCACACCACGCCCACCCGGACCGACGCTCACACCCGCACGGCACCCGAGGTCGTTCAGATCGAGGACTCGGTCTACGCCACAGCCGAATCCCTTCTCCGCCACAATCGCCGCCACCTCGTCCTCGGAGGCCGGATCAGGCCCAACTGGACAGGTGACGGCTCCCGCTTCTGGTACACGGTGGCCACCGACCAGGGACCGGGCGTTCCTCCGGGCCGGATGTTCATGACCGTCGACACCCGCACCGGCGCCCGTACCCCCGCGTTCGACCACGAGCGACTGGCCGTCGCTCTGGCGAAGGCGACGGGACAGCGCGTGGAGCCGGCGCATCTTCCCTTCGAGAGCCTTGAACCGACGGAACGGGCGGGGACCGGGGCCGATCGGGGCAACGAGACGAGGGCAAGCGGCGACGCCACGGGCGCCAGTGAAGCCATTGCGGTCGATGAGGTCCCGGCAGGCGGGTCCATAGCGGTCAATGCGGCCACTGAGGCCAGCGCGACCTCAGCGGACGCGCCCATAGCGGCCAATGAGGCCAGCGTCGCTCCCATCTCGTCCGCAAGGAACTGCGAGCCCCCTTACTCCGCCGTCGAGTTCGACACCCCCGAAGGCCACTGGCGCTGCGACCTCTCCACCTACGCGATCACCCGAATCGACGGTCACCGACCGGCCAGTTTCCTGGACATGGTGTCCCCCAACGGCAGATGGGCGGTCCGACTCAAGGACCACAACCTGTGGCTCCGTGACCAGGCGACCGGGATGGAGCGACCGCTCACGACGGACGGCGAGCAGGACCACGAGTACGGGCTCAGCCCCTTCAGCCCCCAAGTACTCCTGGGCAGGATCGGCCTGCCCCATCTGCCCCCCGCTCTGGTCTGGTCGCCGGACTCCACCCGTGTCCTGACCCATCTCACCGACCAGCGCGATGTACGCCGTACCCACACTGTCGACCACATGCCCGACAGCGGCGGTGCGCCCGAGCTGAGGACTCAGCGGTACGCGTACCCGGGCGACGAGCGGATGCCGACGGGCGAACTGGTCGTGCTGGACATCGCGACCGGGGACACGGTGCGGGCACGCACCGAGCCGCTGAGCATGCCGCTCATGTCCCCGATCACGACCCGGTGGGCCTGGTGGGACGAGGACGGTTCAGCGGTCCACTTCCTGCGCCAGTCCCGTGACGTGCGGACACTGACCCTGGAACGGATGGACCCGGCGACCGGGGAGGTGCGCACACTCGTCACCGAGACGGGTCCGACCCGCGTGGAACCGGCACAGCAGCAGTCGCAGAAGCCGATGGTGCGAGTGCTGTCCGGCGGCGCTGAGGTGCTCTGGTACTCCCAGCGGGACAACTGGGGCCACCTCTACCTGTACGACACGGCGTCGGGGCGGCCGGCGACTCCGGTCACCACCGGTTCGTGGGCTGTTCAGGAGATCCTCCGTGTGGACGGACAAGCGCGGACCGTCGACTTCGTGGCGTCCGGACTCGTCGTCGGCGACCCATACCGGCGTACGGTCTGCCGGACAGGTCTGGACGGTACGGGCCTTGTTCAGCTCACGGACGACGGGCTCGACCATGAGGTCACCGTCACCCCCGCAGGTGACCGCTTCATCGACTCGGCCTCGACCCAGGACGTCCCGCCGGTGATCACCGTCCGGGACTGGGACGGGCGAGCCGTCGTGATGCTGGAGAAAGCGGACATCAGCCGTCTGCGGGCCACGGGCTGGACGCCGCCGGAGCGGTTCACGGCGAAGGCCGCGGACGGCGTCACCGACATCCACGGTGTCCTCTACAGGCCGCACGGGTTCGACCCCGAGCGTTCCTACCCGGTCATCGACCACCCCTACCCGGGCCCGCATATGCGCCGGGTGAGCTCCGCCTTCGACCCCGGGGTGCTCGGCCATGACGCGGAGGCGGTCGCGGCACTCGGGTTCGTGGTGATCGCCGTCGACGGACGGGGCACTCCGGGCCGGGACAAGGCGTTCCATGACGCCTCGTACGCGCGGCACGAGGCGGCGGGCGGCCTGGAGGACCACGTCGCGGCCATACGGCAACTGGGCGCCGAACGACCCTGGATGGACCTGGATCGGGTCGGCGCCTTCGGCCTCTCCGGCGGCGGCTACGCCACCGTCCGGGCGATGGCCTCGTTCCCGGAGTTCTTCAAGGTGGGCGTCGCGGAGGCGGGCAACCACGAGAACCGCTTCTATCACCTGTGGTGGGCCGAGACGTACGACGGCCCGGCGGCGGAGGAGGACTACATCCGTTCCTCCAACGTGGAGGTGGCAGACCGTATCGAGGGCAAGCTCCTACTGATCCATGGCGGTATGGATGACAACGTGCACCCGCACCACACCCTCCGCCTCGCGGACGCCCTGGTCCGAGCGGACAAGGACTTCGACCTCTTGATCGTCCCGCGCGCGGAGCACGCCTTCTTCGGGTACGAGCACTACGTGAGCCGCCGCCGATGGGACTACTTCCTGCGCCACCTCCTCGGTGCCGAGCCCCCGAAGACGTACCGGCTGACACCGCCGACGATCGACGCGGAGCTCCTGAAGGACATCTTCAGCTGAGCCGCCGACCATCAGTCCCCCGCGATGAGGCACTCCCGCGATGAGGCCCCCCGCCGACAGGACACCAGCGATGAGGACGAATCCGGCGATCCGTTGACCTAGATGCCAACACGCCCGCAGCGGCCACCCCGCCCCAGCCCATGGCCCCTGCTCCCCAACTCGTGGCCACCGCATCCCAAGTGGTGGCCACTGCGGCGTTTCTCCATCCGTGAGGCCCTACAGCCACTCTGACGGCAACTCACCTGTTCCACCCCTCCTATCCCCATTGCTCCCAACTAATGCAACAATCCTGAATATCCGATTGTGCCCGGGAGGGGACGCACAGTGATGACCACCCACCGCCGCTACGCCCACGCACTCACCGCGATCAGCTTCCTGCTCGCTGCTGGGGCTCTGTACGCCGCGTACCAGGCGTACTGGCTCGTGGCCGTCGCCATGACCTACAGCACCGCCCTGCTGGCCTGGGGAGCCTCCCGTGAACGCGCCGTGGGTCGAAGACTTCAGGACGAAGAGCGTCACGCGACACGTAGGGCGGACCTCGACCCCCTGGACGCACCGCCTCCGCTCGCCCCCTGCTGCCCACTCTGGTACCACTCGACCACGGTCCACGGCTCCACCTGCACCCGCGTCACCCCTGCGGCCTCAGCGGACAACAGGCAGGGCAACGCGGCCTGAGCCGCACCTGGGCACGTCGCCGCATGCGAGTGCGCGCCGGGCCGGTTCGACCGGGCGGCCGACGGCCGGGGCATGCCATCAGGCATTGATCACTGCCGAGCGCAGCCGTCGTCGGGTGTCTGCGGCCCGTATGCCCGGCACCTGCGGCAGCCCGACCGCAGTGAGACTTCCGCCAGGTCAAGAACATCCTGCTGATGGTCGACCGCCCGGTGGCCGCCCTCCTGGAGCCTGTACCCCACCGCTTCACCACAGCCCGAGAGGGATCAAAGCCTCCCGGAGGGGGTGATCTTCGGGGTCGCCATTGAACGAAGACGCGCGGAAGCCCCGAACCGATCTCGGTGCGGGGCTCCTGTGCTGGTCAAGCCATGTGCCCCCGGCAGGATTCGAACCTGCGACACCCGCTTTAGGAGATTCCTCGGGGCAGGGCTGTGACCTGCGCAGATGTCACCTGAAGGGTCCCTGACCTGGGGAAACACCGCTCAATGGTTCTCGCATGTTCGCGGGATTTCCCGGCCTCATGTGTGCTGCATCCGTTCTGCCCAGTGCCACGTGCGGAGTCTGTGGTTGTGGGTCTTACCGTCTGTGCGTTGTTGTCAACGGTTTTCCTGTGTTTGCCAGTAGGCGATGTTGTTGGTGATGACGGTGATGATGGGATCCGTAGGATCTACGAGGCGTCGTGTGTGGGTGAGCATTCGGGTGAGCATGCGGACGGCCTCCCCTGGGCGGCCCGCGCGTCCGTGCCACATAGCGAGCTTGTCGAGAGCCGAACAGGTGGCGGGGTGATCAGGACCAAAGCGGCGTTCAATGCGGTTTAGCAGGGCCTGGTAGGTGTCGCTTGCCGCGTGTGCGTAGCCCGTGGCACCTTGCCATTGGCCAAGGCTATCGAGAGACGCCAGCGTTTGAACGTGGCCAGGACCTAGCACGCGCTCCTGGTCAGAGAGCAGCTCTTGCAGTGCGGCGATGGCTGCCTGGGGTGCTCCTGCAGCGCCACGCATGACAGCCAGGCTGTGACGGGTACTGAGGATGCTGGAGTCATCCGGTGCGAGATGGTGCTGCTGATCACGGAGGACGTCCTCTAGCGTTTGTACAGCCTTCTGGGGATTCCCCGCCCGGCCCAGGCACTCGGCGTGGCTCTGCCGGGAGGTGAGTGTGCTGGGGTGGTGAGGGCCGAGAACCCGAGTTCTGTCAGCGACCACGGTAGCGAGGCTTTCGGCTGCGGTGGCCGGATCGCTTTCTGCCTGCAAATGGGCGAGGTTGTGGCGTGCGGCGAGCAGCTCGGGATGATCTGGGCCTAGGCTCTCACCCATGTCGGGAATCACCGCCTGATACTCGTCGATGGCCCTATTCGTCTCGCCAGCCGCTCCCTGCCAACGGGCAAGGCTTTGCCTGGTGGTCAGGACGCGCGGGTGACGGGCCCCGAGCAATCGTGTTTGGTTGGGCAGTAGCGCTTCGAGCAAGCTGACGGCCTCGGCGGCGTTGCCTGATTCACCCAACCAGCGGGCCAGATTGTGGCGGGCGGTCAGGGTGCCATCGGCATCGGCACCGAACTCCTCTTCCATGAGGGGGATCAGGTTGCGATAGGCGTCCGCAGCCTCCACTGCGTCACCCGCGGCACCTTTCCAGTAACAAAGATTGTGGAGAGTGGCAAGTATCGCCCCACGGTTGGCTCCGTCGCGCTGCCGGACAGCGAGAATCTCTGTGAGGGCGGTGATGGCGCCGTTTGTGTCGCCCGCCTCGCCTCGTTCGATTGCAAGGTTGTGGCGAGTGACGAGTGTTTCAGGGGCCTCGTATCCGAACAATCGGATTTGGTCCGCCTCAAGACTTTCCAGGGTCCGGACTGCCCTGGCGTGATCGCCGGCCTCTCTTTGCCAGCGGGAGAGCTCGCTCCGTGCAAGAAGGGTGTGCCCGTGGTCGGTTCCAAGATGTTGGTGGGCGAGGGAGCGGAGAGCCTCGAAATGGCTCTGTGCCCAGGAGGTGTCGCCAGATTCACCCGCGCTCGTGCCCAGCCGGAAGAGGAGGGTGTATGCCGTGTCATCCTGCCACAGAGGGTGACCTTCGTTGTGGTAATCGTGGGCTGCCAGCGAGCGGGCGTTAGCCCGCAGCCGCTCTGCGCGGTCCTGGTCGAGGCCAGTGTCTGGCCAGATGCTAAGCAGGGCGTGAGCGGCAGCGGGCAGGGCGGAGTTCAGTCGCTGTGATCGATTGTCGCGCGAGGACTCAGCAGGTTGTTGCTCGCGCACGGCGCGCTGGATGAGTTGGTGCATGCGGACTAGCCATGCGTCGTCGCAGTCCTCGC
The DNA here is from genome assembly GCF_036250755.1 of Streptomyces uncialis. Lineage (NCBI taxonomy): Bacteria > Bacillati > Actinomycetota > Actinomycetes > Kitasatosporales > Streptomycetaceae > Streptomyces > Streptomyces uncialis. The sequence goes on along the minus strand of NZ_CP109583.1, from coordinate 4,091,379 downwards.
CCGGGATGTGATCGACAAGGTGTAGTCGGTCCAGCGTTGCCAGGGTGTGCTCGGCGTCGAGCTCGTCCACGGTTTGTTCTGTTCCGCTGCGCTCGGTGAGCCACGCGAGGGCGGCTTCGCTGGTGAACAGCAGGGCGGGAACGCCGGTTGTCCCGTCCAGGATGGCGGCCATTTCCAGCATGGGCCGGGCCAGCATGCCGGTGTGCTGGTCAGCCTGGTCGATGGAAATGTCCCACAGCGCTGCGAGTGAGCCCGCTGTAGCGCTACCGCGCACACCAGGGATCAGTCGCTCAAGGGTGATCCGACGGTCTGCGAGCTGGCGTCGATAACGGGCGATGGTGCAGGAGGGGTTGTAGTCGAGATACGCGGCAGCGCGTGACAGCGCCAAAGGAAGATGACCGAGGTCATCGGCGAGTCCTGCCAGCTCCACGTCTGTACTGGTGCCGGTGGGCACGGCCCTTTGAAGTGTGTTGCGCAGGTGGGTGAGGGATTCCTCCGGTGCGAAGACGCCAACCGACAGGAACGGATGTCCACTTGCTGTAACTAGATCCTTCTCGCGGCTACGTGTGGTTACGATGACCCTGCCGCGACCTGCGGTGCGTCGAGGCATCCACAATCCCTCCATGACGCCGGGGGAGTGAACGTCGTCAAGGACGATGAGCCAACTACGATCGGTGACTCGCAGCCAGTTGAGAAACTGCTCAGCCGCAGACTTGGTGTCCTCATCACTGGATACCAGTTCAAGACTTCGGGCTGCCTGGGCATAGGAACCGGCCACGGCAGCCGTGTTGTCTGCCGTCACCCATATCAGTACATCCACTCCGCTGTCCGCCGCGTCGGCGGAACGGCGGCAGTAGTCAGCGGCTAGGCAGGTTTTGCCGACGCCGCCGGCCCCTGTGATCAAGCGTCCCGTAACGGCTGTGCCAGCTGTGTCCCCGAGGTCATTGCCTTCGGGCGCGTCCAGGGCGCGTGCCAAGGCATCGCGGTGTTCTCGTTCGACGAGCACCCCGGCCAAGTCGGGCACCAACCCCAGGCGCAATGGCCTTGAGCTGTGACAAGTACCCCCGGACTGTCGCTTTGCTCGGGTGCCGGTTGCCGTGCTGCCCCGGTGATCCGTAGTCCTGCTTTGCGCGGCTGCTCGACGTAGGCCCTCCCACCAGACACGGGATCGCGGTCTGAGCTCCGAACCAGAGCGGCTGTCTAGGAGGTCGGTGACGAAGGTGAAGGGCCGTCCGGCCCGCGGAACACTCTGAGCGTTGAACCATGCGCTGAGAGTGCTCTTGGTTAGGGTGATGGGAGGAGACTGCCGCCTGGCCTGCTGGGTGATCTGACCGAGCGAGAGTCCAGATGCTTGCCGCTTTGCCCTCAGCTCCTCAGCCAGACGCGAGGCTGCTGCCGGGATGTCCACGATGCCGTTCCCCGTTCGTTCCGAACCTTCCACGAACCCTACGCCCCACCTATCTGACCACCGCGTACCCGTGGTCCGTGGGTAGTTGTGCCTCGCCGAACCCCATTCCGAACAGGTCAAGTGTCCTGTGGCCGATCACTTGGTTGGTCAAGTCAACCGATGGGATCGACAATGCGTATTCTCTGTCGCAAAGCGCGGTACGTATGGCGCACGCCAAGACTGCGGCGGCGGGTGGTCGTGATTGTTGTGCGGTGGATGGCCGGTATCGCGCTGAGGGCACTGACGGTCATTCTGTGGGGTTGGTGGACCAGCTAGTCGCGAGTCCTGATGTCAGATTGGCCCACACGCTGGAGGAGAGGCGGATGGGGTTTGATCCGCTCATTTCTATTCGTATGCCCAAGCTCGCCCGGTCTGCTGGTACTCCTCGACAGGAATCGGATCGGTCCCGGGCGGCATGCGGGCCGTGTAGAGCAGGCCGTTGAGGTGGTCGATCTCATGGTGGATGAGGCGGGCGAGGCCGTGTTCGTACATGGTGGTCACGGTCTCGCCGACGAGGGTCGTGGTCTCCACCGTGATCTCCAGGGGCCGTGGGACGAGGCCCCGGACGTCGAAGAAGCTCAGGCAGCCCTCGTACTGCTCGTCGCTCGCCTCCACACCGGCTGTGATCCGTGGGTTGAGCAGGATGATCGCCGGTGCATCTCCCGGCGGCTGAACCACGGCAGCGGCGCGGCCGATGCCGATCTGTGGGGCCGCGATGCCCATGCCCTTGGCGAAGGGGTGGACCTGACCGATGCGGTTCAGGGCGGCGAACAGTTCGTCCACGATGCGCTCGGCCTCGTCGCGCTCGCTGGGCAGGTTGAAGGGGCGGGCAGGTGTGGTGAGGATGGCGGCGCCCTCCTGGACGACGCCGAGGTCGCGCATCTGCTGGCTGGGCCGAACGTCCTTCAACTGAACTCCCCTTGGTTCGTCTCGTGTTCGGGTCGTGCCCGGAATCGCCACTCCAAACGGTACCGAGCGTGCAGTGCGGGTGTGGTCGTGATCCACGTGAAAGCCCGCTGCTCGCCGTCGTCACGGCGGACGGGTGGGGTGCGGAGCGGGGAGGCTTCGGCGGTCATGGAGGTCTCGGTGCCCCAGACCACGGGGTCGAGGGCGGCGGGGAAGGCGAGCTGGACTTCGAGCTGTTCGGTGGGCAGGCGGACGGCACGCTGGAACCAGTTGCCCCATTTGTCGTCGCCGACGGTGTAGGCATACTCGATCCAGACGGATTCGCCGGGGTAGAGCGGGAAGCGGCCGTGTTCGTTGTCGAACAGCAGCCAGATCTCCTTGAAGGCGTCGCGGTCGTGCTTGGCCTGCCAGCGCATGGGCTCGCCCCGGCAGGTGGCGGTGAGGTCGAGCTCGTCCCAGGTGAGCGGGTGGGCTCGGTAGTGGGCGTTGGACTGTTCAGGGTTGCCGGGGTAGCGGTCGACCGAGATGCGGATCAGGTAGCGGGTGACCGGTTCCGTTCCGGTGTTCCGGAGCCGTCGTCGCATCGTGAGCCGGTACGAGCGGCCGTCGTAGCGGAGATGGGCGGCGTCGTGTTCGACGACGAGGGCGGAGCCTGCGGCGTACGGCTGCTCGGGCCTGCGCGGGGCCGGCGGGGCTGCGGGTGGGCGCCGTGCTCGGGACTCTCTGGCCTTCGCCTGCTCGTAGTCGAGCCAGCGCCGCCAGATGGCCTTCCCCGAGTTCATGACCTTGTCGGCGAGCCGGGCGAACTCCGCGCTGGGCTTGTGACGACCGGACTCCATGTGGCTGACGTATGACGGGTGGAAGCCCATGGCCTGGGCTAAAGCCCGCTTGGACAGACCCCGTACCTCCCGCCACCGCGCCAACTCGGCCGCGAAGTCCTCGGCTGCCTGTTCGGCGGTGATCTCCGCGCCCTGGGTGTCCATCGAACCATCGCCCCGTGTCATCTTCAGTGAGCATGAATGAACCGTGAGTGATCCCAGTTCATCATCCCGTCACGGTCCGCGTCGACGCTTTCCTTCCCTCAGCGGCCCGGACCGATACCCGGGCGGATGACGGAGGCGACGCATCATGCGTGTGCTGTACCTGCTGAACATCTCCAATCCCGACCGGCTGTCATCGGACTCCGGCTGGATCTTCGCCGATCTCCTCGCCCCGGCCCTCGCGGATGCCGGGGCTGAGGTGACCGTCGCTGCGCCGGCACCGGCCGGGGACGCCCGGTGCGGCTTCCGTCGGACGAAGTTGCCCGGGACGAAATACCGTGCCCGGTTCTCGGCGGACATCGACGAATTGGTGTCTCTCATTCGGTCCGAGAAGCCGGACGTGGTGGTGGCCAACCAGATAGAGGAGGCCCCCGCGATCCGTACGGCCCTGCTGGAAGCGGGCTCCGGCGCGCTACTGGCCGGGTACTGCCACTATCTGCCGTACTCCTTCGACGACGGCAGGCGGCTCCTGGTCGACCCATCCCTCGATGACGGCGGGCTCGGGCGGCCGGTGCTGCTGGCGTTCGCCGCCGGCCTGGCCGCCTGTGACCGGGTGATGGTGCACTCCTCCACAGCCGCCTCCTGGGTCTCGGCCGCCGCAGAACGGATGACCGTGGATCTGGGCGACAGGCTGCGGGTGGTTCCGGCGCCACGCGACGAACGCCTGGTCCGCGCGCCCGCCACCACCACGAGCGGCGACGGAGCCGAGCCGATCGGGGTCTACAACCACAGGCTGTACGCCCACTACGGCACCGAACAGTTCGTGGACCTGGCGCGTGATCTCGTGTCCTCCGGATCGGTGCGGCTTCGGGTGATGGACCTGTTCGGGCAGCGCAGCGCGGCCCGGACCGGGCTGAACGACAGTCCCGAGCGGATGCGGGCGAAACTTGCCGCGCTGCCCCACGTCCAGATCGTCTCGGACCGGGGTGACCGCGTCCGCTACCGGGATCTGCTGGCCGGCGCGCGCTTCGGCATCGCCCCGTTCCGGCCCGGCTGCCCGTGGTCGATGAGCGTGATCGACTGCCAGGGCATGGGTCTGCCGGTGATCTCGCCGCGGCTGGGCTGGCTCGCCGAGCACATCGACCCCGAGCTGTGCTTCACCACCACGTCCGAGGCGGTCGCCCTCGCAGAGCGGCTGGCCTCCGACGACGCGTTCCACGCCATGCACGCCAAGCGCGCCCATGCCTCCACAGCCGACTGCACCCCCGAGCTGGTCGCAGCCCGCTACCTGGAGGCGATCTCGTGACCGGGTTCGACGCCGTCTTCCTCTCGTACGACGAACCGATGGCCGACTCCCTCCACTCGCGTCTCCAGCGGACTCTCGGGGGCGCCGTGAAGCGTCTGCACGGTGTGCACGGGATGCGCCGGGCCTACCGGCTGTGTGCCGAGGCCGTCGACCATGAGCAGTTCTTCCTCGCGGACGGTGATTTCGCCATCGACACTGATTTCGACCCGGCTGCCGTGGAACCGCTGGACGATGATGTCTCCATGCGCGTGTGGCGCGCGGTCAACCCCGTCAACGGCCTGACCTACGGCTACGGCGGGCTCAAGCTGATCCGCCGCAGCGCTCTGCGGGAGATGGGCGAGGCTGTGGATGTCCTCGCCGCACTGCCCGGACGCGTCGAGTTCGCCGAACGGAGCGCCGGAGTCACGCGCTTCAACCAGAGTCCCTTCCACTCCTGGAAGGCTGGCTTCCGCGAGTGCGCGATGCTCACCCGCGGCAGCGAGTACGGCATGGCCGACGGCGACGCCCGCTGGCGGGTGGACGCCTGGCAGCGCAGCAGTGATGGTGAGTTCGCCGACTACGCGGCGGCAGGGGCTCGGGAGGGTGTCGCCTTCGCTCGCGAAGGCGCCCGCCCGGACCAGTTCGAACGTCTCAACGACCCGTCGTGGCTGCGGGCCAGGTTCACCACGACCCACGGGGACGAGGCGGTCTCCGGATGACCAGGCCACTCGTCCTGATCGAGCCGTACGCCGATCGCCTGGGCGGGCACCACCAGCGCACCCTGGTGGCGCTCGCCCGGGCCCGGCCCGGCAGCTTGATCATCACCCTCAACGGGATCGCCCGGGACGCCTCAACGGAACTGCGGGACACTCGGGCACGGGTGGTGGTCGAACCGGTCGGCCATACCGCCGCCGGGCTGCTGGCCGCGTCACGTCTGGCGACTGGGGCCGCGGCGATCGGCCGCCGCATCGTGCGCTCGCGCCGCTGGCCCGACCGTCTGCGGCGGCTGCCGCATCAGATCACCCTTGTCGCCCGCTGTCTGGCCGAAGCCTCGGCCCTGCGCACCGCCCGGAGTCTTCAGCCCCATGCTGGCGCGGTTGTCATCCTCACCGCGAGCGAGTCCCTCCACGGCGCGGCGGCCCTCCTCGGTCGCCAACCGCACCTGAGGTTCGTCCACGAGGCCGTCACCACGGAGGACACGTTCGTACGGCTGCTCGGTCGACTCGCCCGCCGGCACGAGAAGCAGACGATCGCGGTCTACCCGACCCGGGATGTCGCCGATCAGTTGGCCGACGACTTCCCCGACCTGCCCGCCGTGGTCCGAGCCTTCTCGGTCGACGACGGCCTCCGGCTGACCGACGGCGAACGCGAAAGTGGGCGGACGGCTTTCGGGATTTCGCCCGCCGAAGCCGTGGTGTGTCTGGTCGGCGGCTGGTGGCTGTACAAGGACATCCGGGTCATCGACGCCGCCCTGAACCGGCTGAAGGAGCCCCTCCATCTCGTGGTCGCGGGCTATCCGCTGGACGAGTCGGTACTCGCCCGCTGGCGGAATCTGCCGCTGCTCAGACTGCACACCGTTCCGGGCCCCGTCGTGGAGTGCGTGCTGCGGCTGGTCTACGGCGCTGCCGATGCCGCCCTGGTCGCCCGGCACCCCGGTGTCGGGAAGGAATCCGGCCTGGTCATGGATGCCGCCCGCCTTGGTGTTCCGCTGATCGTCTCCGACCATGACCCTGCCCTCACCGATCGGCTCCGCCACCAACCCTGGGCCCTGACCTTCCCCGCAGGCGATCCGGACAGCCTCGCCCAAGCCCTGCACTCGATCGTCCTTCAGCCGCTCGAACGGGCCGGACCCGAAGCCCCCAGGCTGCTCGGCATGTGGCCGGCCGGGGAACAGGCCGACTTCCTCGCCCGGACATTCACCGCACTCACGGCGAAGGATTCTCGATGCTGAACACACCGCCCGCCCTGATCGCGGTCATCGGCCCGGTCGAGCCTCCGCTCCTCACCGCCTGGGTCTGCCACTACCGGTGGCTGGGCATCGAACGCTTCCTGATCTCCTTCCACTTTCCCGAGCACGTTCCCGACGCTCAGCGGCACCACCTCCAGGCGGCCTGCCGCGAGCTGGGCATCGTTCCGGCCGGAACCAGTACCGGCCCTTGGCACGAGCACACCAACACCCAGCTCCGCGACGCTCTGCGGCACAGCGCCGGACCCGGTTGGCACCTGGTCGCCGACGCCGACGAGTTCCAGCAGTACGCCGTACCACTACCCGAGGTGATCGCCCAGGCCGAGCGCTCCGGGCATCGGGTCGTGGGTGGGCTGATGCTCGACCGCGTCGCCGCGACCGGACGACCGACCGGCTGGCGACCCGAAGCCGGACTGGACCACGCCTATCCCCTTGGCGGGCACCTCACCCACCGCCTTCTACACGGTGACCCCCGCAAGATCGTCCTCGTCCGCCACGACATTGCCCTCTCCTCCGGTAACCACCGAGCGCCCGGCCACCGGCCGGATCCGAACCGCATCTGCGCCGTTCACCACTTCAAGTGGCGGTCCGGCGTCTTGGACGACCTCCGCCGACGGGTCCAACACTTCTCGACGGGCACCTGGCAGGAGCAGAGCCCTGCTGTACGCGACGAGGCCGGCCGTCTCCTCTCACACGTCGGCCGATACGGCGGCGCGATCAACACCAGCGATCCCCGATTCGCCTTCCGGCGGGTGAGCCTGAACCGAATGCCGGACGACTGGGCCGCCGAGGCGCGCGGCATCATCACCGGATGGCGGCCGTATACCTCCACGGGCCAGGATCGGGGAGAATGACCGCGCTCGCGCCCGCCCGTCGCGGAAGGGATTTCTCCGTGCCCCTCGCCGTTCTCCTGGTCGGCCTCACCGGCTCCGGCAAGACCACCGTCGCCCGGTTCCTCACCGGACACGGCTTCGTCCGGTTGTCCGTGGACGAGGAGGTGCACCGCCTCCACGGCCGGTACGGCGTGGACTACCCGGAGCACACCTACTTCGAGCGCGAGCGGCCCGCGGTCGAGACCATCCGGGAACGGTTCGTCAAGGAACTTCAAGCCGGGAACGACGTCGTCCTCGATCACGGCCTGTGGCGGCGCACTGACCGGGATGCCTGGCGACAGGCCGCCCGGGAAGCGGGCGGCCACCCCCTCGTCGTTCACCTCCCCGCCGACCGTGAGGAACTGCTACGGCGTCTCGCCGAACGCAACCAGCGCGAGGATGCCAACGCGCTCACCGTCACCCCCGAAGCCCTCGACGACTTCTTCGCCCGCTTCGATCCACCGGCCGACGACGAAGAGGTCATTGTCCACACCGGAGACCGGGGTCGGCTCCTGGCGGAACTGTCCGCCGCCCGGCACCGTACGGGCTGACGCCCTCCACTGCGCCGCTTGTCCTCATCGGCCATGTCGTGGTCCGTCGTGAGCGTCTGCCGGACGGTGCGGACCGCTGTGCTCATGTGCTGCTGTCGGTCGGGACAGGACGGTCCTGGGCGCCATGGCGCTTCGCCTGCGAGCCGCTTCCGTCCGCTTGTTCGGCTGGGACACGATGCGCCATATGAGCACGTGCGCCGGTGAATCTGCGGTGTCGAGTTCACGCTCGGCGGCGGCCTCGCTCAGGAGCTCTCGGACATCGTGGCCGGCCGTCTCGGCTCGGGCGAGTGCGGTGGTAAGGGCGGCCCAGGCAGAGTCGGCGAGGATACGGTCGGCGTGGTCGGGAAGGGCCGCGCGGAGGTCGTGCTCGAAGCGGCTGATCGTTGCGGCGCGAGGCGCACGGCGGGTGAGGTTCGCCAGAACCGGGTCCCCGGCCTGTCGATATCCCGCTCGCAGGTGGTGAAGGGCTTCCTCGGCTGCGGCGGCCTGCTGTTCATGGCCGCGTTGCCGGTGCCATGCGGAAGCGGCGCGGGCCATGTGGACGGCGGCGAGGATCAGAGCGATGGCAAGTCCTCCGGGGTCGCGAGACGCGTACGCAAGTTCTTTGGCGGCCTTGCGTAGGGCGGTGGCGGCCTGGTGATCGGACCTGATGACGGAGCGCCGGGCTCGGTTGAACGCCTTGGCCGCCTCGTGCAGATCGGCCTGGTGGGCGCCGTCTGTCGCGAGGGCCAGGCTGTGCAGGGTGTCACCGAACGCATCGAGCTGCGCCTGGGCTACGTGGTCCTCGCCCGACTCGACACTTACGCGGGCCTCTCGTAGCGCGGTCTCGGCTCGACGCCACGGCCCACCCGGCTCGGCGATGTGCTGGGGGCGGTCGGCGGTCTCCTGGTCGGGAAGCCGCTCACGCAGGCGGTTGAGGGACAGATCGGGTGCCAGCTTGGAGCCTCCGTACCAGATGGGCTCGCCCTGACCGTTGGTGTCGCCGGGCGCGGCCAGGCTGTAGCCGGTCACCTCTCCGGTCTTCGGGCCGATGCGGGTTCTGACCTGAACCCCGAGGGACCGCAGGACCGTGAAGTATTCGTCGACGCTCCGTACGTCGGCGGCGACGGTGTACGCCCGCTCACGGAGCCACTCCCGCGCGGTGACCGCCTGGCCTTGACGCCCTGCTTTGGCCCGCTCGGCACCTGTCGGTGTGCGGGGCGCCGTGAGATCACCGGACTTCAGGCGGCGCAGCCCGAACTCTGCTTCTATCCTGCGGCACTCTCGTTGGGCCCGCTGGCCATCCCGGTGTGTGCGGGGGCGGCGGCCGTCGGCGCGGACAGTGGTGGCCAAGATGTGAATGTGGTCGTCCGCGTGTCGCACCGCGATCCACCGGCATGCCTTCTCGTCGTCTTCGGGCGCGATCCCGGCCGCGGCCACGACGCGGCGGGCGACTTCGGCCCACTCGGCATCGGTGAGGTAGCGGTCGCCGGGCGCGGTACGGACCGGGCAGTGCCAGACATGCTGAGGCGGCCTTGCCCCGCCCAGCTCGCGGGTCCGCAGGACGACATGGTGGTCGAGGCGTTGGGCGAGCTTGGCGTAGGTCGCCCCGGGATCGCGGCCGGGGTCGGGAGCACCGGCCATGTCCCAGGCGGCGACGATATGCGGATCAGTGTGCTCGTCGCGGCGTCCCTCGCCGAAGAGGTAGTTGATCAGGCCGAGGGTGCTGGAGCCGGTGGAGACATCAGGCACCATGCCCGGCTCCCTCCGCCATGAGCCGGTCGATGAGCTGATAGCTGCTATCCACCGCCTCCTCGACGCCGGCCAGCACGGCTTCGGCGCGGTCGGGCACGGTTCCTCGGTGGATGGCACCCGTGATCTGGTTGAGGTTGTTGCCGATCCGGTTCAGAGCCCGGATATGCGCTTCCGCGACCTCCACCAGCGGGCGTACGGGATCGTCCTCCGGGCCTCCGAGGGCGGGCGTCTTCCCGAGCGCGGCGGCCAGCGCCGCGTCGCCGACGAAGCCGGCGAACCGCTGTCCACGTCGCTCGGCTTCGGCGTTGATGATGCGTACGGCGGTGGCTGTGAAGCGAATGTTCCTGACCTGGTCGCGCTTCTCGGTGGTGCGCTTGCGATTCATCAACGTCGGCAGCACGGGATCGTCGGGTTCGCGCCACGACGGCTGTTCGGGGTACGAAGGAGTATCGGCGCGCTGAAGGGCACATGAGGTGCTCGGGACCGTGATGGTGCTCGGCTCGGTGTCCCCCTCCCTCGTTGGCTCGGGCGCCCGCCGGCGCACGGCTTGCTCCTCCGCCACCCCTGGGGCGGGGGCAAGCGCGGACGAAGCCTCGTCAGAGGCTCGTTCGCTCCAGCTTGCTGCTGTTCGTCGGCCCAGTCCGAACAGCCTCTTACGGTGCTGGGACGGGGTGTGGCTGGTAGACCGGTCGGCCATGGTGGTGCTCCAAGGTCTCGTGGCAGGAAGGTCTCGCCACGTCCGTCGCATCCGTCCCATGGCTGTTCAGAGCAGGTACGGATACGCGCACAGGTACGGAGCGATCCGTATCGGCGCGGGCATCCGTCCCCGCGCTGACCTGCGCGGGGACGGATGCGACGGACTGTGACGGTCTCAGGGGGCGGTCAGCGCGAGCGCTGGGGGCCGGTGGTACCACCCGGCATCCCGACCGGCAGCGTTCCGGACGGAGGAGCCGGTGGCCTGCCCCGGGCCGGGCGTGTGGGCGCGACCTCGTGCGAGGGTTCGGGAGGCGCCGAGGCTGGTTCTGGGCAGTAGCGGGCCCAGGCGTCGACGAACTGGTTGCGGGCGTATGCCTTGGCCTGCCTGCCCTGTTCGAAGCGATGGTTCGCTGGACTGATGGCGAAGTCCCGCAGCATGTTCGCCAAGTGGTACGCGTTCAGCCCCTTGGTCCCGTACTCGGCCCATGGTGCCTCGGCGTCCTGAAGGAGGGCGGCGAGCAGATCCTGGGTGCGCAGGGCCTCCGGATCGCCGGACTGCTCGAAGGCGCGTCGAATATCCCGCAGCAGCCGTGTCTTCAGGGTCGTCTGCTCGTCCTGGACCACCTCATTGCGCGTCATCGCCAAGCAGGCCGCACGGGCGCTCGTCGGCCAGTGGCCACCGGCCAGGTCGGCGACGATGACCAGCGGTTCCCAGGTGTCCGCCGCCCGGTCCTCGACCGGCATCCTCGGCACCAGGGCTGAGGCGGTGCCCCGCAGCGGAGTCAGCCAGGCGGCCAGCCGGGTGCGCAGTGCGTTCAGCTCCGGTACTGAATACCGGGAGCGGAATGGGACGATGCGCTCGCCCGGTTTCCGCTTCTGCATACGGATCACGATCGCCCGGTCCATGATCGTGTCCGGCAGGTCTCCGATTCCGGCCAGCGCGGCCATGGCGAAGGTGGGGAACGCGGTCGGCTTGTGCTCCGGCCCGGATATCCGCCAGGCCGGTCGGTTGCGCTGGTGGCCGGCGTTCAGCAGGCCGCGCAGGTCCTCCTTCTCACCCGCTTTGGGGCCGAAGATGGTGTCGGCCTCGTCCACGAGGAGCGTCGGAGGGTATTTGCCGATGACGCGGAAGACCACCGCCGGAGAGGTGTTCACGGTCATCATCGGCTGATGCACTGTCTCGTGGAGCACGTCCAGGAGGCGCGACTTGCCGCACCCCTTGGTCGGCCCCACCACCGCCAGCCGGGGCGCGTGCTGGAGGGCCGGCTGTATGTGCGAGGCCGCCACCCACAGCGTGACCGCCGTCAGAGCCTCCGGGCTCGGCAGCACCACATAGCGGCCGATCGCCTGCCGCAGCTCGTCCAGCAGCGCGGCCCCGTCCCCAACTGCCCCGACGGTATTGCCGTCATGGTCCCGGGTCCCCGACTGGTCCGGGACCACACGGTCCCGGACCGTGTGGTCCCGTCCACGGGACCGTCGGTCTCCATGGAACGGTGGGGACCATGGTCCCCGGGACCATCTGCGTGCCGGGGACCGGTCCCGGCGTTGATGGCCTGCGGACCAGGACTGGCCGTCTGGTCCGCAGGAGGAAGGGTCTCCGGTCCACCGGTCCTCGTATGGTCCGCTGGCTGTGGTCTGGTCCGTACGCCGTTGACCTGTGTGTTCTCGGCGTCTTCGGATGTCTGGTCCGCAGCTGATTGAGTGGTCTGCTCCTTGCCGACGGGTTGGTCCGCACGTGTGGGCGCCTGCGGACCAACAACGTCATGCGGTTGGTCCGCGGTCCGCACCTCAGCGGACCGCGCGTCGGTCCGGTCCGCGTGTCGCCGAGGGACTCCCTGTCCAGGCACCGTGGCGACGGGCCACACCACTTTCCGGGATGGGCTGGGAGATTCGGGGGACGTGTCCGCCATAGGCGTTCCTCTCGGGTGAAGGGGTGGTACGGGCAAGGTCAACCCCTTCACCGGCTCGTTCGTTCAGGGGGAGCAGATCAGCTGAGGGGTCTGCACGCTCCGGCACGCGAGCGCCCAGGCCGCAGCGCTTCGATGCGCGTCAGGCTGTGAGATCCAAGGCGGACTGGGCGGAGAGCCACATGTCCACCTCCGACCAGCGGTAGCGGAGGTGGCGGCCGACCTTGTGGACGTTCGGGCCCATGCCCCGGTACTTCCACTGGTACAGCGTCTTCACCGGCACCCCCAGATGGGCTGCCACATCGGCGGGGGTGGCGAGTCGGGTCCGCTCGTCGACAGTGCGAGAGTTGGAAGAATTCTTGGGCAAAGGGCTTCTCATTTCCGGTTCGGAGCAGGGGGGAATAGCGCAATGGTGTGACGTGGATGCCAAGGCGCGAAGTGCTCGCACGCTCCCAATGAGCTTGGGTGGGTGGAGTTCAATAACAGTAAGTGCGGATCCCCGGTTGGCGAAATAGTTGTCTGGGACGACAAGGGGAGTGCCCCGAATGCCAGCCCGGTGCGGACTCTGTCGGCCGTGACTGCCAAGGTGTGCGTGCCAGTCCGAAGGGCGGTAGGTGTAGGTCGTTCTGAGCACCTGGGGCGCGTGGGTCGAATCGACTTGACCTGCGGGCCCCTCCACGAGGAGCGTCAAAGCGCCCGATCGGCATGTGTGGAGACCGGCTCGTCTGGCTGCCTTTCATGGCGGTGGAACGCGAGGGATGTGCGCGACGGCATTAACAAGTTTGAGAGCTAAACCTTGCGTTCGCGGGCGGGTTCGAGTTACAGCTATCTGTCATGCCTATCAACTCGCGTACATTTTTGGCGGCAGCGAAATGCGCTGCTCGCTCAGCGGATACCCGGCTCCGCACAGCTCTTCTGTCGGTCGACCCTGCACACGCTGTTCCTGTTGCTCCGCGAAAGGAGGGCTGATGGCCCGCGTATGGATCGAGGACCGCATCGGGCACGCCGCATACACCCATGCGGTCGCGCGGGCCAAGCAGGCCGGTCGAACCCCTCCCGGCCGCTACCGCGTGCGCTGGTACGACCCCGACGGCAAACCGAAGATGAAGACGCTGGCCCGGAAGATCGACGCCGAGAATGAGCGGACGAAGGTGGAAGCCCGCCTCTCGGACGGCTCGTACCGCGACCCCGCCGCCGCGCGAGTGAAGTTCGCCGAGGTGGCGGACTCCTGGCTGGCGGCCCAGATCCATCTCAAGCGGTCAACCCGCGCACGGTACAAAGGCGTTCTTGACGTTCATGTGATCCCTCGGTGGGGGACCACACCGCTCGACCGTGTCCGGTTCGAGGACGTGGCCGAATGGCTCTCGGCCATGCTGTCGGGCGAGGCGACCGGCGGCAGGAAGCTCAGCGCGCGTTCGGTGCGCAAGGCGTACGTCATCCTCAGCCAGGTCCTGGGCTTCGCGGTGAAGTCCCGCCGCCTGGCGTTCAACCCTGCGATCGGGGTACCCCTGCCCAAACCCGCACCGGCTGACCATGTGTACCTCGACGACATGCAGACCGAGGTGCTGGCCGACGCGGCCGGCGATTACCGGGTGTTCATCCTGCTGCTGGCCTACACCGGTCTGCGCTGGGGCGAGGCATCGGCGCTGAAGGTGGGGCGGGTCGACCTCGACGCCTGCCGGGCGCACATCGTCGAGGCGTACGTCGAGGACAACGGCAAGCTGTACCTCGACACGCCCAAGAACCACGAGCGCCGCTCCGTCCCGATTCCCCGCTTCCTCGCCGAGGAGCTGAAGCCCCACGTCGAGGGGCGGGACGAGGCCGATCTGCTGTTCACCGCCCCACAGCGCGGACCGCTGCGGGCCCGGAACTTCCGACAGCGGTTCTTCGCCCCGGCCGTCACCAAGGCGGGCCTCGGCCACCTCAGGCTCACGCCGCACAAGCTTCGACACACGGCGGCCTCGCTCGCCATCGCCAGCGGCGCGGACGTCAACGTCGTCCAGACCATGCTCGGCCACAAGTCGGCGACGCTGACCCTGGACACCTATGGTCACCTCTTTCCCGACCGGCTGGACGAGGTGTCGAAGAAGCTGCACAAACGCCGGGCCAAGCAGTTGGCCAAGGCGAAGGCCAAGCTGGAGAAGGCGGAGAGAAGGGCACATGAGGCGGCCGAGGCTGCGGCTTCTCTGGAGGGCATCGTCGCGTGATGTGTGTCTGATCCGTGCGGGTGCGCCGGGTGCTGCTCCACCGGGACAGGCGAACCGGCACCCGGCATCAGGGCATCGCTCAGCTGTTCTGCGGCGCCTGGTTCCTGTACGGGCGCATGAAGGCATCCATGGCCTCGGCAGAGTCGCGCATCGCCATCCGGCTGATCTCCTCGGGGACCTCACGGTTGTCGTAGACGAACAGCCGACCGTCCACGAGGTGGGTCTTGGGATGCCAACCGAGGCGGCGGCCCGCCTCGCGGGCGGCACGCCGTACGTCCTTGAGGTCGCCCATTTCTTCGAGATCACCGCCGCCCAGGGTCAGCTGCCCGTGGTAGCCCTGGTAGCGGGGCTTCAGCGAGGACGCCATCAGGCTCTCCAGGCGATCGACCAGATTGTCGTGGCGGCGCTTGGCCAGTTCGTCTTTCGCGGGCATCGGGCACAGCCCCCCACACCAGGAGCACACGCGGATGTGTGCTGAATGTGTGCCGCACGCCGGAGGCCCTGTCGCCCTAACGGACGACAGGGCCTCTGACCTGCTGCTTTAGCGTGCCCCCGGCAGGATTCGAACCTGCGACACCCGCTTTAGGAGAGCGGTGCTCTATCCCCTGAGCTACGAAGGCGGGGTTTCGTTGAGGACACGGGTAAGCACTCTGGGTGAGCGTTCGTCCAGTCCCCACGAGGGTGGACCACCGGTAGGGCGGTCCCTGACAGGTTAGCGGATCGGGGCGGGGTGGTGGGTCGCGAGGCCGGTCGGGGGCTCGGGAGTGGCCGGCGTCTCCACGGTTGTCGGCCTCTGGTCTCCCGGCTCGGGTCCTGGCGCCCCAGCTTGTGGTCTGCGGCGGTGGACCGGCCTGTCCTCGTTCCATGGCCACCGCGGTGGCCTCGAACCCGTCGGGACATCTCGTCGTGCTCGCGGGCGAGGGAGCGCGGGAGCAACGTCACACCGCAGGTTGTCCTCTTGGTGGCCGGATGTGTTCGTTGCCGTGACGGGGCCGTGGACGGTACGTGTGAGCGTAGGTGCGCCGGTCTCTCCTGTTCGTGCCGAGGAGTCGAGTTGTTGCGTTGTGAAGCGGTGGGGAAGCGCTACGGAACGGGGGGCTGGGTACTCCGTGAAGTCGATCTGAACGTCGCCGCCGGTGATGTCCTTGCCGTCATCGGCGGCAATGGCTCCGGGAAGTCGACGCTGCTGAGAATCCTCGCCGGACTGACCCGGCCCACGACCGGCTCCGTGTCCGGCCGTCCGTCCTGCATCGGCTATGTGCCGGACCGCTTCACCGCCCCCGAGCGGCTCTCCGCGGCCTCCTACCTGACCCATATGGGACGTGTCCGAGGGCTGTCGACGGCCACGGCCCGTGCCAGGGCACACCGGTTGACCGATCGGCTCGACCTGGTCGGCGGGGTCGACGCCTCGCTGCGCACCCTGTCCAAGGGCAACGCGCAGAAGGTCGCGTTGGCTCAGGCCCTGCTGGTCGACCCCGACCTGCTGGTGCTCGACGAGCCGTGGTCGGGCCTGGACGCGTCGGCGCACGGGGTGCTCGGGGAACTCGTCGAGGAGGTGGCCGCGCGTGGCGGTGCGGTGGTGTTCACCGATCACCGCGAGGCCATCGCCGGAGCTCACGCCACCGGTTCCTATGCCATCGCCGCAGGACGTGTCACCGCGTCCGGCCATCAGGACACGGCGCACAGCGCGACGCTGGGCGACCTGACCCTGGCCCTGACCGCACGCCCGAGCGGCCCGAGTCCCGACGACGTGCGATGGGACACGGTGCCCGGTGTGGTGGCCGTGTCCCGCAGGGACGACGCGCTGGCGCTGCGAGTGGCCAGGGAGCACTCGGACGCTGTCCTCATGCTGGCCTTGCGTCACCACTGGTCCGTGGACGCGGTCAGCCCCGCAGAAGGCGGCCCGCGTCGGCCGTCCGACCCCGCATCACCGGACCTCCGTCCAGGGCGCCCCCGGGCAACGGGCATTCAGACGCCCCAGCTGTCGACAGACCGGACCGAGAGGACAACGACGTGACCGCGTTGGTCCGCTATCACTGCTCGGTGCTGCTGCTCTCGCAGCGCTACCTTGCCCCCGTGCTGCTGTTCGTCAGCCTGATTGTCGTACTGACGAGCAGCGACTCCGGGCCCCTCGCGGCCACGTACAGCTCGTGCGCGGGCGCGATGCTGCTGTGCTCCACCTGGTTGACCATGACGCTGGCCGGGCTTGAGGACCGGACGCACCGGTCCGTCGTGGTGGTCGGCGCGGGCGGATCTCTCAAGGTGCTTGTCGCCCTGGTCTGCACCGCGCTGCTCTCTTGCCTGCCGCTCACCGGGGTCGGCGTGGTACTGCCGTTGCTGATCGGGAGGCATGATCCGGTTGCCGCAGACCTGTTGCTGGGGGCGTTGGCGCAGCTCATCTGTGCTCTCACAGGCGTCGCCGTCGGCCTTGTCTGCTCCCGTCCGGTCTTCCGCCGCCAGGGATACGGGCTGGTGCTGGCGCTCGCGCTGCTGTTCACCGTGACGCTGGCGAAGGGGCTGCCGCCGGTCAATCTTCTGTTCACCGACCTGTTGGACGGGAAGGAGTCAGCGGATCTTCTGGGCGCCACGATCGCGCCGCTGACCGCCGCCCTGACGGCTCTTGTGGTGGGGACGGCGGTCACCCAGGTGGTCATTGCCAGAAAGGACTGAGCCTGTCCGGCGTGATCGCCGGACAGGCTCTCGGACGCTCGCAGTGGCCGCGGTGTCCGCTTGCTGTCCTCTTCAGCGGGCGGCGCGGCAAGAGGTCACGGGCGTCCTCTGCGGCCGGCCGCTCGCTGTCCTACTTCAGATAGACGAGCCCGTCCGTGGTGATCGCCGGGCGGCCGCTGGTGCCCTTCACCACGATCTTGACCGTGTGCTTGGTGCTGGACGACCACGACTGGGTCCAGATGGCGTCGCGGTACTTCGTGGTGGACGACTTCAGGTCGACAGTCTTGGCCAGGCGGCCGTCGACGAACACGTCCATCTGACCGGAGGTGGCCGCGCGGGAGACCACCAATGCGGCCGAGCGGCCGGTGAATGTCCAGGTCAGGGAGGCGTTCTTCGCGGACGAAGAGGACGACTTGCCGCCCAGGTAGCTCGACGACGACTTGGCGGACCAGGTGCCCGTCTTCTTCGCCGAGGTCTCCTGCAGGATGACGGGGGTCCCGGAGACCGACGCGGAAGCGGTGTTGCCCGCCTGGTCGTGAGCGGTCATTGCCCATGTGGTCGCCGAGCCGGACTTCGCGGTGTGCGAGGCGCTGGTCGTCGTCGGCCCATAGGTCTTCGCGGTGGGGGCCGTGAGGCGGACCTCCTTGAGCGCCGCTGTGTCCGCTGCCTTCCAGGACAGGGTCACCGGAACCGCGGCCGTGTTCACGGTCCCGCCGCGCAGGGCGAGCTTCGGCTTGGTGGAGAAGGTGGGAACCGTCTTCTCGACGGTGACCGACGCCGCCGATGTCACCGTTGTCCTGCCCGAGATATGGGTGGCCCGCACCTGTACCTTGCGGGTGCCGACCGGGAGGGTGGCCTTCGCGGAGCTCGCCGTTCCGGACGCCGTCGCCACGGCCCGGCCGTCGACGAGGAGCTCGTACCCCTTCACGAACGCCGACGGCGTCGTCGCCGTCCAGGCGACCGTCACCGCGTCCTTCGCGTAGTACGTCGAACCCGACTTGCCCGCCCCCGCGACCGACTTGATCGCGAGGCCGCCCACCGTGCCGCCCGCGTAACTGCGGATGGTGGGGAGCTGGCCGTACAACTGGCCGCCGGGGCAGATGGTGTTGAAGCCGTCGCGGTGTCCGGAGATCCGGTCGAAGGTGTACGAAGAGCCCGAAGTGAACTTCACACCCGCGAAGTTGCCGCCGTTCGCCCCGGCCTTCAGCTTGACCGTGCCGTTCGGGTCGGCCTGGTACTGGCCGAGCTTCCACGCGGCGACCCGGGCGACGGAGGTGAGCGCCGCGCTGGGAGCGGCGGCCGTGTCGTAGGAGCCGATGACGGCGATGCCCGCCGACTCACGGTTGAAGCCGTAGGTGTGCGCGCCGAGGACCGGCAGGTCCGTGCCGCCCTTGCGGCCTTCGAAGACGGTGCCGCACTTGTCGACCACGAAGTTGTAGCCGAGGTCCTTCCAGCCCTCGCTCTGCACGTGGTACGTGTGCAGCCCCCGCATGATCTTGGCGGAGTCGACGCAGGAGTAGTTGCTGGTCTGCGCGGTGTGGTGGACGAAGACCGCTTTCACGTCCGGGTTGTACTCAGGGCCCTCGCTGCTCAGCGACTCATCGGCCTGCCAGCCGACCCTGGAGGTGATCGGCGGCTTCGGCGCGGTGGAGGCCGGCGCCGGCGGGGTGGTCGGGCCGGAGCTCGTCGGCGTTCCCGGCGAACTGGGGACGGAGGGGGTGGGTGAGGCGGTCTGCGAAGGGGAGACGGGTGAGGTCGGGGTGGAGGCGGGCGCGGTACTCGGGTCCGAGGAGGGCGACGGGGAACTGGTCCCCGGTTCGCTGGTCCCCGGGGCGGGCGCCGACGGTGAGGACTGCGCGGGTGTCGGCTCCAGGGTGGACGGCGTGGCCTCCGAGGGGACCGCCGGAGTGGAAGGCTCGGCGACCGGAGTGGTGGGGCTCTCGGTGGAGACCTGCCCCTCCGCCTCGCCGGCGACGGAGAACGCGGCGGGTTCCATGGCCGTCAGAGCCGTGGTGGCCGTGTCCTCGTCTGCGCGGGACGTGTCCTCATTGTGGCCGTCCGATGCGGACACGCCCGCCGCGGCCCTGTCCACGGAGGAACCGGCACCGGCAGCCTGACTCCCGGCGGTCTTGTCCTTGGCCGGCCCGCCAGCGGTGTTGACGGACGCCCGGTCCCCGGCGCCTTCCCCGGGGTCGATCATGTCGAGCCGCAGCCCCTCGGGCAGCCCCGCGCGGGCGGAGTCCGCCGCGGCCACCCGTACCTCGACGCCGTCGGAGGCGCCGACCCAGCGCGGCTCGCTCGCGCCACGCAGCCCGGCGCGCTGACCGCTCTCGTTGCGGGACTCGGCCTCGGTGTCGACAGGGACCCAAGGAGTCCACGCGCCGCTCGCCGCGGCCCGGGTCCGGACCTCGATCGTTCCCTCGACCTTGGTGTCGGGGTCGGTCCATGTCACGCCGAGCATGCTGAACGGGTCGGTCTTGCGCTGACCGAGCGACGCGGAACGGCCGTCCCCCGACCGCTTCAGCGCCGCCCGGTGCACATCGGTCTCGACGGGCTCCGCTTTCGCGTCGACAGGGTCACCCCCCTGGCCGGAGGTGTCCTCCAGTCCTTGGACGGTCAGCACTCCGGCCACGGTCGCGGTGGCCACGGCGGCGGTGATCCACAGTTTGCGTTGCGATCTCAAGTTGTTCCCCCGGTGAGGACGGCGGATGGTCCCGGAAGGCGCGGGAGGTCACGGATCTCGGGCCGCGCCCGGAGACAGCTCACGGGCCCGGACCGGGCAGTCCCCCCCCCAGGGCGTGCTCCGGTGGCACGCGCGGATCGCGCACCTGAATATGCGACAGATGTTCTCAGACCGGGGGCGCCAGCTGGCAACAGGGGCCTCGGAAAGGTCAGGAGCGTGTCACGCGAACCGTGTACTTCCCTGACAGATCCACCCTGTCCACGGTCACCTGGACGCCCGACTCCTGATCCTTGAACGTCTCACCGGCGGTGAACGGCGCGTCCGACAGTTCGGCGTGCACATTAGGACGCCGGGTGCAGCCGCCGCTGTCGTCCCCCGAGTCGTACACGGTCACCGGCCCTCGTCCCGTGTCCACCTCGGCGTCGATCCGGTAGACCAGCACGCCGGCCTTGCACACGGCCTCGTCGTTGCCCTCGCCGGTCCGTACCTCGACGGCGATGCCTGTCCTGCCGTCCAGCGGCACGAACACCAGCTTGGGGCCGCCCTCCCGGGCCAGCGGGGTCAGCGTGTACTCGACCGTGCCGCTGCCCGTCACACAGCTGACCTGGTTGTCGTCCAGCCAGCCGAGCTTCCACTTGTGCCAGCCGAGGAAGTCGTTGTTGGCGCCCCAGTCCTCGCTCATGATGTCCCAATGCCCGACCGCACCTCCGCCCTCGTGGGTATACAGGTCAGGCAGCCCGAAGACATGGCCGTTCTCGTGGGGCAGCACGCGGTAGCCGGTCTCCTCGTACGAGCCCGAGCCGTCGTCCTGACGGCTGTAGACGAACGAGGCGTTGGACACCGGCACCCCGTCCGCCACGGGTGCCTCGTGGTTCCCCGCGAAGGTCACCGACAGCACCGTGTCGAGCGCCGAGGGACCGGCGTTCGGCGTCGTCAGCACGTTCACCAGGTCGTACGCGCCGAAGTCCACCTCCGGATCCGCGGCTGTCACGATGTCCTCGACGAGCTGCCGGTACCCGGGGTCGAACGGGGCGCCGCGTTCTATCCCGTACTCCTTGAACGTTCTCGGCATCCGCAGCCAGTCCGCTATCGGGGCCTCGGGGCGGTAGTCCAGCCGCCCGTACGAGCTGGTGCTGAACCACTTCTCGGTCTGCGGGAAGAACTCCGCGAGCCGCTCGGCGGCCGTTCCCTCGCCCGGCGCGTCCGGGAAGTCGATCATCAGGTTCAGGGCCCGGACGGTGCCGGTCGACCGCGTGTACCCCGGCGGGGTCGGCATGCCCTCCGACATCTGCACGCCGAGTGTGCCGCTGATCATGCAGGGCCCGACCGTCGCGCCGCGCGTGGGCTGTGCCGCCGGTCCGGCGGTGTGTGGTGTGCCGTGCGACAGCCGCCCCGTGCCCGCGGACGTGGCGACCGCGAGGGTGAGCGCAGTCATCGACGCGAGCACCGCTGCCCGGCGCGGGCCGCGTATCCGACGGCTGGACGGCTGCATACATGGGCCTTCCCCTGCGCGGCAGCCGCCGTTCTGGCTGCGCCCTGCTGCCCAGCCTCTTCCGGGGCATCCGGACGCGCGCGCTGGGCGGGACCGATCGTGGGTTTCTTCATGGGGAGGGTGTGACGTGGGGCGCGGAGGGGCATGTCGGGCGACCGGCCGCGGGCCACGTGACGCAGGTCACGGTGGGGTGGGAAATAACCGGGGAAGACTTCCCCGTTTGCGCTAGTGTCCTCATGAAGCGGGGATGGAGTCCCCGCTTCATGGCAGGGCGAGTCAGGGCATCGGACCCCGGAGCGGTGCGACAGGTCGACAAGGACCGGTCGAACGGAGGCCGACGCCCGCCGGCCCACCGGTCGGCGGGGCCTGCTCCCCGGCATCCAGTGGGACGATCGCCGTACCAGTCACCGAGAGCATGAGGAGTACGCCGTGGACACCGCGACCACCGCGCGCAGCGCCATGCCCCGTCCCCGTGCCGACGCCCTGCGCAACCGGGAGCGCATCGTCGTCGCCGCCCGGGAGATGTTCGTCGCACACGGACCGGAGGTCCCGTTCGACGAGATCGCCCGCCGCGCGGGAGTCGGCAACGCCACTGTGTACCGGCACTTCCCCGACCGCAGGGCCTTGGTGCGGGGCGTCGTGTGCCATGTCTTCGAGAACGTGTCCCGGCTCGCCGAGACCGCGCTCGACGGCGACACGGACCCCTACGACGCGCTGTGCGACTTCGTGCACGCGGCGGCCGACGAACGCACCAGTGCCCTGTGCCCGATGCTCGCCGACGACTTCGACAGCGACCATCCGAGCCTGGTGGAGGTCCGTGTCCGCATTGAACGGCTCCTCGCCGAGGTCCTCGACCGGGCCGTGAACGCCGGTCAGCTCCGCACCGACGTCTCGGCCAACGACCTGCTGCTCGCCGTCTCCCAGCTCACCCGTCCGCTGCCCGGCAGGAGCGGCACGGGAACCGGCCGGTTCGCGCACCGGCACCTTCAGGTGTTCCTCGACGGCCTCCGGGCGCCGGCCCGCTCGGTGCTGCCCGGAGATCCGCCCAGCTTGGAGGATCTGCGCCAGCAGTCCTGCGCGCGTCACTCCCCGGCGACGGGGCGTCCGGCCAGGGGCGGTACCGGCGCCGCGGTGACCGCGTGCCTGGTGACCGGTGGGTCGCCGACCTCCACGACCGGCGAGGAGTGATCCGATCTGACTCCTGCCCGACCTGAGCGGGGAGCGGCCGCTGTCCCATAGCGGCCCACCGGACGGGGCCCGAACGGATCGGGCCGCCTCGGTGCCACTGACCGCTTCTGTCCTCTTGGCCGAGCGTCCGACCCCGTCGATCTGGCCGATCTGGTCGACCTCATGAGGTCATGCGCCGACCTCTTGTGACCGCATGGGCGCGCCCTGGACCGTCCCGGCCGAAGATGACCGGCGGGCCCGGCCGCCCCGATCGAACCGCCATGACCACCGGTCGGTGACGACCCGGCGGTACCGGCCCGTCCCGTGCGCGGAGCAGGTGTCACCGCGCTGCGCTCCGCTGTCCTCCCCGCATTCATCACCCGATTCCTTTTTCCAGCCGTTCGTTCTTGAGAAGTCCCGAGGTGGGTACCTCCATGCCTGAAACCGTTCCGACTCCATCTGCGGCCGCCGCGTCGGCCGCCGGCCGACCGGCCGCTGATCCACTGCGCTGGAAGGCCCTCGTCTTCATCGCCCTGGCGCAGCTCATGGTCGTCCTCGACGCGACCATCGTGAACATCGCCCTGCCGTCCGCCCAGGAGGACCTCGGCATATCCGACGGCAACCGCCAATGGGTCATCACGGCCTACGCGCTGGCCTTCGGTGGCCTACTGCTCTTCGGCGGCCGCATCTCCGACATCTGGGGACGCAAGCGCACCTTCGTCACCGGCCTCGTCGGATTCGCCATCGCTTCCGCGCTCGGTGGTGCCGCGCAGAGCGAGGCGCTGCTGCTCGGGGCCCGCGCCCTCCAGGGCGTGTTCGGCGCGCTGCTCGCACCCGCCGCTCTGTCGTTGCTCGCGGTCATGTTCACCGACGCCAAGGAGCGCGCCAAGGCGTTCGGCATCTACGGTGCGATCGCCGGTGGCGGTGGCGCCGTCGGACTGATCCTCGGCGGCTTCCTCACCGAGTACCTCGACTGGCGCTGGACGTTCTACGTCAACATCCCCTTCGCGGTGGCCGCCGCGATCGGCGCGTACTTCGTGATCCACGAGCCCGCGAACGCCCGCAACCGCTCCGCGCTCGACATCCCCGGCGTCGTGCTGTCGACCCTGGGCCTGGTGGCGCTGGTGTACGGCTTCACCCGCGCCGAGTCCGAGGGCTGGTCGGACACGCTGACCGTGGTCATGTTCGTCGCCTCGGCCGTCCTGCTGGCCGCGTTCGTGGCCGTCGAGGCACGGGTCAAGGCGCCGCTGCTGCCGCTGCGCGTGCTGACCGAACGCAACCGCGGCGGGGTGTACCTCTCGCTGGGACTCGCCGTGATCTCGATGTTCGGCCTGTTCCTCTTCCTGACCTATTACCTCCAGATCGTGAAGGGCTACTCGCCGGTCCGCACCGGCTTCGCCTTCCTGCCGATGGTCGTCGGCATGATCACCGGTTCCACCCAGATCGGCGCCCGGCTGATGAACCGGGTCCCGGCGCGACTGCTGATGGGCCCCGGGTTCCTGGTCGCGGCCGTCGGCATGCTGCTTCTGACCCAGATGGAGATCGGCTCGTCCTACACGGCACTGCTGCTGCCCGCGATGCTGCTCCTCGGCCTCGGTATGGGTACGGCGTTCATGCCCGCCATGTCCCTCGCGACCTACGGCGTCGAGCCGCGTGACGCGGGTGTCGCCTCCGCGATGGTGAACACCTCGCAGCAGGTCGGCGGGGCCGTCGGCACGGCGCTCCTGAACACCGTGGCCGCTTCCGCCACGACCGCGTACCTCACGGACCACGCGGGCTCCGCCACCTCGGAGTCGGCCATGCGCCTCGTCCAGCTGCGTTCCATGGTCGAGGGCTACACGAGTGCGATCTGGTTCGCCGTCGGCATCCTGGTCGCCGCCGCGCTCATCGCGCTGACGATGGTGAACGCGGGCAGCCCCGACGCGACCGGTGCGTCCGACAGCGACGACGGTTCCGGGACGGACGGCGCCGAGGACGCCGTGAAGGTGCCGGTGATCGCGCACTGACCGTACAGGTCACGTGCGGTGCCCCGGGCTGCGCGTGACCTGGTTCCCAGCGCGGGTGGCGGCCCTTCGGTCGGCCCCGCGTGGCCGCCGGGGTCCGTCTACGGGAGTGGCGGTGAGGGTGGCGGTCCGTCTCGGACCGCCACCCTCCGGCGTGAGGCAGCCGACGTGTTTCCTGCTGCCGCCCGGAATCCCTGCCGCTCCACCTACTTCGGTACGTGTCCTCTGCGTGTCCTAGTTACCCGAGTAAGAGGACAGAGGACAGAGGACAGAGGAGGACATCAAGAGGACCATCGCGGACACGCGACATCCCATGGGGACGCCGGGCTCGTCGTACGCGTCGACACCGGTTCGACGGACCTGGGGCGCCGACTTTCCTGGTGCCCGGCCCGTCGGAGGCGGCTGCCGTGCTCTGTCGACGTGTCGACACACGTGCTGTCGCGTTCGCGGGTACAACAACTATCGGCGAGTCCCGGGTGCCCCGGTTGGTCGATGGGGTCAGCGCAGCCAGGGCAGGTCCGCCCCCGCGTCCAAGGGCTGGAGTCCCTCGGCGACGATCTCCATGATCTCGCCGAGGGTCTTCTGCTGTGCGGGGGTGAGCCGGTCGAACAGGGCCTGCCGGACCGCCTCGACGTGGCCCGGCGCCGTACGCCTCAACACCTCGTACCCCTGATCGGTCAGCACCGCGAACTGTCCGCGCCGGTCCGACGGACAGTCCTCACGGGTGACCCATCCGTTCCTCTCCAGGCGGGCGATGGCGTGGGAGAGCCGCGATCTCGTGATCTTGGCTGCCCTTGCCATCTCGGTCATCCGCAGCCGCCGCCGAGGTGCCTCCGAGAGCTGCACGAGGAAGCCGTAGTAGACGTGAGGCATGCCCGCGTCGCGCTGGAGCTGCCGGTCGAGGTGGTCGTCCAGGAGCGTCGTCGCACTGAGGTAGGCCTGCCAGACCCGCTGTTCGTCCGCATCGAGCCACCGGGGTTGCACGGCCGGGGTGGCGTCGTCGCCCGTCTGGGGCGGCTCGGTGGCAGTCGGTGCGTCGGGCGGCTGCTCGGCGAGGGGCGATGCGGGCGCGGGAGGAGCGGACGGTGTGGTTACTGATGAGGGTGCCGTCGTCATACCACCCACTCTACGAGCTTCTTCTTGAATCTTAAACAAAGTCGACGTAGTCTTCCCTGGAACGGAAAGATTGAGACTTCAAGTACATCGCAAGCCGTACCCCCTCACCCGCGCCGGAGTCGCCGCCATGAACACCCTCATCGGCCATCAGGAGAACCGTTCGGCTGACCGCATGCCTGCCCTCTACCTCAGCCACGGGGCGCCCCCGCTCGCCGACGACGTTCTATGGCCGGGCCAGCTCGCCGCCTGGTCGTCCGGGCTGCCGCGCCCCAAAGCTGTCCTGATGGTGTCCGCCCACTGGGAGGAGGCGCCACTGGCGCTCGGCGCCGTGGAGCCCACCCCGCTCGTCTACGACTTCTGGGGCTTCCCGGACCGCTACTACCAGGTCCGGTACGACGCTCCAGGCGCCCCCGCGCTCGCGGAGTCGGTACGACGGCTGCTGCGCGCTCCCGGCATGCCTGTGCAGGACATCCCGGACCGTGGCCTCGACCA
The DNA here is from genome assembly GCF_036250755.1 of Streptomyces uncialis. Taxonomy (NCBI): domain Bacteria; kingdom Bacillati; phylum Actinomycetota; class Actinomycetes; order Kitasatosporales; family Streptomycetaceae; genus Streptomyces; species Streptomyces uncialis. The sequence continues at coordinate 4,065,205 of NZ_CP109583.1, read as the reverse complement.
TGGCGCTTACGTGCCCCTGGTCGAGATGTACCCGGACGCCGACATCCCCGTCCTCCAGGTCTCCATGCCGACCCTCGATCCCCGCAAGCTGCTGGAGATCGGCCGGAAGCTGGCGCCTCTGCGGGACGAGGGCGTTCTGATCGTCGGCAGTGGTTTCTTCACGCACAACCTCGCCGCGCTGCGCCACCCGGGAGGGGTGCCCGGGTGGTCCGTCGAGTTCGACGACTGGGGACACCGTGCGCTGGACTCGGGCGATGTCGACGGCCTCCTTGACTTCACGGTCAAGTCCCCGGCGGGCGCACTGGCCCACCCCCGTACCGAACACTTCGCCCCGCTGTTCGTCGCGATGGGCGCCGCCGACGCGGCCGGTGACCTCGATACGCAGCGCAGCGTGATCGACGGCTTCTGGATGGGGCTGGCGAAGCGGTCGGTGCAGTTCGGCTGAACCGTCAGCAGTGCGCGGGCGGGGCGTAGAGGGTGGGGCTGCTCTCCGATGCTCTTCCGGCGGTCCGCGCGTCACATCGAAGCGGCCACCCGCTGTGCCCAGGTGGCCGCTTCGATCGCGGTTGAAGCGGCCACCGGTCAGAAGATCGGTTCATTGAGGTCGATCGCGCGGCGCGCAGCGGCCAGAGCCTGCGGATCGCCCACATCGAGGGCGGTGTCGGTGAACTTGATGGTGTGGTCGTCCCCATGAGCGGCGGCCCGCTCGAACATCTCCTGCGGGGTCGCCCCTCCCGCGGAGGGGTACGCGGCCGGGGTCGGGGCCGTGTAGGCGGCGGTCACCGCCGCACTGGCGGCCCACGCGGCGGCCAGCGAGGGCGGCCACAGGTCACGGGAAAGCGCCGGCAGTGCTCGCAGGACCGCGTTCGGGGCGGTCGCGGCGTGCACCAGCATCACCGGCTGGCCGTGTCCATGAGCGGCGTACCGGTGGACGGCGGCGGTGACCAATTGGGTCAGCGCGGCGCGTGCGGTGTCCGGATCGTTGGTCGCCGCCGCAGGCCAGCCCGGGACAGCGGTGAGCCGACCCAGTCGCTCCTGGATGCCGCCCTCCTGCACATCGATCGCCGGGACGGCGTCAAGCACGGCCGCGGCCGTCCGGGCGCCCGGGAGGGTCCCGAGCGGCGGCAGGGTCTGGTGTCGTGCTGCCCAGTAGCCGAGCCCGTGTGCCAGCTCCGCCACCCTGGGGCCGGACCGCGAGGCCCGGCCTTGGGTCGACTCGTCCACCAGCAAGCTGCGTACGGCGTGCCCCACCCGGATCACCGGATGAGTCGCCCCACCCGCGATCCCGGGCAGCAGGCGCGGCCACCACTCGCTGAGCACGTCCCGCCAGGGCCGCTCCGCGGTCTCCCGTACGAAGTGATCGGTCCAGTCCGCTATGCGGCGTGGGTCGCCCAGCGCCGTGTGCCAGTTGTCGACCGTCACGCGCGCGTGACGGTCGGGCATGTCCTCAAGCTTGTGGCGGTAGCGATCCAGCCAGCGGTGGACACCCGTCGCCTGGCCGCCCCGTACCAGGGCCTCCACCGCCATTGGGGCGTGGTTGCTGAGCCAGCCGAGCCGTTCGGGCCCAAAGGCGTGCAGGCGCTCCAACGCCTCGTCCAGGGTGCCGGACAGGTCGGGAACGGGGGCGGCGGATGCTGTGGGGTCATCGAGGGGATCCGGGAGATCGGGACTGCCTGGCAGGTGGGGGAGTGAAGTCATGCCCGGCACCGTAGGCGGCGACCGTCGCGCAACGTAACGGACCGAGGACGTAGTCCGTCGGCGGCATGACCTAGGTCGCACGACGCATCAACCCGCTGACGGGTGGACGGTCGAAGAGGCAACTAATTCGTGACCTGGTTCGTCTTGACAGGTGGGAGGCCGGACAAAGATGACAGCCTCCCGGGCGCAGGCGGCCCGACGGCTGTGAGAGCGGTCTCGCGGTGCGGTCGAGAAGGCCTTCCCGACGGGAGCGGGCCTTCGGTGACCGGTCCTGACCTGCGGATCCAGAGGAGCGGCGACCTACCGTGCTCATGTGGTGGTGCAGGGTACTGCATGATCACAGAAATGGACGAGCCGGTTGGGAATTCTGTCCGGATTCCAGTCGTTGTTTCCTTCGGAAGCTGGGCACCCGGAAGGGTGAGCAGATGGCCACAAAGGATCAGCTGAACCACTCGCTAGCAAGGGAGCACGCATGGCAACCCGTGCCGTCGCCCGTCGTCGGTCCGCCACTGGCGGTGCCGACACGGCCAGCAGTGTTCGCGCCGTAGGCGGCGAGATCGCCGATCGCGACCTGGTCGGCATGTACCTCGACGAGATCGCGCGCACGCCGCTGCTGGACGCAGCCAAGGAAGTCGAGCTGTCGCAGACCATCGAGGCTGGCGTCTACGCCCAGCAGATCCTCGACGGCGATGTCGAGAGCGAGGCCGTGAAGAAGGACGGCGCCTCCCGCGAGGAGCTGGAGGCACTGATCGCCGCTGGTGAGGCCGCCAAGGATGTCTTCATCCGGTCCAACCTGCGCCTGGTCGTCGCCGTTGCCCGTCGCTACCCGCGCAGCGGCCTGCCCTTGCTGGACCTGATCCAGGAGGGCAACGCCGGACTCGTCCGCGCGGTCGAGAAGTTCGACTACCGCAAGGGCTTCAAGTTCTCCACGTACGCGACCTGGTGGATCCGCCAGGCGATCACCCGCTCGATAGCGGACCAGTCGCGCACGATCCGGCTGCCCGTCCATCTCGTCGAGGAACTGGGGCGCATCCGCCGTGTCCAGCGCGAGTTCAACCGCGAGAAGGGCCGTGAGCCGGAGCCGCAGGAGATCGCCGCGGAGCTGGGTTCCACCCCCGAACGCGTGGTCGATGTCCTCGACTGGGCCCGTGATCCGGTCTCGCTGAACATGTCCGTGGACGACCAGGGCGACACCCAGTTCGGTGACCTCCTTGAAGACACCTCCGCGGTGTCTCCGGAGCAGTCCGTCCTCACACTGCTGCGCAGCGAGGAGCTGGACGGTCTCATCGGCCGCCTCGACCAGCGCACGGCGTCGATCATCAAGATGCGTTACGGCATCGACGACGGGCGCGAGCGCACGCTCACCGAGGTCGGCAAGGAGCACGGCCTCACTCGCGAACGGATTCGGCAGATCGAGAAGCACGCCCTGCTGGAGCTGAAGCGGCTGGCCCGGGACACCGGCTTCGACGCGGCGGCCTGATCCATCCGGACCCTGGCCGCGCCGCCCCTCGCCACCACCGGACCGAGGTCGCTGAACCCTCGAACCGGAACCGGAGCAGTCCGTTCGGGGGACGGGACACGGAACATCGGGCGAAGGGCGCGCGAATCGCGCGCATCCCGCCCACGAAGGGCGCGGACATGGGGTACGTTCGCGACCAGTGGGTAAGCAAGACCTGGTACCCACCTCGGGCAGTCGAGCATCGCGAACAGCGGCTCGACACGCCCCCCAAGACGAGCCCCGGCGCCCACCCCCCCCCGGCGCCGGGGCTCCCTCGTACCCCCAGCAGGGCTCATCGGGCTGCCCGCGCCCCTTCGTCCCCCTCGTCGGGTGGGTCCGCGACCGGGCTCGCCGCCCGGGTGAACCGCGCGCCCATCTCCGCCACCGTCGCCACCAGCTCGGGCGGACCACCAACGGTGAAGTCGCAGTCCGCCCCGGCCAGCCGGAACGCCAACCACTCAGGGGCGTCACCGGTGGCGCCGCGCAGGACACAGTTCCCGTCGTCCAACGGCTCAGGTGTGCCGTACAAGCTTGGCAGCCGTGCCGCGACCGACTCCGCGGAGGCCGCGAACGTCACCGTGAACTCGTACGTCCGCTGCTGGCGGCGCATCCGCTTCCTCAGGAACTCCGCCGCGCTCCCTGACGGCAGTTCCCGCGGGGGGAAGCGCGCGCCGGTGGCCAACGGCGTGCCGATCACCCGGTCGACCCGGAACGTCCGCCAGTCATCCCGCTCCATGTCGAAGGCCACGAGGTACCAGCGGCGTCCCGTCGACACCAACCGGTACGGCTCCGTCAGCCGCCGCGACTCGGAGCCGTCCCCGGAGCGGTACCCGAAACGCAGCCGCTCGCTGCCCGCGACCGCCGAGGCCATCACGGTCAGTGTCTCCGTCGCGATGGTGGGGCCGTCCCCGCTGGTCAAGGGCACGGTGGCTGCCTGGAGCACGTTCACCCGATGCCGAAGGCGCCCCGGGAGTACCTGCTCCAGCTTCGCCAGCGCGCGGACGGACGCCTCCTCGATACCCTCGACCGCGTGTCCGGCCCCGGCGCGCAGGCCCACCGCGATGGCCACCGCCTCCTCGTCGTCCAGGACCAGTGGCGGCAGTGCCTTGCCGGCGACCAGCCGATATCCGCCTTCCGCGCCCCGCGCCGCGCGCACCGGATAGCCGAGCTCGCGAAGTCGGTCGATGTCCCGGCGTACGGTCCGCCGTGAGACTCCCAAACGGTCGGAGAGCTCCCCGCCCGGCCATTCCCGGGGTGTCTGGAGCAGGGACAGCAGCTGAAGCAGTCGGCCTGGTGTGTCCGTCGTCATGCTTCCCAGCTTGCCCTGCATAGCGGACACTTTCTGGCCTAATTGAACCCTAGCGTGCTGCCCATGACCTCTTCCACATCCCCTTCCGAGCGGGTGCCCGTTCCGATTCCCGGTACCGGCGCGGCCCGCGTCGCCACCGGAACCAGCCCCGCGACGACCGGCCCCGGACCCGCGGGTGACGCGTCCGGAACCGGAGACCCTGCCTCGGACCGCCGCCGCTGGTTCGCGCTGGCGATCGTGATGACCGCCGCGTTCATGGACCTTGTCGACGTGACGATCGTCAACATCGCCGTCCCGGCGATCCAGCGCGACGAGGGCGCCAGCTTCAGCCATATCCAGTGGATCACCGCCGGCTACGCCCTGGCGTTCGCCGCCGGACTGGTCACCGGGGGACGTCTGGGGGACATCCACGGCCGCAAGCGGATCTTCCTGATCGGAATGACCGGCTTCACGGTCGCGTCCGCGCTGTGCGGCTTCGCCGTCAACCCGGACATGCTCGTCGCCTCCCGCATACTCCAGGGCGCGATGGCCGCGCTGATGGTGCCCCAGGTGCTGTCCATCGTCCACGCGACGTTTCCCGCGCACGAGAGGGGCAAGGTCTTCGGTCTGTTCGGCGCGGTCGTGGGCCTCGGCGCCGTCTCCGGCCCGCTGCTGGGCGCACTGCTCACCCAGTGGAACCTCTTCGGCCTGGAATGGCGCCCGATCTTCCTGATCAACCTGCCGATCGGGATCGTGGGCCTCGTCCTCGGCAGCAAGTTCATCAGTGAGTCGAAGGCGCCGCGCGCGCTCAAGCTGGACCTGGTCGGCGTCGCCCTGGTGACCCTCGGCCTGCTGATGCTGCTCTACCCGCTCACACAGGGAAGGGAGTTGGGCTGGCCGCTGTGGGGGTACGCGTCGATGGCGGGTGCGTTCGTCGTCTTCGCGGCACTGCTGGCGTACGAGCGGCACAAGGCGAACAAGGACGGATCGCCGTTGATCGAGCTGTCGCTGTTCAAGGTGAAGAGCTTCGCGGCGGGCATCGCCGTCCAGACCGTGTTCGGCATCGGGCTCGGTGTGTACTTCCTCGTCTCGACCCTCTACATGCAGCTCGGGCTCGGCTGGAGCATTCTGCGCGCCGGACTGACCGGGGTGCCCTTCTCGATCGCCGTGTCGTTGGCGGCCGGGACGTCCGTCCAACTGCTCGTCCCGCGCTTCGGACGCAAGGTGCTCCAGACCGGCGCGCTGACCATGGCCGCCGGCGTCCTGCTCTACCTCTGGGTGGCCGACCGGTACGGGATGGACATCACTTTCTGGCAGATGGTCCTGCCGCTCGTGGTCATGGGGATCGGCATGGGGCTGATCGTCGCCCCGCTCACCGACGCCATCCTGTCCGAGGTGCCGCGTGAGCACGCCGGGTCGGCGTCCGGTCTGCTCAACACCGTTCAGCAGATGGGCAACGCCCTCGGGCTGGGCCTCGTGTCCGTCGTCTTCTTCGGGGTCATCGACGAACATGTGGCGCCCAGCGCGCTGGGCGCGGAGTTCGTGAACGGCTTCCAGCACGCGCTCAAGTACGTCGTCGCGGTCATGGTGGCCATCTTCGGGCTGATGTTCCTGCTGCCGCGCAAGCCGGGGACGGGCCTGGAAGGCGGAGACGGAACGGAGGGACACCCGTCCCTCGCGGGTCCGTCCACGGCAGCGACATCCGACGGCACGGACGCCACGAACGCTGCCGACGACGACACGAGGGGCGGGAGGGTTCTCGTGCACTGACCCCGCGCCAGGGCCCCGCGGGCGACAGCTTCCGCTTCGGCTGCCCGGTGGACGCGCATTCCGCGTCCACCGGGCAGCCGTCTCCGTCAAACGGCGCGCCATCCCGCCCTGCGCCCCGCGATGCCTGGGCGTCCCTTCCGGCCTGGGCGTCTCATGAGGCCTGGGCGTCTCATGAGGCTTTGGCTCCGCAGTCCCGCCGCGCCTCCGCGACAGACCCACACATGCCCAGCCGAACATTCGGTTGGTGATGGAAGCGATGAACGTGCCCGTCATGCCGATCTCCCCCGTGCCGTGATCGTGGACTCCCGCAAAAACGGTAGCCGGGAGCACCGACATCCCGCTGGGCCTGTGGATAACCTCCGTCGGCCGAACGCCTGGCCCGGTACGACCGGACAGGAGCGCCCCGCCGCGCACCCGAGGGGAACGGCGTCGGCTGCTCTTTCGACGGACCCGGTACCGTCCACAGCTTCGGCTTGATTCCGCGCCTTCAAGCGCATCGGGCGTCACTCCCACGAGTGATGCTTCATCACAAGCTGACATATGCACAGGACATGACGCACCATGCGTTACTTAATCCTCTTCGCCCCCTGTTGGAGACGCCCGCCCCTGAGGTCTACTGGCGTCATGCCAGCGCACATGTCATCCATCCAGCAACTGGGCATCGCCGCCCTCGCGCTGGCCACCGTCCTGTGGACGGTGGTCCTGATACGCGCACTGCGCCGAGAGCCCGACCCAGGTACCGTCGCGCCCCGACCGGACACCACTGAGCCGCTCACCGCCCCCGAAGCATCCATACCCGACGCCACGACCCCGGACACGGTGACTCCGCCTGATCGCGAGACGTGGCCCCGCCCGGCCGGCCTTCCTCGGCCCCAGCAGCGTCGGCCTCGGGCTCCGCATGCCCGAAGCGCGAGGGTGACCCTGCGGGCCATGCCCCACCAGCACATCCCGGCAACCGAATCGGTCGCCCTCACCGCTGCGGAGCGAGCGGCGTTCGCGGCCCTGGTCCGTCAGTTCGACGACGACCACCCGCGTCATACCTGAGGCGGGTGGTCGTGGCAGTTGAACGAATCCGGACGGTGCGAACCGTTCACCGAGCTACAGGGGAGGGTAGGAGAGGGGAGAAGTGCCCCCTGCCCTCCCTGCGGCTAAGCTCCAGGCGCCCTGGACGCCCGTCGTTCCATGGCCTCGCGTGCCGCGGCCTCGGACACGTAGACCTCGCACATATGGCGTCCGTCGGGTGTCGCCGTGTGCTCGACCTCCCACAGGCTGACCTCGCGCCCGTCACCCAGCAGGAACGCGTGCTCGTACAGCGAGAAGGCGAACGTCGCGGCCCCTTCGCCGCTGGGCAACGGTCTCCCGAACGCCTGCGTGATCTGGTGTGCGCACGCCTCCCGGAGCAGCTGCGCCATATCGGCGCCCGGCGCGTCCGTGTTCTCGGCGCGACGCAGTAAACGGCGCGCGTGATCAGCCGAGTCGTCCGGCATGTACGAGTGTCTGGGTCTGGGCATGGGTGGCAACTGGATCAGCACCGGCAGCTCGAAGTCGGGCGTCACGGTCGGCAGCGGCAGCCGGGCTGTGGCCGTCCGCAGGTCCTCCTCGCCCGTGTACACCTCGTGCAGCAGCCGCCCGCGTCCACCGGGGCTCGTGTTGTGCACCAGTTCCCACAGGGTGAGTGCGCTGCCGTCGGCGAGCAGCCAGGTATGCCGGTACGTCTCGCGGTGCAGTCCCCTGCTGTGATGCGCGGAGTGCAGTGAACTGTCATGCGCGAGAGCGCGGTCGAGGCGCCGTATGGTCTCGTCCGGCAGCTCGAAGGAGTTGAGAGCGCGCCCGAGGAGCCGAACGAGGTGCTCCTCAGGAGACCCGGACGACTCGGGTGGCTCGTGCGCTGCGTCAGGCGGAACGCTCAAGGCACCTCCCCGTGTTAGCTGCTAGTCACTTCGTGGGTGCATACCGTAGCCCCTCGACGGGACATCGTGTCCAGGAACCGGGAAAACGTACGAGCCACACAGGAAGTTCCCGCGCGACGTGCAACATGATCCGCGATCACGCGACACTCTCGCATCCCGCAACCTCTGATTCCCACAAGCCACTGATGCCAACACCTGTACCTGTCAGGGTTTCTGGCGCAAGGACAGATATAGGACACGTTCCGTCGTCCGGCGGCGTTCGGCCGGGGAGTCGGAGGTCGGAGTGGGCGGCCTGCGGTTCGAAGGGTGTATCCCGAGAAGGACAGGTCTGCACGACAATCATTCAGAGAACGCTCCCGGACTGCCAAGCGCTCCCGGACTGCCAAGCGCTCCAGGACATGTTCCACCCATCGAGAGCGTCGCCGGGGGCGTTCGTCCCGTCAGGGGGATTCTTTACCACTGCGACCGTCCGCCGCGAGGAACTCCACGAGACCGCCAACCGCGGGTAACACGCCGTTCATGACCCACGGGCCACGGAGCAGTCGCTGATGCGCGGCCCGCTCGCGCCCTCCGGAGCCGCCGGTTCCGGACGAGCATCGGTCATCGTCTTGGCCGAACGCCGCCAACTACGAAAGACGCAGTCGGTGCGGTGCACCCGGGGTTCCGCACGCACACCTCAGCCGGCCGTCCGACCCGCCGGGAACCCTCAGGATGTCCGGCACGCACCCGCGCCCGGCCAGCGCGCCCACCCCGCGACCGGCGGCTTCCCGGCCGGACCACCGCTCATCGCCGGTGCTCGTTCATCCGTCGTACAGCTCTGTGTACGACGGATAGAGACCACCTTCGCCGTCCACCGATTCCGCGGATCGGACAGCCCTCACGATCGCCCGCGTCACCAGATCCGCCCCCGCGGCCAGGATCTCGTTCAGCGCCAGTGGACTGTCCGAAGGCAGCTCATGCTTCCCAGACGCCAGCGCGAACACGGTGTCGCCGTCGTTGAGCAGATGCACCGGTCGCACGGCGCGCGCGATCCCGTCGTGCGCCGTACCCGCCAGCTTGTGCGCCTGCGCGCGGGACAGGTCGGCGTCGGTCGCCACCACTGCCAGGGTCGTGTTCAGGGGCGTTCCGGTCAGTTCGGCGGCGGCTGTGTTGCCTGTGGCCCGGGAGTTCATCCGGTCGGCATCGTCCAGCAGTCGCTGGGCCCGCTCGTGCACGGCGGGAGCCGGATACGTCACCCGTCCCTCGAAGTACTCCCCGAACAGCGCGCCTGTCGTCGTGTCCACCACGGAACCGGCCGCGTTCGCCACCACCAGGGCTGCGACCGTCACGCCTGACGGCAACCGGACGCCGGCCGTGCCGACCCCGCCCTTCAATCGGCCGACGACACCGCCGGTCCCGGCGCCCACGCATCCCACCGCCACGGGCGCCCGCAACCCTGTCGCCGCCGCCGCCTCCACGGCGATCCGACCGGTGGAGGCGTCCGGCCTCGCCCGGAAGTCGCCACCGCGCCCCAGATCGAAGACGCAGGCCGCCGGGACGACAGGCACGACGTGTGCCGGGTCCACGCCGACCCGTACACCACGCCGTTGATCCTCCAGCCAGGCCATCACCCCGGTCGCCGCGTCCAGGCCGTACGCGCTGCCCCCGGTCAGTACGACGGCATCGATCCGTTGCACGATGTTGCGTGGATCGAGCGCGTCCGTCTCCTTCGTACCCGGCCCTCCGCCGCGTACGTCGACGGCGGCCGTCATCCCGCCTTCCGGCGCGAGTACGACTGTCGTACCGGTCAAGTAGCCGTCATCGACCAGCGTCGCGTGCCCGACACGCAACCCCAGCACGTCGGTGAGCGCGTCGATCAGCGCGGGCGAATCGGACGTATCCGGGGTGGTGCCAGGAGTCTGCTCCGTCATACCGTCCTGCGTATCACGCTCCCCAGCGGTGTTCGACGTCCCGCGCGGGGGCTCGGCGGCATCGGCCGCGTGCCCGGCGCACACATGACAGGACGGCAGCGCCCAGCAGAATCGCCAGTCCCCGCAGCAGCCGTCGCGACACAGCACGCCCGTCGAGCGGATCAGCAGTCGAAGCGGAGCGATGCGACTCGTCGGCCCCCTCCACACCGTCCACCCGGCGACCGGACGGACCGATCGTGCCCTCGCTCGGGCCGGTGCCACGTCGCACCCGAGCACCCGCCGACCCGGCGGGCCGACCACAACATTTCAGGCCGTCGCGGTGCGCACTTCGGCCTGCTCGGGGCCCGGTCGGCGCCCGACCCTCAGCAGCGCGGCGCTTGCCCACCTGCTCGCCTGGCCCGGTCTCCGGCGCACGCGCGGGGCTGTCGGCCTCCGATGAAGGGACCGTCCGCGCCGAAGCAGTCAGCCCACCGCCTGGCCGCCCCGCCTTCGCGACGGGGGCCGGGCAGCCAGGGTCACTCCCACCGTGATCGTCGCGGTCAGGACCAGGCCCGCCGCGAGAACCGCCCACTCGCCCGCGAAGGTGCATGCCAGAATCAGCAGCGTCGTCACCGGCAGAACCAGCTGCTGAGCCGTCCCGGCCTTGTAGTAGCGGGCGAGCAGCCACCACACGATCACCAGGTACACCGCCGTCGGGACCGTCACCGACGCGTTGGCCGCGAGCTGGGAGATATGTGTCTTCCCCACCGTGTGCTCGACGCAGATCTCGATGCCCGAGCCGATCGCCGCCGCCGAGCCCAGGATCAGATAGTGGCCGTACCCCCACAGGAACGCCTGTCGGTTGCTCCTCAGCCGTCCCTGGACCGGGACCACAAAGTAGATCCACCACGCGGCGAACACGATCAGCAGACCGCCGATCGAGATGGGGATCAATCGGCCCAATTCGTTGTGCTCGTCGACGGCCGACTTCACGGCGACGGTGGCCGCCGAGATCGACTCGCCCAGCACGATGATCGTGAACAGCCCGTACCTCTCGGAGATGTGGTGCGGGTGCCACGTTGTCGAATGCCTGTGCTCCGCGACCGCCGGTACGCACAGCTCGGCAATCACCATCACGAGGAACGCCCACGGGCGCCCCTCCTCGGGTAGGAGGAGCAGGGACAGCCATCCGACCTGGCACAGCGCGATGCCGGTCGCGTACCGCAGCGCCATGCCGCGCTCGCCCCCGGTGCACCCGGTCGCGGCCCGCAGCCACTGGGTCACCATCGCGAACCGCATGATCAGGTAGCCCAGCCACAGGACGAAGAAGTGGTGGTCGAACGCCTCCGACACCCCGGCCGCGAGTACCAGGACACCCGCCATCTGCACCAGCGTGACCACGCGGAACAACGCGTCGTCGTTGTCGTAGGCCGAAGAGAACCAGCTGAAGTTCACCCACGCCCAATAGATCGCGAAGAACGCCATCGCGTAGTTCAGCACGCCCTGCCCGGCATGGTTCTCCGCCACCGCGTGCACCAGCGACATCCCCGCCTGTGCCACGGCCACGACGAAGCACAGATCGAAGAACAGCTCCAACGGTGACGCCGCGCGATGGGACTCGTCCCGCCCGCGGGCGACCATGGGACGAAGCAGCGCTCTCGGCGCTGACGAAGGGGTGGAGGCCATGCGGACAGCACAGCAGAGGCGAGCCGTCACCCTGGGTCGTGCGGGCCGTGTGTCGGCCCCGATGCCGCTTTGTGTGGCTCCCGGCCGAGGCTTCTGCATCATCGGGCGCGGAGGCGGCCACCCTCGCGGGTTCCCGCTGCGGGAGCCCTTCCAGGGACTCGCCGTCGGCTCGGACCCAGGGCGGCTCGTGTTCCGTGCCCTGCGCACCACCCGCCTGGACGGCGACCGACTCGCCGTCCGGCGGCCCCACCGCCCCGTCCACCGCGGGCCGGCTGCTGTCGATGCCGTCGGGGGGCGGGTCGACGGATGCGTACGCTGGAGGCATGAGCACCACACCCCCCGCCGAGCCGCGCGATCCCAAAGAAGCGCTGAACTTCGACGACCCGTTGTCGCAGCAGTCGTCCGACGACTCGGACGCGGGCTGGGGCGAGCGTTCGGCCGCTTCCGGTGACAGTGCCGCTGACCTGGCACGATTCCTTGACGAGAAGCCGCCCCACCACCTCTGAGTCAGCTGTTCAGACGGCTGCCTACCGCGCTCCCGCGCAGGGCGGGACGCTCCCGAGAGCGGCGCAGCGGCACGATGCGCACGCTCTTCCTGTGTGGCCGATGCCGGGACGGAGCTGGCGCGGAGGGCCTGCCGGTATAGGCCTCCGTACATGCGAGAGCCCCCTGCCCACATGCGAGAGCCCCACGTGACGAGGCGGGCGACGACGCCGACCGAGCCGCGCGGGGCCCCTTCCCGCTGAGTGGCTACTCCCGTTCGGCCCGCGATCCCGTTCCCGGACCGCGCTGTGCCACCAGAGCGTCGCGGATCTCCTTGAGAACCTCCAGCTCGGACACCTCGATGACCTCCTGCGCGCCTTCCTTGGCCGCCTTGCGGTCGGCCTGCCGCGCCAGGTACTTCGACATCGGCATCACCATCAGGAAGTACACGACGGCCGCGGTGATCAGAAAGGTGAGGGTGGCGCTCAGCACCGTTCCCCACATGATCGGAATGCCGCTGGTGGCCGTGCCCGTCTTCGCGTCGAAGCTGCAGGGGCCCTTCAGACAGGAGCTGTAGGCGTCCAGGTTCTTCGTGCCGAACGCCCCGACGAGCGGGTTGATCACGCCCTTCACCACGGAGTTCACGACGTTTGTGAACGCGGCGCCGATGACCACCGCGACCGCCAGGTCGATGACGTTCCCCCGCAACAGGAACGCCTTGAAGCCCTCCCACACGTTCGGCTTCTTGTTCTCGCTCACCACGAGGCCCTTCTTCGCAAGTACAGCATGTGGAGTAATCAACTCCGCAACCTACGGCAGGGCTCTGTGGGCCTGTCCAATCCGGTGACGCGATCGAGCGACTTGACAGCGGACCCCGTGTGAGCTGCGCGCTGAAGGCCCATCGCGCGAACCGGATGGTGATCACCGGCACAGGACCACCGCCAGCGGTGAAACAGCGCCCGCCGCGGCCAGCCGCCCCGCTGTGCGGCGGGGTGCGGAAAGCACCACCAAGGCACCACCCTCCAGGGAAGCGGCTGCCGCCTTCGGCACCTCCGCGACCCGTACACCGGCCGCTACGACCCGGCCCGCCCCGTTCCGTGCCGGACCGCCCGCGGTCACGATGTCCACGCGATCGCCGGGCCTCAGAAGCCCCGCGGCTGCTACGTCGGCGATCCTGACCGGTGCGCGCGCCCAGGGGGCAACGGGCCTGTGCTGGTCCTCCGCCGAAACGCGGCCCGCCTGTTTGGCGGGCCGATGGGGTTCCGTCGGCCGCTGCGTCAGATCGGCCACGAGCAGGCCGGTCACGACGGCGGCCAGACACGCGGCTCCCGCCCGCCGCCCCTGCCGGGCGACCCGGCGCACCGCTGTGAATCGGCCCCGCACCCTCAGGGGCGGGAACTGCGGCACCCCGCTCGTCGGCGGAACCTCGCCGTACATCGGTGGGGAAGGCGCCTCGGCGCCGATGGCACCGCCCGCGATGGCGCCTCCCGCACCGAGGCCGCTCGCGATGACCCGACCCGAGCCGACGTCGCCCGCACCGAGGCCGCCCGGCGGAGGGTCGGTGCCGCCGGGGTCGAGGAACGCGTCGTCGTCGGGCCATGGGCCGGCCGTCGAGCCGGGCCACGAGGCGGCGGAGGGGGCGCGGTACGGGGAGCGGGCCCGGGAGTCGGGCCGAGCGGGGGAGGGGACGGACTGCGGCACGGAGGTCACCACCTGCGACGAGAAGACGGATTGCCTCCTCACCTTGAGCCTTTTCCCCGAGTCGCGCTGAAGCGTGTGGGCTACCGGCCGGTTGTGGAAAACTCCGACACCCGAACGAGGGCTTCCGCTGCGCCCGCTCCTCCCGACCACTGGGCGCGGATGGCAGGCACGTCGAACGTAAGCCCCGCCACCCGCGCTGTCCCGAGTGCCGCCTACGGAAGCTCGATGCCCGTCTTCGCGCCGCCCAGCGCGCCCGCGCACGGACAGTGCCGCTCCCCGTTCACCGGCAGTTCGGCCACCGTGTCGAAGAGAACCGTGCGCAACCGGTCGACATTGGAGGCGAAGACCCTCAGCACCTCCTCATGGGAGACCCCTTCGCCCGCCTCGGCTCCCGCGTCGAGATCGGTCACCAGGGTCAGCGAGGTGTAACAGAGTTCGAGCTCACGTGCGAGGACGGCTTCGGGGTGGCCCGTCATCCCGACCACGGACCAGCCCTGAGCCGCGTGCCACAGCGACTCGGCCCGCGTGGAGAAACGGGGTCCTTCGATCACGACGAGTGTGCCGCCGTCCACAGGTTCCCAGTCACGGCTCCGCGCCGCCTTCACCGCGACGCGGCGCCCGGCGGGGCAGTACGGATCGGCGAACGTCATATGGACGACATCGGGTACGGCACCGTCAGGGCGCGGCACTCCGTCGAAGAAGGTCTGGGTACGGGACTTCGTACGGTCCACGAGCTGATCGGGCACCAGAAGGGTGCCGGGACCGTACTCGGCCCGCAGTCCGCCGACCGCGCAGGGTCCGAGAACCTGCCGTACGCCCACGGACCGCAAGGCCCAGAGATTGGCGCGGTAGTTGATGCGATGCGGTGGCAAGTGGTGATCTCGGCCGTGCCGGGGGAGGAAGGCGACCTTGCGGCCCGCGATGTCACCGAGGAAGAGGGAGTCGCTGGGTGCCCCGTAGGGGGTGTCGACCTGGACCTCGGTCACGTTGTCGAGGAACGAGTAGAAGCCTGAGCCTCCGATCACCCCGATCTCCGCACGGGGCACCGCGTCGCCGTCCGCTCCAGCGCTCCACGGCCGGGTCTCGCCGGCCGACTGTGTCACGTTCGCCTTGTCTGCCATGGTCGGCACCCTAGCCGTGCGCGCCCACGCCGAGGACCCCGCGTCGGTGACGCGGGGTCCTGGAGGGTGCGATGTCCGACGTGACCGTGGTGGTCAGGCGGCGGAGGTGCTGCTCGTACCGGACGAGCTCGACGACGATGCCGACGAGGAGCCGGACGACGAACCCGACGAGGAGGACGTCGTCGAGGACGACGAGTCGCTCGACCCGGTGGAGGCCGCCGACTTCGTCGCCGGTGCGGGCGAGCTGCTCGACGAGGAGCCACGGCTGTCGTTGCGGTAGAAACCGGAGCCCTTGAAGACGATGCCGACCGCGGAGAACACCTTCTTGAGGCGGCTACCGCAGCTGGGGCACTCGGTCAGGGCGTCATCGGTGAACTTCTGCACCGCTTCAAGGCCCTCGCCGCACTCGGTGCACTGGTACTGATAGGTCGGCACTTGCTTCCTCCTGGCACTCTCACTCGATGAGTGCTAACGACGGTCCATAGTGACGTATTCCGTTGAATCAGTCCACCGACACCGGCGGGCGGTGACCGACGCCACGTGCGACCGTCCGTGAGGCGGCCGGTGGCGCGAGCCGTGAACGGAGGGTCACCAGGGTCAGCAGAGCCAGTGCGGTGCCTCCCAGGGGAACCAGGAATCCGGCGCCGTCCCAGGCCCGGTCCTCCAGCTGACCGGCGACCGTGACCGCGGCCGCCTGGCCGAGAGCGACCGCTCCGGTCAGCAGGGTGAACGCTTCCGTGCGACCGGTCGGCGGGACCAGACGCTCGACCAGTGTGTAGCCGGTGATCAGGCCGGGTGCGATGCTCATGCCGACGAGAAGACCGATACCGGCGAGCAGTGCGGGCGACTGCGCGGCCCACAGACCCGAGGCCGTGATGGCCAGCGCGATGTATCCGACGAGCAGACGCTTCTGCGGGGCGGCCTTCCACACGATGGCGCCGCAGGCCACACCGGCCAGCATGTTGCCGGCCGCGAAGACGCCGTAGAGGACACCGTTCAGTCCCGGCTGACCGATCGACTCGGTGAACGCCGCGAGGGACACCTGCATGCCGCCGAAGACGGAGCCGATACCGAGGAACGCCACGATCAGCACGCGTACACCGGGTACCCGCAGCGGGGAGACGGGCTCCACGCGCGCGTGGGCCGCGTTCGCGCCGGAGTCCGAGGAGAGATCCACGCGCGTGTGTGCGTGCCGACGGGACGGGACGGGCTGTGTCGCCTTCTGGGCGGCGAACAGGAGACCGCCGACCAGGGTGAGGCCCGCCTCGGTGAGAAGACCCGCGGCGGGGTCCACCGATGTGCACAGTGCGGTCGCGAACAGGGGGCCCAGTACGAAGGTCAGCTCGTCGGTGACCGATTCGAAGGCGGTCGCCGTGGTCATCAGTGGTGACCCCTGCAGCTTCACGCCCCACCGGGCCCGCACCATGGGGCCGGCCTGGGGAACGGACGCGCCAGTGGGCACGGCGGCCACGAACAGTGCCCACAGGGGGGCGTCCGTCAGCGCCAGCACGGTCAGGGTGAGGCCCGACGCGGTGTGCAGCAGCACACCCGGGAGCAGTACCGCGCGCTGGCCGAAGCGGTCGGCGTACTTGCCGTTCAACGGTGCGAAGACCGCCATGGACACACCGGTGGCGGCGGAGACGGCTCCCGCGATGCCGTACGAACCCGTGGTGTGTTCCACCAGCAGGACGATCGAGATGATCAGCATGGCGAACGGCAGGCGCGCGGCGAAGCCGGGGAGCAGGAAGGCCCATGCGCCGGGTGTGCGAAGAAGTTGTCCGTAGCCCGGCCGGGAGGGCTTCGAGGTGACCGTGGATGCCACGGCCCGTGCCTTTCTGCCACCTGGTGACACACCCGTAGGGCGGGGTGCCGAGAGCTGTCCTCATTGCGCGGAACTGCGGTAGATACCGGGCCGCCCGCATCGAGGGCATCACGGCGGCCGGCCGCCATACGGTCACGCCAGCTCTGCGTCAGGCAGAGTTGGTTCGATCAGAAGTATCCACGCATCCTACAGGGGCGCCGGGCGGCCGACGCGGTGAAAGCGCGAGGTGAGGCGCTTGTCACCCCCCGTCCGCCCGGTCGGGCCTTTCGGCCCCCGGTGACCGTCAGCGGGCCGCAGGCGGCCCCTCAGCGCCGCTCCAGGGCCCGGCTCAGCGCCGCTCAGGGCGCCCCCGAGGACGCTAGTGCCGCCCCCGAGGACGCCGGCGCCGTCCCCGGGGATGCCGACCCCGCTCCAGGAGCCTCAACGCTGCCCCCGGGGCGTGAGCGCCGCTGGACGCCGTCTACGCACCGCCCGGCGCCGTCTCAGCGCCCCGTGCCGAGCCAGCCCGCCAGCTTGCCGCCCTGGCCGACCGCCCGCAGGCGGGCCTCCGCCGCGTCGCGAACCGGGTCGGTCGCCACGACGAGCAGGTCGTCGCCGCGTCTCAGCACGGTCGTCGGCAGGGGGACGAAGGATTTGCCGTCGCGTACGACAAGGGTGACGGCGGAACCGGCCGGGAGCCGTAGTTCCGCGACCTCCACACCGTGCATTCGTGAGCCCTTGAGGATCGTCAGGGACAGCAGGTGGCCCCGAAGCTGCTCCAGGGGTGCCGACTCGATGCCGAGGTCGGCGGCCTCCGCGTCCTCACCCAGCCGCAGCTTGCGCGCCAGCCAGGGGAGTGTGGGCCCTTGGACGAGGGTGTAGACGACCACCAGGACGAAGACGATGTTGAAGATCCGGCGGCTGTCCTCCACCCCGTTCACCATGGGGATGGTGGCCAGGATGATGGGCACCGCGCCCCTGAGTCCCGCCCAGGACATCAGCGCTTTCTCCTGCCACGACATACGGAAGGGCAGCAGGCTGACGAAGACCTCCAGCGGACGGGCGACAGCGGTCAGCACCAGTCCGATGATGATCGCGGGCACGATGTCGTCGGCGAGGTCGTGCGGGGTGACCAGCAGGCCGAGCAGGACGAACATCCCGATCTGCGCGAGCCAGCCGAGCCCTTCGGCGAACCCCCGGGTGGCGGGCCAGTGCGGGAGCCGCGCGTTGCCGAGGACCATGGAGGCGAGGTAGACGGCGAGGAACCCACTGCCGTGCGCGAGCGCGCCGGCCGCGTACGCGGTGACGGCGATGGCCATGACTGCGATCGGGTACAGGCCGGACGCGGGCAGCGCGACGTGTCGCAGCGTGTACGCGCCGATGACGCCGACCGCCACACCGATCGTCGCGCCGATGGCGAGTTCCAGTGCGATCTCGCCGATGAGCACGTACCAGTGCTCGATGGGACCCGCGGTGGAGAAGGCGACCACCAGGATCACCACAGGGGCGTCGTTGAACCCGGACTCGGCTTCCAGGATGCCGTTCACGCGCGAGGGGAGCGGCACCTTGCGGAGCACCGAGAAGACCGCCGCGGCGTCCGTCGAGGACACCACCGCGCCGATGATGAGGGCCTGACGCCACTCCAGGCCGATGAGGTAGTGCGCCGCGGCGGCGGTGATGCCGACACTGACGGCCACGCCGACGGTGGACAGCACGGCGGCCGAGGGCAGCGCGGGTTTGATCTCCTTCCACTTCGTCCCCAGGCCGCCCTCGGCGAGGATCACGACCAGGGCCGCGTAGCCGATGACCTGGGTCAGTTCGGCGTTGTTGAAGGAGACGTTGCCGATGCCGTCCTGGCCGATGGCCACGCCGATGCCGAGGTAGACGAGCAGGCTTGGCAGCCCGCTGCGCGAGGAGATCCGGACCGCGGCGACCGCGATCAGGAGAACCAGTGAGCAGACGAGCAGAAGCTGGTTGAGGTCATGGACGGTCAGGGGGCGAATCCTTCCTGCGCGCACATCGAGGTACTTCGTTACCTTACCTAATCGTTAACACTTCCTTGACGCGCTCGAATGTCCGTACGGTGTGCCTTCCTGACTCCGCGTCCAGCGCCCATGTGCGCTGCGCCTATGGTTGCTCCAGCGCTCCCATGACCGCTCCTGAGACCCGCACCGCCCGAAAACCGCCCTGCCGCTCGCGAAGGACAGCAAGGACAGCGATGCCCGCCAACACCACAGCCTCCTCCGGCCAGCAGGCCGGCAGGGCCGCCCGGAAGAAGGGCCGCAAAGGCCGTCTGTTCGTCATCGTGCTGGTGCTGGCCATCGTGGCCGGCGTGGGCTACGGCGCGTACTGGAGCGTCAGCACGGTGCGTGCCTCCTTCCCGCAGACCAAGGGCTCCATCAAGCTCGACGGGCTCGCCGGTCCGGTCGACGTGAAGCGGGACGGCAACGGCATCCCGCAGATCTACGCGTCCTCCGACGACGACCTGTTCATGGCACAGGGCTATGTGCAGGCACAGGACCGCTTCTGGGAGATGGACGTCCGTCGGCACACGACCTCCGGACGCCTCTCGGAGATGTTCGGCAAGAGCCAGATCAAGACCGACGAGTTCCTGCGCACCCTCGGCTGGCACCGCGTCGCGCAGGAGGAGTACGACTCCAAGGTCTCGCCGCAGACGAAGAAGTACCTCCAGTCGTACGCGAAGGGCGTCAACTCCTACCTCGCGGGCAAGGAGGGCAAGGACATCTCCCTGGAGTACGCGGCCCTGGGCTTCACCAACGACTACAAGCCGCAGCCGTGGACCCCCGTCGACTCGATGGCCTGGCTCAAGGCGATGGCGTGGGACCTGCGCGGCAACATGCAGGACGAGATCGACCGGTCCCTGATGACCAGCCGTCTGGGCCCCGCGCAGATCAAGGACCTGTACCCGGAGTACCCGTTCGACCGCAACAAGGCGATCGTCCAGGAAGGCGCCTACGACGACGCCACGCGCCAGTTCAGCCCCGAAGGCGCCACACAGGGCCAGGCGGGCGGCACGCCGGGCACGGGCCTCGCGGGGGGCGCCGAGGCCCCTGACGGCCTCCAGAGCCAGCTCGCGGGCCTCTCCGAGGCGCTGGACGGCATCCCGGCGGTGTTCGGGCCCAACGGCAACGGCATCGGCTCCAACTCCTGGGTCGTCGCGGGCAAGCACACCATCACCGGCAAGCCGCTCCTCGCCAACGACCCCCACCTCGCGCCCCAGCTGCCGTCGCTCTGGTACCAGATGGGTCTGCACTGCAGGAACCTCTCCGAGAGCTGCCAGTACGACGTCTCCGGCTTCACCTTCTCCGGGATGCCCGGTGTGATCATCGGCCACAACCAGGACATCTCCTGGGGCATGACCAACCTGGGCGCCGACGTCACCGACCTGTACCTGGAGAAGTTCACCGCGGACGGCTACCAGTACGACGGCAAGGTGCTGCCCTTCAAGACGCGCAAGGAGACCATCCGGGTCGCCGGTGGCGGCTCCAAGCCGATCACCATCCGCGAGACCAGGAACGGGCCGCTGCTGTCCGACCGCAGCGACGAACTCGTCACGGTCGGCAAGAAGGCCACCGTCGACAGTGCCGCGCCCGACCGCGGTGACGGATACGGGGTGTCCCTGCGCTGGACGGCGCTGACCCCCGGCAAGTCGATGGACGCCGTCTTCGCGATCAACCGCGCGAAGAACTGGGACGAGTTCCGCGCGGGCGCCGCCGACTTCGAGGTGCCGTCGCAGAACCTCGTCTACGCGGACACTAAGGGCAGCATCGGCTACCAGGCCCCCGGAAAGATCCCCACGCGCGCGGAGCGCCACGACGGGTCGCTGCCCGCGCCCGGCTGGGACTCCGAGTACGCCTGGACCGGGACCATCGACCAGGACGAGCTGCCCTACGAGTACAACCCGGACCGCGGCTACATCGTGACCGCCAACCAGGCCGTCATCGACCCGGACAAGTACCCGTACACGCTCACCACCGACTGGGGTTACGGCGCGCGCAGCCAGCGCATCACCGACCTGATCGTGGCGAAGACCAAGGGTGGCGGCAAGATCTCCACCGAGGACATGCGCCAGATGCAGACGGACAACAGCAGCGAGATCGCCGAGCTGCTGACACCGATGCTGCTCAAGATCGACGTGTCCGACAAGTACGTGCGTGAGGCGCAGCAGCTCCTTGAGGGCTGGAACTACACGCAGACCCCGGACTCCGCGGCCGCCGCGTACTTCAACGCGGTGTGGCGCAACATCCTGAAGCTGTCGTTCGGCGACAAGCTGCCCAAGGAACTGCGTGTCGAGGGTCAGTGCCTGAACGTGGAGCCGGCCGAGAACACCGGCCCCGCCGACGAGGACCGGCTGGTGCGCGAGTGCGGTGAACGGGACGCGGACTCCGCGCAGCCCGACGGTGGTGACCGCTGGTTCGAGGTCGTCCGCAAGATCGTCAAGGACGAGGACAACGACTGGTGGAAGGCCCCGAAGACCCGCACGGACGGTGAGACGACGACCCGTGACCAGCTGTTCGCGCGGGCCATGGAGGACGCGCGGTGGGAGCTCACCGCCGAACTCGGCAAGGACATCGACAGCTGGAGCTGGGGCCGTCTGCACCAGCTCACCCTGGAGAACCAGACCCTTGGTACGGAGGGCCCCGGCTTCCTGAAGTACGCGCTCAACCGCGGTCCGTGGAACCTGGGCGGCGGCGAGGGCGCGGTGGACGCCACCGGCTGGAACGCGGCGGGCGGCTACGAGGTCGTCTGGGTGCCGTCGATGCGGATGGTCGTCAACCTCGACGATCTCGACAAGTCCAAGTGGATCAACCTCACCGGGGCCTCCGGTCACGCGTACAACGCGCACTACACGGATCAGACCGACAAGTGGGTCAAGGGCGAGCTCCTCGACTGGGCCTTCTCGGAGAAGGCCGTGGCCGACGCCACGACGGACACCCTGTCGCTGCGTCCCTGACCCGCACGGGCCGCCGCCGAACGTCATCGGCGGCCCGTCGGCCGTGACCCGGCCGGTGGAGTCCGACGGCTCACCGATCGGCATCGTCCGGGCCCCGGTCGCGGTCCAGAGCACAGCCGAGTGGCCCCGCACCAGCGTGTGCGGGGCCACTCGGCGTTCGCCGGGGAAGTCGGCCGGCGGTACGTGCACGGGGTGGTTCGCCGGAGGCGGCCGACGGGTGGGCGCTAGCGGGCGAGGGAGCCGTCGGTGCAGTTCTGGACCAAGGCGCCGGGTTCGGCCAGGGTGGGCAGCCCGCAGGTCCTGGCCACCTCCAGACCGGTCTGCGCGGCGGTCGCGACGCCGTCCGAGGTGACAGGCCCGGCGCCGACCGCGCTGTCGGCCACGGCGGCGTGCGCGCCGGGGAGCAGTACGCCGACGGCGAGGACGGCGACGGTGGAGAGCGAGCGGAACGTGTTCGTCATGCCGGGCCAACCGTCCGAGGGCGGCCGGGGGCACGCGATCTCATCCGTCCGGGCGGGGCCGGTCAACCCGGTGGCCCGACCCGTGACGGCCGGGGCGGCCCGCTCCGGCCACGGGGGTGCCGCCGGGGCCTGCGTGGCCCTCTGGCGGCCGCGGGATCCCTGAACGGCGTTTCCCTCCCCGGGCGGTGGGTTGCGCCGCCCTGTGGCCGTCCAGCGGCTCCAGGGGCTCCAGTGGTGCGGTGGAGGCCGGTGGGGAGACGTGCGGGACCCTGTGGGCGACCGGCATGGGGCCGGTGGGTGGCCGACGCGGGGCCGGGGCGAGGCCGTGCGCGGGGTCGGGGTCGTGCGCGGCCGGTCAGGTGTCGCGCCGTGCCTTGCCGCCACCGGGGAAGCGACGGATGCCCGACGGTGTCACCACCGCGTGCACCGGCCGGTCGTGCGCCTCGGAGGGGACCCGCGCGAGGACCTCCGCGTCGTACAGCAGGACCACCAGCGCGGGATCGGCGTCCGAACGCTCCAGCCGGGCGAGCACCCGGTCGTACGAGCCGCCGCCCCGCCCCAGCCGCATCCCGCGGTGGTCGACCGCGAGTCCGGGCAGCAGAACGGCGTCCGCCGTCAGCACCGCGTCCGGGCCGAGCCGGGGCCCGCGCGGCTCCAGGAGGGTCATCCGGCCCGCGTGCCGCACTGCGGCGAGCGACTCCGGACCTTCGTAGCGGCCCCAGTCGAGGTCGTTGTCGTCGAGGAGCACGGGCAGCAGGACCCGCACCCCGCGCGCGTGCAGATCGTCGAGCAGCGGCAGGGTGCCCGGTTCGCCGCCGACGGAGACGTACGCGGCGACGGTGCGCGCCTCGGAGAGCTCCGGGAGCTCCCGCGCGCGGGAGACGAGAACCGATGACGTCCTGTGCACGTCATCCTGATGCAACCTTTTCCTCGCCCCGAGGATCTCCTTGCGCAACCCGCGCTTGTCAGACTCGGCTCCACCGGGGGGCTGATTCATGATAAGTGCGCAAACCTCTCGATGTCGTCCCATATATGGATCAATTCTGCGGACCCGCAGATTCTCTACATTGTCACCGGTTAGGGTGACGTTCATGACTCAGTCGAACTCCAGGATCACCAAGGCCGTCATCCCCGCCGCGGGCCTCGGCACCCGCTTCCTGCCCGCGACCAAGGCCACGCCCAAGGAAATGCTGCCGGTCGTCGACAAGCCGGCGATCCAGTACGTGGTCGAAGAAGCGGTCGCTGCCGGACTCGATGACGTCCTGATGGTCACCGGGCGCAACAAGCGTCCCCTGGAGGACCACTTCGACCGCAACTACGAGCTGGAGGAAGCCCTCACCAAGAAGGGCGACCGCGCTCGTCTCGCGAAGGTGCAGGAGTCCAGCGACCTGGCCACCATGCACTATGTGCGCCAGGGCGACCCGAAGGGCCTCGGGCACGCGGTCCTGTGCGCGGCCCCGCACGTCGGCGACGAACCGTTCGCCGTCCTGCTCGGTGACGACCTCATCGACCCCCGTGACCCGCTGCTCGCCCGCATGGTCGACATCCAGGAGCAGCACGGCGGCAGTGTCGTCGCGCTCATGGAGGTCGCGCCCGAGCAGGTGCACCTCTACGGCTGCGCCGCGGTGGAGGCCACGGGCGAGTCGGACATCGTCCGGGTCACCGGTCTGGTGGAGAAGCCCGACCCGGCCGACGCGCCCAGCAACTTCGCCGTCATCGGCCGCTATGTGCTCGACCCGCACATCTTCGACATACTGCGCAGCACCGAGCCGGGCCGGGGAGGTGAGATCCAGCTCACCGACGCCCTCCAGCAGCTCGCCCTGGACGAGAAGGTCGGCGGCCCCGTGCACGGCGTCGTCTTCAAGGGACGCCGCTACGACACCGGCGACCGCAGCGACTACCTGCGTGCCATTGTCAGACTCGCGTGCGAACGTGAGGACCTGGGCCCGGAGTTCCGGACCTGGCTCCGCAGTTACGTCACCGAGGAGATGTAGCGACTTGAGCAGGACGACCACCGACGCCACCACCCAGGACCGCATGTGGTCGGTGACCGAGCATCTGGCGGACATCCTCGGCACCGTCCGCCCCCTGGAGCCCATCGAGCTCCAGCTCCTCGACGCCCAGGGCTGTGTCCTCGTCGACGACGTCACCGTGCCCGTGTCGCTGCCGCCCTTCGACAACAGCTCCATGGACGGGTACGCCGTCCGGGCCGCCGATGTCGCGGGCGCGAGCGAGGAGTTCCCGGCCGTCCTGACGGTCATCGGTGACGTGGCCGCGGGCCGGGGCGGCCCGCTCACGGTGGGTCCTGGCCAGACGGCGCGCATCATGACTGGCGCGCCGCTGCCGCCCGGCGCCGAGGCGGTCGTTCCCGTGGAGTGGACCGACGGTGGCCTCGGCGGCGGAGCGGTGTCCGGTATGCGGGCGCACAGCACCGCCCCCGAGGGCGCGTCCGGGCAGGTGCGGATCCACCGGGCCGCGCAACCACGCGCGTACGTCCGCGCGCGGGGCAGCGATGTCAGGGCCGGGGACCGCGCGCTGGAGGCGGGGACGGTCCTGCGCGCCCCGCAGATCGCGCTGCTCGCCGCGATCGGCCGCGGCACCGTACGGGTGCGCCCGCGCCCGCGCGTGGTCGTCCTGTCCACCGGCAGTGAACTCGTCCAGCCGGGGGAGCCGTTGGGTGAGGGCCAGGTCTACGACGCCAACAGCTTCGCCCTCACCGCCGCCGCGCGTGAGGCGGGCGCCCTCGCCTACCGGGTGGGCGCCGTCGACGATGACGCGGAGACGCTGCGCGCCACCATCGAGGACCAGCTCATCCGCGCGGACCTCGTCGTCACCACGGGTGGTGTCAGCGTGGGCGCGTACGACGTCGTGAAGGAAGCCCTCGCGCATGTGGGCGACGAGGACGAGGAAGGCGGCGGGGTCGACTTCCGCACCCTCGCCATGCAGCCGGGCAAGCCCCAGGGCTTCGGTTCCATCGGCCCCGACCACACACCGCTGCTGGCGCTGCCCGGCAACCCGGTGTCGTCGTACGTGTCCTTCGAGCTGTTCGCGCGGCCCGCTATCCGGACCCTCATGGGCGTGCGGGACATCCACCGTCCCTCCGCGCGCGCGGTGCTGCGTGCCGACAAGGCCCTCACGTCGCCCGACGGGCGCAGGCAGTTCCTGCGTGGCCGGTACGACGCCGACGCGGGCGAGGTGACGCCGGTGGGCGGCGCGGGCTCCCATCTGGTGGCCGCGCTGGCACATGCCGACGCGCTGATCGTGGTGCCCGAGCGCACGGTGTCCGTGGAGCCCGGTACCGAGGTCGACGTCGTGGTGCTGGACTGACTGAAGGACCGCGCGGCCCCACGCCGCACGGCCCCACCGCGCGGCACAGCACCCGGCGGCCGCACCGCATCCCGTGTCGGCGCCCCACCGCGCGGCATGGCGCCACCGTGCCGGACCCGGGGGCCCGACCGGTGCCCGTGCCGGACCCGGACCCGGACCCGTGCCGAACCCGGACCCGGACCCGTGCCGAACCCGGACCCGTGCCGGACCCGGGCTCCTGCCGGACCCGTACCGCTGCCGTGTCCCGCTTCCCGGGTGGTCCAGCGGGAGACGGGGCCCCCGCGCGCGGTACGGTAGCGCGCACACAGGCTCCGCGCGCCGCACGTGAGGGGGCCCGGACCGGGAGCGTCACAGCACATGACCGCGAATCCCCGGGGGGACACCCCCGGCACCCCTGAAGAGGGCCGTCTCACCCATATCGACGCGGCCGGCGCGGCCCGTATGGTCGATGTGTCCGGCAAGAGGGTCACCGCGCGCACCGCGCGCGCGAGCGGCCGGGTCGTGGTGAACCCCGAAGTGGTCGCCCTGCTGCGGGGCGACGGTGTGCCCAAGGGCGACGCCCTCGCCACCGCGCGCATCGCCGGAATCATGGGCGCCAAGCGCACCCCTGACCTGATCCCGCTGTGCCATCCGCTGGCCGTGTCCGGGGTGACCGTGGACCTCTCCGTCGCGGACGACGCCGTCGAGATCGTCGCCACGGTCCGCACCACCGACCGTACCGGTGTCGAGATGGAGGCGCTGACCGCGGTCGCGGTCGCCGCGCTCACCGTCGTCGACATGGTGAAGGCCGTCGACAAGGCGGCCGTCGTCACGGATGTGCGGGTCGAGCAGAAGACCGGCGGACGGTCGGGCGACTGGAGCCGCACATGAGCGGCGCGCCCGGCGCCGGGGACGCGGACCGCGCGGCGGCGCCCTACCGGGCCCTGGTCGTGACGGCGTCCAACCGCGCCGCCGCCGGGGTCTACCCCGACAAGGGCGGGCCGGTGATCGCCGAAGCGCTCAGCGCCCTCGGCTTCGCCGTGGACGGCCCCCGGGTGGTCCCGGACGGCGATCCGGTCGAAGAGGCCCTCAGGCAGGGCGTGGCGGCCCGTTACGACGTGATCCTCACCACGGGCGGCACCGGTATCTCGCCCACCGACCGGACCCCGGAGGCGACCGGACGGGTGATCGACCGGTCGGTCCCCGGCATCCCGGAGGCCATCCGCGCCCACGGCGGCCCGAAGGTGCCCACCGCCGCCCTGTCCCGCGGACTCGCCGGTGTCGCGGAGCGCACCCTCATCGTGAACCTGCCCGGCTCCACCGGCGGCGTCCGGGACGGACTCGTCGTACTGGAGCCCCTGCTGAGGCACGCGGTCGACCAGCTGCGCGGGGGCGATCACCCGCAGCCCCCCGACGGGAACACCGCCCACGCCGCGGAGCGCCCCCGGCCGCCGGGGGGAACGGCCGAGGGCGGCCCAGGACCGACCGGGAGCCGAAGCTGAACACCCCCACATGGCCGGTGGAGCTGACGGACGGTGACATCGCCCTCCGCCCCATAAAGCTGCGTGACCAGCGCGCCTGGCGTGAGGTCAACCGCCGCAACCGGGACTGGCTGCGGCCCTGGGAGGCGACCATCCCGCCGCCCACCCCCAGCGGCCCGGTCACGCACCGGCCCACGTACCGGCAGATGGTCCGCCATCTGCGGGCCGAGGCCAACGCCGGGCGGATGCTGCCCTTCGTCATCGAGTACCAGGGGCGTCTGGTGGGGCAGCTCACGGTCGCGGGCATCACCTGGGG
The DNA here is from genome assembly GCF_036250755.1 of Streptomyces uncialis. Lineage (NCBI taxonomy): Bacteria > Bacillati > Actinomycetota > Actinomycetes > Kitasatosporales > Streptomycetaceae > Streptomyces > Streptomyces uncialis. Next base: position 4,037,821 of record NZ_CP109583.1, on the reverse strand, counting down.
GTCGATGTGCTCGGCGCACGTCGGCTACTGGGTCGACGAGGGAGTCGCCGGACGCGGGGTGATGCCGACCGCGGTGGCACTGGCCGTCGACCACTGCTTCCGCACGGTCGGGCTGCACCGTATCGAGGTCTGTATTCGTCCCGAGAACGCTCCCAGCCGCAGGGTCGTGGAGAAACTCGGATTCCGGGAGGAGGGGATGCGTCCCCGGTACCTCCATATCGACGGTGCGTGGCGTGACCATCTGGTCTACGCGCTGACCTCCGAAGAGGCCCCGGAAGGGCTGCTGCGCCGCTGGCACCAGGCGCGTTCCCGGACCGGCCCCCGCACAGGACCGGAGCCACCGGGCCCTCCCTGGAAATGAAATGTATGTTCGATATTGGCCTCGAAGAGGTCATCTCCGGGCGCCAGGCGGCCTAATTCCTCACCCCGGACCGGGCCGCTGATCGCATCAGTCGCAAAAAAAGTTCGGAATATCAGCCAGATCGTGCGACACACCGCCCCAATTGGCGGATGGCCCTACGTGAACCCCTCTACGGTGTGAGACGTGAGCAGCAGCGGCCTCATCTACGCAGTCATCGTCGGGGCCTGGGCCGCCTACTTGGTGCCGATGTGGCTCCGTAGGCAGGACGAGCTGAACGAAGCCCGTCCGACGGAACGCTTCAGTACCGCCATCCGGTTCCTTTCCGGACGCGCGGGTATGGAGCGCCGTTACGCCAAGGACCTGCGGGCGCGCTCGACCGAGGAGGACGAGCCGTCCGCCGGACCCGGCGCCGACCCGGACGACGTCACCGACTCGGTGGACGTCCGGGCCTTCGCCATGCCTCCGGGACCCTCACGCGAGGAAGCCGCCGCCGCACGGCAGGAGGCCGCCGCGGCCCGGAAGGAAGCCGCCCGGCTGGAGGCCGTCCGCAAGGACGCCGCCCGCAGGGAAGCGGCCCGCCAGGAGGCGGGGCGGCTGGAGGCCGAGCGGGACGCGTCCGCCAGGCAGGAACGTGAGGCGTCGGCCCGCCAGGAACGTGAGGCGTCCGCGCGGCAGGAAGCCGCCCGGCAGGAACGTGACGCCACGGCCCGGCAGGAAGCCGCCCGGCACGAGGCCGCGCGCGTGTCCCGCCGCGGTGAGGTGCACGCGGACGTGCGCGACGGCAACGGCGCACGCACGCAGGACCCCGCCGCGCGTATCGGCGCACAGGGGAGCGCCGCCTCCGCGCGCGCGGAGGTGCCGATGTCGCGTCGGCGGTCCCGGAGGGACGGCGTCCCGTCCGACCAGCCGTCGGCGGAGGCCGCGAGGCGGTCGGGCAAGCAGGCGCCCGCGCGCGGGCGCCCGACCGCGGAGGCCGCCGCACGCGCGCGGCGCTCCAAGGTGCTCGCGCGACGGCGCCGGACGACCGTGATCCTGTTCCTGACGTTCACCTGTGGCGCCGTCGTCGCGGCGGTCGGCGGCCTCACCTTCCTGTGGGCGCCCGCGCTGCCCGCCGTCCTGCTCAGCTCGTACATCGCGTATCTGCGCGGCCAGGAGCGCCGGCGGTTCGCCTACGTCATGGACCGCCGCCAGGCGGAGATCGCCGCGCAGCGACTCCGGGCGCGTCAGCCCAGGCGGCGCCCGCAGCCCGAGACGTCCGTCGTGGACGAACCGGAGGGCGAGGCGGTGGGCGTATCGACCGACCCCGGTCTCTCGGCTCTCGCCGCCGACCGGCGCGCGCTCGTCGAGCAGACCGACCACGCCGAGTGGGTCGACCAGCAGCGGGAGCGCCAGCAGGGCCCGGCGCAGGGGGAGAGCTGGGACCCGGTCCCCGTGCCGCTGCCCACCTATGTGACCGCCCCCGTCGCCCCGCGGGCCACGTCGGGAGTGGACCTCGGCGCGCCGGACGCGTGGAGCTCCGCACGCTCAAGTACCGCCGAGCCGACGGCCTCGGGGACGGACCCGCAGGTCTCCCCCGGCCATGACGCGGACATCGACCCCGGCCTCGACGACGACCTGGAGGACGGCGACGAGCGCAGCGACGCCCGCCGCGCCGCCTCCGCGCGCCGGTCCCGCGAACGGGGACGCACGCCGCTCTTCGACCAGTACGAGGAGAAGGGCCGCCCGCGCGCGGCCAACGAGTAGCGGCGGGGGAGAGCATCCTCGCCTGCCGCCTGCCGCCTGCCGCCTGCCGCCTGCCGCCTGCCGCCTGCCGCCTGCCGCCTGCCGCCTGCCGCCTGCCGCCTGCCGCCTGCCGCCTGCCGCCTGCCGCCTGCCGCCTGCCGCCTGCCGCCTGCCGCCTGCCGGTGTCGGGCGCGTGGTGCCGGGGGTCTCCCCGGGGCCTCGTGCGGGTGCGGGGCGCCCGCCTCTGACCAGGCCGGGGAGGGTGCGGGAGCGGATTTCCGAGCACCGCGACGGGGATGCTAGAGTTTCACTCGTTGCAAGGGCCTGTGGCGCAGTCTGGTAGCGCACCTCGTTCGCATCGAGGGGGTCTGGGGTTCAAATCCCCACAGGTCCACGCACATGGCTGTTCCTGAGTCAGCTCGGGAATGGTTGACGGGGTCCCGTCCGGTCTTTTGATCGGGCGGGATTTCGTCGTTTCCGGGGATCTTCCTCAGTGAAGGTCGCACCGATCTGGCCGGCCGACGTGCCTGCGGTCCTGCGGCGCCGTCGCCAGCTCCGGCCCAACCGCCGGGCGATGGCCTCCAGCAGTTCATCCAGCGCCGCCCCGACCGTCCAGCCCTTCCGCCGGGCCGGCCCAACCCGGCGCACCGGGACCCCGGCGAAGCGACCCAGGTGCGGCGGATTCCGGCGCGCGGCGGGGCCGTCAGCCGCTCGACACGGCCTGACGGTCCTTCAACGCGCGGGCCTTCGCGTTCTCGATGTGCTGCCGCATCCGGTCGGCCGCGCCCTCGGCGTCCCCCGCGGTCAGCGCCTCGTGGACGGCGGTGTGCTCGCGCGCGGGTGACTCCGCGTCGGAGGAGCCGAGTTCGGTGAAGAGGCGGAAGCGCTGCACATGGCCGCTCAGCGAACGGTACGCCGACTCCAGGAAGGGGTTGGCCGACTGCTTGGCGATCAGGAAGTGGAAGCGCTCGTCGGCCGACAGATAGGCGCGTACCGACGGCGGGCCGTCCCCGGTCGCGCAGCGCCGCAACTCCTCGATGCTGTCGGCGACGTCCTGGAGGAACTCGGGGGTGGTCCGGCGGCCCGCCTCGTAGGTGAGGGTCGGTTCGAGCACCAGTCGCGCGTCCATCAGCTTGATCAGCTCGGTCTCGCTGAAGAGCGGGGCCACGCGGTAGCCCTTGAGCGCCTCGCGGCGTACCAGGCCGGTGTGTTCGAGCCGGGCGAGCGCCTCACGCAGGGGCGTCTGGCTGACGTTCAGTTCGCGGGAGAGGGCGCCGATGTTGAGCGGCCGGCCCGGTGACCACAGTCCGTCCATGAACTGCCCGAGCAGCACTTCGTACATCTGATCGGCCAACGGTTGCCGATCGGACGGGCGCGTAGCCATGCGAGTCTCCTTTGTCGCCCGATGGTAGCGCGGCCCCTCCTTCTCGATCACGCGTACGCATGAGCCCTATAGTCTTTTATGAAATCCTATACTATAGTCCAGACGCTCACTGGCCGTGCCCCCGCAGAACGCAGAGGACCCTCATGACCCAGCCCCCCAAGGAACGTGCGCTTCGTGTACTCGTGACAACGCCGTATCTGGAGCCCGGTGGCGCGGTCGACCGCATCCTGCGGGACGCCGGCCTGGACCCGGTCTTCGCCCGGCGCGCCGACCGGGAGGCCGCCGGGACCACGCTGGCGGAATGCGTCGCGGATGTGGCGGGTGTCGTCGCCGGCACCGACGCCTTCTCCGCCGAGGTCATCGAAGCGGCTCCCGCACTGAGGATCCTCAGCCGCTGCGGCGTCGGCTACGACAACATCGACGTCGAGGCGGCGACCCGGCACGGGGTCGCGGTCGCCATCACCCCGGGGACCAACCGGGTCTCCGTCGCCGAACACGTCCTGGCGCTGATGCTGAACGGCGCCCGCCGTATCCCGCAGAACCTCGCCGCCGTGCGCGGTGGCGCCTGGACGCAGGAGAGCGGCCGGGAACTGCGCGGCGCCACGCTCGGCGTCGTCGGCCTCGGCTCCATCGGCAGGACCGTCGCCCGCGCGGCACTCGCCCTCGGTATGCGCGTCGTCGCCCACGACCCCTGGCTGGACGAGGACTTCCTGACGGAGACCGGCGTCGAGGCGCTGCCCCTCGACGACGTACTGGCGGCGGCCGACTTCCTGACCCTGCACATCTCCCTGGACGAGACGACCCGGCATCTGATCGACGCCGCCGCGCTGCGCCGGATGAAGCCCGACGCGTATCTGATCAACACCGCCCGGGGCGGGGTCGTGGACGAGGACGCGCTCGCCGACGCGGTGGAGGCGGGCCGGCTGGCGGGCGCCGCGCTGGACGTGACCGAGCGGGAACCGCTGCCCGCCGACAGCAGGCTCCGCGCGCTCGACAGCGTCATCGTGACCGCGCACATCGCCGCCGCCACGGTCGAGGCCCGCGCCAGGTCCGGTGCCATGGCCGCCCGGCACGTGGTCGAACTGCTCGCCGGGCGCACCCCGGAACACCTGGTCAACCCCGACAGCGTGAGCCCCGCCACCGCCGGAGCACGCTGATGCGCGCGCCGAACGGGCTGCGCTTCGACGCCAACCTCAAGTGGCTGTTCACCGAGGTCCCCTTCGAGGAGCGGTTCGACGCCGCGGCCACCGCCGGGTTCACCGCCGTCGAGTACGCCGACCCCTACCCGTACCCGGCCGCCCGGCTGCGCCGGCGGCTCGCCGACGCGGGGCTGAGCCAGGTGCTGATCAACGCGCCGATGGGCGAGCCCGGTTCGCCGGAGCGGGCGGGCGTGGCCTGTCTGCCCGGCCACTCCGACCGGTTCCGCGCCGACCTGGAGCGCGGTCTCGACTACGCGGTCGAGCTGGGCAGCGACTTCCTGCATGTGCTGGGCGGCATACGTCCGGCCGGTGTCGGCCACGACCGCGCCTTCGCCACGTTCGTCGCCAACCTCGCCTGGGCCGTCGAACGGGCACGGGGCACGGGGGTGTGCCTCGTCCTGGAGGCACAGAACAGCCGTGACGTGCCCGGATTCCTGCTGGACACCCAGGCACGGGCCGCCGCGGTCGTGGAAGCGCTCGGCGGGGACGGGATCGGGCTGCTCCTGGACCTCTACCACGTACAGGTCCAGGAGGGCGACCTCGTCTCGACGCTGCGCGAGCGACTGCCCCTGGTCCGGCACATCCAGATCGCCGACCCGCCGGAACGCACGGAGCCGGGCAGCGGCGAGATCGCCTGGCCGCGGATCTTCGGCACACTGCTGGACGCCTCGTACCCGGGCTGGATCGGCTGCGAGTACCGCCCGGCGAACGGCACGGTGAACGGTCTCTCCTGGGTCACCGAGCACGCCGGGACGGCGTCGACCTCGGCGGCGTCAGTGGCGTCAGTGGCATCAGCGGCCTCGACGGTCTCCACGGCCTCCGCCGAGGGGGTCCGATGAGCGGCACCGCGGCGGACCGCGCTCACGCGCCCGCGGACCCCACCCGCGCACCGGCGGACAACGCCCACGCGTCGGCGGACGATCCCGTTCGCGCACCGAGGATCGCGTTGATCAGCGCCACTCCCACCGCCATGGCCCCGGCCGTCGCGGGACTGGCCGAGGAGTTCCCGGCGGCCGAGCCCTGGAGCCTGCTGGACGACCGGCTGCTGGCCGACGCGCCGCAGGACGGTCCGCTGCCCCCGGCCCTCGTGGACCGGATGCGGCGGCTGATCGGCCATGCCCTGGCCGGTGGGGCCGACGGAGTGCTGCTGACCTGCTCGTTGTACGGGTCGGTCACCGAAACGGTCGACACCCCGGTCCCGTTGCTGGCGCCCGACACCGCCGCCTTCGAGCGGGCGCTGGCGCTGTCCTCCGGGACAGGCCGGGTGCTGGTGCTCGCCTCCTTCGAGACCGCGATGCGGGACTCGGTGGCTCGCTTCTCGGCGGCATCGGCCGCATCGGAGGCATCGGCTGCTTCGGCCGCTTCGGTGGCGGCTGCCTCGGCGGGGGTCGGCTCTGCGGCGTCCGGTTCGGGGGCGGAAGTGGTCGGTGTGGTCGCGCCCGACGCCTTCGACGCGGCTCGCGAGGGGAACCTTCCCGCGCTCCGCGACGCGCTGCGCGACGCATGCCTGCCGCACCTCACCGGCGCCGACGTCGTACTGCTCGCCCAGTACTCGCTCGCACCCGCCGCCGCGTCGCTGTCCACCGCGCTCGGTGTGCCCGTCGTCTCCGGCCCGCAGGCCGCGGCCGCCGCCCTGCGCTCCGCCCTCACCGGGAGTCCCCTATGACCCAGCGCCGAAACAGTCACCACCAGGCGGACGGCACCCGCGCCGACGCGCCGCTCGGGGTCATCGCGGACGACTTCACCGGTGCGACGGACGTCGCCGTGGCGCTGCGCCGCGCCGGACTCCGCACCCTGTTGTTCTTCGGCGTGCCGGACGGTACGGGTGTGCCGGACGGTACGGAGGTGCCAGGCCGTACGGGTGGGGCGGACGGTACGGGTGCGCCGGGTCGTACGGGGGAGGGGGCGCACGGGGCCGACGCGGACCCGTTGCCCGAGCACGACGCGCTGGTCGTCGCGCTGAAGAGCCGGATGGTGCCCGCGGCCGACGCGGTCGCCTCGTCCCTGGACGCGCTGGAATGGCTGCGCGGACAGGGCGCCGGGCAGATCTACTTCAAGTTCTGCTCGACCTTCGACTCCACCCCGCGCGGCAACATCGGCCCGGTCCTGGACCGGCTGGCCGAGGCGACGGGCGCCGACACCGTGCCGCTGACCCCGAGTTCGCCGGAGCATCTGCGGACCCAGTACCAGGGCTGTCTCTTCGTGGACGGCGTCCTGCTCGGTGAGTCGCATATGCGCGACCACCCGGTGACCCCCATGACGGACTCGAACCTGCCCAGGCTGCTGCGGGCCCAGACCCGCGAACGGGTGGCCCTCATCGGGCTCGGGACGGTACGGGAGGGCGCGGCGGCGGTGCGTGACGCGCTGGCGGGCGCCGGGGCGCGCGGCGCGCGCTACGTACTGGCCGACGGTATCGACGAGAGCGATCTGCGCACGCTCGGCCGGGCCGCCCTCGGCTCACCGCTCGTCGCGGGCGCCGCCGGACTGGCCGCAGGTCTGGCGCACGCGTACGCGGAGGAGCGCGCGGGGCGTTCGCCGGGCGCGGGGCGGGTTCCGGGCGCTGGACGGCCTTCGGGTGCTGGACCCGCGCCGGGTGCTGAACGTGCGCCGGGTGCTGAACGTCCGTCGGGTGCCGGTCAGGGCGAGGCCGCCGACGGGAGGAACGCCGCCGACGGGAGCCACATCGCCGACGCCCCGGATGCCGCCGACGCCCCGGACAGCCCGCACGCCGTGGACATCTCCGGGCCGCCGGACGGACCGGCCGCCGTGCTGAGCGGGAGCTGTTCCCGCCGCACCCTGGAGCAGCTCGCGGCGCTCCTCGACGAGGGGAGGCCCGCGTACCGCCTCGACCCGGTGGCCGTATCCGATCCCGTGGCGCTCGCCGACGCCGCGCTCGCCTGGTACGACGCGCTGCCCGCGGGTGGCGGCGCGCCCGTCCTCTACTCCTCGGCCGCCCCCGAAAGGCTCCGCGAGACACAGCGGGTGCTGGGCGTGGAGCGGTCGGCGGCCCTGCTGGAGAAGGCGACAGGGCTCGTCGCGGCCGGACTGGTCGAGCGCGGGGTGCGCAGGCTGGTCGCCGCCGGGGGTGAGACGTCCGGAGCCGTCGTCGCCGCGCTCGGGGTCACCGGCGCGCGGGTCGGCGCCGAGGCCGCGCGCGGGGTGCCCTGGATCCACCCGCTGGGCGAGCGCCCCTTGGCGCTGCTGCTCAAGTCCGGCAACTTCGGCGGACCCGGCCTGCTCACCGACGCCTCCGCCTCCCGCGCGGAACGGACGGACGGCATATGAGCGGGCTGGATCACGCGGACGAGCGTGACCGCCTCATCGCCACCGCGCGGGCCGTCGCCGACCGTTCGCTGACGCATGGGAGCACGGGCAATGTCTCGGTGCGCGCCGGTGAGCACATCCTGGTGACACCCACGGGGTCGAGCCTGGCCACCGTGCGCGCCGGGGAACTGTCCGTCATCGACGCGGGCGGAGCCCACGTCCGCGGTCCCAGGCCCTCCAAGGAGGCGTTCCTGCATGCCGCGATGCTCCGCGCCAGGCCGGACGCCGGCGCCGTGGTGCACACCCACTCCACCCACGCGGCGGCCGTCTCGTGCCTGGCCCGGCTCGACCGGCGGGACGTCCTGCCGCCGCTGACCGCCTACTACGCGATGCGCGTCGGCACCCTCCCGATGCTGCCGTACTTCGCCCCCGGCGACAGCCGGATGGCCGCCGCCGTCGAGGCGTCGGCCCGGGAGCATCCCGCGCTCCTCCTGAGCAACCACGGACCGGTCGCCGCCGCGGCCGACCCGGAGCGCGCGCTGGAGACGGCCGAGGAGATCGAGGAGACGGCGAAGCTCTTCCTGCTGCTGCGCGGCGCTCCGACCCGTCCGCTGACACGGGCCCAGCGAGCCGCGCTGCGCCCCGCCTCCCACTGAACCACCCCCCCGAACACCGTGGGGACCGAGCGGACACCCCGGGACAGCCCGGAAGCACCCGTTCCCCCACCCTTGTGAAAGGACAAAGATGTCCGCGGACATACCGCACACGGTGTCGCTCTTCAGCGCGCTGGCGGTGAAGAAGGCCCTCGACGACGCCGTACTCCCGGCGTTCGGCCGGCAGACCGAAGCCGCCGTCGACATCGTCTACGATCCGACGAACGTACTGCTGCGCAGGATCGAGGAAGGCGCCCGGCCGGAGGTCATGGTCGGGGTGACCGGGGCGTTCCCGGCGCTGTGCGAGGCGGGGGTCATCGACCCGTCCTCGGTGCGGAGCATCGCCCGGGTCGGGATCGGCCTGGCCATGCCGCCCGGCGGCGAGCCGCCCGTCATCGACACGGTCGACGCGCTGATCACGGCGCTCCGCTCGGCCCGTTCGGTGGCCTACTCCCGCACCGGGGCCAGCGGGGTCCACTTCGCCGGGCTGCTGGAACGGCTCGGCATAGCGGACGAGGTCAACGCGCGGGCCACCGTCGTGGAGAAAGGTTTCACCGCGCTCGCGGTGGTCGACGGCCGGGCCGATCTGGCCGTGCAGCAGATGAGCGAGCTGCTGTTCGTGCCCGAGGCCCGGGTGGTGGGGCCGCTGCCGGACGGAGCCCAGCACTTCACCGAGCTCTCGGCGGCACTGGGCACCGCGGCCGTCGACCGGGCCGTGGCCCGCGCCCTGCACACTTTCCTCACCGGGAAGGAGGCGGGAGATGCCTACCGAAGAGCCGGACTGGAAGCGCTGCCACTGGACTGAGCCGCACACGTGCATCCCGTCGTCCTCGGCCGTCCAGCCGTACACGGCGATCCCGCCGTACACGGCCGGGGGCACGCCCTCCCCTCCCTGTGCCGGCTGTAGGAGGAGACGCCGATGAACGCGATATTCGCACTGGTCGCCTTCATCGGGGCCATCATCGTGTGGAACGTAGGGGTCAAGCGCAACATCGGCGAAGCCATGGTCATCGGCTTCCTCGTCAGTGCCGCGTTCGCCGGCACGGACGCGCCGCGCGTGATCTGGGAGAGCCTCGTCGAGGGGCTGAAGTCGGAGATCACCTTCGCCGCCCTGGCCTTCGTCTTCGTCAGCGAACTGCTGACGAGGACAGGGCTCGTGCAGCGGATGATCGACATCCTCAGCTCGATGCTCGGCCGCCGCGAGGGCGGCTCCGCCTACGCGGCGACGGTCTCGGCCGGTCTCTTCGGCGCCGTCGCGCACAACGGCGCGGCGATCGTGGCCACCATCGGTTCCATCACCATCCCCTGGATGAAGCGCTCCAAGGCGAGCGGTGAGACCGCGGCACTGGTCCTCGCCGGGAACGCGGGCGTCGGCGCCACCTTCCCGTTCAGCGGGGCCTTCTTCATCCTGCTGGCGGCGCCGACCGTACTGCCGGTCCTCAAGGCGCAGGACGTCGTCGGCACGATCTTCGTCGTGGGCGCCTGGATGGTCGCGATGCGGCTGGTCATCGCCTACGTCATCGTCAAACGGCGGGGCGTGGGCGCGATGGCGCCGGAGGACATCCATCCGCTCCGGCGGTCCTTCGCGGCCGGCTGGACCTCGCTGATCGTCCTGGCCGCCATCGCGGTGCCGATCGTCCTGACCGCGTCCCCGACCAGCGATCTCATCGGCGACCGGCTGGGCGGACTGGACGTCTCCGACGCCGTGCCGCTGCTGGTGTGGCTGCCGGTGGTGATGCTGCTCGCCGGACTGGTGGTCGAGCGGCGGTCGCTGCCGCGCGGCGGCGGGGAGTGGTGGACACTGCTGGCGGAGATCAGTCCTAAACTCGGGCTGATCGGCGTCACGATGGTGTCGGCCTTCGCCGCCTCCAATGTGCTGAACACCCTGGGCATCGGCGAACAGCTCGCCCCCTATATGGAGCGACTGGAGGGCGTGCCGCAGATCGTCGCGGCACTCGTCGTCGGACTCGTCGTGGTGATCGTCGCGGGCCCCCTCAACACGACCTCCACCCTCGCGGCCGTCGGGCCCGTCGCCTTCGCCGCCCTGCTGGCGGCCGACGTTCCGCCGTACATCGCCTTCGCCGCCATCATCGTGTGGGCCTCGTCCGAGGGCTGCTCGCCACCGGGCGCCGCACCGCTGTACGTGGCCGCGGGCATCGCCTCCATCAACCCGGTGCGGATCTTCGTCCCGGTCACGCTCTACTACCTCGTGCCCTCCTACCTCATGGGCGTGCTGATGGTGGTGGGAGCGATATGGATACCCGGATGAGGAGTACCAGGATGTACACGATCTGCCTGAACGTCTCCCGTGCCCTCGTCGCGCTCTTCCTGATCGGCGGAATCGTGGTGGTCGTGGGCCAGACGGTGGCCATGGCCGTCGGCTCCGCGGCCATGATGACGAGCTTCGGCTCCGACGTCGCCGACATCGTCTGCGTCCTGGCCGGACTGGCCGGCCTCTTCTCCTTCCTGCTGCTCTACACGGCGGAGGGCAAGGAGAAGGCGGGCGAGTGGGAGGAGTGACGGGTCCGGGCACACCCGGGCCCTGACCAGGGGGAGGGGCGGGGCGGCCCGTTGGGACCGCCCCGCCGCGCGGGGTTCCCTGTGCGGGTCGCCTTCGCTCGCGCCGCCGGGTTTCCTGTGCTGGACGTAGTTGTTTCCTGTGCGGGTCGGACGGGGGTGCGCAGTTCCCCGCGCCCCTGGATGCTGCCCCCTTGCGGCCGCTTCTCGGGTGCGGGTCCGCCCTCGTCTTTTGCGCAGTTCCCCGCGCCCCTTCGGGGGCGCCCAACTGGGGCTGCCGATCAGTCTGCGGGCTGTCAGCAACCGGGGCCGGGGTTGAACCATCCTCCTCGTGCGGGCGCGCTGCTGCGGGAGGGGGTGGGCGGGAATCTCTGCCCGCAGACTCCGATGCTCTTCAGTCGGGCAAGGGGGACGTCGTGCCGAGCGTGTCGGATCGAGGACGGAGAATCCCGACCGGCACCGACCCGAAGAACAAGCCGGACGCGCCCCAAAGGGGCGCGGGGAACTGCGCGAAAACGACGAGCGACGGCACAGGGACAGGTGCGTCCAGCCGGACGGACCTCAGAAGCGCAAGCGAAGGCGACCCGCAGAAAACCGCGAAACCACCGAACGACGGCACAGCAACGAAGTACGCCCACCCGGGCAGACCTCGGAAGCGCAAGCGAAGGCGACCCGCTACGGGACCAGCGTCTTGGCGTAGCAGCGGCTGAGATCGCTGTCGCGGTAGTAGCCGAACTTGTCGCAGGGCGCATAGCCGCTGGACTCGTACAGGGCGATGGCCTCCGGCTGCTCGGTGCCCGTCTCCAGGACCATGCGGGTACGGCCGGCCGCGCGTGCATCGGACTCCAGCGAGGCGAGGATGCGGCGGGCCAGCCCGAGACCACGGGCCTCGGGCGTCACGTACATGCGCTTGATCTCGGCGTCGCCGTCCGCGTAGCCGTGACCGTTCGCCTCCTGGCGGCGCCAGCCGCCCGTGGCCAGGGCGGTACCGTTCTCGTCGTACGCGATCAGGTAGATACCGACCGGTGGATCGAACATCGTGGGGTCCAGCGGGGTGATGTCGCCTTCGTCGCCGTAGCGCTCCGCGTACTCGCGCTGCACGCGGCCGTTGAGCTTCACGGCGTCCGTGTGACCGAAGGAGACGGTTCGTATATTCATGCGAGTTATCGTACTTCTATGCAGGGTCACGGAAGTCTGGGTGACCGGTGGCCGGTGGCGGACGCCCGCCATGGGTGGGGCGGGACCTCTGCCAGTGTGCCGGTAGCCTGCCGGAAAGCTCACTGTGACCTCGGACAACCTGTTCGACGCCTCGGGTCGCGTGTGATGTCGAGGAGATCGTTTTGCTGACTGTGACCTCTGTGAACGTGAACGGTCTGCGGGCCGCGGCGAAGAAGGGCTTCGTCGAGTGGCTCGCGGACACGTCCGCCGATGTGCTCTGCCTCCAGGAGGTCCGGGCCGAGCCGGAGCAGCTGCCGGACACGGTCCGGGCACCGGACGGCTGGCACACCGTGCACGCCCCCGCCGCGGCCAAGGGACGTGCCGGGGTGTCCCTGATGACCCGCAGGGAGCCCGACGCGGTGCGTGTCGGCTTCGGCTCGACGGAGTTCGACGGCAGTGGCCGCTATGTGGAGGCGGACCTGCCCGGGGTCACCGTCGCCAGCCTGTATCTGCCCTCAGGTGAGGTCGGCACCGAACGGCAGGACGAGAAGGTGCGCTTCATGGACGCGTTCCTGTCCTATGTGAAGGAGCTCAGGGAGCGGGCGGCGGCGGACGGCAGGGAGGTCCTTGTCTGCGGTGACTGGAACATCGCCCACCGTGAGGCCGACCTCAAGAACTGGCGCAGCAACAAGAAGAACTCCGGCTTCCTGCCCGAGGAACGCGCCTGGGTCGACCGTGTCCTCGACGCCCAGGACGGCGGCTACGTGGACGTCTTCCGGCGGCTGCACCCCGAGGTCGAAGGGCCCTACTCCTGGTGGTCGTACCGGGGGAAGGCGTTCGACAACGACAGCGGCTGGCGTATCGACTACCACATGGCGACCCCCGCACTCGCGGAACGCGCGCTCAAGGCAACTGTGGAGCGCGCCGCCAGCTACGACCTGCGCTGGTCGGACCACGCACCTGTCACCGTCGTGTACGGCGCCTGAGCCGGGCGGGTCCACTCACCTCTGGGTCTTGTCACGCAGGTCACCCCAGGCCTTGGCCCGCGTGTGGCTTGCGGGGACGCCAGGCCGGGCCTGGGCCGGAAGGCCGTCCCACGCGCGGGGACGGGTCAGATGTCGTAGTTCTGGTCGACGTGGTCCTCCGCCTCCTGGACGGCGCGCTCGGTCTCCGGGTCGTCGACCTTGTGGGACGTGCGGGACGGCCGGGGCGCTGTGCGGGCTCGTCGTGCCTTCGCCTTGCGCGCGTCCTTGGCGATGCGTTCACTCTTGTCGTCGAACTGGTCCTTGAGGCCCATGGTGGGTCACTCCCGTATCGAGGTCAGGCTCTCCCGGGACATGTCCCAGCCTTTCACCGGCCGACCCTCGGTGCATGTCGACCGGTGAACGGAGCCTTGACGGTGACGCTGCGGGATCGGACGACGGTGACTACGAGGGTGCAGCGACTGATGACGCTGCGGGGTCAGGTGGTGGAGCGGCCGTCGGAGCCGCCCGTACCCCGCGCGGCCTCGTCGGCGGCGCCGCCCGCTCCGACCAGACCCCGTCCCACGGTGCCGAGCCGGGGTTCGACGCGCCGCATCTCGCGCTGTCCGACCGCGCCGATCAGTGTGGGCAGACAGCTCCGTACCGACTGCATACCGCGCAGCCACCACTGCGCGTAGACATGGCCGGAGCGGCGTTCGATGCCCGCGACGAGCCGGTCGACGGCGGGGCCCGGCGGGTTGGTGCGGTTCGACGGCCACGGCAGACGTTCCCGCAGCTCACGCATCACGTCGTCCTCGTCGGCGCCCCGGACCATGTCGGTGTCGGTCCACGACAGATAGCCGACCCCGACCCGTACGCCCTTGTGCCCGACCTCGGCGCGCAGGCTGTGCGCGAACGCCTCGACGCCCGACTTCGACGCGCAGTACGCGGTCATCATCGGCGCGGGGGCGATCGCCGCGAGCGAGGCGATCTGGAGGAGGTAGCCCCGTGTCGCGATCAGATGCGGCAGGAACGCGCGGGCCGTGACCGCCGAGCCGATGAGGTTCACCTCGACGACCCGTCGCCAGGCGTCCGGGTCCGAGTCCAGGAAGAGACCGCCGGAGGCCACACCCGCGTTGGCGACGACGATGTCGACCCGCCCGAAGCGGTCACGGACCTCCTGGGCCACGCGGGCCATGGCCGTGTGGTCGGTGACATCGGCGTACCAGTGGTCGCTGTCGGTGCGCAGCCGCCCGGCGACCTGTTCCAAGGCGTCCGGTTCCAGGCCCACCAATGCGATACGGGCACCGCGCGCGGACAGCTTGCGGGCGAGCAGTTCACCGATGCCGCGCGCGGCGCCCGTGACGACGGCGACCCTGCCTTCCAGAGGGGACGTACGGGGGCTGGTCATGTGCTGGACGCTCCGTTCGTGTCGCGGCCGTCGATGGGGTCGTGGGTGGCTTCGTCGGCGGGATCGTCCCCGTCGCCTGTCCTCTTGATGTCCGCTGACCTATTTGTGTCCGCTGACCTGTTGGTGTCCGCTTGAGGGGTGGTGGCCCCCTCGGGGGACGCGGGCTGTTCGGGGACCGGGTGGGTCGGCTGTGCCTGCTGGGTCGTCCGGGTCGGCTGGGTCGTGTGCACAGGGTGGGCCGTGGGGACCGTGGGAGCCGTGGGGACCGGGTCGTCGTCGGTGGGGCGGTGGTCCACGTACGCGGCCACCATGTCCCGGATCCGGTCGCTGACCGCTTCCGGTGCCTCGACGGGGGTCATATGGCCGACACCGGTCAGTTCGGCGAGGCCCACGCAGTGCGGGAGCGAGGTCACCAGGTCGTGGGCGTGCACCCTCGGGGTGAGCCGGTCGGCGGTGCCGACGACCACGGCGGTGGGCACGGTGAGCTTCCCTACCCCGGCGCCGAGCGCGAGCGAGTCGAGGACCTGTGACCAGCCGTGACGCACCGCGCGCGGGCAGGCGTGCACGATCCGGGCGCACACCTCGACCCGGTCCGGCGCGGTGCCGGGGCTCATCGTCCCGTAGCGCAGGAGCCGGGCGCCGAGGGGCGTGACCGGTCCCAGAGGGGCCTTCGAGCCGAGGACGGCCCGGGTGAGACGGGTGCGCAGCCGTCCCGCGCGCAGCGGCAGCACCCGCGCGCGGGCGGCGAGGTCACCGCTGCCGGTGCTGAGCAGCAGGGCGGCGGCGGTCCGGGCCCGGACCGCCGGGCGCCCGGCCGCCGCGATGATCGTCATGCCGCCCATCGAGTGGCCGACGAGGAGGGCCTGTTCGCCGGGGGCGAGGGCGGCCTCCAGGACGGCGGTGAGGTCGTCGGCGAGCGCGCGGGTGCTGTAGCCGTCGCCGGTCACGGGCGCGGGGCTGCGGCCATGGCCCCGCTGGTCGTAGACGACGACCCGGTGGTCCGCGCGGAGGTCGCGCACCTGGTGGGCCCAGAAGGCGGTGGAGCAGGTCCAGCCATGGGCGAGGACGACGGTGGGAGCGCCCTCGGGTCCATGGATCTCGACGTGCACATGGGCGCCGTCCGCCGAGACGGCGGTCAGCTCCCGCGCGGGCGTGGGCGGGGCGTACGGGCCCGAGGTGACGTGCGTCGGACGGCTCATGCCTCCACCTCCGTGCCGGCCGTGCCGGGCGCGGGCACCCCGGTGGCCGCGGTGGCCGCGGTGTCCGTGAGCGGGTGCGCGGTGGGCCGGGGCGCGCGCAGGACCTCGTACTCGCCGAGGTCCACGCGGCGGGTCGCGGCGCGGAACTCGGAGGTGGTGCCGGGCCAGACGGTCGTGTTGCGGCCGTTGGCGTCGAGGTACCAGCTGTCGCAGCCGCCGGTGTTCCACACGGTGCGCTTCATACGTTCCTGGACCTTGGTGTTCCAGGCGTCCACGGCGTCGGCGCGGGGGTCGAGCGCGACCCGGCCGCCGAGGGCGTCGAGCTTGCGGAGGTAGTCGGCGAGGTAGTTCAGCTGGGACTCGATCATGAGGATCATCGACGAGTTACCGAGGCCGGTATTAGGACCGATGATCGTCATCCAGTTGGGGAAGCCGCTGGCGGTCGCGCCGCGCAGTGACCGCATTCCGTCCTTCCAGCTCTCGGCGAGGGTGCGGCCGTCGGCGCCGACGACACGGTTCGCGATGGGCAGGTCGGTGACGTGGAAACCGGTGCCGAAGACGATCGCGTCGGCCTCGGCCGTGGTGCCGTCGGCGGCGACCAGGGTGGAGCCGCGTACTTCGCTGAGCCCGGAGGCGACGACCTCGACATTAGGACGCACGAGAGCCGGATAGTACGTATTGGACAGCAGGATGCGTTTGCAGCCGATGCGGTAGTCGGGGGTGAGCTTCGCGCGCAGCGCGGGGTCCTTCACCGACCTGGCCATGTTCCGCCGGGCGAACCGTTCGATCAGTCCTAGTTGCCCGGGGTGTTTGGTGAACGCCTGCACCTGGAGTTCGCGGATGCCCCACAAGGCGCCCCGGCGGAGCCGGGTGGTGAACGGCAACCGCCGGTGCAGCCGGCGTTCGGCGCCGCTGATCGTGCGGTCCGCGCGCGGCAGCACCCAGGGCGGGGTGCGCTGGAAGAGCGTCAGCCGCGCCACGTCCGGCTGGACGGCGGGGACGATCTGGATGGCCGAGGCGCCGGTGCCGACCACGGCGACGCGCTTGCCGCGCAGGTCGTAGTCGTGGTTCCAGCGCGCGGAATGGAAGATCTCCCCGGGGAAGTCCTTGATGCCGGGGACCGCCGGGATCTTCGGGTCCGAGAGCGGGCCGGTCGCGGACACGACGACATCGGCGGTGAGGGTGCCGCAGGACGTCTCCACCTCCCACCGCAGCCGCTCGCCGTCCCAGCGTGTCCGGTGGACCTCGGCGCCGAAACGGAGGTGCGGGCGCAGCCCGAACACATCCGTGACGTGTTCCAGATAGGCGCGGATGTGCTCCTGGCCGGAGAAGGCGCGCGGCCAGTCGGGGTTGGGGGCGAACGAGAACGAGTACAGGTGCGAGGGAACGTCGCAGGCGCAGCCCGGATAGCTGTTGTCCCGCCAGGTGCCGCCCACGGAGTCGGCGCGTTCCAGGACGACGAAGTCGGTGACGCCCTCCTTGCGCAGCCGGACGGCCGCGCCGAGCCCGCCGAAGCCGCTGCCGATCACGGCCACGCGGACGTGCTCGTGCGGTACGTGTTCCTGCTCGGTCATCGTGCTGCCTCCCTGAACCTGGTCCGCAACTGTGCCATCGTTCACTGGCGCGATGGGCATAGTGGAGCGTAGGGCAGCCGGGCTACCCGTGGGTAGGGGTCCGGCGACTAAAGTTACCGGCGGTACGACCTAGGGTGGCGAGCGTGGCGGAGCGAGGTGGCGGCGGGCGGATGCGAGCGGGCGCGGGCGTGCGCGAGAGCGCTCCCAGGCGTGCGTCCGACGCCGCGCGCGGCGCCGACGGCCCGCGGGAGTACCGGGTCGAGGAGCTGGCCGTCGAGGCCGGGATCACGGTGCGGACCCTGCGGTTCTACCGGGAACGCAAACTGCTCGCGCCGCCCCGGCGGGAGGGTCGCATCGCCTGGTACGACGACCGCCATCTTGCCCGGCTGCGGACCATCTCCGCGCTGCTGGAACGCGGACACACCCTCAACGGGATCGCCGAACTCGCCGAGGCCTTCGAGCAGGGGCGCGGGGTCGCCGACGTCCTGGGGGTGGGTGCGCCCACCGAGGAGGAGCCGGTACGGCTCACACCCGAGGAGCTCGCCGACCGCTTCGCCGGGCAGGTCACCCCTGAGAACCTCGCGGCGGCACTGGAACTGGGCTACCTCGGTACGGACGGCGACGAGATCGTCCATGTGAGCCGCAGGCTGCTGGACGTGTCCAGCGAACTGGTCGCGCGGGGCGTGCCGCTGGCCGCGGTGCTGGCCGCCGGACGTGAGGTCAGGGTCCACGCGGAGGCGCTGGCCGCGTTGTTCGAGGGGCTGGTGCGTGACCATGTGCCCGAGCGGGACGTCACCCGGCTGCGGCCCTTGGCGCGGAGCGCCGTCGAAGCGGAGGTCTCGCTGGCGCTCGACCGACGGTTGTCGTCCGGCGGAGACCGACGGGGCCCGCTTTAGGTCATACAGGCCGCGGGGCGATTAGGTCATGTAGGTCAACTAGGTCAGTTAGGCCAGCTGAGCTATGTAGGTCAACTAGGCCAACTAGGTCAATGGGGTCATGTAGGTCAACTGCTAGGTCAACTAGGTCACGTGATGCTGCGTGGCGGCGGAGTCGGGCCTGTTGCGGCCATCTCATCGCCGTCGCCATCGGCCCTCGGTCACTGGTCACTCGGGGCGTGGGGGGAGGGGCGGGCGGACGCGAAGGGGGACGGCCGAGTAGTCCGGCGGGGAGGCCGGGGGGCGCTCGGCCAGAAGGTTCAGGGCCACCGTCACCGCGTCGTCGAGCTGCGCGTAGCGGCCCTCGGCCCAGTCCAGCGGGGTGCGCAACGCGGACAGGTCCGGCTCCACCCCGTGGTTCTCGACGGACCAGCCGTACGCGTCGAACCACGCCGCGTTCATCGGCACCGTGATCACCGTTCCGTCCCCCAGTCGGTGACGGCCCGTCATGCCGACGACCCCGCCCCAGGTGCGCTGGCCGACCACGGGCCCCAGGCCGAGCAGCTTGAAGGCGGCCGTGATCATGTCGCCGTCCGACGACGTGGCCTCGTCCGCGAGGGCGACGACCGGGCCGCGTGGCGCGTTGGAGGCGTAGGACACGGGCTGGGCGTTGCGGGTGAGGTCCCAGCCGAGGATGGTGCGGGTCAGTTTCTCGACGACGAGTTCGCTGATGTGGCCGCCCGCGTTGCCGCGCACGTCCACGATGAGCGCCGGGCGGGACACCTCCATCCTCAGGTCACGGTTGAACTGCGCCCAGCCGGAGCCGCCGAGATCGGGGATGTGCAGATAGCCGCACTTGCCGCCGCTGAGCCGCCGCACCACCTCGCGGCGTTTCACGACCCAGTACTGATAGCGCAGCGGACGGTCGTCCACGAGGGGGATCACGGCGACCCGCCGCGCGGGCCCGGTGCCGCCCTCCGCCGGGCGGAACGTCAGCTCCACCGTCGTCCCGCCCGCCGCGCCGAGCAGTGGGAACGGCCCGCTGACCGGGTCCACCGGGCGTCCGTCCACATGCGTGAGGACGGCGCCCTCGCGGATGCCCGTACCGGCGAGCGGGGAGCGGGCCTTGGAGTCGGAGGAGTCGCCGGGCAGGATGCGTTCGACCAGCCAGCCCTCGTCCCTGGGCACCAGGTCCGCGCCGAGCAGACCTTGTGCGCGCTGGTAGTGCGGGGGGCCTTCGTTGCGCCGGGCGGGGGTGACGTACGCGTGGGAGGTGCCGAGCTCGCCGAGGACCTCGCGCAGCAGATCGGCGAAGTCGTCGGGGGAGGCGACCCGGTCGACCAGCGGACGGTACTGGTCGAGGATCGCCGGCCAGTCGATCCCGCACATGTCCGGCTCCCAGAAGTAGGCGCGGATGACGCGGCCGGCCTCTTCGTAGGCCTGGCGCCACTCGGCGGGCGGGTCGACGTCGTGCAGGATGCGGCGCAGGTCGATCCAGACCGTCGAGTCGCTGTCGCCGGGCTCGCCGGACGGGACCGCGCGCAGTTCGCCCTCGTCCATCACCACGAGCCGGGTGCCGTCGCCGCTGACGTCGAACCAGTCGAGGTCGGTGACGAGTTCGGTGCGTTTGCCGCGCGGGATGCCGAAGTGTTCGAGGGTCGGGCGGCCCGAGGTGTCCGACGGGTTGGCGAACGTCTCCCCGAGCGCGCCGGAAATAGGCCACCGCAGCCACACCAGGCCGCCCCCGGCGACCGGACACAGCGCCGAGTACTTCGACGCTGCCACCGGAAACGGGGTGACCCGGCTCTCCAGGCCCTCTACCTCGACGGTGACCGTTCCCGTGCCGTCCGCCTCGTCGTCGTCCATCGGGTCCATGCCGCCCGCCGCCGGACGGCCGTCCGGCAGCAGGGCGAACGGGGACGGGGTCGCGGACGACAGCGGCACCAGGTACGGGCGGCAGCCCAGGGGGAACGAGAGATCGCCGGTGTGGACGTCGTACACGGGGTCGAAGCCGCGCCAGGACAGGAACGCGAGGTAGCGGCCGTCGCTGGTGAAGACCGGGTTCTCGTCCTCGAACCGGCCGCTCGTCACATCGATGACGGTCCGCGCGCCGGGTCCCTCGATCCGCGCCATCTTGATGGAACGCAGCGAACGGCCGATCCCCGGATGGGACCAGGTCAGCCAGGCCCCGTCCGGGGAGAACGCGAGGTCGGCGACCGGGCCGTTCAACGACCGGATCAGCTCCGTCACGCCTGTCGTCGCCCCGGCCGCTGATTTGTCCGTCGCGCCCCGGTTCCTGTCCGCATCCGGGTCTGCATCCGGGTCCGCGACGGTGTCCGCATTGCTGTCCGCATCCGGGTCCGCGACGGTGTCCGCATTGCTGTCCGCGTTCGTGACCGCGTTCATGTCCTCGTTCATGTCCGCATGGGTGGCCGTGGTGGCCTGCTCATCGGTGGCCGTTTCGGTGACCGGGGTGTCCGCTGCGGCTGTGGTGTCCGCAGGGTCCGTGGTGTTCTCGGCGGTGTCCAGCAGCAGGAGCCGTCCGTCGTTCGACGCGATGGCGAGCCGTTCGCCGTCCGGGTCGGAGACGAGCTCCTGGACGTGACCGAGCACGCCGGACGCCAGCCGTCTCGGCGCCCGGTCACCGGAGGCCCGGGGCAGATACGCGATCTCGACGGCGTCGGCGCCACCCGCGTCGGTCACGTACGCGACCGCCCCGCCGCCCGAACCGAGCATCACCGGGAGCCGCACCCGCACCCCAGGGGTGTCCGCGATCGTCCGCGCGGGACCGTCACGATGGGTCAGCCAGTACAGGCTGCCCCGGACCACCACCGCGCTCGCCCGGCCCGTCTCGTCCACGGACAGCCCGTCCACATGCTGCGCGGCCGGTACCTGATAGGCCCGCCGTCCGGCCCGTGGCCCGCCCAGCCGTACGTCGAGCCTGCGCGGTAGGGAGCGCGCCGACAGCCCTTCCAGCAGCCACAGTTCGCCCGCGCACTGGTACACGACCCGGTGGCCGTCGGTCGACGCGCAGCGGGCGTAGAACTCGGCGTGGTCGGTGTGACGCCGCAGATCCGTGCCGTCGGGGAGACACGAGTACAGGTTCCCGACGCCCTCGTGGTCGGACAGGAACGCCACCCGGCCGCCGACGATCATCGGTGACTCCAGATGTCCGCCGAGCCCTTCGAGCAGGCGCTCGCCGTGCAGCCACAGCCGTCCCATGGCCCCGCCCCGGTACCGCTTCCAGGAGGCGGGTTCATGCGGGGGCTTGCCGGTGAGCAGCAGCGTCCTGGGCTCACCGCCGAGATCCGCGACGGCGATGTCGCTGACCGGCCCCCAGGGCAGCCGCCCGCCGGGGGAGCCGTCCGTGGGCACCCGGTAGGCCCATCCGAAGTACGAGAACGGCTGTTCGTGCGAGGCCACCGCCAGGATGTCGCACCGCCCGTCCTGATCGGGCGGCGCCCATCCGCACACCCGGGTGTCCGGGGCGCCCCAATAGGTCAGCCGCCGGGCGGTCCCGCCCTCCACGGGTACGAGATGGATCTCCGGGTCCAGACTCCGCCAGGTCGTGTACGCGAGGTGCCCGCCGTCCGGTGAGAAGCGGGGGTGGCTGATGCGTGTCCGGTCGACGGTCAGCCGCCAGGCACGGGCCGCCCGGCCGCCCTCCTCGGGCAGCGGCGCCACCCATAGATCGTCCTCGGCGACGAAACAGAGCAGGTCACCGTGGAGGTGGGGGTACCGGAGGTAGGCCCCGTCCCCGTCGGCAGGGGTGCGCGCGGCGGTGCCGGAGTCGACGGCGGTGTCGTGGGGCCTCGGCGGCCGGGCGGGGTCGGTCACATGTCCATGCTTTTCCCGGGGCGGGGCGTCGGCAACTCGGTGGTGCGGTGACGCGGCGCGGCGCTGGGGTGCTGGGGCACGGTGTTGTTGGCGCGCTCCTGTGGTGCTGTGCGGTCGTGCGGAGGCCCGGCGGGCGGTGCCGGTGGCCGGTATGACCTTCCGGTGACCTCTATGACCTCTATGACCTCTATGACCTCGATGGCCGCTGGGTGGCCGACCTGTGTCCGCTGCGTGGCCTCTATGGCCCCTCTGTCCTCCATGGCCTCTGTGTGGCCGCTACTCCTGAGGTGCTGCGGGTCGCCACATGGCCGTCGTCGTGATCGGGCCGATGCGCAGCCGCGCGTGGGTGGTGAACCCGAGGCGTTCGTAGATCGTCACGTTGTCCGGGTCGGCGGTCGTGAGGTGGACGCCGCCCGGTGCCGGTGCCGGTGCCGTGGCCAGCAGCTGGTCGAGGAGACGGCGGCCCGCGCCTCGTCCGGTGTGGTGCGGCAGGACGCCGATGAACTCCAGGTTCCACGCCCCGTCCGGTGCGGCGGGCGCGGTCCCGCCCAGGTATCGCAGAGTCCTGATCAGAGGTCCGGGACCGCAGCGCAGCAGGGTGCGCACCGTCCACGCGGCCTTGGCCCCGGCACCTGGTCCCGCGCCGGGTGGGGTGAGCACCGCCGCGGCGACCGGTTGGCCCGTACCGTCGGTCAGGAGATGGCGCCGGGCGCCGGGCACGGTGGCGTGCGTGGCGAGTGTCGCGGCGAACCAGTGCCGCCGTGCCCGTTCGGAGTCACCGCAGATCCATCCGCTGACCGGTTCCGTGGCGAAAGCGGCGGCGAGGACGGCCGCGCAAAGGCCCGGCGCGGGGGCTTCGTCCACCCGCCACTGACCCTTCGCGGCGTCCGCACCCGCACCCCTGCCCTCACCCCCGCCCGCTCCGGCACCCGCACCCGCGCCGACGCCCACAACGTCACCCGTACCCGTACCCGTACCCGTCCCGGCACCCGTGCCCGTGCTTTCGTCACGCATCGTGGCTCCGCTTCAGTGGTGCTTCCGGTACGAGATGGCACACCAGCAGCTTCAGGAAGAAGAGGGGGGCGAACCAGAGGAGGGCGGCGGGTACGTCCAGCCAGAAGAGGTTCGTCAGGACCGCCGCGGTCCAGGAGGCCATGGACACCGGACGTTTGACGGGCAGCGGGGCGAACTCCACCGCGGCCGTTCCGGCCAGGAGCAGCGCGCCGTTGGCCAGGGCCCACGTCCAGTCGCCCTCCAGCATCACCAGCCCCATCACACCGAGGTGCAGCAGATGCGCGCCGACGAACGTCAGCCGGGCGCGCCGGGTGCCCGGCGCCTGTCGGTGGTACCAGCGCTTCGCGGCGTTGGTGGCGTTGGTGAGGACGCCCCCGATGAGGTCGAGGCCGATCAGCGCCACCACGACGAGCTGGGTGGTGGACCAGTCGGGCCGCAGGTCCGTCGACCAGAGTCCGGCGGCCAGCAGCGCGGCGCAGACCGTGCCGCCCCCCAGCTCGACCGCCGACTCGGCACGGGACTTGCCCGGACCCATGAAGCGTTCGAGACCGCCCGTGAACCCGCCGGGGGTGGCGGGTATCTCCCAGTCGGTCGTCAGATCAGTGCGCATCGGCGGACCTCCCCTCCGTGGTGTCCGTCGGGTCGCCGCCGCCCCGAGCGCCGGCCGCATCGATGCCCGCACCTGCCCCGGCCACATCGATGCCCGCACCTGCCCCCGTACCGGCCACATCGATGTCCGCACCGCCCCCGGCACCCGCGCCCGCAACGGTCCCCCCAACCGCACCCGCCCCCGGAGCCCCCGTACCCGTACCCGTGCCCCACAGGCCGCGCAGCAGTTCCCACACCTGGTCCCGGGCGGGGTCGCGGCCGTCGGCGAGCGAGGTCAGGGCCCACTCGTCGGCCGCGCCCAGGACGGCAGTGGTGGCCGAGACGAGCAGGCCGCGGTCCACATCCGTACGGATCACCCCGATCCGCTGCCCGTCCTCGACCAGTGCCTCGAACCAGTCGAGCCACGGGGCGCCCTGGCCCCGGGAGACGGCCGGTCCGGCCAGGGCCAGATCGTCCGGATGGGTCCGCAGATGGCCGAGCAGTGCCTCCGTACCGGATTCCAGGCGCGCCCAGAACCCGGCGGCGTCCTGTGCGGGTGTCCAGGGGCCGAGTGCGCCGAGCAGCCGGGCGAGGACATCGTCCAGGACCGCCGCCAGCAGATCCTCGCGTCCGTCGAAGTAGTGGTACGCGGCGGTCTTGGAGATGCCGGTGGCCTCGATGATCTTGTTGTACGAGGCGGTTCCGGGCCCTTGCTCGGCGAAGTGCCGACGGGCCACGGCGAGGATGGCGGCCTGCCGTTCGGCGGGCTGACGGTGGAAGCGGGGGAGGGGCGGAGTCATGGGGCGACGGTACAGACCGCCGGGGTGCATCGCTAGGGTGTACAGATAAAGCGCACCGGTAGGGTGCACCAGTAGTACACCCCGATGGGACGGGTGGGTGGTCCGGCTCGCACCGCGCATCCGGCGGGCCGGGTGCCCGGTGTGGTCCAGGACACGTACGAAACCGTTTCGTTTCGCTAGCGGGCTCGGGTACTGTCAGACGCGTACGAAACGGTTTCGTACCGATCAGGAGACCGCTGTTCGTGGTGCCCGCGGAAACGGGTACCGGACGGGCAGCAGTCGCTAGACTGCCGCGCGACCGGGAGGGGATGAGCACATATGGCCGAGGTGACGATGACGCGCCGCAGCCGGATCACCCCCGAGCGCGAGGCTGAGCTGTACGACGCCGTACTCGACCTCCTGCGCGAGGTCGGCTACGACGGGCTGACCATGGACGCCGTCGCGGCGCGCACCCGGTCCAGCAAGGCCACGCTCTACCGTCAGTGGGGGAGCAAACCGCGCTTGGTCGTCGAGGCGTTGCGGATCCAGAAGAGCGAGGGATTCGATGTCATCGACACCGGCACCCTCCGTGGTGACTTCCACGCCATGATCGACCGCGGCGACGACTGCCAGATGGAACAGGACTCCGCGCTGATCCGGGGCATGGCCACGGCGGTCCACGCGGACCCCGACCTGCTGCGGGTCTTCCGGGAACGGATCATCGAACCGGAACTGGCCGAGCTGGACATGGTGGTGCAGCGGGCGGTCGCCCGTGGCGAGGTCCGCGCGGACAACCCCGCGGTGGACTACGTCCTGCACATGATGCTGGGCGCGTTCGTCGCCCGGACCCTGATCGACGACCGGCCTCCCAACCAGGCCTATCTGCGTGACTACATCGACGCCGTGATCCTCCCCGCTCTCGACGTCTGACCGTCCGGACCGGCCACCGGCCCGTCCCCCGGCGGTTTCCTGCCCCACCCCTGCCCCACCCCTGCCTCACCCCTGCCCGACCTCTGCTCCACTCCCCAGTTCCACCCTGCTCCACCTGACGCGACCGCTCACGTCGTCGGGCTGGTGACTCCTGCCCTGTAAGCAAACGACCTGACCGGGAGTACCTCTCCGTGGCCACGTTCCTGTACAAAGTCGGCCGGCTGGCCTTCCGCCGCCGCCACTTCGTCGCCCTGATATGGGTGGCGCTCCTGACCCTCGCCGGAGTCGGTGCCGCCACCGCGCCCGCACCCGGCGCCGGATCGTTCTCCATACCCGGGACGGAGGCGCAGCGCGCCTTCGACCTGCTCGAAGAGCGGTTCCCCGGTTCCGCCGCCGACGGCGCGACCGCGCGGGTCGTCTTCAAGGCCCCCGAGGGCGAGAGGATGACCGACGGCGAGCACAAGTCGGCCGTCCAGACCGCCGTCAAGGACCTCACCGCGGACAAGCAGGTGGCCAGCGCCACCGACCCGTTCCAGACGAAGTCGCTGAACGAGGGCGAGACGATCGCGTACGCCCAGGTGACCTACAAGGTCAACGGCATGGAGCTGGAGGACAGCTCCCGCGACGCGCTGGAGAACGCCGCCAAGGACGCGCGGGGTTCCGGGATGACCGTCGAGGTCGGCGGTGACGCCCTCCAGGCCATGCCGCACACCGGTACCGCCGAGATCATCGGCATCGGCCTCGCGGCCGTGGTCCTCGTGATCACCCTCGGCTCCCTCGTCGCCGCCGGACTGCCGCTGCTGACCGCCCTCATCGGCGTAGGGATCGGCGTCTCCTCCATCACCGCCCTCGCGAAGGTCCTCGACCTGGGGACGACCACCTCCACCCTCGCGATGATGATCGGCCTCGCGGTCGGTATCGACTACGCGCTGTTCATCGTCTCCCGCTACCGCGCGGAACTGGACGAGGGCCGTGAGCGGGAGGACGCCGCCGGACGCGCGGTCGGGACCGCCGGTTCCGCCGTCGTCTTCGCGGGACTCACCGTCGTCATCGCGCTCGTCGGACTCGCCGTCGTCAACATCCCGATGCTCACCAAGATGGGTGTCGCCGCCGCCGGTACCGTCGCCATCGCGGTGCTCATCGCCCTCACCATGATCCCCGCGCTGCTCGGCTACGCCGGCCGCAAGATCCGTCCCACCAGCGCCAAGGGACGGCTGCGCGGCGCACACAAGGACAAGGCGGCGGCCACCGCCGCCCCGGTCGCCGCGACCGGTGCCGAGGAGGAGAAGTCCAACCTCGGTACACGCTGGGCCCGCTTCGTCATCCGCCGTCCGATCGCCGTGCTGCTGATCGGTGTCGTCGGACTCGGCGCCGCCGCGATCCCCGCCGGATCGCTCGCGCTCGGTCTGCCCGACGACGGTGTGCAGCCGACGGACACCACCCAGCGCAAGGCGTACGACCTGCTGTCCGACGGATTCGGGCCGGGCTTCAACGGTCCGCTGATGATCGTCACGGACGTCCAGGACGCCGAGGACCCGAAGGGCGCGGTCGCCGAGGTCGGCAAGACCATCGAAGGCATCGACGGGGTCGTCTCCGTCGCCCCGGCCACGTTCAACAAGACCGGTGACACGGCGATCATCAGTGTCATCCCGAACTTCAAGCCGAGCAGCACGGAGACCGAGGACCTGGTCCACGCCATCCGTGACGCGGGTGCGGGGCTGAAGTCCGACCATGGCGCGGAGGTCACCGTCACCGGTGCGACGGCCATGAACATCGACGTCTCCGAGAAGCTGAACGACGCGCTGCTGCCCTATCTGGCGCTGGTCGTGGGCCTCGCGTTCCTGCTGCTGATCATCGTGTTCCGGTCGGTGCTGGTGCCGCTGAAGGCGGCCCTCGGGTTCCTGCTGTCGGTGCTCGCCGCGCTGGGCGCCGTCGTCGCGGTCTTCCAGTGGGGCTGGCTCGCCGGGCTCTTCGGGGTCGCGGAGACCGGGCCCGTCATGTCGATGATGCCGATCTTCATGGTGGGTGTGGTGTTCGGTCTCGCGATGGACTACGAGGTGTTCCTCGTGACCCGGATGCGGGAGGCGTACGTCCACGGGGAGCGGCCCGGCCAGGCGATCGTGACCGGGTTCCGGCACGGGGCGCGGGTGGTGTCGGCCGCGGCCGTCATCATGATCGCCGTCTTCGCCGGGTTCATCGGGGCCAGCGACCAGATGATCAAGATGATCGGTTTCGGTCTCGCCATCGCCGTGTTCTTCGACGCGTTCGTGGTGCGGATGGCCATCGTGCCGGCCGTCCTGGCGCTGCTCGGGGCGAAGGCGTGGTGGCTGCCCAAGTGGCTGGACCGGGCGCTGCCCAATGTGGACGTCGAGGGTGAGGGGCTGCGTGAGCTCGACTCGACGGGCTCCGAAAGCGGCCGGGGCGGTCAGGGGGACGAGGACCGGGAGCTGGTCCGCGTCTGATCCCTGGCCCCTGACCTGGGCTCCGGGTTCCTGACCTCGGGTCCCTGACCTGGGCTCCTTGACCTGGAGTCCCTGACCTGGGCTCCGGGTCCCTGACCTCGGGTCCCCGTACCTCTCCTGCATCTCCTGCGAAGGGCGTTCCCACCGGTTTCGGCCGGTGGGGGCGCCCTTCGCCTTCGCGGGTCGCCTTCGCTTGGGCTTCCTAGGTCTGTCCGGCTGGGCGTACTTCGTTCTTGTGCCGTCGTTCGTGGGGTGCGCAGTTCCCCGCAGGTCGCCTTCGCTTGCGCCTCTGGGTTTCCTGTGCTGGGCGTACTTCGTTGCTGTGCCGTCGTTCGTGGGTGCGCAGTTCCCCGCGCCCCTGGATGCTGCCCCCTTGCGGTCGCTTCTCGGGTGCGGGCCGTCCTCGTCTTTGCGCAGTTCCCCGCGCCCCTTTGGGGGCACTCCCGGGCGGGACCTTGGGACTAGTGCTTTGGGTGGAGCGGGAGTGGTTCGGGGGGCGGTGGGAACGGGCGGGGTGGGGGATTAGCGTGGGGGGTGGTCGTCCGTTCCCTGGTCGGTGCCCGCCTACGGGGGACGGGCGGCCGTGTGTCCGTGCCGTCATGCCCATGGGGACGGACGACTGTGTTGTCCGTGCCGTCACGACCGGGAGAGCCATGAACTTCGCCGAGCCGATCTCCGCGCTGTTCCCGGGCGCGTCCGGGCGGATCGTGACCGCGCTCGTCCGGCATCAGCGGGCGGGCGGGGAGCGGCTGACCCTCGCGGAGCTGAGCGCGGCCTCGTCGGTCGTCGTCTCGCAGCTGGAGACCGTGCTGTTCCGGCTGGGGCTGCTGGGTGTGTTGGCGCCCCGGGCGCGCGGCGAGGACGTCCGGCTGGTGACCGGTCACCTCGTGTGGCGGTCCCTGGAACCGCTCCTCGACCCGCGCCCGGCACTCCTCGCCGACCTGCGGGAACGCGCGCTGCGGGAGCTCGACCCGCCGCCCCCGGGTCTCACGGCCGGTGGGGCGGTGGCCGACGGGACGGCGACGGGTCCGTCGGGCACCCTGCATCTGTCGGTGGTGGCGCCCGGTGACGCGCCCGCCGCCTGGGTGGCCGCGCTGGAGAGGCTGGTCGCGCGGCTCTCGACCGACCTCGGCAACATCGTCACGTACTCGCTGCACACCGAGGTGGACGAAGGGCCGGGTCGGGTGACCGTCCTGCCGTAGGGAGGGGTCGTCCGTGACGGGCGGTCGGCCTCATGGTTCAGCGCAGCCGGTTGACCCGGACCGTCGCCACCGCCTCGTAGGTGCGGCCGAGGAAACGGGTCAGGGCGCGGGAGTCGAACTGGACCAGGGACACCCCGCCGGGCGAGTGCAGCTCCACGATCGCCTGCGCGCGTCCGCACGGCCAGATGCTGACGGGACCGTTGGCGACGGGGCCCCTGAGCCCGCGTTCCAGCAGCTCCCGGGTGAAGACCCAGTCGTCGGGGGTGGCGCCCAGGCCGGGGGGAAGGGTCATATGGACGGCGCCCGGGTCGCTCTCGGGGTCGTAGGACAGGGCGACGGGGACCGCTGAGCGCTCCCCGGCGAAGTCCGTGACGACGCGGGCTCGTGCGCGCTGCTCGACGGCGGTCATCAGCGGGCTCCTCACGCTCATTCGCTGCTCGTCATCCAATGTCCCATATTTCCGTGATTTACGATTTGCGTTTTCCGGAATCCCGCGACCGCCGGGGCCCGCGCACTCTTGCGAGGGCTTCGCAAGAGGGGCAATCATCGAACGGTTCGACCGGCGGCCTCCCCCGCACGGTGGGCGGCCCCGACGCGCCCCCGCGGCCACCACATGCTCCTGCCCGCACGTGACGAAGCGAGGCCGCCCATGCATGTGCCCGACGGATTCATCGACATCCCCGTCTCCCTCGCCGCCGGAGCCGTCGCGGCGGGTGCCGTCGCCGTCGCCCTCCGGGGCGCCCGCGAGGAACTGGCCGGGCCGCCCGGCAGCGGGACCTCCGGCGAACGGCTCGCGCCGCTCGCCGGACTCGTCGCCGCGTTCGTCTTCGCCGCGCAGATGCTGAACTTCCCCGTCGGCGCCGGGACCAGCGGCCATCTGATGGGCGGGGCGCTCGCCGCGATCCTCGTCGGCCCCTGGACCGGGATCCTGTGCCTGTCCGTGGTCCTCCTGCTGCAAGGCGTCCTCTTCGCCGACGGCGGGCTCACCGCGCTCGGCGTCAACATCACCGTCATGGGCGTGGTCACCGCGCTGAGCGGCTACGCGGTGTTCCGGGTCCTGGTGAAGATCCTGCCCCGGGGCCGCCGGGCGGTCACCGGTTCCGCGTTCGCCGCGGCCCTCGTCTCCGTACCGCTCGCGGCGCTCGCCTTCACCCTCGTGTACGCGGTCGGCGGCACCACCGACGTACCGCTGGGGAAGGTCGCCACCGCGATGGTCGGCGTCCATGTCCTCATCGGGATGGGGGAAGCGGTGATCACCGCGCTGACCGTCGGCGCGGTCCTCGCCGTGCGCCCCGACCTCGTGTACGGGGCCCGGGACCTGGCCCGGCCGCTGAAGCTGCGGGTCGGCGGCGAACCGGTCGAGGCCCCGCAGCCGCGGACGGCTCCCCGGACCTCGCACCGGAAGGTCTGGCTCGGCGGACTCGCCGCGTCGCTCGTACTGGCCGGGTTCGTCAGCTTCTACGCCTCCGCCGAACCCGACGGACTGGAGAAGGTCGCCGCCGACCGGGGCATCGACGCGAAGGCCCGCGAACACGACACGGCCGGCTGGCCGCTCGCCGACTACGGCGTCGGGGACCTCACCGACGCCCGGATCTCCGGCGGACTCGCCGGGATCATCGGGGTGGGCGTCACGGTCGCCGCCGGTACCGGGGTCTTCCTGGCGGTGCGCCGCCGCCGGGGCCCCGACGCACCGCGAGACCAGGGGAAGGCCGGCTGACGGCATGGGCGCGGGCCACGCCCACCAGCTGTACGTCCCCGGCCGGACCCCGGTGCACCGGCTGCCGCCGCACACCAAACTGACGGCCGTCCTGTGCTTCGTCCTGGTCGTCGTGTCGACACCGCGCACCGCCGTTTGGGCCTTCGCCGGATACGCCGTGCTCCTCGGCGCCGTCACCTGCGCGGCCCGGCTCCCGGCCGGACTGGTGGGCCGGAGGCTGCTGATCGAGGTGCCGTTCGTCGTGTTCGCGGTGGCGCTGCCGTTCGTCGCCGAAGGGGAACGCACCGACGTCCTCGGAGCGTCCCTGAGCGTCGACGGACTCTGGGGCGCGTGGAACGTCCTGGCCAAGGGCACCCTGGGGGTGGCCGCGTCGGTACTGCTCGCCGCCACCACCGAACTGCGCGGACTGCTCCTCGGACTGGAGCGGCTGCGGCTGCCGCAGCCGCTGGTCCAGATCGCGATGTTCATGATCCGCTACGGGGACGTGGTCACCGACGAGGCCCGGCGGATGCGGATCGCCCGGGAGTCCCGGGGGTACACGGCCAGGGGGATACGGCAGTGGGGTGTCCTGGCGCGGACCGCCGCCACGCTGTTCATCCGCTCCTACGAACGGGGCGAGCGGGTGTACCTGGCGATGCTCAGCCGCGGCTACACCGGAACCCTCCGGGTCACCGAACCGGTGCCCACGGGCCGCACCGAGTGGGTACGCGCCCTGGCCCTCCCGGCCTCGGCGCTGCCCTTGTGCGTCCTGGCCTGGACCCGGTGAGGAACACGACGGCAGGCCCGTCACCGGCACAGCGGGAACTCACGGAAGAGGTGGCGGACGGGTGGACACGGGCGCGCTCCCGCACGGCGGGGAACGAACGGCACGGGAACCGGACTCGCTGGTGGTGGCGGGCCTCGCCTTCGCCTACCCGGACGGCCACCAGGCCCTGTACGGGGTGGACCTGCGGATCGGCCGGGGCGAACGCGTCGCCCTCCTCGGCCCCAACGGCGCCGGGAAGACCACCCTCGTCCTCCATCTCAACGGCATCCTCACCCCCGGCGCGGGCAGCGTGACCGTCGCCGGACTGCCGGTGGGCCCGGGCACCATGCCGGAGATCCGCCGCCGGGTCGGCCTCGTCTTCCAGGACCCCGACGACCAGCTGTTCATGCCGACCGTCCGCGAGGACGTGGCCTTCGGCCCGGCCACCGCCGGACTGCGCGGCACCCGGCTGTCGGAACGGGTCGACGAAGCCCTCGGCCTCGTCGGGATGAGCGCGTACGCCGACCGCCCCCCGCACCACCTCTCCTACGGCCAGCGCCGCCGGGTCGCCGTCGCCACGGTCCTCGCGATGCGCCCCGAGATCCTGGTCCTCGACGAGCCCTCGTCCAACCTCGACCCCGCCGCGCGCCGCGAACTCGCCGACATCCTGCGCGCGCTGGACGTCACCGTCCTGATGGTCACCCACGACCTCCCGTACGCCGCGGAACTCTGCCCCCGCTCGCTGGTCCTGAGCGAGGGCGTGATCGCCGCCGACGGACCGACGGGCACCCTGCTCCGCGACCCGGAACTGATGCGGCGCCACCGCCTGGAACTGCCGTTCGGCTTCGACCCCCGGGCCGTCCCGGGCGGCTGACGGGCCCGCCGGGAATCCCGGTGACCCGGTGGCGGTTACACGGGACGCCACCACCGCGACACGGGGGACGAGGACATGAGCGCGACGACGGACACGGGTACGGCCACGGGTACGGCCACGACGGCGGACACCGGTACGCCGCCGGTCGTGCACGGGACGGTCGCCGAAGGGTTCGAGGGCGTCCGGGACGCGTTCGCCCGCAACTTCACCGAACGCGGTGAGCGCGGCGCCGCGCTCACCGTCCACCGCGACGGACGGCCCGTGGCCGATCTGTGGGCCGGTACCCGGGACGTGGACGCGGCACCCGGCGGCGAGCCCTGGCGGCAGGACACCGCGCAGATCGTCCGCTCCGCGACGAAGGGCGTGGCCGCCGCCGCGCTGCTCCTGCTGCACCAGCGCGGGCAACTCGACCTCGACGCCCCCGTCGCCGCCTACTGGCCCGAGTACAAGGCCGAGGGCAAGGAACGCACCCTGGTCCGGCATGTGCTCGCCCACCGCGCCGGGATACCCGCCCTGGACCGGCCGCTCACCCCCGCCGAGGCCGCCGATCCGGAGCGCACCGCCGCCGCGGTCGCCGCGCAGCGGCCGTTCTGGGAGCCCGGCACCGACCACGGCTACCACGCCCACACCTACGGCTGGCTGACCGCCGAACTCGTCCGCCGGGTCACCGGTGTCCCCTTCGGGACCTGGGTCGACCAGGAGATCGCCCGGCCCCTCGGCCTCGACCTGTGGGTCGGACTGCCGCCGGAGCGGGCGCGGCGGGTGGGCCGCATCGGTTCCACCGAGGCACCCGTCAGCGCGTCCGACGGTCCCCGGCTGCGGCCCCGGCGCGGGGTGTCCGAGGCGTACGCCGACCCCGGCTCCCTCACCCGGCGGGCGTTCGCCGCGATCAGCCCCGTGCCCGACGAGAACGACCCCGCGTACCGGGCGGCCGTGCTGCCCGCGTCGAACGGGATCATGACGGCCCGCGCGCTGTCCCGCTTCCACGCCGCGCTGATCGGTCCGGTGGACGGCGCCCCGCCGCTGTTCGACCCGGCGACCCTGGACCTCGCGCGGGCCGAGGCGTCCGCCGGGCCCGACCGGGTCCTCGTCATCACCACCCGCTTCGGTGCCGGGTTCATGCTGCACGGCTCGGCGTCACCGCTGCTGGGCCCCGGCTCGTTCGGCCACCCCGGCCGCGGCGGCCCGCTCGGCTTCGCCGACCCGCAGAGCGGCACCGCCTTCGGCTACGTCACCAACGGGCTGCGCAAGTCGGTGACGTCCGACGCCCGCGCCCAGGCACTGGTCCGCGCGGTACGGAGCGCGCTCGCCGGCTGAACCGGGGGCCGCCCGGGGCTCGTCGGGACACGATCATGGCGGGTACGTTCCGGTCATGACTCGTACAGCGCGGTTCGAAGGACACGGAGTGATGATCACCGGCGCGGGCCGGGGGATCGGGGCGGCCACGGCCCGCCGGTTCGCGGCGGAGGGCGCGGGGGTCCTCGTCACGGACATCGACATGGACAACGCGGCGCGGGTCGTCGCGGAGATCCGGGACGCGGGCGGCACGGCGGAGGCGTTCGGCTGCGATGTGACCGACCGGGGGCAGGTCGACGCGGCGGTCACCCGCGCGGTCGAGGCGTTCGGATCGCTGGACGTGCTGGTCAACAACGCGTACGCCTGCCATCCCGACACCCCGCTGTTCGAGGACGGGTCCGACGAGGTGTGGAACACCGATCTGGAGGTGACCCTCACCGGCGCGTACCGCTGTGCGCGGGCCGCGCTGCCCGCCCTCGTGTCGTCCGGGCGGGGCGCGATCGTCAACGTCGGCTCCGTCAACGGCATCCAGGACTTCGGCTGTCAC
The DNA here is from genome assembly GCF_036250755.1 of Streptomyces uncialis. Lineage (NCBI taxonomy): Bacteria > Bacillati > Actinomycetota > Actinomycetes > Kitasatosporales > Streptomycetaceae > Streptomyces > Streptomyces uncialis. Next base: position 4,003,551 of record NZ_CP109583.1, on the reverse strand, counting down.
GCCTACAGCGCGGCGAAGGCCGGACTGATGTCGCTGACCCGGACCCTCGCGGGGCATGCCGCCGGGCGGGGGGTACGGGTCAACCTCGTCGCGCCGGGGACGGTGCGGACGCCCGCGTGGTCCGAACAGGGCAACGACGTCGACCGCGTCGGGGGGCTCTACCCGCTGGGGCGGGTCGGGGAGCCGGAGGACATCGCGGCGGCCGTCGCGTTCCTGGCGTCCTCCGACGCGGCGTGGATCACGGGGGTGTCGCTTCCCGTGGACGGCGGGCTGCTGGCCGTCAACACGGCGTTCAGGGCGGTGTCGTTCGACGAGGCGTAGAGCCCCGGGGCCCGCCGAGTACCGAGGTCCGTCCGGCTGGGCGTACTTCGTTCCTGTGCCGTCGCTCGGTGGGTGCGCAGTTCCTCGCGCCCCTGGATGCTGCTCCGTTGCGGTCGCTTCTTGGGGTGCGGGTCGCTCTCGCGCAGTTCCCCGCGCCCCTGGGTTTCCTGTGCTGGGCGTACTTCGTTCCTGTGCCGTCGTTCGTGGGGTGCGCAGTTCCTCGCGCCCCTGGGGTTCCCCACCTGGGCGTACTTGTTCCTGTTCGGGTACTCCGGGGGTGCGCAGTTCCCCGCGCCCCTGAAGGGGCGCCCCAACTGGGGGCTGCCGTCCGTCTGCGGGCGAGCAGCAACCGGGGTCGGGTTTCAAACCCCCTCCTCGCGGAGTCGCGCTGCTGCGGGAGGGGGTGGGCGGGAATCTCTGCCCGCAGACTCCGATGCTCTTCAGTAGATCCGCTGGACGTCGTACCGAGCGTGTCGGATCGAGGACGGAGAATCCCGACCGGCACCGACCCGAAGAACCCACAGGACGCGCCCCAAAGGGGCGCGGGGAACTGCGCGAAGACGAGGGCAGACCCGCACCCGACGAACAATCCCGAAGGGGCAGCATCCAGGGGCGCGGGGAACTGCGCGAAACCACCGAGCGACGGCACAGGAAACAAGTTCGTCCAGCCGGACGGACCTCGGAGGCGCAAGCGAAGGCGACCCGCTCAAGAAGACTTCAGCAGCTTCGCGACCAGCGGCCCCGCGGACTTCCCGCCCCGGCCGCCCTCCTGGACGACGGCCGCCGCGGCCACGTCACCGCGCCAGGCGGTGAACCAGCCGTTCGGCTTCTTCTGGCCGTCGACCTCGGCGGACCCGGTCTTCGCCCCGATGTCCGCGCCGAGCCCGGCCATCGCCTCCGCGGCGGAACCGGACGTCGCCGTGTACTGGAGCAGGTCCCGCAGCTGGCGCTGCGCGTCGCCGTCCATCGCACGCGGTGTGCGCGCCAGGGTCCGGTCGTCCACGTCGGGGGCGACGAGGTACGGCTGCTTGAAGGTGCCCGTCTTCGCGGTCGCCGCGACGCTCGCCATGTTCAGCGGGTTGGCCCGGACCCCGCCCTGCCCGATCAGCGACGCCGCCTTCGACGCGTCCTGCTGCACGGGCACCGAACCGTCGAACGACGGCACCCCTATCGACCAGTTGTCGCGGCCGAGCCCGAAGACGTCCTGGGCCAGCTTGGTCAGGTCGTCGTCCTTCAGCTTCTTGGACTGCGTGATGAAGGCCGTGTTGCACGACGACGCGAAACTCGCGCGGAACGTCCCGTTCTTGATCTGGAACTTCTCCAGGTTCTGGAACTTCCAGCCCCCGTAAGACGAGTACTTGGGACACGGGTGCTTCTTGTCCGACTTCGCGAGATCCTTCTCCAGCAGCAGCGCCGCCGAGACGATCTTCATGGTGGAGCCGGGGGCGAGGGACCCCTGGAACGCGGTGTTGAAGCCCTCCGGACGGGAGTTGGCGACCGCGAGTATCTCCCCGCTGCTCGGCTTGAGGAGCACCACCGAGGCCTGCTTGCGCTTGGCGGTCTCCTTCTCGGCGGCGCTCTGCGCACCGGCGTCGATCGTGGTCCGTACGGTGCCGGGGGTGCCCTCGGCGAGGGTGAGGAGGGTCTTGTCCGGGACCTTCTCCGCCTTGCTCCCCGCCGTGCCCGTGGCGTCCGCCGCGTCCTTCGGGCCCTTCGCGTCCTTGTCCGGCGCGGCCCGCACGATCCGCAGCTCGACACCGGGCTTCCCGCCCGCCTTGTCCCCGTACCGCTCGCGCAGCGCGTCCAGGACACCCACCAGCGACGGGTACTTCTTCGCGGTCAGCTCACCGCCCGACCGGTCCAGCGCCTTGATCGGCGGGGTGCCCGCGTCGCCGGTCACCAGCCGGTCACCGGCCTTCAGCTCCGGGTGGACGACGGACGGCTTCCAGCCGACGAGGACCTTGCCGTCCGACGCGCGGCGGACCACGGTCAGTTCGGAACCGTACGACAGCGGCTCGCTGTTCCCGCCGCCGGTGACCGTCGTCCTGACGGTGAACGGCAGGGTGGCGCCCGCCTTGGTGCCCGGGGTGAGCACCGGCGCACCGGCCTTCGCGTCCTTGCGGAAACCCGTCAGGGCGGCGCGGGCCGCCGAGGCGTCGTCGGTGAGGGCGGCGGCGGCTTCCACATCGCCGCCCCGCCACGCGGTGAGGAAGCCCTCGGCCGTCCTCGACACCTCCACCGCGGACGGCGGCCCCTTCGGGATCTCGGGCTTGCCGCCCCCGGCCGCACCGCCCGGACCGCCGTCCCCGGACAGCGCCCAGGCGGTCAGTCCCGCCCCGGCGACGACCACCGCGATCGTCCCGCCCAGCAGTACCGGTCGCGCACTCGGACGCTCGCCGCGCCTTCTCTTGCCCACACATCCTCCGTTGTTCCCACGGGACCCGACGGCCGTTCCCGGTGCCGTGACCCGTGCCCACCCTAGAACGCGAGGGCCCGGAACCTCACTTCGCGCTCCCACCACCGAGGAGCCCGCGGACCGCGCCGGGGTTGCCTCCCACCCGCCACGCCCCTCCGGCGGACACGTCCCACCGCCCCGGACGGCGTCGCCTCAGCCTCCGGCGGGGCCGCCGCGGAGCACCTCCGCCACGATCGGGCCCGCCGCGTCACCGCCGCGTCCGCCGCTCTGCGTCATCGCCGCCGCGGCCATGTCGTCGCGGTACCCGGTGAACCAGCTGTTGGAACGGGACTGCCCGTCCACCTCCGCCGACCCGGTCTTCGCCCCGATGTCCCCGCCGAGCCCGGCCATCACCCCGGCCCCGGTGCCCACCCGCGCGGTCGCCTCCATCATCCGCCGCAACTGCGTGACCGTGTCCGGCGAGAGGCCCTCCGCCCGCGCGAACCTCCGGTCGTCCAGGGACCGTGGCACCAGGAACGGCTGACGGAACGTCCCCGTCATCGCCGTGGCCGTGACCGACGCCATGTTCAGCGGACTCATCTGCACCAGCCCCTGGCCGATCGCGCCGGCCGCCCGGTCGGGTCCCGTGGACGGGGGCACCCGGCCGTCGAACGACGCGATCCCGGTCGTCCAGTTGTCCCGGCCCAGCCCGAACCTGTCCCGGGCCACCTGGGTGAGGGACTCGTCCGTCAGCGGTTTCTCGTCGACGAGCCTGACGAACGCGGTGTTGCACGACCGCTGGAAGCTGGTCAGCAGGGTGGCGGTGAGGTCCGGTTCGAGGCCGGCGATGTTGCCGAACGCCTGGCCCTGCCACACCGCCTCGTCGGGGCAGGGCGCCGGGTCGTCCGCGGTGACGACGCCGTTCTCGATCAGGGTCGCCGCTGTGACGATCTTCATGGTGGAACCGGGCGCCAACTGCCCCTGGAACGCCGCGTTGAACCCGTCGTTCCGGCGGTTCGCCAGCGCCAGCACCTCACCCGTGCTCGGCCGTACCGCCACCACCGACGACTCCGGATACCGCAGCACGGCCCGTTCGGCGGCGCGCTGCACCCGCGCGCTCAGTGTCGTCCGCAGGGTCCCGGGTCTGCCCTTGCTCAGGGTGAGCAGCGGGGTGTCGGGCGCGCCGCTCGCGTGCCGTACGGCCAGTTCGATCCCGGGGGTGCCGCCCGTACGGTCGCCGTACTTCTCCCGTAGCTGGTCGAGGACCGGCGCCAGCGACGGGTACGTCCGCGCGGTGAGCGCCTCGCCGTCCCGGTCGACGGCCTTCACCTGCGGCTTCGACGCCTCGCCGGTGACCAGGACGTCCCCGATGTCCAGCAGCTCCGGATGCAGCACCGACGGCTTCCACTCCACCAGGGCCCGCCCGCTCGCCGGTCCCCGTACGACGTGCAGCTCCGACTCGTAGGCCAGCCGGGCGCGTTTGCCGCCGTGGGTGACGACCGCCCGCACCTGGTACGCGACACGGGTGTCGCGCGGGGTGCCGGCGGTGATCTCCACCCCGGATATCCCGGCCTCGTCGCGGTACCCGACGAGCATCTCCTCCGCGCCGACCGCGTCGTTCGTGGCCCGGGCCGCCGCACGCGTGTCACCGCTCTGCCAGCCGTCGAAGAACGCCTTCGCGACCGCGGCGACCTCGGACGCGGTGGGTGTGCCCGTCCGGGTCGGCTCGGCCAGCACCTTCGGGCCGTGGCCGCCCCGCAGGCCGTCCACGAACGCGTACCCGCTGTAGGCCGCGCCGCCGACCAAGGCGGCGAACATCCCGCCTATGACGGCTGCCTTGGCTCCACCTCGCATGACGACGCCTCCCCGTGGACCGCCACCCCCGACCGTGCGGTCAGCCTAGTGGGGGGCGCGGAGCCACGGTGTGGCGGATGTCGGTCAACCCGCCTGCGCCGCCGCTCTGTTGGCTCGCGCGGCCCTGGGGTTCCTGTGCTGGGCGCGCTTGTTCCTGTGCCGTCGCTCGTGGGTGCGCAGTTCCCCGCGGGTCGCCTTCGCTTGGGCTTCCCAGGTCTGTCCGGGTGGGCGTAATCCGTTCCTGTGCCGTCGCTCGTGGGTGCGCAGTTCCCCGCGCCCCTGGGTGCTGCCCCGTTGCGGTCGCTCTTGGGGTGCGGGTCGGTTTCGCGCAGTTCCCCGCGCCCCTGGGTGCTGCCCCGTTGCGGTCGTTCTTGGGGTGCGGGTCGGTTTCGCGCGGTTCCCCGCGCCCCTGGGTGCTGCCCATTGCGGTCGTTCTTGGGGTGCGGGTCGGTTCCCCTTGGCCGTTTGGGGCGGGCGCTCCTGGTGTCAGATCCAGGTGTCGAGCCACATGCGGGCTCGCCAGGAGTCGATGGGGATGGCCTGGCCGGTGTAGATGGGCCAGAAGTAGACGAAGTTCCACGCGATCAGCAGGATCAGGACACCCGCGCCCGCCGCGCCGACCGTGCGGCGCAGTTCCGACGAACCCTTCGGGCCCAGCAGCGCGCCGACGAGCATCGCCACCGCCAGGCACAGGAACGGCACGAAGACCACGGCGTAGAAGTAGAAGATCGTCCGTTCCTGGTACAGGAACCACGGCAGATATCCGGCGGCGATCCCGCACAGGACCGCCCCCGCCCGCCAGTCGCGGCGCAGCAGCCAGCGCCACAGCGCGTACAGGATCGCGAAGCAGGCCGCCCACCACAGCAGCGGGGTGCCCAGCGCGAGGACCTCACGGGCGCACTTGTCGACGGTGTCCGCGGGGCAGCCGTCCTTGCCGGGGGCGGGGGACTCGTAGAAGTACGAGACGGGGCGCCCGGCGACGAGCCAGCTCCACGGGTTCGACTCGTACTGGTGCGGTGAGCTGAGGCCCTTGTGGAAGTTGAGGACGACCGCCTCGTAGTGCCACATGCTGCGCAGCCAGTCGGGCAGCCAGGTCCAGGAGCCGCCCTGGCCGCTGGTGGCGGCCCAGTCGCGGAAGTACCCGCCCTTCCCGTTCGACGGCGAGAGGATCCAGCCCGTCCAGGTCAGGACGTAGGTGACGAGGGCCACCGGCACGGTCGCCAGGAACGCCGGGAACACATCCCGCTTCAGGACCGACAGATACGGCAGCCGGGCCCCCGCGACCCGGCGCGCGCCCACGTCCCACAGGACCGCCATCAGCGCGAACGCCGCAAGGAAGTACAGGCCGTTCCACTTCGTCGCCGACGCCAGCCCGAGGCTCACCCCGGCCGCGATCCGCCAGGGCCGCCAGCCGAGCCGCAGTGTGTCCGCGATCGACGCGTCGGGACGCGGCACCCCGTCCGGACCGGCCGGCAGCGCGGCGGCCAGCCGGGCCCGTGCCCGGTCCCGGTCGATCAGCAGACAGCCGAACGCGGCCAGCACGAAGAACATGACGATCAGGTCGAGCAGCGCGGTGCGGCTCATCACGAAGTGCAGACCGTCGATCGCCAGCAGCGCGCCCGCGAGACAGCCCAGGAACGTCGAGCGGAACAGCCGCCGCCCGATCCGGCACAGCATCAGCACCGACAGGGTGCCCAGCACCGCGGTCACGAACCGCCAGCCGAACGGCGTGAAGCCGAACATCCACTCGCCGAGACCGATGAGGTACTTGCCCACCGGGGGATGCACCACGTACGACGCGGCCTCCGGCAGGGCGATCGCCGAGCCCTCCCGCAGGACGTCGTCGTTGATGTCCTTGGGCCACTCCAGCTCGTAGCCGCGCTGGAGGAGCGCCCAGGCGTCCTTGGCGTAGTACGTCTCGTCGAATATCACCGCCTTCGGGCTGCCGAGCTGCCAGAACCGCAGCACTCCCGCGAACAGCGCCACCACCAGCGGGCCCAGCCAGGCGGACCAGCGGGTCAGCCGGTCCATGGCGGACGCGGGCAGTCCGAGGACCACCGCCAGCCGGGGGCTCGGCTCCGCGTACGGCGGCACCAGCCGGGTCCGGACGTCCGCTCCGGGGCGGGGCGTCCAGCCGAACCGGCGCAGGCGGTGCCGCCACGCCGGAGGGTGCTGTGCGGCGGGCTGGTCCTGCCGGGTGTCCGTCGAGGACGCGGTACTCGTCACCGCGCCATCGTAGGGAACGGACCTGGGGAACGTGCCCGCACCCGCCCCCGCGGGCGCCGTACGGTACGGGCCCCGGACACCCGCGCGGCCCCCTCCCGGGGCTGCCCGCCGCCCTCGGCGACACGGTCCGCCGCGCCCTGGGAGGATGGAACCGTGACAGATGTGGGTGGGACTCTCGTACTGGCCGGAACCCCTATCGGGGACCTCGCGGACGCCCCGCCGCGCCTCGCGGCGGAGCTGCGCGCGGCGGACCTGATCGCCGCGGAGGACACCCGGCGGCTGCGCAGACTGGCGCAGGGCCTGGACACCCCCGTGACGGCGCGGGTCGTGTCGTACTTCGAGGGCAACGAGTCCGCGCGCACCAAGGAACTCGTGGAGGCGCTCACGGGCGGCTCCCGGGTCCTGCTGGTGACGGACGCGGGCATGCCGTCGGTCTCCGACCCGGGCTACCGGCTGGTCGCCGCCGCGGTGGAGCACGGCATCCGGGTCACCGCCGTGCCCGGCCCGTCCGCCGTGCTGACGGCCCTCGCCCTGTCGGGGCTGCCGGTGGACCGCTTCTGCTTCGAGGGTTTCCCGCCCCGCAAGCAGGGCGAGCGGCTGTCCCGGCTGCGGGACGTCGCCGAGGAACGCCGCACCCTGGTGTACTTCGAGTCCCCGCACCGCCTCGCGGACACCCTCACGGCGATGGCGGAGGTCTTCGGCGCGGACCGCCGGGCCGCGGTGTGCCGCGAGCTGACCAAGACGTACGAGGAGATCAAGCGGGGCCCCCTCGCGGACCTCGCGGCGTGGGCCGCGGAGGGGGTGCGCGGGGAGATCACCGTCGTCGTCGAGGGCGCGCCCGAGCGGGCCGCGGAGCTGGACCCGGCGGAGCTGGTGCGCAGGGTCCAGGTCCGGGAGGAGGCGGGCGAGCGGCGCAAGGAGGCGATCGCGGCGGTCGCCGCGGAGGCGGGCGTTCCCAAGCGTGCGGTGTTCGACGCGGTCGTGGCGGCAAAGAACGCGGCTCGATGAGCACCAACGACGGGTAAAGGACTACCGTGGAAGGTAAAGCCGCACCCGTGCTCCGGCCGCTTCGGGCAGCACTTCCCCAAATCGCCGCCAACACTCGACAGGCTTGATGCGTCGGCGCGGGCGGAGGCGTCCACTGGGGTGAGGAGGACGCATCGTCCCCCTGCCGCCGCCGAGGTCGCATTCGGCGCCTCCGGCGGCGCTTGTCCCGCAGGGCAAGAGGAGCTGGCATGAGTGAGATCACCGGGACCGGCCACCGCGCATCGGCGACCGCCGTCGTTCATGAGTCGTACTCGTTCGCGTGCATGCGGTGCGGGCACGGCTGGGAGCAGTCGTACGAGATCGAGCACCATGTGGACGGGGAGGAGCACGCGTACGTCACGTACCTGGCGGACGGGCAGCGGGTTCCGTCGCCGCTGAGCAGGCCCACGTGCCTTCGGTGCGGGGGGCATGTGGTGCGGATCATGCGGGCCGGGCAGGTGTCGTCCGTGCAGCGGTTGCTGCGGCCGCCGGTGAAGCCGCCCAAGGAGGCCGGGGGTGACGCCGCGCCGCCGCCCGAGCAGCGGCCCCACCACCACTGGCGGTTCTCGGACCTCCTCCACGCCTTCCACCGCACTCCTTCGAAGTAGCGGGTCGCCTTCGCTCGCGCCTCCGAGGTTTCCTGTGCCGGGCGTACTTGCCCCCGCACAGGTCGCTCGTGGGGTGCGCAGTTCCCCCGCGGGGCCGCCTTCGCTTGGGCTTCCAAGGTTCGTCCGGGTGGACGTACTTGTCCCCGTGCCGTCGCTCGTGGGGTGCGCAGTTCCCCGCGCCCCTGGATGCTGCCCCCTTGCGGTCGCTCTTCGGGTGCGGGTCCGCCCTCGTCTTTCGCGCAGTTCCCCGCGCCCCTTCGGGGGCGCCTCAGCCCCTTGCTGTTGTTGTTCACCCTCCTCCTCGCGCAGTCGCGGGGCTGCGGGAGGGGGTGGGCGGGAATCTCTGCCCGCAGACTCCGATGCTCTTCAGTAGCTCCGATGGACGTCTTACCGAGCGTGTCGGATCGAGGACGGAGAATCCCGACCGGCACCGACCCGAAGAACCGGCAGATGGCGCCCCGATAGGGGCGCGGGGAACTGCGCGAAACCACCGCGCGACGGCACAGGAACAAGCGCGCCCCGCCGGACGGACCTGGGAAGCGCAAGCAAAGGCGACCCGCGGGGAACTGCGCACCCCACGAGCGACGGCACAGGAACGAGTACGCCCCGCCGGACGGACCTGGGAGGCGCAAGCGAAGGCGACCCGCGGGGAACCGCGCGAAACCCACGAGCGACGGCACAGGGACGAGTGCGCGCACCCGGACGGACCTGGGGGCCGCGAGCGGGGGCCGGGCGGTTCGTAGGATCGGGCCATGCCCGAGAACAACAAGGACACCCCACCCCCGCCGCCCCCGCGGCTCTCCGTGGAGGTCGCCGACTCCCACACCCACCTGGACATGCAGCACGCCCCCGTCGAGGAGATCCTCGCGAAGGCGGCCTCCGTGGGCGTCACCACGGTCGTCCAGGTCGGCTGCGACCTGGCGGGCTCCCGCTGGGCCGCCGACACCGCCGCCGCCCACCCCTCCGTCCACGCCACCGTGGCCCTGCACCCCAACGAGGCCCCCCGTATCGTCCTGGGCGACCCGGACGGCTGGTCCCGCCAGGGCGCCCGTACCCCCGGCGGTGACACCGCCCTGGACGACGCGCTGGCCGAGATCGACCGGCTCGCCGCCCTGCCGCAGGTGAAGGGCGTCGGCGAGACCGGCCTGGACCACTTCCGCACCGGCCCGGAGGGCAGGGCCGCCCAGGAGCGCTCGTTCCGCGCGCACATCGAGATCGCCAAGCGCCACGGCAAGGCGCTCGTCATCCACGACCGCGACGCCCACGACGACGTGCTGCGCGTGCTGAAGGAGGAGGGCGCCCCGGAGCGCACCGTCTTCCACTGCTACTCCGGTGACGCGGAGATGGCCGAGGTGTGCGCCCGGCACGGCTGGTTCATGTCGTTCGCCGGGAACGTCACGTTCAAGAACGCCCAGCCCCTGCGCGACGCGCTCGCCGTGGCCCCGCCGGAGCTGGTCCTGGTGGAGACCGACGCCCCGTTCCTCACCCCGGCCCCCTACCGCGGCCGGCCGAACGCCCCGTATCTGATCCCGGTCACGCTCCGCGCGATGGCGGAGGTCAAGGGCGTGCACGAGGACACCCTCGCGACCGCCGTCGCCGCGAACACGGCTCGCGCTTTCGGGTACTGACCCGGACCCATGGGCAGCAACGATAACCCTGGGTAGTGGTGGCGCGTTGGAGAGTGACGGCGGCTCGGTTAGGTTCTGTGGGCCCCGCCCCGGAAGCCACCCGCTGGAGCCGCAGTGAGCCGAGCCCCGCACGAAGCGCCGCGCGACGACGCGTCCGACGCGCAGGACGCGTACGAGCCCTTCACCTGGCACGGGGCGCCCACCCTCGCCGCGGGCCTCCCTTACCAGGACCCGCCGACCCTGCCCTACGGCGTGGGGCCCGCCCACCACCCCGCGCCGTACCCCGCGACCCCCGCGACCCCCGCACCCCCGGCCGCCCCCGCCGCCCCGGGACCGGGGCCGGGACACGGACCGGGGACCGGCAGCGCGGCCGGATGGACCCCCGCCGCCCCGCCCGCCGACCCGCTCGCCACCGGACCCGGCCGGTCCGCCCGCCGCTCGCGCCGCCGCCCCGCCGACCCCTCCGAGGCCGCGCGGCGCCGCCGCCTGCTCCCGCAGGCCCTCGTCGTCGCGTTCCTCGCGGGCGGCACCGCCGCGTACTGCGCCGACGACAAGACGGTCGAGCTCACCGTCGACGGCCGCCCCCGGACCCTGCACACCTTCGCCGACGACGTGGCGGAGCTCCTCGCCGAGGAGGGCGTCAGGGTCGGCACCCGGGACGTCGTCGCCCCCGCGCCCACCGCCGCCCTCGCCCACGGCGACGAGATCACCGTCCACTACGGACGGCCCGTCCGGCTCACCATCGACGGACAGCTGCGCGAGTTCTGGACCACGGCCGACACCGTCTCGGGCGCCCTCGACCAGCTCGGCGTCCGCGCGGAGGGCGCGTTCCTGTCCACCTCGCGCTCCCGCCGCATCGACCGCGCCGGACTCGCCCTCGCCGTGCGCACCGAGCGGACCGTCACGATCCTCGCCGACGGCCGGGAACGCGTCATCCGCACCAACGCGGCGACCGTCCGCGAGGCCGTCGACCAGGCCGGGGTGGAACTGCGCGACCAGGACACCACCTCCGTACCCGCCGGCAGTTTCCCCCGCGACGGACAGACGGTGACCGTGCTGCGGATCACCGACGGCCGGGAGACCCGCGACCGGTCGCTGCCGTTCACCACCCGCACCGTCTCCGACCCGGACCTGCTGACCGGCACCACCGTCGTGGACGACCCGGGCCGCGCGGGCCTGCGGCGCACCACCTACGCCGTACGGACGGTGAACGGCGTACGGCAGCGGCCCCGCAAGCTCGGCAGCGAGGTGCTGCGCGCCCCCCGCCAGCGGGTCGTCCGGACCGGGACGAAGCCCCGGCCCGTGGCCGCGCGCGGCACCGACCGCCTCGACTGGTCCGCGCTCGCCGCCTGCGAGTCCGGCGGCCGGGCGGGCGCGGTCGACCCCTCCGGCACCTACGGCGGGCTGTACCAGTTCGACACCCAGACCTGGCGCAGCCTCGGCGGCACCGGCCGCCCCCAGGACGCCCCGCCCGCCGAGCAGACACGCCGCGCGAAGAAGCTGTACATCGCCCGCGGCGCGAGCCCCTGGCCGCACTGCGGCACCCGGCTGTAGGGCCGGGCGGCGCCCCGCGCGGCGGGACACGGTCAGGGGCCCCGTCACCGGCCCTTACCCTTGACCGGTGAGCAGCACCGACCCCGGCCCGCTCCTGGGCCCCGCAGACATCCGCGAGCTCGCGGCCGCGCTCGGCGTGAAGCCGACCAAACAGCGCGGTCAGAACTTCGTCATCGACGCCAACACCGTGCGCCGGATCGTCCGCACCGCCGCCGTGCGTCCCGAGGACCGGGTGGTCGAGGTGGGACCCGGTCTCGGCTCCCTGACCCTCGCGCTCCTGGAAGCCGCCGAGCACGTCACCGCCGTCGAGATCGACGACACCCTCGCGGCGGCCCTCCCCGCGACGATCGCCGCCCGGATGCCGGAGCGGGCCGCCCGCTTCGACCTCGTGCACAGCGACGCGATGCGGGTCACCGAACTGCCGGGCCCCGCGCCGACGGCCCTCGTCGCGAACCTCCCGTACAACGTCGCCGTGCCCGTGCTGCTGCACATGCTGGAGACGTTCCCCACCATCGAACGCACCCTGGTGATGGTCCAGGCGGAGGTGGCCGACCGGCTCGCCGCGCCGCCCGGCTCCAAGGTGTACGGCGTCCCGTCGGTGAAGGCCAACTGGTACGCGGAGGTCAAGCGCGCCGGGTCCATCGGCCGCACCGTCTTCTGGCCCGCGCCGAACGTCGACAGCGGACTGGTCGCCCTGGTCCGCCGCACCGAACCCGTGCGGACGACCGCGACCCGCCGCGAGGTCTTCACGGTCGTCGACGCGGCGTTCGCCCAGCGCCGCAAGACCCTGCGGGCCGCACTCTCCGGCTGGGCCGGTTCCGCCCCCGCGGCGGAGGCCGCCCTGCGCGCCGCCGGGATCTCCCCGCAGGCCCGCGGCGAGGCCCTCACCGTCGAGGAGTTCGCCCGCATCGCCGAGAACAAGGGCGCCGCGGCGGACGGACCGGCCGCGCGGCCCCCGTCGGCCGCCGACGACCAGCAGACCGCCGAGAACCAGCAGACCGCCGAGAACCAGTAAACCGATCAGGCCCGGCCCACCGGGCACGACGAGGAGGAAGCGGCAGGATGACCGCGACCAGCCCGCGCACGGCGGTGACCGTACGCGTCCCCGCCAAGGTGAACGTCCAGCTCGCGGTGGGAGAGGTCCGCCCGGACGGCTTCCACGACCTCGCCAACGTGTTCCTCGCCGTCGGCCTGTACGACGAGGTCACCGCCACCCCCGCCGACGCGCTCCGCGTCACCTGCGAGGGACCCGACGCCGCCCAGGTCCCCCTGGACCGCACCAACCTCGCCGCCCGCGCCGCGGAACTCCTCGCCGCGCGGTACGGCCGGGAACCCGCCGTCCACCTCCATATCGCCAAGGACATCCCCGTCGCCGGGGGAATGGCCGGAGGCAGCGCGGACGCGGCGGCGGCACTCGTCGCCTGCGACACCCTGTGGGGTACGGGGGCGAGCCGCGCGGAACTCCTCGCGCTGTGCGCCGAGCTCGGCAGCGATGTGCCGTTCAGTCTGCTCGGCGGGGCCGCGCTCGGCACCGGCCGGGGCGAACGGCTGCGCCACCTGGAGGTCGGCGGGACGTTCACCTGGGTGTTCGCCGCGGCCGACGGCGGGCTGTCGACGCCCGCCGTGTACCGCGAGTTCGACCGGCTCACCGCCGGTACGGACATCCCGCTGCCGCATGCCGTGCCCGAGCTCCTCGACGCCCTGTACACGGGTGACGCGGTCGCTCTCGCGGCGCATCTGGAGAACGATCTCCAGCCCGCGGCGCTGTCGCTGATGCCGTCGCTGGCGGACACGCTCGCGGTGGGGCGGGAGGCGGGGGCGCTGGCCGCGCTCGTCTCCGGGTCCGGGCCCACGACGGCGTTCCTCGTCAAGGACGAGGAGTCCGCGGGGGTGGTGACCGAGGCGCTGCGCGCGACCGGCCGCTGCCGCACCGTCCGTACGGCGACGTCCCCCGTCCCCGGCGCGACCGTCCTCCCCCGGCCCGCGGAGTCCTGACAGGCCGCCTTCGCTCGCGCCCCCGAGGTCCGTCCGGCGGGGCGTACTCGTTCCTGTGCCGTCGCTCGGTGGGTGCGCAGTTCCCCGCGGGTCGCCTTCGCTTGCGCTTCCCAGGTCTGTCCGGCGGGGCGTACTTCGTTTCTGTGCCGTCGCTCGGTGGTTTCGCGCAGTTCCCCGCGCCCCTGGATGCTGCCCCTGTTCGTGCTCTTCGGGTGCGGGCCGGTTCTCGTCCTTTGCGCAGTTCCCCGCGCCCCTTTGGGGCGCGTCCGGCCGGTTCTTTGGGTCGGTGCCGGTCGGGATTCTCCGTCCTCGCTCCAACGCGCTCGGTCGGACGTCCCTCTTGTCCTGCTGAAGAGCATCGGAGTCTGCGGGCAGAGATTCCCGCCCACCCCCTTCGGCAGCAGAGCGAGTCCGCGAGGAGGGTGGTTCAACCCCGGCCCCGGTCGCTGACAGCCCGCAGACTGATCGGCAGCCCCAGTTGGGCGCCCCCGAAGGGGCGCGGGGAACTGCGCAAAAACGAGGTCGGCCCCGCACCCGATGAACGACCGCAACGGGGCAGCATCCAGGGGCGCGGGGAACTGCGCGAGCAACCAAGGGCCACCCGCACCCGAACGGGAACCGCAAGGGGCGCAACCTCAGGGGCGCGGGGAACTGCGCAAGAGACGAGGGCGACCCGCACCCGGCGAACAAGCCCGAAGGGGCAGCATCCAGGGGCGCGGGGAACTGCGCACCCACGGACGTACCCGCACGGGAACAGGTACGTCCAGGTGGGGAACCCGGGTAGCGCGAGCGAAGGCGACCCGCGGAGGGGGAAAACCGGTGGCCGTCGCCCCCGCGCGCGGGCGACCATCCGGGGATGGAGATCCGCCCCGCACACCCCGCCGACGCCGAAGGCATCGCACTCGTCCATGTACGGGCCTGGCAGGCCGCCTACGCGGGTATCGTCCCGCGCGAACACCTCGACGCGCTGGACCCCGTCGCGGCTGCCGAGGTCTGGGCCGAACGGCTCGCCGCGAGCGAAGCGCCACGGGCCCGCATCCTGGTGGCCGTGGCCGACTCCGCCGACCGGATCGTCGCCTTCGCCGGATTCCGGCCCGCCGAGCCCGTCACCGAGGCCACCACCGAGCCCGCACCGGCGGACGCCCCCGAGGACGGTGAGATCCACACCATGTACGCCCACCCCGACCACTGGGGCACCGGGGTCGGCCGTGCCCTGATGGTGGCCACGACCACCGCCCTCGCGGCGGCCGGGTACCGGGACGGCACGCTCTGGGTCCTCGCGGACAACACCCGCGCGCGCCGCTTCTACGAGGCCGCGGGCTGGCGGTTCGACGGCGCCACCGCCGAGGAGACCACCGGCGGCGCCGTCCTGCCCGAGCTCCGCTACCGCAAGCCCCTCACAGGTACACGTACTCAGACCTGATCTGAGTACCGGCGCCCTCCCTCCCGGGCGCCCGGCCGGGAGACCGTACCGGAATGGGAACAAGTCTTCGGGAAGCGGAACGGCCGGCCGGTGCGACACCGTCCGGGCGGGACCGGTACATGGACCTCCTGCGGGTCGCCTCGCTCGCGACCGTGATCCTCGGACACTGGCTCATGGCCGCCGTCGCGCCGCGCCCCGACGGCACCGCGCACATCGGCAACCTCCTCACCCATCTCCCCGAGGCCCAGTCCCTGACCTGGCTGTTCCAGGTGATGCCCGTCTTCTTCTACGTCGGCGGCTTCGCGCACGCCCTCTCGTACCGCTCCCTGTCCCGCCGCAACCCGGACGCGCCCTCCGTCTACGCGGTGTTCCTGCGCACCCGGCTGCACCGGCTGCTGCGTCCGACCATGGCCTTCGTCCTCGTCTGGGGTGCCGCCGCGCTCGTCCTGCAACTCGCGCGGGTGGACAGCGCGCTGCTCGACGCGGCCCTGCGGCTCGTCACCCAGCCCCTGTGGTTCATCGGCGTCTACCTCGCGATGGTCGCCCTCACCCCGGCACTGCTGCGCGCCCACGAACGCTGGGGCTGGGCCGCCTTCGCCACGCTCGCGGGCGCCGCCGCCACCGTCGACGTACTGCGCTTCGCGCTGGGCGTCCCGTACGCCGAGTTCCTCAACTTCGCCTTCGTCTGGCTCGCCGTCCACCAGCTCGGCTTCCTGCGCGCCGACGGCCGGCTGACCGCGCCCCGCCTGCTCGCGGGCGCCGGACTCGTCGGCGCGGCACTGCTCGTCGCCGTCGGCCCCTACCCGCTGTCCATGGTCGGGATGCCCGGCGAGAAGGTCTCCAACATGGCCCCGCCCACCCTGGCCCTGCTGTGCCACGGCCTGTGGCTCGTCGGCGCGGTGGAACTCCTGCGCGCCCCCGCGACCCGGCTGCTGGCCCGGCCCCGGGTCTGGCGCGGGGTCGTCGTCGCGAGCGGCTTCGCCATGACCGCGTTCCTGTGGCACCTCACCGCCATGCTCGGCGTCTACGGGGCGCTGCTCGCCCTCGACGTCCCGCTGCCCGAACCCGCCACGGCCGTCTGGTGGGCCCAGGTACCGCTCCGGCTCGCCGTCGCGGCGACCCTGACCGCGCTCCTCGCCCTGCTGTTCCGCCGCTTCGAACGCCCCGGCACCCCGGCGGCACCCGCCGCGCCCCGCCGCTGGACGGGCCCGCTCGCCGCGATCGGCGTCACCCTCGCCCTGTTCGGCGTCCTCGGCCTGTCGACGGTCGGCCTCGCCGACCTCCTCGAAGGCCGCAGCGCCCTGCTCGTCGCGGTCCGCGTCACCGCCCCGGCGGCCGTCGTGACGGCCCTCGCGGGCTGGTACCTGGTGGAACGCGCGGGCACCTCCGCGGGCGTCCGGTCCCGCACCCCGGCCGCCCGCCCGCGCGCGCTGCGCTGAACCCGGCCCGCCGCACACCTCCCGGCGCCCACGGTCCACCGCATAGGGTCCGCCGCTCACGTTCCGTGCGCCGGGGGTCACCGCGGGGCCGCCCGCCGCCCGGTGGGTACCGCCTGTGGACGGCGGCGTCCGGGTTCCGGGGAGCCGACTACGCTGGAGAGTCGGTTCATCCCCCTGGCAGGAGCGAAATGGCAGTCAACCTCGTCAATGTCGAGTCCGTAGGCAAGGTGTACGGCACCCGTGCCCTGCTCGACGGGGTGTCGCTCGGCGTCTCCGAGGGCGACCGCATCGGTGTCGTGGGCCGGAACGGGGACGGGAAGACCACCCTGATCCGGATGCTTGCGAAGCTGGAGGACGCGGACACCGGCCGGGTCACCCACAGCGGCGGGCTGCGGCTCGGGGTCCTCACCCAGCACGACTCCCTCGACTCCACGGCCACCGTGCGGCACGAGGTGATCCGCGACATGGCCGACCACGAGTGGGCCGGTGACGCCAGGATCCGCGATGTCCTCACCGGACTCTTCGGCGGGCTGGACCTGCCCGGCTTCGAGCACGGACTCGACACGGTGATCGGTCCGCTGTCCGGCGGTGAGCGCCGCCGGATCGCGCTCGCCAAGCTCCTCATCGAGGACCAGGACCTCGTCGTCCTCGACGAGCCGACGAACCACCTCGACGTCGAGGGCATCGCCTGGCTCGCCGCCCATCTGCGCAACCGCCGCTCCGCGCTCGTCTGCGTGACCCACGACCGGTGGTTCCTGGACCAGGTCTGCACCCGCATGTGGGATGTGCAGAAGGGCACGGTCTACGAGTACGAGGGCGGCTACTCGGACTACGTCTTCGCCCGCGCCGAGCGGGAGCGCATCGCCGCGACCGAGGAGGTCAAGCGGCAGAACCTGGTCCGCAAGGAGCTGGCCTGGCTGCGGCGCGGCGCCCCCGCGCGTACGTCGAAGCCCCGGTTCCGGGTCGAGGCGGCCAATGAGCTGATCAAGGACGTACCGCCGCCCCGGGACACCTCCGAGCTGATGAAGTTCGCCAGCTCGCGGCTCGGCAAGACCGTGTTCGAGGTCGAGGACATCACCGTCACGGCCGGTCCCAAGACCCTCCTCCAGCATGTGACCTGGCAGCTGGGTCCCGGCGACCGGATCGGGCTCGTCGGGGTCAACGGCGCGGGCAAGACGTCCCTGCTGCGGGCGCTCGCGGACGCGCAGCGCAGCGGCGGCGAGACGCAGCCCGCCGCCGGGCGGGTCGTCGTGGGCCGCACCGTCAAGCTCGCGTACCTCTCCCAGGAGGTGTCCGAACTCGCCCCGCGGCTGCGGGTGCTGGAAGCGGTGCAGCAGGTACGGGAGCGGGTCGACCTGGGCAAGGGTCGGGAGATGACCGCCGGACAGCTCTGCGAGATGTTCGGCTTCGGCAAGGAGAAGCAGTGGACCCCCGTCGGGGACCTGTCCGGCGGTGAGCGGCGCCGGCTGCAACTGCTGCGGCTGCTGATGGACGAGCCGAACGTCCTGTTCCTCGACGAGCCCACGAACGACCTCGACATCGAGACGCTGAACCAGCTGGAGGACCTGCTGGACGGGTGGCCCGGGTCGATGATCGTGATCTCCCACGACCGGTTCTTCCTGGAGCGGACCACCGACCGGGTGTTCGCGCTGCTCGGCGACTCCGCGCTGCGGATGCTGCCGCGGGGGATCGACGAGTACCTGGAGCGGCGGGAGCGGATGGCCGCGCGGGCCGTCGCGTCGGTGGCGCCGGTCGTCGCGGCGCCCGTCGCGAAGGGGCCGTCCTCGGCGGAGACGCGGGCCGCGAAGAAGGAACTCCAGCGGATCGAGCGGCAGCTGGACAAGCTGTCCGACCGGGAGACGGGGCTGCACGCGCGGATCGCGGAGAACGCGACGGACTTCGAGAAGGTGGCCTCGCTGGACGCGGAGCTGAGGGCGCTGGTCGCGGACCGGGACGAGCTGGAGCTTCGGTGGATGGAGCTGGCGGACGAGGCGTGATTCCTCGGGGGCCGCGTGGTGTGCTGCCTCCTGCTGTCGCCTCTTCGTCCGCGGGTCGCCTTCGCTTGCGCTTCCCAGGTCTGTCCGGCGGGACGCGCATTTTTCCTGTGCGGGTCGTCCCAGGTCTGTCCGGCTGGGCGTACTCCGTTCCTGTGCCGTCGCTCGGTGGTTTCGCGCAGTTCCCCGCGCCCCTTTGGGGCGCATCCGGCCGGTTCTTCGGGTCGGTGCCGGTCGGGATTCTCCGTCCTCGCTCCAACGCGCTCGGTCGGACGTCCCTCGTGTCCTGCTGAAGAGCATCGGAGTCTGCGGGCAGAGATTCCCGCCCACCCCCTTACGTGAGTCCTGCGACCGCGCGAGGAGGGGAGTGCCCCTTCAGGGGCGCGGGGAACTGCGCAAAAGACGAGGACCGGCCCGCACCCGAAGAGCGACCGCAAGGGGGCAGCATCCAGGGGCGCGGGGAACTGCGCACCCCACGAACGGCCCGTACCGGGACACGTACGTCCAGCCGGACAGACCTGGGAAGCGCAAGCGAAGGCGACCTGTCAGGGTGGGTCGGGGGGACGGGAACAAGCCACTGTGGTGCTGACCTCGGGGGCCCTTGGGGAGGGGGCGTGAAGGGGGCGTAACAGAGCTATCACAAGGGCGTCCGGCCTTGGGCACAGCACTCGGGCGCCCCGTAACCCCCTTGCCCCGTGGTGATAGAAAGGGCGACCGAGACCAGTTCGCGTACGCACCTTCCCGTACCCCGGGCGCCGAGAATCAGTGAAGAGGGGGAGCGCTGATGAGTCAGCCGCCCGATGACCGTACGCCCCGCGACGGGGACGGAGCACCGCAGGATTCCGGCCAGCCGGCCCACCCCCCGGGTCCGCCGTCCGGTGACGCCGACCCTTACGCGCAGTCCGGCCCGTACACCGCCCCGCAGTCCGGCCCGTACGCCCCGCAGGCGGGACCGTACGGCCAGTCGCAGCCGGGACCGTACAGCGCCCCGCAGCAGCCCGGCCCGTACGGCCCGCCGCAGCCGGGGCCGTACGGTCAGCCGGGCCCGTACGCGGCCCAGCCCGGCCCCTATGCCCCGCAACAGCCGTACGGCCAGTCTCCGTACGGGCAGCAGCCCGGCCAGGCGCCCTACGGGCAGCAGCCGTACGGCCGGCAGGGGTTCGGGCAGCAGGGGTATCCCGGGGGGCCGCAGGGGTCCGGCGGGGCGGGGTCCGGGGGCGGGCGGGGGCCGTTCAAGGGGAGGCCCGCGATGGTGATCGCCGCGGCCGTCGCGGTCGTGCTCGTCGTGGGCGCCACCGTCTTCGCCCTGAACCGTGACGGTCAGGACGACAAGAAGGAGCAGGCCACCAAGGACCCCGTCGCGAGCGCCACGGCCGACCCGAAGCCCAGCGCCGACGCGTCCCCCTCCGTCGACCAGGGCGACGGCAGCGGTGACGGCGACGCGGCCGAGGAGGACCTGAACGCGGACCGCAAGCCCGGTGAGTCCAAGGTCCTCTGGTACAAGCAGGCCCCGAAGGTCCCCGGCTCCGGCGCGGACGCCCCGGAGATGTGGGTCACCGGCACCACGGTCGCCAAGGCCGCGTACAAGCAGGTACTCGGTTTCGACGCGAAGAGCGGCGCGCCCGCGTGGGACCCGGTGGAGCTGCCGCAGGCGGTCTGCGCGGCGACCCCGCAGCCGACGCCCGGCCTGAAGGTCGTCGTCGCCTATATGAGCGGCGTCAGCGACCGCGCCAAGTGCAACCAGCTCCAGCAGATCGACCTGGCCACCGGCAAGAAGGGCTGGACCAAGAAGATCCCCGACGGCGATCTCTTCGACAGCACCATCGGCCTCGAACTCCACCTCGTCGGCGACACCCTGGTGGTGGGCCGCTCGATGTCCGGTGTCGCCTACCAGGCGAACACCGGCAAGGAACTCTTCACCGCGGACAAGTACGGGACCAACTGCTACCCGTCCGGCTTCACCAGCGGCAGCAAACTGCTCACGGTCGCCTCCTGCGGCGCGGGCGGCGAGAACCAGCACGAGCAGCTCAGGGAACTCGACCCCGCCACCGGCAAGGTCCGCTGGACGAAGAAGTTCCCGAAGAAGTGGCGCATCAGCCGGGTCTACTCCCTCGACCCGGTCGTGCTCTACCTCACCAACGACGACAAGAAGCAGTGGAACATCAGCACCCTGAGGAACGGCTCCGGTGAGGTCCGTTCGCAGGTCGCCATGGAGGAGGCGCCCGAACCCGACTGCGGTCTGGTCCTCGGCGGCGAAGCCCTCCAGAGCTGTGACGGGGTCGCCACCGACGCCAACACCCTGTACCTGCCGTCCAAGGCGAAGAACGGCGTCAACGAACTCATCGCCGTCAACCTGAACACCGGCAAGGAGAAATGGCGCGCCAAGTCCACCGGCGCCCGCTCCGTGCTCCCGCTGCGGGTCGAGGACGGCAACGTCATCTCGTACGAGGAGCCCACGTACGACACGGGCGGTACCATCACCGCCACCCCGGTCGGCGGCGGGACCCCGAAGAAGCTCCTCCAGAACCCGGCGGGCGCCGCGGCGCTGGAGAACACCTTCTTCGCCAAGGAGATGGCCTGGGCCGGTGGCCGTTTCTACCTCTCCAGCACCCGGCTGACGAACACGAAGGCCGACTCGGAGCAGAAGCTGATGATGGTCTTCGGTCCCTGACGACCCCGGTCCCAGGCCGACGTCCGTCCGCCGTCCCCGTCCGTCCCGGACCCGGGCCCTTGTCCAGGTGCCCGGGTCCCCCGTGGCCCCACGCCGGGCTCCGAACCGTTTCCCCGAGGTAGACACGCCATGAGCCAGCCGCCCCAGCCCCCCGAGCCGCCCGCCGGCGAGCCCCCGTCGGACCGGGTCCCCGCCGACCAGGTCCCGCCCCAGGGTCCGCCCCCGGCACCCGCGGGCCCGCCGCCCGCCCAGCCGCCCGTCGGCTTCGGCAAGCAGCAGGACCCGCCGGGCGCCCAGCCCGGTGGTTTCGGCGCGCCCCAGGACCCGCCGCCCGGCGGCTTCGGTGCCCCGCAGGACCCGCCCCCCGGCGGCTTCGGTGCCCCGCAGACGCCCCCGCCGGGCGGTTACGGCGCCCCGCAGACGCCGACACCCGGTTACGGCGCCCCGCAGGGTCCGCCGCCCGGTTACGGCGCGCCCCACGCGGCGCCGCCCGCCGGTGGTTACGGGGCCCCGCCCCAGCAGTCCGCCCCGGGGTACGGCTACCCCGGCGGCCCGCCCGGACAGCCGCCGCAGGCCCAGCCCCCGGGGTACGGCTATCCCGGCGCCCCGGGCCAGCAGTCCGCGCCCGGGTACGGCTACCCCGGTCCGCAGGGCCAGCAGCCCGGCGGCTACCCCGGCCAGCAGCAGCCGTACGCCCAGTACTCCGTCCCGACCGTCGCGATGCCTCCGCAGCAGCCCGGCGGCGGTCCGTCCCGCTCGCGCAACCCGATCGCGCTGATCATCGGCGCGGCGGTCCTCGTCATCGCGCTGATCGTCGGCGGCGGGATCGTCTACTCGTCCATGGGCAAGGACGACGACAGCAAGAACAGCTCCGCCGACGGCGGCAAGGACGGCAAGGACACCAAGGAGAAGGGCGGCGAGGGCACCGCGGGCGGGAACGACACCGGCGGCACGTCCGGCGGCGTCGCTCCCGAGGCCACCACGCCCCAGGAGAAGGCGCCCGCCAACACCAAGGCGAAGCCGCTGTTCCAGGTGCCCTCACCGGTCATCAAGGACGACAACACCACCCAGGTCGCCGGTTCCTGGCTGACCGACAAGGTGTACGCCAAGGCCGGGATCGGTGTGGTCGGCGGGTACGACCCGGCGACCGGCGCGGAGCTGTGGACGGCCAAGCTGACCGGCCCGGTGTGCGCGGCCTCGCGGCACGTCACCGCCGACAACCGGACCGCGCTGATCGCCCAGCCCGCGACGCCCACCAAGGCCAAGCCGTACCAGGGCTGCACCCAGGTCTCCATGCTCGACCTGACCACCGGCAAGCTGCTGTGGACCAAGACCGCGAAGTCCGGTGACCGGCTCGTCTCCTTCGACGAGGTCACCATCGGCGGCGGTACCGTCGCCGCGGGCGGTACGGCGGGCGGCGCGGCCTGGAGCGCCGCCGACGGCTCGTCCCTGTGGGAGCCGAAGCTGGGGGAGCCCTGCTACGACTCCGGCTACGCGGGCGGCAGCGCGCTGGTCGCGGTCCGCCGCTGCGGCGACCTCGACAACCGGCGCCTGGAGATCCAGAACCTCGACCCGAAGACCGGCAAGCCGCTGTCCACGTACAAGATGGCGACCGGAGTGGACTACGCGAGCGTCGTCTCCACCACACCGCTGGTCGTCGCCGCCGACATCGGTGACTCCGCCGGGGACGGCAGCGGGATCTCCGACTTCTTCGCGATCGACGAGAAGACCGGCAAGCTGCGCTCCAAGTTCACCGCCGAGGGCGACAAGTACGCGGCGAGGTGCGACGCGACGCGGGTCGAGCAGTGCAAGCTCCTCGCCGTCGGGGGCGACCGGCTGTATCTGCCGACCGAGGAGCACCCGGGCACCGCGGAGTTCAGCGACACCAACGAGATCGTCGCGTTCGACCTCGCCACCGGCAAGCTGGTGGGCGCCCGCGCCGACGCGGGCGACGGCTACACCATCAGCCCGATCCGGATGGACGGCACCAACGTCATCGCCTACAAGCGCCCGCCGTACGACAAGGGCGGTCAGGTCGTCAGTCTGGACGGCGCCACCCTGAAGGCGACGGTCCTGCTGGAGACCCCGTCGACGGAGTCCACCCGGGACATGGAGACCGCCTTCATGCCGGAGTACTCGGAGTACGACTACGGCGACGGGCGGCTCTTCATGAGCGAGATCTACGCGTCCAAGGCACTGAGCGACGGCGACAAGGAGTATCTGGCGGTCGCCTTCGGCACCGGCTGACCGGCACCGGCTGACCGGCACCCGCCGGCCGGTCCGCGTCCGCCGCGCCCCCGCCTCCTCACCGGCACCGTCCTCCGGGCTCCTTCCTCCGGTTGTACGGTCCCGTGCCGGGGACGGGGGCGCCGCCGTGTTCCCGCGCGGCGCGGAGGAGCGGCTCATCAGCGCGGGCGGGGGGCGCGTGGAAGCGCGCCCCGGCGGCCGGTGTGGGCAGGAGCGTTGCGGCGCGCCCCGGGGGATTCCCGGTCGTCGCACACTTTCCGGGCGCGACGCGTACGGATACGCCCCATCGGTCGGAAAGGTCGACGATTTCGGTATTCCGGTTGGCTTCTCTTCCGTAAGGGCAGCGGCCCGTCGAACAAGCGTGTAACTTCCGGGGGACTAGGGCAGGGCGTCCGGGTCTGTGGGGGGCCGGGCGGGAAAGTGGGGGGTGACACTATGGGTGTGCGGCTCATGGTGGTCGACGATCACAGGTTGCTGGCCGAGGCATTGGCCTCGGCCCTGAAATTGCGCGGGCACAGAGTGCTCGCGGCGGCGGCTCCGGCCGCGGGCGCCGCGGAGTTGGTGATCACACGCGCGCCCGAAGTCTGTCTGCTGGGTACGGCGACCCCGGCGGAGCCGGGCGCGTTCGACCCGGTGGTACGGATCAAACGGGACCGTCCGCAGGTCGCGGTCGTGGTGCTGGGTCCGGTGCCGTCACCGCGGGGGATCGCCGCGGCGTTCGCCGCGGGGGCCTCCGGGTACGTACGGCACGACGAGCGGATCGAAGGGGTGGAGCGGGCCATCATGAAGGCCCGCGCGGGGGAGGCGGCGGTCGCCCCGCAGCTCCTCCAGGGGGCGTTCGGGGAGTTGCTGAACCCCGCGGCCCAGCCCGACGACGAGGGGCAGCGGCTGTTGCAGATGCTGACGCCCCGTGAGGTCGAGGTACTGGTGCGGGTCGCGGACGGGGAGGACACGCGGCTGATCGCCGCGGGGATGGGTATCGCGCCCTCCACGGCGCGTACGCATGTGCAGCGGGTGCTGATGAAGCTGGGGGTGGGGTCGCGGCTGGAGGCTGCCGCGTTGGCCGCGCGTACGGGGCTGCTGGACCGGGCGGGGCCCGTTCCGCCGTCGCCCCTGCCGTCCTGAGGCCGCGCCCCTCGCCGGGCCTGTAGCGCCGTACCGGGTTCCTTGCCGGTGCGGCGCTGTTGTGCGTTTCGCCTTCGCTTGCGCTTCTGGGGCTGTCCGGGTGGGCGTACTTGTTCCTGTGCGGGGCGTTCGTGGGTGCGCAGTTCCCCGCGCCCCTGGTGGTGCCCTCTGACCGTCGTTGGTCGGCTGTGGGCGGCCCGGGCGTCCGTGGGGCTGTCCGGGTGGGCGGGGTTGTTCCTGTGCCGTCGCTTGGTGGGTGCGCAGTTCCTCGCGCCCCTGGATGCTGCCCAATTTCGGTCGCTCTTCGGGTGCGGGGCGCCTTCGTCCTTTGCGCCCCGGTCGGGTGCGGGGTGCCCGGGCGTCCGTGGGTATGTCCGGGTGGGCGGGCTTGTTCCGTGCCGTCGCTCGGTGGGTGCGCGGTTCCCCGCGCCCCTGGGGGGTGCCCCGGTCCGTTGTTGGTCGGCCGGGTTGGGGCCGGGGTCCATTGACGGTGGGGGCGGGCTATGGTTTGTTGTGTTCGATTCTGTTGGAATCCTGGAGGTCTTGCGGGAACCGCCCCGTATCTGACGAGGAGCCCCGGAGTGAAGAAGACGTCGACCCGGCTGGCCGACGGCCGCGAGCTCATCTACTACGACATCCGCGACGACACGGTCCGCACCGCGGCCGACCCCCGTCCCCTGCCGCCCGTCGCCACCACCTCGGAGATCCGCCACGACCGCCTGCTCGGCGACGACGTGGCCATCGCCTCGCACCGGCAGGCCCGTACCTATCTGCCCCCGGCTGACGAGTGCCCCCTGTGCCCCTCCCGGGACGGCCGGCACACCGAGATCCCCGACTCCTCGTACGACGTCGCCGTGTTCGAGAACCGGTTCCCGTCCCTCGCGGGCGGCTCCGGCCGCTGCGAGGTCGTCTGCTTCACCGCCGACCACGACACGTCGTTCGCCGACCTCACCGAGGAGCACACCGCCCTCGTCCTCGACGCCTGGACCGACCGGACTGCGGAACTGTCCCATCTGCCGTCCGTGGAACAGGTCTACTGCTTCGAGAACCGGGGGGTGGAGATCGGCGTGACCCTCGGCCACCCCCACGGCCAGATCTACGCGTTCCCCTTCACCACCCCGCGCACCACACGGATGCTCGACTCCGTCGCCCGGCACCACACGGCCACCGGCCGCAACCTCTTCGACGACGTCCTCGCCGACGAGCTCGGCGACGGCACGCGGACCGTCCTGGAGACCGACGACTGGGCCGCGTTCGTCCCCTACGCCGCCCACTGGCCGTACGAGGTGCACCTTTACCCCAAGCGCCGCGTACCCGATCTGCTCGCCCTCGACGACGCCGCGCGGGCCGGGTTCCCGGCCGTGTACCTGGAACTGCTGCGCCGCTTCGACCGGATCTTCGGCCCCGGCGCGCCCCCCACCCCGTACATCTCCGCCTGGCACCAGGCGCCGTTCACCCGGCCCGCCGAACGCGCCGGGTTCGGGCTGCATCTGGAACTCTTCACCGTCCGGCGGACCCCCGGCAAGCTGAAGTTCCTCGCGGGTTCGGAATCCGGTATGAGCGTGTTCATCAACGACGTGCCGCCGGAGGACGCGGCGCGCAGACTGCGGGAGGTGGCGAGTTGACCAGCGGTACGTACCTGGTCACCGGGGGCGCCGGATACGTCGGCGGGGTCGTCGCGGCGCATCTGCTGGCGGCGGGCCACGCGGTGACCGTCCTCGACGACCTGTCGACGGGCTTCCGGGAGGGTGTCCCGCGCGGCGCCCGGTTCATCGAGGGCCGGGTCCAGGACGCGGCCCGCCACCTCGGCGGCGGTTACGACGCCGTACTGCACTTCGCCGCGTCCTCACAGGTCGCCGAGTCCGTCGCACGGCCCGAGAAGTACTGGGACAACAACGTCGGCGGCACGATGGCGCTGCTCGCCGCGATGCGCGGCGCGGGGGTGCGCAAGCTCGTCTTCTCCTCCACCGCCGCCACCTACGGCGAACCGTCGCGCACCCCCGTCCGGGAGACCGACCCGACGGCGCCCACCAGCCCGTACGGCGCGTCGAAGCTCGCCGTCGACCATATGATCGGCGGCGAGGCGGCGGCCCACGGCCTCGCGGCGGTGTCCCTGCGGTACTTCAACGTCGCGGGCGCCCACCGGGCCCCCGACGGCACCCTGTACGGGGAGCGGCACGACCCCGAGTCGCATCTGATCCCGCTCGTCCTCCAGACCGCGCTCGGCCGGCGGGACGCCGTCCAGGTGTACGGCGACGACTACCCCACCCCCGACGGCACCTGCGTACGCGACTACATCCATGTCGCGGACCTCGCCGCCGCCCATCTCCTCGCGCTGACCGCCGCCGCCCCCGGCGAGCATCTGATCTGCAACCTCGGCAACGGCAACGGCTTCTCCGTGCGGGAGGTCGTCGCCGCGGTCCGCGAGGTCACCGGTCTGCCCGTGCCCGAGAGCCCCGCTCCCCGCCGCCCCGGTGACCCCGCCGTCCTCGTCGCCTCCGCCGCCACCGCCCGTGACCGGCTCGGCTGGCGGCCCGCCCGCGCCGCCCTCACCGACATCGTCGCGGACGCCTGGGCGTTCGCCCGCCGGTACAGCGCGTGAACGCCCCCGCGAGCCGTACCGGAGGACCCCGCCCCCTGGAACCGGAGCCCGCGGACCTGGACGGTGCCGCGCGGACCGTGGCCCGGGACTTCACCGCGCTGTACGGGGCCCCGCCCGAAGGGGTGTGGGCGGCGCCCGGCCGGGTCAACCTCATCGGTGAGTACACCGACTTCAACGAGGGCTTCGTGATGCCGCTCGCCCTGCCGCACACCGTCGTCGCCGCGGTGCGCAGGCGCACCGACGGCGTACTGCGGCTGCACTCGGCGGACATCCCCGGCCCGGTGGCCGAACTGGACGCCACCGCGCTGGAACCCCGCTCCGGCGGCGGCTGGGCCGCCTACCCGGCGGGCGTCCTGTGGGCCCTGGCCCGCGCCGGGCACACCGCCGTCCTCGGCGGCGCCGACCTCCATCTCGCCTCGACCGTCCCCACCGGCGCCGGACTCTCGTCCTCCGCCGCCCTGGAGGTCGTCACCGCCGTCGCCCTGGACGAACTCCACGGCCTCGGGCTCGACCGCCCCGCGCTCGCCCGGTACGCCCAGCGCGCCGAGAACGACTTCGTCGGTGTGCCCTGCGGGATCATGGACCAGATGGCGTCGGCGGTTTGCGTCCCCGGCCACGCCCTCCACCTCGACTGCCGCGACCTGACCGTCCGGCAGATCCCCTTCGACCTCACCGCCCACGGCCTCACCCTGCTCGTCGTCGACACCCGGGTCCAGCACGCCCTCGGCGACGGGGCGTACGCCGAACGGCGCGCGGGGTGCGAGGAGGGCGCGCGCCAGCTCGGTGTGCCCCATCTGCGCGACCTTCCGTACAACGCGCTCCCGCACGCCCTCGCGCGCCTCGACGACGAGCGCCTGCGCCGCTATGTACGGCATGTGGTGTCCGACGACCACCGGGTCGCACGGGTCGTCGCCCTGCTGGCCTCCGGTACCCCCGGGGACCTCCGCGCGATCGGCCCCGTCCTCACCGAAGGGCACGCGTCCCTGCGGGACGACCTGCGCATCTCCTGCCCGGAACTGGACCTCGTCGTCAGCGCGGCCACCGCGGCGGGCGCGCACGGGGCGCGGATGACCGGCGGCGGTTTCGGCGGCTCCGCCGTCGTCCTGACGGAGGCCGCGGACGCGGAGCGGATCGCCGCGGCGGTGCACGACGCCTTCGCCGACGCCGCGTTCACGGCGCCCCGGGTGTTCGGGGCGCGGCCGTCGGCCGGTGCCCGGCGCCTCAGACCAGCGTCTTGACCAGGGTGTACTCGGTGATGCCCGGCGGATAGTCCGGCAGGGCGCATATGACCTCGTACCCGTACCGGCGGTAGAAGTCCGGCGCCTGGAAGTCCCAGGTCCACACCCGCGAACGGGCACAGCCGTGCTCCTCGCGGGCCCGCCGCTCGGTGTCCGCGAGCAGCCGCGAACCGAGCCCCGTGCCGCGGTGACGCTCGTCCACCCACAGCAGATTCACATGCAGCCAGCCGCCCCAGGCGTGCGCGTCGCAGCCCCCCGCCAGCTCGTCGTCCTCGCCGAACGCCCAGACCTGCACGGGTATCTCCCGGTCCGCGACGGTCTCCCGCAGCGCCCGGAGCGCCGGCGACGCCCTCGTATTGGTGTCCCTCAGCCGGGAACGCAGCAGACCAACCCGGCGTTTGTCGACTTCTGTCTCCATACGAAACATACGACTCACCCTAAACGGCGGGTCCGAACAGTTCTGCAATTCGGCTTCCGCCGCTGCCCAGCGGCCTTACTCTGAGGGGCAGCGCCGGTGGGGGCCGGTGTGGATCAGGGGGCGAGACATCCGGGTACGGCACCCGTAGTGGGGGTAGCAGTCCGAGCACGGCGGCGGCCGTGCGGCTGCGGCGGCCCGTCCCCGGACCTCCCTGGTCCGGGAATCCACGCAGGGCGCTGTGTCCGCTCAGGTCGTCCCCCAAAGGGGGTTTCAGTGGTTCGTATCCGTGTCCTGGTCGTCGACGACCACCGCATCTTCGCCGAGTCGCTCGCGGCGGCACTCGCCGCCGAGCCCGACGTCGACGTGTCGGCCGCAGGCAGTGGCCCGGCGGCCCTGCGCTGCCTGGACCGCGCGGCGGCCGACGGCCGCAGGTTCGACGTCCTGCTCGCCGACGCCGATCTGGGCGGCGCGCCGCTGGGCGTGCTGCCCGGCGCGCGGCCCGCCGTCGCCGTCGCCTCCGAGCACGGGGGCGACGGCGTCGTCGACGGCATCTCGCTCGTCTCCGCGGTACGGCAGTCGCAGCCGTCCGTGCGGACGGTGGTGCTCGCCGAGAAAGACGACCCGAGGCGGGCGGCACTCGCCCTCCAGGCGGGGGCGTCCGGGTGGGTGGCCAAGGACTGCTCGCTGTCGCGGCTGCTCACCGTGATCCGGGGGGTGCTGCGGGACGAGACGCATCTCCCGCCGGCGCTGCTCACCGGGGTGCTGCGGGAGCTGACCGCGGCGCGCAAGCACCGGACGGAGAGCGAGCGGCTCGTGGAGTCGCTCACCCCGCGCGAGCGGGAGGTGCTGCGCTGCATGGTCGCGGGGCTGGGGCGCAAGGCGGTCGCCGAGCGGTTGTTCCTCTCCCCGCATACCGTGCGGACGCATATGCAGAACGTGCTCGGGAAGCTGGGCGTCCACTCCACGCTGGCCGCGGTGGCGCTGGCCCGGCGGGCGGGGGTGGGCCCGGTCGACCTGGAGGCGGCGTCCTGACGGGGGCGGTCCGTAGCGACTCACCCGAGCACCTCCCGTCCCCGTGCGGGTGTCGGCCGCTGTCGCGCGGTTCCCCGCGCCCCTAGGTTTTCGGTGCCGGGCCCACCTGTTCCTGTGCTGTCGCTCGTCGTTTTCGCGCAGTTCCCCGCGCCCCTTCGGGGCGCTCCCGGTTGGTTCTTCGGGTCGGGGCCGGTCGGGATTCTCCGTCCTCGCTCCAACGCGCTCGGTCGGACGTTCCTGTGGTCGGACTGAAGAGCATCGGAGTCTGCGGGCAGAGATTCCCGCCCACCCCCTCCCGCAGCAGCGCGAGTCCGCGAGGAGGGGGGTTGAACCCCGCCCCGGCCTGATGACAGCCCGCAGACGGACGGCAGCCCCAGGGGGCGCCCCCAAAGGGGCGCGGGGAACTGCGCGAAGACGAGGACCGACCCGCACCCGGCGAGCGACCGTAATGGGGCAGCATCCAGGGGCGCGGGGAACTGCGCACCCCACGAGCGACCCGCACCGGGACAAGTACGCCCAGCACAGGAAACCTCGGAAGCGCAAGCGAAGGCGATCAGCCGGGGATGTTGTCGAACGGTGCCGTGAGCTGCCTGAGCAGCGCGGCCAGCGCGCCCCGCTGCGCCGAGGACAGCTCGGAGAGGATGGCCCGCTCCTGGTCCAGGAGCCCGGCCAGCGCCTGGTCCGCCCGGTCCCGCCCCTCCGGCGTGAGCCGCACCAGCACACCCCGCCGGTCCGTGGGATCGGGCAACCGCTCGACCAGGCCCTTCTTCGCCAGCCGGTCGATCCGGTTCGTCATCGTCCCCGAGGTGACCAGTGTCTGGGTCAGCAACTGACCCGGTGAGAGCTGATAGGGCGCCCCCGCCCGCCGCAGCGAGGTCAGGACGTCGAACTCCCAGGGCTCCAGCTGGTGCTCGGAGAACGCGAGCCGGCGCGCGCGGTCGAGATGCCGCGCCAGCCTGCTGACCCGACTGAGCACCTCAAGGGGCTCCACGTCGAGGTCAGGGCGCTCCCGGCGCCATGCCGCGACCAGCCGATCGACCTCGTCCTCCATGGCGATCAGTGTAGTAGGTCTGTCGATGTGAAGTCTCTTGATGTCAAGATAGATGGTGGGGGTGGAGGACGGTCCTCCGCTCCGGGAGGAGACCGCCGTGCCCGCAGCCGTACCCGTCTGGGACCCGCACCAGTACCTGCGCCACGCCGACCACCGCGGGCGCCCCTTCGCGGACCTGCTGGCCCGTGTCCCCGAGCCGCCCACGGGCCGCCCGCCCCGGATCGCGGACCTCGGATGCGGACCCGGCAACGTCACCACGCTGCTCGCCCGGCGCTGGCCCACCGCGCGGATCACCGGCTACGACAACTCCACCGACATGCTCGACCGGGCCCGGCCGCTCGCCGGACCCACCGGGGGCGGGGGACACCTCGGCTTCGCGTACGCCGACGCCGCGACCTGGGACCCGGACCCCGCGGAGCCGTACGACGTGATCATCAGCAACGCGCTGCTCCAGTGGGTCCCCGGACACCTCGACCGGTTCCCCGGCTGGGTCGCGGGGCTCGCCCCCGGGGGAACGTTCGCGTTCCAGGTGCCCGGGAACTTCGGCGCGCCGAGCCACACGCTGCTGCGGGAGGTCGCCGAGGGGGCGCGGTGGCGGGAGCGGCTGGACGGGGTGCTGCGGCACGCCGAGGCCGTACGGGAGCCTGCGGAGTACCTGGACGCGCTTGCCTCGCTGGGGTGCGAGACGGATGTGTGGGAGAGCACGTATCTGCATGTGCTGCACGGGGACGATCCCGTGCTCGACTGGGTCAAGGGGACGGGGCTGAGGCCCGTGCTGACCGCGCTCGCGGACGACCCGGAGGGCCGGGAGGCGTTCCTGGACGAGTACCGCGCGGCCCTGCGGACCGCGTACCCCACCGGCCCCCACGGCACGGTCCTCCCCTTCCGCAGGATCTTCGCCACCGCCCACAAGCCGTAGCCCGATCACCCCGCACGGGGGCAAGCGGGCCCAGGTGCGGGAACCTGGCCCCCGCCGGACGCGACCCGCAGGGGCACAGCAACATCCAGGACCGCGCCCGAAGGGGCGCGGGGAACTGCGCACCCCCGAACCGCCCGCACCGGGGCAAGCGGGCTCAGGTGCGGGAACCCGGCCCCCGCCGGACGCGACCCGCAGGGGCACAGCAACATCCAGGGTCGCGCCCGAAGGGGCGCGGGGAACTGCGCACCCCCGAACCGCCCGCACCGGGGCAAGCGGGCCCAGGTGAGAGAACCCGCCCCCGCCGGACGGCGACCCGCACCGGGGCAAGCGGGCCCAGCTGAGAGAACCCGCCCCCCGCCGGACGGCGACCCGCACGGGGACAGGTGCGCCCAGGTGGAAGAACCCGATGCACCCCGCACGGGGACAGGTGCGGGACGCCAAGGGGGTGGACCCACGGACCCCGTCAGGACTTCCTTCGGCCTATCAGGCCCGGACGCGGCTCCAGCCCGTCCAACCCGTGCCACGCCAGATTCACCAGATGCGCCGCCACCTCGGACTTCTTCGGCTTGCGCACGTCCAGCCACCACTGGCCCGTCAGCGCGACCATCCCCACCAGCGCCTGCGCGTACAGCGGCGCCAGCTTCGGGTCGAACCCCCGGCTCTTGAACTCGCCCGCCAGGATGTCCTCGACCTGTGTCGCGATGTCCGAGATCAACGACGCGAACGAACCCGTCGACTGCGCGACCGGTGAGTCCCGCACCAGGATGCGGAACCCGTCGGTGTACTCCTCGATGTAGTCGAGCAGCGCGAACGCGGCCTGTTCGAGCAGTTCCCGCGGATGCCCCGCGGTCAGCGAACCCGTCACCCCGTCCAGCAGCCGCCGCATCTCACGGTCGACCACCACCGCGTACAGCCCCTCCTTGCCGCCGAAGTGCTCGTACACCACCGGCTTGGACACCCCGGCCTTCGCCGCGATCTCCTCCACCGACGTGCCCTCGAACCCCTTCGCCGCGAACAGGGTGCGACCGATCTCCAGCAACTGCTGGCGGCGCTCGGCACCGGTCATCCGGGTACGGCGCGTGCGCCGCGGCTTCTCGCTGCTCGATGTGCTGGAGTCGGTCGCCACGTCGTCCATCATGCCGGGTCGGTGGCTTCTTGCCTGCGCCGGGAGTCGATCCGTGACGCGGACGGCCACCGCACGTCGTACGCCCAGCCCAGCATCTCGAACCAGCGGATGAACCGCGCGGACGAGTCGACCTGCCCCCGCATCACCCCGTGCCGCGCCGAGGTCGGGTCCGCGTGGTGCAGGTTGTGCCAGGACTCGCCGCACGACAGCACCGCCAGCCACCACACATTGCCCGACCGGTCCCGCGACTTGAACGGCCGCTTGCCGACCGCGTGGCAGATCGAGTTGATCGACCAGGTCACATGGTGCAGCAGCCCCACCCGTACCAGGGAGCCCCAGAAGAACGCCGTGAACGCGCCCCACCACGACATCGTGGCCAGCCCGCCGATCAGCGGGGGCAGCGCCAGCGACACCACCGTGAGCGGGATGAACATCCGCGAGATCCGCCGGATGGCCGGGTCCTTCACCAGGTCAGGGGCGTACTTCTCCTGCGGGGTCCGCTCCTCGTCGAACATCCATCCGATGTGCGCCCACCACAGGCCCTTCATCAGCGCCGGGACCGTCTCACCGAACCGCCACGGCGAGTGCGGGTCGCCCTCCGCGTCGGAGAACTTGTGGTGCTTGCGGTGATCGGCCACCCAGCGCACCAGCGGCCCCTCCACCGCCAGCGAACCCATGACCGCCAGCGCGATGCGCAGCGGACGCCTCGCCTTGAACGAACCGTGCGTGAAGTACCGGTGGAAACCGATCGTGATGCCGTGACAGCCCAGGAAGTAGAAGAAGACGAGCAGCCCCACGTCCAGCCAGCTCACCCCCCAGCCCCAGGCCAGCGGGACGGCGACGGCGAGCGCCAGGAACGGGACCACGATGAACAGCATCAGCGCCAGCTGCTCGACCGAGCCCTTCTTCTCCCCTCCCAGCGTCGCTGGCGGAATCGGCTGATCAGGCTGTTCCGGCGCCTCCTGGGCGTCGTCCAGCACATCGGAGCGGGTGGTCATGGGGAGTCCTCTGGGGATCGAGGGTCACGAGCGGAGGCACGTACGGCCACGGCACCCTACGGTCCCGTAACCTACGGCATCGTAAGTATGGCAGTGCGGCGGCCCCCGGCAAGAGGCCCTTGGACCGCGCGTCCACCCGGACACCTATCCTGGACACGGTCGGACAGCGTCGTCCGCTCTGTGTTCGCCCCGGGCCCCCGAGCGGCGCCAGCAGCCGCACCTACCCCCGGGTTCCCCTCCAGAAGCGCCTCAACACTGCAAGGAGCCGCACCTGTGAGCAGTGCCGACGACCGCACCACGACCACGAGCGCCGAACTGCGCGCCGACATCCGCCGACTGGGTGACCTCCTCGGCGAGACCCTGGTCCGCCAGGAGGGTCCCGAGCTCCTCGAACTCGTCGAACGCGTCCGCAGCCTCACCCGCGAGGACGGCGAAGCAGCCGCCGCACTCCTCGGCGGCACGGAACTGGAGACCGCGGCGAAGCTCGTCCGCGCCTTCTCCACCTACTTCCACCTCGCGAACGTCACCGAGCAGGTCCACCGCGGCCGCGAACTGCGCGCCAGGCGCGCCGCCGAGGGCAGCCTCCTCGCCCGCACCGCCGACCGCCTCAAGGACGCCGACCCCGACCACCTCCGCGACACCGTCAAGAACCTCAACGTCCGGCCGGTCTTCACCGCCCACCCCACCGAGGCCGCCCGGCGCAGCGTCCTCAACAAGCTCCGCCGGATCGCCACCCTGCTCGAAACCCCCGTCATCGAGGCGGACCGCCGCCGCCACGACACCCGCCTCGCCGAGAACATCGACCTCGTCTGGCAGACCGACGAACTCCGCGTCGTGCGCCCCGAACCCGCCGACGAGGCCCGCAACGCCATCTACTACCTCGACGAACTCCACGCCGGAGCCGTCGGCGACGTCCTGGAGGACCTCACCGCCGAACTCGAACGGGTCGGCGTCAGGCTCCCCGACGACAGCCGCCCCCTCACCTTCGGCACCTGGATCGGCGGCGACCGCGACGGCAACCCCAACGTCACCCCCCAGGTCACCTGGGACGTCCTGATCCTCCAGCACGAACACGGCATCAACGACGCCCTCGACCTCGTCGACGAACTCCGCGGCTTCCTCTCCAACTCCATCCGCTACACCGGAGCCACCGAGGAACTCCTCACCTCCCTCCAGGCCGACCTCGAACGCCTCCCCGAGATCAGCCCCCGCTACAAGCGGCTCAACGCCGAGGAGCCCTACCGGCTCAAGGCCACCTGCATCCGTCAGAAGCTGGAGAACACCAAGACCCGCCTCGCCGCGGGCACCCCCCACGAGAACGGCCGCGACTACCTCGGCACCGCCGAACTCCTGCGCGACCTCACCCTCGTCCAGACCTCGCTGCGCGAACACCGCGGCGCCCTCATCGCCGACGGCCGGATGAACCGCACCATCCGCACCCTCGCCGCCTTCGGCCTGCAACTCGCCACCATGGACGTCCGCGAACACGCCGACGCCCACCACCACGCCCTCGGCCAGCTCTTCGACCGGCTCGGCGAGGAATCCTGGCGCTACGCCGACATGCCCCGCGAGTACCGCACCAAGCTCCTCGCCAAGGAACTCCGCTCCCGGCGCCCGCTGGCCCCCACCCCCGCGCCCCTCGACGCCGCCGGACACAAGACCCTCGGCGTCTTCGAAACCGTCAGGCGCGCCCTGGAGGTCTTCGGACCCGAGGTCATCGAGTCCTACATCATCTCCATGTGCCAGGGCGCCGACGACGTGTTCGCCGCGACCGTCCTCGCCCGCGAGGCCGGACTCCTCGACCTCCACGCGGGCTGGGCCAAGATCGGCATCGTCCCCCTGCTGGAGACCACCGACGAACTCCGCGCCGCCGACATCATCCTCGACGGCATGCTCGCCGACCCCTCCTACCGCCGCCTCGTCGCCCTGCGCGGCGACGTCCAGGAGGTCATGCTCGGCTACTCCGACTCCTCCAAGTTCGGCGGCATCACCACCAGCCAGTGGGAGATCCACCGCGCCCAGCGGCGGCTGCGCGACGTTGCCCACCGCTACGGCGTCCGGCTGCGCCTCTTCCACGGCCGCGGCGGCACCGTCGGCCGCGGCGGCGGCCCCTCCCACGACGCGATCCTGTCCCAGCCCTGGGGCACCCTCGAAGGCGAGATCAAGGTCACCGAACAGGGCGAGGTCATCTCCGACAAGTACCTCGTCCCCTCCCTCGCCCGCGAGAACCTCGAACTGACCGTCGCCGCGACCCTCCAGGCATCCGCCCTGCACACCGCGCCCCGCCAGTCCTCCGAATCCCTCGCCCGCTGGGACGCCGCCATGGACGTCGTCTCCGACGCCGCCCACGGCGCCTACCGCGCCCTCGTCGAGGACCCCGACCTCCCGTCGTACTTCTTCGCCGCCACCCCCGTCGACCAGCTCGCCGACCTCCACCTCGGCTCCCGCCCGTCCCGCCGCCCCGACTCCGGCGCCGGACTCGACGGACTGCGCGCCATCCCCTGGGTCTTCGGCTGGACCCAGTCCCGCCAGATCGTCCCCGGCTGGTACGGCGTCGGCTCAGGACTCAAGGCCCTGCGCGAAGCGGGACTCGACACCGTCCTCGCCGAGATGCACGAACACTGGCACTTCTTCCGCAACTTCGTGTCCAACGTCGAGATGACCCTCGCCAAGACCGACCTGCGGATCGCCCGCCACTACGTCGACACCCTCGTCCCCGACCACCTCAAGCACGTCTTCACCGCCATCGAGGCCGAACACGCCCTCACCTGCCGTGAGGTCATGACCATCACCGGCGGCGAACGCCTCCTCGACACCCACCCCGTGCTCCAGCAGACCTTCGCCATCCGCGACGCCTACCTCGACCCCATCTCCTACCTCCAGGTCTCCCTCCTCGCCCGCCAGCGCGCCGCCGCCGAACGCGGGGAGGACCCGGACCCCCTGCTCGCCCGAGCCCTCCTGCTCACCGTCAACGGCGTCGCCGCCGGACTGCGCAACACCGGCTGACCACCGGGACGGGTTCCGGCCACCACACGGCCGGAACCCCGAGCGGGTGCCGGCCTCACACCGGCCGAAACCAAAGGCGGGTGCCGGCCCTCACGGC
Source organism: Streptomyces uncialis (assembly GCF_036250755.1). Classification (NCBI taxonomy): domain Bacteria; kingdom Bacillati; phylum Actinomycetota; class Actinomycetes; order Kitasatosporales; family Streptomycetaceae; genus Streptomyces; species Streptomyces uncialis. Next base: position 3,966,558 of record NZ_CP109583.1, on the reverse strand, counting down.
CGGCACCCGCCCCGCATCCCCTACACCGTGACGACGGCCGCCGCCAGCAACAACAACCCCGCGGCGGCCGTCGCCCATGCCGTACGCCACAACCGCACACCCCCCGCCAGCACCACCGCCGCCAGCAGCAACGCACCACCCAGCGGCACCCACGACCGCACCAGCCCCGGCATCCCCGCCCGGACCACCTCGTCCGTGTCCGGCTTCACCACCACCGCCAACCGGTCCCCGGCACCCGCCCCCACCGACTGGTCCAGCACCACCCGCTCCCGCGCCCGCGCCCCCGGCGACAACGGCGTGAACGCCCCCACGCACTCCTCACCACCACACCGCGACACCGTCATCTCGCCCCGCTCACGGCCCTTCGTGAACAGCACATGCTGCGCCGACCCCCACGACCCCCACACCCCGGCCACCAGCAGCACCAGCGCCACCAGCCCCATCGCCGCCCGCCCCAGCCACGTCAGCACGGCACGACCGGAACCGCGGGAGGAACCGGAGGGACTTCTGTGACCCGAGGGGGCGCGCGCAGACATGGCCGCGATCCTTGGCCATCGCCCCACACCCGGTCAACCGATCCCAGCGACATGTCACAAGATGTACGAGCGCCCTGTGACGAGCACCACCCTCACCCGTTGTACGTGCCCTGCGCCCGCTCCAGCCCCTCCGCCAGCAGACACTCCACCGCGTCCGCCGCCCGGTCCACGAAGAAGTCCAGCTCCTTGCGCTCCACCGACGAGAAGTCCTTCAGCACGAAATCCGCCACCTGCATACGCCCCGGCGGACGCCCGATCCCGAACCGCACCCGGTGATAGTCCGGGCCCATCGCCTTCGTCATCGACTTCAGCCCGTTGTGCCCGTTGTCCCCGCCGCCCAGCTTCAGCCGCAGCACCCCGTAGTCGATGTCCAGCTCGTCATGGACCGCCACGATGTTCGCCGTCGGCACCTTGTAGAAGTCCCGCAGCGCCGTCACCGGACCCCCCGACACATTCATGAACGACATCGGCTTCGCCAGCACCACCCGGCGGCTCCCCGGACCCGGCGGACCCACCCGCCCCTCCAGCACCTGCGCCTGGCCCTTCGCCGACCGCTTGAAACTCCCCCCGATCCGCGCCGCCAGCAGATCCGCCACCATGAACCCCACGTTGTGCCGGTTCATCGCATACCCCGGCCCGGGATTCCCCAGCCCCACCACCAGCCACGGCGCACCCACATCAGCCGACATACCGCCGAACCTCCACCCTCACCGGGAACCACTCACGACAACGACCGACGACGACCGACAGCAGTCGGCGACGACCGGCAACGACAAAACAGCCGCCGCCCGGCAGGGCGGCGGCTGTCAGAAACCGCGACGGACGGACACACCGCCCACCACGAGGACCGGACTCACGCCTCGGAAGCGGCCTCGTCGCCGGAGCCCTCGGCCGGAGCCTCTTCCGCCTGCGCGGAGAGCACCTGGATGACCACGGCGTCGTCCTCGACGTCCAGCGTCACACCGGCCGGCAGGGTGACATCCTTCGCCAGGATCGACGCGCCCGCCTCAAGACCCGCCACCGACACGGTGAACGACTCGGGGATGTGCGTCGCCTCGGCCAGCACGGGCAGCGTGTTCAGCACGTGCTCCAGCAGGAAGTTGCCCGGGGCCAGGTCGCCCTCGGTCAGCACCATGACCTCGACGTTGACCTTCTCGCCGCGCTTCACCAGCAGCAGGTCCACGTGCTCCAGGTGACCGCGCACCGCGTCACGCTGAACAGCCTTCGGGATCGCCAGCTCGGTCGCGCCGTCCACGTCCAGCGAGATCAGGACGTTCGGCGTACGCAGCGCCAGCAGCAGCTCATGGCCCGGCAGCGTCACGTGAACCGGGTCCGTACCGTGCCCGTACAGCACACCGGGGACCTTGTCCTCACGGCGGATACGGCGGGCGGCACCCTTGCCGAACTCGGAACGGGTCTCGGCGACAAGCTTGACCTCGGACATCAGCACTCCTCGTAGAAGAAACAGACAAACGGCCGTCACCCGGCCACACGACTGGCCTGCTACGAAAGAGCGCGTCGATAACGGACCGCCGCACAAGAATGCGGCCTCCCTCGCCGAGCAACTTCACCAGCTTACTCGGCGGGAAGGCCGCACTCCAAAAGGATCACCCGGGGACGGCCACCACCACGGCCACCCCACCGGGCACCACGACTACGACTGCTCGTCGAACAGGCTCGTCACCGAACCGTCCTGGAACACCTCACGCACCGCACGCGCGATCGTCGGCGCGATCGACAGCACCGTGATCTTGTCCAGCTCCAGCTCGTTCGGCGTCGGCAGCGTGTCCGTCAGCACGAACTCGCTCACCTTCGAATTCTTCAACCGGTCCGCCGCCGGACCCGACAGCACACCATGCGTCGCCGTCACGATCACGTCCTCCGCGCCATGCGCGTACAACGCGTCCGCCGCCGCACAGATCGTGCCACCCGTGTCGATCATGTCGTCCACCAGGACACACACCCGGCCCTTCACATCACCGACGACCTCGTGCACGGTGATCTGATTCGCCACGTCCTTGTCACGACGCTTGTGCACGATCGCCAGCGGCGCGCCCAACCGGTCGCACCAGCGATCCGCCACCCGCACCCGGCCCGCGTCCGGCGACACCACGGTCAGCTTCGACCGGTCCACCTTCGCACCCACGTAGTCCGCCAGGATCGGCAGCGCGAACAGATGATCCACCGGACCGTCGAAGAACCCCTGGATCTGATCCGTGTGCAGATCCACCGCCAGAATGCGGTCCGCACCCGCCGTCTTCATCAGATCCGCGATCAGCCGCGCCGAGATCGGCTCCCGCCCGCGGTGCTTCTTGTCCTGCCGCGCATACCCGTAGAACGGCACGATCACGGTGATGCTCCGCGCCGACGCCCGCTTCAACGCGTCGATCATGATCAACTGCTCCATGACCCACTTGTTGATCGGAGCCGTGTGGCTCTGGATCAGGAACGCGTCCGCACCACGCGCCGACTCCTGATACCGCACATAGATCTCACCATTGGCAAAATCAAAAGCCTTCGTCGGAACGATCCCGACCCCCAGCTGATGAGCGACCTGCTCCGCCAACTCAGGGTGAGCGCGGCCGGAGAAGAGCATCAATTTCTTCTCGCCGGTCGTCTTGATCCCGGTCACAGCACAGTCTCCTCGACGTGTTTCGCGGCTGCCGCACCCGTCAGCGTCCCTCAGCGACGAGTCAGCCGAATCAATGACCCAATCCAGCGGAATGAGTGCACCTATCACGGTACGCCGTGTCGGACGCACCCGTTTCCGGTCAGCTTTCGCCACCGGCCTCCCGGGCAGCCGACTCCGCGGCCTTCGCCGCCGCGCTCCCCGGACGCTTCCGCGCCACCCAACCCTCGATATTCCGCTGCTGGCCACGGGCCACCGCCAGTGAACCGGGCGGCACATCCTTCGTGATCACCGACCCCGCGGCCGTATAAGCCCCGTCCCCGACCGTGACAGGCGCCACAAACATGTTGTCCGAACCCGTACGGCAATGGGACCCCACAGTCGTGTGGTGTTTGTCCCGCCCGTCGTAGTTCACGAACACGCTCGCCGCACCGATGTTCGTGAAGTCACCGATCGTCGCATCACCCACATACGACAAATGGGGCACCTTCGTCCCCTCACCCAACGACGCGTTCTTCAACTCCACATACGTACCCGCCTTCGACCGCGGACCCAGCACCGAACCCGGCCGCAGATACGCGAACGGCCCCACCGAAGCCCCCGCACCCACCACAGCGCCCACGGCCACCGAATTGTCCACCCGCGCCCCCGCGCCGACCTCCGTGTCCGTCAGCCGCGCGTTCGGACCCACCTCGGCACCCTCACCCACCGACGACGCACCCAGCAACTGCGTCCCCGGATGCACCACCGCGTCCCGCCCGAACGACACCGACACATCCACCCACGTCGACAACGGATCCACCACCGTCACCCCCGCCAGCATCGCCCGCTCCAGCAACCGGTCGTTCAGGATCCGACGCGCCTGCGCCAACTGCACCCGGTTGTTGATCCCCGCGATCTCCCGGTGATCCCCCGCCACCGACGCACCCACCCGGTGCCCCGCGCCCCGCAGGATCCCCAGCACATCCGTCAGGTACTCCTCACCCTGACTGTTGTCCGTCCGCACCCGCCCCAGCGCCTCCGCCAGCAACGCGCCGTCGAACGCGAACACCCCCGAATTGATCTCCCGGACCGCCCGCTGCTCCTCCGACGCGTCCTTGTGCTCCACGATCGCCGTCACCGCGCCCGTCGACGCGTCCCGCACGATCCGCCCGTAACCCGTCGCGTCCGGCACCACGGCCGTCAGCACCGTCACCGCGTTGCCCTCGGCCGCGTGCGCGTCCGCCAGCTCCCGCAGCGTCCGCCCGGTCAGCAGCGGGGTGTCACCACAGACCACGATCACCGTGCCCCCGACGGCCCCGCCCAGCTCCTCCAGACCCATCCGGACCGCGTGCCCCGTGCCGTTCTGCTCGTGCTGCACGGCCGTACGCGTCTGCGGGTCGATCGCCGCGAGGTGCTCCGTCACCTGCTCCCGCGCGTGACCCACCACGACCACCAGCCGCTCCGGCTCCAGCTCGCGGGAGGCGGCCAGCACATGGCCGACCAGGGAACGGCCACAGATGTCGTGCAGGACCTTGGGTGTGGCCGACCTCATACGGGTGCCCTCACCCGCTGCGAGTACGACGACGGCGGCCGGGCGAATGGTGCTCACGGTATGCCCTTCGGCTTCGGTGCGTGGGTTGGACCACCGCAGGATACCGGGGCGTAGGTCACCAGAAATGGGGACGGGTCCCGACCATGCGGTCAGGACCCGAACTTCGCAGCTCCCGGAGAAGGACTCGAACCCTCATTCAACGGACCAAAACCGTTTGTCCTACCTTTAGACGATCCGGGATAGTTTGCGCGCTATGTCCGAGTTCCGTGATCGGTGCCGGTCGAACGCGCAGCCAACACTATGCCGCACCACCAGCCTTCGATGCGACGGTATAGGTCAGCCCCGTTCCTGACGTCGACGCGCAGACAGCCGCGATAGCCGTCCTCGGTGTTCTTCCGGTCGGTCGTGGGCTTGTGCCTCTTGAGCGTCGTCTTGCCGAGCTCCTCGACGGTGATGCCGACCAGGTCGGCCCAGAACCTCTCGGCGGTGGGGATGTCGGCGGACTCGTGGATGTACAAGGAGAACCTGACCCGCCCGGGTTCCACCCCGACGTGCCGCAGCCAGGCGGTGAACACCTCGATCATCGTCGGGTCGCTGTTCATGAAGGTGACCCGCGCCTGGGGGCGGTACGGCTTGCTCTTCGTGCCCTCCGCCCAGTACAGACAGACGCCGGCGATGAGCAGCTGCTGATCGGTGAGCGCGCCGATCTCCGCCGTGGCCGCGCTCCGGGTCCGTTGTCGTTCGGCTTCGCGCAGCCGCATGGTCGGCTCCCAGCGGCGCTTCGCGGCGGCGGACGCCAGTGCCGGGTCGGCGGGGCGCCGTACCGGCTTCGGCAGGTCGCTCACCCAGAGGGATATCGAGCTCTTGGAGCACTTCAGCTCCGACTGGATCTCGTCGTATGTGAGGCCCTGGCGGCGCAGTTCGCGGGCGCGTGCGCGCAGGACGGGTTTGGCGTGGGGGTGGGTCATGGCTCCACGATCGTCCGGAATGCGGACGTCCGGGACCGGTTCTCGACTGGTTCACCAGTTCGAGTGATGTGGTCGATGACCTCTTCCTTTTCGTTACGTGCTGTGAGGAGTCGGGCGCGGAAAACTCCCCGGAAACGCGGTGCCGCGCGCCCGTACGCTGGGGGACATGACCACGACGGGGGAAGACCAGCACACGGCCTTGACCGGGCCGTGGTGGTGGGCGCGGCGGCGTAGTGCCGTGCTGGACGCGACGCTCGCGGCGGCGTCGGCGACGGAGTGTGCGGAGCGGGGGGCGGATTTCGCGCGGGGGGTGGGTCTGCCGGAGGCGCTGGGGCTGCTGCTGGGGGGTGCGGCGGGGACGGTGCTGCTGGTGCGGCGGCGGTGGCCGGTCGCGGTGGTGCTGGTGGCGATCGCGGTGACGCCGGCGGAGATGGGTTTCCTGCTGAGCGTGGTGGGTCTGTACTCGCTGGCGGCGTCGGAGCTGCCGCGTCGGATCATCGCGGGGCTGGCGTCGATGTCGTTGCTGGGCGTGCTGATCGTCTCGTATGTGCGGACCACGCAGGACGTGGCGTCGGGGGCGTCGACGCTGGGTGACGGTCTGGTGCCGTTCGTGGCCGTGACGATGTCGTTGGGGCTGACGGCTCCGCCGGTGCTGCTGGGTCTGTATGTGGGGGCGCGGCGGCGGCTGATGGAGAGTCTGCGGGAGCGCGCGGATTCGCTGGAGCGGGAGCTGATGCTGCTCGCGGAGCGTGCGGAGGAGCGTGCGGAGTGGGCGCGGAGCGAGGAGCGGACGCGGATCGCGCGGGAGATGCACGATGTGGTGGCGCACCGGGTGAGTCTGATGGTGGTGCACGCGGCGGCGTTGCAGGCGGTGGCGCGGAAGGACCCGGAGAAGGCGGTGCGCAACGCGGCTCTGGTGGGGGACATGGGGCGCCAGGCGTTGAGTGAGCTGCGGGAGATGCTGGGTGTGCTGCGGACGGCCGACGGGGTGAAGCCGGTGGCGGTGGGCGCGGGTTCGGGTGGTTCGGTGCCGCTGGCGTCGGTGGGGGTGGCGGCGGCTGCCGCCGCTTCGCGGGCGGCGGGTCAGGTTTCGGAGGGTCCGTCGTTGGCGGATCTGGACGAGTTGGTGGGGCAGTCGCGGGTGGCGGGGATGTCGGTGGTGCTGTCGGTGGAGGGGGATTTGCGGCGGTACGCGGCAGAGGTGGAGCAGACGGCGTACCGGGTGGTGCAGGAGGCGTTGACGAACGTGCACAAGCACGCGGCGGGCGCGAAGACGTATGTGCGGTTGGCGCACCGGGGCGCCGAGATCGCGATGCAGGTGGAGAACGAGGCGCCGGTGGCGGTGGACGGTGTGGGGGCCGGGTTGCCGAGTGGCGGGAACGGTCTGGTGGGGATGCGGGAGCGGGTGGGCGCGCTGGGCGGTGTGTTCGTGTCGGGTCCGACGGACGCGGGGGGTTTCCGGGTGTCGGCGGTCATCCCATGCGGGGTGTGACGGGCGCTTGAGGGATGCGACGGGCGGCCTGCCGGGTGCGGGGCGCGGCGTGGGCGGTGCGGGCGGTGTCGCCTGTGCCGCCTTTGGTGTCCGTGGGGCCGCTCGTGTCACCCCTGCTGCCGGTGCCCGGTGCCCGGTGCCGGTGCCGGTGCCGGTGGGGGTGTCAGGTGCTGAGGCGTGGGGGGTGGGTGCCGGTGACGAGGGTGGCGAGGGCGGCGTCGATGGTGGCGCCGAGGTACCAGTCGCCGGTGTGGTCGAGTCCGTAGACGCGTCCTTCGGTGTCGATGGCGAGCAGGGCCTGGTGGTCGTCGGGGGTTCCTGCGGTGAGTTCCTCGCCGAGCGGGCTGACCTGGGTGCCGAGGGCGCGGCCGAGGTCGGCGAGGGTGCGGGCGAGGTGGAGGCCGTGCAGGGGGTCGAGGCGTGCGGCGGTGGGGGCGACGGGGCGGCCGGGTCCGGGGGGCATGGGTCCGGGGGTGAGGTGGAGGCCGCCGAACTCGGCCCAGGCCTCGACGGCGGCGGGGAAGACGGCGTGCTGGTGTCCGCCGGGTGAGGTGTGGGCGCGGAGGGTGTCGGCCCAGTATTCGGCTTGTTTGATGTCCCAGCGTCCGGGTTCCCATCCCGCCGCGCGCAGGGCGACGTCGACGGGGACGGGGAAGCGGGTGGTGGAGGTCCGGTCGGGGTGCATCTGGTGTCTCCGGCGGGTGCCTTGGTGCGGGGGATTGCGGGTGCGTGGGTGCGGGTGGCGGGTCAGGGCGTGCGGGTACGGGGGCGGGTACGGGTGTGCGCTCGCGCGCGCGGGTGTTCCGCTCCGTTCGGGGCCGTCCGGTTCATGCCCAGGGGCGGGCCGGTGGCGGGTGGGCCGGCTGCCCGTGCGTCCGGTGGCGGGTCATCCGGTGGTGGGGTCGACGACGCGTACGCCGAAGTGGGCGGTGAGGGCGGTGCAGGCGCGGCAGGGGTGGGCGAAGGTGCCGTGGAGGGGGTCGTCGTCCTCGCGGATGCGGCGGGTGGTGAGTTTGGCGTTCTTGAGGGCTTTGCGCCCTTCGCCGTTGGTCATGGGTCTGCGGCGGGCGCGTTTGGAGCGTTCGCCGTCGGCGGTGGTGAGGTGGCGCGAGATGAGCAGCGTCTCGGCGCAGCGTCCGGTGTACCGGTCCCGGCGTTCGCTCGTGAGGGTGTCGAGATAGTCCTGTACGAGGGGGTGCAGGGCGGGGGGCCGGTCGCCGCGGGCGGCGGTGCCGGTGAGGGTGGCGCCGCGGACGGAGAGTGCGGCGGCGACGGTGGGGAGGATGCCGTCGCGGCGGTGCGCGAGGGTGGGTGTGTGGGGGGTGTGGTCGGTGCTCCAGCCTACGCGGGGGTCGCCACCGGGGTCGGTGGGTGTGGTGGATGTGCTGGGTGTGGTGCTCATCGTGATGCGGTTTCCCTCCCCGCGGGAGGGTGCCGGCTTGGTCGTCGCCGCCCCCGCGTGCGGTGTCAGCCTGCCAAACGGGGCTACCGGTGCGGAAGTCGCGGTGGTGTGACACGCGTGTCGTTCGTCTTTGGGTCACGTCGTTGTGACTGGAGGTCACCGGATCGACGGGTCGGTGACCGGTGTTGCGGTTCGGCATAGGCTGTTGCCGACCGAGTTCCGTCCGCATCGATCACGTACATGATCACGTATCGATCCATCCCAGTGCCGCAGGGGGGCAACCGCCATGACGACAGGTCGGCTCGGGCAGCAGACCGCGCCGCCGAACGCGGCGTACGCCGGGCAGGTCGTGCATTTCCCGGACCCGGTCCGGGCGGCGCGGCATCCTCGGGGGGTGCGGGTGGACGAGAGCGGTTTCCCGGATTTCTCGGCGTTCGCGCGGGCGGCGGCGGAGATCGCGGAACCGCCCGAGGGTTTCGGCGTCGACGAGTTGCGCTTGACGGACTACGTGTCGGCGAACGCGGTGCTCGCGGCGGAGGGCCATCCGTTGTGGGAGTCGGTGGCGCCGGTGGCGACACCGCACGGGTGGACGTGGCATCACGTGCCGGGGACGCGGCGGCTGGAGCTGGTGCCGGTCGAGGTGAAGGCGTTGCTCCGGCATCACGGCGGGCTGGCGACGGCGCCGGTGGATCAGGGCAAGCGCGGCACGCGGCCGTTGCAGGAGACGCGTCCGGCGCATTTCGCGCTGCCGCGGGGCGCGGCGGCGGTGTCGGAGTCGCAGGTGCTCGCGGTGGAGGAGGACCTGGGGTACCGGTTGCCGGGTTCGTACCGTTCGTTCCTGAAGGCCGCGGGCGGGTGCGCTCCGGTGGGGGCGGCGCTGGACGCGGAGCTGGGGCTGCTGGTGGACCAGCCGTTCTTCACGGTGCGTGACGAGGCGGCGGTCAATGATCTCGCGTATGTGAACAAGTGTCTGCGGGATCACCTGACGAAGGATTTCCTCGGGGTCGGTTTCGTGCAGGGTGGTCTGCTGGCGGTGAAGGTGCGGGGCGAGGCGCCGGGTTCGGTGTGGTTCTGCCCGTACGACGATGCCCGGGACCGGGACGGCTGGTCGGTGGAGGAGCGGGTGCGGCGGTTGCTGCTGCCGTGCGGTGACGACTTCGACGGGTTCCTGTCGCGGTTGGCGGGGAGTCCGCCGGAGTTGGAGACGGTGGCGAATCTGATGGTGGACGGCGGGTTCGCGCGGTCGGTCCCGGTGGGCGGCCAGGGCGTGGGCCCGGCGGCGGGGGAGTGAGTTCTCGATGGTGACGTTCGCGCAGGCGCAGGAGCGTGGCGAGGAGTGGGTGAACGCCGAGGTCCCGGCGTACCAGCACCGGGAGGTGCGGGTGCGGGAGTTCGCCCTGGGTTTCGTGGTGTGGGCGGAGGACCGTGCGGAGGGGCCGCGTTCGGACGGTGGCGCCCAGCGGTTGGTGATCGCCCGGGACGGCGGTGAGGTCACGCTGTGGCCGGGGCTGCCGGTGGGTGAGGTGATCCGCCGGTTCGAGGAGGAGTACGGGGCGCAGGCGGCGGTGGAGCCGGTGTCGTCGGTTCCGGAGCGGATCGATCTGCATCAGACATCGTTCCTGCTGAGTCCTCCGGAGTGGTTGCAGGAGGCGGCGGACAAGCTGGGGATCCCGGACCGCCGGGGGGACGGAACGTCGGGTTCCGGTTCGTCCGGCCGGGGCACGTCGGGTGCCTCCGGTTCGGGTGGCTCGGGTGCGTCGGGTGCGTCGGGTGCCGGGCGTGCGGTGGACGCGGGTTCGGGTGCGGGTGTGTCCGGGGGCGGTTCCGCTGGTGCGGCCGGTGGTGCCGGTGCCGGGGTGCCGGGTGGTGCCGCGGCGTCCGGGGCATCGCCGGAGGGCTCGTCGGGCGGGTCGGGTGTTCCGGCTGCGCCCGGCGGTTCGGCTGCCGCTGGTCCCCAGGTTGTGCCTGGTGCGCCTGGTGTTCCGGGTGTGCCCGCTCAGGGGGGTGCCGAGGGTCCCGCGGAGACGTTGCCGGGGCCGGTGCTGTCGCCGAGGACGACCGCCGGGCCCGGCGGGGGTACGGGGGACCCGGCGGGTGCGTGGCCCGGTGCCGCGTCTGACGAGGTCCGGGAGCCGACGGCGCGGGAGCCCGTGACGGGCGACCCGACGCCATGGGCGGGGACGGACACGGCCGGGCGCGGTGCGGACGGTTCGGTGCCGCTGCCCGAGACGGTGTTCGCGGCGCCGGTGGCGGGCGAGAAGCCGCCGTTGGTCCTGCCGGACGCGCCGACGGCGCTGATGTCGGGCGGCAGCGGGCTGCCGCCGACGGCGGTGACGCAGACGATGAGCCCGTCCCCGCCGGTACCGGCCACGCCTCCGCCGGGTGTGCCGTCGACCCCGCCGCCGGGTGGTTATCCGCCCGCGCAGGGGCCGTCGGGTCCCGCGCAGGGGTCGTCGGGTGGTGCGGGGGGTGTTCCGCTGCCTCCGCCGCACGGGACCCCGCCGCACGGTGCGCCGTTCGGTACGCCGCCGCAGGGCCCGCCGTTCGGTACGCCGCAGCAGGGGGCTTCCGGGTACGGGCATCCGCAGGGTTCCGCCGGTACGGGCACCCCGCCGCCGTACGCGGGTCCGGGGCCGGGTGGTGCCGGTCAGGGCGTCGCCGGTCCGGGTGGCGCGCCGCACGGCGCCGTTCCTCCGGGTGGCACGGGCGGGTCCGGGGGACCGGGTGCCGCTGATTCCTCGCAGGGCGCGCGGGACATCGCGGAGGCGGCCACGAGCAAGGCACGCCGTCCGTCGCGTGGTGCGCGGGCGGGTACGGGTGCGTCCGTGCCGCCGCCGCCTCCGCCGCCGCCCGGTGTCCCGGGTGCGCGGCCGGGGACGCCGCCTCCTGCCACGCCGCCCGCGCCGCCGTCGTCGGGGCCGGGTGCTCCGGGGACCCCGGCGGGCGGTTACGTACCGACCCAGCTCATCTCGTCACTGGGGCCGGAGGGCCCCGGCGCGCCGAACCAGCCGAACCAGCCCGGTCAGTCGAACCAGCCCGGTCAGCCCGGTCAGCCCGGTCAGCCGGGGCACCCGGCTCCTCCGGGTCCGCCCGGTGTGCCGGGGACTCCTCCGCCGCCTGCCGCGCCGGGTGCTCCCGGCGGGCCGGGGGGCGGGGTGCATCTCGCGGCGACGATGCTCGCGGGTCCGGCGGTGCCGGGTCCCGGGGCGCCGCCGCCTCCGCCCGGCGCCCCTGGCGTTCCGGGCGCCCACGGCATCGCCGGTGGTCCTGGTGGTCCTGGTGGCCATGGTGCCCCCGGTGGGCCGGGTGTTCCGGGTGGGTCCGGTCCCGGGATGCCGCCGCCGGCGCCCGGTGCGCCGGGGGGCGGGTACGGGTATCCGCAGGGTGCGGGTCAGCCGACGGTCGGGCCCGGGTACCAGGCGGTGCTGCGGTTCCGGGCGGCGGACGGCTCCGAGCAGCAGGTGATCCGGCGTTCGGCGCCGGGTACCCCGCATCCGGAGTGGCAGATCCTGCACGAGCTGCGGGCGATGAACGTGCCGCCGCAGCAGGTGCTTGAACTGCACACGGAGCTGGAGTCGTGCGAGCTGCCGGGCGCGTACTGCGCGCGGATGATCCGCGAGAGCTGGCCGCAGGCCCGTATCACCAGCATCGCCCCGTACGGCCGTGACCACGCGTCGCGGCAGCAGGGCATGAGACAACTGCTGGCCCATCAGGGCGAGTTGCACCAGGTCGCGGACGGACCCGCGCGGCCGGGTCCGGTACGGGCGCCGCTGCCTCATGTGCAGCCCGCGGCGCCGGTGGGGCCGGAGGCCGTCGCGCAGGAGCTCGCGGCGGTGTTCGGGCCGGGTGTGTTCCGGTTTGACCAGCGGGCGGTGTCGCGGCAGGGGGTGCCGGAGGCGGTCGCGGTGACGCTCGTATGGGCGGGGCTGCCGGTCGACCTCGGGCCGTTCTTCTGGGCGCAGGCCCAGCCGGGCCGTCCGGTGCCGACGCTGGCGGAGCTCGCACAGGAGCGCGGGGTGCAGCCCGCGCCGGACGCCGGTTCGTACCTGGTGATGGGCAGCGACTTCGGCAAGGCGATCTGTGTCCAGTACGGGACGGCGAACATCGTCGCGGTCCCGGTGGAGGCGGGGCCGGGCGGGACGTCCGTCGCGCCGCAGTTCGTGAACACGGGGCTGCCGGAGTTCGTCCGCTGCCTGGCGTTGCTGGGCCGGATGTGGCGGCTGCGGTACGGGCTGAACCAGGAGCAGGCGGGACGCTGGACGGTGGACTTCCAGGCGCAGCTCGCCGCGCTCGACGGGGCGGCGCTGGGTTCGCCGGAGAACTGGTGGTCGGTGCTGCTGGAACAGATGTGGGACGGCCTGCTGTAGCCCGTCGGGCGTGGGTCGGCCGTTCGGTTCGTTCAGTTCGTCTAGTTCGTCTAGTTCGTCCTGCTTGTTCGGTTTGTTCGGTGGGAAGGCGCTCGGCCCGGCAGGGGCCGGGCGCCTTTCGCCGTGTCGGGGCGGGGGCGCGGTCCGGTGGGTAGGGACGGGTAGGGAGAGGGGGAGGTAGGGGGAGTGAGCGGGGGCGGTACCCCGATTCCGACTTTTGACGGGTTCGGGCGCATCCTTGAGCGAGTGGAGGGGTGGAGTGTCGGTGTTTGATCCGTTCCGGGTCGGTTCCGGCCATGTCGTGGAGAGGAATGACAGGTGAGCAGTGCGTCGGCGTCGCCCCATGGCTTCGACACCCAGCGGGGCCGTGGCTACCGGCCCGAGCAGGTCGACCGGCAGGTGTCCGAGTTGTCCCGGCTGGGGGACGAGGCATGGGAGCGCGTGGCACGGCTGGAGGCCCTGGCCGAGGAACTGGCGGCGCGGGCCGCGCGGCTGCGTGAGGAGGCGGCCGCGCTTCCCCCGCAGACCTATGTGTCACTGGGCGAGCGGGCGGCGGGCCTGCTGACGACGGCCGAGGAGGAGGTCGCGGCGGTGGCGGAGGCCGCCCGGGACGCTGCGGCGCGGGCGGTCGCGGAGGCGCAGGAGGCCGGCCGGCTGCTGGCCGCGTCGGCGGCGGAGCACGCGCGTGCGGTGCGGGACGCGGCGGACACGGCGGCCGAGGAGCGGCTCGACGCGGCGCGGGCCGGGGCGGCGGAGGCGCGGGAGGCCGCGGAGCGTGCGGCCCGGGAGCTGCGGGGCGCGGCGGAGGAGACGCTGGCGGACACCCGGCAGCGGACGGACGCGTTGCTCGCCGAGCAGGAGCGGGAGCTGGCGGAGCGCCGGGAGGTGACCGGTCAGGCCCTCGCCGGGCAGGAGGCGGCTGCCGACGCGGCACGTGCCGAGCTGCTGTCCGCGGCCGAGGCGCGGCTGGAGGAGGCGCGGCGTGTGCACGCGCGCGCCGAGGAGGCGGCGCGGCACGGGCAGGAGGACGCGGATGCCAAGGCGGCCGAGGCGTTGGCCGGGGCGGCCTCGCGGGAGGAGCTGATCGCCCGTGAGACCGAGCGGGTGCTCAGGGAGCACGGGGAGCGGTGGGACGAGGTCCGTGCGCATATGGCGCATGTGCGCAACAGCCTGGCGGCGCTGACCGGTAGGGCGGCGGGGGAGGAGTAGGGGGTCGCGGGTCGCCTTCGCTTGCGCTTCCCAGGTCTGTCCGGCGGGACGCACTTCGTTCCTGAGTCGTCGCTCGGGGGTTGCGCGGTTCCCCGCGGGTCGCCTTCGCTTGGGCTTTCGAGGTCTGTCCGGCGGGGGGTACTCCGTTCCTGTGCTGTCGCTCGGTGGGTGCGCAGTTCCCCGCGGGTCGCCTTCGCTTGCGCCTCTGAGGTCTGTCCGGCGGGACGTGCTTGTTTGCTGTGCCGTCGTTCGTGGGGTGCGCAGTTCCCCGCGCCCCTTTGGGGCGCGTCCGGCCGGTTCTTCGGGTCGGTGCCGGTCGGGATTCTCCGTCCTCGCTCCAACGCGCTCGGTACGACGTCCAGTGGTCGGACTGAAGAGCATCGGAGTCTGCGGGCAGAGATTCCCGCCCACCCCCTCCCGTAGCCGGGCGACTGCGGGAGGGGGTGGGTTTTGAGGGGTGCGGGGACCCCGGATCCGGGCGGTGTCGGTGGTTCTTGCGGGTGACGGACTTGACCCTTCCGTGGGGGGAGGGGGGAGGGTCGGCTGCGTACAAGGGTGGAGCCGACCCTGAGATGTCTCCCTCGTGGGGCGGAGAACCCCTAGGGGTACCTCGGTATCGGGGACCGGGGAGGCTTCGTACCACCGGAGGACGTGAACGCCCGGGGTGGTTCCTTAGATTGGCTTTATGCGGTGAGGGGGCGGGCTGCCGGATCGGGCGGCCGGTTCCTTCCTGTGGGCCACAGGGCCGGGGGTGGGGTTTTCCCCAGGGAAAGACTGCGCTGCGCACCAGGGCGCGGGACACCCTCCGGGTCCGAGACTGGTCGCCGTACGAGAACGAGACCTGGTGTCCGCCGATCCTGCCTGCTGTTCCCGGCGGACACCCTTCGCCTGAAGCTGACCGATATAGGAGACATACCGTGACATCGGCTGTGACCATCCCCAGGCACGGGGGTACTGGAGAGCGTACGGCCGTAGCCGCTCGGGCTCGGCAGGTGGTGAAGGCGTACGGCTCGGGGGAGACCCGGGTCGTCGCGCTGGACCACGTCGACGTGGACATCGCGCGGGGCCGGTTCACCGCGATCATGGGCCCCTCGGGGTCCGGCAAGTCCACGCTCATGCACTGCCTCGCCGGGCTGGACACGGTGTCGGGCGGTCAGATCTATCTGGACGAGACCGAGATCACCGGCCTCAAGGACAAGAAGCTGACCAAGCTGCGCAGGGACCGGATCGGCTTCATCTTCCAGTCGTTCAACCTGCTGCCGACGCTGAACGCCCTGGAGAACATCACGCTCCCCATGGACATAGCGGGCCGCAAGCCGGACCGCGCCTGGCTGGACCGTGTCGTGGAGACGGTCGGTCTCGCGGGCCGGCTGAAGCACCGGCCGACGCAGCTCTCCGGCGGTCAGCAGCAGCGGGTCGCCGTGGCGCGGGCCCTGGCCGCCCGCCCGGAGATCATCTTCGGTGACGAGCCGACGGGGAACCTCGACTCCCGGGCCGGCGCCGAGGTCCTCGGCTTCCTGCGCCGCTCGGTGGACGAGCTGGGGCAGACGATCGTGATGGTGACCCACGACCCGGTGGCCGCGTCGTACGCGGACCGCGTGCTGTACCTCGCCGACGGCCGCATCGTGGACGAGATGCTGCGGCCCACCGCCGAGGCCGTGCTGGACCGGATGAAGGACTTCGACGCCCGGGGGCGCACGTCATGACGGTCCTCAAGACGTCCCTGCGCAACTTCGCCGCGCACAAGGGACGGATGGTGCTGTCGGCGGTGGCGGTGCTGCTGTCGGTCGCGTTCGTCTGCGGCACCCTGGTGTTCACGGACACCATGAACACCACCTTCGACAAGCTGTTCGCGGCGACGGGCTCCGATGTCACGGTCTCCGCCAAGTCGTCCGGCGGGGCCGCGGGGGATGCCCCCGCCAACGGCCGTCCCGAGACGGTGCCCGCGTCGGTCGTGGGCAAGGCGGCGAAGGCGCGGGGCGCGGCGGACGCCGAGGGCTCGATCGCCTCCACCGGGGTCACGGTGGTCGACGCGAAGGACAAGAACGTCGGACCCACGTCCGGCGCCCCCACCATCGCGGGCAACTGGACGCGCAACGACGAGCGTTCCATGGAGATCAGCTCCGGGAACGCCCCGCGCGGGCCCACCGAGGTGATGGTCGACGCGGACACCGCCGACAAGCACGGGCTGGAGCTCGGTGAGGAGCTGCGGACCATCACGGCCACCGGCGACTTCACCGCGAAGATCTCCGGCATCGCCTCCTTCAAGGTCACCAACCCGGGCGCGGCGATCGTCTACTTCGACACGGAGACCGCCCAGCGCAGGCTCCTCGGCGGCACGGACGCGTTCACCCAGATCAGTGTGACCGCCGCCGACGGGGTCAGCGACGCCCAGCTCAAGCGGAACGTCGGCGACGCCCTGGGCGCCGGCACCTTCAAGATCCAGACGCAGAAGGAGTCCGCGGACGCGGGCCGCGAGGAGGTCGGTTCCTTCCTCGACGTGATGAAGTACGCGATGCTCGGCTTCGCCGGGATCGCTCTGCTCGTCGGCATCTTCCTCATCGTCAACACCTTCTCCATGCTGGTCGCCCAGCGCACCCGGGAGATAGGTCTGATGCGGGCGATCGGTTCGTCCCGCAAGCAGATCAACCGGTCCGTGCTGCTGGAGGCGACCCTGCTGGGGATCGTCGGCTCCCTGCTCGGCATCGGCGCGGGTGTCGGACTGGCCGTGGGCCTGATGGAGCTGATGGGCTCCATGGGGATGGAGCTGTCCACGGAGGACCTCACCGTCAAGACGGCGACCCCCGTGATCGGCATGGTCCTCGGTGTCGTCGTCACCGTCCTCGCCGCGTACCTCCCGGCCCGCCGCGCGGGCAAGGTGTCCCCGATGGCCGCCCTGCGGGACGCGGGTACCCCCGCCGACGGCAAGGCCGGTCTGATCCGGGGCGGGATCGGTCTGCTGCTCACCGGTGGCGGCGCCGTGGCGCTGTACATGACGGCGACCGCCGACAAGGCGAGCGACGGCTCGATGTTCCTCGGGGTCGGGGTCGTCCTCACCCTCATCGGGTTCGTCGTGATCGGTCCGCTGCTCGCGGGCGGTCTGGTCCGGATGCTGAGTGTCGTGGTGCTGCGGGCGTTCGGCCCGGTGGGCCGGATGGCGGAGCGTAACGCGCTGCGCAATCCGCGGCGTACGGGAGCGACCGGCGCGGCCCTGATGATCGGCCTCGCGCTGGTGGCGTGTCTGTCGGTCGTCGGCTCCTCCATGGTCGCCTCCGCGACGGACGAGCTGGACAAGTCGGTCGGCGCGGACTTCATCGTCCAGTCGAACACCGGCCAGGGCATCGTCCCGCAGGCCGAGAAGACGATGCGGGGCAGCTCCGACCTGTCGCACGTCACCCGCTACAAGCTGGTCGACGCGAAGATCACCACGCCGGACGGGAAGACCGAGAGCAAGGAACTGTCCGCGGCCGACCCGACGTACGCGAAGGACCTGCGCCGCGAGACCGTCGAGGGCGACCTGGCCGCCGCGTACGGCAAGGACGCGATGTCGGTGGACACCGAGTACGCGAAGAAGCACAAGGTGAAGCTCGGCGACACGCTGAGCGTCGCGTTCAAGGGCGGCGACACGGCGAAGCTGAAGGTCGCCGCGATCACCTCCGCCGATGTGACCGTCGACATGGACAGCCGCTACGTCAACATCAGCACCGTCGAGCGCTACCTGCCGGCCGAGCGGATGCCGCAGAGCTCGATGCTCTTCGCCAAGGCCGAGGACGGCAAGGAGGAAGCGGCGTACGCGGCGCTCAAGGACGCCATGAAGGAGTACCCGCAGTACGCGGTGCGGGACCAGACCGACTACAAGGAAGAGCTCCAGAACCAGATCGGTCAGCTCCTGAACATCGTGTACGGGCTGCTGGCGCTGGCGATCATCGTCGCGGTGCTCGGTGTGGTGAACACCCTGGCGCTGTCGGTGGTGGAGCGGACCCGGGAGATAGGTCTGATGCGGGCGATCGGGCTGTCCCGCCGCCAGCTGCGCCGGATGATCAGGCTGGAGTCGGTCGTCATCGCGCTGTTCGGCGCGCTGCTCGGGCTGGGCCTGGGGATGGGCTGGGGCACGACCGCGCAGAAGCTGCTCGCGCTGGAGGGTCTCGGGGTGCTGGAGATCCCCTGGCCGACGATCATCACCGTCTTCGTCGGTTCCGCGTTCGTGGGACTCTTCGCGGCGCTGGTGCCCGCGTTCCGGGCGGGCCGGATGAACGTGCTCACGGCGATCGCCACGGACTGACCTCGCGGCGGCGAACGGGGGGCGCCCGGTACCGAGACACCTCGGTACCGGGCGATCCCGTTTCCCCCGTCACCCCTGGGGTCCCCCACCTGGACGTACCTGTCCCCGTGCGGGTCGCCTTCGCTCGCGCTTCTGAGGTCTGTCCGGCTGGGCGTACTTGTCCCCGCACAGGTCGTTCGTGGGTGCGCAGTTCCCCGCGCCCCTGGATGCTGCCCCCTTACGGTCGCCCTTCGGGTGCGGCCCGGTCCCTCGTTTTCGCGCAGTTCCCCGCGCCTCTGAAGGGGCACCCCTCTCCCCGCGCAGGCGCCCTGCTGCGGGAGGGGGTGGGCGGGAATCTCTGCTCGCAGACTCCGATGCTCTTCAGTAGATCCGCTGGACGTCGTACCGAGCGTGTCGGATCGAGGACGGAGAATCCCGACCGGCCCCGACCCGAAGAACAAGCAGATGGCGCCCCAAAGGGGCGCGGGGAACTGCGCGAACCCACCGAGCGACGGCACGGGAACGAGTGCGCAAGGCCGGACAGACCTGGGAAGCGCAAGCGAAGGCGACCTGCGGGGAACTGCGCGAACCCACCGAGCGACGGCACAGGAACGAGTGCGCAAGGCCGGACAGACCTGGGAAGCGCAAGCGAAGGCGACCTGCGGGGAACTGCGCGAACCCACCGAGCGACGGCACAGGAACGAGTGCGCAAGGCCGGACAGACCTGGGAAGCGCAAGCGAAGGCGACCCGCGGGGAACTGCGCGAACCCACCGAGCGACGGCACAGGAACGAGTGCGCAAGGCCGGACAGACCTGGGAAGCGCAAGCGAAGGCGACCCGCGGGGAACTGCGCGAAACCACCGAGCGACGGCACAGGAACGAGTGCGCAAGGCCGGACAGACCTAGGAAGCGCAAGCGAAGGCGCACGGCGTACGCTGGGAAGCCCCCGGTCCGACCAGAATCGGGGCGTTCGTGTTGCCCCACCCACCCGGGACGGAAACCCTTCATGAGCCTGCACGCTCTGCTGAACGCCGTTGCCGAGGACGCGGCACTCACCGAGGCGGTGCAGGCCGCCCGGGACGCCCGACGCCCGCACATCGACCTGGTGGGCCCCCCGGCGGCCCGCCCCTTCGCGGTGGCCGCCCTCGCGAGAAGCGCGTCCCGCACGGTCCTCGCGGTGACCGCCACCGGCCGCGAGGCCGAGGACCTCGCGGCGGCCCTGCGCTCCCTGCTCCCCGCCGACCGCGTCGTCGAGTACCCCTCCTGGGAGACGCTGCCGCACGAGCGGCTGTCCCCCCGCTCCGACACGATGGGCCGCCGCCTCGCCGTACTGCGCCGCCTGTCGCACCCCACCGACGACGACCCCGAGACGGGTCCCGTCTCGGTGGTGGTCGCCCCGATCCGTTCCGTGCTCCAGCCGCAGGTCAAGGGCCTGGGCGAGCTGGAGCCGGTGGCGCTGCGCACCGGGCGCCAGGCGGATCTCGGCGCGACGGTCGAGGCACTGGCCGCCGCCGCGTACGCCCGGGTGGAGCTGGTGGAGAAGCGCGGCGAGTTCGCCGTACGGGGCGGCATCCTGGATGTGTTCCCGCCGACGGAGGAACACCCGCTGCGGGTGGAGTTCTGGGGCGACGACATCGAGGAGATCCGCTACTTCAAGGTCGCGGACCAGCGGTCGCTGGAGGTCGCGGAGCACGGTCTGTGGGCGCCGCCGTGCCGGGAGCTGCTGCTCACCGACGAGGTGCGGGCCCGTGCCGCGGCCCTCGCCGAGGCCCACCCGGAGCTGGGCGAACTCCTCGGGAAGATCGCCGAGGGCATCGCGGTGGAGGGCATGGAGTCCCTGGCGCCGGTCCTCGTGGACGACATGGAGCTGCTGCTCGACGTGCTCCCGGCGGGCAGTATGGCCGTGGTGTGCGACCCGGAGCGGGTACGGACCCGGGCGGCGGACCTGGTGGCGACCTCGCAGGAGTTCCTCCAGGCGTCCTGGGCGGCGAGCGCGGGCGGCGGCGAGGCCCCCATCGACGTCGGCGCGGCCTCCCTGTGGTCCATCGCGGACGTGCGGGAGCGGGCCCGTGAGCTGGACATGATGTGGTGGACGGTGTCCCCGTTCGCCGCGGACGGCAGTGCCACCCCCGACGGGTCGGACACCCTCAAGCTGGGGATGCACGCACCGGAGTCGTACCGGGGCGACACCGCGCGGGCCCTCGCCGACACCAAGGGCTGGCTCGCGGACGGCTGGCGCACGGTGTTCGTCACCCAGGGGCACGGCCCGGCGGTCCGTACCGTCGAGGTGCTCGGCGGGGAGGGCATCCCGGCCCGCCTCACCACCCTCGGCACCCCGGACGAAGCACCCACAGGCAAGGCAGCCCCCGGCAAGGCTGACGCCACCAGGACAGGGGCCGCCAAGACAGGGGCAGCCAAGGCGGGCGTGACCGAGCCAGGGGTGGACACCTCCGGCGCCGGCCTGACCCCCGCACTCGTGCACGTGGCCTGCGGCTCCATCGAGTACGGCTTCGTGGACCCGGTCCTGAGGCTCGCCGTCCTCACCGAGACCGATCTGTCCGGCCAGCGGTCCACGGGCAAGGACGGCCAGCGGATGCCGGCCCGCCGCCGTAAGACGATCGATCCGCTGACCCTGGAGACGGGCGACTACATCGTCCACGAGCAGCACGGCGTGGGCCGCTACATCGAGATGGTCCAGCGGACCGTGCAGGGCGCGACCCGTGAGTACCTGGTGGTGGAGTACGCGCCCGCCAAGCGCGGCCAGCCCGGTGACCGGCTGTACATCCCGACCGACCAGCTGGAGCAGATCACCAAGTACGTCGGCGGCGAGGCGCCCACCCTGCACCGGCTCGGCGGTGCCGACTGGACGAAGACGAAGGCCCGCGCGAAGAAGGCGGTCAAGGAGATCGCGGCGGACCTGATCAAGCTGTACAGCGCCCGGATGGCGGCGCCCGGCCACGCCTTCGGCCCGGACACCCCCTGGCAGCGGGAGCTGGAGGACGCGTTCCCGTACGCGGAGACCCCCGATCAGCTCACCACGATCGCCGAGGTCAAGGAGGACATGGAGAAGACGGTCCCGATGGACCGTCTCGTCTGCGGCGACGTGGGGTACGGCAAGACGGAGATCGCGGTGCGGGCCGCGTTCAAGGCGGTCCAGGACGGCAAGCAGGTCGCCGTCCTCGTCCCCACGACGCTGCTGGTGCAGCAGCACTTCGGCACGTTCAGCGAGCGGTACGGGCAGTTCCCGGTGAACGTCCGCGCGCTCAGCCGGTTCCAGAGCGATTCCGAGGCCAAGGCGACCCTGGAGGGGTTGCGGGACGGCTCCGTCGACATCGTGATCGGTACGCACCGGCTGTTCTCGTCGGAGACGAAGTTCAAGGACCTCGGCCTGGTCGTGGTGGACGAGGAGCAGCGGTTCGGTGTCGAGCACAAGGAGCAGCTGAAGAAGCTGCGGGCCAATGTCGATGTCCTGACGATGTCGGCGACGCCGATCCCCCGCACGCTGGAGATGGCGGTGACGGGCATCCGCGAGATGTCGACGATCACCACCCCGCCGGAGGAGCGCCATCCGGTGCTCACGTTCGTCGGTCCGTACGAGGAGCGGCAGATCGGCGCGGCGATCCGGCGGGAGCTGCTGCGCGAGGGCCAGGTCTTCTACATCCACAACCGGGTGGAGTCGATCGACCGGGCGGCGGCGCGGCTGCGGGAGATCGTCCCGGAGGCGCGGATCGCGACGGCGCACGGCCAGATGTCGGAGCAGGCGCTGGAGCAGGTCGTCGTGGACTTCTGGGAGAAGAAGTACGACGTGCTGGTGTCGACGACGATCGTGGAGTCCGGTATCGACATCTCCAACGCGAACACGCTGATCGTGGAGCGCGGTGACAACTTCGGCCTGTCGCAGCTGCACCAGTTGCGCGGCCGGGTCGGGCGGGGCCGGGAGCGGGGGTACGCGTACTTCCTGTACCCGCCGGAGAAGCCGCTGACGGAGACCGCGCACGAGCGGCTCGCGACGATCGCCCAGCACACCGAGATGGGCGCCGGTATGTATGTGGCGATGAAGGACCTGGAGATCCGGGGCGCGGGCAATCTCCTCGGCGGCGAGCAGTCCGGTCATATCGCGGGCGTCGGCTTCGATCTGTACGTACGGATGGTGGGCGAGGCCGTCGCGGACTACCGGGCGTCGCTGGAGGGCGGGGTGGAGGAGGAGCCGTGGCTGGAGGTCAAGATCGAGCTGCCGGTCGACGCGCACGTCCCGCACGACTACGCGCCGGGGGAGCGGCTGCGGCTCCAGGCGTACCGTTCGATCGCGTCCGCGAACACGGAGGCGGATGTCACCGCGGTCCGTGAGGAGCTGACCGACCGTTACGGCAAGCTGCCGGAGCCCGTGGAGAACCTGCTGCTGGTGGCCGGGCTGCGGATGCTGGCGCGGGCGTGCGGGGTGGGTGAGGTGGTCCTTCAGGGCACGAACATCCGCTTCGCGCCGGTGGAGCTGCGGGAGTCGCAGGAGCTGCGGCTGAAGCGGCTGTACCCGGGTTCGGTGATCAAGCCCGGTACCCGGCAGGTCCTCGTACCGCGCCCGAAGACGGCGAAGGTCGGCGGCAAGCCGCTGATGGGCCGTGAGCTGCTGGCGTGGACGGGCGAGTTCCTGGCGTCGATCCTGGGCTCGTAGCGGCGTACACCGGTACGTCGGTACATCGCGCCGTACCGGCACATCGGCACATCGGTGCACCGCCGGACCGCCGTACCGAGGTACCGGTACGGCGGCGGGGTGCGGTGCCGGACCGCTGTGGTCCGGTACGGGGAGGGGAGTCGGATGAGGTCGGGTGCGGTGCCCGTGCGGCTGGCGGGGTTCGTGCTGGCGGTGGCCGTCGCGGCCACCGGTTGCTCACTGGAGCTGGACGGCGGTGGCGGCGGGGGCGGGGACAGCGGCGGCGGTCCGGACGGCGGTGCGCGGGGTGCGCCGGGCAGCGCGGTCGCGGCGGTGGACGAGCTGGCGGTGAAGGGCCGTGCGCCGCGTACCGGCTACGACCGGGACCGGTTCGGCAGCCCATGGGTGGACACCGACTCCAACGGCTGCGGCACCCGTGACGACATACTGCGCCGGGATCTCACCGAGGTGCGCTCGGGCGGCGGTGACCGGTGCCGGGTGATGTCGGGGACGCTCGCGCGGGACCCGTACTCGGGCCGGGACGTGGCGTTCCGCCGGGGTGCGAGCCGGGTCGACATCGACCATGTGGTCGCCCTGTCCGACGCCTGGCAGAAGGGCGCGGCGAAGTGGGACCGGGGCAAGCGGGTCGCGTTCGCGAACGATCCGCTGAACCTGCTGGCCGTGGGTTCCCGCCCCAACCGGGCCAAGGGCGACGGTGACACGGCGACGTGGCTGCCGCCGAACAAGGCGTACCGCTGCGCGTACGTGGCCCGGCAGGTGGCGGTGAAGCGCAAGTACCGGCTGTGGGTGACGGCCCCGGAGCGGTCCGCGATGCGCCGGGTGCTGGACGGCTGCCCGTCCGAGTCCCTGCCGAAGGGCGGCAACCCGACGAAGGCGCCCCAGCGGTACGCGCGCTGAGCGGTACGGGGTCCGGGGCGGTAGAGGCTGGTCCGGGCGCGGTACGGGGTCCGGGCGGCACGGTGCGGTACGGCCCTCGCGGGGCACGGGTGCGGTACGCCCTTCGGGCGGCGTGCGGGTGCTCACCGCCGGGGCCGGGCCGGGGTCAGTCGCCGGGTGCCGCCGCTTCGAGGTCCGCGACGCTGCCCGACATCACCGTCCGCACATGCCGGGTGAGGTGCGCGGCGGGCCAGTCCCACCAGGCCACGGCCAGCAGCCGGGCGATGTCCCCGGCGTCGTAGCGGGTGCGGATGAGGCGGGCGGGGTTGCCGCCGACGATGCCGTAGTCGGGTACGTCGGAGGTGACCACGGAACCGGCGGCGATGATCGCGCCGTGCCCGATCCGCACCCCGGGCAGCACGGTCGAGCCATGGCCGAACCAGACGTCGTTGCCGACGACGGTGTCACCCCGGCCGGGCAGCCCGGTGAGCAGGTCGAAGTGCTCGGCCCAGGAGCCGCCCATGGTGGGGAAGGGGAATGTCGACGGGCCGTCCATCCGGTGGTTGGCGCCGTTCATGAGGAACCGGGTGCCGGTGCCCAGGGCGCAGTACTTCCCGATGACGAGCTTCTCCGGCCCGTAGTGGTAGAGCACATTGCGGGTCTCGAACGCGGTGGGGTCGTCGGGATCGTCGTAGTAGGAGAACTCCCCGACCTCGATCAGCGGGGACGTGACCAGCGGCTTCAGCAGCACGACGCGCGGCTGTCCGGGCATCGGATGGAGCACCGTCGGATCGGCGGGCACGGGCACGGGCATCGGGCGGTCCTCGCGTCGGCATGGGTGGACGTTTCCGTGCCCATGATCGCCGCACCGGGCCGTACGG
The DNA here is from genome assembly GCF_036250755.1 of Streptomyces uncialis. Classification (NCBI taxonomy): domain Bacteria; kingdom Bacillati; phylum Actinomycetota; class Actinomycetes; order Kitasatosporales; family Streptomycetaceae; genus Streptomyces; species Streptomyces uncialis. The sequence goes on along the minus strand of NZ_CP109583.1, from coordinate 3,941,734 downwards.
GACACCGGGTTTCCGACCTGTGGGCGCTCGTGCGTGCCCGCGGACACCCACAGGTGTGCAGGATCTGGCGAGGCTCCACTTGGTCAGGAGCCGTCCACCGGGGGGCGGGGCGGACTCAGCCGCCGTCCGTCGTGTCCGGGGGGCCCTCGTCGGCGGGAGGTCCGGTGGGTACGGGCCGGCCGAAGCCGCCGAAGGTGAAGACACCTGGCGACCGGCCTGATGTCTTCTCCACCTTCAGCAGATACGGAGGGCCTTGGGTGGCGACATGGAGGACGACGGGCTTCTTGTCGACATCCTCCATGACGAGCGAGAGCGCGGGGCGGCCGGCGACAACGGTCTTCTCACCCTTGCGGGCGCCGGCCGTCCTGTCCTCGATACGGCTGATGAAGGCGTTGATGTCACAGAAGTCCCTGAACTGCTCGCTCCCGGTGTCATCGGCAGCGAGCTCCAGCCAGCGGTTCGCCTCCTGCTCGACCGCGCGCTCCACCTCGGTGGCCGGCTCGCCTTCGAATCGACCGCGCGTGGCCTGCTCGTCAAGACGAAGGTGGGTCGTCCCGTTGTCGATGATGAAGTCGACGTTGCCCTGGCCCTTCGTGATGAGGGTGCCCTCGCAGCGGCCCCGGATGTCGAAGGCGATGTCGAAGCTCGTGTCGGCGCCCTCCTGCACGGTCCTTCCTCGCACGCTGAGCGAGCCCGCGTCACGGTTCGCCGCGATCGCCCTGTCGGCGATGGCGCGCGCCGACAGCGATGTGAGCGGGCCCTCGGCCTGGGTGGTGGACGGGGACGCGGATGATCCGGCGGCCCTGTCGCTGCCCGTGGCCGCTCGGTCTCGCTGGTCCCCCGGGCCGGGTCCCGGGGCCGTGGTGGAGCAGGCGCTGAGCACGACGACGGACAGGGCGGTGAGCCGGACACCCGCGCGGGTCACGGAGCGGACCGGGGTTCCCCGGGGGAGCGGCCGTGCGGGGGAGACCTCGGGAACGGCCAGGAGCCGTGACCGCCGGTTCAACTGCCCGACCTGCTGACGTCGATGATCTTCTGGTCGGCGGGGGCACCGGCCCGGACGGGCCGGTCGGACACGGCGAAGGCCAGGTCGAACTCGCCGACGCCGGTCACCGCTGTCTCCACCCTGAGCAGACCCGGCTCGCCTTCGCTGCTCACGTGGAACGTCGCCCGGTTGACGCCGTCGAGGATGGTGAGCGAGTAGGCGGGCTTCCCTCCGACCGAGGTCTTCGTACCTCTGCGTGGTGATTCCCCGGCCAGGTCGGAGAAGGTGAGGGGGAAGTCGCAGACGACCCTCAGCTTCTTGCCGTCGTCACCCTTCGCCCTGGACTTGACCCAGTTCCCCCGTAGGGCGTCGGCCGTCCTGGCGTTCTCCGGCTCCTTCTCCGCCTGCGCTCTCAGCATCTTGTCGTCGTACTTCCGGTAGAGAGCCTGCGAGTTCATGATGAACTCCGTCGTCCCTATTCCTTCCATGGTCATGGAGCCGACGCAGTTCCTCCGGTCGTCGCGTGTGATGTCGAGACCGATGTGCTGACCGCCTTCGGTCATGGTGCCCTTGAAGTGCAGCGAGGGAGCGCCCAGGGTCGCTTCCTGCGCCTTCATGAGGATCTGTCGCGCCGACATACCGGGGAAGGGCTCGCCGGACCCGGCGGCGCGCGGGGAACCGGCCCGCGCTGTGGCGGAGCCCGTCCCCGCGGACTCCGTGTCCTCGCCCGCTGGGGAACCACAGGCGGTCAGCACGGCGGTGGAGGCAAGGCACAGGGTGACCAGGGTCGTGCGGCGCATGGGGTGCTCTTCCGACTGGGGCGTGTGGACGCGGGTCAGATTATGTGAACCCCGTGTACATGCCGGGCCGGGGGTGAGCGTCTGCGTGCGTGCCCCCGGACGGGGGGCACTGCGGCGTTCCGCCGACGGCTCCCAGGACTCGCGTTGTCCATGCCCTCGCCTCGTGGAGGTCCCGGGTCGGCCGGGCCCGGCCGGCACGCGTGGCAAGGGCCCGTGCTCCGGGCCGGGTTCACCGTCCCCAGGACGGTTCGCCCGGGACTCCGGGTGGCGAACCGGCCCGAAGCCCGCACAGGTATCCGGCCGGGGGACCGCGCAGGTGTCCCGGGGGCGTCACCGTACCGGCCGGGCGGGTCAGTAGTTGCCGTTGCCGATCATCTCGCCGTCGGCGTCGTAGACGGTGACGAGGCCGCCGCCGTCGTCGGTCTTCCGCCAGTCCGCGAACGCGGAGGCGAGCAGCTTGGAGGGGCCCATGCCCTGGCCCATGAGGCCGCCCGTGTAGTCGGTGTAGATGTCGGCGGTGTTCAGCAGTCCGTCGACGTCCTCGGCGCCCTGCACCTTGGTGACGTGGCTGACGGCGTCCTTCTCCTTGGGGGTGCCGTTCTTGTTGACGAACGCCTTGAACTGGGTGGCCTGGGAGCCCTCCGCGTCCTTGTCGGAGTCCTTGGCCTTGCCGTCCTTCTTGGTGCCCTTGGCCGCCTCGCCCTTGCCGCTGGAGCTGGACGACGTGCTGGAGCTCTTCTTCTTGCCGCCCGCGCCGTCGTCCTCGGGTGTGCACGCGGCGATGCCGCCGAGTGCGGTGATGCCGATGACCACGCCGACCGCGAGCTTGCTCTTCATGCCCATGAAGGGTCCCCTCCCACAAGGTGAAGGCCCCCGAACCCGAGGTGCCGTTCGTTCGATGGGTCAATCACAACAGAAGCTGTGAACCGAGTCAACATGATGCTGTTTGAAAAAGAGATTCACGGCGTGAATAGGTCGGTCGTGGCTGGCTGGGTATGATCGACGCCACACGGGACACGGGGACGAAGGAGGTCGTGCGGTGCAGGACAACGCCACGGAAGTGACCGCTGCCGGGATCGCACGGCTCGCGGGGGTCGGGCGCGCCGCCGTCAGCAACTGGCGCCGCAGACACCCCGACTTCCCGAGGCCGGTCGGAGGCACCGAGACCAGTCCGTCCTTCGCCCTCGCCGATATCGAGGAATGGCTGCGCCGCCAGGGCAAGCTCGCCGAGGTCCCGCTGCGTGAGCGGGTCTGGCAGCAGCTCGCCGGGCACCCGGCGGGCCCCGTCACCGCACTGGTGCACGCGGGCTGCGCCCTGCTCCTGGTCCGTGACCGGCCCACCGACTGGCTGGAAATCACCGCTGTCTCCGACCGCCGGATGGCGGAGCTCCTCCCCGACGCGCTCGCCAGGGTCGTCACCACCCGCTTCGGCGCCACCCCGCCCGCCGCGCCCCCGCACCCGAGCCTCGGTTCACAGACCCCCGCACCCGCCGTCGGCGTCCCGGCCCCCGCCGAACTCGCCCTCTCGGTGCCGCTGCTGCGCGGGGTCGCCGAACTCGCCGCCGAACGCGGCGCCCGCCAGACCTACGAGTTCCTGCTCGGCCGCCACCTCGACGCCAACCCCCGCCAGTACACACTGACCCCCGCCGGACCCGCCGAACTCATGGCGGAACTCGCCGGGGACGCCCGTACCGTCCTCGACCCCGCCTCCGGCACCGGCACCCTGCTGCGCGCCGTCCGGGAACCCGCCGTCGTGCACGCCCAGGACGCCGCACCCGAACTCGCCGCGCTCACCGCCCTGCGGCTCGCCCTCCAGGGCGACGCCGAGGTCCACGCGCGCGCCGGTGACACCCTGCGCGCCGACGCCTATCCCGGACTGCGGGTCGACGCGGTCCTGTGCCACCCGCCGTTCAACGAACGCAACTGGGGCCACGACGAACTCGCCTACGACCCCCGCTGGGAGTACGGCTTCCCGGCCCGCACCGAATCCGAGCTGGCCTGGGTGCAACACGCCCTCGCCCATCTGCGCGACGGCGGCACCGCCGTCCTGCTGATGCCGCCCGCCGCCGCCTCCCGCCGCTCCGGCCGCCGTATCCGCGCCGATCTGCTGCGCCGCGGCGCGCTGCGCGCCGTGATCGCCCTGCCCGCCGGGTCCGCGCCCCCGTACAACATCCCCCTGCACCTGTGGGTGCTGCGCCGTCCCGCCCCGGACCACCACCCCGCCCAGCCCGAGGTCCTGCTGGTCGACACCGCCGGGGCCGGCGCCGACGGCCGCGCCCGCGCCGGCTGGCAGACCGTACGGGACGCCGTCCTCGACGCCTGGCGCCCCTACGACCGCACGGGCACCGCCGAGGAACGCCCCGGACTCAGCCGGTCCGTGCCCGTCATCGAACTCCTCGACGACGATGTGGACCTGGCCCCCGCCCGCCATCTCCCGCCGCCCGCGGCGGGCGGCGGCACCGCCGAACTCACCGCCGTACGCAGCCGCCTCGGCGACACCCTGCGGCTCACCGCCGACCTCACCCCGCCGCCGCCCGGCCCGGAGAGCGCCCCCCGGGCCCGCTGGCCCCTCACCACGATCGGCGAACTCGCCCGCGCGGGCGCCCTCGTCCTGCGCACCGCCACCGCCGTCCCCGCGAACGCCACCGCGCCCGCCGCCCCGGCCGCCCCCGGCCCCCGCACCCCCGTCCTCACCGACCACGACGTGGTCAGCGGGTCCCCGCCCACCGGCGAACTCCCCGACGGCGAACCGGCCGAGGACACCGTGCTCACCGAACCCGGGGACGTGGTCGTCCCGGTGCTCGGCGGCGGCGCGGTCGCCCGGGTCGTCGGCCCCGCCGACGCCGGGGCCGCCCTCGGCCGCAACCTCACCCTGCTGCGCCCCGACCCGGCCGCCCTCGACCCCTGGTTCCTCGCCGGATTCCTGCGCGGCACCGCCAACAACCGCCAGGCCAGCAGCTACGCGTCCACCGCCACCCGGCTCGACGTCCGCCGGATGCAGCTCCCCCGTATCCCGCTGGAGCAGCAACGGCGCTACGGGGACCGTTTCCGCACCCTCGCCGCGTTCGAGGACGCGCTGCGGCTCGCCGGACGCCTCGGCGAGCAGCTCGTACGCGGGATGCACGACGGACTCACCGACGGCAGCGTCCCGCCCGGGACCGACCCGGAACCCGGCCCACCCACCGCGCCGGACACCCGCCCGCCCGCGCCCGGTACCCCGCCCCCGCCGCCGGGCACCGGACCCCCGTCCGCCCCCGCCCCGGCCGCCTGACCAACCGGTTCCCCACCCGGAACCGCCGCACCCACCCGCCGTACCCGGTCACCCGCCGTTCCCGGCACCCCCGGTCACCCGGCACCCCCGGCCACCGCCGCACCTGCCGCACGCGTCCGCCACGTCACGCCCCGCACGGGTGTCATGACCGGTCCGCCCCGCCCGTACGAAAACGGCAAAGTGCCGGTAAGGGGGCGGAGTCGGGTGCCGGAAGGGCAACTGATCGGTACATCGGCGGACCGGGCGCCGGACCCGGCCTATACGCTCGAAACCCGCACCGACCACCGTCCCCAACAGGCGCCCCACCAGGCGGCCCCGGCCCATCAGGAGCAGCCATGCACGGCCACGGCCCCGCGCCGCAGCAGTCCCAGCGGCCCACGGAGGGGATGCTGGTGCTGCTCCGGGTGGTGTTCGTGGTCCTGTCGGTGGCCAGTTGCGGATTCCTCACCTGGGGCGTCATGCTGCGCGTCGCGATCGTGACCCGTACCCAGCGCGACTGGACGTTCTTCTTCGTCTCGCTCGGACTGCTCATCGGTTCGTTCGCCCTGCTCATCGCCGACGGAACCGACGAACTGACCACGTGGCGCGGCAACACCGGCGCCGCCGTCCTGCTCATCATGGGCATCGCCGGGGCCGCCTACTTCCTCTACGCCGACATCCGCCACTTCCAGTCGGTGCCCCGCACCCCGCCCCGGCCGCCCGCCGCTTACGGCGGCCCGGTCCACCCGGCCCCCGGCTACGGCTACCCGCACCCGGCAGCCCACCCCACCGCCCCGCACCCGGGACCCCAGCCGTACGGCGGACACACCCCGCCCGCGAGCCCCTACCCGGACCGCACCCCGCCCCCGGGCCCGTACACCCCGACCGTGTACTCCCAGCCCCCCGGCCCGGGAACCCCGGCGCCGCAGCCACCCGCCCCCGCGTCGCCGCCCGCCGCGCCCCCGCCGCAGACGCGGCCCGCGCCCGCCCGGATCGACCAGGTCCGCGCCGAACTCGACGAGCTGAGCGACTTCCTGCGGAGCCAGGACACCGCCCCCGGCCCCGAGTCCGGCCCCCCCGGCCACCGGGGCGCCGACCAGCGTCAGAACAGGGAGGACGGCTGGTGACCCCGCGTGTCGTGGCCGACCGCTACGCGCTGTCCACCCTCATCGGGCAGGGCGGCATGGGCCAGGTATGGACGGCCTACGACCAGCGGCTCGACCGCCGGGTCGCCGTCAAACTCCTGCGCCCCGACAAGGTCACCGGGCCCGGCGGCCCCGAGACCGAGGAACTGCGCCGCCGCTTCGTGCGCGAATGCCGGGTCACCGCACAGGTCGACCACCCCGGACTGGTCACCGTCCACGACGCGGGCAGCGAGGGCGAGGAGCTCTACCTCGTCATGCAGTACGTCGACGGGGCCGACCTCTCCGACCACCTCGCCGAGCACGACCCCTACCCCTGGCAGTGGTCCGTCGCCGTCGCCGCGCAACTGTGCGCCGTGCTCTCCGCCGTGCACGCCGTGCCGATCGTGCACCGCGACCTCAAGCCCCGCAACGTCATGGTCCGCCAGGACGGCTCGGTGACCGTCCTCGACCTCGGCGTCGCCTCCGTCATGGACTCCGACACCACCCGCCTCACCCACACCGGCTCACCCATCGGCAGCCCCGCCTACATGGCCCCCGAACAGGCCATGGGCGGCGCGGTCGGCCCGTACACCGACCTCTACGCCCTCGGGGTCCTCCTGCACGAACTCCTCAGCGGCGACGTCCCGTTCGCGGGTTCCACCGCCCTCGGGGTGCTCCACCGCCACCTCTACGAACCGCCACTGCCCGTCCGGCGGCGGCGCCCCGAGGTCCCCGAGGCCCTGGAGAGCCTCGTGCTGCGGCTCCTCGCCAAGGACCCCCAGCACCGGCCCGCCAGCGCCCAGGAGGTCTACGAGCACCTGCTGCCGCTGCTGCCCGCGCGCGGCACCCCCACCGGCGGCCCCCTCGACCCCACCCGCCCCTTCCTGCGCCCGCACGCCCCCTGGCCCGACCGCGCGGTCACCCCCGCGCCGCGCCCCGAGGCGCCGGTGCCCACCGCGGCCACCGCGCCGACCGGACAGCCCGACGTGGCCGCCGCCGTCGACGAGGTCAAACGGCTCCTCGGGGAAGGCCGGATCACCCAGGCCGTCGACATCCTCGGCGCGATCCTGCCCACCGCCGCCGAGCGGCACGGCGAACAGTCACCCGTCGTACGCACCCTGCGCAAGCAGTACGCGGCCACCCTCATGGACGACGGCCAGTACCGCCGCGCACTGCCCGAACTGCGCCGCCTCGCCGACGAGCACGCCGCCGGGTCCGGCCCCGCCGACCCCCGCTCGCTGCGCTTCCGCTACGACGCCGCCCAATGCCTCGAACAACTCGGGGAGACCGCCGCCGCGCTGGCCGAGTACCGCGCGCTGCTCCCCTACTACGAGAGCCGGTACACGGGGAACCCGTACACCCAGGACGACCCCGACCTGCCCTTCGAGATCCGCCGCCGGATCGGGCATCTGCTGCTCGCCCTCGGCGACCGGGCCGCCGCCCACGACACCCTGGTACGGCTGCTGCACGACGCCCAGGGACGCCACGGACCCGCCCACCCCTTCCCCGCCGAGGTCCGGCGCACGCTCCAGTGGCTGGGCCAGGTCGGGGGCTGACGGGCGTACCCGCGGCCGCGCCCGGATCGTTGGAGCGGACGGCGGGAACCGGCCGGTCGCCGCGGACCGCGCCGCGACCCGCTCGGATCAGCTCGGTCGAATCAGTGGCCGAACCTCCTGTCACTGCCTACCATCGATCACCGCAAGACTTTGTGCACCAATGCACAATCTCGCTGCCGGGAGGCTCCTTTGCACCGCCGCCGTCGCATCGCAGTCACTGTCTCCACCGCCGCGCTCCTCGCGGCGACCCCCTTGCTCACCGCGTGCGGCAACGACGCGCGGCCGGGCGCGGCGGCCGTCGTGGGGGACCAGCGCATCACGGTCGCGCAGCTGGAGAACCGGGTCAACGCGGTCCGGACCGCGCAGCGGGACATCCTCGGGGACTCCGAGCAGTACGAGGCGTCCCTCACCCGCTCCGGGGGGCTCGCCCGCAACACCCTGCACACCATGGTCCTCGACAAGGTCCTCGACCAGGCCGTCAAGGACGCCGGGGTGAGCGTGACCCGCAAGGACGTCCAGCAGATGCGCCTCGGCCTCGAACAGCAGGCCGGGGGCGCGGAGGGGCTGCGCGCCGCGTGGCTCCAGCAGTACAACGTCCCGCCGTCGCAGCTCGACGCGAGTCTCCGTACGGAGGTCGCGGCGCAGAAGCTGGCGGAGTCCCTCGGGGTCGGGATGGACACGGAGGCGGGGCAGCGGGCCTTCTGGAAGGCGCTGTCGACCGCGTCCAAGAAGCTCGACGTCAGCGTGAACCCCCGCTACGGGAAGTGGGGCGTCAGCGGTGACGGCCGGGTCGGCCGTACGGACGCGGGCACGCCTTGGCTCCACGTCGTCACCAAGCCGGACACCCCCACGGAGACGTAGCACTCGCGCTTCGTGGGTTTCGCGGTTCCCTGCGGGGCGCCTTCGCTTGCGCTTCCCAGGTCTGTCCGGCGGGACGTACTTCGGTCCTGTGCGGGTCGCTCGTGGGGTGCGCAGTTCCCCGCGCCCCTTTGGGGCGCATCCGGTCGGTTCTTCGGGTCGGTGCCGGTCGGGATTCTCCGTCCTCGATCCGACACGCTCGGTAAGTCGTGCAGTTGCTCCACTGAAGAGCATCGGAGTCTGCGGGCAGAGATTCCCGCCCACCCCCTCCCGCAGCAGCGCGACTGCGGGAGGAAGGGGGTGCCCCTTAAGGGGCGCGGGGAACTGCGCACCCCCGTCCGACCCGCACGGGCACAAGCAGGCCCAGCACAGGAAACCCAGGGGCGCGGGGAACTGCGCGAGCAACCAAGGACCACCCGCAGCCGGACGGAAACCGCAAGGGGCGCAACCCAGGGGCGCGGGGAACTGCGCAAAAGACGAGGGCGGACCCGCACCCGAAGAGCAGCCGCAATGGGGCAGCATCCAGGGGCGCGGGGAACTGCGCACCCACGAATGACCTGTGCGGGGACAAGTGCGCCCAGCCGGACAGACCTGGGAAGCGCGAGCGAAGGCGACCCGCGGGGAACTGCGCACCCACGAACGGCCCGCACAGGAACAGGTGCGCCCACCCGGACAGACCTGGGAAGCGCAAGCGAAGGCGACCCGCGGGGAACTGCGCACCCACGAACGGCCCGCACAGGAACAGGTGCGCCCAGCCGGACAGACCTCGGAAGCGCAAGCGAAGGCGTCCCGCCGGACAGACCCCGGGGCGCGGGCGAAGGTGGGGCGACGGGTTAGGTTCAATCCGTGAGCGAGACAAACACACCCACACCCCAAGGCCGGGTCGTGATGGTGACCACCACCCACCGCGTCGCCCCGGGCCTCCTCTCCTGGCCCGCCTGGCGCACCCTCCACGACGCCGACCGAGTCGTCTGCGCGGACCCCGGCCACCCCCAGCTCCCGTACCTCCGCGAAGCCGGCGTCACCGTGGAGATCGCGGCGCCCGACGCCCACGAACTGGTCGACGCGACCCAGGGCGGCCGGACCGTCGCCGTCCTCGCGGTGGGCGAGGGCGAGTCCCGGCTCACCGACGGCCTCGCCCGCCTCGCCGGTTCCGGCCGGGTGCAGATGCCCGACCTGGAACTCCTCCCCGGCTCGTACGACCTCCCGGGCGCCCGGCTGCTGGACCTCGTCCAGGTCATGGACCGGATCCGCGCCGTCTGCCCCTGGTCGTCGCTCCAGACCCACGAGGGCCTCGCCAAGTACGCCATCGAGGAGTCCTACGAACTGGTCGAGGCCATCGAGGACGGCGACCGCGACGAACTGCGCGAGGAACTCGGCGACGTACTGCTCCAGGTGATCTTCCACGCGCGGATCGCGGAGGACGACGAGGAGGCCCCGTTCTCCGTGGACGACATCGCCGCGGGGATCGTGACCAAGCTCATCAACCGCCACCCCCATGTCTTCGGGGACGCCGTCGCGCGGACCCCGGAGGAGGTCAGGGCGCTGTGGCTGAGCACCAAGGCCGAGGAGAAGGACCGGGACTCCGTCACCGACGGCGTCCCGCTGGGCCAGCCGGGCCTCGCGCTCGCCGCCAAGCTGGCCTTCCGGGCCAGGAAGGCCGGTCTGCCGGTGCCCGTGCCGTCCGGTCCCGGCATCGGCTACGACCTGCTGGCGATGGCCGTCCGGGCCGAGGCGGAGGGCGTCGACCCGGAGGCCGCCCTGCGCGCCGCGGCCCGCGCCTACCGCGACGCCATCCGAACCGCCGAGACCCACCCCGGCCACCCGGCCGCCGAGGACCCGGACATCACGGACACCGAGGACAGGGACACCCCGGCCGCCGAGGACCCGGGCACCGGGGGAACGGACCCTGCGGACACCCGGGGGACGGACCCCGTGGACCCGGCGGACACCGGCCGTACCGCACCCGGCGGGACCCGCTGACGATGACCGCCCCGCCGCCCGCCCCCGACCTCTTCACCTGGGAGTTCGCCACCGATCCGTACCCCGCGTACGCCTGGCTCCGTGAGCACGCCCCCGTGCACCGCACCCGGCTGCCCAGCGGCGTCGAGGCCTGGCTGGTGACCCGTTACGCGGATGCCCGCCAGGTCCTCGCGGACGCGCGGCTCAGCAAGAATCCGGCGCATCACGACGAGCCCGCCGACGCCCGGGGCAGAACGGGCATCCCGGGCGAACGCAAGGCCGAGCTGATGACGCATCTGCTCAACATCGACCCGCCGGACCACACCCGGCTGCGCCGGCTCGTCTCGAAGGCGTTCACCCCGCGCCGGATCGCCGCCTTCGAGCCGCGGGTGCGGGAGCTGACGGACCGCCTCGTCGACGGATTCGCCGCGAAGGGCGAGGCCGACCTCATCCACGACTTCGCGTTCCCGCTGCCCATCTACGCGATCTGCGACCTGCTCGGCGTACCGGCCGAGGACCAGGACGACTTCCGGGACTGGGCGGGCATGATGATCCGGCACGGCGGCGGTCCGCGCGGCGGGGTCGCCCGGTCGGTGAAGAAGATGCGCGGCTATCTCGTGGACCTGATCGAGCGCAAGCGGGCCGACCCCGGCGACGATCTGATCTCCGGTCTCATCCGGGCCTCCGACCACGGTGAGCACCTCAGCGGGAACGAGGCCGCGGCGATGGCGTTCATCCTGCTGTTCGCCGGGTTCGAGACGACCGTGAACCTCATCGGGAACGGTACGTTCGCCCTGCTCACCCACCCCGAGCAGCGCGCCCTGCTCCAGCGCTCGCTCACCGGCGGCGAAGGCGCCGGCGGCGCCGGCGGGGGACACGGGAACGGGAGCGGGGACGGGGTTCTCCTCGCCACCGCGGTGGAGGAACTGCTGCGCTTCGACGGGCCGGTGGAGATGGCCACCTGGCGCTTCGCCACCGAGCCGCTGCGGCTCGGCGGGCAGGACATCGGGCGCGGGGACCCCGTACTCGTCGTCCTCGCCGCCGCCGACCGCGATCCGGCGCGATTCGACCGCCCCGACACCCTCGATCTGACGCGCCGCGAGAATCCGCATCTCGGCTACGGCCACGGCATCCACTACTGCCTGGGCGCGCCCCTCGCCCGGATGGAGGGACAGATCGCGCTGGCGGCCCTGCTGACACGGCTTCCGGACCTCGAACTCGCGGCGGCGCCCGAGGAGTTGAGATGGCGCGGCGGGCTCATCATGCGGGGCCTGCGGACCCTGCCCGTCAGCTTCTCACCGGTTGTCCGGAACGCAGCTGTTGACGGTATGTCAGCTCCGTGACTTCCACGTGATCTGCGCTGCATCGACTTGTGACAAACGTTCGAGAGCCGCTACGTTCACGTCGACCCGGCGGTCCCCACCCGCCGCGTTGCCCCTGACGTCCCACGAAAGGCCCCCGTATGCGCTCCGGGAACGGTCGTCACCGTCGCCCTCGTCAGGCACCCGCTCTGGTCGTCGCAGCCGGGGTCACCGGCTCGGCGATCGCCATTCCACTGCTCGGCGCGACCGGTGCCACCGCCGCTGAGGCGGGAACCTGGGACCGGCTCGCCGAGTGCGAGAGCGGCGGCGCCTGGAGCGCCGACGACGGCAACGGCTTCTACGGCGGGCTCCAGCTGTCCCAGGAGACCTGGACGGAGTACGGCGGGCTCGCCTACGCCACCGGGCCGGACCAGGCCAGCCGCTCCCAGCAGATCACCGTCGGGGAGCGGGTCCTCGCCGCACAGGGTCCCGGTGCCTGGCCCGGCTGCGGTGTCTCCGTCGGCCTCACCAAGGACGCCCCGCCCGCGGACGTCGACCCGGGTGTCCTGCCGTCCGCCGCGGCGAAGCCCGGCGGTTCGGACGGCAAGGCCGCCACCCCGGCCCCTTCGTCCGGTACGTCCGGGAAGAAGGGGACATCGCCTTCGCCGAGTCAGTCGTCCGACACGTCGGGCTCCGCCACGAACACGACGCCCCGCGGGCTCGGCGCCAAGGGCGACGCCCGCGACAAGGAGCGCGCCGCGAAGACCGGTACGGCCACGGAGGCGGCTACGGACGCGTCCCCGTCCGCCGCCCCGACGACCGGGGCGGGCGACGCCACGGCCACGGCCACGGACGAGCCGGAGGCCGGCAAGAGCACGGGCGGTACGGGCAGCACCGACGGGACGACCGCGCCGACCGGTGCCGAGACCTCGCCGGACGAGTCCCCCAAGTCGGAGTCGACGGACGGTGCTTCGCCGAGCGCGACCGCCGACCCGGCCACGGGTGAGGACACCGGCGCGGGCCGCCACCGCGGCGGCCCGGCGACCGAGGAGGCCGTCGACTCCCGTGCCGGTGACCCGGCCGGACGACATGCCTCACGCGGCGGGACAACCCGTGACGAACTGGACAAGTCGTACACGGTGCAGTCGGGCGACAACCTGTGGGACATCGCCGACTCCCAGGGTGTCGAGGGTGGTTGGAGCGCCCTCTATGACGGCAACAAGGGGACCGTCGGGACCGACCCCGACCTGATCCTGCCTGGCCAGAGCCTTGATCTGGTGCCCGAAACAGCCAAGAAGAAGCTGTAGTTCGCACTGAATGTCCGCTTTTGGCGCATGGGGCGGAAGTGAGACATGAGTCTCACCGGCCGGGGTGAGCTTTGAATTCCGGCCGCGCCCATGCGTACGGTCAGGACCGCTCGCCACTGCGGGCACCGATCGCCGTCACGCCGAATCCTGCCGACGGAGGCTCGGGAACACTCGACGCGTAAAGCGCCGTAGGCAGGAGCGGGGGACCCAAGGTAAGCGCCGGGCGCGACCGTTCACGGAGTCGACAGGACTGCGGGACACGGAAGCCGACCGGCTAGGGGTGGAGCCGCGCGCCAGACGCGCGGCCGGGCAACTCATTCGGCCCGAACCCGACAGCTCACCTCGTAGGCGTCGGTGAGGGGATGACTTCATGCTGCTTTCCGGCAAGGGCAAGCACCGCAAGCCCAGCAAGGCCACCCGTATCGTCGCCCTCGCCGGTGTGACCGGCGCGGCCGTCGCCGCCCCGCTGATGGCCGCGGGCACCGCTTCCGCCGCCACCGCGTCCGAGTGGGACACCGTCGCCCAGTGCGAGTCCGGCGGCAACTGGTCGATCAACACCGGCAACGGTTACTACGGCGGCCTCCAGTTCTCCGCCTCCACCTGGGCGGCCTTCGGCGGCACCGCGTACGCGGCCACCGCCAACCAGGCCACCAAGTCCCAGCAGATCGAGATCGCCGAGAAGGTCCTCGCCGGTCAGGGCAAGGGTGCCTGGCCGAGCTGTGGTGTCGGCCTGTCCGGTGCCGCGTACGGTGGCGGCGCCGCCGAGCAGCCGAAGCCGCAGCCGCAGCAGACCCAGCCCCAGCAGCAGCCGCAGCAGAGCGCTCCCGCGCCGCAGCCGCAGCAGGAGACCGAGCAGCGCGCCTCGCGTTCGCAGGACCGCGCTCCGGCCGCCGCGCCGAGCCAGGCGCCGAAGCCCGCCGCGCCCGCCGAGAAGATCGAGACCCCGACCGGCAAGAAGGTCGAGAAGGGCGACGGCGAGTACAAGGTCAAGACCGGTGACACGCTGAGCGCGATCGCCGACGCCGAGGGTGTCAAGGGTGGCTGGCAGAAGCTGTTCGAGCTGAACGACGACATCGTCGACGACGCGGACTTCATCTTCCCCGGTCAGCAGCTCCACCTGTCCTGATCCCAGGACCCCCGGTTCCCTGAACCATCCCCCACCCGGCCGGGCCGCACCCCGCCCCGGCCGGGAAGCCCGCCCCGACGCACCCGCCCGCGTCGGGGCGGCCCCCTTTCCGGAGCTCCCCCCCCCGCTGGCCGGGCCCGAGGTCTGTCCGGCTGGGCGCACTTCGTTCCTGTGCCGTCGTCCGTGGGTTTCGCGCAGTTCCCCGCGCCCCTTGGGGGCGCGTCCGGTCGGTTCTTCGGGTCGGTGCCGGTCGGGATTCTCCGTCCTCGATCCGACACGCTCGGTACGACGTGTCCTTGCCGGACTGAAGAGCATCGGAGTCTGCGAGCAGAGATTCCCGCCCACCCCCTCCCGTAGCCGAGCGAGTCCGCGAGGAGGGTGGTTTGAACCCCGGCCCCGGTCGCTGACAGCCCGCACCCTGATCGCCGGCCCCAACTGGGCGCCCCCAAAGGGGCGCGGGGAACTGCGCACCCACGAACGACCTGTGCGGGAAAAGTACGCCCAGCACAAGAAACCCAGGGGCGCGGGGAACTGCGCAAAAGACGAGGGCGGACCCGCACCCGAAGAGCGACCGCAAGGGGGCAGCACCCAGGGGCGCGGGGAACTGCGCACCCCCGGGCGGCCCGCACGGGAACAAGTGCGCCCACCCGGACAGACCTCGCAAGCGCGAGCGAAGGCGACCCGCGGGGAACTGCGCAAAGACGAGGGCGGACCCGCACCCGAAGAGCGACCGCAAGGGGGCACCACCCAGGGGCGCGGGGAACTGCGCACCCCCGGACGGCCCGCACAGGAACAAGTGCGCCCACCCGGACAGACCTCACAAGCGCGAGCGAAGGCGACCCGCAGGGAACCGCGCAAAAGACGAGGGCGGACCCGCACCCGAAGAGCGACCGCAAGGGGGCACCATCCAGGGGCGCGGGGAACTGCGCACCCACGGGCGGCCCGCACGGGAACAAGTGCGCCCACCCGGACAGACCTCGCAAGCGCGAGCGAAGGCGACCCGCGGGGAACTGCGCAAAGACGAGGGCGGACCCGCACCCGAAGAGCGACCGCAAGGGGGCAGCACCCAGGGGCGCGGGGAACTGCGCACCCACGGGCGGCCCGCACGGGAACAAGTGCGCCCACCCGGGCAGACCTCGCAAGCGCGAGCGAAGGCGACCCGCAGGGAACCGCGCACCCCCGGACGTACCCGCACGGGAACAAGTACGCCCAGCACAGGAAATCCTCGGAAGCGCAAGCGAAGGCGACCCGCTCGGATGATCCTCCGTCCCCCCATTTGTTTGATCACGGAACAATTTGGTTTCCGTTTGTCCACAGGGCGGCCCGCTGAGTGGCCGACGCCCCGCAGGCCGTTAGGCTCAGGTGCGGCGGGACCACCGGCCCCGCGTACCCGCGTCACATCCCAGAAGGAGATGCTCGTGCCGTCCATCGACGTCGTCGTAGCCCGGGAAATCCTGGACTCCCGAGGCAACCCCACGGTCGAGGTCGAGGTGGGCCTCGATGACGGCAGCACCGGCCGGGCCGCCGTCCCGTCCGGTGCGTCCACGGGCGCCTTCGAGGCCCTGGAGCTGCGTGACGGCGACCCCAACCGCTACGGCGGCAAGGGCGTCGAGAAGGCAGTCCTCGCGGTCATCGAGCAGATCGGCCCGGAGCTCGTCGGCTACGACGCGACCGAGCAGCGCCTGATCGACCAGGCCATGTTCGACCTGGACGCCACCCCGGACAAGTCGTCGCTCGGCGCCAACGCCATCCTCGGCGTCTCGCTCGCCGTCGCGCACGCCGCCTCCGAGGCCAGCGACCTGCCGCTGTTCCGCTACCTGGGCGGCCCCAACGCGCACCTCCTGCCGGTGCCGATGATGAACATCCTGAACGGTGGGTCGCACGCCGACTCCAACGTCGACATCCAGGAGTTCATGATCGCCCCGATCGGCGCGGAGTCCTTCTCCGAGGCCCTGCGCTGGGGCACCGAGGTCTACCACACGCTGAAGAAGGTCCTGAAGTCGAAGGGCCTGGCCACCGGCCTCGGCGACGAGGGCGGCTTCGCCCCGAACCTCGGCTCCAACCGCGAGGCGCTCGACCTGATCATCGAAGCGATCAAGGAAGCCGGTTACGTCCCCGGCCAGCAGATCGCCCTCGCGCTCGACGTCGCCGCCTCCGAGTTCCACAAGGACGGCAAGTACCTCTTCGAGGGCAAGGAGCGCTCCGCCGCCGAGATGACGGAGTACTACGAGGAGCTCGTGGCGGCGTACCCGTTCGTCTCCATCGAGGACCCGCTGTTCGAGGACGACTGGGCCGGCTGGAACGTCATCACCGAGCGCCTCGGCGACAAGGTCCAGCTCGTCGGCGACGACCTGTTCGTCACCAACCCGGAGCGCCTGGCCCGGGGCATCGAGGAGAACTCCGCGAACGCCCTGCTCGTCAAGGTCAACCAGATCGGCTCGCTCACCGAGACGCTGGACGCCGTCGAGCTGGCCCAGCGCAGCGGCTTCAAGTGCATGATGAGCCACCGCTCCGGCGAGACCGAGGACGTCACCATCGCGGACCTCGCCGTCGCCACCAACTGCGGCCAGATCAAGACCGGCGCCCCGGCCCGGTCCGAGCGTGTCGCCAAGTACAACCAGCTGCTGCGTATCGAGGAGATCCTCGACGACGCCGCCGTGTACGCGGGCCGCAGCGCCTTCCCCCGGTTCAAGGGCTGACCCCCTCGGCCGACCCAGTTGCGTCCGTCCCCGCACCCGGTCCCGTACCGTGTGCGGGGACGTACGTACTCACGGGGAGGCGGGACAGATGGCCGTCAAGGACCGGGACCGGTTCTCCACCACGACCCGGCTGCGCCTGCTCGGCGAGCAGACCGCCGCCCGGGTCTACCGCTCCCAGACCAGGCGCCAGGCCCGCCGTTCCCGTCTCACCGGCCGCGCGGCCCTGCTGACCCTGGTCCTGTGCTCCCTGATCGTCGCCCTCGCCTTCCCGATACGGCAGTACGTGTCCCAGCGCGCCGACATCGCGGACCAGCTCCGTGAGCGCGAGGAGGCCCGCGCCCGGGTCGAACAGCTGCGGGACTCCAAGGCCCGCTGGCAGGACGACGCGTACGCCGAGCAGCGGATAAGGGAGCGGCTGCACTACGTGCTGCCGGGCGAGACCGGTTACACCGTGGTCGATCCCCGGGGCACCGAGGAGCGGCGCGCCGACCGCGGCGCGGCGGACCGGGCCTGGTACGCCAATCTGTGGGACGCCCTGGACCGGGCCGACCAGGAGGAGCTCTCCGCCCGGACCCGTCCGGAGCCGCCCGAGCCCCCGGCGCCCGCCGCGGACCGCCCGTCCGGTACGTCGCCCCGTCCGGCGCCCGCCGCCCGCTGAGGGCCGGGTCCGTACCACTCCCGGCCACCGGCCGGCCTCAGCACCTCCGACCAGCAGCCCCGCCCCCGTACCCCGGCGGGCGGGGCCGACCAGGAAAGACACACCTCCCCGCATGCGAACCTCTCCGCCGACCACCGCGCGCACCGAGCCGACCGACGCCGATGTGGCCGCCTTCCAGCAGCAGCTCGGACGGCCGCCGCGCGGGCTGCGCGCCATCGCGCACCGCTGCCCCTGCGGTCAGCCGGACGTCGTGGAGACGGCGCCGCGGCTGCCGGACGGCACCCCCTTCCCGACGCTGTACTACCTGACGTGTCCGCGGGCGTCGTCCGCGATCGGCACGCTGGAGGCGAACGGGGTCATGAAGGAGATGACGGACCGGCTCGCCACGGACCCGGAGCTGGCCGCCGCGTACCGGTCGGCGCACGAGGACTACATCCGGCGCCGCGACGAGATCGAGGAGCTGACGGGCTTCCCGAGCGCGGGCGGTATGCCCGACCGTGTGAAGTGCCTGCATGTGCTGGTCGCCCACTCGCTGGCCGCGGGACCGGGCGTCAACCCGCTCGGCGACGAGGCCATCGCGATGCTGCCCGAGTGGTGGAGCAAGGGCCCGTGCGTGGTGCCCGCGCCCGAGCCGTCGGCCGCGCCGGCCGCCGGGGGGCAGGCGTGACCAGGGTCGCCGCGATCGACTGCGGCACCAACTCGATCCGGCTGCTGGTCGCGGACGCCGACCCGGCGACGGGTGAACTGGTCGATCTGGAACGGCGGATGACGATCGTCCGGCTCGGCCAGGGTGTGGACCGTACGGGCCGGCTGGCGCCCGAGGCGCTGGAGCGGACGTTCGCGGCGTGCCGGGAGTACGCGGCGGTGATCGAGGAACACGGCGTGGAGCGGCTCCGTTTCGTGGCGACCTCCGCGAGCCGGGACGCGGAGAACCGCGACGAGTTCGTCCGCGGGGTGGTGGACATCCTGGGCGTGGAGCCCGAGGTCATCACCGGCGACCAGGAGGCCGAGTTCTCGTTCACCGGGGCGACCCGTGAGCTGACGGGCCGCGACGACCTCGCGAAGCCGTATCTGGTGGTCGACATCGGTGGCGGTTCCACGGAGTTCGTCGTCGGCGCGGACCATGTCCGCGCGGCGCGCTCGGTGGACATCGGCTGCGTCCGGATGACGGAACGCCACCTCGTCCACGACGGTACGGTCAGCGACCCGCCGTCCGAGGCGCAGATCGCGGCGATCCGCGCGGACATCGAGGCGGCCCTGGACCTCGCCGAGCGCACCGTGCCGCTGCGGGAGGCCCGCACCCTGGTCGGGCTCGCGGGTTCGGTGACCACGGTCGCCGCGATCGCCCTGGACCTGCTGGAGTACGACCCGGCGGCGATCCACCACGCGCGCATCCCCTACCACCGCGTCGCCCGGATCACCCACCGCATGCTGACGTCGACCCACGCCGAACGCGCGGCGATCCCGGTGATGCACCCGGGCCGCGTGGACGTGATCGCCTCCGGCGCCCTGGTGCTGCTGGCCGTCATGGAACGCGTCGGCGCGACGGAGGTCGTGGTCAGCGAACACGACATCCTGGACGGCATCGCCTGGAGCCGCGCGTAACCACGGCACCCGGGCGGCCGGGGGTCGGACGGGGTCAGAGGCTCGGCGTACTTCACGCGGCGCGGCCCGGAGGTGTTCGGAGAGGTCCGGGCAGGTCCGGGAAGGGGTGTCTTGTCGTGAGCATGTGAGCGCGCGCGGGTGCCGTTCGAGCGGCCCCGCGGCCCCTTCCGGGGGTGCTCGGCGGGGGTCCGTCAGGAAAGTTCGTGAAGTTCTTCACAAGGAAAAGACCCCTGCTGAGCGCCATATTCGGGCCGGGTGGACGCCGGGGTGGGTCCAAGGTCCCGAGTCGGGGCGTCGTGGGGTGTTCCGGGCGTGTGACACGCGTATGCGCGAGAGGTTTCGCGGGGGTGGCCCCGAGGGCCTGCGGTGCAGCTCAGACGGTGTTGACAAGGGCTTCACAACGTACCGCCGGCGGCCGGGGTTCCCCCGGCTCCGCATGACCTCCGTCACGTGGGGCGCGTAGTGTAGCAGAGGGTCCGGGCATGCTTGTGAAGGGGCGCACTAAGTACCCCTCCCTGTCCGGTGGATACTCGATGCCATGAGCACCACGGAGCGTCCCAGGATTCTCGTAGTAGGCGGTGGGTACGTAGGTCTGTATGCGGCGCGCCGCATTCTGAAGAAGATGCGGTACGGCGAGGCGACGGTCACGGTCGTCGACCCGCGCTCGTACATGACGTACCAGCCCTTCCTTCCCGAAGCCGCCGCCGGCAGCATCTCTCCGCGGCATGTCGTCGTGCCGCTGCGACGTGTGCTGCCCAAGGCGGAGGTCCTCACCGGCCGGGTCACCACCATCGACCAGGACCGCAAGGTCGCCACCGTCGCGCCGCTCGTCGGCGAGGCGTACGAGCTGCCCTTCGACTACCTGATCATCGCGATGGGCGCCGTCTCCCGGACCTTCCCGATCCCCGGCCTCGCCGAGCAGGGCATCGGTATGAAGGGCATCGAGGAGGCCATCGGCCTGCGCAACCACGTCCTGGAGCAGCTCGACAAGGCCGACTCCACGACCGACGAGGACGTCCGCCGCAAGGCGCTCACATTCGTCTTCGTCGGCGGCGGCTTCGCGGGCGCGGAGACCATCGGCGAGGTCGAGGACATGGCCCGGGACGCGGCCAAGTACTACACCAGCGTCTCCCGCGAGGACATGCGCTTCGTCCTGGTCGACGCCGCGGACAAGATCCTCCCCGAGGTGGGTCCCAAGCTCGGCAAGTACGGCAAGGAGCACCTGGAGGGCCGTGGGGTGGAGATCTACCTCAGCACCTCCATGGACTCCTGCGTCGACGGCCACGTGGTGCTCAAGAACGGCCTGGAGGTCGACTCCAACACCATCGTGTGGACCGCCGGTGTGAAGCCGAACCCGGCGCTCGCCCGCTTCGGTCTGCCGCTCGGCCCGCGCGGTCACGTCGACACCGGGACCACGCTCCAGGTGCAGGGCAGCGACTACATCTGGGCCGCGGGCGACAACGCCCAGGTGCCGGACCTCGCCGCCCGCAAGGCCGGCGTCGAGAACGCCTGGTGCCCGCCGAACGCGCAGCACGCGCTGCGGCAGGCCAAGCTCCTCGGTGACAACGTCATCTCCGGGATGCGCGGCTTCCCGCAGAAGGAGTACAGCCACGCCAACAAGGGTGCTGTCGCGGGCCTCGGTCTGCACAAGGGCGTCGCGATGATCGTCATGGGCAAGTTCAAGATCAAGCTCCGTGGCCGTCTCGCGTGGTACATGCACCGTGGCTACCACGGGCTGGCCATGCCGACCTGGAACCGTAAGATCCGCGTCTTCGCGGACTGGACGCTCGGTATGTTCCTCAAGCGTGAGGTCGTCTCGCTCGGTGCGATGGAGACTCCTCGTGAGGAGTTCTACGAGGCGGCCAAGCCGACGCCTCCGCCTGCGGCGAAGAAGGAAGAGAAGCTCAGCGCCTGATCCTTGCGTCATCGTCTGGGGCCGTCCGCCATCCGTGGTGCGGACGGCCCCCTTCGCGTCCCGCCACCCCGCGTTTCCTGTGCTGGGCGTACTCCGTTCCCGTGCCGACGCTCAGTGGTTTCGCGCAGTTCCCCGCGCCCCTTTGGGGCGCGTTCTGTCTGTTCTTCGGGTCGGTGCCGGTCGGGATTCTCCGTCCTCGCTCCAAGAGGCTGCGCGAGGAGGAGGGTTCAACCCCGGCCCCGGTTGATGCCAGCCCGCAGCCAGCGACACCCGCAGCCTGAGGACAGCCCCAGGTGGGTGCCCCTTCAGGGGCGCGGGGAACTGCGCGAAAACGAGGACCGGCCCGCCCCCGACGAACTACCCGAAGGGGCAGCATCCAGGGGCGCGGGGAACTGCGCACCCCACGAGCGACGGCACAGGGACAAGTCCGCCCAGCACAGGTGACCCAGGGGCGCGGGGAACTGCGCACCCACGGACGACCCGCACAGGGACAAGTCCGCCCAGCACAGGGAACTCGGAAGCGCGAGCGAAGGCGACCTGCGAAGGCGACCCGTTCCGCCACCCGGACGGTGCTGGCGGGATTTGTGCGCCACGAGGAATCAACGGGACTGAAACCCCCGCACACCGGTGTTTACGTGGTGAAGAGCCGTTCGACGGCCCCGCACCACGGAGGCACACCGATGCAGGACACCGCCCTCAGACTGAAGAACCTCACGGAGCGCCTCCTGGGCGCCCCGCTCCCGCTCCGTATCCGCGCCTGGGACGGCACGGAGGCGGGCCCCCCGGCCCCCGCCCCCGTCCTGGTGATCCGTCACCGCCGCGCACTGCGCAGACTGTTGTGGAAGCCGGGGGAGCTGGGCCTGGCCCGCGGCTGGGTCGCGGGTGACCTCGACCTCGACGGTGATCTGTACGAGGCCCTGAACCGGCTCGCCGGTATCCTCTGGGAGCGCCCGGAAGGCGCCCCGGGCCTCACCCACGCCCTGCGGGACCCCGGGTTCCGCACCGCGGTCCGCGGCTTCGCCGCCCTCGCGGGGCCCTTCCCGCCGCCACCTCCACCTCGTGAGGAACGCCGCGGCCGCGGTCGGCTGCATCTGCACACCCGCCGCAGCGACAAGCAGGCCGTCAGCCACCACTACGACGTCGGCAACGACTTCTACGAACTCGTCCTCGGCCCGTCGATGGTCTACTCGTGCGCCTATTGGGACACCCCCGGCCGGGGCGGCGGCACCCTGGAGGACGCCCAGCGCGACAAGCTCGAACTCGTCGCGCGCAAGCTCGCCCTGCGCCCAGGCGCGCGTCTGCTGGACGTGGGCTGCGGCTGGGGCTCCATGGCGATCCACGCGGCCCGTGAGCACGGCGCCCAGGTCGTCGGGATCACCCTGTCGCAGGAGCAGGCCGCATACGCCCGTAAGCGGGTCGCCGACGAGGGGCTGACGGACCGGGTGGAGATCCGGGTCCAGGACTACCGGGACGTCAGGGACGGGCCGTACGACGCGATCTCCTCGATCGGGATGGCGGAGCATGTCGGCGCGGAGCGGTACCTGGAGTACTCCCGGCATCTGCACGGCCTGCTGCGGCCCGGCGGACGGCTCCTGAACCACCAGATCGCCCGTCCGCCGCGCACCGACGAGACGGCTTACCACGTGGACGAGTTCATCGACGCGTACGTCTTCCCCGGCGGGGAACTCGCCCCCGTCGGGACGACCGTCGGGCTGCTGGAGCGGGCCGGGTTCGAGGTCCGGGACCTGGAGTCGATCCGGGAGCACTACGCCCTCACCCTGCGCGGCTGGGTCGCCCAGCTGGAGGCCCACTGGGCCGCGGCGGTCCGCCTCACCTCACCGGGCCGGGCGCGGGTGTGGCGGCTCTACATGGCCGCGTCCGCGCTGGCCTTCGAACGCAACCGGATCGGCGTCAACCAGATCCTCGCCGTCCGCACCCCGGAGTCGGGCGCCTCGGGTCTGCCGCGCCGCCCCCGGGTGTGGACCGAGGAGGGCCCGCTGCCCGCGACCGGCTGAACCGCGACCCGCGCGCGGAGACGGTCGGGCCGTACGACAGGGCCCCGGCGCCGGGATGTCCGGTGCCGGGGCCCTGGGAGCGGCCTGCCGGGAGGGGGGGGTGTCCCGAGGCGGCTACTCCGTCTTGATGGCCGTCAGCATGTTCAGCCTGGCGGCGCTGCGCGCGGGCCACATGGCGGCGAGGACGCCCACCAGTCCGGCCAGCAGCAGGAACAGTCCGATCCGGCCCCACGGCAGGATCAGCTCGTAGTCGGGGATGCTGCCCCTGATCGTCTCGCCGATGGCCCAGCCGAGGAAGGCGCCGAGCACGATCCCGACGAGCGCGCCGAACAGCGAGATCACGATCGCCTCCAGCCGGATCATCCGCTTCACCCGGGCCCGGTCCAGACCGATGGCCCGCAGCATGCCGATCTCCTGCTGACGCTCGAACACGGACATCGCGAGGGTGTTGACGACCCCGAGGACCGCGATGATCAGGGCCATCCCGAGCAGGCCGTACATGATGTTCAGCATCATGTTGATGATGCCGCTGAGCATCTCGCGGATGTCCTGCTTGTCGGAGACGGTGATCCCCGGGTTGTTGCCGAGGGCGTCGACCAGGGCCTGCTCGTTGGCCGCGGTCTCACCGCCGTCCATCTTGACCCAGATCTCGCGGATGTCGGGCTTCTCCTCGTAGGGAGCGAGCATCTCGCGGGGCAGGACGTACGGGGAGACGAACTCGTTCTCCTCGACGATCGCGCCGATCGTCAGCTTCTTGGTGTCCTTCTTGCCCAGCCCGTCGAAGGTGACGGGGACCGTGTCCCCGGCCTTCCAGCCGTTGCTGTCGGCCGTCTTCTCGGCGACCGCGATCTGCCCCTTGGCGAGGTTGCCCATGGAACCGGAGACGACCGGCAGGTTGAAGACCTTGTCCACCGCGTCACCGGACACCCCGGACGCGGCGACGTCCTCGCCGTCGACCTTCACGAAGGACGCCTGCTGCGGGGAGATGGCCTTGACGCCCTTGGCCTTCTTCATCGCGGTGAGCGCCGACTCGTCCAGCGCATGGCCGCTGGACATGGTGACGGAGTAGTCGGCGCGCATGTTGTCGGTGGTCGTCCGGTCGATGGCCTGGCCGATGGTGGCACCGAGCACGGTCAGACCGGTGACCAGGGTCAGTCCGATGGCGAGCGCGGAAGCGGTGGCTCCGGTACGGCGCGGGTTGCGGACCGCGTTCTGCGCGGCGAGCTTGCCGGCGACCCCGAAGCCCCTCGTGAGGAACGGACGGATCACCGCGATGACCGGGTGGGCCAGCTGCGGGATGAGGACGATGACACCGATCAGGGCCAGGAACGCGCCCAACCCGATGATCATGCGTCCGGACCCGCCGTCCTCGGCGGCGGCACCGGCGGTGATCGCCACGGCACCGGCCGCGGTGAGGACGGCGCCGATGATGTTGCGGACCAGCAGGGACTTGGCGGACGCCGTCGCGTGGACGCTGCTCATCGCGGCGACCGGCGGGATCTTCGCGGCGCGGCGGGCGGGCAGCCAGGCGGCGAGGACGGTGACCGCGACCCCGACACCGAGCGCGGCGAGCACGGCGGTCGGGCTGATGACGAGCGGGCCGGCCGGGATCTTGAGGTCGAAGGAGTTCATGACGGAGCGCAGGCCCGTGGCCAGACCGAGGCCCACCCCGAAGCCGACGATCGAGGCGAGCACCCCGACGACCAGCGCCTCCATGATGACCGACCGCTTGACCTGCGGCCGGGAGGCGCCCACGGCCCGCATCAGGGCCAGCTCACGGGTCCGCTGGGCGACCAGCATGGTGAAGGTGTTGGCGATGAGGAAGACCCCGACGAACAGCGCGATACCGGCGAAGGCCAGCAGCATGGTGTTCATGCTGCTCATGCCGGACTCGATGTCCCTCGCCTCGTCGGCCGCCCACTCGTCGGCGGTCTTGGCGACCGAGTCCTTCGGCATCAGCGGCTCGACACCGTCGAGGATGCGGTCGGCGGACGCACCGGACGCGGCGGCGACGCTGAGGGAGTGGAAGTAGCCGGGCCGCAGGTACTGCTCCTGCGCGACGGCGGTGTCGAAGAGGACGAGGCTGCCGCCCGCGTTGACCGCGCCGTCCTCGGTGGTGAAGATCCCGGCGAGGGCGAACTCGCGCACCGGTCCGGTGGTCGCGACCCGCACGGTGTCACCGACCTGGTAGTTCCCCTTGTCGGCGGTCGCCTTGTCCAGGGCGATCTGGCTGCCCTTCACGGGGCCGTCGCCCTCGGTGAAGTCGTAGGCGGTGTCCTTGCCGTCCTTGCCCGGGGCGAAGTTGCTGCCCCTGTTGGACCAGCCCACCCCGATCAGCTTGCCGTCCTCGTCGGCGACCCCGGCGAAGCCGGAGGCCCGGCCGGTGACCCCGGTGACCCCGTCCAGGCCCTCGATCTTCTTCAGGGCGGACGCCGGTATGCCGGCCTCCTGCCCGTCGCGGGCGGGTGACTCGACGGCGACGGCGATGTTGTCGTAGCTCTTGGCGGACTGGTTGCGGAAGGCGTTGCCGAGGGTGTCGGTGAAGACCAGGGTGCCGGAGACGAACGCGACGCCGAGCATGACGGCGAGCACGGTCATCAGCAGCCTGGCCTTGTGCGCGAGTACGTTGCGCAAGGCGGTACGGAACATGTGGTGTGTGTCCTGTGGTGGGAGCCGGGGGGCCGGCTGGCTACGGGGCGTCGGGGATCAGCTGGTGCGGCCCTTGGCGTCGAACGCCTTCATCCGGTCGAGGACGGCGTCGGCGCTGGGGCTGAGCAGCTGGTCGACGATGCGGCCGTCGGCGAGGAACACCACGCGGTCCGCGTAGGAGGCGGCGACCGGGTCATGGGTCACCATGACGACGGTCTGGCCCAGCTCGCGCACCGAGTTGCGCAGGAAGCCGAGGACCTCGGCGCCGGAGCGCGAGTCGAGGTTCCCGGTGGGCTCGTCACCGAAGATGATCTCCGGCCGGGAGGCCAGGGCGCGGGCGACGGCGACGCGCTGCTGCTGGCCGCCGGACAGCTCGGTGGGCCGGTGGCCGAGCCGGTCCCGCAGACCGACCATGTCGATCACGGACTGGAGCCACAGCTTGTCCGGCTTGCGGCCCGCGATGTCCATCGGCAGTGTGATGTTCTCCAGCGCCGTCAGCGTCGGCAGCAGGTTGAACGCCTGGAAGATGAAGCCGATCTTGTCCCGGCGGAGCTGGGTGAGCTGCTTGTCCTTCAGCGTCCCCAGCTCGGTGTCACCGATCCGCACCGAGCCGCCGCTGAAGCTGTCCAGCCCGGCCACACAGTGCATCAGGGTCGACTTGCCCGAGCCCGACGGGCCCATGATCGCGGTGAACTGCCCCTGGTGGAAGTCGATGGACACCCGGTCCAGTGCGACCACCTTGGTCTCGCCCTGGCCGTAGACCTTGCTCAGATCCGCGGCCCGAGCGGCCACGGCGGTGGCCCGGTCGGCGATGGGGGTGGTGGTCACGGGAGGACGCTCCTGTCGGATCGGCGGGTGATGACTCCATCGTCGCGGCCGTCCCGCCGTCTGTAGTCAGCCGTTGTTCCGGTTCCGGGGACAGCCTTCGGTCGGACCCCGCGCCGTGCTGTCATACCTGGGGATGACCCCCGACCCCGACCCGCTACGCCTTCCGGCGGGGGGCGGCGGTCGGCCGGGAGCCGTTTCCCCTGGTGGGCGCGGTGCCCGGGCGGCGGCCCTGTCAGTGGGGTGGTGCAGGGTGACCGATGGACGCGCCGTCCGGGCCGTCCGTCCGCAGCGCGACAAGGAGCCACGATGCCGGTCACCGACTGGACGATCGACGGGTACGAGCCACTGGGCGGGATGTACGACGACCCGTTCTTCCCGGACCACCTCGTCGACCGCGGCAAGGCGATCCTGCACCGCTTGTCGACACGTATCGCCGCCGCGCCGCCCGCGGACCTCACCGCCCTGTACGCGCTCACGGCGGCGGCGACCGAGGAGTTCAACGCGCTGGAGACCGCGTTCGACGAGGCCGGCAGCGAGCTGGAGACGGTGGCCCGGGAGGAGATCGGCGAGGCGTTCCACATGCTGGCGCTGGCGCACGGCTACCAGGACGCGGACCCGGAGAAACTGATCGCCGCCCGCGACTGGTGACCCGCCGGACGGCGGGTGCGGGGAGCTGGTGAAGATCACGCGAAGGGTTCGCGGGGGCGTGTGGGGGGCGATCATGAGCCGTTCCGCGCGCCCCCGTGGCTGAAATATCATGCGCGCGGCTCGGCGTTTCACCGCGCGGACGGTGAAATTCCGTCATTCCGTACGGGTCTTGGGACCCCTCGGGGAGGGCGGTGTTCTGAGCGGGTACGGCCGCCGCGCGTGTCTGATGCTCCCTCAGACCTCAATAAAATCAGACAACATCGGGCTGGGCGTCGGCTGTTCGGGCTACCCGTCCGGATAGGCTCAGACCACTCGAAGCGCAGCCATGGCCTGCCCGGATGGTGGAATGCAGACACGGCGAGCTTAAACCTCGCTGCCCCACGCGGGCGTACCGGTTCAAGTCCGGTTCCGGGCACACTCCTTCACAGTCCCTCCTCATCAGGAGGGGCCGCCCGGTATCCACCGGCACGGAGGCCCACGCGCCCGCCGTCGCAGCGCACGGGCCGCGCGCCCGTCGCGGGCAGGGCTCATCACCGCCCGGGACGAGGCCGGGTGACGGCTGGTGAGTGTGACTGTTCGTGACGTGACGAGGCGTGAGATGCCTGATTCTCCGGTACCCGTATCAGTTATGTGTGTGATGTCTGCGGCGTGCGTGATGTCGGCGGTGTCGGGATTGTCGTGGCGCCGGTGGGTGTCGGGGATGGTGCCCGGTGCGGTGCGGTGCGGTGCGGTGCGGTGCGGTGCGGTGTCGGCGGGGCTGGCGGAGGCTTCGTGACGCTGTGGTGCCGCTCCTCGTCGCGGTCCCTGTGTGTCGCCGCCTCCGCTCGTCGTGCGTGGCCCCCGCCGTGTGCGGACCCCCGCCGTGCGAGCGCGTGCCCGGGCGCGATCAGGTCGGGTCACCGCCGTACCGCTCCCCGGCTCGGCCGTACCGCTCACCCGCCCGGCCGTGCCGCCCGCCCGAACGGCGGAGCGGGCCCCGTGTGACGGGGATGACACCTCCCGAGGGTGACCCGGTCCCGTTCCCCCGTGTGAACCCGGCGGAACCCGGGAACCCCACGGAAGGACGCGGGAACACACGGCGACGGCCGTACGTTCCTCCGTAACGGAAGGGGAAAGATCCTCCCTAGGCACTAGGAGGGATGCTTTGCCCGCACATTACTCTTGGGTCAAGGCCGCGCACGGCGGCCACGGAGGAGTGAGATGAGGAGCAGTAACCCGGTCTTCTCGCGTCGGGGGTTCAGCCGCGACAACGGCTACGCGGGCAACAGTGCCGCGCCGCAGGCCGGGGGACCCGCCGTCCAGACCCAGGGCAACCCGTACGCGCAGGGGGCGCCCGCGCAGACCGCGCCGACGAACCCCTACGCCCAGAACCCTTACGCCCAGCCGGACGGCCTCCAGGGCTCGGGCCCGCAGGCCCCGGCCGGCGCCGCGCGCATGACGATGGACGACGTCATCATGCGCACGGGGACCACCCTCGGCATCCTCATCGTCACGGCCGCGCTCGCGTGGGCGCTGCTGCCGGTCGACGACGCGAACATCGCGCGCTCCATCGGTGTCGCCGTCGTCGCGGGTCTCGCCGCGATGGTGCTCGGCCTGGTGCAGTCCTTCAAGCGCAAGGCGTCGCCCGCGCTGATCGTGACGTACGCCGCCCTGGAAGGTGTCTTCCTCGGCGTCATCTCCAGCTTCGTGGACAACCGCATCGCCGGTGGCGCCGCGATGCAGGCCGTCATCGGCACCATGGCCGTCTTCGCGGGCGTGCTCATCGCCTACAAGGCGGGCTGGATCCGCGTCAACCGCCGGTTCTACGGCTTCGTGATGGCCGCGGCGCTCGGCTTCGTCCTGCTGATGGCCGTGAACCTGCTGTTCGCGGTGATCGGCGGCGGTGACGGCCTCGGCTTCCGCAGCGGCACGCTCGGCATCATCATGGGCATCGTCGGTGTCCTGCTCGGCGCCTGCTTCCTCGCCCTGGACTTCAAGCAGGTCGAGGACGGCATCGCCTACGGCGCCCCCCGCGAGGAGGCGTGGCTGGCGGCGTTCGGTATGACGCTGACGCTCGTCTGGATCTACATGGAGTTCCTGCGACTGATCGCGATCCTCCAGAGCAGCGACTGACCGGCGGCGACCGGTAGCGCGGCGACCGACAGGTCGTACGCGAGCCGCTTCGGCGGTGGAGCCCGGCGACGGCCCCGCGAACCTCGGTTCGCGGGGCCGTTCCCCGTTCGGTGGCCCACCGGCCGCCGGCCGATGTGTCCCGGGCCGGTGGCCGCGACAGCGCGACGGCGCCGTCAGCGCAGTTTGCGTGCGGCCCTTCTCAGGTCGTACTCGTGGATGATCGCCTTCGCGTGGCCGTGCGCGAGGTCGTGCTCCGAACGCAGCCAGCTCACCTTCTCGTCGAAGCGGAAGAAAGCGGGGCCGTCCTCGACCGTGCGAAGCCACTCGGAGACTTCACGGCCGGTGCAGTGCGGGATTCGGGCGAGCAGGTTGCGGTGGGTCTCCTCGGAGAAGACTGGTGGCATCGGCGCCTCCGGACGCGTGCGGAATGGTCCGTCCTGTCCCGTCACCGTGCCTGAGAGCCCCGGCGTTGGCAACAGTGCCGCCCGGATCGCATAAGGTCGCACCGTGCTTGATACGACGCCGCTGACCGCCGCCGTGGACCGCTTCGCCGACCATCTGCGGGCCGCCCCGCAGAGCCGCCTCCAGCGCGGTGCGGCGGCCGAGGCACTGGGTCTGGCCAGGGAACTCTCCGCCCGCGCGCAGCACGCCGAGGACCCGGAACGCGAGCCGCGCCGGATGCCGGACGCCGGGATGTTCGCCGTCGCCGACCAGATCACCGTCGCCGGACGGGACCTCGCGGTGGTGCTCCGGGAACCCGGGGAACTCGCGGAGGCGGTCGCGCTGGTGGAGGAGGCGCAGAAGCGCGCCGGGGTGTGAACGGGCCGCCGTGCGCGCCCGTCGCCACGCGGGCGCGCGGCACGCGGCACGCGGAGGGCGGAGAGCGCAGGGGCGACGCTCGGCGCGGGGCTTGAGCACGGGGGTCCGGAGGGACCCCCGGTGCGCGGTCCAGGGCACGGGCCACGGGCCCGGAGGGACGGGCCCGGCGCGGGCGGCGCTCAGAGGGACGCGATGACGCGGTCCGCGAGGACGTAGACGGTCTCGGTGCCGCAGGAGAAGGTCAGCGCGTACGCGCCGGCGATCCCGGAGCCGCCCAGCAGGAACGGCGCGTCACCGGCGCGCAGCGCCTGCGCGAGGCGCTCGGCGGTCTCCCGGTGGCCGGGGGTCATGCACAGGGTGGTGCCGTCCTCGAAGACGTATACGTCGAGGGTGCCGAGCGGGCCGGGCCGCACATCGGCGAGCGCCGCGCGGGTGGCCGCCAGTTCCTCCAGGCACAGCACCGTGTGCTCATGGTCGCCGCCCGCCGTGAACGGCGGCTGGGTGGCCTGCGAGGGCACGAAATCGGGGTGCGAGGGGTGACGGCGGCGGGCCGCGGCGAGTTCGGGGGAGTCGCCGGGGTGGCTGTCGGGCGCGGGCTCGGGGCCGGTGAGGGTCGCGGTCTCGGTCAGTCCGTCGGGGATCTCGGCCTCGGGGCCCTCGGCGAACTCCGTGCCGGACTCGGCGAGGAGGTCGGGCCCGTCGGACTCGGTGACGGGGGTCAGACCCACGAAGTCGGTCTGCCGGGGCAGGAACAGCTCGTCGGTCGGCAGTCCGAGCAGGGACGGGGCCTCGGAGGCGTCCCGGGCCTCCTGCGCGGCCCAGAAGGCCCGCGCCTCGGCCATCTCGCGCTCCCGTTCCTCGGCGAGGGCGGCGGTGACCGCCGCGCGTATCTCCTCGGTGTCGGCGGTGGTCCGGGCCGCGGGCACCAGCGCCCGCGCGTCCGCGGCCGGCCGCTGGGCCAGCTCGGCGCGCAGGGCGGTGATCTGTCGGCGCAGCCCGTGCACGGCGTGCAGGGCGGCGGCTCCCACGGCCGTGGCGGCGGCAGTGGTGACCAGCAGAACAAGGGGAATGGCGCTCACGAAGTACTCCCGGTGTCAGTCGACCCCCGACTTCCTACCTCAGCTTGAGGTGCGGACCCGCCATCTGTCAGTGCATTACGTCACGAAATGGACAGGTTTCCGAGGTCGGGTTTACCCGAGTCCCAAGTGTGAGCTGCGCGCGCGCCCCTCTCGCGGGAGATACATCACATCCTGAGGGAGATTGGGTCACGATTCGATCCGTGCGCCCCGGGGCGCGTTCCGTGACGGGGCGGGTGCCCGACGCGCGCCCCGCCCGTCACCGCGCCTGTCGCCCGCCCCGTTCCCGCGCCCGCCCGTGTCCCGCCCTCGTGTCACGCCTCGTGCCCCGGCTCGGGTGCGCGCCCCGCTCCGGCGCGTGCGCCGGGGCGGTCGCTCAGCTCAGACGCTCGATGACCATCGCCATGCCCTGGCCGCCGCCCACGCACATCGTCTCCAGGCCGAACTGCTTGTCGTGGAACCGGAGGCTGTTGATCAGCGTGCCGGTGATCCGGGCGCCGGTCATCCCGAAGGGGTGCCCGACGGCGATGGCGCCACCGTTCACGTTCAGCTTGTCCAGGTCGATCCCGAGCTCACGGTACGAGGGGATCACCTGGGCGGCGAACGCCTCGTTGATCTCGAACAGGTCGATGTCGTCGACCGTGAGTCCCGCGCGGGTGAGGGCCTGCCTCGACGCCTCGACCGGGCCGAGGCCCATGACCTCGGGGGAGAGCGCGGAGACCCCGGTGGAGACGATCCGGGCGAGCGGGGTGAGCCCCAGCTCCCGGGCCTTGGTGTCGCTCATGACGACCAGCGCGGCGGCGCCGTCGTTCAGCGGGCAGCAGTTCCCGGCCGTGACCAGCCCGTCCGGGCGGAACACCGGCTTCAGCCCCTCGACGCCCTCCAGGGTGACCCCCGCGCGGGGCCCGTCGTCCTTGGCGACGACCGTGCCGTCCGGTGTGGTGACCGGGGTGATCTCCCGCTCCCAGAAGCCCTTGGCGAGCGCCTGTTCCGCGAGGTTCTGGGAACGCACGCCGAACTCGTCCATGTCGCGCCGGGTGACGCCCTTCCAGCGCGCCAGGTTCTCGGCGGTCTGCCCCATCGCGATATAGGCGTCCGGGACCACGCCGTCCTCGCGGGGGTCGTGCCAGCCGGAACCGGTCGACTCCGCGACCGCCGCCGTCCGCGCCTCGGCCTCGGCGAAGAACGGGTTGTGCGTGTCCGGCAGGCTGTCGGAGCTGCCCTTGACGAACCGGGACACCATCTCGACACCCGCCGAGATGAAGACATCGCCCTCGCCCGCCTTGATCGCGTGCAGCGCCATCCGGCTGGTCTGGAGCGACGAGGAGCAGTAGCGGGTGACCGTACAGCCCGGCAGCCGGTCCAGACCCATCTGTACGGCGACGATCCGCCCCAGGTTGTTGCCCTGCTCGCCGCCGGGCAGACCGCAGCCGAGCATCAGGTCGTCGATGTCCCCCGGGTCCAGCTCGGGGACCTTCGCGAGGGCCGCCCCGATGATCGTGGCGGTCAGGTCGTCGGGACGCAGATCCTTCAGCGAGCCCTTGAAGGCACGGCCGATGGGGGAACGGGCTGCGGAGACGATCACGGCTTCGGGCATCGGGGGTTCTCCTTGCCGGGGGGCGCGGGGTCCGGTTCCCGGCCGTGCGGGCGCGGGTCCGGTTCCTCGGGTGGCTGTGCTCGTGAAGCTACCGTCACGTAGCGCGGTGGTCACGGGTCCGGGACTGTGACCCGGGCCGCACTTTCCAAGCGCTTGCTCACCCTACTCCGGCGCGCTTCGTTCGTTCTGTGGCTTGTGGCTTGTGGCTTGCTCCCGTGTCCCATGTCCCGTGTTGCTTGTGCCGGCCGTGGACGGGGTGCTCCCTTCCGCCGCGGCTGGGGCGGCTCTCGTCCGCGGCGGTCGGCCCTCGTCCGTGGTTGTGGTTGTGGCTGTGGCGGTCGGCCCGTATCGGGCCCTCCGTACGCGATTCCCGCCCGATGGCGGACCGGGACCACCTCCGCGCCCGACCAGGAGCCCGCCGGATTCCGGGCGGAAATACGGGGATATGGGGCGGCCACCTCAGATCTTGCTGAAGTCCGGGTGTCCCGCCGCCCGCTGCTGACAGTGTCACGGCCCACGGCGAGGAACACGGGACGCCGCCCCGGTGGGGGGTGTCCCCGCCCCCTCGGCGTTCGACCCATCACGGAAGCGGGGAATCATGAGAAGAATCGTGCGGGGTGCACTCGTCCTGTCACTGGCCTCGGCGGGCACCATCGTCGTCGCGCAGCCCAGCTCGGCGGCCTGTGCTCCGGAGAAGCCCAGATTCACCCTGTCGGGCGCGAAGGCCAGCTACCGCCCGACCAACATCGCCAGCGACTTCATCCAGGGTCCGGGCCGGATCACGTACTCCAAGACCAAGACGGCCGAGGCGAGCTGGAGCGGGTCCGTGGGCATCGGCGGTGACATCGGTCCGATCGTCGCCAAGATGACCGCCTCCCTCGAAGGCTCCTACACCAGGGGCTGGAGCAAGGCGTCGACCTGGTCGTACTCGCTGGACATCGCCCGGGGCAAGACGCAGCGCATCCGGATGTACCACGCCTCCAAGAAGGTCAAGGTCACCAAGAAGACCTTCAACACGGGCCGGTGCACCTGGCGGACCGCGTACAGCAACAAGACAGTGGACGTGCCCAAGCGGCAGAACGTCAACGTGTGGAAGCGCGAGAACCTCTGACGCCGGGCCGCCGCCCCACCCCCGCGGGGCGGCGGCACCGCGTGTCCGTGCGGACCGCCCGGCAGCCTTGGCGCCCTGCCGGGTCTCCCCATCCGGGCCCTCCGGCGGCACGGGGGCCTGACGAGGCGCACCGGGCGCACCGGGACCACTGAGCCCGGTGCCGTCAGGCGCACTGAGCCCGGTGCCGTCAGGCCGGGGAACCGGGCTCAGTGCGCCTGGGGCAAGGGATCCAGCGGCCAGGGCCCAGAGGTCAGGGCCCAAGGGTCAGGACGCCGCCGGGGTCGAGTGGTCCGGGGCGGTGCCGTGGGTGTGGATCCGCCGGCGACGCCTCCGCTTGAGCAGTGCCCAGGGGCCCCGCGGGCCGCCCTGCGGCGCCGCCGTCACCTCCGTACCGCCCTCCGCCGCGGCCCGCACCGCGGCCCGCGCGACCGGCAGGAACCCCTCGTCGCGGGAGGCGTCCGGCCGCTCCTCCTCCGGCCACACCCCGAGCGCCGCGCACAGCGTGGGCAGCACGGCCATCGCGGCGGTGGCGTACCCCTCGGCGGAGGGGTGGAAGTTGTCGGGCCCGAAGAGCTCCCTGGGGTTCGCCGCGAACTCCGGCCCCAGCAGATCCCCCAGCGACACCGTCCGCCCGCCCTGCTCCACGGCCCCGATGGTCTGCGCGGCGGCGAGCTGGCGTGAGGTGCGCCGCGCGATCCAGCTCAGCGGCTGGTACACCGGCTCGATCGTCCCGAGGTCGGGGCACGTCCCGACGACCACCTCCGCCCCCGCGGTCCGCAGCCTGCGCACCGCCGTCGACAGACAGCGGACGGACCTGGTGGGCGGGATGCGATGGGTGACGTCGTTCGCCCCGATCATGATCACGCAGACGTCCGGGACCCAGGACGGATCACCGACGACCAGCCCGACCTGGCGCTCCAGATCGTCCGACCGCGCCCCCGGCAGCGCCACCGTCCGCAGCTCGACCGGCCGTTCGGCCACCGCCGCGAGCCCCGACGCCATCAGCGCGCCGGGCGTCTCACGGGCCCGGTGCACGCCCTGCCCGGCCGCCGTGGAGTCCCCGAGCATCGCGAACCGCAGCGGCTCGGCCCCGCCCGCGAGCCCCGCCCCGTACAGGCCGTCGGCACGCGGCGGCGCGGGCGCGTGGTCACCCCCGCTGTTGCCCACCCGCCGCTTCGCCAGCCGCACCTCGGCCAGCACCACACCGACCGTCGCCACACCCAGCAGGCCGATACCGCCACCGCCGTACGCGGCGCCCGCGGCGATCCGCCGTGCCACCCTCGCCCTCGACATACGTCGCAGCCACCTCCTTCGAGCCGTACATCCACTCCTTGCCCCGTCGGGGCGGTCGGTCAATCGCCGGTCGCGGGTGAACGCGCGGGGGCCGAACGGCGGCGGTACCCGCCGCGCTCCCGGCCCGCCCGGGGCCGTCCGGGATCTTCCCGGCGCGTCGCACGCACGGGAGACCCGTGAGGGGCTACGGGCCGGTAGGGGGCCGTAGGCTGAGGTCAACCCTCAATCCTTACTTCGCAGCCCGGAGACAACGGTGCACTTCCACGACTCGATGATCAGCCTCGTCGGCAACACCCCGCTGGTACGTCTCAACAACGTCTCCGACGGAATCCAGGCGACGGTGCTGGCGAAGGTCGAGTACTTCAACCCCGGCGGTTCCGTGAAGGACCGCATCGCCCTGCGCATGATCGAGGCCGCCGAGGAGAGCGGCGCCCTTCAGCCGGGCGGCACCATCGTGGAGCCGACCAGCGGGAACACCGGCGTCGGCCTGGCGATCGTGGCCCAGCAGAAGGGCTACAAGTGCGTCTTCGTCTGCCCTGACAAGGTCTCCACGGACAAGATCAACGTACTGCGCGCATACGGCGCCGAGGTCGTGGTCTGCCCCACCGCCGTCGACCCCGAGCACCCGGACTCGTACTACAACGTCTCCGACCGGCTGGTCCGTGAGACCCCCGGTGCCTGGAAGCCCGACCAGTACAGCAACCCGCAGAACCCCCTCTCCCACTACCACTCCACGGGCCCTGAGCTCTGGGAGCAGACCGAGGGGCGGATCACGCACTTCGTCACCGGGGTCGGCACCGGCGGGACGATCTCCGGTACGGGCCGCTACCTCAAGGACGCCAGCGACGGCCGGGTCAAGGTCATCGGCGCGGACCCCGAGGGCTCCGTCTACTCCGGCGGCTCCGGGCGCCCGTACCTGGTGGAGGGCGTCGGCGAGGACTTCTGGCCCACGGCGTACGACCGGACGGTCGCCGACGAGATCGTGCCCGTGTCCGACAAGGACTCCTTCCAGATGACCCGCCGCCTCGCCAAGGAGGAGGGTCTCCTGGTGGGCGGCTCGTGCGGGATGGCGGTCGTGGCCGCGCTGCGGGTCGCCGAGCGGCTCGGCCCCGACGACGTCGTGGTCGTGCTGCTGCCCGACAGCGGCCGGGGATACCTCTCCAAGATCTTCAACGACGAGTGGATGGCGGACTACGGCTTCCTGGAGGACACCGGCCCCTCCGCCCGGGTCGCGGACGTCCTGCGCGACAAGGAGGGCGCCCTGCCCTCGCTCGTGCACATGCACCCCGACGAGACGGTCGGCGAGGCCATCGAGGTCCTGCGGGAGTACGGCGTCTCCCAGATGCCGATCGTGAAGCCCGGCGCCGGTCACCCCGACGTGATGGCCGCCGAGGTCGTCGGCTCGGTCGTCGAACGCGAACTGCTGGACGCGCTCTTCACCCAGCGCGCTTCCCTCACCGACCCGCTGGAGAAGCACATGTCCGCGCCGCTGCCGCAGGTCGGCTCCGGCGAGCCGGTCGCCGACCTGATGTCCGTCCTCGGTACCGCCGACGCCGCGATCGTTCTCGTCGAGGGCAAGCCCACGGGTGTCGTCAGCCGTCAGGACCTCCTCACCTTCCTCGCCAAGGCGGGCGGCAAGCAGTAGCCGCAGTGCCGCAGCGGTGTGCTGTGTGCCGTGGGCCGGAGTTCGTGCAAGTGGTACGCGTACGACACGTCGGCGCAGCACGTGCTTAACACCGGTGCGGCAGATTGGTGGGTGCCGGAGGGGTGGGAGCGGCTCCCCACCCCGAACCGGCAGCGAACGGCGCCTTGGACCTCCGGAGCGGCTCCCGGACCTCCCTGGACGCCAAGGACGTGCGGCCCGGCCCTGACCCGGCCCCGCGTCCCCCGCGGGGACCGCCGTCGTCCCGCCCCCCTTCACGGGGGTGCCGGCGGTCCCCGCGCAACGCTCGTCCCCGGCTCGCCCCCGTACCTCGTCCCCGTACCCCGTGCCCTGTCCTGGGGTGTCCCGTCGCGCCGCTCCCGCCACGCCTTCCGGACGGTCGGCGCCTCCGGGGCCGCTACGCCTCCCAGTCCGTCGCTGTCTTCTCCTCGCGGCCCCGCAGGCGCCACGGCCAGGTCGAGTGGACCGCGTTGACCCCGGCGATCCCCGCCCAGGTGACGATGAGCCCCGGCAGTCCGGCGTTGACCACGCCTATCGCGGACAGGGGTATCGCGAGGATGAGCGTCACCATGGCGAACCCGAAGCGGTCGCCCCAGGTGTCCGGACCGCTCGGGCTGCTCGGGCCCCGGGCCACGACCATCTGCTGCTCGGCGAGCTGCCGCCGGACCCTGCGGTCCACGGCGGAGTCGACTCGTTGCTCGATCTTTTCCAGGAACGAGTCCACGAAAGCGGATTCGTACTCGGCGCCGAGGTCCCTTCCTGCCTGCAGGGTGGCGTCGAGTTCCTTCTTGAAGTCGGCATCGCGGGCGTCCATGCCTCAACGGTACGGAGCGGACCGTGCCCGCACACTGGGGACAACCCCACTCTTCCGTTGAGGTTCTCCGCAGGTGAGGTTTCCCGCAGGTGAGGTTCCCCGCAGGGCGGTGGGTGAGGACATGCGGGAGAGAGGCACGTGCGGTGTGCGGTGGCTACCGTCGTTGCTGACCGTCCGACCGCCGGTCCCGGATGCGTGGTGACCAGCCACGCGGTTCATGGACTGGGCCGTACCCCCTCGGCCCACTCCCTCTGAATCCGGTACTGCGGTACTGCGGTACTGCGGTGTTGCTGTGTTGCTGTGTTGCTTCACTGCTTTCCTGCGGTACTGCGGGCTGCGCTACTGCTTCGTACTGCTTATTCGGTCGGACAGTGATCTCCGTGGATCACCCGGTGTCCGCTCGGCCGGCCCGTTCCCCCACGGTCCGAAGCCTGCTGTCACACCGGCACCTGATGTGTGTCGACCACTTCGTACACGCCCAGTTCCTGGGCGCGGGCCCCGAGGGCCACCCTGCCGTTGACCTCCCAACGTTTCATCAGGTCGTGCACCCTGCGCTGGACCGTGCGGTGCCCCACACACAGACGACGCGCGACAGCGGCGTCGTCCAGTCCTTCGTGCAGCAGGCGCAGGATGCGGATCTCCGTTTCGGTTGCTTCTTGTATGACGGTCACTCTGCTCCCCGTGTGACGATCGATGGTCAGCGATAGCCGCAATCCACTCTAAGAACCACGCATCCCTCTTGGCAGGCCCACAATTTCCACCAAAGGTAAGTAAAGGGGCGGTCTAGGTGGCGCAATTGCGCCAGCCGCCCTTTGGCCCTATTGCCGACCACGCGCCGACGCCACCACCCCGTGCATACCGCCATGCAGAGACCGGCGATCCTGAATAGATTGAGCGGACGTGAGCGGCGCGGACGCCGGTGAAGGGGGACGAGGGCATGGGCGAGAGCACGGCGACGCGATTGCGGCAGCTCTTCGAGGGGCACCGGCTCACACCGACGCAGCGGCGCATCGCCCACTGCCTGGTCCGCAGGTCCGCCGAAGCGCCCTTCCTGTCCAGTGTGGAACTGGCCGAACTCGCCGGGGTCAGCCAACCGTCGGTCACCCGCTTCGCGGTCGCCCTCGGCTTCGACGGCTACCCCGCCCTCCGGCGCCGGCTGCGCGAGATCGCCCCGCCGGACGCCCGGCCCGACGCGTCCGACCACAACGCCTACCAGCAGGCCGTGGCCGCCGAGATCGAGAACCTGCGACAGCTCGCCGACCTGCTCGCCGACCCCGCACCGGTCCGCCGGGCCGGGAACCTGCTCGCCACCTCCCGTCCGCTGCCCGTCCTCGGACTCCGCGCCGCGGCCGCCCAGGCGTACGGCTTCGCCTACTTCGCGGCGAAGGTGCACCCCGATGTCCGGCTCCTGGACGAGGGCGGCTCGATGCTTCCCGACCGACTCGACCGCGCTGTGCGGGCCGGGGCCACCACCTTGCTCTGCTTCGCACTGCCCCGGCATCCCCGTGAGACCGTCGACGCCCTTGAGTACGCGCGGGGCGCGGGCCTGTCCGTCGTCACCGTCGCGGACAGCGCCTTCGCTCCCGTGGCCGCTTTGTCCGACGTACTGCTGCCCGCCGCGGTCGGTACTGGCCTGGCCTTCGACACGGCCTGCGCCCCGATGCTCCTCGGCCGAGTACTGCTGGAGGCGATGTGCGACGCCCTGCCCGACGCCCAGGCCAGCCTGGAGGACTTCGACTCACGCGCGGCGTCCCGCGGCCTCTTCGCGGAATAGGTCACGGAGCCGGGAATCCAGTCCACCGGGATTCAGCTCAAGGGAAACCAGCTCAACCGGATCCAGCCGAAGGGAATCCGTTCCGCATGTCCTCATGACGTACTCAGAAACCGCGGGTAGCCTCCCTGTCCGCCAGGAGGGTGGTGCGTGAGCGGTCGGTGGCCGTCGGCACGGAGGGTGCCGGACACCTGTGGGCGCTCCCCGGACCACCGTCACCTGCGCGAATCGCTCAAGCGGACACCTGAGGACAGCCGCGGATCGGGAGGCGGACATGGCGCGCGAGGCGAACAGCGGACGGAACGGCAGACAGGACGAGGGAGAGCAAGGCGGCCCGGGAACCCAGGGCGGTAGCCGCGGCCAAAGCGGTCGACGCGGTCGCGGCGGTCAGCGTGGCCAAGGCGCCCAACGCGGCCAGGGCGGTCAGCGCGCCCATGGCGGGTACGGCCTCGCCAGGGTGGCCGTGGTCGTACGGGCGGGTGCCGCGCCGATGTGGTGGGCCGGTGTGCTCGCCGCCTCTGTCGGACTTCTCGTGCCCGGCCTGACCGGACGCCGTATCGGGGTCCTCGCGGGGATCGCCCTGTTCCTGATCACCGCCGCGGCCGTCGGCCGGACCGGCCTCGCACGCCACAGGGCATCGGCCGGGAGCGCCACACGCGCGGGACGCCACGATGTGCTCCAGGACCGGGCCGTGACTCTCCGGGTCTGGCGGCGCGGCCACCGCTGGTGGCTCGCCCTCGCGTTCCTCGTCGCGGTCGGCGCGTCCTTCGCGGTGCCGGCCGCCCCCGGGATGGTGCTCGCCGGGATCGGCGTCGGACTCCGGCTCAAGGCGGCATCGATCGGACGCCGCGAGAGCGACGACGGCGCGTTGCTCTGGGTGCGCGCCGATCAGCTGAACGCCCGGGGCGGACGGCCCGCCGGACCGGCCGTGACGGAGTACCGCACCACGGGCCCGGCGGCGGGCGACGCCTCCCCGGGCGGGGCGCGACGCCGCGTCACCGTCTGAACCACCGTGCGGGCATCGGCCGACCCGTCAGATCGGCCGGTCGGGCCGGTCGGGCCGGTCAGGCCGTCCGTCAGGGTGGCCCCGCCGGATCAGCGCCGGATCAGACCTCCAGCTCCGCCTCGATACGGCGCAGCTGGTGGCGTGCCATCGCCAGGTTGGAGCGGTCCTTGTCGAGGGCCAGGTACAGGAACAGTCCCGTGTGGCCGCGCGTCTTGATAAGGCGGATCAGGTGGTACTGGGTGC
The DNA here is from genome assembly GCF_036250755.1 of Streptomyces uncialis. Lineage (NCBI taxonomy): Bacteria > Bacillati > Actinomycetota > Actinomycetes > Kitasatosporales > Streptomycetaceae > Streptomyces > Streptomyces uncialis. Next base: position 3,900,943 of record NZ_CP109583.1, on the reverse strand, counting down.
CGAGGGTGATCAGGATGTCCTCGATCTCGTCCTTCAGGCCCAGGAGTTCCATGGTGCGCAGCTTGGACCGGACGACATCGGTGTTCCCGGCGGCGGCGACCGCGAGGTCGAACTCCTTGCTGCCGCCTATCGTGCCGAGCGCCATACCGCTGGTGTAATCGACCAGGGCCGCGCCGATCACTCCCGCGATCGAGGTCGTCGCGTCCTTGAGTGCGGTCTCGGTGTTGCTCATGGGGACGTTGCTCCTTGTTTCCGGGGGGTTCGGCGGGTTCGGTGTGCGCACTCGGCGCTGTGGTGTGCTGGTGTCGTCCGGGGCTTGGGTGTCCCGGTCCCCGGTTGTCCTCAAAGGCGGCCCCGGTGACCTAAATGACCCAATTGCCCGGCTAGACTCCGTGACCTAGTTGACCTAGTTGACCTAGTTGACCTAGTTGACCTAGTTGACCTAGTTGACCTAGTTGACCTAGTTGACCTAGTCGACCTAGTTGGGCGCCGTCATGTGCCGCCCCGGGCGCCGCTCGCTCCTGGCCGTCTGACCGGAATCGGCACCGGCGCCGGCGGGCCGACCGGGCGGGGCGGGATGGCAGGGACGGGAGGCGTCGCCGCGGCGGACGCGTCGACGAGTTCACCGATCACGGTGCTGGACCGGCGTGCCTCCAGATGGAGCCGCCCGACGTTCACACGGGGTTCGGCGAGCACGGTGAGCACCGCGTGGGCGCCCGCCGCGTAGGTGGCCACATATCCGTCGGCGCCGCGTACCAGCAGTTCGCGGAAGTGGCCCTGCCCGGTGGTCTCGGTGAGTCGGCTGCCCACGCCGAGCGCGGCGGCCGTGAGCGCGGCGACCGCCTCGGCCTCGTTCTCGGCGGCGTCCTGCGCGAGTACGAGTCCGTCGACGCTGGCGGCCAGGACGCCGGTGACCTGGGGAACCCGGCTCCGCAGGCGCCGCAGCTCACCGAGCAGTTCGGCTTCGGCGATCATCAGTTGTCTCCTCTCGGCGCGTTGCCGGAGCGGGAAGAGCCTCATGAGGCCGGGCAACGGAGGTCCATGGGGCGGGCGTTCACAGCTGGGCCTCCAAGGCATCACGGAGCCGGCGGAGAAAGACGATGTCGGGGTCGTCGTCGGCGGGCCGCGACGAGCGGCCGTCCCGGGGGAGCACGGGGGAGAGCGGTCGTACCGCGGGCAGTGGGTGCGCGGCCGGTCGGCCCCGGTGTGGCGGGGTCGCGGTGGCCGTGCCAGGGCCGGTCGGCCCGTCGTACGGGGAGGGCGCGGGTTCGACGAGGCCTGCGGCGGCCAGCCGGTGTATCTCGATCAGGGTGTGGAACGCCGGGCGGCCGAGCGTCCACGCGATGGCGGACGGGGTGCGGACGCCGTCAGCGAGCAGCAGCACGGCCCGCAGCCTTGACGGGACCCGCTGATCCGCTGGGGGGCGTCGCCGGACCGTCGGGGCCGTGTCGGCCCCGGGCCAGACCCCTGCGCAGGCCAGCAGCGCGCGCCGCCGCCGGGACTCCCGTGCGACGGCCTGTACGGGGACCCGCTGGACGTGGCCCAGCCAGTGCCCGGCGCCCGGGCGGAACCGGGTCGGGCCGGTCGTCGGCCCGAGCGCGAAATAGGCCGCGTCGAAGAGCGCTCCGAGATGGCACAACTGGAGGGCGCCCTCCGTGAGTCCGCCGCTGTCGACCAGGTACCGGGCCACCTGGCCGAGGGCGCCCGCCCGGTCGACGGCCTCCTGCCAGCGTTCGGGTGCGAGGGCGCCGCTCGCGGTGAGGAGGACATCGAGGCCAGGGGCGGCGGGACTCTCGGCGTGGACGACCTGGCCGTCATGCAGATAGAGGACACCGTGGTCACGAATGAGGACACCGGTGGCCGCTTCCCGCGCCAGTCGCGTGAGCATGGCGGACGGGGTGGCGGCGGTGTCCCGGGCGGACTCGTGCGTGGTGTTGTCCTCCTGTGCGGTGCGCGGTGGCCGTGGGGCCCGGGGCGCGTCCGGTTCGTCCGTCGTGCCGCGCTCCGGCGGGGGCGCGGGGTCCACCGGGACGGGTTCTGTCGGCCGCTTCATGGTGGCGGTCCTCATCCCAGCACCAGACGTTCCGCGAGACCGCGCAGCCGGATACGGGCCAGCGCCAGATTGCCGGTCTCGCGGTCCAGCCACAGGTACAGGAAGACACTGGAGTCGAATGTCGTCTCCACGAAATGGATCAGATGGAAGGCCGTTCTCGTGGTGACCATCAGGTCCTCGACGGCGGGGAGCCCGGCGGGCTCGGGCAGGTCCCCGAGAGGCGTCCCGTGGTCGTCCGGGGTGAACACGCTGTACTCGGCCGCGGCGCGTGCCATCTCGGCGGTTTCCACCGCTGTCGCCTCGTGGTCGCCGCCTGCGGACTCCCCGACGGAACCGAGGGCGAGACCGCTGGTCCAGTCGACGATGGCCGCGCCCCGCGCGCCGGGCAGTGTCATCGCTTCCAGCAGGCACGCGTCGATTCCGGGCACGCCGCTTCCCTCCGCTCGGTCCGTGCGGGCGTTCGTCCATCAGTTCAGGGTGTCGCCCGTCCCGGTGGCCGGGACGCTACGCAACGCATCCACATCTGTGGGGCGGTCCGACGTTTTCCAGAGCAACCTGCACGAGAATGATTGATTCTGATCACGGAAAGAGGGAGTCCGGTCGAATGGTGAAAGGAAAGCTTCGTATGGGAGGGGTGAAGTGGTGCGTGGGTGGCGTGGGTGACTCCCGCGCCCGGCGCTCGCTAGAAGTCGAGCGCCTTCGTGTGCGCCCCGCCCGCCTCCGCGACGACCTCGGCGATCGTCTGCGCGGTCCGTACCGTCGCGAAACTCACCCCCAAGGGTGACGCGTCGTCATCGGCGTCCGAGGGCGTGGTGATCCGATCCGGTCCCGGACGGTCCGAATCGGTCAGGAAGCCATGGACGGCGGGCCGCGCGAGCGAGTTGTACGCGTAGTGATGCGCGAAGTAGTACGCCCCGGTGTCCAGGGCGGCGATGTGGTCACCCGGGGCCAGGCGGGGGAGCGGGCGCCCCTCGGCCAGCAGGTCGCCCGCGAAACACGCGGGGCCCGCGATGTCCTGGGGCTCGACGGGCGTGGTGCGTGGCCGTCCCCGCTCGTCGTACGCGGCGATCCGCAACGGCCACTGCGCGGGCGCGTAGACCGTACGGGCGGCGATCTGCGCCCCCGCGTGGGTGACCGCGATCCGCCGTCCGCCCGCCGACTTGGTGTACTCGACCCTGGCCAGTACGAAGCCGTGCTTGGCCAGCAGGGACCGCCCGAACTCCGTGACCAGTCCGTACCGGCCGTCGAACAGCTCCGGCACTTCGCGGGCGAGCAGCCGCGCGTAGCGCGCGAACGTCGGCGTCTGCGTGTCCGACGTGAAGTCGACGGGCAGCCCGCCACCGATGTCGATCGTGTCGACCCGCCGGTGTCCCGCGCGCGCGTTGATCTCCTCGGCGAGCGCGTATGTCTCCGCCACGCCCTGGACCATGAGAGCGAGCGGCACGCCCTGGGAGCCCGTATGGGTGTGCAGCCGGGTGAGCCACGGCCGGGCGAGGAAGGCGCGCACGACGCGCTCCCGTGCGCCCGGGTCCTTCAGCGCGACCCCGAACTTGGAGGTCGGGGTCGCGGTGGACAGCGCGTCGATCGAGCCGCCGCCGATCTGCGGGTTCACCCGGAGCCCCAGCGGCGGCAGCCGCCGCGCGCCGTCGGGCTCCCCGTCCGCTTCGGGGGTGTCCGCTGCGATCGTCATACCGGTCAGGGCCGCGACCAGGGCGTCGAGCCGGGCGAGTTCCTGGAAGTTGTCCGCGTTGACCGCGATACCGAGGGTCAGCGCCTCACGGAGTTCGGCCTCGGTCTTCGCGGGGGAGTCGAGGACCGTGTGCCGGGCGGTGACCCCGGCGGCCCGCGCCAGGGCCAGCTCGCCGGGGCTGGCGACCTCCGCGCCGACGCCTTCGTCCCGCAGCAGCCGCAGGACCGGGACCAGGGGCGCGGCCTTCACCGCGAACGTGTGCAGGACGGGGGTGCCCGGGGCGACGACCTCGGCGAAGGCGTTCCGCAGGTCTCTGACCCCCGCCCGGATGCCCACCACGTCCAGCAGAGCCGCGATCGGCTCCTGGGCACTCACCAGCCCCCGCGCCACGGCCGCCCGTACGGCGGTGTCCCTGCGGGCGGCGGAGGCCGGTCCGTCGGCGGCGGAGGGGTTCTCGTCGGGGTGACCGGAGGGGCGGCCGGAGGGGCGGTCGGTGTACGGGTGCGCTTCGCGTTCCGTCATGCGTTCCAGCGAACCATGCGGACAGCGGGACCGGCACGGTGTCCTGAACGGGCCGACCTATTGACTGGCTCTATTCATAAGATCAGGATGTGAATGGAATCGACAACACAGGGCTCGCGACATCCGGCGGCACCGCCCCCGAGGAGGCAGACCATGTCAGGACCCCGCCCCGTACGAGCACCACGAGGTACGGAACTGAGTGCCCTGGGATGGCCGCAGGAAGCCGCTCTGCGGATGCTCCAGAACAACCTCGACCCGGAAGTGGCCGAACACCCAGACGAGCTCGTCGTCTATGGCGGCACCGGTAAAGCGGCCAGGGACTGGAACTCCTTCGATGCGATGGTCCGCACCCTGCGGACCCTCAAACAGGACGAGACCATGCTCGTCCAGTCCGGCCGTCCCGTCGGGGTCATGACGACCCACGAATGGGCACCACGTGTCCTCATCGCCAACTCCAACCTCGTCGGCGACTGGGCCAACTGGGAGGAGTTCCGCCGCCTCGAAGCCCTCGGACTCACCATGTACGGCCAGATGACGGCGGGATCCTGGATCTACATCGGCACCCAGGGCATCCTCCAGGGCACGTACGAGACCTTCGCGGCCGTCGCGGCCAAACGGTTCGGCGGCACACTCGCCGGGACCATCACCCTCACCGCCGGCCTCGGCGGCATGGGCGGCGCCCAGCCCCTCGCGGTCACCATGAACGACGGCGTGGCCATCTGCGTCGACTGCGACCCGCGTGCCATCGAGCGACGCATCGAGCACCGCTACCTCGATGTCCGCGCCGACTCCCCGGAACACGCCCTCCAGCTCGCCGTCGAGGCCAGGGACGCCCGCCGCCCGCTCTCCATCGGCCTGCTCGGCAACGCGGCCGACCTGCTGCCCCGGCTGCTCGCCGAAGGCGCCCCGATCGACATCGTCACCGACCAGACCTCCGCCCACGACCCCCTCGCCTACCTCCCGCAGGGCGTCGACCTCGCGGACATGGCGACGTACGCGGAGCAGAAGCCCGCCGAGTTCACCGCCCGCGCGCGGGAGTCGATGGCCCGCCATGTGGAGGCGATGGTCGGCTTCATGGACGCGGGCGCCGAGGTGTTCGACTACGGCAACAGCATCCGCGGCGAGGCCAAGCTCGCGGGATACGAGCGCGCGTTCGCGTTCCCCGGCTTCGTCCCGGCCTATATTCGGCCGCTGTTCAACGAGGGCAAGGGGCCCTTCCGGTGGGCGGCCCTGTCCGGTGACCCCAAGGACATCGCGGCCACCGACCGAGCCATCCTCGACCTCTTTCCCGAGAACGAGTCACTGCGCCGCTGGATCACCCTCGCGGGTGAACGCGTCCACTTCCAGGGACTGCCCGCCCGCATCTGCTGGCTCGGCTACGGCGAACGTGACCGCGCGGGCGAACGGTTCAACGACATGGTCGCGAGCGGCGAACTCGCCGCCCCGCTCGCCATCGGACGCGACCATCTCGACTGCGGCTCCGTGGCCTCCCCCTACCGCGAGACCGAGGCCATGCTCGACGGCTCCGACGCCATCGCCGACTGGCCGCTGCTCAACGCCATGGTCAACGTCGCCTCCGGCGCCTCCTGGGTCTCCCTGCATCACGGCGGCGGCGTCGGCATGGGCCGCTCGATCCACGCCGGCCAGGTCACCGTCGCCGACGGCACGCCCCTCGCGGGCGAGAAGATCCGCCGTGTCCTCACCAACGACCCCGGTATGGGCGTGATCCGCCATGTGGACGCCGGGTACGAGAAGGCACGGCAGGTCGCCGACGAACGCGGTGTACGGGTGCCGATGGAGGAAGGCCAGTGACCCTCCAGGAGATGTGGCGGGACCTCGCCCCGCTCGGCCGGGACCCCCGCACCGGCGGCTACCGCCGCTACGCCTGGACCTCCGCCGACGCCGAGTGCCGCGCGTGGTTCCGCGCCCAGGCCGCGGCACGCGGTCTCACCCACGAGACCGACCGCAACGGCAACCAGTGGGCCTGGCTCGGTGACCCCGCGCGCGGGGACGCCGTCGTGACCGGCTCCCATCTGGACTCCGTCCCCGACGGAGGCCCCTTCGACGGCCCCCTCGGCGTCGTGTCGGCGTTCGCCGCGCTGGACGAACTCCGCCGCAGGGGGGCGGAGTTCTCCCGACCGCTGGCGATCGTCAACTTCGGCGACGAGGAGGGCGCCCGTTTCGGGCTGGCGTGCGTCGGCTCACGCCTCACCGCGGGGCGGCTCACCCGCGAGCAGGCGTTCGCACTGCGCGACCCGGACGGCGTGTCCCTCCCCGCGGCCATGGAGGCCGCCGGACACGACCCCGAGGCGATCGGCGCCGACCCGGACCGGCTGGCCGGTATCGGCGCCTTCGTCGAACTCCATGTGGAACAGGGCCGGTCGCTCGACCTGTCCGGTGACCCCGTCGGCGTCGCGTCCGCCATCTGGCCGCACGGCCGCTGGCGCTTCGACTTCCGCGGCGAGGCCAACCACGCGGGGACCACCCGGCTCGCCGACCGCCGGGACCCGATGCTCCCCTACGCGGAGACCGTTCTCGCCGCCCGCAGATCCGCGCGGCTCGCGGGCGCGGTCGCCACCTTCGGCAAGGTGACCGTCGAGCCCAACGGCGTCAACGCCATCCCGTCCCTGGTCAGGGGCTGGCTCGACTCCCGCGCCGCCGACCAGTCCACGCTGGACACCGTGGTCGGGGCGATCGAGGAGGCGGCTCGTGACCACGCGGTCCGCCATGGCGTGGACCTCGCCGTCGTCCGTGAGTCCTTCACCCCGGTCGTGGACTTCGAGGACGCCTTGCGTGACGAGTTGTCCCATATCCTCACCCGCGACGGCAGCCGCCGCCCGATCCCCGTCCTCGGTACCGGGGCGGGACACGACGCCGGAATCCTGTCCGCTTCGGTACCGACGGCGATGCTGTTCGTACGGAACCCCACGGGCGTGTCCCATTCCCCGGCCGAGCACGCGACCGAGGACGACTGCCTGACGGGGGTGGCCGCGCTCGCCGACGTACTGGAGGGACTGGCGTGCCGATGACGGACGACACAGCGGCCATGACGGCCATGAGGGCCACGGCGGCCACGAAGAGGACAGCGGCCACCAATAGGTCACCCGACACGCCCGACACCCCCGGCCCGTCCGATCCACCCGACGCGCCTCGCCTCGCGGCCACCAAGAGGACAACGTCGGACACCAATAGGTCGACCAGGTCGATCAGGACAGCGTCCAGCACCAGATCGACGAACACCACGGCCACCACCAGGACAGCGGACGCGGCAGCAGGACACCCGGGCCCGACCGACACCTACTGGCTTGAGCACGCGTGGCTGGAGCCGACGGTGGAACCGGGTGTGCTGCTGGAGGTGCACCCGGCGGACGGCCGGATCGGGGCGGTACGGACCGGGGTGGACTCACCTCCCCCCGGGGCGGAGGTGCTGCGGGGGCTGACCCTGCCGGGACTCGCGAACACGCACTCGCACGCCTTCCACCGGGCGCTGCGGGGCACGGTCCAGGCGGGGACAGGCACGTTCTGGACGTGGCGTGACCTGATGTACTCGGTCGCGGACCGGTTGAACCCGCAGACCTATCACGACCTTGCGCGCGCGGTGTACGCGGAGATGGCGCTCGCGGGGATCACCGTCGTGGGGGAGTTCCACTATCTGCATCACGCCCCGGGCGGTGCGCGATACACGGACCCCAACGCGATGGGTGAGGCGCTGATCGCGGCGGCCGGGGAGGCGGGAGTGCGGCTGACGTTGCTGGACACGGCGTACATGTCCTCCGGCTTCGGGGCCGCGCCCGACCACCACCAGCTCCGCTTCTCCGACGGTACGGCGGACAGCTGGGCGGAGCGGGCAGAGGCGCTGCGCGACGGGCCACGGGTACGGATCGGCGCGGCGGTCCATTCGGTACGGGCGGTCCCCGCCGACCAGCTCGGTACCGTCGCGGACTGGGCGCGGGCCCGGCGGGCCCGTCTGCATGTCCATCTGTCGGAGCAGCCCGCTGAGAACGAGGCCTGCCTCCGCGCCCACGGCCGCACCCCGGCCCAGCTGCTCGCGGACCACGGGGTCCTGGGTCCCGCGACCACGGGCGTCCACAACACGCACCTCACCGCCGAGGACATCGCCCTGATCGGGGCCTCCGGTACCGGGACCTGTATGTGTCCTACTACGGAACGGGATCTCGCGGACGGCATCGGACCGGCGAAGGAGCTTCAGTCGGCGGGTTCACCGCTGTCCCTGGGCTCCGACAGCCACGCCGTGATCGACCTGCTGGAGGAGGCCCGCGCCCTGGAGCTGAACGAGCGCCTGCGGACACGTATCCGTGGACATTGGACGACCGGCGCGCTGCTCCGCGCGGCTACGTCGAACGGGTACGAGGCCCTGGGGTGGCCCGAGGGCGGTGCCCTTGTCGCGGGTGGACCGGCGGACTTCACCACCGTCGCCCTGGACACGGTGCGCACAGCCGGTCCGCCGGTGCGGCTCGCGGCGGAGGCGGCCGTGTTCGCCGGGTCGGCGGCGGACGTCCGGCACACGGTGGTCGGGGGGCGGCATGTGGTGCGGGACGGTGCGCACACCCTGGTCCCGGATGTGGCCGGCGCGCTCACGCGGGCGGTCGCCGCGCTGAACCGTGAGGCCGATTAGGACACGTGGCGTGCGTAGTTGTCCGCATTCCTGAGTGGGCGCATTGCGGCCATGCGGCCATTGAGGACAGCGGGTGACCGGATCGCTTACGGACCTGGTGGCGGACGTGGTGGCGGACGTGGTGGCGGACGCACGAACACGACGACGGACGCACCGTGAGGACAGCTGAGCCCCCGCCCCCGGACCGACCCCGGGAACAGCGGCTCAGCAGCGGCTCAGCAGCGGCTCAATGGGGCCGCGCTCAGATCATGATGTCCTTGTACGCGATGTTCACCCGGTGGTCGTTGCTCGGGCCGGAGCCGAACCCGAAGCAGAGCTGCGGTCGGTAGCCTCCGACGCCCGTCGCGTCGGGGACGAGCCTGATGGACATGCCCTCCGGCTCCCGGATGGTGAGGCTCGGCATCGCGCGGATGTGCTTCCGCTCCCAGGCACCGGTGTTCAGGTCGACCTTGGTGATGTGGGTGTTGCCGAGATCCGTGGGGTCGGTCGGGCCGCCGGACGCGTACTTCGACCCCTCGTACATGTACATGAACGAGCCGTAGAAGCTGAAGCCCTGGGAGGTGTAGGCCGGGGTCGGCTTCGGTAGGCTCGCCACGTGGTGCAGCGGCGTGCCCAAGGGGTTCGCGACCGCCGCGTCGAGGCCCCAGACCGCCGTCTGCGTGGTCCCGTTGCGGCCGAAGCGCACCATCACCCGTCGGTTGTGCATGTCGACGAAGGGCCGGGGCGCGCTGATGGTGCTGCCCGCGCCCGGCAGCTGGGCCGGGTTGGGCGTCCGGTCACGGAAGTTCATGGCCGTACGGTCCGCCGCGTTGTCCCAATGGAAGCTGCGCGGGGGCTGGCCGGTGGCCGGGCCCATGTACTTGATCCGGCACAGCTTGGTGCCGAAGCCGACGTTGTCGGCGTTGGCCACCGAGTCGTACTCGATCCAGATGTACGGGGGTGAGCCCGCCACGGTCGTCTCGATCCCGATCTGCGCGGCGTGCCCGAATCCGCGCAGATACATACGCCCCAGCTTGACGCTGCCGTTCGCGCTGAGTTTGGTGATGGCGATGTCGCCTTCACGCTGGCGCGTCGAGAACGGCACCCCGTCGTCGGGGTTGTACATGACCTGGGCCACGTACCAGTGCTCGTTGAGATGGTCGTATCCCGCGCTCTGCATGATCGTCTCGCACCAGGGCGCCCGGTTCTGGATGACGATGCCGCCGGGGTCGTTCAGGTCGAACGACTGCGAGACGGGCAGAGAGAGCGCTCCCATTCCGTTCTGCCGCGGCGCGGCGACGGCTCCGGGGCCCATGGCACCCGCGGCGCCCCCCAGCGCCAGGCCCGCGGCCACGCCGCCTCCCCAACGGAAGACGTTCCTACGGGTAATCGGGTCGATGACGTTCTCTTCCACTAACTTCCCTCCCCTGGGCCACAACAGTTCTCATTCACGATACAAACAGAATTGACCAACGCTCCGCGTAATTAGGCCAAAGTGTGCGCGCGGAAGGGTTGTCGCCAGCGGTGTTCAGTGCTGGTGGGGCGCGGTGCGGTGATTTGCCCCGCTGGACCGTGAATGAGGACATAGGGAGTTCTGCGGTGTCCTCATTCACGAGGCGATCTGTGTGCGGGAGCGGTTGTTCCTGGGATGGCGGCGGCCCGGTTGTCCGTGGTGTTCCGGTCGCGGCCCAGATAGCGGTCGACCTCCGCCTGGAGCCGTTCGTAGGCCGGGCTGTGGACGATCGCCTCGTACTCCGGATCAGGGAACTCCCAGCTGTGGCGCCCCGGTTGACCCGTGTACCAGGTGCAGATGTCGTGGTCAGGGCCTTGAAGCCCGTTGTCGGCCGGACAGTCCGCCAGTACGTCGAGCCCGTCCGGCACCTGTCCGTCCGACCACCGGGCCCATACCTCGCCGCGCTCCGGGACTCCCAGTTCCCGCACCAGTTCGTGATGCTGACCCGTGGTGTGCGCCTCCAGTGGGCATCGCAGTCCGGTCGCGACCTCCATGGGGTGACCGGGCCGCTCCGGCGTGATGTCCAATGCCAGGACGATCAGCTCCAGCGGAAGTCCCGCCGTCGCGCGGCACATATGTTTGCTCATTTCCCGGTCCCCGTCGGCTCAGGGAATTGACCTCCGCGACTGCCGCTCGGAGGTCAGCCGCCGCAGTCCCTCCCCGGCGGCCTTCCGATTCTCTTCGATCACGTATTCGGTACCGACGGCAGGTTCAAGAGGCTGTATGAACTTGTCCGTTCCGAAGGCTTCGCCGCGAAGTTCAAGCGGTGGACGACGTTCGAGCCCGACGCCCTCGCCCTCTCGGAGTGGTCGCCGACTGTCGTGCCCGGGTTGCTTCAAATGCCTCGTACGCGCGTGAGATCTTTCGCGTAGCGAACCCCAGGGCCGCTGCCGACGAGATTCGCGCGCTGATCCGTGCTCGGATGACCCACCAGGAGCTCTTCCGGAGGGCATGCCCTCCTGACTTCTCGACGGTGCTGTGCGAGTCCGTCATCAGGCGCGGGGTGGGTGGGGCGCAATTCATGCGCGAGCAGCTGAGTCTGCTGCTGTCCCACGGCAAGAGGCCACCAGCGTCGTGCAGATCCTGCCTCTCGACGCGGGCGCCCATGGGCTCATGGGCGGCACTCTCTCGCTCCTGACCCGGCAGTCCGGGGCCCCCTCGCGTACACGGAAGGCATCAGGCTTGGCGGAATCGTCGAAGATCCGGCTGATGTGCGGGCCTTGGCACGGTCATGCGATGTTCTGACCGCATCGGCACTTCCGCCGGAGGCGTCTGCGGAGCTGATCCTCAACGTCATGGAGGCGCTGTGAAGCCGAACGGCCTCGCCGGCTGGGCCAAATCCAGTTGCAGCGACGGAGAGGGAGGGAACTGCCTGGAGTGGCTGCCCTCGCACGGACGGACACACGGCACCGTTCCTGTACGCGACAGCAAGACAGCTGAGAGGGTCGGCCTGCTGTTCCAGGCTTCCGCCTGGCGTTCCTTCATCGCCGGAATCAAGGAGGAGCAATGAAGTCGAGGAGAGTCATTCACTGGATCAAGTCCAGTTACAGCGACACGGAGACTGCCAACTGCGTCGAGTGGGCACCGTCCCAAGCGGCGTCTCACGGGGTCGTCCCCGTGCGTGACAGCAAGGCGCCCGACCGGGCGGTGCTGGCGATAGCGCCGGCTGCCTGGGCCTGCTTCGTCACCGCGCTGCACGATGGGGAACTGGCGTACCGCTGAGCCTGATGCGCGAGGCGGGCGTGGGTCTCGTTGTCGGGCCCGCGTCCGTCCCGGGGGCACGTCGTCGGGGGTGGCGCAAGTCGGGCCGGGGTGCGTCCGGTGTATGAACGAGCCGTCTGTGCAGGGGACTTAAGTTGCTCGTGCGAGGGCTGTGGACGGATGAAGGGCGCGTCCCGGCCGGACCATCCTGGTGTGCGTGAAACAGGATTCCGGCAATCAGGGAGACACGGTGACGCAGACCGACGCCAGCAGCGCGCGGCCTTTCTCCGTGGTGAAGGTGATCAGGCGCGACCACGCCGACCCCGCGTCCCCGTACCGCTGGGAGCCGAAGCGGTCGTTCTTCGCGGTGGCCCGCCACAACCGGACAGCGCTCGGACACTGACCGTCCGCTTTCGCTGCGGCCACGCCCGGCCCCGACCTGTCCTCGTTCCCCCGTCCCGTCACCTCGCTCCCCCCACCGGCCTACCGGCCCTGCCTCAGGGCCCTCCGTCGCGCCCCGGGTGTCCGGTGGGCGGAATACTCTGGGGGGATGAGTGAGCGGGCGATGCAGGAACTGGCGCTGCTGGTGCTGACGGCCCTGGCGGACGCGCCCCGGCACGGGTACGCGATCGCCCAGGAGGTCAAGGGCATCACCGACGGCCGGGTGGTGCCGCGTACCGGAGCGCTGTACGGGGCGCTGGACCGGCTCGTGGCGGAGGGGCTGATCGAGGTCAGGCAGGAGGAGATCGTGGACGGCCGCGCCCGCCGTGTCTTCGCGCTCGCGCCCGCCGGCCGCGAGCGGCTCGCCCTGGAGACCGAGCGGCTGGCCGCGGCGGTCCGGGAGGCCAGGCGGCGGCTCGGGATCGACGGTGCCCCGGTGACCGCGTGATCGACCGCCTCCTGTGGCTCTACCCCACCCGCTACCGGACGGCGTACGGGCCGGAGATCGCCGGGACCTACCGGGACATGACGGCGGGGGCGTCGCGCGGGGCCCGAGTACGGGAGGGCGCGGATCTGGCCGCGCACGCGCTGCGGGTGCGGTTCGGGCTGCGGTCGGCGGACCCGCTGGGCCGCTTCCTCGCGACGGCCGCGCCGTTCGCGCTGGCCTCGGCGGCGGCCGTGTCCGCTGTCCGGCTGACGCGCTGGTGCGAGGGGGTCGTCCGTTCCCCGACCCCGGAGTGGTCGTGGCTGCGGACCCTGGATGGCGTCCAGGCATTCGGTCTGCTGTCCTCATTGCTGGTCTGCCTCGGCGCGGTCGTCGCCCTGACCGGCCGATGGGCGGCGGGGGTCGCCGTCGCGGTGTGCGGGCTGGCGGGTACGGCCGGGCTCGCGATGTACGCGGAGTGGATGTACGGGGACCGGGTGTTCCTCCCGTTGATGTCCCTGGTCACCGTCGCCGTGATACTGGCGTGCCCGCCCGATCTGCGCCCCGGTGAGCGGATGTCGGCGGCGGCAGGGGCCGTGGCGGCGGGCGCCTGGCTGCCGGTGGTCGTGGTGGACGCCGACCTGGTCGACGGGGTGAGCACGGAGTACGGGGCCTGGCCGCTGCTTGTCCTCACCGGCGCGGGGGTCGTCCTCGCGCTGCGCGCGCGGTCGTCGGGGCTGCGGGAACTGGGCGCGATGGCCGTGGCCTCGGCGCCCCTGGCCGCGAACGCGTACACCTTCGCCTGGCACGACGCGCGGCCCGTGGCCGCGATGTTCCTGATGCTGCCGGTCGCGGCGGGGTGCGTGGCGGCTGTCCGGGCGGCCCGGAACGCGCGCCGCCCGCGCTGACCCCTGTCCCATCCGGCACGGCTGCCCCTTGTGTCCTGTCCGGCTGTCCTCTGCTGCCCCCTCCGGCTGCCCTGTCTGGACATAGTCACTTCAACGGAATAGTCTCCTGAGCGTTCTATGGGGGCGGTGGAGCCATGGGCCCGTTCGTGACCCGTCCCCGTCCCCGTCCCGAGCGAAAGGGCGCTCCGACGTGCCGTTCACCCTCTCCCACCCCGCCGCGGTCCTTCCGCTGCTGCGCCCGCCGTTCGTGCCGGTGGCCCTGGTCGCGGGCGCGATGGCACCGGACATGCCGTACTTCCTCGGGACCCTGGGCATACCGCTGAGCGCGGGCGACTGGTACGAGCCGTTCCTCAACGCCACGACGTCCCACTCGCCTCTCGGGGCCCTGACCGTCTCGCTTCCCGTCACCCTCGTCCTGGCCGCCGGATGGCTGCTGCTGCGCGGACCGGTCACCGAACTGCTCCCGCGCCCCGCCCCACGCCCGGCTTCCGCACCGCACCCGGCCCCCGCGCCGACACCCCCCGCCCCCGCCCTCACCCCCGCGCCGACAGCCTCCGTGCCCGAATCGACAGCCTCCGTGTCCGTGGCCGAGTCCGCGTCCGGCCCGCAGGTTCGCCGCGTCGCTGATGTCGTCCGCCGTGGTGGGTGGCTGCTGCTGTCCGCGTTGATCGGTGTCGCCACGCATCTGCTGTGGGACTCGTTCACCCACCTCGACGGTTATGCGGTCACCCGGGTGGCGTTCCTGCGCGAGTCCGGGCCGGGCGGGACGACGGTGGCCCGGCTGCTCCAGCAGCTCAGCACGGTGGCGGGGCTGGCGCTGCTCGCCGTCCACCTCTGGCGTCGGCGTGGCCGTACAAGCGGACGACGTGGCCGCGAGGATGACCGCTTTGGTGACGCGGGCGCGGGGGCACGTATGAGGACACGCACCGGCCCACTCACCAGGACAGGTACTGGCCTACTTACCAGGACACGCATGGGGACGCGTACGGGAACGGGGATGGCGCCGGGCGTCCGGTGGGCCGTGATCGGGGGACTGGCCCTGGCCGCGCTGCTGGGCGGTGCCGCCCGTACCCAGGGCATCGACGCATATCGGCATGTGACCGTGTACGACTCCGACCGCCCGATCACCCGCGTGGACGCCGACGGCGTCATCGGCACCACGTATCCCGCCCGCCGGGAGAACGCCCCCTGGACGCAGGTCGCGGAGGGGCTGCTGTCGGACGGTGCGAAGGGGGCGGGTGTGTCGTTCGCCGCGGCCCTGCTGGTGTACTCCGCCGGTCGGCACCTGAGCCGCGTACCGCTCGGGTCGCGGAAGGGCGCGGGCGGGCGTTGACCCCGGGGGAGGGGTTACGGAGGGCCCGAACCGTTCAGCCACACCGCCCCGTACCAGGCGGCGACGGCCGTCGCGAGGACGGCGACCGTGGCGGACGTACGGGGCCGGGCCCGTGCCAGGGCCACGGCGAGCGGGATCAGCAACGGGAACGCGGGCATCAGTAAACGCGGTTTGGAACCGAAGTAGCCGGATGAGCCGAGTGCGAGGGCCAGCACGACGCCGCTGTACACAAGGAGGGGGAGCGGCTGTCCCCGCCGGACCCCGGTCCAGTACAGCCACAGCAGTGCGGCGACCCCGGCGGTCAGGCCCAGGGCGGCGGGCAGTGGCAGTCCGGTGACGAACCGGGCGAAGGCCACGCCGCCGTCGAAACCGTTGCCCCAGGCGGCCTGCACATCGAGGTACCCGAACAGGGCGCCCTCGCGCACCCCGACCCACAGGACGTACGAGGCCGCGCCGACCGGGGCGAGCAGCGCGCCCAGCAGCATCCGCCGGTGACCGGCACGGGTGGGGCTACGGGTTCGGGCCCATGGAGGCGGACCCGTAACGGCGTTCGTACCCGCGCCCCCATCCCCACCGGTGTCGGTGTCGGGACCCGCGTCCGTCCCCGACCGCGCGGCCGTCACCACGCCCCGGCGCCACGCGAGCCACATCCCCGCCCACACCGCCGCCGCGACCGCGAGGCCGACCGGCCGGGTCAGTCCGGCGAGGGACGCGAGGAGTCCGGCGCGTACCCAGTCGCCGCGCAGCACCCCGTACAGGGACCAGGCGGCGAGGGCGGTGAACAAGGACTCGCTGTACGCCATGGACTGGACGATGCCGACGGGCAGCGCGGCCCACACCACGACCGCGAAGAACGCGGGACGGGCACCGTACAGCGTGCCGACGACCCGGTGGATGCCCCACGCGGCGGCGAGGGACGCCACCGCGCTGATCGCGAGGCCCGCGTGACCGGGGCCCAGCGGGGTGACCGCGCCGACGGCCCGCTCCAGCCAGGGCAGCAGCGGGAAGAACGCCATGTCCGACAGGACGCGTCCGTCCGGTGCCGTCAGGGTGAAGTCGTACCCGTGCTCGACCACCCGTGCGTACCAGAGGGAGTCCCAGCGGGCGGAGAGCAGCGTCAGCGGGCTGCTGCCCTCGGCGGCGGACCGGACGGCCAGCGCGACCAGGCAGACGACGCGGACGGCGGTGTAGACGAGGAGGGCGGGGCCCGCGTGCCGGAGCGCCGCCAGCGCACGGGAGCCGAGCCGCCCTGCTGTCGGCCGCCCAACCACCGGCAGACCCACCGACCGGCCCCCCGCCGCCGAACGACCCGCCGCCGAACGACCCCCCACCGACTCACGCGCCGCCGAACGGCCCGCCGGCGGTGGCGGCGGGGGATCGGGGTGCGGCATCGGCGAGTCCTGGTGGTCCGGGTCCGGGGCAGCGCGCGGCGACCGGGCACGCACTTCTGTTCGACCGGCAACGATAGCGCGGCCCCGGGGCGCGCTACGGCAGGTTGCGGGCCATCACGATGCGCTGGATCTGGTTGGTGCCCTCGTAGATCTGGGTGATCTTCGCGTCCCGCATCATGCGCTCCAGCGGGTAGTCCTTGGTGTAGCCGTAGCCGCCGAGGAGCTGGACGGCGTCGGTGGTGATGTCCATCGCCGCGTCCGAGGCGAAGCACTTCGCCGCCGCGCCGAAGAACGTCAGATCGGGCTCGGTGCCCCCGGCGGAGACCCGTTCCGACCTGGCCGCCGCCGCGTAGGTGAGCTGGCGGGCCGCCTCCAGCTTCATCGCCATGTCGGCGAGCATGAACTGGACGCCCTGGAAGTCACCGATCGGCTTGCCGAACTGCTTGCGCTCCTGGACGTAGCCCTTGGCGTAGTCCAGGGCGCCCTGGGCGACACCGAGGGCCTGGGCGGCGATCGTGATGCGGGTGTGGTCGAGGGTCTTCATGGCCGTGCCGAAGCCCGTGCCCTCCTCGCCGATCATGCGGTCGGCGGGGATACGGACGTTGTCGAGGTACACCTCGCGTGTGGGGGAGCCCTTGATGCCGAGCTTCCGCTCGGGAGCACCGAACGAGACACCTTCGTCGGACTTCTCCACGACGAACGCGGAGATCCCGCGCGAGCGCTTCTCGGGATCGGTCACCGCCATCACCGTGTAGAACTCGGAGACGCCCGCGTTGGTGATCCACCGCTTCACGCCGTTGAGCACCCAGTGGTCGCCGTCCCGTACGGCCCGGGTCTTCATGCCGGCCGCGTCCGAACCGGCCTCCGGCTCGGACAGACAGTAGGAGAACATCGCGTCGCCCTTGGCCAGCGGGCCGAGGTACTTGCGCTTCAGCTCCTCCGAGCCGGAGAGGATCACCGGGAGGGAGCCCAGTTTGTTGACGGCCGGGATCAGGGAGGACGACACGCAGGCGCGGGCCACCTCCTCGATGACGATGACCGTGGCCAGGGCGTCCGCCCCGGCGCCGCCGTAGCTCTCGGGTACGTGCACCGCGTGCAGGTCGGAGGCGACGAGCGCGTCCAGGGCCTCCTGCGGGAAGCGGGACTCGTCGTCCACGGCCGCCGCGAAGGGCGCGATCTTCGCCTCCGACAGGGCGCGGACCGTCTCCCGGAGCAGGTCGTGCTCCTCGGAGGTCCGGTACAGGTCGAATGCCGGGTTGTCTGCCGAGCCAGCCACGGATCTCACGCTCCCAGATGCTAATTACCGTTAAGTAACCCTAATGAGTACCCCGAATTTTAGGGGCGGGGAAGGGCGGGGGCCAGGTGAGCTGGGCGACATGTGCGCGCGGCCGGGCGCCTGGGGCGCACGGTTCCGGCCACGCCCCCGTATGCGCCCCCCCAGGCCCCGCACCAGGCCCGACTATGCTCGCCGGGGGTGTCACCGCGACACCACGACCGACCGCGCCGGAGCACTGGAGAACCCATGGCCCCCCTCAAGCTCACCGTGATCGGCACCGGGTATCTCGGTGCCACCCATGCCGCCGCGATGGCGGAGCTGGGGTTCGAGGTGCTGGGGCTCGATGTCGTCCCCGAGAAGATCGAACTCCTCTCGCAGGGCCGGGTCCCCATGTACGAACCGGGGCTCGAAGAGTTGTTGCGCAAGCATGTCGCCGGGATCGAGGGGTCCACCGGACGGCTGCGGTTCACCCTGGACTGGGCGGAGGCCGCCGAGTTCGGGGACGTCCACTTCGTCTGTGTGAACACCCCGCAGAAGCGCGGCGAGTACGCGTGCGACATGAGCTACGTCGACAGCGCGATGGAGTCCCTCGCGCGGCATCTGCGCCGGCCGTGCCTCGTCGTCGGCAAGTCGACCGTTCCCGTCGGCAGCGCGGAACGGCTCGCCGCCCGGATCGTGGAACTGGCGCCCGCCGGGGACGCGGTCGAGCTGGCGTGGAACCCGGAGTTCCTGCGCGAGGGGTTCGCCGTGCAGGACACCCTGCACCCGGACCGGATCGTGGTCGGGGTCGCGGGACCCACCGCCGAGAAGCTGCTGCGCGAGGTGTACGCCGGGCCGCTCGGCGCGGGGACCCCGCTCGTGGTGACGGACTTCCCCACCGCCGAACTGGTGAAGACCTCCGCCAACTCGTTCCTGGCGACCAAGATCTCCTTCATCAACGCGATGGCCGAGGTCTGCGAGGCGGGCGGCGGGGACGTCGTCCGGCTGGCCGAGGCCATCGGCTACGACGAGCGGATCGGGTCGAAGTTCCTGCGGGCCGGGATCGGCTTCGGCGGGGGCTGTCTGCCCAAGGACATCCGCGCGTTCATGGCACGCGCCGGTGAGCTGGGCGCCGACCAGGCACTCACGTTCCTCCGCGAGATCGACTCCATCAACATGCGGCGGCGCGGCCAGATGGTGGAGATGGCCCGCGAGGCGCTGGGCGGGCGCTCGTTCCTCGGTACGCGCGTCGCGGTGCTCGGCGCGGCGTTCAAGCCGGACTCGGACGACGTACGGGACTCGCCCGCGCTGAACGTCGCCGGGCAGATCCATCTCCAGGGCGGCCAGGTGACGGTGTACGACCCGAAGGGGATGGACAACGCGCGGCGCCTCTTCCCGACGCTGGTGTACGCGGACTCCGCGGTGGAGGCGGTGCGGGGCGCGGATGTCGTGCTCCACCTGACCGAGTGGCGGGAGTTCCGCGAGCTGGACCCCGCCGAGCTGGGCGCTGTGGCCGCGCGGCGGGTGGTGCTGGACGGGCGCAACGCGCTCGACCCTGCGGTGTGGCGTGCGGCCGGGTGGACGTACCGGGCGATGGGGCGCCCGACGGCCTGACCCTGGCGGGTCCCCGGGTCCCCGGGGCCCGTGAGCGTGCGCCGCCGCGGGTTCGTCCTCGCGTCCCCGGGGTCTGTCCGGGTGGACGCACCTGCCCCCGCCGGGTCGCTCGGTGGGTGCGCGGTTCCCCGTGCCCCTAGGTCCGTATCGGTGGGCGAACCTGTTCCCGTGCCGTACTCCGGGGGTGCGCGGTTCCCCGTGCCCCTTCGGGGCGCCCCCCGCGGTCGGCGTTCGACCGCGGGCCTCGTCACCGGAGCGAGAGGTAGACCTGGTACGGGACCATGAACAGGCCCAGGGCCAGCAAGGGGAACGCGAGGGCCACGCCCAGTGCGTACAGGATCCTCTTGTGGACGGGCAGCCGGCCCACGGCGCGGGAGGGGTTGCGGGGGTCGTACGCGAGGTGGACCTTCCGGTCGACGACGACCGACGCGTCGTTCACCTCGACGCTCCGGGTCACGCCCTCCGCGTCGGTGAAGTGGCACCGCAGCTTGCCCGCGCTCTTGCTCCCGGGATTCGCGACGACGGACACGCCCCGGCGGAGCAGTACGGCCCGGATGTACAGCGCGTGGGCCCCCATGGCGATCCCGGCCGCGCCGAACACCAGGGGCTTCACCCCGAGTACGTAGAGCACCAGGCCGAACCACCGGCCGACGACGATCAGTTGGACGAGCCCGGCGAGATAGCCGATGACCGGGACCGCGCAGGCCACGACGATCAGGACGAGGAGCGGTTCGACGCCCTGGCGGGCCGGTATCCGTGCGGCGGCGGGGGCGTCCAGGACCTCCACCAGGTCGGCACCGTCCCCGAGCCGGGCGCCCGGGGCGCGTTCAGGAAGCGCGGCGTTGACGGCACGGGCGAACGCCGTGACGGAGGCGACATTGGGCCCCGCTATCCGGTACCTCGTGGCCTCGGTCCCGTCGGGGGCGGTCAGGACCACACTGGCGGCCCGCCCCGAAGGGTCCACCCGCACCTCCGCCACCGCGGGCAGGGGTATCCGTCGTCGGGTGCCGTCCTGTTCCAGGAGCAGCCCGGTGGGGTCCAGACGGATCGAACCCTTGCTGCCGCTCAGGGACACCGATGGAAGGGAAGCCTTGGCCATCCCCGCACCCTACGCAGCGGCGGGAGGCGCCGGAAGCGGGTTCCCCCGGAGCGCCCCCGCCCGCACCCCCCACCCGGCGGGGGACACCGGTACCCGTAACCCGTAACCCGTAACCGTGTCCGTACAGGGACTGCGCGGATGCCACGGAACAGGGACTACGCGGAAGCCCCGGACGCCACCGACTCCGCGTCGCCGAGGACCCGGACCGAGTTGGACCATGTCAGCTTCGCCAGGTCGGCGGGGGACCAGCCCCGGGTGAGCAGTTCGGCGATCAGCCGGGGGTAGCAGGACACGTCCGACAGGCCGTCGGGCGTGAACGCCGTACCGTCGTAGTCGCCGCCGATGCCCAGATGGTCGATGCCCGCGACCTCCCGCATATGGTCCAGATGGTCCGCGACCGTCGACACCGTCGCCCTCGGCCGCGGGTAGCGCTCCTCGAAGGCCGCGTGCGCCGCCATCGCCTCCGTGCCGGTGTCGAGGTGGTGGAACCCCCGCTCCCGCAGGTTCTCGTCGGCCGCCGCGGTCCAGTCGACGGCCGCCTGGAGGACGAACTTCGGGACGAAGGTGACCATCGCGACCCCGCCGTTCGCGGGCAGCCGTTCCAGCACGTCGTCGGGGATGTTGCGGGGATGGTCGCAGACCGCCCGCGACGACGAGTGCGAGAAGATCACCGGCGCGGTGGACGTGTCCAGCGCGTCCCGCATGGTCGTCGCCGCGACATGCGAGAGGTCGACCAGCATGCCCAGCCGGTTCATCTCCCGGACGACCTCATGGCCGAACGGGGACAGCCCGCCCACCCCCGGCACATCCGTCGCGGAGTCCGCCCACGGCACGTTGTCGTTGTGGGTCAGCGTCATGTAGCGCACACCGAGCGCGTGGAAGGTCCGCAGCACCGCCAGCGAGCTGTTGATGGAGTGGCCGCCCTCCGCCCCCATCAGCGAGGCGACCCGGCCCTCCCGGCGGGCCCGTTCCAGGTCCGCCGCGCCGGTCGCGGGAGCCAGGTCCGCCGGATACCGCTCCAGCAACCGCTGGACGCAGTCGATCTGTTCGAGGGTGGCCCGGACCGCCTCGTCGCCCGCGAGGTCGGTGCGGACGTACACGGACCAGTACTGCGCGCCGACCCCGCCGGCCCGCAGCCGTGGCAGGTCGGTGTGCAGATAGGCGCTCTGGTCGGTGGCGATGTCACGGGCGTCCAGGTCGTAGCCGACCTGCTGGCGCAGCGCCCACGGCAGATCGTTGTGCCCGTCGATGACAGGGAACTCCGCCAGCAGGGCGCGCGCCCGGACCTCGGCGTCCGACGGGGAGCCCGAGGCGTCCGACGGGCCGTCCGGCGCGCCCGACGGGTCGCTCGACGCGTCCGGAACGTTCCTCACGGAGGTCACCGTCACGCTCCCGAGGCGAAGCCGAAACTGCCCGAGCCCTCGACCTTGGACCGCAGCCGCTTGCCCTTCTCGGTGGCCTGGTCGTTGAGCTCCTGCTGGAACTCCCGCATCCGGGCCAGGAGTTCCTCGTCGAACGCGGCGAGGGTACGGGCCGCGAGCAGTCCCGCGTTGCGGGCGCCGCCCACGGAGACCGCCGCGACGGGCACCCCGGCCGGCATCTGGACGATGGACAGCAGACTGTCCATGCCGTCGAGGTACTTCAGCGGCACCGGGACCCCGATGACCGGCAGCGGGGTGACGGACGCCAGCATGCCCGGCAGATGCGCCGCGCCGCCCGCGCCCGCGATGATCACCTTGAGGCCGCGGTCGGCGGCCTGCTCGCCGTACGCGATCATCTCGCGGGGCATCCGGTGCGCGGAGACGACACCGACCTCGTAGGGGATCTCGAACTCGTCGAGGGCCTGGGCGGCGGCCTCCATCACGGGCCAGTCCGAGTCGGAGCCCATGACGATGCCCACGAGCGGGGCGGCGGCCGGACGGCTGAGGGTGGGGCTGGGCGACGACGTGCTCATTCGGTGATCGTTCCCTTGAGGTAGCCGGCTGCGTGACGGGCGCGCTCCAGTACGTCGGCCAAGTCGTCGCCGTAGGTGTTGACATGGCCGACCTTGCGGCCGGGCTTCACGTCCTTGCCGTACATATGGATCTTCAGACCGGGGTCCCGGGCCATGCAGTGCAGATACGCGGAGTACATGTCGGGGTAGTCACCGCCGAGGACGTTGCACATCACCGTCCACGGGGCGCGCGGGCGCGGATCACCGAGCGGCAGATCGAGCACCGCGCGGACATGGTTGGCGAACTGCGAGGTGATCGCGCCGTCCTGGGTCCAGTGGCCGCTGTTGTGCGGGCGCATCGCCAGCTCGTTGACGAGGACCCGGCCGTCGGCGGTCTCGAACAGCTCGACCGCGAGATGCCCGACCACACCGAGCTCCTTCGCGATCCGCAGCGCCATCTCCTCCGCGTGCAGCGCGAGTCCGGGGGCGAGTCCGGGGGCCGGGGCGATCACCGTGTCGCAGACCCCGTCGACCTGCTGGGACTCCACGACCGGGTACGCCACGGCCTGCCCGTGCGGGGAGCGGACGACGTTCGCCGCGAGTTCCCGTACGAAGTCGACCTTCTCCTCCGCGAGCACCGGGACGCCCGCGCGGAACGGCTCCGCCGCCTCCTCGGCCGACCGCACGACCCAGACGCCCTTGCCGTCGTAGCCGCCGCGCACGGTCTTGAGGACCACGGGGAACCCGTCGGACGAGGCGTCCGCCGCGCCCTCGGCCGCGAAGGCCACCACATCGGCGGGGTCCGTCACGATCCGGTGCCGGGGGCAGGGCACGCCGATCTCCGTCAGCTTCGCCCGCATCACCCCCTTGTCCTGCGCGTGCACCAGCGCGTCCGGCCCGGGGCGGACGGGGATGCCGTCCGCCTCCAGGGCGCGCAGATGCGCGGTGGGGACATGCTCGTGATCGAAGGTGATCACGTCACAGCCCCGCGCGAAGTCACGCAGCGTGTCCAGGTCGCGGTAGTCGCCGACGACGACATCACCGACCACCTGGGCCGCGGAATCCTGCGGGGTGTCACTGAGGAGCTTGAACCTGATGCCGAGCGGGATGCCTGCCTCGTGGGTCATACGCGCGAGCTGGCCCCCGCCGACCATGCCGACTACCGGGAATGTCACGCCCCCAGGGTATCGGCGTGGCCGGATCGGATGCCCACGGGCGGGGTGCGGGGGTGCTGGTTAGCATGGTGGGGTTGACGAATTCATGACCGGACCGAACGAGCGGGGACTGGGCGGCACCATGACCAAGGGTCGTACAGGGGGTTCCTCATCGTTTTCGGGCGGGGCGCTGCGGCGGCAGATGGAGCAGCTGTGGCGCGAAGTGATCAAGTTCGGGGCGGTGGGCGGGGCGGGGCTGCTGGTCAATCTGGCCGTCTTCAACCTCGTCCGCGAGACCACCGAGCTGCCTGTCGTCCGGGCCAGTGTCATCGCGACGATCGTCGCGATCGTCTTCAACTACATCGGATTCCGCTACTTCACGTACCGCGACCGCGACAAGAGCGGACAGACCCGCGAGATGGGCCTGTTCCTGCTGTTCAGCGCGGTGGGGCTGGTCATCGAGAACGGCATCCTCTACGCGGCGACCTACGGCTTCGGCTGGGACAGCCCGTTGCAGAGCAACTTCTTCAAGTTCTTCGGGATCGGGGTGGCGACCCTGTTCCGATTCTGGTCGTACCGCACCTGGGTCTTCCGTACCGTCCCGGCCGAGGCGACGGTCGCGGCGGCGGAGCGGTTCCTGGAGGAACGGGGACCGCGGGACGCGGGCGCCACGGGCACGGGCAGCGGTACGGGGGCCTCCGGGCGCGGGACGCGCTGACGTGAGCCCCGGCGGGCTCCGGGCACATGCCCGGACGGGACCGCTCCCGCTCGGCCCCGCCCCGGTCCCGGCGCGGGGGACGGCTATCTGACCTGCCTCGCGCCGCTCTCCTCCGAATCCCGGTTCACCGCTGTCCGTGACAGGAACAGCCCGAAGACCGGCGGCTTGAGCTGGAGCATCTCCAGCCGTCCGCCGTCCGCCTCAGCGAGGTCGCGGGCCACGGCGAGCCCGATGCCCGTGGAGTTGCGGCCGCTGATGGTCCGCTCGAAGATCCGTGAGCCCAGGTGCGCCGGTACCCCGGGGCCCTCGTCCGTCACCTCGATCACCGCCTGGTTGCCGGTGACCCGGGTACGCAGGGCGACGGTCCCGCCCCCGTGCATCAGGGAGTTCTCGATCAGCGCGGCGAGCACCTGGGCGACCGCGCCGGGGGTGCCGACCGCCCGCAGATGCCGTTTCCCCGAGCTGACGATGGCCCGCCCCGAGCTGCGGTACGCGGGGCGCCACTCCTCCAGCTGCTGCTTGATGACCTCGTCCAGATCGAAGGAGACGGCGGAGCCGGTACGGGGGTCCCGTGAGTTCGTCAGCAGCCGTTCGACCACGTCCGTGAGACGTTCCACCTGGGCCAGGGCGATCGTCGCCTCGTCGCGGACCGTGGTCAGGTCGTCCGTGACGGTGATCTCCTCCAGCCGCATCGACAGCGCGGTCAGCGGGGTGCGCAGCTGGTGGGACGCGTCGGCGGCCAGCCGGCGCTCGGCGGTGAGCATCCGGCCGATGCGTTCGGCGCTGGAGTCGAGGACGTCCGCGACCCGGTCCAGTTCCGGGACGCCGTAGCGGCGGTGCCGGGGGCGGGGGTCGCCGGAACCGAGGCGTTCCGCGGTCTCCGCGAGGTCGGTGAGGGGGGAGGCGAGCCGGTTGGCCTGCCGGACGGCGAGCAGGACGGCCGCGATGATCGCGAGCAGGGCGACCAGGGCGATGATCAGGAGGGTGCGGCCCACCTCGCGGGTGACGGCCGAGCGGGACTCCAGGACGGTCACCGTCTCGCCCTTCTCGCCCTTCGCCTGTCCGCGGATGACATCGCCGGACGGTGCGGTGCCGACGACGACCCGGCCCTGGTCGGGCATCTCGATGAGGGCGTAGCGGTCATCGCCGACGTGGGGGCGCACGTAATCGGCGGTCACGTGGTTGTCGCCCATCAGACGGCCGTCCACGATGCTGGCGAGTTTGACGGCTTCCGACTGGACGCGTTCCTGGGCGCTTTCGCTGATGGTGCGGGTCTCGACGATCACGAGGGAGACGCCGAACACCGCGATGACGACGAGGACCACCGCGAGGGTGGAGTTGATCAGCCTGCGACGCATGGGTCCACGGTCCCACGGGGCGCCTTCGCTTGCGCTTCCGGGTTACCTGTGCGGGGCGTACTTGTTCCCCCGCGGGTCGCCTTCGCTCGCGCTTCCCAGGTCTGTCCGGGCGGGCGTACTTGTTCCGGCACAGGCCGTTCGTGGGTGCGCAGTTCCCCGCGCCCCTGGATGCTGCCCCGATCGGTTGTTCTCCGGGTGCGGGTCCGCCCTCGTCTTTTGCGCAGTTCCCCGCGCCCCTGAAGGGGCGCCCACCTGGGGCTGTCGTCAGGCTGCGGGTCCTTCGCTTGTGGAAAACCTCCTCCTCCCGCACTCGCGCTGCTGCGGGAGGGGGTGGGCGGGAATCTCTGCCCGCAGACTCCGATGCTCTTCAGTCGAGTACGGGGGATGTCCGACCGAGCGCGTTGGAGCGAGGACGGAGAATCCCGACCGGCCCCGACCCGAAGAACCGACAGAACGCGCCCCAAAGGGGCGCGGGGAACTGCGCGAAGACGAGGACCGCCCCGCACCCGACGAACAGACCCGAAGGGGCAGCACCCAGGGGCCCGGGTAACTGCGCACCCCACGAGCGACGGCACAGGAACGAAGTACGCCCAGCCGGACGGACCTGGGAAGCGCAAGCGAAGGCGACCCGCGGGGAACTGCGCGAAACCCACGAGCGACGGCACAGGAACGGAAAACGTCCCGCCGGACGGACCTGGGAAGCGCGAGCGAACGGACGGCCGTCAGGACTTCTCGAAGCGGAACCCGACCCCCCGCACCGTCGCGATATAGCGGGGATTCGCCGCGTCATCCCCCAACTTCTTCCGCAGCCAGGAGATATGCATGTCCAACGTCTTGGTGGACGACCACCACGTCGTGTCCCACACCTCCCGCATCAGCTGATCCCGCGTGACCACGCGCCCCGCGTCCCGCACCAGCACCCGCAGCAGATCGAACTCCTTGGCCGTGAGCTGGAGCTCCTCCTCCCCCATCCACGCCCGGTGCGACTCGACGTCGATCCGCACCCCGTGCGTCGCCGGCGGCTGCTGCGGCTCCGCCGCCCCGCGCCGCAGCAGCGCCCGTACCCGGGCCAGCAGCTCGGCCAGCCGGAACGGCTTCGTCACATAGTCGTCGGCCCCCGCGTCGAGCCCCACGACCGTGTCGACCTCGTCGGCCCGCGCGGTCAGGATCAGGATCGGCACCGTATGCCCCTCGGCGCGCAGTCGGCGGGCGACCTCCAGCCCGTCCATCCCTGGCAGCCCCAGGTCGAGGACGACCAGGTCCACCCCGCCCCGCATCCCGGCTTCCAGCGCGGTCGGTCCGTCCTCACGCACTTCGACCTCGTAACCCTCCCTGCGCAGGGCGCGGGCCAGCGGCTCCGAGATGGACGCGTCGTCCTCGGCGAGCAGTACACGGGTCATGACCTGATGGTAGTCCGGCGGGGGCCCGCCTCGGGAGGCGATCGGCAGCAGGTCCTGAGGGGCGCGCGAGGCACGATTTCGGCCCTGGGAGTGTGCGGTGGCATCCTGAGGAAGACCTTTGATTACGTGTCGACAGGGCATGCGCCCCTGTGTTCCATCTCTCATCACGGGGCAAGGTCTTCTTTTCTCCCGCAATACGTGTCGTATGGTGTGAGAACGCCTGAAGCACCACCCGAAGACCTTTGGCCCGCTCGCGCGCCAGGGGTCTTCTCGTCTGTGCGGGCCGACCGCGGTCGGCCTTGAAAGGAATGACCTGTGGCCGGGCCCCGGCGCGCCGACGCGTGCGGGGCGTGGCTCCCGGTGCCCGCCGTTCCCCGCCTCCGCGCGCTCCCCCCAGAGCCTGGAGCGGGACTCCCTTGGGCGTAAGGGACGGACGGCGCGGTGCCGGTGCCGGCCAGCCCCCCACCGGGCGCGCACCCGCTCACGCCGCGCGTCCCGAACTGCAAGGATCGACCCATGGCGTCCAGCCTGACGAAGGACCCGCCCCGTACCTCCGGCGGCGGGAAGACCTTCTTCGGCCACCCCCGTGGCCTGGCCACCCTCTTCATGACCGAGATGTGGGAGCGTTTCAGCTTCTACGGTATGAGGGCCCTGCTCCCGCTGTACCTGGTCGCGCCCGGAGGTCTGGACCTCAAGCCGACCACGGCCACGGCGATCTACTCGATCTACCTGGCGATGGTGTACCTCCTCGCCATGCCCGGCGGCTGGTTCGGTGACCGCGTCTGGGGCCCCCGCAAGACCGTCGCCATCGCCGCCTCCGTGATCATGGCGGGCCATGTCACCCTGGCCCTGCCCGGCGAGGCGCCCTTCTTCGCCGGCCTGGCGCTCGTGGCGCTCGGGTCCGGGCTGCTGAAGGCCAACATCTCCACGATGGTCGGCCACCTCTACAACGGTCCGGACGACCCGCGCCGTGACGGCGGCTTCACGATCTTCTACATGGGCATCAACCTCGGTGCCTTCGCCGCCCCGCTGATCATCGGTACCGTCGGCGAGAGCGTGAACTGGCACCTCGGCTTCGCGCTCGCCGCGCTCGGTATGGCGCTGGGCCTGGTCCAGTTCCTGCTCGGCACCCGTCACCTCAGCGAGCGTTCCAGCGTGGTGCCCAAGCCGCTGACCGACGCGGAGCGCCGTTCCACCCTGCGCAAGGGCCTGATCTGGCTCGCCGTCGCCGTTGTGTTCTACAGCGTCGTGGGCGGTGCCGGGCTCTACACCCTGAACTGGGCGCTGGTCCCGATCACCCTCGCCGGACTGATCATCCCGATCATGGTCCTCACCCGGATAAAGCGGGACAAGGAACTGTCCGCGACCGAGCAGACGCGGATGACCGGCTTCATCTGGTTCTTCGTCGCCGCCGCCGCGTTCTGGATGATCTACGACCAGGGCGGCTCGACGCTGGCCCTGTTCGCGAAGAACTCCACCAACACGACGGTCCTCGGTTTCGACTTCCCCGTCTCGTGGTTCCAGTCGATCAACCCGGTCCTCGTGATGGCGCTGGCTCCCGTCCTCGCCTGGCTCTGGCTCGCGCTGAACCGGCGCGGCAAGGAGCCCAGCACGGTCGTCAAGTTCTCGTCCGCCCTGCTGCTGATCGGTGTCTCCTTCCTGGTCTTCCTGATCCCGCTCACCATGTCGGGCGACGGTTCGAAGGTCGCCGTCTGGTGGATGGTCGCGATCTACTTCGCGCAGACGCTCGGTGAGCTCTGCCTGTCGCCGGTCGGTCTGTCGGTCACCACGAAGATGGCGCCCGAGAAGTACGGCTCCCAGATGATGGGTGTGTGGTTCCTCGCGGTGACCGCGGGCGACTGCACCACCGGACTGCTGTCCATCGCCGGGGTCGACCTCAACAAGACCGGGGTCGTCGGGCTGGAGGCGGCCATGGCCATCCTCGCCGCCGTGGCCATCTTCATGTACCGCAAGAAGGTCAAGGCCTTGATGAGCGGCGTCCGGTAACCCGTACCCGTACCCGTACGTAGCCGTGGCCGCGTTGCTCGGCAGCGGATTCGCGCCCCTCCAGGACCCGCCCCCGGGTTCCCGGAGGGGCGCTCCCGTCGCACGCCGCCGTTACGCGCTCCCGCTCTCGTACGTCAGTCGCCGACGACGAACCGTGCGGAAGGGCGAACCGGGGCGACGGGAATCCAGGCGATGACGAACCGCGCGACGGCGAACCGGCCTTGACGGCGGGGACCGCACCTGGCGGGGAACCGGACCGGAAGGCGAACCGGCCTTGACGGCGGGGAACAGGACCGGAAGGCGGAAATCCCGTGCGGCGGGGGACCGGACGGGCGGGCGGCGGGGAACCGGACTGCGGCGAACCGGCGAACCGGCGAACCGGCGAACCGGGCTACGGGGAACCGGGGAGAACCAAGAACGCGCCGGATCGTGGTGATCCGGCGCGTGGCGAGCGGGTGGGGGAGGGACGGTCCGCGCCCCGCCGGGCTCGGCTGCCGCGGTGCGGCGGCGGGCTTCAACCCGGGGCGCCGAGCTCCGCCCAGACGGTCTTCCCGGAGACCCCGGGGGTCCGTACGACCCCCCAGTCCAGACAGAGACGCTGGACGATGAACATCCCGTGCCCGCCCGGCCGTCCGGCCCGGTGCGGGGTGCGCGGCGCCGGTGATCCGGCGCCCCGGTCGGTGACCTCGACGCGCAGCACCTTGCCGCCGAAGCCGATCGTCATGTCCTCCGGTCCCTCGGCGTGCAGACACGCGTTGGTGACCAGTTCGGAGACGACGAGCAGGACGTCCTCGGCCGCGGCCCGCCGGTCGGCGCCCTGCGCGGGCAGCCAGCCCCAGTCATGGAGTGCCTGCCGGGCGAAGTCCCGGGCGAGGGGCACCACTCCGGGCGCGTCCCGCAGCGAGATCCGCCGTACGGTGCCGGGTCCGGCGGCGACCGGCGCGGAGCCGATCGCGTCGGCGGCCTGCGCCTGCGCGTCGGACGGCCCCGCGTCGGAGGGCCCTGTGCCGGATCGCCCTGTCCCGGACGGCCTTGCGCCGGACGCCTGTGCGTCGCCCGACCGCGTATCCCCAGGCCGGGTATCCCCAGGCCGGGTATCCCCTGGCCGTGGATCGCCCGACCTCATGTCCCCTGGCCTCGTGTCGCCAGGCTGTGCCCCGGTCGGCCGTGCGTCGGCCGGGTCCGGGGTGGCCGGTGGTCGGCTTGACGATGGCGGTGCGGCCGGGGGGCCTGCGTCCGGGCCGTTCGCGGCGGCCGTGTCCGTGGCGGCAGGGCTCGTCGCGGTACTCGCCGTGACGGTGCCCGCCGCGACGGTACGGCTCGCCTCGGACGTGCCGGGCGCGGCCACCACGGGGGCGGCCGTGTCCGGTCCGCCGCCCGGGTCCGCGACGGCGGACTCCCGCGCGGGCGGGCCGTGGGCGGGCGGCACCGGCGCGGGCGACGGGTCCGCGCCCGATCCCGGTCCGGACCGCGACGGGTCCGCTCCGGGCGGGCCCGCGTCGGCCGGCCGTCCCATGGGGTCGGCATCCCGAGGCTCCGGGCCGCGATCGCCCGGCGAGCGGGGCCGGGTGGTGCTCATCAGCGCTTCACCTCACCGATTCACCGGTTCACCAGTTCCAGCATCTATCAAGTTCCCAAGTTCCCACATGATCCAGACGCATGCCGGGCGTACCACTCAGGTCGCCGACCGCGCCGGGTTCCGACTCTGTCCGACGATGTCCGGGCCGTGTCGGGGCCCGTGTCCGATCCAGGGTTCTCCTGCCCGGCACATCCGTGAGAACACCCACTTCTCACGGCCAAAAGGGTCATGCTTCCTGTGACGCTGGTTACTCCGGGATGTCACGGAGGAGATGGAGGCATGCCCGGCCGGGCCCCGGCCTGCGCGGATCACTCCACGAGCGCGGCGTCGAGCGTCTCGTGCACCGTGAAGACGGCGTCCGCCCCGGTGATCTCGAACACCCGGGCCACCACCGGCTGCATACCGGCGAGATGGACCCCGCCGCCCGCTGCCTCCGCCTTGAGGCGGGCCCCGAGGAGCACGTTCAACCCCGTCGAGTCACAGAAATCCAGCCGCGCGCAGTCCACGACGAGCCTGGTGAGGCCGTTGTCCAGACATGCGTCCAGCGGTTCCTGGAGCAGTTCGGCGGTGTGGTGATCGAGCTCACCCGCCGGTGTCACTACGGCACTCGAACCCTGCTGACGCACCTCCACCAGGAGGCGGTTTTGATGTGCGCTGCCGACCGTCCCGCGGTCCATGCCGTCTCTCTCTTTCGGGCCGTCCCGCAATGCCTCGGGCCCTCGTGGAAGGGGTGGATGTATGGAGGTGGAAAAGGGTGTGACTTCAGTGAACCCTACGCCTTCCGTACGCCCCCGGGTACCCGAACAACCCTACTAAAACGGACATTTGCGATTCAAAGAAACTTGCAAGGGATTCGGGAAAGCGGGTAGGGCTAGTAGAGACCGCACTCACCACGGCCGGCATTGGAGTCGCCGCACACCGCAGGATCACCATGGCACCGGCAGCCTGACGCCTGGACACGATGGAGGACGACATGTCACCCCGGCTCGACGAATCGCGGACCCTCGAAGCGACGTCGGCATCCCGTCCCGCAGCACCCACCGACGCTTCCGTCCCCCTGCCCGCGCCCCGCGGCGGCGTGGACACCCGGCCCGCCGAGGCCCGGCCGGAAGCCCTCGCGGATCTCCCGCCGATCCCCCCGTTCGCCCAGGTCGCCCCGGCCGACGCCCGCGCGTTGTCCAAGACCCTCTTCGCCCGGCTGGCGGATCTGGAGGAGGGCACCTACGAGCACGCCTACGTCCGCAACACCCTGGTCGAGCTCAACCTCGCCCTGGTGAAGTTCGCCGCATCGCGCTTCCGCACCCGGAGCGAGCCGATGGAGGACATCATCCAGGTGGGCACGATCGGGCTGATCAAGGCGATCGACCGCTTCGAGCTCAGCCGTGGTGTGGAGTTCCCCACGTTCGCGATGCCGACGATCGTCGGCGAGATCAAGCGCTTCTTCCGCGACACGAGCTGGTCGGTCCGGGTGCCCCGCAGGCTCCAGGAACTGCGGCTCGACCTCGCCAAGGCGGGCGACCTGCTGGCGCAGCGCCTCGACCGCGCGCCCACCGTCGCCGAACTGGCCACGCATCTGGAGCTGTCCCACGACGAGGTCGTGGAGGGCATGGCCGCGTCCAACGCCTACACGGCCAGCTCGCTGGACGCCCAGCCCGAGGAGGACGACTCCGAGGGCGCGCTGGCGGACCGCATCGGCTACGAGGACCACGGGCTCGAAGGTGTCGAGTACGTCGAGTCCCTCAAGCCGCTGATCGCGGGACTTCCGTCACGTGACCGGCAGATCCTCTCGCTGCGTTTCGTGGCGAACATGACCCAGTCCGAGATCGGGGAAGAACTGGGAATTTCCCAGATGCATGTCTCCCGGCTGCTCTCCCGGACCCTGGTCAAGCTGCGTAAAGGACTCACCGTCGAGGAATAGGCATAGACCATTCCCGCATCGGCCCGGGCCAGTGGCCGATTCGGTGAATGCGTCCGTGCCGACTCGATGCGCACGTGCCGACTCCGGGAAGTCGCGGTCGGTGCCGGGGTCGGTATCGCTGCCGGTATCACCGCCGGTATCGCCGTCGGTGTCGGCTGCGGGGAGTCCGGTTCTGGTGAGGCTTCCGGCAGGAAGTCCGGCAGGGTGTCCGGTGGGGCGGGTCCGTACGGACCCGCCCCACTTCTGTGCCGCTGGTTCCGTCCCGCGTGCTGCATTGCCCGGCCGCTCCCCGGCCGTGTCGCTGTTCCGTTCGCCGCCGGGGTCCCGTCCGGCCGAGTGGGCTCCGTCCGCGGCTTGTCGGGAGATGAGGCGGTACGGGTAGCGCCATGGATTGGTGGACCCCGATGGATCGGGAACTCCGCGGCGGACCGAGCCGGGCTGAATGGACTGGACCAAGCCCGGACCGCGCGTAGGCGTGTAAAGGCGCGACAATGTCCGCGCGCAGGACGCATTTATCCTCCGCACTTTGCTGACTTACCCGGGGAAACGCCTTTCCCCGCGAACCCTCTTCGTTCACTATGGTCTCCCCTTCGCATACTCACCGGTATGCCGTCGCAGAGTGAGTGATCGCCGGCAGGCCGCGGGCCGTCCGGCCGAGGAGGAGTGCGGATGCCACGGCGCAGCCGTTCGGACCGCGCTGCCGAGGCTGCCGGTGGCGGTGTCCACTCCGGTGAGGCGGACGCCCGCCTCACCGAACTGCTGCGCGGGGACGCCGCGACGGCCTACCCGGCCCTGCGGGAACTGCGCCGCCGTCATCACGCGCCCACCCTGGCCTACGCCCGGCTCCTCGGTGTGGACGAGGCCGCGGCCAAACAGCTCACCGCGCAGGCGTTCGCCCTCGGTGCGCGGGACACCGGGCGGGGCGTCGACCCCACCGGCCCCTGGCGCCACCACGCGGCGCTGCTCGTCCGCCGGATCGCCGCCGGCTGGACGGCCGACGGCCGACGGGTCCGGTTGCGCCCGGAGTTCGCCGCGTTCCTCGACGCCGAAGAGGAGTGCCGCGCCGACCTGCCCGCCTTCGTCCGGCGCCCGCCCGCCGAACTCCCCATGCCGGCCGCGTTCCACAGCCTGCCCACCCGCACCCAGGGCGTGCTCTGGTACGGGATCGTGGACGCCGTGCCCGACCCGGAGACCGCGCTCTACCTCGGACTGAAGGCCGACGAGGTCGCCTGGGCGAAGGGCCCCTCGCTCGACGTGCTCGGCCGCGCCTACCTCAAGGCCCAACTGGCCCGCCACGGCGACCAGAACTGCCAGGCCTACCGCCGCCTGATCGAGGAGGCCGTCCGGCCCCGCGAGCCACGCCGGAACCACGACCTGGACGACCACCTCGCGCAGTGCCCGTGCTGCCGGCGGGCCCACAACGTACTGCTCGACCTCCACCGCACCCCCCGTACGGTCCTCGCCACCGGACTCCTCCCGTGGAACGGCGGCGCCTACCTTCCGCCCGGCACGGAGAGCCCGGTGATCCCGCTGATCGGCGGCGCGGCCCGGCGTACGGGCGAGTCGGAGACCGTAGGCGTGCGCTTCGCGGTCGGGCCGCAAGACGTAGGTGCGGGTGCAGGTGAGGGTGGGGTGGATGGCGTAGGAGCGGTCGGGTCGGCGGCGGCCCGGGGTGCGGGCGGTGCGGGCGGTGGTGGTGGTGCGGTTGGTGCGGGCGGTGGTGGTGCGGGCGGCGGTGCGGCCAGTGGTGTGACCGGCGGCGCACACGCTGGTGGCGAGGCCGATGCGGACAGGTGGCGGAGCCCGTCGACCGCTTCCCGTCGTCACCGGCGACGCCGTCGGCATGCCCTCCCACGCGGACACCCTGCGGCCATAGAGGCCAATCAGGACACGGCGGCCAATCAGGCCAATGAGGTCAACGTGGCCAATCAGGTCACCGCGGCCAATGAGGTGACCATGGCTAATCAGGTCACCGCGGCCAATGGGGACAACGTGGCCAATGAGGACAACGTGGCCAACGAGGCCAACGAGGTCAACGAGGTCACCGTGGCCAATGAGGACAGCATGGCCATTCAGGACACGGAGGCCATAGAGGTCGCGGCGGCCAGTGCCGTGGCCGCAAGCGGGCGG
The DNA here is from genome assembly GCF_036250755.1 of Streptomyces uncialis. Taxonomy (NCBI): domain Bacteria; kingdom Bacillati; phylum Actinomycetota; class Actinomycetes; order Kitasatosporales; family Streptomycetaceae; genus Streptomyces; species Streptomyces uncialis. Next base: position 3,866,187 of record NZ_CP109583.1, on the reverse strand, counting down.
CTCGCCGGGAGTGGTACGGGCACCCCGTACTCGGCGAACGGTTCGTACGGCTCGGCCGACGTGCGGCGGGAGACCGCCCCACCGGACCCGTACGGCGGTGGCCAGGGTGACGGCTGGCACCCGGCCGACGACAGGGACCGCCCCTGGCGGCCCACCCGCGCTTTCGTCCTCGCCGCGTTGACCGTCGCCCTCGCCCCGCTGTTCGTGGTGCTGTTCGGGGGTGGCACGGGCGAGGAACCGTCCACCGACCCCGACGAGGGGCGGCGGCCAGGCGCGTCACCTCCGGCCACGGTCCCCGGCACCCCGACCCGGTCCGCCTCCGCACCGTCCACCCTCACCCCGTCGGCTGCCCGGGCGACCCCGACCCCCTCACCGTCCACGTCCGCGCCGACCACGGGGGTCCGCCCACCCGGCGGCGCGTACACCCAGTTCGTGAACGCGTCCACCGACCTCTGCCTGGACGTCCGTGACGGGGACTTCTTCACCGGCAACGACGTGGTGATGTCCGCGTGCAACACCTCGGACACCCAGCGCTGGCGATTCGACATCTCCCGGGGCCTCGTCAGGTCATGGGCGAACGACGAGTTCTGCCTGGACAGCCGGGGCAGCGTCGACAAGGGCGTCGGCATCCGAAGATGCGCGCCGACGGACGGCCGCGACGACCGTGACCTCCGGTTCGACGTGGACCCCAAGGGCCGCGTCCTCCCAGCCATCGCCTCCGGTCACGCCGTCACGCCGACCTCCAAGCGCGCGGGCGGTGATGTGGGACATCTCCCGCTGGGCGACGCGACCGCGCAGCGATGGCGAGCGGGCGAGGCCCCCGTGTGACACCGGCCCCGCGCCAGGGAAGCCCGTAAGCCCGTGCCCCCCTGCCCGGCCCCCATACCCGCCCCGGCCCCGCACACGTCCCAGGACGTCCCTCGCACATCCCCCGACCTACGCCCGTACCCCGTGCCGCCACACCTCCGAGACCAGGGGCACGCCTGGCCGGTATGACAAGTGCACGTGGCTCGGCGCGTCGAGCAACGCGAGGTCCGCGTAGGCGCCGGGGACGATCCGGCCCACGTCGTCCCTCCGCAGCGCCCTCGCGCCCCCGGCCGTCGCCGACCAGAGCGCCTCGTCCGGCGTCATCCCCATGTCCCGTACGGCGAGAGCGATGCAGAACGGCATGGACGAGGTGAACGACGACCCCGGGTTGCAGTCCGTCGACAACGCCACGGTGACCCCGGCGTCGAGCAGCCGTCGCGCGTCGGGCCATTGCGCGCGAGTGGAGAACTCCGCACCGGGCAGCAGGGTCGCGACCGTGGTCCCGGCCGCGAGCGCGGCCACGTCTTCGTCGGTCAGCAGCGTGCAGTGATCCGCGCTGGCGGCCCCCAGCTCCACCGCGAGCTGCACCCCGGGCCCGTAGGAGAGCTGATTGGCGTGCACCCGCGGTACGAGACCCTTGGCCATGCCCGCCGTGAGCACGGCCCGCGCCTGGTCCCCGTCGAAGGCGCCCTTCTCGCAGAACACGTCCACCCAGCGGGCGTACGGGGCGCAGGCGTCGAGCATCGGCCCGGTGACGAGGTCGACGTACGCGGCTGGGTCGTCGGCGAAGTCGGGGGACACGATGTGCGCGCCGAGAAAGGTCACCTCGTCGGTGTGCCGCGCGGCGATCCGCAGCGCCCGTGCCTCGTCGTCGACGGTCAGCCCGTACCCCGACTTGGTCTCGACCGTCGTCGTCCCCTGCCGCAGTGCCTCCCGCACATACCGAACGAGGTTCGCCTCCAGCTCCTCGTCACCGGCCGCCCGGGTCGCCGCGACCGTGGTCCGGATGCCTCCCGCCTGGTACGGGTGCCCCGACATACGCGCGTTGAACTCGGCGGTCCGGTCCCCGGCGAACACCAGGTGCGAGTGCGAGTCCACGAAACCGGGGATGAGGGCCCGCCCCTCGGCGTCGTGCATCAGGTCCGCGTCCGGAGCCCGGTCGGCGGGGCCGACCCACGCCACCCGGTCGCCCTCGACGACCACGGCCGCGTCCTGGATCAGCCCGAGAGGTGACCCGTCCCCGACCCCGGGGTCGTTGGTGACGAGGGAACCGATACGGGTGATGAGGGTGGTGGTGCTCATGGGGTCCTCTCCGGGCCCCTCCGGGTCCCTGGTCGCCGTACCGCCGACGATACAGATCACCCCCGCCGCCTCCCCGCCCCCATCTGCCGCCGCGTGGCCTACTTCCCTTGGCCGCTGACCCAATGGTGGCCGGGGGGTGCGGGGCGGTGCCCGGCGGTTCGGCGGTGTCGGGTGCCGTGCCAGGGAGAGGACGGCGGCTGTCCTGATGGTGTCCGGTACTACTGGAGGGCGCTCGTTGTCCTCGCGGTGGCCGCGCCTCCCCGGTAGGCCGTCTGTCCCCTTGCTGACCGCTTGCCCTCTTGGTGGCCGCATGACCTGATGGTGGCCGCTTGTCCTCCACGTGGCCGCATGACCTCATGCTGACCGCTTGTCCTCTACGCGGCCGCATGACCTGATGGTGGCCTCTTGTGTCCTGATGGTGGCCGCGTTCAGAGCAGTGAACGGCCCAGATCGGTGAGCGCGGTGGTCGTCCTGAGCAGTAGGCCCGGCCCGAACGTGATCCTGGTGGCTCCGAGTTCGCCCAGCTCGCGGAAGCCGTTCCGTAGGACATCGGCGGGGCCGGCCGCCGACGCGACCATGTTCACAGGCCCCTTGACGCCGCCCGCCCGCATGACGGGCAAGGCCGCTGGTGGCGCGCCGATCGGGTAGACGCAGTCCGCACCGGCCGCCTCGTACAGCAGTGCGCGTTCGATCGCCGCTGCCACATCCGGCACGCCTCGGACGAAGGTGTCCACCCGGGCGTTGAGAAACAACCGGTCGCCCGCCGACGCGCGGATCTCGGCCAACCAGTCGGCATGCCGCCGGGGGTCCTTGAGGACCTTGCCGGGTCCGGAGTCGTCCAGGTTGCAGCCGATGGCCCCGGTCTCCAGGAGCCGTTCGACGAGTTCGGCCGCCGGTAGCCCGTACCCGTCGTCGATGTCCGCCGACACGGGTACCCCGAGGGGCCGCACGGCCCTGACGATCCGGGCCACCGCCGCGAACATCTCGGCGGGCGGCGTACGGCCGTCCTCGTACCCGAGCGAGGCCGCGACCCCCGCGCCGGGCGTGGCCAGAGCCGGGAACCCGGCGGCCACGAAGGCCCGCGCGCTGGCCGCGTCCCACGGGCCGGGAAGGACCAGCGGGTCGTCGGGGGAGCGGCCGTGGTGCAGGGCGCGGAAGGCATCCACGGGGCGGGGCCCGCCCCCGTTCGCGTTCCCCGCACCCGTGGTGTCATCCTCCGCCGCGTTGGCCGCGTTGGCCGCGTTGGCCGCGTTGGCCGCGTTGGCCTGAGGTGTGGGGTGCGCGTTGTCCGTCGCGTCCCCGCCCCAGGTCGGCTCCACGCGCCCGTGTGCGGTGCTGTTCATCGGGCGGGCGGTCCCGCGTCCGGTCGGGTGACTCTCCGCGCTGTCGGGTGTGCGCGCCATCCCCGTACCTCACAGTCCCTTGTACTGGCCGGGCGTGTAGTGGCCCGGGACCGCGCGGGTCGCGACCCCGAACCGGTTCCACGCGTTGATCACGGTGATGGCAGAGATGAGCTGCGCCAGTTCCGCCTCCGGGAAGTGCCCTGCGGCCTTCGCGAACACCTCATCGGGGACGAAGCCGTTCTGGAGAACCGTGATCGCCTCCGTGAGTTCCAGGGCGACGAGTTCCTTCTCCGTGTAGAAGTGCCGCGACTCCTGCCAGGCGCTCAGCTGGATGAGGCGCTCGGGCGTCTCCCCGGCCGCCAGAGCGTCCTTGCTGTGCATGTCGAGGCAGAGGGCGCACTGATTGAGCTGCGAGGCGCGGATCTTCACCAGCTCCAGCAGCACCGGGTCCAGCCCCTGCCGGGCGGCGACATCCAGCCGGACCATCGCCTTGTAGACATCGGGCGCGTGCTTGGCCCACTGGAGCCGCGCGGCCTCCTCATGGGCGTACTGCGGGTGCGGGGCGGCGGTGGGGTCGGCGGTCGGGGCGGTGGGGTTCGTCGTGCTCTGTGTCGTCGTCATACGGATGACTCTATGACCGGAGTGACCCAGGGCTATGGTCCACTTGAGCGGTGGGATCGTGGGCCACTTTCGGGATTCTGAGACTCGGGGATGGATGCGGGGATGGATACGCGAACCGGAGCGGGCCGGGCGAGGCGCCCCCGGACGGCCGCTGACGACAGTGAGAGGGCCGGCGACGACCCCACCACGGCGCGCGCGGGGCTCGGTATCGATCTGCATGTCGACCCCGCCGGTCCCGGCGGGCTGCGCAAGGGCCTGATGAACGCCCTGCGGGAAGCCGTCCGCGGCGGCCGTCTCCCGCCCGGGACCCGGCTGCCCTCCTCCCGCACCCTCGCCGTCGACCTCGGTATCGCCCGCAACACCGTCGCCGACGCGTACGCCGACCTCGTCGCCGAGGGCTGGCTCACCTCCCGGCAGGGCTCGGGCACCCGTGTCGCGGAGCGCGCCGTTCCCCTGCCCGAGCCTCCCGCACGCGGGCGCCGCGAACCGGGCGCGCCCGTGTACAGCCTGCGGCCCGGCACCCCCGACCTGTCCGCCTTCCCACGCGCGGAGTGGCTCAAGGCCGCCCGCCGCGCCCTGACCGACGCCCCCGACGAGGCCCTCGGCTACGACGACCCGCGCGGACGCCGCGAACTGCGCCAGGCTCTCGCCGAGTATCTGGCCCGTGCCCGGGGTGTACGCGCCGACCCCGAGCGGATCGTCGTCTGCTCGGGCTTCGCCCAGGGCCTGCTCGTCCTGGGGCGGACCCTGCGGCGGCTCGGTGTCCGTGACGTCGCCGTCGAGTCGTACGGACTCGACTTCCACCGAGGTCTGCTGCGGGACAGCGGACTCGGCACACCCGCCTTGCCGTGGGGCGCGCGGGGCTCGGACACCGAGGCGCTGGAGCTCCTCGCGCCGGGCGCGGTCCTGCTCACGCCGGGGCATCAGTTCCCGATGGGGGTGCCGCTGCGCCCCGAGCGCCGGTCCGCCGCCGTCGACTGGGCACGGCGCACCGGCGGGCTGATCGTGGAGGACGACTACGACGGGGAGTTCCGCTACGACCGGCAGCCCGTCGGCGCGCTTCAGGACCTCGACCCGGAACGTGTCGTCTACCTCGGCACCGCCAGCAAGTCGCTTGCCCCCGGCCTGCGGTTGGGGTGGATGGTCCTGCCCCGCCGACTCGTCCCGGAGATCATGCGGGACAAGGGGCCCGGATGGGGATGCGGGGCCTTGGACCAGCTCACGCTCGCGGAGTTCATCACCTCGGGCGCGTACGACCGGCACATCCGCCTGATGCGCACGCGCTACCGCCGACGCCGTGACCAACTGGTCGCCGCCCTGGCCGAGCGTGCACCGCAGGTCAGGGCCACCGGTATCGCGGCCGGACTGCACGCCGTGCTCGAACTCCCTGCCGGAACCGAGCAGTCCGTCATCCGGGCCGCCAACTGGCAGGGCCTTTCGGTGCACGGCCTGGCGGAGTTCACCCGGCCGGACGCGATACTCACCGAGCGTCGGGACGCGCTGGTCGTGGGGTACGCGGCTCCGTCCGAGAGCGCGTGGCCGGGAACGTTGGACGCGTTGTGCAGGGCGCTGCCCTGAGCGGCGGACCTGAGCGGTGCCCAGCGGTGCCTCAGCGGGGTGGCCGTGGGCGGCGGCGCAGGATGGTGGCCCGGCGCGGGTGTCGGCCGACCGGCGGGCGAGGTCGGTCGGCCGATTCCCTCGCCAACCGGTACCCCTCGCCCACCCGACCTGCCTCCGGTCCCGTTCCGGCCAGACGGCCTGCTCTCCCGGGTACGCCCTGCGGCTGTACGGGGGGTGTGACCGGGGTACTCGCCAAAGGGGCAACGGGATGCTCTTGGAGCCCTGATCTGCCCTGATCTACGTGAAGCGGCGTGAAGCGGGTTGCAGCGGGTTGCAGCGGGGTCGCGTTCGGCGACGTGCCGGGCGACCGAGTCGATGTCGGGGCGGGCGTATCTCTCCAGGGAGCGGACGGAGGCGTGGCGGGAGCGGGCCAGCAGCCGATCGTCGGGTCGCCTTCGATCCAGCCCTGGCCCAGCCCTGGCGCTTGCCACCAGCCGATCGCCCCGCGGGTGATGGACAGTTCACGGTTGACGGTGTCGGCGTCCATCCCGTCGGCCCGCGCCGCCGCCGGCTCGGCCAGGGCCTCCGGCAGCACCGGGTCGTCGATCGCTGTGACGGGGAAGATGGGCGGCTTCGCGCCCCGGCGGGCCGGACCGGTCGGCGCCGCCGCGCCGGCGAACATCCATCCCCACGTCGTCAGCGAGATCCGGTAGATCCGTGCGGAGGACTTCGCGATCCCGGCGCCGGTGAGGTACCGCTCGACCGCCGCGGTGTACGTGGCCGGAGAGATGGACAGGGGCACTGCCCGGGCGCGCGGCACACGCAACGCGCCCCCGACCCCGAGTTCGGTCACTGGTTCGATCGCCACGCCCGCCCACCCCTCCGGAACTGCCGCAGTAAATGCGTACACCTCGCCCCGCGGCCGGAATGGCCCGCCGCAGGTCACGGTGATCGCGGTAGGGCACCGCCGCAGTAAATGCGGCATTTACTGCGGTAGTTCTTCCAGCCCCCGCTGAGCGGCTGCGGTGAGCTGGGCGGCCAGATCCTTGAGCGCCTGCCGCAGTTCGTCGGGATGGTGGATGGTGAAGGGCCATTCCAGGGAGGCGAGCATGTGGGCCATGCCGTCCAGCCGTTCTGCCCGTGCGTGCATCAGGACGCCGGTGGGCTGGGCGGTGAGGGTCACCGCTGAACGCGGCAGTCGGCGGGCGATCTCATCGAGGGGGCCGTGGATCGTCACCTCGACCTGCCAGCGGTAGGGCCCCTGGGCCAGGGTCGAGGTCAGGTGGGCCACGGGGTCGAAACCGACGGGTGCGGTGAAGCGGTCGGCTCTGGAGATGACGGAGGCGATGCGGTCGATGCGGAAGGTGCGCAGGCTGTCGCGGAGGTGGTCGTGGCCGACGACGTACCAGCGGCCGGTGTGGAAGACCACGCCGTAGGGGTCGATGTCGCGTTCGGTGTGTTCCTGGCGCCAGGACTGGTGGCTGATACCGACGGTCGTGCGGGCGCGGGAGGCATGGGCCAGTGCCAGCAGGACGCCGGTTCCGGGTGCCTGACCGATCACGGCGTTGGCGGTGAACGACAGGGTCTCCCGCATGGCGGCGAGCGGTTCACGCAGGGCGTGCGGAAGCACCCGCTCGATCTTGGCCAGGGCACCGGCACTGGCCGGCGCGGCCGTCCCCATGCCCAGACGTTCTGCCGCGAGCAGGCCAAGAACCACGGCGAGAGCCTCGTCGTTGGTGAGGACCAGAGGTGGCATGCGGTAGCCGCGGGCCAGTCGGTAGCCGCCGTGGCGGCCGCGTTCGGCCTCCACGGGGATGCCCAGTTCCCGCAGGTGGGCGATGTACCGGCGCACCGTGCGGACGTCGGTGTCCAGGCGGTCGGCCAGCTCTGCCCCGGTGAGCCGGGCGTTGGACTGGAGGAGTTCCAGCAGGGTCAGCACACGGGTCAGGGGATGCGACATGGATCCCTCGGCATTTCAGGGCGGATTCTGTCCTGTATCGACTTTACGCTCCCCGCAGCACCTAACTTCAGGGAGATCACATGGCCACCTTCGTACTCGTTCCCGGCGCCTGGCTCGGGGCATGGGCCTGGGAGGACACCGCCCGCGCTCTGCGCGAGCGCGGCCACACGGCGCTGCCGCTGACCCTGACGGGCCTGGCCGAGCGCGCGGACCAGGGCGGACCCGAGACGGACCTGGACACGCACATCGCGGACATCACGGGATTCGTCGAAGAGCACGGTCTGCGCGACGTCACGCTGGTCGCCCACAGCTACGCGGCCGCCCCGGTCACCGGGGCAGCCGGACGTCTCGGCGACCGGCTGGAGCGCGTGATCTACGTGGACAGCGCCCCGTTCGCCGCAGGCATGTGCATGCTCGACCTCATGCCACCGCAGGCAGCGGACCAACTGCGCCAGCAGGTCGACGCTTCCGGCGACGGGTGGCGGCTACCGATGCCGCCCTTTGAGGTCCTGGGCTTGTCCAGCAGCCTCGACGGGCTCGATGAGGGCCGGCGGGACGCTCTGCGCACGCGTGCCACCCCTCAGCCGTTCGGCACTTTCACCCAGCGGCTCGCCGGCCCGGCCGAGCCCGGTCCCGGCGTGGACCGTGTCCTGATCGCCTGCCGTGACTTCACGGGGCTGCTGGATGCCGGGGTGCCGATGCTGGCCTACCTGAACCAGCCGCCGTGGTGGCGCTTCGACCTGCCCACCGGGCACTGGCCGATGCTGTCCGCGCCCGCCGAACTCGCCCGCCTCCTCGACAAGGCCGTCTCCTGACCGCGTCGGCCGAGAGGCACAGCCCGATGCCTGACCAGGAGAGCATCCGCAGGCTGCGGGCCTGTGCGCAGGCCCTGGCCGGCGGAGTACGGGAGGACTCTGCCGAGGCGGTCGTCCGACGGGTCTTCGCCATCCAGGCGCAGGACGCCACGGCCGCCGACCTGGGCATCCGGGTACGCGGCCGGGACATCACCGCCCAGGCCATCCGCGCGGCGTACGAGGACGAGCGGAGCATCGTCCGCAACTGGTACATGCGCGGCACCCTGCACACCATCCCCAGCGGCGATGCCCGCTGGGTGTCGCAGTTGCTGTCCCCGCGGATCCTTGCCGCGACCAGCCGCCGCTACCAGCAGCTGGGCCTGGACGACGATCTGCGCCGGCGCGCCGACCATCTCATCCGGCGTGCTCTCGCCGCGCACGGCGCACTCACCCGGGCCGAGCTGACCGAGCGCCTCACCACCCTCGGTGTTCCGCCGGACGGGCAGGCGCCGTTCTACCTGATCCGCCACGCGGCACTCACCGGTACCCTCTGCCATGGTCCGCAGCGCGCCGGTGAGGCCACGTATGTGCTGCTCGACGACTGGCTGCCCTCCACCGGGCGCCTCCGGTGGGAGGGCGACGACGCCCTCGCCGAGCTGGCCCGCCGGTACCTGGCCGCGCATGCCCCCGCCACCTTGGAGGACTTCGCCGCGTGGTCCGGACTGCCGATCACCTGGGCCCGCAGGGCCTGGAAAATGCTGGCGGAATCCGGCGTGATCACCGAGTACGACGCATTGACCATGCTCGCCGGGCGGGTGAAAGAACTCCCACGCTCGTCCGACACCCCGGACGTTCGCATGCTGCCCGCCTACGACAACTACCTGATCGGATACCGCACCCGCGATGCGTCCGTGCCCGCTCTCCACCAGGCCCGCGTCTGGCCAGGAGGCGGCCTCATCCGCCCCACCGTCATCGCCGACGGCCTGGCCATCGCCACCTGGACCCGTGGCCCCGGCTCGCGCTCCATCCAGGTGAATGCGTTCGAACCTGTCCCGCCTCAGATCGAGCAGGGGATCGACATGGAAAAGGCGGCCGTCGTCGGCTTTCTGCGGCCCACCACATAGCCGACCCGCATCCCGATCCCAAAAGGTCGGCCGCATAGGCGAGAACGTTTGGTCAATCGGCCCGATCGAGGCCGGCGGCGATCAGACCCTGCTCACGCAGCGGGGCGAAGTCGACGTCAAGCTTCGGGTCGTACGCTTCCGGCTGGATGCCGACTTCGTGGGTGCTGTACCCGCCGAACCGGTTGATGCGTTCGGTCAGATACGGCGAGATGTGCGCCAGGTTTCCCGGGTCGATCTCCCATCCCTCCTCCAGCAGCTGGCGGACGATCTCCGCGATGTCCAGGGCGTTGTGGAAGATCACCGCGTTCGTGAGCAGGGCGTTGAACTTCATCACCTTCTCCTGCTCTACGGGGTCGTTGTCCGCGATGACGCCGCGGTTGCCGAAGCCGACCCACTGCGGGAACCGGTTGAACGACTCGACCTTGTTGGTGGCTGCGGTCACCCGCCGCCGCAACGGCGCGTCGGAGAGGTAGCGCAGGAGCTGGACGGTGTGGATCACGCGGCCGACCTCGCGGAAGGCCGCGTAGGTGGCGTTCTTTCGCGACCCGGAACGCAGCCGCTTGAGCAGCGTGGAGCATCACGTAGGGCAGCACCGCAGGACCGACGCGGTTTCCCTCCGCACCCGACGAAAGGGCGAGCAGCGCGAGCCCGGCGCACACCAGCGCGACCGCGCCCCACTCGCGTGCGCTCAGCCGAGCCCCCAGCAGCCGGGACGCGACGACTGCTGTGACGGCGAGACTCGCCGCAACCGTCGCGCCCACCGCGCCGCCCACCGCGTAGATCGGGATGGTCCGCAGCGCCACGACCTGGAGGACGAACCCCACCGGGTCGAGTCCGAGGCCCGCGATGTACCGCCACTCACGCAACGCCCGCAACAACAGTGCGTGATCGACGCCCGACCGGTGCCCGGTGGCGCCGCCCGCGCCGCCAGCGCCTGCAACACCGACGCCGTACCGAAGCACACGGCCGAAGCGAGCGCGCAAACCATTCCAAAAGACGCATCGTGAATGTAGTTCAGCAGCCTGCCCGCGACGGGTACGGGAACACGGTTGCCGAGTCCAGGACTTGCTCGGCAACCGGACGCGACCGACCAAGCGTCCGAGTACGCGTGGGCCGTCCACTCACCTACATCACGGGGGAACACCATCATGGGGGAAACAGTGAGCACCGGCAGGTCCCGACGGCAGTTCCGGTCGGCCACGGTGGTGCTGGGCGGGATGGGGCTGCTGGCGGCCGCGCTGACAGGGTGCTCGTCCGAACCGGACAAGCGATGCGTCGACCGCGACAGCTACGAGTCGACCCGTGGCTACAAGGTCGTCAAGAAGTCCGCCTGCTCGGACAACACGGTCCGTACCAACGTGTCCTGGTACACCGGCGGCACCCAGAAGGACGGCTGGGTCCGTGAGGGTTCACTCGGACGCCCCTTGGTCTCGGGCGGATCATCATCCGGCGGATCTGCCCCCGACACCTCCACCGGCACCTCCGTGGGCACTTCCGTCGGGGCGTCCACGGGTGTGTCCTCCGGCGGGACGGACAGCGACCTCAATTCCGGCGGCTCGACCGGTTCCACGAGCATCGGCAGCTCCACCGGGTCGGACGGTGTGGACCGGGGCGGATTCGGCAGCAGCACCAGTGGTGGCAGCTCGGGCGGCTGACCCACCCCGTCCGGCATCCGCCGTCCAGTCCGTGCCCCCGCTGCCTCGCCCGGCAGCCTGCGCCCCGTCCGTCACCAGCCACCTCGGGCGGCCCGGTCCGCTCCGCACTCCATCCGCCCTGGGTATCCGGGTCACCTCACCATCTCCCGGTCCAGTCCCGTCGACCCTTCACCGCGAGTCGCTAGGAAGCCCGCCATGGAACGCCGCAGCATCGCCCCGCGCCCCGACTGGCAACGGATCGTCGAGGAACAGGGCCTGATCTATCCGCTCACCCGCTATCCGGACAACTCCCTGCGCCCCTACTGGGACGAGTCCGCCTACTATTCCTTCTCCCTCGCCGAGGTCGAAGCCCTGGAGGAAGTGGTCGAGGAACTGCACCGTATGTGTCTCGCGGCCGCCGCCCATATCGTCGACACCGACCGCTTCGCCGACCTCGGTATCATCGACCCCCGACTCGCTTCCCTGGTGGCTGAGGGATGGCAACGCCGCGCTGAACTTCCCTCCCTCTACGGTCGCTTCGACCTTCACTACGACGGCACGGCTCCCGCGAAGATGCTGGAGTACAACGCCGACACCCCGACCTCCCTCGTCGAGGCGGCCAGTGCCCAGTGGTTCTGGATGGAGGACCGTTTCCCCGGCGCGGACCAGTGGAACTCCCTGCATGAACGACTCGTCGCCGCCTGGAAGGCTCAGGCCCCCCTCCTGCCACCGGGCCCACCCCTGTACTTCGCCCACTCCGCCGCCGATGAAGCCGGCGAGGACCTCATGACCGTCGCCTACCTCCGGGAGACCGCCCACCAGGCCGGACTCGCGACCGAGGCGATCTCCATGGAGGACATCGGCTGGGACAGCCTCTCCGGCCGCTTCGTGGACAAGCAACTACGGTTCATCCGGAGCTGTTTCAAGCTCTACCCCTGGGAGTGGCTCACCACCGACCGCTTCTCCTCCCATGCCCTGGACACCCTCGACAACGGTGGCGGCACCGGCACCACCCTCTGGATCGAACCCGCCTGGAAGATGCTCCTTTCCAACAAGGCCCTCCTGGCGATCCTCTGGGAGCTCTACCCCGACCACCCGAACCTCCTTCCCACCTATCTCGACGGCCCCCGCGAACTGGCCGCCACCTCGGGCTATGTCGCCAAACCTCTGCTGGGGCGGGAAGGCGCCGGAGTCACGATCCACGAACCGGGACAGCCGCCGGTCCTCCGCGACGAGCCCTGCTGCTTCCAGGCCCTCGCCCCCCTGCCCGTTTTCGAGGGCAACCGGGTGGTTTTGGGGGCGTGGGTCGTCGGCGCCGAGTCGGCGGGCCTCGGCATCAGGGAGTCAGCAGGCCTGATCACCGACGAGTACGCCCGATTCATCCCCCACATCATTCCCTGACCGCCCTGACCGCCCTGACCGCCCTGACCGCCCTGACCGCCCTGACCGCCCTGACCGCCCTGACCTGCGGCGGCGCCGTCCGACGAGTGCCTGAGGCGACAGTCACGGTCCGTGCGTCCATCCACGCATTCATCCACACACCCATCCGCTCAGACTCCCGGCGGGCGGATCATGGCCCCCTCTTGGCCAGACCCGAGGGCATCCCGCCCACCGCTCGCCGCCAGGCCGCCGACCTTGTCCGGATCCGGAGCCGTCGACCACGCTTCGCCCTCCCCCGGCGCGTCCGGGAGCGTCGCCGCGCTTACCCCACCACTTCCCGCAGCCGCTCCAGCCCCCAGTCGAGATCCTCCTTGCTGATCACCAAGGGCGGAGCGATCCGGATGGTCGACCCATGGGTGTCCTTGACCAGCACGCCCTTGTCCACCAGCCGCTCGCTGATCTCCCGCCCCGTACCGCGCGTCGGGTCGATGTCCACCCCCGCCCACAAGCCCCGCCCCCGGACCTCGCGTACACCGCTGCCCGGCGAACCCGCCAGCAGCGCCAGCTCCCGATGCAGGTGTTCCCCCAGTTCCGTCGCCCGCTGCTGGTACTCACCCGTCCGCAGCATGTCGATGACTTCCAGCGCCACCGCGCAGGCCAGTGGATTTCCCCCGAACGTCGACCCGTGCTCACCCGGCCCGAAAACCCCGAGCACCGCCTCGCTCGACACCACTGCCGACACGGGCACCACACCGCCGCCCAGCGCCTTCCCCAGGACATACATGTCCGGCACCACGCCCTCGTGCTCGCACGCGAACGTCCGGCCCGTCCGCCCCAGGCCCGACTGGATCTCATCCGCGATGAACAGGATGTTCCGTTCCCGCGTCAGCTCCCGCACGGTGGCCAGATACCCCGACGGCGGGACCAGGACCCCGGCCTCTCCCTGGATCGGCTCGATGAGCACGGCGACCGTGTTCTCCGTCAGCGCGTTCCGCATCGCCGTCGCGTCCCCGTAAGGAACGATCTCGAAGCCCGGCGTGTACGGCCCGAAGTCCGCACGGGCCTCCGGGTCCGTCGAGAAGCTCACGATCGTCGTCGTCCGGCCGTGGAAGTTGCCCCCCGCCACGACGATCTTCGCCCTGTTGTCGGGCACCCCCTTGACCCGGTAGCCCCACTTCCGCGCTGTCTTCACCGCCGTCTCCACGGCCTCCGCGCCCGTGTTCATCGGCAGCACCATCTCCATCCCGCACAGCTCCGCCAACCGCGCGCAGAACTCCGCGAACCTGTCATGGTGGAACGCCCTGGACGTCAGCGTCACCCGCTCCAATTGCGCCTTCGCTGCGTCGATGAGCCGCCGATTCCCGTGGCCGAAGTTCAGCGCCGAGTACCCGGCGAGCATGTCGAGGTAGCGCCGGCCCTCGATGTCCGTCATCCAGGCGCCCTCCGCCGTGGCGACCACGACGGGCAACGGGTGGTAATTGTGAGCACTGTGCGCATCTGCCGACGCGATGACCTCTGCGGTCAGATTTTCGGTCCTGGACACGGGGTCTCCGTTCATCCTTCGGTGTGCGGGCGGGGTGACGCCCCTTCTTACCGCTTTCCTCTCGTCCACCGGACGTCTTTCTATCGTCGCTCGGAAGCGGGACGGTGAAACCTTCCCCGCTGACACTCGCCCCTCCCGCTAGGCTTGCCTCAGGCACGGCGACTGGCGCGCAGGGAACCAACCCTGGGGGAGCCCTGCCTGGCCGGGCAACACGCCCCGCCGCACGAGGTGTCGTCCGCCTGGGCACCCCGGGACCACGACCGGACTGCCCGCTCGCCCCGGAGGACACCATGTCGCTGCCCTTGTCCCATCCCGCGCTCCGCGCCGCGGACCCCGACCTCGCCGCTCTCGTCGCCGCGGAGGAACAACTTCAGGCCGACACCTTGCGGCTGATCCCCAGCGAGAACTACGTCTCCACCGCCGTCCTCGAAGCGAGCGGAACCGTCCTCCAGAACAAGTACAGCGAGGGCTACCCCGGCCGCCGCTACTACGAGGGTCAGCAGATCATCGACCAGGTCGAACGCCTGGCCGTCACGCGCGCCCGTTCCCTCTTCGGTGTCGACCACGCCAACGTCCAGCCCTACTCGGGTTCCCCGGCCAACCTTGCCGTGTACCTCGCCTTCGCCCAGCCCGGCGACCCCGTGATGGGCATGGCCCTGCCCATGGGAGGCCATCTCACCCACGGCTGGGGCGTCTCCGCCACCGGCAGCTGGTTCCGTGGCATCCAGTACGGCGTCCACCGCGACACCGGCCTCATCGACCTCGACCAGGTCCGCGACCTCGCCCTCAAGGAACGCCCCAAGCTGATCTTCTGCGGCGGAACCGCTCTGCCGCGGACCATCGACTTCGCCGCGTTCGCGGAGATCGCCCAGGAGGCCGGAGCCCTTCTCGTCGCCGATATCGCCCATATCGCCGGCCTCATCGCGGGTGGCGCGCACCCCTCACCCGTGCCCTACGCCGACATCATCTCGACGACCACGCACAAGACCCTCCGTGGTCCCCGTGGCGCGATGCTCATGTCCCGTGCGGAACACGCCAAGGCCATCGACAAGGCGATCTTCCCCGGCCTCCAGGGCGGGCCCCACAACCAGACCACCGCGGCCATCGCGGTCGCCCTCCACGAGGCGGCTCAGCCCTCCTTCCGTGACTACTCCCACGCCGTCGTCGCCAACGCCAAGGCCCTTGCGTCCGCGCTGCTGGGCCACGGCTACGACCTTGTCTCCGGCGGCACCGACAACCATCTGATCCTGATCGACCTCACCTCCAAGGATGTCCCCGGCAAGATCGCGGCCAAGGCCCTCGACCGCGCCGGGATCGTCGTGAACTACAACACCGTCCCCTACGACCCGCGGAAGCCCTTCGACCCCTCCGGTATCCGCATCGGAACCCCCTCCCTCACCTCCCGCGGCCTCACGCCGGACCAGATGCCCGCCGTGGCCGCATGGATCGACCGCGCCATCACCGCCTCACGAACCGGCGATGAACCCGCCCTCGCCAAGATCCGTGCCGAGGTCGCCGAGCTGATGGCCGCCCATCCGGCACCAGGTCTGCCCACCGGCTGACCCCCTCGGGATGCGCCCGCTGACAGCTGGCCGCATCCCGCCTGGTCGCTCACACCGGCCTACGCGTCAGCCGCACGGCGCGGCTGACGCCGATCCGCGCAACTCGCGATCACAGGTCACGCAACTCCTGGCGGGGGCCTTCCTCACCGGGGCGTCGCCGGAAGAGCATCGCTTCAGGCATTCTGGAAGATGTCGAGGTGCGCAGCCGCGGGGCCAAGGGGCGCAGCAGCAAGGCCAGGAGTGCTCCTGCCACGAGCCCTGGCATGGCCCACCACCAGTTCTCCGTGAGACCCGGCCCGGCCGACGACACGGGGGCTATGTGTGTGCCGTCCTTGCCCGTAGCGGCGGATTCACCATTCGGGGCACCGCTGGTCAGTTCCTTCTGCGTGGCGGAGCTGTCCTCCACGGCCTCGGGATGCGTCCCACCCGTGGCATCTCTCGATAGAGGGCCCATCAACCCAAGGGACTTGAGCAACCTCAGGAGAGCCGCCGGGGACTCCGCCTTGTGCCAACGACTCTTCGTCGAGGGCGGATCTACAGTCATCTGTATCCACAGCCCCGTGCTGCCGGAATTCGGATAGATCTTGTCCAGCCGCCAGGGATGCTCGTCATGCGCCATCCAAGCGATGTTGATGTGACGTCGGTCATAAAGCTCTGCCCCGGCGTCCGGCTCCGCACGACCGGCCTCGGCCAGGTCGGGGAGCAGCAGCTCCAACTCTCGATACCTCTTGTCCAAGTGGTGGAGCGCTGTGGCCTCCGCGCTCCCGGGGGACACCAGCAGCACGCTGGTCGCCCCTCCCGCGACCGCTGGTGACGCCATGACCGAGGAGACCAGCACCAGTGCCGCAACCGCCGTCGCGACCAGGCCCCGTGCCCGTGCCCCAACAGGATGTATGCCGAGGCGGATTCCGTACGACCTCCGAACCTCTTCCATGCGATTCCTCCAGCCGCTCCCGGTGCGGCACGTCCGTACCGGTCACTTCTGGTACACCGCCCGGCGGGCTGAGGTTCCCACCATTCGGCAACGGGATCCGGAGCTCGGGATTCCGTGAACCAGGCTCACAGAACTGCGTGTTCGGTGCATGCGGTTCCCGGTGCCCAGGGAGGAGGAAGAGGCTGCTGGAACGCGTCGCCGATGTGCTCACCTTGGCCGCCGCGCCGCATCTGGCCTCGATCGGCCTTGCCGCCGCGCCGGGCCGGCCTTGCCTGGCTGCGGGTGAGATCTGTCCTCTGCGTCGGGTGCCGCTCCCTTTACTTCCGGGGCGCCACTGATTCGGCGATCCTCACCGCCTGATCCTGTGAAGCGACCCCTTCCAACCTGAGTGTCAGACGAGCCACGCTCTCCTGCCCGGAAGGGCCCGAGGGACGGTCGGAGCGGTCCGACTCCTGGTCCAGGGCCCACAGCAGAGTGGGCCCTGAAGTCCGCTCCGACCGGCTCCAGCTGGCTCCGGTGGCGTCCTCCATCCAGAAGGTCAGACGGTGCGGCTCCGAGAACCACAGAGCGGACTCCTTGTGCCCCCGGTCGGCTCCTCCACGGACCTCAAGCCAATCAGGGGTGTGGGTGACCGTCTTGGTGAATGCCGTGTCGAGCCGGGCGGGGAACTCGTCCAGTCGGATCGGGCTCCCGCCGTCGTCCCAGCACAGACTGATCAGGAAGCGGCCACCAGGCTCCGAGGTGACCTGGACACCGTCCGGCACACCCAGGGCCGCCGGGACCACCGGAGCAAATCCGGCGCGCTGCGCGGCGGTGCTCAGCGACATGGTCCCCTCGCAAGGGGGGACCTGCCCTTCCTGGGGCGGTCGTGCGGAGGGAACCTGCTGTATCCGCACACCACTGAACCCGAACCAGTCCCCGACCGTGGCCCGTACCGGCGGTGTCAGGACGGCAACCGTGAGCAGACCGCAGAAGGCGGCGCTGAACATCCTCCACCGCATCCGGAGCCAACGCCTCAGGCGCACCTTTCCCGGTGGCGGCTCCGCCACGAGTACCGGTGCCCCTTCCGCGAGGATCTGCGCCAGCACCCGCTCGACCATGGTCTCGGCCTGATCGGGGCCCGGCCGGTGGTACGACCTGCCCAGGTCCCGCAGCTCGTGCCGCAGATCCGGTCGGGACGCATGTCCGGCGTTGTCGCCCTCGTCGCGTCCGGTGCCTCGCTCACCCACGCCCGTCTCCTCCTTCCCGTACGCAGCGCTCGGCCAGCCCCGGTGGCAGCAGATTGCCGAGCTTGCGCAGAGCACGGTTGAGCCGGGACTTGACCGTGCCCTTCGGCCAGCCGAGGGCCTGGGCCGTCTCGCCCTCGTCCATCTCCAGGAGATAGCGGTAGGTGACCACCATGCGATGGTCGTCGCTGAGCTTCTCCATGGCTTTGACCAGGGCTTTCTTCCGCTCTATCGCCAATGCCGCTATCGCTGGGTCCGACGATTCCGGTATCGGCGGCTGGGCCTCCAACAAGGCCGACTCGCCGTCGGCGACCAAGCGCCGACGAGCGGCCGAGCGCACTGTGTTCCTTGTCTCATTGGCGACGATGCTCAGCAGCCAAGGACGGAAAGCCGAACCGTCCCGGAACTGCCCCAAGGAGTAGAACGCTTTGAGGAACGCTTGCTGCACCATGTCCTCCGCGTCCGCTCCCGCACCGAGCGCCAGGGCCGCGCGCATCGCGATCGGCGTGTGGGCGCGCACGAGCTCGGCGTATGCCTCCGGCTCCCCGGATCGCACACGCGCGATCACCGCGCTCTCGTCGACGGCGATGCGGTCCCCCTCCCGCGTCGTCTTCACATTCTTGGTACACCGAAGGTGACCGATCGGTTCCCACTTCGCCGAAGATCGGCCGGGGAAGATCGGATGGCGAAGGTCTCGTGGATAGGTTCCCCAGCTGTCGTACACACCTGAGAGAATGCTGGGCATGGCTTCAGACCGTCCTCGCGTGCTCTCTGGAATCCAGCCCACCGCGGGCTCGTTCCACCTCGGCAACTACCTCGGCGCCGTCCGCCAGTGGGTGGCCCTCCAGGAGTCCCACGACGCGTTCTACATGGTGGTCGACCTGCACGCGATCACGATTCCGCAGGAGCCGAAGGATCTGCGCGCCAACACCCGGCTGGCCGTGGCGCAGCTGCTCGCCGCCGGGCTCGACCCCGAGCGCTGCACGCTCTTCGTCCAGAGCCATGTGCCCGAGCACGCGCAGCTGGCCTGGATCATGAACTGCCTCACCGGCTTCGGCGAGGCGTCGCGCATGACCCAGTTCAAGGACAAGTCCGCCAAGCAGGGTGCCGACCGCGCAAGTGTCGGACTCTTCACCTACCCGATCCTCCAGGTCGCGGACATCCTGCTCTACCAGGCCAACCAGGTTCCCGTCGGCGAGGACCAGCGGCAGCACATCGAGCTGACACGTGATCTCGCCGAGCGCTTCAACAACCGCTTCGGTGAGACCTTCACCGTCCCGACGCCCTACATCCTCAAAGAGACCGCGAAGATCTACGATCTCCAGGACCCGGCGATCAAGATGAGCAAGTCGGCGTCGACGCCGAAGGGGCTCGTGAATCTCCTCGACGATCCCAAGGCGACGGCCAAGAAGCTCAAGAGCGCGGTCACGGACACGGACACGGTCATCCGCTACGACGCCGTGGCCAAGCCCGGCATCAGCAACCTGCTGACGATCCACTCGACCCTGACCGGTGAGAGCATCGCGGAGCTGGAGCAGCGGTACGAGGGCAAGGGCTACGGCGCGCTGAAGACGGACCTCGCCGAGATCATGGTCGGGTTCGTGACCCCCTTCCGAGAGCGCACCCAGGGGTACCTGGACGACCCGGAGACGCTGGACTCGATCCTGGCCAAGGGGGCGGAGAAGGCCCGCGCCGTCGCGGCGGAGACCCTGTCGCACGCGTACGAAAAGGTGGGGTTCCTTCCCGCCAAACACTGAGTACCGGCCCGGACCTGCGGTGATGTTCCGCCGGTCGTAGGGAGTCGTACAGTCGTATCCGGTATCGGATCGCATCAGTGACCAGCCATGCCCATCCACGACGACGGGAGACTGACGTGGGGACCGTAACGATCGGTGTGTCGATCGCGGTCCCGGAGCCACATGGCAGCCTGCTCCAGGAGCGGCGCGCGGGCTTCGGTGACCCCGCGGCGCACGGCATTCCCACCCACGTCACCTTGCTCCCGCCGACCGAGGTCGATGCCGCGGCGCTGGCCTCGATCGAGGTGCATCTCAGGGAGGTGGCATGCGCCGCGCGCCCCTTCCCGATGAGGCTCTCCGGGACGGGTACCTTCCGGCCGCTGTCACCCGTCGTCTTCGTGCAGATCGTCGAGGGTGCCGCTGCTTGCGCCTGGCTCCAGAAGCGGGTGCGTGACTCGTCCGGGCCCCTCGCGCGTGAGCTCCAGTTCCCGTACCACCCGCATGTCACCATCGCGCACGGCATCGACGAGGCGGCCATGGACCGGGCGTACGAGGAGCTGGCCTCCTACGAGGCCGAGTGGCCCGTCACCGACTTCTCCCTGTACGAGCAGGGCGCAGACCAGGTGTGGCGCAAGATCCGGGACTTCGCGTTCGGCGGTCCCACCGTGCCGCAGCAGGTCACGGCCCCCGCCGAACGCGGAACGCTCCCGGCTCGCTGACAGCCGACCCGCGCGCGGGTCGGCATTGTTCACGACTGCTGGTCGCGGACCTGGGCAGCGGTCCCTTGCGGGGTTCGGTGGATCACCAGGGGAGACGGCGGAAGACCGCGCGCGGAGTGTGCCGCAGCGCCGACATCACCACCCGCAGTGCGCCGGGTACCCACACCGACTCCGAACGCCGCCGCAGCCCGGCCTCGATCGCTGTCGCCACTGCTTCCGGCGTCGTGGACAAGGTGATCCTCTGCGGAGCGACGCCCTTCTGCGTCCGCACGAATCCAGGACGCACGACCATGACGTGCACACCGGTGCCGTGCAGCGCGTCGCCGAGGCCCTGTGCGAAGGTGTCCAGACCGGCTTTGCTGGAGCCGTAGATGAAGTCACTTCTACGGGCCCGTTCGCCCGCGACGGAGGACAGGACGGCCAGGGTGCCGTGGCCCTGATTCTGGAGTGCCTGGGCGCATACGAGCCCCGCTGACACCGCGCCGATGTAGTTCGTCCGGGCGACGTTGACCGCGGCCACCGGGTCGCTCTCGTCGCGTGCCTGGTCCCCGGGCACACCGAACGCCATCAGCACCATGTCGATGCTGCCCTCGGCGAAGACCTTGCCGAGGGCAGCTTCGTGCGTTCCGGGTTCGAGCGCGTCGAACGTCACCGTGCGCACGTCCGGCCCCAGCGCGCGCAGCTGGTCGGCGGCGGACTCCAACCCGGGTGACGGGCGCCCCGCCAGCCATACGGTCCGGGTGCTGCGGGCCACCAGTCGGCGCGCTGTGGCGAGCGCGATCTCGGAAGTACCACCGAGGACGAGCAGGGAATTGGGAAGGCCGAAGGCGTCCTTCATGGGAACCACACTCCGATGCGGGGGGCAGAGGCTGAACGGGAGCCGGGCGGGCGAGCGGAAGTCGGGCGGCGGAGGCCGGACGGGGGAGGGGGAGGGGAAGCGGAGGCCGGACGGTGGGAGGGGAGCGGAACGGGCCGGTCGGGGCACGGGAGATCGGGACGTCGGTCCGGGAGCGGAGCGGGGCCTCGGGGTCCGGCCGGCGGTGGGGCGGGTCGGGTCGGGTCGGGTCGGCCGGGTCGGATTGGCCCGGTCCGGGCCGACTCGGCTCGGCGAAGAAAGCAGGGCCTGGGCGGGAACCGATCCAGGGCGGTCGGTGTACCAGAAGTGAAGGTCGGGACGCCGTCGACTGCGGGGCAAGGAGATCGAAATGGCTGGTTGTAGGGGGAGTTGGCTGTGGGTGGGCGGTCGGTGGACCGATCGGCGTCGCGCCGGCGGCGACGGCCGGTCCACCGGGGTGCCCAGCCGCCCCGGGGCTCGGGGTGAACGGACGATCGCGCACAGCGGAGCGGCAATTCGACGGTCAGGCGAGCTCGGGTACGCGGGTGCGGGTGCGCGGTTCTCCATAAGAGGGGACCGGCTGGCCAGGGTTGGCGCCGGGGCGACGACCGGTCGCGCGGACGGCTGTCAGACGGTGGCGCCCGCGAGCAGATGGCACGCGAGCAGAAGGCGCGCGGGTATGGGCAGGCGGCGCCGGTTCCGGGGGTGTCCTGATGAGTGGCGCGGACGTGCCGTCATGGGCGGTTCCGGCCGGACATGAGTCGACGGGCATGAGGGCGACCGTATCGGTATCGATTGGACGTATTGCGCAAATTTTGAGGGATGATCACTGAAATGGGGGATTGGGGGAGTGTCATCCAATCAGGTTGCTTCGTTTGGATGTTGCGTAGGGGCGACAGATACGGATCGAAGCTGGGGGACCTGTGCACGAGTTGGATCAGCGCTTGCTGACGGCGCTGCGTGATTGCGGACAGTTTCCAAGGGTGTTGGCGACCGCGCGGTTGCTCTCGTGGAGTGGAGAACACGGTGCGATGTGGCTCGCCGCCGGATTGGTGGGCGCCGCTGTGGACGAGGAGCGGAAGACCGCGTGGTTGCGAGGGACGGCGGTGACGTTCGGAGCGCATGCGGTGAGCATGGGGATCAAGCTCGTGGTGCGTAGGCCACGGCCGGGTGAGGCGGCACCGTTGGTGTGGACGTCGGGGCGGCACTCCTTCCCCAGTTCGCACGCCACGGCTGCGGCTGCGGCAGCGGTGGCTTTCGGGGCATTGTCACCTACCGGGGCGCTCGTCCTGCCACCCTTGGCGGCGGCGATGTGCGTGTCGCGCATGGTGGTGGGGGTCCACTATCCGACGGATGTGGTGGCCGGCGCTGCTCTGGGGGCGATCACGGCGAAGTTGGGGGCGCCGTGGATGTTCAGGGCCTTGGCGGCGGCCGGGCCTGTTTCGACGGCGTTCACGGCAGGGCGGATCTCGGCCGCGCTGGCGGCTGTTTCGAATGGCCGAGCGGCGGCTGTTTCGCAGGCCGGGGCGACGGTCGCCGAGCGGGCGGGGCGATTGGTGTCACGAGTCCAGGAAGCCGCACGGACCTCGACGGTGATGACCACTCCTGCGGCCGCTGGGGACCGATGGCAGGGCCCCGGGCCTTCCGTCGGCGTGGGGACGGGGCTGTGGGAGGGCCGCGACGCGACGGGGGACGAGGCGAGGACTTGGTTGCCGACTCCCCGGCCGGTCGCGCGAGTCGTCCCCCGGCATGCCGGGCGGCATGCTCCCCGGTCCGGTGCGCGGCATGTTCCTCGGCCTGTGCTGCCGCTCGTCCCCCGGCCGGTCGTGGGGCCCGTGCTGAGGCCCGTGCTCGGAATGCTGCTCGGTCAGATGGGCGGCTCGGTGCTCGGTCCTGGTGGGACGGCGGGGTCGGGGACCGGGAGCGGTCCCGTTGCTGAGCGATGGGCCGGCGGTGTGTCCGGGGTGCCGCGATCCGGCAGCGGCACGGCGGAGCGGCTGTGAGGTAGGGCGCCGGAGCCCCGGTGCTTATGGGTGAGTGCCGGGCGGCTGTCAGTGGAGCCGCCCGGCCGTGGGAGAAGTGGGTGGACAGCAGGTGGGGTGCCGGGATCGTGGGGTATGCGGACCTGTGTGTCCCGGACAGTGGCGGAGAGCGGTACGGGTGACGTGATGGGGCTACGGGAGCAGCGGCGGCCCGTGGACGGGCGTCGGACGACGGCAGGAGGAGGTGGCAGGTCATGGACTGGCTGAAGAAGATCCCCGGGATCGGTCCGTATATCGGGCGGCTGATGGACACACACGGTTGGCGCGCCTACGAGCGGCTTGAGGACGTGAAGTGGACGCAGCTCGCGGCGGCGATGACGTTCCTGAGCTTCCTCGCGCTGTTCCCGTTGATCACGGTGGCGGCGGCAGTGGCAGCGGCGACCCTGGACACCCAGGGACAGAAGAAGCTGGAGGAGAAGCTCTCCGAGCAGGTGCCCGGTATCTCCGATCAGCTCGACATCAGCAGCCTGGTGGCCAACGCGGGCACCGTCGGACTGGTCGCGGGCGCGCTGCTGCTGTTCACGGGCATCGGGTGGGTCGGGTCGATGCGGGACTGCCTGCGGGCGGTGTGGAAGTTGCCCGACATCGAGGAGAACCCGGTTCTGCGCAAGGTCAAGGACGCGGTAGTGCTGGGCGGACTCGGTGGGGCGGGGCTGGTGTCCCTAGCCGCGTCGGCGCTCGCGTCGTCGGCGGTCGGCTGGGGGGCCCGGCTGCTCGGAGTGGACGACACGGGTTCGAGCGGGGCGCTGTTGCAGGTCATCGCGTTCACGGTGGCCGTGCTGGCGGACTTCCTGGTCCTGCTGTACGTACTGACCCTGTTGCCGGGAGTGCAGCCCGCGAGGCGGGACCTGGTGATCGCGGGGTTGATGGGAGCGGCTGGGTTCGAGCTGCTGAAGCTGCTGATCGGCAGCTACATCAGGGACATCGCGGGGCGCAGTATGTACGGCGCCTTCGGGGTTCCGGTGGCGCTGATGTTGTGGATCAACTTCACGGCGAAGCTGCTGTTGTACTGCGCCTCATGGACCGCTACCCGACGCCAGTCGACACCGTCCGAGGCGGAGAGACCCGGGGTCGGCAAGGGGCCCGACGACGGAGAGCCTGACGGGGCGGAGCCCACCGGGCACGGGAACGGCGGGGCGGCGGGTGCCGGGAGGGACGCACGGCCGAGCGGTGCCTAGGAGAGCGCCCCACCTACGGCTGGGAGCGGCGGCGGGCCCATGTGAGGCCGGACGCCACCACACCGCGGCATGGGGGCTGTCAGGCCCGAGTCAGGGCGGATTCAGGGGCGGCGGGCCTGGGTGGGCCAGCGGCGGTTGATCACGAAGACGCCGGCCGCCAGGACGATCAGCGCGCCGCCCATGACGCCGAGGGCGATGCCCATCCCTCCGGAGGACTCCTGCGAGGAGGCCTTCGTGGTGGTGGAGTCCTTGCCCGAGGTGTCGGCGGCGCCGCCCGCCTGGGCCTGTGAACCTGAGCCCTCGCTCTCGCCGCCCCCGGTGTCCGCGCTCTTCGGGGGCACCAGCTCGCCCACCGGGGTGACCTTGCCGGCGGACTGGAAACCCCAGTCGAGGAGACGGGCGGTCTCCTTGTAGACGGCGTCGCGTTCCTTGCCGGAAGGGTTCATGACCGTGACGAGAAGGACCCGGCCGCCCCGTTCCGCGACACCGGTGAAGGTGGCTCCCGCGTTGGTCGTGTTGCCGTTCTTGACCCCGGCGATGCCCTTGTACGGGCTGAGGCCGTAGGAACCGCTGAGGAGGCGATTGGTGTTCTGGATCTCGAAGGACGGCCGCTTCTTGCCCTTCTTCGCCTCCGCGGGGAACTGGGCTCGCAGGGTCGCGGAGTACTCCCGGAAGTCCTTCTTCTGGAGCCCCGACCGGGCGATCAGGGTCAGGTCGTACGCGGAGGAGACCTGCTCTGCCTCGTCGTACCCGTCGGGGGAGACGACCTTGGTGTCGAGTGCCTGGAGTTCTTCAGCGTGCTTCTGCATATCGGCGACGGTCTGCGGGATGCCGCCGTTCATCGCGGAGAGGACACGCACGGCGTCGTTGCCGGAGCGGAGGAAGACGCCGAGCCACAGATCGTGGACCGAGTACGTCTGCTCCTCCTTGATGCCGACCAGGCTGGAGCCGGCCCCGAGACCGGCGAGGTCGGAAGGCGCGACCTTGTGGTTCTGCGTCTTCGGGAACTTGGGCAGGACGGTGTCCGCGAACAGCATCTTCAGAGTGCTGGCGGGCGGCAGCCGCCAGTGGGCGTTGTGTGCGGCGAGGACCGCGCCGGATTCGGCGTCGGCGACGATCCAGGACCGGCCGGTCAGATCCTTCGGCAGGACAGGGGCGCCCGTCCCGAGATCGACCTGGGTGCCGGGCTTGCCGAGCCGTACCCCGCCCACCGAGGACATCATGCTCGGTGGCTTGATCGTCTCCTTCTTGTCCTTGGGCTTCTCGTCCGCGTAGGCGACGGGGGCCAGGGCGGACCAGGACAAGGCGGAGGCGACCAGCAACGCGGTCACCCTCTTCGTGGGGGCGAGGATGGCAGACACGGTCGAGAAGGTACCGGCACTTCCTGGGAGCGCTTCGCGCGAGGTGCTCCCTGCCCGCTGCGGTACCGGGGTCGCTGTCCGGAAGTGGCCGTGAAGATGGCGGGAAGACCCTGCTCGGGTGGCAGCGGCGGGGCTGTGAGGAGGGAGTGGGCCGGGGCGGTCGGTCCGGTCGGCCACGGACCCGGCGCCACCCTGTGAGCGGGCACGCCGGAGCGGTCGCGATACTGAGGTCATGAAGCTCAGCCGCCCCGTCTCCTGGTTCCTGCTCGCCTTCGGGGTGTGGAGCTGGGTCATCTGGATCACTTTCGCCAAGAATCTGTGGAAGGACGGCAGCGGCCTCGCCTTCGACGACGCGGGCGACCCGACCGGATACTTCTGGGTTCACCTGCTGCTCGCCGTTGTGTCCTTTGTTCTGGGGACGGTGGTGGGGGCCATCGGGTTGCGTGGGGTGCGTGCACTGCGGGCCGGTTCATAGATTCGGAGGTTCGGGCGCCGGTCGCTCGCGCGCGGGAGGGTAATCCGCGTCACAGCACCCGTCCGGGGTCTCTTCCGGGTCCAGGGAACTCAGGGACCGGGAGCGGTAGTTACACAGAGTGAGTCAGCACAGGAAAAATGGGGGGTCCGATGCTGGTCGTGCTTCTGATCGGCCTGACCGTCTTCACGGTGATCACCGGTCTCCAGTGGTACGTGTGGCGGCGCATGGTGCGTGACACCACGGTCAAGGGCACGGTGGCCCGTCGTCTGGGCTCGGCGGTGTTCGTGGCCGGCCCGCTGTTGATGCTCGGCGCGCTGGCGAGCGGGCGGCTCGGGGCGCCCTTCTGGTTGCAGCAGACACTCGCCTGGCCGGGCTACTTCTGGGTGGCTCTGATGCTGTACCTGATGCTCGCGCTGCTTGTGGGCGAGGGGGTCCGGCCGCTGTTGAGACGTTTCCTCGATCGCCGGGACGCCGGGCGAGCCAGCGGTCGTGGACCGCGGACAGCGCAGGGTGCGGGGACGGGCCGGGGGGCCGGATCTGGGGTCGTTGAACCCGGGGACATCGGTTCTGGCCCTGCCGGTCCTGGCACTGCCGGTCCCGAAGGTGACGCGCCCGGAGGTATTGGTCCTGGGGGCGCCGGGGCGCAGACCTTGGTGGGGACCGCTGTGGGGGTTCCTACTGGGGCTGAGCCCGCTGGGGCGGATGCGGGTGTGGGCGCGGATACGGGTGCCTCGGGTGCGCTGAGCGGGGTCGGTGCGGGTTCGGCCGTGGTGGCCGAGGCCAGGACCGGAGCGGGTGCCTCCGCCGGTACGGGGTCCCTGCGTACGGCGGAGGCCGTGACCTCTTCGGACGGGAATCTCTCCGTCGCTCACCCCGATACGGCCGGCGTCACTCTCGTCGGCCACGCCCCGTCCACCGGCCACGCCCCGTCCACCGGCCACGCCTCGGCTACTGGACCTGCCTCGGTCGCCGGTTCTGCCTCGGGTACAGAGCCCACCGAGCTCACCGGATCCGCTGATGGCACCGGACATGTCGGCCGCGACGGGCCGACCGGGTCAGTCGGGTCGGCCGGGCCGACCGGGTCCACCGAGCTGATCGAGGGTTCTGACCGCGCCGAGACTGTTGGCCGGAGCCGGGCCGCCGAGGGGGTCCAGCCGGTGGAGGTGACCCAGCTCGTCGGGGCAGACCGGGCCGCTGGGGTCGGCGGGACCGCGACGGCGGGGCCGTCGCGGCGGTTGTTCGTCTCGCGGCTGGTCGCGGGTACCGCGCTCGCCGCGGCGACGGCCACCGTGGGTGCGGGCGCGTACGGGGTGCTCAACGGGCCCAAGGTGAAGCGGGTGACCGTGCCGCTCGCCAAGCTGCCGCGGTCCGCGCACGGCTTCCGGATAGCCGTGGTCAGCGACATCCACCTCGGTCCGATCCTGGGCCGTTCCTTCGCCGAGCGGGTGGTGCGGACGATCAACTCCACGCAGCCCGATCTCATCGCCATTGTCGGGGACCTGGTCGACGGGGATGTGGCGGACCTGGGGCCGGCCGCCGAGCCGCTGGCGCGGTTGCGGGCCAGACATGGGACGTACTTCGTCACGGGAAACCATGAGTACTTCTCGGGTGCGGAGCAGTGGGTGGACGAGGTCCGGGACCTGGGCCTTCACCCGATGGAGAACGTCCGTACGGAGCTGCCCGGGTTCGATCTCGCAGGGGTCAACGACCTGGCGGGGGAGGGCGAGGGGGACGGGCCCGACTTCGAGCGGGCTCTCGGGGGCCGCGACACCGCACGGGCCTCGGTCCTGCTCGCGCATCAGCCGATCGTGATCCATGACGCCGTACGTCACGGGGTGGACCTCCAGCTCTCCGGGCATACGCACGGCGGACAGCTGTGGCCGGTGAGCTATCTCGCCGGACTCCAGAATCCGACCCTGGCGGGGCTGGAGCGTTACGGGGACACCCAGCTCTATGTCACTCGGGGTGCCGGGGCCTGGGGGCCGCCCGTGCGGGTCGGGGCGGAGTCGGACATCACCGTGGTGGAACTCGCTTCGAAACAGGCGTGAGTTCGGCCCCCTCGTGGCCCTTACGACTTCACGGTCCGCGGTGGAGCGTGTGAGCCGGTGGGCCGGCGGGGTTGGCGGGTCTGCGGTGCGGTGCGGTGATGGCGTGTGTCCGTGGACGCGGTGGTGCGACCGGCGGGTTCAGGCCACGGATTGGTTCATGGGGCGCGGCCGGGTGTTGGAGGTCCTGCGGTCGGTGGGGTCGGTCGGGGTCGGCGACGTGGGTCCGGGCTCGTACCAGCTGTGCGAGGAAGGTGTGGCGACAGGCAAGCTGAGCAGCGTGGGGTGCCGGTGGGCCGGGACCGTACGGGCGGCGTGACACGGGGTTGCGCGGGGTTCGCGTATCTGTCCGAGTGGCCTGTGGCCGCGTTGGTGGTCGGCTGGTGTGATTGCCGGGGGTTGAGGTGTGCTCTGTCCCTGTTCGCCCGGTCCGGGTCGGGGCGGGCCTGCTTCAGGCAGGGGGTCGCGCGGTCGGACGTGGCCGAATCTCCATGGGTTCGCGACACTTCCGGGACACCGTACGGCCGTCGGAGCCTGCATCATGTGTCGCACCCGTGTGCGTCGTGTGGGTGCTGTGTTTCGAGCGGTGGAGGAGGGGACGGTGTCGCGTCGCAATGTCTTCCGCCTCCCGCGTCATCCCGCGTCCGTGGCCCTCGCCCGGCGGCGCGTGCATGACCATCTGATCGCGTGGGGACGTACCGAGGGTGACGGTTCGCTGGACGACACGGTGTTGCTGATCTCGGAGCTCGCCACCAACTCGGTTCGATACGGACCTGGTTCTGAGGGGGAGTTCGAGGTCGCCGTCACGGTTCTCGCGGACGGCGCGTGCTTCATCGAGGTCACCGATGCGAGTGGGCAGAGTCCTCGAATACGGGGGGCGGGCACCTGGTACGAGGAGGGTGGGCGCGGGCTGCGGCTGGTGGAGACGCTTACCGAGGCGTGGGGCGTCTGGCATCGGGGATGCGGTGGCACGACGGTGTGGGCCCTGGTGCCCGTGACGCCCACACCTCTGCCAGGGGGCACCCCCGCCCCGTGACACGCCCCCTCCGTGACACCCCAGCCTCGTGACACCCCAGCCTCGGGCCGCGCTGATGTACCCCCCTACCGGGCCGCGCCTTGCACCGGGAGGGACACCAGTACCGTGAGGCCGCCGTTCGGGCGGGGCTGTACCGTCACGTGGCCTCCGTGTGCCTCGACGACCCCGCGGACGATGGCCATTCCCAGGCCGCTGCCCGCGCCTCCGCCCGTGCCTCCGCCCAGGCCGCTGCCCGCGCCTCCGCCCGTGCCACTGCCACTGCCACCGCCCGCGCCACCGCCCGCGCGGAAGAAGCGGTCGAACACCCGGGACACGTCCTCCTCGGCCAGCCCCGGGCCACGGTCCGCCACCGAGAGCCGGACCACGGAGTCCACCCGTTCCACCGTCAGCGTGACCGCCGTGGAGGCGGGCGTGTGCACGCGGACGTTCCCGACCAGGTTCCCCAGCACCTGACGCAACCCGGACTCGTCCGCGTACACCAGCAGCACCCCGTCGGCCGCTACCGTCACGGGCCGCTCGGGTTGCTGCACCCGGAGGTCCGCCGCGGCCTCGCGGGCCAGGGCGCACAGGTCGACGTTGCGCAGCCGTAGCTCGGGCCGCTGGTCCAGGCGGGCGAGGGTGAGCAGTTCGTCCACCAGGTGGTGCATCCGGTCCACCTCGGAGTTGATCCTGGTCCAGGCCCGGGCGCGTTCACCGGGGGCGATCAGCATCCCCTTCTCGTAGAGCTGGAGATAGCCGCGGATCGCGGACAGCGGGGTGCGCAGCTCGTGCGAGGCGTCCGCGACGAACCGTCGCAGCTGCTCCGCGCTGCGCTCCCGGGTCAGATACGCGGTCTCGACCTGCTGGAGCATGGAGTTGAGCGCGAGCCGCAGCTGTTCGACCTCCGTGGCCGGATGCTTGCTGGACGGGACCCGGCGGGTCAGATCGCCGTCGGCGATCGCGGACGCGGTCTCGACCATGTCCTCCAGCGGACGCAGCCGGTGGCGCGCGCCGATCATCGTGAGCACCGCGAGCAGACCCAGCAGCACCGCGCTGAGCCCGAGATCGGCCCGTAGGGCCTTGCGGATGTTGGCGTGCACGGCCTCGGTCGACGCGGCCAGCAGCACCGTCGTCCCGTCGTCGAGCATGGCGGCGACCGCGCGGTGCGGCTCGCCGTCCAGTGTCACGTCCTGGACCCGGGCTTCGCGGGCGAGGCCCGCGGCGTCGTCGACCGCGGCGGCGAGGGCGCGTTGGCGCCCGGTGGGCTCCAGGGCCGCCACCCGGATGGGTCCGCCGGTCGTGTCCAGTGCCACGAACAGGGAGTTCGAGTGGGGCAGCGCACCCGGCTGGTCGCCCTTCGGGGAGAGCTGGTCGAGGGCGATGCCCAGTTCGCTGAGGGTCTCGATCTGCTGGAGGGTGAGCCGGGAGTGCTGGAGGGCGGAGCGGGTGGCGTGCAGCTGGTCGTCGATGCTGTCGAGGAAGAAGTGCCGCATCCCCATCATGCTCACGGCGCTCGCGACGACGATCCCGAGGGCGAGCAGTCCGACGTTGAGCAGGGTCAGCTTGGCGCGCAGGGACCGTGCCCCGCGGTGCGGCCGGTGGCGCCGGTACGCGCGAGAGACCATGGCCGTCAGACGAGCCCGTAGCCGACCCCGCGCCGGGTCGTGATCAACGGCGGCCCCAGCGCGTTGAGTTTGCGGCGCAGATAGCTGATGTACGTCTCCACCACGGTCGACTCGGCCGCGTGCTCGTACTGCCACACATGACGCAGGAGCTGTTCCTTCGGGACGATCTGCCCGGCGTTGCGGACGAGGAAGCGCAGCAGCGCGTACTCGGTGGGGGTGAGCTGAGTGCTGCGGCCGGCGCGGCGGACGCTGTATGTCGTCTCGTCGAGCTCCAGGTCGCCGTGGCGCAGCGGCGGGCGGCGGGGGAGGACGTCGGCGGGGCGGGTGCGGCGCAGGACGGCGGTGATCCGGGCGACCACCTCGTCGATGTGGAACGGTTTGGTGATGTAGTCGTCGCCGACGCCGAGGGCACCGACGATCTCGGCGGGCGCGTCCCGGGCGGTGAGGAAGACGATCGCCGTCTCCGGTTGCGCGGTGCGCAGTTCCCGTCCGAGCTCGCGGCCGTCGCCGTCGGGGAGCATCACATCGAGGAGCACGGCGTCCGGGCGGACCCGCTCGACGAGGTACCGGGCCTGGCGGACGGTGGCCGCGGTGGACACCTCGAAGCCGTGGTAGCGCAGGGCGATGGACAGGACGTCGGCGATGCTCGGCTCGTCCTCGACGACGAGCACCCCGGCGCCCGGGAGCCCTGTCGGGTCGCCGCCTGTGGGCCCGGCGTTCCCTGGCGGGGCGTCGCTGTTGCCCCCGGGGTTCCCTGGCCGGGCGTCGCTCGTACCTCCGGGGCTCCCCGGCCGGGTGTCGCCTGTGCCTCCGGCGTTCCTTGGCGGGCCCTCGCTCGTGGCACCGGCCGCGGCGGAGCCGCCGGAACCGCCCGGGTCCCGTCCCTCCACCGCACCGGCGCCGCGCTGCTGACCGGGCTCGCTCATGCCCTCAGTATCGGTCCCGTGACCGTCCCGGTGACTGTTCAGAGCTTGGGAGTTCCCTGAGAAATAGGGGGAGTTGGCGGCGCGAATGGCACCGGACGGCACGGGGGACGACACCGGACGGCCGGGGACAGTCATGGCTGCCCGTCGTACCGGCGCCCACGCGAGCTGTCGTCCTGGCGCCGTCGCCCCCGAGCGGTGGAGAACCCTGGGAGTCCGTTGGGAAGCCTGGGAGTCCGCTGGGAAGCCTGTGAGCCGGTTGGGAACCCTGGGAGTCGGTTGGGAGTCCCGTCCGGGGCGTCCCGCGTGCCTCCTCACCGTCCGATGCTGGGTCCGACCCGGGGGCCCGAGTGCGGCGCGGCGGTGATCGGCGGCGACCTGGGCCGCCGGTGTCCGCCGTGCCGCGTGAACAGAAGGAGCGGACGACGTGGCGGCATTGGCGCGCTGGTGCTACCGGCACCGGCTGGTGGTCCTGGTGCTGTGGGTGGGGGTGCTGTTCGGCCTCGGTACGGCGGGTTCCTCCGCCGGAACCGACTATTCCAACGACTTCTCCCTGCCCGGTACCGACTCCGCGCAGGCGTACGACCTGTTGGAGAAGGCGTTCCCGGACAGTGCCGGGGACGCGGGCACGGTGGTGTGGCGGGTCGACGACGGCTCGGTGCGCGACGACGGCGTACGGTCGCGGATCGAACCCGCGCTGCGTGAGATCGCCGCGATGAAGGGCATCGGCGCGGTAGCCGGTCCGTACGGGGACGATCCCGCGGCCGTCGCGCGGATCAGCGACGACGGCCGGACGGCCTTCGCGGAGGTCAGCTTCACCGAGCAGGCGAACTCCGTGCCGACGGAACTCGCGCAGAACGTGGTGGACACCGCGCAGAACGTGGTGGACACGGCGCGGGGCGCGGGCGTCGACGGGCTGGAGGTCGAGGTCGGCGGCCAGGCCATCGCCCGTATCCAGCAGCCGCACGCCGGGACCTCGGAACTCGTCGGCATCGTGGCAGCCGCCGTCGTGCTGTTCCTCGCGTTCGGCTCGCTGTTCGCGATGCTGCTGCCCATCGTCGTCGCCGTGTTCGGTGTCGGTACGGGGATGCTCGGCACGATGCTGCTGAGCCACGGCACCCCGATCCCGGACCTGGCCCCGCTGCTGGGCTCGCTGATCGGGCTCGGGGTGGGTATCGACTACGCGCTGTTCATCGTGACCCGGCACCGGCGGGGTCTGCTGCGCGGCGACGCGACCGAGGAGTCGGCCGTCGCGGCGCTGGACACCTCGGGGCGGGCCGTCGTCTTCGCGGGCGCCACGGTCTGCATCGCGCTCGCGGGCATGCTCGTCACGAATCTGCGGTTCCTCGACGGGGTCGTCATCGCCGCGTCCCTGACGGTGGTCCTCAGCGTGCTCGCCGCGGTGACGCTGCTGCCCGCGCTGCTCGGGTTCATCGGCACACGCGTGCTCGGCCGCCGTCAGCGGCGCGCGCTCGCGGTGGACGGTCCGGAGCGGTCGGAGCCGAGCGGACTCGCCGCGCGCTGGTCGGTGCGGGTGGAGCGGCGGCCGAAGGCCATCGCGGCGGTCGCACTGGTGGTGATGGCCGCGCTGGCCGTACCGGTCCTGTCGATGCGGCTCGGCGCCACCGACCAGGGCAACCACCAGGAGGATCTGACCACCCGGCAGGCGTACGACATCCTGGCGGACGGTTTCGGGCCGGGCTTCAACGGTCCGCTGGTCGTTGTCGCGCAGGGCGCCGAACCGGCCGCGCTGGAACGGCTGGTGAGCGGTGTCCAGGCCGACGAAGGGGTGGCGCGGGCCGCTCTCGCGCCGCCCGCGAACGGGGTGTCCGTCGTCCGGATCGTCCCCACCACGTCACCGCAGTCCGTGGAGACCGACCGGCTGATCGACCGGCTGCGCGGGGATCTGCTGCCCGACGCGGGTGTGGAGGGCCATGTCGGCGGGGTCACGGCGGTGTTCAAGGACTTCGCCGCGCAGACGGCCGACCGGCTGCCGTACTTCGTCGGGACGATCATCGGCCTGGGCTTCGTCCTGCTGATGATCGCGTTCCGTTCGCTCGTCGTCCCGCTGACGGCGGCCCTGATGAACCTCGTCGCGGCGGCGGCCTCGTTCGGGGTGCTGGTCGCGATCTTCCAGTGGGGCTGGGGCACCGAGCTGATCGGGGTCGGCAAGGAGGGCCCGATCAGCGCGTTCCTGCCCGTCATCATGCTGTCGCTGCTGTTCGGGCTGTCGATGGACTACCAGGTGTTCCTGGTCAGCCGGATGCACGAGGAGTGGGTGCACACCGGGGACAACGCGCGAGCGGTCCGGGTGGGGCTCGCCGAGACCAGCCGCGTCATCAACTGCGCCGCGCTCATCATGATCTGCGTCTTCTCCGCGTTCGTGCTGAGCGGGGACATGGAGGGTGCGGTCGCGGGCGTGGGGCTCGCGGTGGCGGTCGCCGTGGACGCGTTCGTCCTGCGGACGGCGCTGGTCCCGGCCGTGATGCATCTGCTGGGCCGGGCCAACTGGTGGCTGCCCGCGTGGCTGGAACGGCGCCTTCCGCATCTGGCGGTCGAAGCGCCGGAGGCCCCCGTACGGGAGGCGGGGCGTGAGGCGGCCGGAGCGCTCGCGAAGGGCGGCGCGGTGCTCCACGGGTTCATCCGTACGACGGAGGGCGGACCCGTCGCGGGGGCGACGGTGACCCTCCGCTCGGTCGAGGGCGACCGGCTGGACCGGGTGACCTCGCCGGCGGACGGCTCGTACATCCTCGCGGCCCCGGCCCCCGGCCCGTATCTGCTGGTCACGGGCGCGGAGGGACTCGGGGAACGGACCCTGCGGGTCATGGTGCCCGCAGCCCCGATGGTCCACGACGTGGAACTGGCGGGGGAGGGGGTACGGGGGTGAGCCGCGCGGCCGGGTGAGGTGCGGGGGCGTGGGGGAGGTGGGCGGACTTGTGCGGGTGGTGCGGGTGGTGCGGCCGTCGGGGAGGCGGGCGGCGGCCCGTCCGGGTCGGTGCGGGGCCGTCGGGGAGGTGGGCGGTCGCCTGTCCGGGTCGGTGCGGGGCCGTGGGGGAGGTGTCGCGGCGGCCTGTCCGGGTCGGTGCGTGTGGCGATGCCCGCGCCTCCTGCCCGGACGGGCCCGCGCCATGGCGGGCCGCCGATCGTCCTACCCCTCGCGACTGCTGGGTCCCCCGAGCCTCGATCCCCCGAACCCGTTTCCCCGACTGCCCGACTGCCCGACTGCCCGAAGCTCCGACTCCCGTCTGCTGGCTATCGGCTGCCGGTCCCGTCCGCGGGCTCCGGCTCCCCGGGCTCGGGCCGCGTGTCGCGCTCGGCCTCGGGACGGAAGTCGGCGAACAGTTCGTACACCTCGCGGACCAGTGGGCGCAGTACCCGGAACCGGGCCAGCGACACGCCCCGGGCGGTGAGCCTGGCCCCGCGCCGGGCCAGCTTGCGGCTCCGCTCGTGCCCCTCGGAGCGGTCGAAGACCCAGTACAGGACCAGTCCCATCTGGGCGAGCCACAACATCTCGGGGACGATGTCGGCGAGGTCGTCCGGCACCTTCGCCTTCGATCCGGCGAGTACCTCCCGGTGCACGTCGATCGCCGCGTCCCGGGCGCCCTCGGACTCCGGTGAGAAGGGGCTGAGCGGGCTCTCGGGGTCGGCCGCGTTCTTGAAGAACTGCGCGGCGAACTCGTGGTATGGCTCCGAGATGTCCACCCAGGCGGTGAGCACCCCGGCCAGCCGGGCCTCGAAGTCCGTCTCCCTGTCGAGGATCGGGCGCACCGCTCTCGCGTGCTCGACGGAGATCCGGTCGTAGACCCCCTGGATCAGGTGTTCCTTGCCGTCGAAGTAGTAGTACGCGTTGCCGACGGAGACGCCCGCCTCCTTGGCGATGGCCCGCATCGTCGTCTTGTCGTAGCCGCGCTCCTGGAACAGCCGGAGCGCGGTCTCCAGGATGAGGGTGCGGGTCTGCTCGCTCTTCGCGGACTTCTCCGCACCCGCGCCCGCACTGGTACCTGTGCCCGCGCCCCCACCTGTACCTGTTGTACCTGTAGCCGGAGCACCCGGAGCACCCGGAGCACCCGGAGCCGCTGGGGTACCCGTCCCGGGACGCTCCCCGGCGGGTGCGGGTGCGGGTGCGGGTGCGGGTGCGGCGGACGGCTGCTGCGTCGGCTTCGGGGGATTCGTGGGCTTCGCCGGGGGATCGTTTCGTGCGGGCACGGTGTCAGAGCCTAGTCAGTCGCACAGGAACCGTCGGCACAGGAGGGACCCGGCCGGACCCCGCCCCCCTGCGCACCCGTGCCACCGGGGTCCCACGCGCCGGCCGAGGGCCCGTGCCGGACGTCGGCCGGGGAGCCACCCCGTGTGTCGGCCCTGGCCCGCGCCGGAGTGCTCCGCGGCGGCTGCCCCATGAACACCCACCCCTCGTCGGGCCGGTACTGCCAGCCGTCGGTGGTCCGGTAGGGGGCCTGGCCCCTGGCGAGGGGGTCCCGCCCCCCGACGGGACCCGCTCCCCTCCTTCCGCCGGAAGCGCTCCCCGCGTTGCGCTTGCGCTGGGCGAACAGGGCCTCCCGGTACTTCGAGGCCGCGACCACCGCGCCCTTGGCGAGCTTGGCGCCCTGCGGGGTGCTGAGCCGGTGGGCCATCGGCCGGTACTCGGCGAGGGCCCAGAGGCAGACCACCCAGGCGTTGGCGCCCCGGTAGACCTGGCCACCGTCCGCGACGACGGTGATGTCGACCAGGGTCGACGCGTGGTTCAGCCGGGGGAACCTCCGCCGCGCCTCCGGCGACCCGGCCGGTACGAAGTCCAGCCGGACCAGCTGCGGCTGGCGCGCCAGCCAGTCACGCAGGAACCCGCAGAGCGGGCACCCGGCGTCGTAGAGGACGGTCAGCCCCCGGACGGCGGGTGGCCGCTGGTACCCGCCGGGCGCGGGTGCGCTCGGCGGCGCGTCCGGCGGGGGTGAGGCCGGCGGTGCGTCCGGCTGGGGTGGGGCCGGCGGTGCGGGCCTTTGCGGTACGCCTGCCCGGCGGGGCGTGTGCGGTACGCCTGTCTGTGCGAGCGGCGTTCCGGGCGTGAGCGGTACGTCTGCCCGTCCGGGTGCGTGCGGTGAGTCCGACGTTCCTGGCGCGTGCGGTGAGTCGGGCGGTCCGGGTGTGCGCGGTGCATCTGCCCGTCCGGGCGTGTGCGGCGTACGCGGGTCGGTGGGCGGTCGCGCGTCCGTGGACACGGCCGTCACGCCTTGGCGGTGGGCGGGGCCCACGGACCCTGGTTCCCGGTGTACTCCTGCGGAGGCACCGGCGGAAGCTGCTCCCGCTCCATGATGCCCCGCCGCCGGATCTTGTTCAGCACCCACACATTGCCGAGGTGCAGCACCCCGAGGACCAGCAGGACGACGCCGAGTTTCGTCGAGAGCGCCTCGAACACCTCCCGGGCCTCGGTGATCCGCTCCTCCTGCGTCAGATACAGCGCGACGAAACCGAGGTTGATCAGATAGAACCCGACCACCAGCAGATGGTTGACGGCGTCCGCGAGCCTCTCGTTGCCCCGCAGCACGTCGGACAGGAAGATCCGCCCGTTCCGGCTCAGGGTGCGCGCGACCCACACCGTCAGTCCGATGCTGACGACGATGTAGACGAGATACGCGATCCACGTGAGGTCTTGTCCCTGTTCCACGGTCCCCACCCCTTCAAGGCCATGCCCATGCCAG